>JAJPYB010000009.1 GCA_021205185.1 Ruminococcus sp. | reverse complement strand
TTCTAAGATAAATTACGTTCTTAGTTTCTTTTTTGTCGTATTTTAATAGACTTTATTGTTAGACAATTAAAAATCCGCCCAAACGCCACAGGTGTGTGGACATCCTTTATTAAGCGCGAGTTTTCCGCTTCCGTTAATACTACCCTTTATATTTACAAGTGTATAGTTCTGTTCTTTAATTCGTGGCTTTTCCGATATCAGCTCGCTAACGTCAATAGAGAGCATTTCCATTGTAATTTGTCGAAGTTTGTGTTACAATATACAAAAGGGTAGTTTGACGGGAGTAAAGGTACCCAAAAAGTATCACTTTTATCCTTTTTCAAGGTACATTGGCTTTTGAAATAGTCCCAAAAGGATACATATTGACGCCAATGATGAAACTACAAGTTTTAAACCAACTATTTTCAGAATGAGGAGAATTGCAATGAATAATCAAAAAATTGATGCGCTAAAAAGTATGTACGCCGGTACAAAAAGTAAGGTAGCAATTTATGACCAGACAGTAACGCTGCTCTGGACAAACGACGAAGCTATTTTTTCTTCGGTTAAAAACGATAGCTTCTATACGCCTGAGGTAAAATCTTTTGGCCACGCAGGGAAGGCAGGACTTTCTGAAATTAAGGAGGAGTGTACAGCCTTTATGAAGGTTGGAGACCTCGATTTTTCAGTGCTTGTAAAGCCTGTCTATAAGGAAACGGCACTCGACGGCTTTGTTGTCGAAACCTGTGATTTTTACGATTATTTGCTGAAAACGAATACGTCGTACAATTATATTGCAATAAGAAAATACCTTTCGCTGGCAAGAGAAACCGCAAGCAGTGTTGCATTTACCGAGGACCAGATTTGTCAGGAGCTTGAGGTTACGGATCAGTACGATCTCGCTGACAAAACAAAGCAGCTATTAAACCCTGTTTATAAGCTTCTGGCGTCTGTCGCAAACCTTGAGGAGCTTATGAGGTATGTTGACAGCAGCTTTAACACAACGACATTTAACTTGTCATCCTATACTGAAAACTCGTTGTATCCGGTACGCTCAAAGCTTGCTTTTGACGCCATAACGCTTAATTGCGAAATTGAAAAGGATATCTATGTTCGTGCGGACGCAGACAGATACTTTGTAGTTTTGCTCAACCTGATTACCAACGCTATAATGTACAATATCAGCGAGAAAAAAATAATCACCGTCAGAGTAACCTCTAACGGCGACAATGCTATTGTTTCAGTAACAGACAACGGAATTGGACTAAGCGAAACTGCTAGACGTCGTATGAATATTGCTTTCGCAATGAGCGACCTGACAAAGCCTAACGAGTCGCTTGGATTTGAAATACTAAAGCTTTTCTGCAGACAATTTTCAGCATCATTTTCATATATGACAAGGGAAGACGAGGGAACCACCATTTCGCTTCAGATTCCAAAGACCAAGCCCAGAGAGGTGCTTAGAATGCCTAGACCTGAGTACCCATTCTCAAGGTATTCACCGGTAGATATTTATCTGCACAAGACGAAGATATAAACTAATACTCGCTTCTTCTCAAACCCAGCCAACAGCATTCTATTCCCTCTCCATCCTAATAGGATTCTAATATAAATTCACAAATTCATTATATCCCTTTCTTAATCTTTCAATATTTAAGTCAAAAAACCTGCCTGATTTCACGAATGGTAGGTTTTTTTGCACGAACGGTAATTACAAATCGAAAATTTTGTGGTATAATTTACTTACAGATGTTGAAATAAAACAGTCTTTGCTTTGAATTTCTACAAATATACGCAAAAATTGTGGATACAATAAAAAAGTTCTGAATTTTTCGGAAAGGACTTGACAGGATATGTGGGGCAGGACCAAAATCTTATTAGACAGACAGACAGACAGACAGGTAACTTGCGCCCTGTTTATTCCTTGCGCGCTTTTGGCAACTATTTTGACTTGTTAGATTTAAGTCAAGGGGGTTGTCATTTTTTATGATTAAGGAGGAATTTACATTGCGAGTTGCTATATGTGACGATAGCCTGTGCGAGCGAATGAAGCTGCTCGAAGCTTTCAAAGAGTACGATCCGCTACATCCGCCTGAGTGCTATGGATGTGGAGGGGAGCTGCTTGATGCGGCGAAAAATGATCCGCCAATTGATATTGCATTTATAGATATTTATCTGCGTGACGAGAACGGTATAGAAATAGCTAAGAGCCTTAGTGAAATTTCTCCAAAGACCGAATTTGTTTTTGTCACAACCAGTTCTGACCATGCCTTTGACGCTTTTTCAATTAACGCTTTGCATTACTTGGTAAAGCCTGTTACCGTTGACGGAATTGCTGAAGCTATGAACAGATTATTCAAGCTTCGCCGGAAAGAGCGTCAGATGATTTCCTTGCCGACTGCAAATGCGACAAGTACGGTCTTTCTCGATGAAATTAGCTTTGTTCAAAGCTTTGGCCATGCTAAGGAAATAGTTTTGGTAAACGGCAAAACCATTTCGGTTTGGTTGTCTATAGCTGAGCTTGAGGAAAAGCTGGGCGATTCCTTTTTAAAGCTTAACAGAAGCACAATCGTCAATATGGAGCAAATAGAGCAAATGGGAACTGAATCCTGTATTCTTCGTGACGGAACAAGACTTGAGTTTGCACGCCGGGAGCAGCAAACAATAAGGGAAGCATATAATAACTACCTGTTTGACAGATTGAATAATCAAAACGGTTAAGGAGTTTTCGATAATAATGACGCTAAGCTTTTATTTAAGACATTTTCTGGGATTTTTTATACAATTAGGAGCTGGAATGTTTTTATGCTTGCTGCCCTTCGATGACAGCTCTTTTCGCTACTCCTATAGAAAGGTTTTATCCATCTGCGGTTTGCTGGCGCTAATATCCTCTGCCTTTTTTCCATTTGCGGTGTCAATTCAAGGGAATATAACAACCTCACCGTATCTTGCAATCCTCGCTAACGGCTATATGCTGTTAGCAATAAGTAGCTTTGGAATTTTCTATTTTTGGTCACTCAGAGTAGAGAGAATCAAGAAGATAATAGTGCTGGTTCTGGTACTCTTTTATGCGGCAACCCAGTACCTTATTGTAAATCTTGTTTCAACTTTCTTTAAAAACTACGACCAGTCTGAGGTCTATTCGCCAATATATTTAGCGCTGTTTGTAATTTCTGCGGCGATGACGTTTCCGTTTTCAGCTTTATTTATGCGCCGTGCGCTCAGAGATTATTTAGCTGAAGTGGAGATCAAAAACATCCAACGTGAATTTGTCATTGTAATATTTGCTACATTTCTCTATCTTGCAATGCTTGTTGTGTATATGTCAGGTCCGGGCAGCTATCAGGAAGTCTTTTGGTGGTGGATTGCACCTCCCTTGCTGCTGGCAATTGCTGTGCTGTGCTTCTTTTACTGGACGCTGTTTAAAGAATCCGTTCGCCGAAAGCGAGATTCTGAGGAGCTAAAATCGCTTGAAATCAGAAACGTTCAATATAATAGCATAACTCGTGAAATGGAGCAGACAAGGCGTTTGCGCCACGATATGCGTCATATGCTAAACCACTTGTCCTTGCTTGTCGAGCAGGGAAGTGACGACGAGCTTAAAAGCTATCTTTCTGAAATGACTGCTTTGGTTATAAGTCGTGAAAATACTGATTATTGTAAAAATCCAACCGTAAACGGTCTTCTTCAATATTACACAAGCATGGCAGCAGACTCTGACATTGATTGTCGGGTAAAGGCAAATTGCGGCGATTTAGAGATAAGTTCAACCGACCTGACAGTTATTCTAGGCAATATGATTGAAAACGCAATTCATGCCTGCCTGATTGATAATAAAAACCGCTGGATAAATATCGAAGTAGCGGTAATTAGCGGCTCGATGATAATTCAGGTCATAAACCCCTGTCAGGAGGTATTGCCCTCAGGAATGTATAAATCATCAGGAAGCTTTGTTCCTGCCTCTGCCTTTTTAAGCACAAGAAGAGGCGGCGGATACGGACTTCAAAGCATAGAAAATACAGCTAAAAAATATAGCGGCGAGGCGCTGTTCAGATTTGATAATCAGACGGAAACTTTTACCGCTCGTGTAAGACTTAACATTCACGCCGCCGAGCTTTAGATTTATGATTTTCTGCAATATTGTTGCACTAAATAAAACCCAACGCAAACCGCCAACACAAAAGTGCTGGCGGTTTTGCATTTGCTATAAAAAATCAATCCTGCTTAATCGGAATTGTAATTTGCGTTTTGAAATCGTTATCCTTAAAGCTTGTAGAATACATTCCATCGTATTTTGAAACGGCGGACTGAATAATTTTAATTCCAACTCCCTCGTGGTTGAGCTTTGTGGAAACAAGCTTGCTGTTTTTAACGGAAACCTTACCGTCAAAGCTGTTCTCTATTTCAATCGCTATAAATCCGCCTGAGCGGTACATCTGCATTTTTATATATCTGTCGCCTTGCTTTACCTTTCTGCAAGCTTCAATAGCGTTGTCCCAAAGGTTTGCAAATATCGCAGTAACATCCGTATCAACCATAAAGTCCAAGAGCAAATCCTCAACCTCAGTCGTAACCTTTATATGCTCTGATTCCGCAAGAATTATTTTCTGGCTCATTATAATGCTCAGAATCTCATTGCTGCATTTAAAATCAGTAAACAGCTGATCAAGCTCCTTATAGACCTTGCTGCCGTATTTCTTAGCTCGCTCAGGGTCTGTGTCCTGAAGCGCCGTAATAACGTCAATATGCCGCTTTATATCGTGAATAGCCTTTCTCGATTCCTTGTACTTGCTGTTCATTTCGTTGTAGTGTGTAAGCTGAATGTCGTTTTGCATTCTCGCAAGCCTTAGCTCGTACTTGTTTTTATATTCGCTTGCAAGCCTTCCGATAATTACCGAAATAAATGCGTTAAGAAGCAAAAATCCAATCATCAGAATAATCATTATAATGCCGTCTGATCTTTTTTGCATTCTTAAGAAAAACTGCCCTAGAACAAAAAACTCAAACAGCGTCATCAGCAATAAAACCGCTACCTCGCTGTATGGAAGCATTTGCAAATCGTCGTTTTTAACAAACGTAAAGTACGCCTTGTAAAGCGGCAGCAGTAGCATAATATTCAAAAGATTGCTTATCACCAGCATATAAGTGTTTGAAAACGCTTCAAGGTATCCCAGCTCGTTTGTAGCAATCGACCAGATTGACGAGCTTACAAGCTCGGCGAAGAAGGGAATAAAGTAGATAATTATGTTGTGAAGAACCTTTCTCTTGAAGCTGCTCTTGTACAAAACAAACGACAAAATATTAAACAGCGCATAAGTGATTACAAGATTCAGCGCCGCAATATTCAGCTGATTTATTATTCTTGCAATTATAAGCGCCAGCGCAAACGTTATAATATACGGAAGGGGAGAGCTGTACCTTTTTGTGTAGACGTGATTAAAGCAACGGTAGGTAAAAGCATATACAACGACGGCTAACACCGTAACGCTTATTTGCGAAATAACATCTGACATAAATTTACCATTCCTTTAAGCTTTATCCTTTGTGGGTGTGAATGTAAACGTGAAGCGCTTCAAAGAACTCCTTTTTACGCTTTTGCGCAATCGGCAAAACATCTCCGTTTGACATATATACATCAAAGCCGTTGATTTTCACTACATATTTGAGATTTACAATACAGCATCTGTGCGCTCTGTAAAACTGAATCTTGTCAAGCTGTTCGTAGATTGAATTTAAGTTTTCCTTAACTATATAGCTCTTATCCTCCATAAATACTGTGCAGGTTCTGTTCTTGCCAATAAGAAAATAATATATGCTGTCTGCGTCCAGTACAATCGTTTCCTCTTCTGTTCTGAGACTTACAGAGCTGCCGGCTTGATTTGACTGAATCTCAAAAAAGTCGTTCATCACATTGAACAGATCGTTTACCTCTAGCGGCTTTTCGATAAAGCCGAATGCGTGAACCTTATATGCTGTCCGCCAATATTTTGAGTAGCTGGTAATGTACACAATCGGAACTGTCAGATCCTTCTTTCTGATTCTTATCGCCGTTTCAATACCGTTGAGCGGCTCCATTTCAACATCTAAAAATATCAGATCAAAGTTCATTTCGCTCGCAAGCAGCTTTTCACCGCTCGAAAAGGGGACTACCTCGTACTTGTAGGGATTGACCTCAAAGTATTTGCTAAGATATAGCATAATCCGCTCTCTTACATTTTGCTCATCGTCAGCTATTGCAATTTTAATCAATTAAATCCCCACCTTAGTTAGTTTGGTTTTCCCTTAATTGAAGTATAACAAAAAAGCAAGCGCAAATCAAGACAAAATTGTTAAACCTAAACAAAAGCTGTTTGAAATTTTATAATAAATACTCATCGTTCGGCATTCGGGTAAAATATATCGGCATTCAGGCAAGAACGCTTGAAATTTTGACGGAAATAATATTCCAGGATTCTTTAAATTTCGTGATTTTACACAAAAAGCCGCCAACACCTTCGTGTTAGCAGCTTCTTGCAAAAAATACTACTTAGGGGGATTTCAAAATTATAGATTTTAAAGCTCATTTCCGTCTAAGTCCCAATGAAGCTCCTCGCCGTTTGATAGCTCAGCACCCATCGTATCGTCGCCATACATCGACCAGCCGGTTACGTCCTCTGAGTTTTCAAACTGGTTGTAATAATCAACATACTCTGGCGCTTCATCTGATGCTTCTTCATTCCAGACTTCATTGCCGTTTATAGTAATTGACGAGTAATCCTCATCCGTGTTAATTGTATAAATTTCATAAGTGTAATTGGTTTTATCATCCGACCAGGTAGTAAAGAGTGCCTTTTTAAATTCAATTTCAAGCGTATCGCCGCTTACTTCGTAGGTAAACGATGTCTGACCCGACATAATTGAAATAGGGTAGTTTAAGAGGAAAAAGTATCCGCTTCCGTCCGTTCTGTCGAAATCATATTTGTAAACGTGAACCGCTTCAAATTCATCCTCTGAAACTTCTTTTATCGGCGCTTCCGTCAGCAGATATTTTCCTCCGAAAAATATCGCGACTACACAAGCTACAATTACTGCGCCGATTATAACTCCCTTGCGCTTTAGCTTCTTTAGCACCCTTTTAAAATCAACCTTCGACTTGCTTTCCTGCGTGCTTTCAATCTTAGTCGCTTCCTTTAAGCCTTCAAGCTCTCGCATACACCCTTCGCACTCCTGAATATGCTCCTCGATAAGTGCTGCCGTCTTTTCGCTTACAACATTATCGTAGTAAAGCGGCAGAAGGTCGCGAACAACCTCGCAGTCGAGCGTCTTTTTCTTGTCCTTACTCATAATAATCCGTCCTTTCCAAGCTTAACTGAAATCATTTTTCTTGCCCTGTGGTATGTGACCCTTGCCCAGCTATCTGTTTTTCCAAATAGCGAAGCTATCTCAGAGAAGGAAAGCTGTCCGAACACTCTCAGAGAAAATACCCCCTTGTACGGCTCTGAAATCTCGTGAAGAACCTTGTGAATTGACATTGCAAGCTCCTTGTCGTCAATCCTGTCTTCAAATGAGCCTTCTTCGCTTGCAATCTGCTCTAAGCTATCGCTTGAAACGGCTTTTTGCCTTTTCTTTAAGTTGTTCAGCCAGATGTTTTTAGCGATAGCGCAAAGCCATGTGTACAGGCTGCTTTCCTGCTTGAAGCTGTCCTTTGATTTCATAGCCTTGAGAAACGTCTCAGAAGCTATATCCTCGGCGTCCTGCTCGTTTTTGCAAAGCGAAAGGGCATAGCGATAAACAGCTTTGTATTCGCCGCTTAGAATATTTTCGTCAATAGCCTTATTTCTGCCTTGCATAATCCTTCTCCTTCGGGTCTTATTGAGTACTCACTTATTAGACAACGAAAAACCGATTTCGTTACAAGAAATTACGAATTTTCTGAAGTTTCTATCTGTGAAAAGTAAACGTTAATATCTCCGCTTGAAGTTTCTGCGATAAACCTCTTATCTCCTGTTAATTGTGTATTACCGTCAATAAACGTGTCGCCGCTATCTGTTACAAGATTAAAAATGTAATCGTAACACTCTCCGATAAGCGATGCAGTAATATCACCGCTGGTAGCGCTAACATTAAATTCCTCTCCGTCAACATCTTGAAGCTTGACGTCGCCGCTGTATGTGTGTGCGTCTATCGCTACAGCGTAAGACGATTCAAGTGAAATGTTACCGCTGCTTGAACTGAATTCTACCTCCTGACAGGATGTATAGTAGTACGGTGAAATTTCATCTCCTTCAATATCTCCGCTGTCAGTATTTGCTTCAACGCTTCGTGCTTTTATCTTTGAAAGCTTGATATCTCCGCTGTCAGAATTAAATTTCAAATGCTCGCTTACTATTGCAAAAGAATCGTACGAGGAAATATCAGATGCAACGATATTTCCGGTTGATGTCCGCGCGTCGATACAGGAAGCTTCAATACCTGAAAGCTCAATGTCACCTCTGCTTGTATTGAGCGTAATTCCTTCACCATTACTTAGCACTGCGTCTGAAACTGTAATATTTCCACAGGATGAAGTAATTTCAAGTCCGCTTTCTATATAGCGAAGCTCAATATCTCCAGTATCGCTGTAGATGCTGCAGTTATCAATAGGGGAGTATGTTACCTTACTGCTTGAAATATTTCCGCTTGATGTTTCAACCTTCAAGCTGTCCAAAGCCATATCAGGCAGAGCTATTACAAGAGTGTTTGTATCATTCTCGCTAAAGCTGATTGTTGGTAGAATATAATCGTACCAGGCTCTGCTGTCGCTTACTTCAATCGAAAGCTTACCATCATCAGAAACGCTTGTAGAAAATGTAACTCTCTCGTTTTCGTAGCAGGAAATTGCAATCAAATTATCTTCGCTGCTTGTAATTTCAACGTCCTTGAAGTCAGCGTTTATGCTGATTGATGAAACTGTGCTTGCGGAAAATGTTTCTTCACGTTCAGTCATTTCCGTCTCTGATGAAAAAGCTGATACGTTAAATCCGCTGACAACAAACGATACCCCGAGTGCTATAATTCCTGCGGCGATAAGTATTCCAGCCGCTATAAACCATTTTACCGTTCTGTTCATTACTTAGCACGCCCCTTTCTTTTGATTATCTCAACCGTTTTCCTGAACAAAAATCTTACGAACCTCCAAAGCTTCTTTGTAACAAAAACGCTTATGATAAAAAGAACAATCGCAAGTCCTGCGAGAATCAGTGCTGCTGAAAATGCAAGTGCCGCCAGAAACGGCTTACCCAGATAAATGTAAATCGGCGTTACAGCAACCAATCCAACGGCAGATAGCGCAAATGACAAAACTACAGCAAACAGCGAAATTATTATTGAAATTACTGTTGCCGCTATGCCTATTAAAATTCCAAATATTGCCGCCGCAACAGGTACCCAAATAACAGCGCTAAGTATTATAAGAACTATTATAAGCGCCTTTGTGCCACGGCTCAATTTAGCAAAGCTTGATTTTGGTTCTCCTGTTTGTCCAGACGCCTCAAGTACAATATCATCAATGCTGCCGATAGCGCTTACAGCTGCTTCTTCGCTTTCGCCGTCCTCGATTCTGTCGTCAATCATTTCAGAATAATAATTTATTGTCTTTAAAGCTTCCTCCTCAGGCAGATGATCAAGCCGCCCCGAAAGCTCATATAGAAACTCGTTTTTATTCATCTTCTCGTTCCCTCGTTTCCTCTAAAATATACTTATAGACATTCATAACCTCGTCCCATTCGGCCAAAAAGTCGATAACCTTTTTCTTGCCGGATTGAGTAATTTTATAGTATTTTCTGAGTCTGCCGTTGTGCTCGACCGAATAAACACTCAGATAATTTCCAGCCTCAAGCCGTCGTAAAATAGGGTAGAGCGTAGATTCTGAAATCTTCATATACGGACTTATATCCTTTATGATTCTATATCCGTAAGAATCCTGACGGTAAAGCGCTGTCAGAACGCTTGCTTCCAGAAGTCCGTGCTTTATTCCTGCATCCATTCACATTACCTCCTTACAAGTAATACTATACCACACGAGGTATTATTTGTCAAGAGGTATTTTGAAACTTGACAAATTTTTTTCTTGTGCTATAATAATTTGGCTGAATTCAAAAACAGCGAAAATACAACAATATTATTAGCACATTTGAACGACACATGTTGCGCTTAGCGTGTAAATCTGATTACGGTACTAAATAGTTGGATTTACCACTTTGCGTGGTATGTGTTATTTTTGTGCAAAAATGAAAGGATGAATTTTTTATGCCAAGAAATCAATTTCAGAGAATGGTTTTTGCTTTCATGACAGTATTAGTCACAGTTCATGCTTATGTTTTCTACAGCTTGTATGTAGTAAACGGTTCGGCTTTAATGGAAGCAAACAATGCAACAAGCGTGCTTGAAGCAATAAACAAGCAGGGCGGAGTTATGATGTTTGGTCAATACTTACCAATCTGGGCGGTTATTGTGATTGAGTTTTGCTTTGCGTATCTGCTTGAGGTGGTAATGGGAAGCCCGTTATCCTTTAAGCTAGCAGCAAAGGCGTTTGATATTAAAACCACAGACCCGATGATGTTTGAAACAGCAGTTATTTCTGCTACTGTTGCTCTTATGTGTCCTGCTATGAGCTTTATTGCAGCAATTATGTACTATCCATACTATATGGGATTTAATTTTGCGACTCTTTTAGCAAATTGGATAAAGCTTGTGTGCTTTAATTTTCCATTTGCCTTCTTTAGTCAGCTTTTCTTTATTCAGCCGCTTATCCGTACAGTTTTCAAGCTGGTATTCAGTAGAGACCTCGCAAGAAGAAAAGCGAAAGCAACTGCAAACGCATAAAATAACACCTGCCCGACTGAAAAATGTCGGGCTTTTTTCTCTTTTGCGCCTGAAAGGCTTGAAATCTATATCAAAATTTGGTACAATTAATACAACTGATTGAAAGGAGCTTGCCGACATCGGCGTGAAATATTATGAACGATAATAATGAATATACAGAAGCTGAAAACCTACCGGTTGATGAAAAGAAATCTTCGTTAAACGAGCTGCTTGAATGGCTTGAAGCTATCGCTATCGCTATTATGGTAGTTTTGCTTGTCTTTACCTTTGTGTTAAGACAGGTAATGGTAGTAGGCAATTCAATGAATCCTACTCTTTATGACGGAGAACGCCTTATTATGACGCATTTGTTCTACACGCCAAAGCAGGGCGATATAGTAGTTGCTAATTGCGTCGGCGAAAATAAGCTTAATAAGTCCATTATCAAGCGTGTTATCGCAACCGAAGGACAGACTATTGATATAGACTTTGAAACGGGTGAGGTAACTGTTGACGGCGAAGTGCTTGAAGAGGATTATATTAACGCATTAACGACCACAGGCGACAATCAGGGCTATTCGTATCCGCTGACAGTTCCTGAGGGCTGCGTGTTTGTAATGGGCGATAACAGAAATCATTCAACCGACTCAAGATACTCAGTAGTAGGCTTTATAAATGTAGAGGATATATCAGGAAAAGCAGTTTTCAGAATTTCCCCAATTGGTAAATTCGGGTTTATCGAATAACGCTTAGAAGGAGAATTATGAGCGAAGCAATAGACGTACAGTGGTTTCCGGGACACATGGCGAAAACAAGGCGTATAATGAAATCGAGTATGCCGCTTGTCGACGCTGTGGTAGAAATTACAGATGCCAGAATACCATATTCCAGCAGGAACCCTGAAATTGATAAAATAATAGGCGGCAAGCCGCGCCTTGTGCTGCTTAATAAGTGCGATGCCGCCGATGAAGCTGTAACGTCAAGGTGGATTGACTACTATAAGCGAAACGGTGTGTACGCACTTGCTACCGACTGCAAAAGCGGCAGGGGATTAAATAAATTCCTGCCAACGCTTAGAGAAATCCTGAAGGACGAAATTGAACGCTGGAACAAAAAGGGAATGACAGGCAGACCCCTGCGTATTATGATAGTCGGCATTCCAAACGTCGGAAAATCCTCTTTGATAAACCGCCTTTCAAAGTCAAAGCGAGCGAAGGTTGAGGACCGCCCGGGAGTTACAAGAGGAAAGCAATGGGTAGCTCTTTCTGACGGTGTTGAGCTTCTCGATATGCCTGGAGTTTTGTGGCCGAAGTTTGAGGACAAGCAGGTTGGCGAAAATCTTGCGTTTACAGGCGCCGTTAAAGATAATATTATGGATATAGAATACTTAGCCTGCAGGCTTTTACAGCTTTTAAATAACGGCTATGAGGACAGGCTTGTAAGCCGCTACGGCGTTGACTTAAACGGTGTTCAGGCTGATGACAGCGTATTAAGCGACTGCACGGAAGGCTATGAAATTTTGCAAAGAATCGGTAAAAAACGTGGCTTTTTAATTTCAGGCGGCGAGATTGATACTGAGCGTACAGCAATAATGGTAATGGATGAGTTTCGTGGCGGAAAGCTGGGAAGATTATCGCTTGAAAGTCCAAAGGTGAAATAAGTATGACGCTTTATGAATTTGACGAAAATATAAAAGCCAGAAGCGGAGCGAAGCTTTTGTGCGGAGTTGACGAAGCCGGAAGAGGCCCGCTCGCAGGCGACGTTTACGCAGCGGCAGTAATTTTTCCTGAGGACGTTCAAATCGACGGCATCAACGACAGCAAAAAGCTAAGCGAGAAGAAAAGAGAAGCGCTGTACGATGAAATTATATCCTCGGCACTTTGCTATTCAATCTGCACATCAAGCGTCAGCGAAATTGAAGAGATAAACATTTTAAATGCCGCTATGCTTGCTATGAAGCGTGCCGTTGAATCTCTTAGTGTTTTGCCGGAGCTTGTTTTAGTCGACGGCAATAAAACGCCTGATATTTCAACAAGGGCGGTATCTGTTGTAAAGGGCGACGCTCAAAGCCAATGTATAGCTGCGGCGTCTATTCTTGCAAAGGTTTCAAGGGACAGATATATGAAGCAAATGGATAAGCTTTACCCTGAGTATCAGTTTTCAAAGCATAAAGGCTATGGAACTAAGCTCCATTACGAAATGGTAGACAAGTATGGTCTTTGCGAAATTCACAGACCGAGCTTTTTTAAGAAGTATTTTGAGAAAAAGAATGGATAAGAAGCAAATAGGTTATCTCGGCGAGGAATTTGTCTGCCGATATTTAGTGAAAAAGGGCTGCGAAATAAAGAAACGTAATTTTTGTATTCGTGGTGGTGAGATTGATATTATTGCCGCAAAAGGCACAAAGCTTTTCTTTGTAGAAGTAAAAACCCGAATGCCCGATCCGATGGTAAGTGCCGAAGCGGCAATTACAAAGCGCAAAAAATCGCTTATTATAAAAACAGCAAGAGCTTATCTTCATAGCTTAAATGAGGTTTACGATTGCCGATTCGATGTAGCTGTAGTTACATTTGACGGCGAAAGGGTAGTAGACTTTGTCTATTATGACAACGCTTTTGACGCAAGCGACTGTTGACAATTTTCAGTCCTGCGTGTATGATATTATGTGATAAAAATAGAAATCAAATCTGGAGGAGTAAAAATGTATTACAAAAGCACACGAGATTCAAGCGTTTGTGTTTCATCAGCACAAGCGATAGCACAGGGAATTTCAAAGGACGGGGGTCTTTTTGTTCCAAGCGAGCTTCCGAAGCTTACGCTTGAGGAAATCATCTCACTCGGCGACAAAGCTTATCCTGAGAGAGCGGCGTTTATTTTCTCAAAGTTTTTGACCGACTTTACCGAAGCTGAAATTCGCTATTGCACAGACAACGCTTATACAGACAAGGCATTTGACACAGAAAATATTTGCGAGATAGCTCAACTGTTTGACGGCACATATATGCTTGAGCTATGGCATGGGCCAACCTGTGCGTTCAAGGATATGGCGCTTCAGATTTTACCATACCTGATTACAACCTCTGCAAAGAAGATAAATCTTGACAAGAAGGTAGTTATTCTGGTTGCAACATCAGGAGATACTGGAAAAGCGGCTCTTGAAGGCTTCAAGGACGTTGAGGGAACTGAAATAATGGTATTTTATCCTGACGACGGAGTTTCCGCAATGCAAAAGAAGCAGATGACAACTCAGGAGGGCGAAAACGTCGGCGTTTGTGCTATCAAGGGTAACTTTGACGATGCACAGAACGGTGTTAAGGCAATCTTTACAGACGAAAGCGTTGTAGACGCTCTTTCTCAGAGCGGAAAGATGTTCTCATCAGCTAATTCAATAAACTGGGGTAGACTTGCTCCTCAGATCATTTACTATGTATCAAGCTACGCTCAGCTTGTAAAGGACGGGGAGATAAATTCAGGAGAGAAAATCAATATTGTAGTGCCGACCGGTAACTTCGGAAACATTCTCGCCGGCTACTATGCAAAGCAAATGGGAGTTCCAGTTAATAAGCTTATCTGCGCTTCAAACTCAAACAATGTTCTTACAGACTTTTTGCAAACCGGCGTATATGACAGAAACAGAAAGTTTTACACCACCATTTCACCGTCAATGGATATTCTTATTTCCTCTAATCTTGAAAGACTTCTTTACCATCTGAGCGGCGATAATGATAAGCTTATAAGAGAATGGTTTGAAAGCTTAAAGCAGACGGGCAGATATGAAGTGACTGCCGATGTGCTTGAAAAAATCAGGAACGACTTTTGCGCAGGATACTGTAACGACGATGAAACAAAGGACCTTATCAAGAGAGTTTTCGATAAGTATTCATATCTTTGTGATACTCATACTGCCGTTGCTGTTAAGGTTTATGAGGATTATGTCAAGAAAACTGGAGATAAGACAAAAACTCTTATCGCTTCAACCGCTAACCCATATAAGTTTTCAAGCAGCGTTTTGTCAGCTCTTGGCGAATATGATGAAACACTTGACGAGTTTGAGCTTGTTGAAAAGCTGAACAAGGTTTCTAAAATGAGCGTTCCTAAGTCCTTAGCCGAGCTTAAAGACAAGCAAGTACGCTTCACTCAGATTATCGACAAGGACGATATGAAGGAATTTGTTTTAAGCGCTCTGGCGTAAAATATGTAAATCGTCTGCCTTATTAGACAGACGATTTTCTGTGACTATTGATTTTTCGGCTTAAAGGTTCTGCAAATTGTTTCATCACTGCAATTAGGTTGATCGCAGCAGCAGCAAATGTCTACATTTCCTGCTACGCACTCGCAAGAGTTCCTGTTGTAGACGCAACTTGCAACGTCACAGTTAATACCACGGATTTTATTTTCCATAATAAAATCTCCTTCCGCAGAGCTTTAGTCTGCGTAGTTATTGTAAGCCGAAAGTCAAAAAATATACTAAAGCGACGCTGTATATTTTTTCATATTGATGTAAATAGACCTTGTTGAAGGGTAGGGAATAATTTGGCAATTTTTGTAATAGGCGATCCTCATCTGTCTTTGGGGACGGATAAGCCAATGGATGTGTTCAAGGGCTGGCACGATTATACTTCTCGCCTTGAGAGCAACTGGAAAAGCAAAATAAAACCGGATGATACCGTTGTTGTTGCTGGCGACATTTCTTGGGGAATAAACCTTGAGGAAGCAAAGCCTGATTTTGAATTTTTAAATTCGCTTCCGGGTGAAAAAATCCTGCTTAAAGGTAACCATGATTATTGGTGGGAAACGAAAACCAAGCTTGAAAACTACTTTCAGGCTAACGGCTTTGACACGCTTAAAATTCTCTTTAACAACCACTATAGGTACGAAAGCTTTGGAATTTGCGGAACTCGTGGTTGGATAAACGAAAAGAAGGGCGAGCAGGCCGACAAAAAGGTTCTCTTAAGAGAAGCGGGAAGACTCGAAGCTTCAATTAAATCTGCGCTTGCTGACAATTTAACGCCTGTTGTATTCTTGCACTATCCGCCTATTTATTATACTGAGTACAACTTTGAAATTCTTGAGGTTTTACACAGGTACGGCGTTAAAAAGTGCTTCTATGGACATATTCACGGAGCAGCGCTGAACTTCGCTATCGACGGAGTTGTCGACGGAATCGACTTCAGGCTTATCTCCGCAGATTACCTGAAATTTGATCCGCTCGACATTACAAACGAGCTTAAATAGCAAATCTCAGGCATTTTGTCGAAGCAAATTAGAAAATTTATTCAAAAAGTGCTTGAAAAATATAATGCGATATGGTATACTTTTTTAGATACTTAAAAATTGAACATTACATATTTTGGAGGACGTTGAAATGAGTTTGAAATCAACTGAAAAAATTGAAACTAATAAGTATGAGCTTGAAATTGAAATTTCTACCGAAGCTTTTGAAGCTGCAGTTCAGTCTGCATATTTAAAGGCTAAGAAAAATATTTCAGTAGCAGGCTTCAGAAAGGGTCACGCGCCCAGAAAGGTTGTTGAAAAGGAATACGGCGAGGGTGTTTTCTATGAGGACGCTTTAAACGCAATTTTACCGGCTGAGGTTGATACAGCCGTTGAAGAAGCGGGACTTGAGCTTGTTGACCGCCCAAGCGTTGAAGTGACAGAGGTTTCCAAGGAAAAGGGCGCAGCTGTTAAGGTTACCTGCATTACAAAGCCTGAAATTGAAATCAAGGATTATAAAGGAATAGAAGTTGAAAAGTCTGTCAAGACTGTTTCTGACGAGGATGTTGACCACGAGATTGAGCACCTTCGCGAAAAGGGAATGAGAAAAATAACCGTTGAGGACAGACCTGCTCAGAACGGCGACGATGTAGTTATTGACTTTGAAGGCTTTAAGGATAACGTTGCTTTTGAAGGCGGAAAAGCCGAAAACTTTACGCTTTCATTGGGAAGCGGACAGTTTATCCCTGGTTTTGAGGAGCAGATTGTAGGCCACAATACAGGCGATGAATTTGACATTGACGTAACCTTCCCGGAGGATTACGGCGCAGCTGATTTAGCAGGCGCGCCTGTAGTTTTCAAAATCAAGCTTCACGAGATTACAGCTAAGGAGCTTCCAGAGCTTGACGATGATTTCGTAAAGGATCAGTCTGAATTTGATACAGTCGACGAGCTTAAGGCTGACATCAGAGCGAAGCTTGAAGAATCAGCGAAGAAGTCTTGCGAGCAGGAGCAGGAAAACAAAATCCTCGACGAGCTTATCGCCAAGGTAGAGGGTGAAATTCCTGAGGTTATGTATGAGAGAAGAACTGATGAAATGATTGAGGAGCTGGGTCAGCGTCTTGCACCACAGGGTGTTTCAGTTGATATGTATCTTCAGTACACAGGAATGACAATGGATTCCTTAAAGACTATGTACCGTGAACAGGCTGAAAAGCAGGTTAAGCTCCGCTTGGCGCTTGAAAAGATTTCAACTCTTGAAGCAATCGAAGTAACGGACGATGAAGCTGAGGAAGAGTTTAAGAAAATGGCTGATAATTATAAGATGGACGTTGAGCAGGTCAAGGGCTATGTATCTGCCGACGCACTAAAGAAGGATATAGCTGTCGGCAAGGCAGCAGAGCTTGTTAAGAAGGAAGCTGTTATCAAGTAATTTTAATTCGCCCGCAAGTATTTGTGGGCGAAAGCTTTTTGAAATTTTTGAATTGGAGGAAATGGAAATGGCATTAGTACCTTATGTTGTTGAACAGACAAGTCGTGGCGAGAGAAGCTATGATATTTTTTCACGCCTTTTAAATGACAGAATTATAATGCTCACAGGTCAGATTGACGATTCAGTTGCGAGCGTTGTAATTGCTGAGCTTTTGTACCTTGAAGGTCAGGACCCAGAAAAGGATATTGATTTGTACATCAATTCTCCTGGCGGAAGCGTTTCCGCAGGACTTGCAATTTACGATACAATGCAGTATATCAAGTGCGACGTTTCTACAATTTGTGTAGGACTTGCCGCTTCAATGGGATCCTTCTTGCTTTCGAGCGGAGCTAAGGGTAAGCGCTTTGCGCTTCCAAACAGCGAGATCTTAATTCACCAGCCTTTAATTTCAGGCGGCTTGAGCGGTCAGCAGACGGATATTCAGATCCACGCCGACAATATGCTAAAGACAAGAGAAAGACTTGAAAAGATACTCGCTAAAAACTGCGGCAAGGATTTTGAAACGCTTCACAAGGACTGCGAAAGAGATAACTATATGTCAGCTGACGAGGCGTGTGAGTACGGCCTTATTGACAAGGTTATTGACAAGAGAAGCTAAAACGGAAAGGAAGATATAAATGGCGGGAAAAGAGAATTTGAGGCACTGCGCCTTTTGTGGAAAGGCGGAGGACAAGGTCAGAAATCTTTTTTCAGCACAAAATACACATATATGCGACCAGTGCGTTTTGCTTTGCTATGATATAATGGTTCAAAACGGCGAAATTTCGCCTTATAGAAAAAAACCCCTCAGAAAGGGCGCTGACATAAATTTAACAAAGCCGCATGAAATCAAGAAGATTCTCGACGACTATGTTATCGGTCAGGATAACGCTAAAATGTCGCTTGCGGTGTCCGTTTACAACCATTACAAGAGAGTTATGAGCATTGACGACGGCAGCGACGTTGAAATTCAAAAGAGCAATATTTTGCTTTTGGGTCCAACTGGAACCGGTAAAACGCTCCTGGCGCAAACGCTCGCTAAGATTTTAAACGTTCCGTTTGCAATAGCCGACGCTACAACCCTTACAGAA
The DNA here is from genome assembly GCA_021205185.1 of Ruminococcus sp. Lineage (GTDB taxonomy): Bacteria > Bacillota > Clostridia > Oscillospirales > Ruminococcaceae > UMGS1601. Next base: position 178,460 of record JAJPYB010000009.1, on the reverse strand, counting down.
GCGGGATATGTCGGCGACGACGTAGAAAATGTCCTGACAAGGCTTATTCAAGCGGCTGATTATGACGTCGAAGCGGCGCAAAACGGAATTGTCTACATCGATGAGATTGATAAAATCGCACGTAAGAGCGAGAACACTTCAATAACAAGGGATGTAAGCGGCGAAGGAGTTCAGCAGGCGCTCTTGAAAATCATCGAAGGCTGCGAATCCAATGTTCCACCACAGGGAGGAAGAAAGCATCCGCATCAGGAATTTATTCAGATTGATACAAAGAATATCCTGTTTATATGCGGCGGTGCTTTTGACGGACTTGAAAAGATAATACGCAAGAGAACAGATAAATCCTCGCTCGGCTTTGGCGCAAGCCTTAAAAGCACAGACGATAAAAAGCACTTTGACCTTATCGAGCCGCATGACCTCGTTAAGTTCGGACTTGTTCCTGAGCTTGTCGGAAGACTTCCTGTTATAACGACTTTAGATGAGCTTGACGAGAACGCATTGGTGAAGATTCTTACCGAGCCTAAAAACTCGCTTGTCAAGCAGTACACAAAGCTGTTTGAATACGACGGAATAAAGCTCACCTTTGAGGATCAGGCTCTCAGAGAGGTTGCAAAGAAAGCAATTGAGCAAAAAACTGGTGCAAGAGGACTTCGCTCAGTTGTTGAGGGAATTTTAATGCAGCCGATGTACGACCTGCCTTCGGATCAGAGTGTTACTGAAATTATAGTAACTCCTGATTGTGTAACAAAGGGCGCATATCCGCTTGTTCTGAAGGGAAAGAAAAAGTAAAAATTTAATGGGGACAGCATAATGCGCAAAGCGGCATTAGTGCTGTCCCTTTTTAAGAAGCGTATTTTTGTCAGATTTTTAAGATTTAAATAATTTAATCTTGAATTTTTTGTTGAAAAGTGCTATACTTATCTTTAAGCAAAAATTTCAAGAGGCAAAATTTACGCAAAGCAAATATTCAGTTTCCAAGGAGTGTAAATGAGCTTAAACAACATTAAAAAAATCAGCATTATAACAGGTCATTACGGAAGCGGTAAAACTAATTTTGCCGTAAATTTAGCAATGTACCTTGCAAATAAAGGCGAAACGGTGAGAATTGTCGATCTCGATATAGTAAATCCTTATTTTCGTACCGCCGATTTCAAGGAGCTTTTTCGTGATAATAATATCGAACTTTCTGCATCCGTTTATGCAAATACTAATCTTGACATTCCAGCGATTACGTTTGACGTTGAGCGTTTGGCTAACGAAAGCGGTTATCTGATTATTGACGTTGGCGGCGATGACGACGGAGCTATGGCGCTGGGAAGATATTGCGAAGCACTGAAGGACTTTTACAACAGAGGGGAAATTGATATGCTCTATGTTGTAAATAAGTACAGGTATCTCACAGATACGCTTGATGAAACGCTAAGCCTGATGGGAAGAATTGAGAGCGTTTCCGGACTTCAATGCACAGGCATCGTCAACAATTCTAATCTAGGAGAAGAAACCTCTGCTAAGACGGTTCTTGATTCCTGCGACTTCGCAAATAGCATTTGTTCCGCAACTGGTATTGAGCTTAAATGCACCTGCCTGCCGATTGAATGCGAAGCTCAGGTGCCAAAGCCTTTTAATGTCAAGCGTTATGTAAAAGCTATCTGGGAAGAATAGATATTGTTCTATACATCTTATTTTCATATATTTTAAAGGAGGACTGTCAAAATGTCAAAAATGACTGTCAATTTTGAACGGTGCAAGGGTTGTGCGTTGTGTACTACCGCCTGCCCGAAGAAGATTGTAGAAATTCAAAAAGAAAAGCGCAACTCAAAGGGATATTACACAGCAGTTTGCGTAGACGAATCCAAGTGTATCGGCTGCGGAATGTGTTACACAATGTGTCCTGATTGTGCAATTATTGTGGAAAGATAGGTGGAGTGTTATGGCAGAAAGAAATTTAATGAAGGGTAACGAAGCTTTGGCTGAAGCTGCAATGAGAGCAGGCTGTAAATGCTTTTTCGGTTATCCAATCACTCCGCAAACGGAGATTTCAGCGTACTTGGCTAAGTATATGGCTAAAAACGGCGGACTGTTTTTACAGGCTGAAAGCGAGCTTGCGGCGATAAATATGGTTTTAGGTGCTGCAAGCACAGGAACAAGATGTATGACATCCTCGTCCTCGCCAGGAATTTCTCTCAAGAGCGAAGGAATTTCCTACATAGCAGCGTCCGACCTTCCTTGCGTTATTATAAACGTACAAAGAGGTGGCCCTGGTCTTGGCGGAATCCAGCCTTCACAGGCGGATTATTGGCAGGCTACAAAGGGATTAGGTCACGGCGACTTTCACGTTCTGGTTTTCGCTCCAGCTTCCGTTCAGGAAATGGTAGATATGGTTGTAAAGGCTTTTGACAAGGCTGATGAATACAGAATGCCTGCTATGATTTTGGCTGACGGACTGTTAGGTCAGATGATGGAGCCTATAACCTTCCCTGAAATAAAGCCGCTCGAGGTAGATAAGAGCTGGGCTACAAACGGCCACAAGAACAAGCGTGAGCATAACATTATAAATTCGCTTTTCTTAACTCCTGAGGTTCTTGAAAATTCTGTAAATAACAGATATAAGAGATACGAAAAGATTGAAAGCGAAGAAACTGACGCTGAGGTTTATTTGTGCGACGATGCGGAAATTGTTGTTTGTGCTTTTGGCGCAACTGCAAGAGTAGCAAAGAGCGCAGTAAATACCGCTCGTGAGCAGGGAATAAAGGTAGGACTTTTCCGACCAAAGACTCTCTGGCCTTTCCCGAAGCAAGAGCTTTTAGACGCAACAAGGTGCGCTAAGAACATTCTGAGCGTTGAGATGAATATGGGTCAGATGATTGACGACATCAAGCTTGCGACCGAATGTAAAATACCCGTTTCGTTCTTCGGAAGAACAGGCGGCGTAATTCCAAAGCCAAGCGAGGTTTTGAATGAAATTGTTAAAATCGGGGGTGCTGAATAATGGCTGACGTATACAAAAGACCTCATGCGTACTGCGATGTTCCAACTCACTATTGCCCTGGCTGTACGCACGGAATTGTACATAGAATTTTAAGCGAAGTAATTGACGAAATGGGAATTGAGGGCGACACAATCGGAATTTGTCCTGTAGGCTGCTCTGTAATGGCATACGATTACTTTAACTGCGATATGATTGAAGCTCCGCACGGCAGAGCGCCGGCAGTAGCAACTGGCGTAAAGCGTGCAAAGCCTGATTCATATGTTTTCACATATCAGGGCGACGGAGATTTAGCTGCAATAGGTACCTGCGAAACTGTTCACGCAGCAACGAGGGGCGAAAACATTGTAGTAATCTTTATCAATAACACAACCTACGGAATGACAGGAGGGCAAATGGCGCCAACTACCATTCCGGGACAAATTACTCAGACAACGCCTTACGGCAGAGATCCGTTGGTTCAGGGCTACCCGGTAAGAGTTTGCGAAATGCTTTCTACTCTTTCAGGAACAGCGCTTGCTCAAAGGGTTGCAGTAGACAGCGTTCCACACATCAACGAAGCCAAGAAGGCTATCAGAAAGGCTTTTGAAAACCAAAAGGAAAAGAGAGGCTTCTCAATAGTTGAGGTTTTGTCAACCTGTCCTACAAACTGGGGATTAACTCCAGTAAAGGCTCTTGAGCGACTGAGAAACGAAATGATTCCTTATTATCCTCTCGGAGTGTACAAGGATGTAAATGTCAGAGAGGAGGGCAACAACAATGCTTAATGAAATTGTTTTAGCTGGCTTTGGCGGACAGGGAATACTGTTTGCAGGAAAGATTTTAGCATATGCTGGTCTTATGGACGAAAAGGAAATCTCTTGGCTTCCTTCATACGGCCCTGAAATGAGAGGCGGAACAGCTAACTGCTCTGTTTGTATTTCTGATGACCCGATAGGCTCGCCGCTTGTTGTTGATCCTGATATGTTGATAGCAATGAACGAGCCGAGCTTTGATAAGTTTATTAACAACGTAAAGGCTGGCGGAATCGTAATTGCCGACAGCTCTATGATTGACAAAAAGAGCTACAGAGAGGATATAAAAGCGTTTTACGTTCCTGCTTCTGAGCTTGCCGACAAAAACGGTATGACAGGAATGGCTAATATCATTCTTCTTGGTAAGTTTATCAAGGAAACAGGCATCGTTTCAGTTGATACTCTTCGAGCGGCTTTTGAAAAGGCAATACCGCCTAAAAAGAAGAATCTCGTTGACGTCAATATGAACGCTGTCAAGCTTGGAATGGAGCAATAACTTTTACGTCCCTCGTACATTTTGCGGGGGACTTGTTTTTTAAAATAGGGAGGGAGGAAATTGAGCATTTTTTTGGTAATTGCCTTTTTGTTTTGTATCGGTTCAATTATCGGCTGGTGTATAGAGCTTCTTTTCAGACGCTTTTTCGATAAGAAAATGAATCCGGACGGCAAGTGGGTAAATCCGGGCTATTGTGTAGGACCTTATCTTCCAATTTACGGCTGCGGACTGGTTATGCTTTACCTGATTGCAAGCTTTGAAAAGCTTGACTTAATTGAAAACCCGTACATAGAAAAGCCTGTTCTGTTTTTCATAATGGCGCTTTGTATGACGGCGGTTGAGTTTGTTGCCGGAACGCTATCGTTAATGGTTACAAGCGTCAGGCTGTGGGATTATTCTGACGAGTGGGGAAATATCAAGGGAATTATCTGCCCTAAATTTTCGCTCTTCTGGGCAATCTTAGGAGCTGTTTATTACTTCCTGATTCACCCTTATATTCTCGATGCACTTGAATGGCTATCTAAAAATTTGGCGTTTTCGTTCTTTGTAGGACTGTTTTTCGGCATATTTATTATCGACGTTGCTTACTCGTCAAGCGTTATGGCAAAGCTAAAAAAGTTCGCCGAAGAAAACGACGTCTACGTCAAATACGAAAAAATCAAATCACAGTTTCGAGCTTATCAGGATAAACAAAAGAGAAGGCTTCGCTTTTTCTTTCCGTTTCGCTCAGAACGCTCAATATCTGACGTTTTAACAGACTTAAAGATAACCTTTGAGCGAAGAAAAAAGTAAAAAATAACAGCGTTCGGGAATTTTCCTGAACGCTGTTTTTTGTTTTATCAGACTTATACAAGCTTTCTCTTGTCGATTACTCTTACCGCCTTGCCCTCAGAGCGTGGAATGCTTTTCGGAGCGACAAGACTAATTTTAGCCCTGATTCCTAAAATGTTGTGAATGTCAGTTGAAAGCTTTTTCTCAAGCGCATCCACCGTTTCAATTCCGTCTGTGAACATACTGTCTGAAAGCTCAACCTTGATTTCAAACGTATCTGCGTTGTTTACTCTGTCGACAACTATCTGGTAGTTAGGAGTTGCATTTCCCATTTTCAGAAGAACCGATTCAATCTGAGAAGGGAATACGTTTACGCCCTTGATTATAAGCATATCGTCGCTTCTGCCCATCGGCTTTGTCATTTTTACAAGCGTTCTGCCGCAGGAGCATTTTTCCCTTGAAAGAACGCAAATATCTCTTGTCCTGTAGCGAAGAAGCGGGAAGGCTTCCTTTGTAATGCTTGTGAAAACAAGCTCGCCCTTTGAGCCTTCTGGCAAAACCTCGCCCGTTTCAGGGTCGATAATTTCAGCTATAAAATGATCCTCGTTTATGTGCATACCTGTTTGCTCTTCGCATTCAAACGAAACGCCGGGGCCGCTGATTTCGGTAAGTCCGTAAATATCGTAAGCCTTAACTCCAAGAAGCCTTTCGATTTCTCTTCTCATTTCCTCTGTCCAGGGCTCTGCGCCGAAAATTCCGGCCTTTAGCTTTATATCGTCGGTTGTGTAGCCCATTTCGTGAAGTGTCTCGCCAATGTATGCCGCATATGACGGCGTACAGCAAAGAATAGTTGAGCCCAAATCTCTCATAAACTGAATCTGTCTCTCTGTGTTTCCGGACGACATAGGAAGCGTTAAGCAGCCTACCTTGTGCGAGCCGCCGTTAAGTCCAGGGCCTCCTGTAAACAGTCCGTATCCGTAGCAAACCTGACAGACGTCCTCGTTTGTACCGCCTGCTGCAACTATTGCTCTGGCACAGCATTCGTCCCAGATGTCAATGTCGTTTTGTGTGTAAAACGCAACAACACGCTTGCCTGTTGTACCGCTGGTAGATTGTATTCTTACGCAGTCTGATAAAGGCTTTGCCAGAAGTCCGTAAGGGTAAGCGTCACGCAAATCCGCCTTAGAAAGAAACGGAAGCTTGTAAAGGTCGTCTTGCGACCTTATATCGTCAGGCGTTACGCCCTTTTCCTCCATTTTCTTGCGGTAGTAGGGAACATTTTCCCAGACGTGCTTAACCTGCTTAACCAGACGCTCGTCCTGAAGCTTTTTCATTTTCTCTCTGGGCATACATTCGATCTTTTCGTCACGATAGTGTTTTTCGTTTTCCATTGCCTATCAACTCCTAGTTTATTTTTTACGGTTTTAGCTCTTGTCGCAAAACATAGTGCGCAAAAGCTCTGTTCCCGTTTTTGTTTTGAAAATCCTTGTTTTGAAGCTCTCTATTGCTTCGCCTGAAAGCGAATCCTCGTAAGCGTTTACTAAAAAATCCGCTTCAATTAAAATCTGCAAATCCAGCCCTTCAATGTTCTTGTATGTGTGATGATGTGCTACAAGATAGCAAATCCTGTCTATGTCGCTCTGCTCAAAATCCAAGCCGCCTAAAACTGACGCCGCAGGCTCAACTCCTAGCTTTTGCTGCAAATCTCCGCCGCAAACGCCCTTGCCGTAAAGCTCTTCCGCAGGCTTTATTCCAATGTCGTGAACCAAAGCGGCTGCTTCAAGTATAAACTGCGTTTTCTCATCAAGTCCTTCATATTTGCCAATAAGCCGTGCAAATGAATGAACCTTTAAAAAGTGCTGAATCCGACGAGGGTCGCCCTTGTAGTAGCTTATCATTGCAAGCGTCAGCTTGTCAATTTTACTTGTTACCCTTTTCATCAGTCTTTTACAGCCTGACGTCCCAGCTCAAACGCTTTCTTGTTAAGCTCCAAAAACTTTGGAGGAACGCATTCAACAATAGCCTTATGCCATGCGTCAATATCAAAGTCAGTAAGCTTTGAAACAACTCCCATCAGCACAACATTGGAAGCCTTAGAGGTTCCTGCTTGCTCGGCAAGCTCCAGAGCGTCAACCGCCGTGACGCTGACGCCCTTGTCTTCAATCTTCTTTAAAATGTCCTCAGGATAGGAAGCTGCGCCTGTAATTACAGGCATCGGATCGATTTTTTGCGTAGAGGTTATGATTTTACCGCCTTTTTTAAGATATGGTAAATACCTTGCAGCTTCAAGCCGTTCAAAGCTTATAATAACGTCAGCCTCTCCCTTGTCAACAATAGGGGAATAAACCTTATCGCCGTATTTTACATAGGTTACAACCGAGCCGCCGCGCTGACTCATTCCGTGAACCTCGCTTACCTTAACGTCAAAGCCCTGTGAGAGTAAAACGCTGCCTAAAAGTCTTGAAGCAAGCAGCGTTCCTTGACCGCCCACGCCTACTATCATAATAGATTTTGTTTCCATTTATTTACACCTCGTTTATGGTTTAGTTATTCGCTGATTGCGCCAAGCTTACACATTTCCTTACAAATTCCACAGCCAACACATTGAGTATGATCGATTACGCATTTGCCGTTATGTATTGAAAGTGCAGGACAGCCAATCTTTAAACATTGCTTACAGCCAACGCACTTGCTTTCGTCTACCTTCAGCGGCGGGTTGTGCTTGACGTATTTAAGCAAAGCGCAGGGCCTTCTTGAAATTACAACGCTCGGTTCTTTCTTTTCAAGCTCTTCCTTTATAACTCTTTCCGTTTCAGCCATATGGTATGGATCTACTACTCGAACGCTCTGGATTCCCACAGCATGACACAAAGCCTCAAGGTCAACCGCATATGCAGGATCGCCCTTTAAGTTTTTGCCGGTTGTCGGATTTTGCTGATGCCCCGTCATTCCGGTAATAGAGTTGTCAAGAATAATTACTGTCGAGTTTGTCGAGTTGTATGCGATGTTTACAAGTCCCGTCATACCGCTGTGCATAAATGTCGAATCTCCGATTACTGCTACCGATTTCTTTTCAGCTTTTTCACCTAGTGCCTTGTTAAAGCCGTGAAGCGCAGAAACCGATGCTCCCATACAAATGGTAGAATCCATTGCCTGAAGCGGAGCTGTAGCTCCAAGCGTATAGCAGCCTATATCGCCCGAAACGGTAAGACCTAGCTTTTTAAGACAGTAGAAAAGTCCTCTGTGCGGACAGCCTGCGCACATTACAGGCGGTCTTACAGGCACTGTTTCGTCAAACGTGTCAAATTGCGGCATAACGCTTAATAGCTTTTCAGCTACCATATTTTGTGAAATTTCTCCACACCAGCCAAAAAGCTCCTTGCCGATAACATCTACACCAATCTTTTTACAATGTGTTTCAATAACATCGTCAAGCTCTTCTATTACATAAACCTTATCGTATTTTTCAGCAAAGCTCTTTATAAGCTCCGTCGGCATTGGATTTACAATGCCAAGCTTTAAAATGTTTACGCTATTTCCCATAGCTTCCTTTGTGTATTCATAGCAAATTCCCGAAGTAATAACGCCGATCTTAGCGCCGTTGTCATCAACAGTATTAAACGGACAGTTCTCGCTGTATTCAGCTATTTCCTTCATTCTCTGCTCAATAACAGGGTGGCGGCGTATAGCATTTCCGGGCATCATAACATATTTGGCAGGATTTTTCTCGTAAGGCTTTAAATCCTTAGCCTTACGCTCGCAAAGCTCAACTGCTGACTGCGAGTGTGCAACACGAGTAGAAAGGCGAATTATAACAGGCGTGTCAAACCTTTCCGAAAGCTCAAACGCACTCTTTGTAAATTCCTTACACTCTGTGCTGTCGGACGGCTCAAGCATTAAAATCTTTGAAGCGATAGCGTGGTGACGTGAATCCTGTTCGTTTTGTGACGAGTGCATTCCAGGGTCGTCGGCAACAGCTATAACCATTCCTCCGTTTACGCCGGTATATGATGCCGTGTAAAGCGGATCCGCCGCAACGTTCAAACCAACGTGCTTCATTCCGCAAAAGCTTCTCGCTCCTGCGATAGACGCGCCAAGAGCTACCTCCATAGCCACCTTTTCGTTAGGCGCCCATTCAGCGTAAATCTCATCATATTTTGCGGCTTCCTCAGTTACCTCCGTTGAAGGAGTTCCGGGATAAGACGAAACAATTGTACATCCTGCTTCGTAAAGCCCTCTGGCAAACGCCTTGTTGCCAAGCATAAGTTCTTTCATGAAAATATCTCCCTTGAGTTTTATTTGATTATTTTTAACAGTATACCATAAATTGCTGAATATTGCAATGTTTCTCTGCAATTTGACAAGAAAAATAATCGGATTTCAAAGCTGAATATATTGAAGCAATTTGGAAATGGTAAAGTCATAGGAAGGAGCGATGTATATGAGTAATACATCTTGGATGGAAACACTTGATGTCAGAGATTTTATAGTTGATAATTATACGGAATACAAGGGCGATGAGAGCTTTTTAGCACCGCCGACAGATAAGACCAAAAAGCTATGGGATAAAGTCCTTAATTTAATGAAAAAGGAAAGGGAAGCGGGAGGCGTTCTTGACATTGACGAAGAAACAATTTCAACCATTACCTCTCACAAGCCTGGATATATCGACAGGAAGCTTGAAGAAATAGTTGGACTTCAGACTGACGAGCCGCTGAAGCGTGCTATTATGCCGTTTGGCGGGATAAGAATGGTTCATACGTCCCTTAAAGCTTACGGAAGAAGTCTGCCAGAGCGTGTTGAGGAAATTTTTAAATATAGAAAAACCCACAATGACGGAGTGTTCGATGTTTATAACAGCGAAATTAAAAAAGCAAGGCACTCAGGCATTATAACAGGACTTCCCGACGCTTACGGAAGGGGAAGAATAATCGGCGACTATAGGTTAGTACCTCTTTTTGGAGTAGACAGAATAATTGAGTATAAAAACGAGGAAAAGTATGAAGCTCAGAAGCTCGGTACAAGCGAGGAAAATATCAGGCATATAGAAGAAATCGCCGAGCAGGTCAAAGCGCTTTATGAGCTAAAGGAAATGGCTGAAGGCTACGGCTTTGATATAAGCGGTCCGGCGCAAGGCTTCAGGCAGGCGGTACAGTGGCTGTATTTTGCCTACCTTGCCGCCGTTAAGGAGCAAAACGGAGCGGCTATGAGCTTAGGGCGAGTTTCAACCTTCTTGGATATTTACGCCGAAAAGGATCTGGAGCTGGGAAGGCTGACCGAAAGCGACGTTCAGGAAATAGTCGACCACTTTATTATGAAGCTTCGCCTTGTGAGATTTTTAAGAACTCCTGCATATGATGAGCTATTTTCAGGCGACCCCACCTGGGTTACCGAGTCAATAGGAGGTATGTGCATTGACGGCAGAAGTATGGTAACAAAAATGAGCTTTCGTTTTTTGCATACACTTAAAAATTTAGGACCAGCGCCCGAACCAAATCTGACGGTGCTTTGGAGCGATAAGCTGCCAGAAAATTTCAAAAAATATGCAGCTTCTGTTTCTATTGATACATCGTCAATTCAGTATGAAAACGACGATATTATGCGACCTCTCTTTACCGATGACTACGCAATAGCCTGCTGCGTATCAGCTATGAGAATTGGCAGACAGATGCAATTTTTCGGTGCAAGGGCAAATCTTGCCAAAGCGCTCTTGTACGCAATAAACGGCGGAAGGGACGAAATAAGCGGCGAGCAGGTAGCTCCTGTAATACCAGAGGTTTCCGAAGGTGAGCTTATATTTTCTGAAGTTTGGGCAAGGTTTGACCTCGTGCTTGAATGGTTGGCAAGAGTTTATATAGACGCTTTGAATATTATTCACTTTATGCACGACAAGTACGATTACGAGCGGCTTCAGATGGCGCTTCATCACGAGGATATTGTTCGTACAATGGCGTGCGGAATCGCAGGGCTTTCTGTTGTAACCGATTCGCTTTCAGCAATTAAGTTTGCAAGCGTAACGCCTGTAAGAGATGAAAACGGCATAGCAGTCGACTTTGACGTTGTGGGGGACTACCCAAAATTTGGAAACAACGACAATAAAGCTGACGAGTTAGCGGTAAGAGTTGTAACCGAGTTTATGAAAAAGCTAAAGCGCCTTAAAACATATCGAAACGCTAAGCCCACAATGAGCGTTCTGACTATTACCTCAAATGTCGTTTACGGTAAAAAGACAGGTACAACTCCTGATGGCAGGAAAAAATGTGAGCCTTTTGCTCCGGGAGCAAATCCAATGCATGGCAGAGACAAGGAGGGAAGTGTCGCATCGCTGATGTCAGTTTCAAAGCTGCCTTTTGAATTTTCTGAGGACGGAATTTCCTATACCTTTTCAATTATTCCCGATTCTCTGGGAAAATCAAAGGATGAGCAGAAGGAAAATTTGGTATCCCTGCTTGACGGATATTCAAAGGAAACAGGACACCATATTAACGTAAATGTTTTGCGTCGAGAAACGCTTCTTGACGCAATGGAAAACCCTGAAAAGTACCCACAGCTGACCATTCGTGTTTCAGGGTACGCTGTAAACTTTATAAAGCTTCCAAGACAGTACCAGCTGGAGGTTATAAACAGAACCTTCCACGAGAAGCTCTGATGAGTAAGTCAGGTTATATTCATTCGTTTGAAAGCTTAGGCGCTGTCGACGGACCAAATTTGCGCTTTGTCATATTTATGCAAGGCTGTCTGCTCAGATGCCTTTATTGCCACAACCCCGACAGCTGGAATTTAAGCAACGCCAGATACAAAATGACAGCAGACGAGGTAGCCAAAAAAGTTTTGAGCTACAAAAGCTTTATCAAAAATGGCGGCGTTACAATTTCAGGCGGCGAGCCTCTTATGCAAGCGGAATTTGTAGCAGAGCTTATAGATAAGCTTCATAAGTATTCGATTTCCTGTGCGATCGACACATCAGGCGCAATAGAGCTTGACAAGTCAAAGGAAGCGATACAAGCAAGCGATCTTATTATCTTAGATATCAAGGATATCGACGTCGCAGGCTCAATCGAGCTTACAGGACAGGACAATAAAAACACAATCAAAACGCTTATTTTTACAGAAGCTATAAATAAGCCTGTGTGGATAAGGCAGGTTATTTTAGAGGGGTATACGCTAAACGAGCAAAAGCTTAAAAGGCTGGGCGAGTTTTTAAGCAGATTTGAAAATATAGAGCGAATAGAGCTTATCCCTTACCATACAATGGGAGTTCACAAGTGGGAAGAACTGGGTCTTGACTACTCGCTAAACGGCGTTAAGCCTACAAACGATGAGCAGATAGAGAAAGCAAGTAAAATATTGAAGCAATTTGATAAAATCAAGGAGAAGATAAGATGAAAAACGAACTTTGGCGGTTTACCGCAATGCCTGAGGTCTATTGCGCGCTCAATTCCAAGGCTTTTTTGTCAGGCGAGTTTAGCGCAATGAGCAAGTCCCAGCAGGAGCAATATCTTGAGCAAAGCCACAAAATCCACGCCTATAACATAGAAATGGAAAGGATTCAGAACAACGATATTTTCAGAAAGAATATGTCTATGTAACTGGTTAAGTCAAAATAGACAAGAACGAGCGATGATTTTTCTTTATTTTTTATGAAAAAACAGTTGAAATTTTCTTCCGTTTGAGGTACAATAATATAGATGATAAGTTTGCACAAATGTGCAGCTTAAGTTTTGGGGCAGGAGAATTTGTAATGATAAAAAACATTTTCGTTTATTGCACTTCTTCAATGGGGATGTCGACAGCTGGGTGCGGTATCCTCGACTTATTGTACTCAAATATAAAAACGGCATAGTTATAGCTGCAGCTTTTTAAAGAGTTGCAGTTTTTGTTTTTTAAAAAATATTATTCGGAGGAGATTTAAAATGAAAAAGGTCGCAATTATAATGGGCTCTGACAGTGATTTACCCGTTGTCAAGGGAGCTTTTGATGTATTAAAGAAGTATGGAATAGAGTTTGAAGCTCATATTATGTCAGCGCACAGAACTCCTGATCTTGCTGCTGAGTTTTCAAAGAACGCTAAGCAAAACGGCTTTGGAGTTATCATTTGCGCTGCAGGAATGGCAGCACACTTAGCAGGTGTAATCGCCGCGCATACAACCTTGCCGGTAATTGGCGTTCCTATAAAGTCTACATTTGAAGGACTTGACGCACTTTTGGCAACTGTTATGATGCCGTCGGGAATCCCTGTTGCAACTGTTGCTGTAAACGGTGCTAAAAACGCCGCTACCTTAGCGGTTCAGATGCTTGCTATCGATGACGAGGAGTTAGCTTCTAAGCTCGAGGACGAAAAGAAGACAATGGTCGAGGGTGTAATAGCTAAAGAAAAGAAGCTTCAAGAGGAGCTTTGTAAATAACAAATACAAGAGGTAGGATATTATGGGTGGCTTTTTTGGTGCAATTTCAAAAAGAGATACAGTAACCGACGTCTTTTTCGGAACCGATTATCATTCGCATTTAGGAACAAGACGTGGCGGAATGACAGCATATTCTAAGGAGCTTGGCTTTCAGCGAAGCTTGCACAGCATTGAAAATTCGCCTTTTCGGACTAAGTTTGAAGGCGATATAGCTTCAATGAAGGGTAACATTTGTATTGGAAGTATCAGCGACACAGACCCACAGCCGATACTTATGACCTCTAAGCTTGGAGTATACGCCATTTGTACAATAGGAATTATCAACAACGCAGAGGAATTGTTTTCTGAGCTTTTGGAAAGCGGCTGCGCAAATTTTGAATCTATGAGCAGCGGTCGGGTAAATTACGCTGCATTGGTAGGAGCGCTTGTTTCTCAGAAATCAAGCTTCACCGAGGGAATTATCTACGCTCAAAATAAGATTGAAGGAACTTTATCGCTTTTGATAATGACAAATGACAGTATAATAGCTGCAAGGGATAAGTTTGGACGACTTCCGATTATAATCGGTAAAAACGACGACGGCTATTGTGTTTCTCTTGAATCGTTTGCGTTTGAAAAGCTGGGGTATACAATCCACTCCGAGCTTAAGTCTTTTGAAATCATAAGGCTTACATCTAATGGAATCGAGGTTTTAAACGAGGGAACCGAAAACCTTAAAATCTGCTCTTTTCTCTGGACCTATTACGGCTACCCGAACGCCATTTACGAGGGCAAAAACGTCGAGGTTATGAGAATGAGAAACGGCGAAATAATGGCTCAGCACGATATCGACAACGGACGACTGCCCGACGTTGACTGCGTTTGCGGAGTACCTGATTCAGGCACTCCTCATGCAATCGGCTACGCTAATCGAAGCGGCATACCGTTTGCAAGACCGTTTATAAAATATACGCCCACTTGGCCGAGAAGCTTTATGCCCAGCAATCAGAACGTCCGCAATCAGGTTGCAAAGATGAAGCTAATACCTGTTACTGAGCTTATAAAGGGCAAGAAGCTTTTGTTCGTTGACGACAGTATCATTCGTGGAACTCAGATGAGAGAAACGGTTGAATTTCTGTATGAAAACGGAGCAAAGGAAGTACATATGCGTTCCGCTTGTCCGCCTATTATGTACGGCTGCAAATATCTTAATTTTTCAAGAAGCACCTCAGAGCTTGAGCTTATAGCGAGAAAAATCATCAATGAGTTTGAGGGCAACGATGGCGTCAAATATATCGAGGAGTACAGTCATTCAGATACCCCTCGTGGAAGAAGGCTCCGAGATGAGATTTGTAAAAGATTAAAGCTGACATCTCTTGAGTTCCAGACGCTTGAGGGAACTGTTGAAGCGATAGGACTTGACCAATGTAAGCTTTGCACATACTGCTGGAGCGGAAAGGAATGAGAGCTTGATGTTTGACTCAATTCATGAGGAATGTGGAGTATTCGGTGTTTTTTGTAACGATACCTGCGACGTTGCGGCGCAGACCTATTTCGGACTTTATGCGCTTCAGCACAGAGGACAGGAAAGCTGTGGAATTGTCGTAAACGACGACGGAGTTTTTACCCACCACAAGGATTTAGGACTTGTTCACGAGGTTTTCGATAAGGATACGCTTGCAAGACTCGGTCAGGGTCAGATTGCAATCGGCCACGTCAGGTATTCAACCACCGGTAAGCCTAACCGCTCGAACGCTCAGCCGCTTGTTGTTCGACATATAAAGGGACCAATGTCGATAGCTCATAACGGTAATCTTGTAAACGCAAGGGAGCTTCGTGAAGAGTTTGAGCTTAAGGGAATGATTTTTCATAACACAAACGATACAGAGGTTATCTCTTACGCTATAACTGAGGAACGCTTAAAAAGCGGTTCTATCGAGCGTGCCGTTGAAAACGCCATGTATAAAATCAAGGGAGCATATTCTCTTCTGGTAATGTCGCCGAGAAAGCTTATCGCCGCAAGGGATCCAAACGGCTTTCGTCCGCTGTCTTTAGGAAGAGTTTCAGGCGGCTATGTCGTTGCAAGTGAAACCTGTGCGTTTGACAGCATTGGAGCGCAGTTTATAAGAGATATTGAGCCGGGCGAGATTGTAATTATAGACAATACAGGCATAAGGTCAATTAAAACTCATTGCGGTTCAAAGGGAAATATCTGCGTGTTTGAATACGTATATATTGCTCGCCCTGATTCTGTAATCGAAGGCTCAAGCGTTCACAAAGCAAGGCTAAGAGCAGGAAAGTATCTTTACAGAGAGCATCCTGTTGACGCAGATGTTGTAATAGGCGTTCCCGATTCGGGACTGGACGCCGCACTTGGCTTTTCTCAGGAAAGTAAAATTCCTTATGGAATCGGCTTTACCAAAAACAGATATATCGGTAGAACCTTTATCCAGCCCTCACAGGCGGAGAGGACAAATTCCGTAAAAATAAAGCTTAATGTAATTTCAAATACCGTTAAGGGCAAAAGGGTCGTTATGATTGACGACAGCATTGTCAGGGGAACTACAAGCGCTAAGATCGTTCAGCTTTTGCGGGACGCAGGCGCAAAGGAGGTACACGTCAGAATTTCTTCACCTCCGTTTATATCGCCCTGTTATTTTGGAGTTGACATTGACTCAAAGGATAACCTTATCGCTTGCAAGATGTCAGTTGATGAAATTTGCGAAAGTATAGGCGCTGACAGCCTTGAATATTTGAGCGTTGAAAACGTCAAAAAGCTTGCCGGAATTTCACATTGCGGCTTTTGCACAGGCTGCTTTACAGGCGAATATCCGGTAGAAACGCCGAAGGAAATGCCAAAGGATAAATTTGAGTCAAAGATTGTAAACGAACGTCAGATGAAATTTAATATAGATTAAAATAAGGAGAGATAAGAATGAATAGTTTTTCACAAAGCTATAAGGAAGCAGGAGTTGACGTAACCGCAGGCTACAAATCTGTCGAGCTTATGAAGCAGCATGTGGCGAGAACAATGACAAAGGGAGCTATCAGCGGAATCGGCGGCTTTGGCGGACTTTACGAGCTTGATTTAACAGGAATCAACAAGCCTGTTTTAGTTTCGGGAACAGACGGCGTCGGAACGAAAATTAAAATCGCATTTTTGATGGATAAGCATGATACAGTTGGCATCGACTGCGTAGCTATGTGCGTAAACGATATTATCTGCTGCGGTGCAAAGCCTCAGTTTTTCCTCGATTATATCGCTTGCGGAAAGAACATACCTGAAAAGATTGCGACAATCGTTTCTGGCGTTGCAGAAGGATGCGTTCAGGCTGGCTGTGCGCTCGTCGGCGGTGAAACTGCCGAGCATCCGGGACTTATGCCCGAGGACGAGTACGACCTGGCAGGCTTTTCTGTAGGCGTTGTTGATAAGGACAAGATTTTAAAGCCTGACACTCAGAAGGCAGGAGACGTAATGATTGCAATTAAGTCGAGCGGAGTTCACTCAAACGGCTTTTCGCTTGTAAGAAAGGTATTTTCTGTTACCGAATCGAACTTAGCAAGACATTATTCAGAGCTCGGCACTACGCTCGGTAATACTCTTCTGACGCCGACAAAGATTTACGTCAAGGCGATTATGAACCTTCTTGATAAAGTAAACGTGAAGGCGATTTCTCATATTACGGGCGGCGGCTTTTATGAAAATATTCCAAGAACCTTGCCAAATGGTTTGAGCGCTAAGATTGAAAGAAACGCTGTACAGATCCTTCCGATTTTCAGCGTTATCGAAGAGGTAGGAAAAATTCCTGAAAGAGATATGTTTAATACGTTTAATATGGGCGTCGGAATGACTGTTGTAGTTGATAAAAACGATGTCGATAATGCTATTGCCGCTATCAAGGAAGCCGGAGAAGACGCTTATGTTCTCGGAGAGCTTGTTTCAAGCGACGAGGGAGTAATTATCTGTTAATAGCACTTTGAAAGGATTTTTGGATTATGAAGAATATATGTGTGCTTGTTTCAGGCGGCGGAACAAATCTTCAGGCACTGATTGATGCGCAAAACTGTGGAGAAATAAAGAACGGTAAAATTGTCGGCGTTATTTCTTCAAAGGAGGGTGCTTACGCCTTGGAACGAGCCCAAAAAGCTGGAATTAAAACTACCGTTTTGCCGAGGAAGCATTTTTCCGATAACTTAGCTTATTCCGAAGCGCTTCTAAGAGTGCTTGAGAAATACAAGGCTGACCTTATCGTTTACGCTGGCTTTATGACAATTCTTGACGGAATCGTCTGCGACGCATATCCATATAAGATGATAAACGTTCATCCTGCTCTAATACCGTCCTTTTGCGGAAAGGGCTTTTACGGACTTAAGGTTCACGAAGCAGCTCTTGAAAAGGGCGTAAAGCTGACTGGCGCTACCGTTCATTTTGTAACAGCAGAATGCGACGGCGGACCGATAATTTTGCAAAAGGCAGTAGAGGTTTTGTCGGACGATACGCCTGAGACGTTGCAAAAGCGTGTTATGGAGCAGGCTGAGTGGAAAATTTTGCCAAAGGCGGTATCGCTCTTTTGCGAGGACAAAATTAAGCTTAAAGACGGCAAGGCTTATGTTGAAGCTTAAAATATTTTGAATATATATGATTATAACAGGAGGTAGATTTATGAAAACGCTTGACATTTATGAAGAACTAAAGAGTAACTCCTATCCAGGAAGAGGTATTGTAATCGGTAAGTCAAAGGACGGCAAAAGTGCGGTTACAGCATACTTCATTATGGGTAGAAGCGTAAATTCACGCAACCGTGTGTTTACTGAAACTGCTGACGGAATCAAAACCGAAGCGGCTGACCCTTCAAAGCTTACCGATCCTCATCTTATTATCTATTCGCCGGTTAGAGTTCTCGGTAACAAGACGATTGTTACAAACGGCGATCAGACCGATACGATTTATGAGCTTATGGATAAGCAGCAAACCTTTGAGCAGTCGCTCAGAAATCGTGAATACGAGGACGATTGTCCTAATTATACCCCCAGAATTTCGGGAATTATGCACGTTGAAAACGGTACATATAACTACGCAATGAGCATTTTAAAGTCAGCAGATGGAAATCCTGATTGCTGTGAAAGATTTACATTTACCTATACAAATCCTGTTGCTGGCTACGGTCACTTCATTCATACATATATGGGTGACGGAAATCCGCTGCCCAGCTTTGAAGGAGAACCGAAAAAGGTAACAATATCTGATGATATTGACGAATTTACAAACGGCTTGTGGAATAGCCTTAACGAGGACAATAAGGTTTCTCTTTTCGTCAGATATATTGATATTGAAAGCGGCAACGCCGTTTCACGGATTGTGAATAAATACACAAAATAAAAAATTTATGGAGGTACCCAAAATGGCAAATGAAATGTTATTAAAATACGGCTGCAATCCAAACCAGAAGCCGTCAAGAGTTTTTATGAAAAACGATGCTGAGCTGCCAATAGAGGTTTTAAACGGCAAGCCGGGCTATATCAATCTGCTTGACGCATTTAACGGCTGGCAGCTTGTAAAGGAATTTAAAAAGGCAACTGGTATGTGCGCCGCTACAAGCTTCAAGCACGTTTCTCCTGCTGGAGCAGCGATTGGCAGACCGTTGTCTGACACTCTTAAGAAGATTTACTGGGTTGACGATTTAGGTGAGCTTTCACCGCTTGCTTGCGCATATGCAAGGGCAAGAGGAGCTGACAGAATGTCATCCTATGGAGATTTTATTGCTCTTTCTGACGTTTGCGACGTGCCAACTGCTCTGATGATAAAGCGTGAGGTTTCAGACGGTATTATCGCCCCAGGCTATACCCTCGAAGCTCTTGAGATTTTAAAGAGCAAGAGAAAGGGAATATATAACATCATAAAGATTGACGAAAGCTATGTTCCAGAAGCTGTTGAAACGAAGGACGTATACGGCGTTACCTTTGAGCAGGGAAGAAACGAGCTTAACATAGACGAGAATATGATATTGTCTAATATCGTTACCGAGAACAAGGATATTCCTCGTGACAAGGCTGAGGACCTTATGATTTCGCTTATCACTTTAAAGTATACCCAGTCTAATTCCGTTTGCTACGTCAAGGACGGTCAGGCAATAGGAATCGGCGCTGGTCAGCAATCAAGAATCCATTGTACAAGACTAGCAGGAAATAAGGCTGACAACTGGTGGTTAAGACAGTCGCCAAAGGTTTTGAATTTAGAGTTTGTTGACAATATCAGACGCCCTGACAGAGATAACGCAATCGACGTTTACATTTCAGACGAATATGAGGACGTTTTAAGAGAAGGCGAGTGGCAGAAGATTTTCAAGGTTAAGCCTGAGGTCTTCACAAGAGAGGAAAAGAAGGCTTGGCTTGAAAAGAACACAGATGTTGCATTAGGTTCTGACGCTTTCTTCCCATTCGGCGACAATATCGAGCGTGCTTACAAGAGCGGCGTCAAATACATTGCCGAGCCGGGCGGTTCAATAAGAGATGATAACGTTATCGAAACCTGCAACAAGTACAATATGGCAATGACATTCACAGGTATCAGACTTTTCCACCACTAATTCAAAACGCATAAAGGAGGAAAAGAAGTTGAAAAGAATTGTTGCAATGCTGCTTTGCTTAACCGCTGCTTTGACCTTTTCGGCTTGTAACAGCGATGACAGCTCAAGTGAAACATCTGAGGCTGAAACTGAAGAAGCGACCAAGGAAACCGAAATCGTTTATGAGGTTGATACTACCGAAGCACAGGAAACAAGCGTTACTTTAAGCGACGGTGTGCTTGAAACCTCGTACTATACAGTTGAGTTTGGAGATGACTGGAGTCTGACAACTGGTTCCGATGAGCTTATATTGCTTGCAGGCATAACCGATTCGTCAATGAGCATTTCCGCTGTATATTCAAGCGACTATGCAGGACTTTCAAGCGACGAGTTTGCCGAGTCCTTCAAGGTTCAGTATGACGAGGTAGAAGGCTACGACGTTTTAAGCTCTGAGGTTCAGACGCTTGGCGAAAATGAAGTTGGAACGCTTGTCGTTTCAATGACTATTTCAGAATCGACCGATACGCAAAAGCAGTATTTTATAGCAGATGAAACCGGCGGCGTAATAATTACTTACCTGTCGTCAGCTGATACGTTTGACGACAGCGTAACCGCAATAGACGACGCTATTTCAACATTTGCTTTCAAGTAAGTAAATTCGAAAATACAAAAAACAGCTGAGAAACTTTTTCCCAGCTGTTTTATTATTGCCAATATTTGCAATATCCTACAATCTATTCGGTTCTGAGAGCCACTACGGGGTCCTTCTTTGAAGCGCTTCTTGCAGGTAGCAGACCGCTTATAAGCGTTATCAGAATGCTTATTGCAATCAGAATCAGCGAATAGCTGATTGGTAGCTGTGCCTTCAAATCGCTTATTCCGGAAATGCTTGTAATAATTGAGTTTATCGGAATCAGCGCTAAGAGCGAAATCACAATTCCTAAGATTCCAGCGCAGCAGCCTATAATAAATGTTTCTGCGTTGAATACCTGTGAAATATTTCTCTTTGAAGCTCCGAGTGCACGGAGAATACCAATTTCCTTCGTTCTTTCAAGAACTGATATGTGAGTGATAATTCCAATCATTATGCAGGAAACTATAAGTGAGATTGCAACAAAGGCGATCAAAACATAAGAAATTCCGTTGATGATTGTTGTAATCGATGATGTAAGAAGCGCAACATAATCTGTATAGGTAATTTGCGATTCCTCATCAACGCCAGCGTTGTAGTCCTCAATGCACTCAGCAATGTAGTCCTTGTCTTCAAAGCTGTCGGTATAAATGCTTATAGAGCTTGGAGCGTCGTAGCTTACCTTGCCAAACGCCTCCATATTATCGTCATAAGTAGCACCTGCTATATATTCATCATAGAATGAAAGCAATATGCTCTCATCAGGGTCGTTTTCAAGCCACATATCAAGCGCGCTTGCCATCGAGCTTTCATCAGTTGCAGCTAAGGCTGCTTGCGTATCACTTGACGTGTCTGCGCTGGTGTCGCTTGAAGAATAATACAAAATCATCTGATAAAGTGAAGCCTTTTCAGAAATTCCAAGTGAGCTTATATACTCTTTCGCTTCTTCGGCTTTTACCGAATCGTCAGCCGCTTCAAATTCCAGACCGTTTAATACGTTTATGCTTTCATCGCTTTCCTGTGCCTTGATAATTGCGCTGTCGTTTGTTTTTTCAATAACGTAATCTGTCAGCAGGGAAGTGTATCCAACAGCCGTTGTAACAGACTGCGTATCGCTGTCCTCGTTCGGACGAACAATTCCCGTAATTTTAAGCGTTACCGCATTTTCTAAAAGCTGATCTTCGTTTACACTTGTAGCTTCAATATAGCTGAACGTTCCGTCCTCGTTTTCTGTATAGTGGTCGCAAGCAAGTACCATATAAAGCTCGTGGTCGCAAATATCTTCAAAATCAAAGCTTATCTCGTCAGCTTCCTCGCCGTTTTCAATCTTCTCAGATACGGAATTAAATTCATCAGCAGTTATAAGTCCAAGCTGATAAAGCGTTTCTATCGCAATAGAGTTGTTCTGATTTAAAACAAGTACAACCTCGTCGTACTGCTCAGGCCAGCTTCCGTACAGGACATCGTAGCTGTCTGTTACAACCGAGCTTACAACATCACCGTTTGCGCCCGCCATAAGCTCTGAGAAATTTTCAGCACCCGTTGAGCCAGATGTTGTGCTTGTACTCATTGAAGACATCATTTCGCTGCTCATACTCATCATATCGCTCATTGTTGAGTCAGATGTCACTAAATCGCTGGTATCAGTGTTGCTGTCAATTAAATTTCCGTCTGCGTCGTGAGAATATACGCTGAAGTTCACATCATAGCTGTAGATAATTCCGTTTTCGCCGATATAGTCCAAAATTTCAGAATCCGGATCGTCGAGATATTTTTTGAACTCTGTGAGGTTGTTCTGAACTATACTTGACGTTATCGATTCGCTCGCTTCCAAAGTAGTTAAATCCGCATAAACCTGCGTGTCTGATTTGCTTTCCGTTTCGCCGCCGTTATCAGCAGGCATACTCGATTCCATCATTGACGTCAGGTCAAAGGTCTCCGAGCTTATTGTAATAGGGTAGGAGGTCATAGTTTCCTTCTGAATGTCGGTAATGTATGTGCTCATACCCGTTGAAAGCGCAAGAATAAGCGCAATTCCTATAATTCCAATGCTTCCCGCAAAGGAGGTAAGAATTGTACGACCTTTTTTGGTTCTCAGATTGTTAAAGCTAAGCGAAAGTGCCGTAAAAAACGACATTGAAATCTTTTTGTGTTTTTCTGGCTTTGCTTTTTCAATATGCTCCTCCTCGTATGGGTCGGAGTCGCTCACAATTTCGCCGTCAAGCAGATTTACAATTCTCGTTGAATACTTCTCTGCAAGCTCAGGATTGTGCGTTACCATAATAACGAGCTTATCCTTAGCAATTTCCTTTAAAAGATCCATTATCTGAACGCTCGTTTCAGAATCAAGAGCTCCTGTCGGCTCGTCGGCAAGTAAAATATCGGGGTTGTTTATAAGCGCTCTTGCAATAGCAACTCTTTGCATCTGACCGCCAGACATCTGAGCAGGCTTTTTGTGCAAATGATCTCCAAGTCCAACCTTATTTAAAACCTCAATAGCTCTCTTGCGGCGTTCTCTTTTTGAAACTCCGGAAAGCGTTAGTGCCATTTCAACGTTTGCAAGCACCGTCTGGTGCGGAATCAGGTTGTAGCTTTGAAATACAAATCCGATAGAATTGTTTCGGTAGTAATCCCAGTCTGCATCCTTGTATTTTTTGGTTGATACACCGTTAATGATTAAATCTCCGCTAGTGTATCTGTCAAGTCCGCCAATGATGTTAAGAAGCGTTGTCTTTCCTGAGCCGCTCTGACCTAATATAGATACAAACTCGTTTTCACGAAAGCTTATGCTGACGCCCTTTAGAGCGTCTTGAGTTAAATCGCCTGTTACATAAGTTTTCACTATGTTTTTTAGCTTTAACATAAATCGCCTCCAGTTTTTCTGTTTTCAATACCTGTTTGAGCTAAAATCTTTCGGCTTATGAGCAAAAAAGCTTAACTCAGCTTTAAATTTACGACAAGTATATCTAAGTGAAGTGAAAGCTATGTGACAAAAAACACAATTTGAAAAAATAATTCCAAAAACGTTAAAAAATAAAGCCTGTACAATATCTGTGCAGGCATTATTTAATCTATTGCTTTTAATTTTTAAAACTCCCGCCACTTTTTAGCAAGCAAAGCGTCTGTATCAATAAAATCGTAGCTGTTAGAGCTTGAGCTATCGTCGCTGTCGCCGTCGCCGGTGACAGCGTCAGTAACCTCAACCGTTTCAGGTGCGCCGGGGTAGCTGTATGAATCAAGATCAATCTCAGTAATTTCTCCGTCGGGGTCCTCGGCAATTCCTAGCTGATAAGCAGTCTTTTCAATTCCGTCGGCAATTTTTACTGCGTATTCATCAACATACTCGTCAAACAAAGCGTTATCGTCCTCGTCTGTAATAAACAGTAGCTCTAAAAGACAGCTTGGCATTGTCGTTTGATTGTTTACGGCGTAATTTACGTGAGCGGTATAGCTGTAGCCTATATAGCCGAACCCGATGCCTCTGTTTTCTGAAATTGTACTTTCGCTTAGAGCAGATAAAATGTTATCGGCAAGCAGAGTGTCCGCCTTTGGAGCGTTCCAGTTTACCCATGCCTCTACTCCGTAGCCTATATCTGCGCTGTTTCTATGTAGTGAAACAAATAAGTCTGCACCCGATTCGTTAGCCATTTCAGCCGTATCAGAAAGACTTACAAACGTATCGTCCTCTCTTGACATAACTACCGTTATTCCACGGCTTTCAAGCTCATCTCGAACCAAAAGACCTACCGTCAGGTTGTCGTCCTTTTCGTATCTCGTTTCGTCAACCGATAAAGCTCCCGAATCCTCTTCGCCACCGTGACCGGGATTTAAAAATATAATTATCTCCTGTGTCTCGTCGTCCTCTTCGGTTACCGCTGAAGCGTTAGTATCAATTGCCTCTTTATCGTCCGAATTTGTAAATACTCCAATAATGCCCTTTATAGCCGTTACAAGCAGTATAATAAATGCTATCAAAACGGCAAGAGCTGTAAAAATTCTCCCCCAGTATATTTTGACCCTTCTTTTGTTTGCCATATATACCTCCGAATTTTTTATTTATCTATTTAAAGAAGCGTTCTCTCGTTACAGAATTCACATTCTACATTATCGCCAATACCAACAAACGATTTAGGAAGATAGCTCTCGCTGTTTGTTATACATAGCTCATTAGAACAGCAAACTCCTGGATACTCCTTGCCCGAAAGCAGGGGAATGCTTCTGTTTTCATTTGATAAAAGCGTCATAATAAGCGCCATTCTTATGTACATTCCGTACTTAGCCTGTTTAAAATAAACCGCCTTTTCGTTTTTGTCAACGTCAGTTGTTATCTCGTCAACCCTCGGCAGCGGATGCAGCACCTTTAAATCAGGCTTTGAAAGGGAAAGCTTTGCTGTGTCCAAAACATAAGTGTCCTTTTGAGCAAAGTATTCCTCATCGCTTTTAAACCTTTCTCGCTGAATCCTAGTCATATACAAAACGTCAAGCTCGCCGATCGCTTCTTCGAGAGATTCTACCTCCTTAAAGCTCGCTCCGTGAACCGAAAGAATATCCTTTATGTACTGCGGCATTTTGAGCTCGCTGGTTGAAATAAAGGTGAAGTGGTTTCCCTTATAGCAGGACATTGCCTTTACGAGCGAATGAACCGTTCGTCCGTTTTTCAAATCTCCGCACAAGCCGATATTTAAGTTTTCAAGCGTGCCCTTTTCAAGCCGAAGCGTTAAAAGGTCTGTAAGCGTTTGAGTAGGGTGAAGGTGACCGCCGTCTCCTGCGTTTATAACAGGGCAGTCAGCCGTCAGCGCCGCCGCCTTAGCAGCTCCCGGCTGAGGATGCCTTATAACAAGCACATCTGCATAGCCTGAAACTATTTGCGTTGTATCCGATAAGCTTTCGCCCTTTGCAACGGATGATGTGGAAGGGTTGTCGAATCCAATTAAGCTTCCGCCAAGTCTTAGCATAGCCGTTTGAAAGGACATCTGCGTTCTTGTTGACGGCTCGTAAAAAAGGGTAGCCATAATCTTTCCGTCGCAAGCGTGAGCGTATTTTTCAGGGTTATGGTAAATGTCGATACCAAGCTCTAAAAGCTCGTTCCAGAACTTAACAGGGAAATCGTTTAAATCAATAAGATGAAGATAATTCATTTGAAGCTCTTCCTTCCGAATTTAATATATTTTCTTGAACGTATTCGTATAAGTCGTTCTTTTCAAAGGTTCTGTTTAAAATTTCAAGCAGCGCTTTTGTAGAAACGTTGATTGGTAAGTCGCAAGACCGCAATAACGCTTGTCTTTTAGCCAGAGAATTTTCGCTTCCCACAAGTCCTAAGTCGTACAAATCCAGAACCGTTATAGATTCGGTTGATTTTTTATCGCTTAACGCTCCGCAGCGCTTCAGCGTATCAATCAAGACTTCATTAGAAACGCCCTCAACGCCAAGCTTTCCTTCCTTAGAGGGCCTGTCCTTACGCCTTTCCTTGCCGAAAATCTCAGGAATATACACATTTGTGATTTTGTCGTTATCAATAAAGCCTTTAATAAAGCTTCTTATTTGAAATCCTGCGCTGTCAGAATCAGTAAGAATGATAATCCCTGATTTTTCAGCGTAAAAGCGAATCAGCTGCTGGCGGTCCTTGTCCTTAAAAATGTTAAAGCCGTTTGTAACAATAATTACGCCGTCGATAACCGATGAAAGCTTTATCTTATCGTATTTGCCTTCAACAATAATAGCTTTATCAGTATACAGCATTAGCTTTTCAGTCCAATCATTTTAGAAATTGCCTTTTGAAATACCACCTCAGGGTTGCATCTGCTTGACTTTAGCTCAAAATCCGCATCAGACAAAATCATAATACAACGTCTTATATCCTTTAGCGAGTAGTCCTTACATGAGCGATAAGCGTTTTTAGCCCGAAATTGTAAATTTGCAGGATAGGAAAAATCCTCAACAATGTCGCTATCCGTTGCGCCGATACTTCTTGCGAGCTTTGCTCTGTATAGGTCGCAAAAGGCGGAGTTGACCGAAGAAAGGGTAGCTATATATTCGTCCGGCTTTGAGCAAAGACTAGATAAAATTTCAAAAGCAGGTCTTGCTCTTTTCGCAACAATTTCATTTGCAAGCTTGAACGAATCGGTATCCGCCTGCCCAACGCACAAAAGGTCAATGTCCTCTTTTGTAATCTGACCCGACTGCTTGTAAAAGATAAGCTTAGAAAGCTCGTTGTTTATAACAGTAGTCGAGCAAAGACAGACCTGCGCCAAATATGAGGCGTCGGAAAGTGAAATTGAAAGTCCTGATTTTGAAAGCTTCGCTGTAATAGCCTTTGACAGGTCGCTTAAGCTTTTGGTTTTGAACTCGCAAACGCTGCCGTACTTTTCACAATATTTAGCAAACGATGCCCATTCTTTATTAAGTGCCGTTTTGCTTCTGTAAATGTCAATTCCTGTTATGTAGATAATTATTGTGGTGCTGTCGTCAAGCGACTTTATAATATCCTTGAGATAGGTTAAATCGTTCTTTTTGAGCTCGCTTAAATACAGGTCGTTAATAACAACTACCTTTCTTTCGCAAAAAAGAGGGTAGGCGTCAACTATATCACGAAGCTCTGAAAGGTCAAGAGATTTTCCGGTAAATCTATGAAGATTCATATCTGCCGATTCCGGGGGCATAATTTTGCTTACCAGTCTTTTGGTGAACGATTCGATTACGCCGACATCTCTTCCGTAGAATAAATAAAGGCTGTCAATTTTGCCGCTTCTTACAAGTGAAGAAAGCTCTTTATCAGAAATGCTCGCCATTGACAGTCCCTCCAAAAACTAATTTAAGCCAAGTATACCACATTTGCAGAACTTTTGCAACTTTTGAAATGCTTTCCTTGTGCTATGATTATTTGTAGCTGTATATTACCTCTCCATTTTCCTTGTCATAGATAACGCTCATTTCCTCTAGCGACAGAGTAAGCGCTTCGTCAGTATTTGTAATTTCTGCATCAATAATATCAAGCTCTGCACTTGAATCGGTAATATCGCAGACTGATGAAATATCCGCATATAGCGTGCTTTTATAGTAAGCTTCTTTGTTTGCAGTATTTTTTGACAGAAATAAATCAACGCTCTTTACGTTGCTTTCTTCAAGTAAGCTTTCAACTGCGCTTCCCAAACCGCTTCTGCCGTTTGTGTCAAAAACTGCCGCATAGTTGTTTCTTACAGCAACTATAACTGTTTTACTGCCTGAAGTTAAGTCGTAAACCGAAACCTTGTTGCCGAAAATAAGCGATGAGGACAAAGTCAAAACGCAAACAAGCGAAAACATACATAATGCTCCCTCCAAAACGCTCGATAGCTTTTTGGAAAATACCAGGCAAAATATCAAACCCACGCAAAACAAAATAACAGCCACTTTTGTAATAGCGCTGCCCGTTCCAATATACGAAAATGGAATCGAGCTAAAAGCTCCGCAGAGCTTTATAACTCCCTTGACAAGCAGGGAAGCGACAATAAGTATCGGGTGAGCAATGATTGTAATTCCGCCGGTTACCGCTACTAAAGCGGTAAGAGTAAGCGCCATTGTACAAATTGGCACAAGCAAAATATTTGTAACAGGGGAGATAAGCGAAATTTCGCTAAAGTAAAACAAGGATACGGGCGTAGTTACAAGGCTTGCGCAAACGCTCGGCAGTGCAAGAGAAAGAAAAGCTCTGTTATTGTCGTTTGCAAATTTCTTTTGAAGAAATGGTGCTAACACACCGACTGCAAATGCGCCGGTAAATGAAAGAATAAACGAAACGCTTCTGACTGATGCAGGAGATATGATAAGAATTACAACTGCGCTTAAAGCTAAAGAATTTAATGGGTCTGGCTTTCGGTTGAAAAGATACGAAGAATAAATCAGTCCTGACATTATCGCCGCACGAACTACTGAAGGACTGACTCCCGCAAAAAGCGTAAACAGCAAAATCACAAATAGTGAAGCTACGCTTACAAGCTTTTTGTTTTTCAAGAATATTGACAGCACCGAGTATAGAAGTCCTGTAATAATTACAAGGTGAACGCCCGATTGAGCGAAAATATGTCCGAGTCCGCATCTATATAAGCTAAGCTTGGTTGCTCCGTCAATTTCCGTCTTGTCGCCGCAAAGCATAGCTCCTAAAAATCCGCCTGTATCGTCCGGAAGGTAAGAGGTGATCTCCTCAAAAAGATAATCTCTGTACTTTAAAATACACCTCATAAAAGAAAAGCTGACCGGCGTAATTTTAACGTTCTCGCAGTCGTCGCCTTCAAGATAAACGCCAAGTGAATTGTAATAGTCCTTTGCGTTAAATGAAACCGAGTTTTCTATTTCCTCGACAGAAAGAGAGCAGTCAATTTTGTCGTAATAGTCTACAGCAATAGAATCTGTTATAAAGCTTAGCTGAGTGGTAACGTCTTCATTCATCGACCCCTTAGCCGTAATTCTGAGCGTGTCAGATGAAAGATATTCATAGTCTTTGATGTAGCCCGAAAACTGAACGCTCTCGCCGGAATAGTCTAAAATTCTCTCAACGTAAAGCTTGCTATACAAGACATTTATTCCGAGCGCAAAAACAACAGATACAGATATGATAAGAATAATTTTCCTGTGCTTTTTAATTATAAAAAATAAAACCGCCGATAAAACAATAACGGCAGCTAAAACCAAAGCGGATATAAAATCGGACATAAATGAAGAGAAAAACAAGCCGAACGCAAACGGAAAACCAATCATCGCCATTTTTCGTTTCATAGCCATTTCTCCCCTCGAAGCTCACAGACGTTTGCCAACTAAAATAATTTTACCATAATTTGAAAATTTCCGCAAGTGCTGGCGAGGGATTTTTAATCAAGCCAAGAGTAAGCCTTTAAAATCTCTCTATCTGCGTAAGAATGTTCTGTGTTGCCTTGATAATTATTGCAAACAAGTTGTCAAAAATTCATCTTTTTCCAACGACTCTTCGCCAGCAAGCGGATGAGTAGGTTTTTCTCTTTGCCAAAAATTACAAAAATCCCGTCAAAAATTTACATTATTATGCAACCTGCACAAAAATAAGTTCTCATTTTTGCTGAATATGTTAATTGACAAGAGAGTGTGTATGATATATAATGAATATATACTTTTATAGGAGCAGATTTTTATGAAAAAACGAATCTTATCGTTTCTTGTTGCGTTTGTTTCAGTTATAAGCTTAACTGTATGCCTGCCGACAGTTGCTGCCAGTGCCCAGACTGTAAGCGATTATGTATATGAGGTACTTGACAACGGCACATTGCAAATCACAGGATACGTCGGAGAAGAAACCAAACTTGATATACCAAGCGAAATTGACGGATATGTTGTAACGAGTATAGGTAAAGAAGCCTTTTATAACCAAACAAGCATTACTAGCGTAGATATTCCTGATACAGTTATAACTATCGGTAAATCTGCATTTTCAAGATGTATCGGGTTGGAAAGCGTTACTATTCCAGATTCGGTTACAAGCATTGAAAATTATGCGTTTTATCGGTGTTCAAACCTGAAAAGCGTTACAATTTCTGATTCTGTTACAACTATTAGTAAAAGCACTTTTCAGGAATGTACAAGCCTGACAAGTATTTCAATACCTGACTCTGTAGTCAGTATTGAAAGCGATGCGTTTTCTTATTGTACAAATCTGACAAGCATAAACATTCCGCATTCAGTAGCTTATATAGGAAGCAGAGCTTTTGCAATGTGTGAAAGCTTAAAGAGTATAGAAATTCCAAGTAGTGTTACTGAGCTCGGGACAGGCGTGCTTTCCTCGTGCAATGAAAACTTAATTATTTATTGTTACAAGAATTCTGCCGGATTGAGTTATGCTAAAAATAATATATATATATATTGTACTGGATGATTTTGAAAAAGTAACAGCAAGCACAAATTACAATAAAACTTATGACGCTGTAAGAATTTTCTGGAACAAAGTTTCTGGTGCCAGTGGATATAGAATCTATCAATGGACAAATAGCGGCTGGAAGACTATAAAAACCATTTCGGGCAATAGCACGTTTAACTATCGTGTAGAGAATTTAGTTCCGGGAACCACCTATAAATTCAAGGTTAAAGCATATATCAAATACAACGGAACAACTTACTGGGGAACGGCTTCTGACACGATAATGACAAAGACGAAAACATTTGTCGTAGCTAAGGTTAAAGCTAAAACCAACTTTACATATTCTACAGATGCAGTTAGAATAAACTGGAATAAAGTATCTGGCGCAAGCGGCTACAGAATCTATCAATGGACAAGTAGCGGCTGGAAAACAATTAAAACCATTTCAGGCAACAGTACGTTTAATTATCGTATTAGCGGATTAAAGTCAGGAACTACCTATAAGTTTAAAGTTAAGGCGTATCAAAAAGCATATGGTCAGACTTATTGGGGAACGGCGAGCGATACTATAATAACAACTACAAAGCCTGGTAAGGTTAGTTTCACAGTAACCGCAGGTGAAGAGAAGGTAACCGTTAAGTGGAGCAAAGTAGCTGGAGCCACAGGCTACAAGATCTATTATAAAACAAGTAAGAATGGGAACTGGATTGCCTTAAAAAGTACGTCTGGTACTTCTTTTACCAAGACAAATTTAGACGGTGGAAGGACATACTATTTTGCCGTTAGGGCATACAGAACGGTCAATTCAAAAACCTATTATGGCGCATTAACCTCTAAAACAGCCGTTCCTGATTACAAATACAGTTTGTATTATATCAAATCTTCATCCAGTGTATACACGACAAGCTATGCTTATAAAGCTACCGTCTCTGGCGGTTCCTGGTACACAGGGCACGTTGATTATAGATATAATGGGTATATAGTTATTGATTATATGTCAACGGAGGTTCTGATAAAAACAAGCAATGTCTCAAAGAGAAGCAATGCTAAGATTTTGCCCACAGGTGCAATCGGACAGTATGGCGGAAGTATAGCTGGGTATTCTGCTTGTGGACCGACAGCGGTAGCAATTTTAGTAAACAGCGAGAAAAATCAAAGCTGGAGTAAGGATTCACTTATATTGTTCAGTGAGAAAAACAGCTTAAACGATCAAGGAAGTCTTAGAGGCGGTGGCGGAATGACCGCACCAAAGCTTTTAAGCTTAATTAAGATGTATTCTGGTGGCAAATATACAGCTAAAAATATTTATTCCAGCAATTCTACTTCAACGCTTAAAAAAACAAATAGATAATGGACACCGAGCAATTGTAGTTGTACAATATACTTCAACAATTGTAACGCACTATAATTCTGGAACTCATTTTGTAGTTATATGCGGTTACGAATATATTGATAATGTCTTGTATTTTTACTATGCAGATCCTTATTACGGAAATGGTGGACGGTCGTTGCGTAGAGTGTCAGCTTCGGTTCTTTCAAAATCAATGGGAATGGTTGTAAAAGAACCTAAAGCCTTGATTGTGTTAAATTAAGGAACATCTATATTCTTTGAAGGAGACCCCCCAAATGATTATATATGTAACAAAGGAAACATTTGAACAATACGAATTTAAAATGCCGCAGGACTTTTCGGATCAATTCGTTGGAGCAATGGCTAGTGCTGTTTTGAAACGTGAAAGCGGAGACCCGTTGTTGGAATGGGGCGGAAAGCTATTTTATTTTGATAATAGGCAATGCTTGCAGGTTGTTAATTTTGTAAGTAAGCTGACGCTTGTTTTGATTGATATCAAGACGGAGGATAAGGAAAATATTCCTGAATATATAGTCCATTATCTGTTCAATCTTTACGAAAATAATAGCAAGATGAAAAAACTGCTGGAACGCTTTTTTGAAGATTATCCAATGGCTTGTTTTTCACACTTGAAAGACAGAAGCATTATCGCATTACTTAATAGTTTCCAGTCAAATTTTTTGCTTGACGGCTATCGACTTGCAGATTACATCAGCGACGGTATTTTACATTCAATCAAGTTGAATAAATACATCAATTGTGAATATCTGCTCAGACAAAAATCAACGGTAAAATGGAATATATTTATCCCGTTGAGCGTTTTCAGCAATTATTATGCGAAAGATATGGTGTGACCGAAAAATAAACTGACGCCAATTTCTATGTTACTTGAAAGGACTCTCCCATGAAAACTAAGATTTTAACCATTTTAACAGTTTTTCTGCTTGTTTTGACCATAGCTTTCTGCCTACCTGTCTTTTCTAGTGCGGAGAGCGAAACAATAAATTCTATAACCTATAATTTTACAGTTACAAACGGTGCGATAACTACCGTTGCGTTTTCCGCCCAAAGCTCAAGCTACAAGGATTTTAATGCAAGCGTCGATGTTGAGGGCAACGGTGATTACTCAGTTACTATTGATAATATAAACGCTGATGCTCTTAATAATTTAGGCTCGCTGGACGCTACATCTGCTCTTTTGACGGTTACTACAATTCTTGTTAACGACACCTATCTTTTTGAAGTTAATGCAGCTTTGCAATCAGGAAGCACTACATACAATAGCATCGGCAATATCTGGGCGGCTTCTGGTAAAGCTGACGTTCTTTATACAGGTGAGAGCCTTGACGGCTTGAGTACAGCCACCATAACAGGCGGTAAGTCAATTAAGCTTGAGGTCGAAGAAAGCTCGCAGACTGAAACTGACGCTACGACTACAAATGAAGAAGATTCAACTGAAGCTACTCAGGAAACAACTGCCGAACCGACGACTGAAGCCTCAAGCGAAGCTACAACTGAAAACGCTGATATTTCAATAATAGCGAATCTGGTTTTTTCGGACGCCGACAATACTCCTTCCTGTGTATACGACCCTGTTAGTGTTGAGATAACAGGAAACGGAGTTTATACGCTTTCCTATGACGGAACAAATGCATCAAACGGCAAGCGGTATTCAATTGACGGGGTAACAGTATTTTGCGTGGATCTTGTTGACGCTTATGAAAATTACCCTGATATAGATGTAAAGCTTGTAAGCATTACAGTTGACGGTGTAGAGGTTTCTTTTGACGCTGACAAAATTCTCTATGGCGATTTTGAGAAAAACG
Organism: Ruminococcus sp.; assembly: GCA_021205185.1. Classification (GTDB taxonomy): domain Bacteria; phylum Bacillota; class Clostridia; order Oscillospirales; family Ruminococcaceae; genus UMGS1601. Next base: position 144,796 of record JAJPYB010000009.1, on the reverse strand, counting down.
GAAATCTGCGCATAGAAATTTATAGCGAATACGGAGCTTCAAAAGGCGATTCAGCAATCAGGCTTTTGGATATTTACGCTGAAGAAGCTTTGACTGTTAGCTTTTCAGTTACAGGCTTGAGCGAGGATGCAACTGAAGCTTCTTTAACTGACGAGCCTGCAACCGAAGTTACTACCGATGAACAAACAGGGGAGTCGGACGAGCCTACAACTGACGACACAGAGGAGCCTGTTACAGAATCTAATGATAAGCTTTTAGGCGATGTGAATTTCGACGGTAAGATAACTACCGCTGATGTAGGACTTGCAAATTCTCATGCTAAGGGGATAAAACTTCTTAGCGATGAGCAGTTTGAAGTCGCCGATATGAATGACGACGGCAAGGTAACAACTGCCGATGTCGGTATTATTAACGCATATGCCAAAGGAATAAAAAAATGATTAACAAAGCCCACTGAGAAAATCGCTCTTAGTGGGTATTGTTTTTGCGCTGTCAGCTCAAAAATTCACCAAAAAAATGTTGCAAGATTCCAAAAAGTGGTGTATAATGAATGTTAATGCAAATTAACTATTGAGTTGCATTTTGAAAGAAGGATTTTCATGCAGACGTTGAAAAGAATGACAATTGGATATTTGCTACGTCTTACCATAGTGCTTGTTGTTGCTATTTTTCTGATTGTGTTTACTTTGCAAATACTGAGTGCGCAGACTCAGGCTAAAGAAACCTCTCAGGTTATCTTTGAACAGGTTGAAAGAATTTTAGAGGAAAATCAAGCTGAGATCGACGAAGTAGAAGAGGAGTACAGCGAAACCTGTATGCGAAATGCAGAAGCTGTAGACTATATGCTTCTTGAAAACCCCGATGCGCTGGACGACGTTGACGAGCTAAAGAAAATTGCCGAGCTTGTTGAGGTTGACGAGATACACATTTTTGATGAAACGGGTTGTATAGTTTCAGGCACTCATCCGGAGTATTATGGCTATACCTTTGATTCGGGCGAGCAAATGGAATTTTTCAAGCCAATGCTTGAGGACAAAACTCTTTCTCTCGTTCAGGACATAACTCCTAATACCGCCGAAGGAAAGGTAATGCAGTATTCTGCCGTCTGGAGCTCAAGCGGAAATTACATCGTTCAGATTGGAATGTCGCCTGACAGCGTTTTGTCGCTTACAGAGCACAACGAAATCTCGTATATTTTCTCGCTTCTTACAACCGATGTTGGCGCAGAGCTATACGCTATCGATAAAGAAAGCAAAACTATAATCGGATCGACAGATTCTGACTGTATCGACGTCAAGATGAAAGTTTTGGGCTTTGATTTAGACAAGATAGAAAGCAGTAGCGACGGCTTTCACGCTGTTATAAACGGTGTTGCTTCATACTGTATGTTTACTGAAGTGGATGGCACCATTATTGGACGTGTCGTATCCGATTCAGAGCTTTACAGCAGCATTCCGAACGCTGTTGTAGCTCTTATCGGCGGTCTTATTATTGTTGCATTAGTGCTTATTATTGCAATTTCCAGACATATAAACAAGTATGTTATCAAGGAAATCAACTATGTGAATGATAAGCTTCAGAAGATTGCGGACGGTAATTTAAACGAAGAGATAAATTCAAAAAAGCAGTATTGATTTTTCCGAGCTTTGCGACCATATTCACTTTATGATTAACAGTCTTTTGAAGAATACCGAGAAAATTTCTTACGTATTAAATCAGACGAATTTAAGCATTGGCGTTTATGAATATAATACCAAGATGAAAAAGGTTCGTTACACCGACCACGTTCCTGATATTTTATCGCTTGACACAAATGAGCTAAGGGAAGTCTTCAACGACTACAAGCTTTTCCAGAAATATATCGACAAGCTCCGCAGCAACGCTACCGATGAAAGAGTTTATTGCCTGGAGGGTAAGACCAACAAGTATATAAAGCTTGAAGAAATAGTTGACGAAAACGGCGGAGTTTTAGGCGTTATCTTAGACGTAACTCAGGAAACTCGCAAGAGAATACAGGTTGAATCTGAAAGAGATATCGACGCATTAACAGGTCTTTACAACAGACGAGGACTTGAAAGCAGACTTTCAGAAATGCTTGCATATCCGCAGATTATGAAGCACAGCGCAGTCGTTATGGTTGACGCCGACGGCTTAAAGAAAATAAACGACGAATACGGCCATGACAACGGCGATATTTACCTTAGAAAAATCGCAAGAGTATTAAGCTCAGCGGAAGGACAGAGCCTTGTTTCAAGACAGGGCGGAGACGAGTTTGTTCTTGTCCTTTACGGCTTTGACAGCGACGAGGAGCTTATGAGTAGCATAAGTGATCTCAAATCTCGTCAGGACAACAGCACCGCTCAGCTTGACGAAGATATAACTGTAAAGGTAAGCTATTCGCTGGGCTACTGTAAGTTTGACGGAACGCTTGGCTATCAGGATATGCTAAAGATTGCAGACGATAGAATGTACGAAAATAAGCGAAGCCGAAAAGAAGAACGTAGATAAATAAAAACAAGCGATACCCATATGATTTTGGATATCGCTTGATTTTTGTGTCTTACTCGCTAAGCTCTGCTATGTAGGGAAGATTTCTGTAATACTCGCCATAATCTAATCCGTAGCCTATTACAAACCTGTTCTCAATCGTAAACAGCGAGCAATCCGCATCAAAGTCTACAAGTCGTCTGCTCGGCTTGTCAAGAAGCGTTATAACGCTTAAGCTTAAAGGCTTTCTTCTCTCAAGAATTTTCACAATCTCTTTAAGCGTTCTGCCCGTATCTATTATGTCCTCTACAATTATTACATTGTATTCGCTTATATCTCTGTCGATGTCAAGCGTAATCTGAACGCTTTCGCAAGGCGAGGTTTCATCAAAGTAGCTTTTTGCCGCCATAAAAGCTACCTCGCAGGGAATTTTCATTTCCCGCATAAGGTCCGAAAGAAACACAAACGACCCCTTCAGTACGCTTATCAGCAAAAGCGGCTTTGAAGCAAAACGCTCGTTTATATCCTTTGCTGCCTGTGAAATTTTTTCTTTTATTTCGTCTTCGGTTATTAGAACGCTCTTTATTTTGCTTTGAAATAAGCTCTCGTCAGTTATTTTCATAATCATTCCTCCGCTTTGTCGTTCTTACTACTCTATTTAATCATTTATTTTTATAGTTGTCAAGCAAAAGGGAAGTAAAAATCAAAAATGAAAAGCGAGAATTTATTAACATTTTTCGGCACGGTTATGCTTGTAATTTCATTTTAGTTGTGGTACAATTTAGAGTAACAGCTTTTTGTTGAACGGAGGTTAACAACTATGACTGTGGAAACCATTTTGAAATACGGAGTAAGAATTTTAATAATATTTATGGTGCTGCCAATTCACGAGTTCGCTCATGCCTTTGCGGCTAGAAAGCTCGGAGATAGAACAGCTGAAAATATGGGTAGGTTAACTCTTAACCCAATTTCTCATATAGATCCAATAGGCGCTATCTGTTTAGTTTTAGCAGGCTTCGGCTGGGCAAAGCCTGTGCCAATTAACCCTAATAGATTTAAGCATATAAAGTCAGGAACTATTATAACAGCTCTTGCAGGTCCGTTATCTAATATTATTGTTGCATACATAGCGCTGGTGATTTATAAATTTGTATATTATTTCACAGTCAGCTCGGTCACCCAAACTATTTACTACATTTGGATAATCCTGCAATATTTTGTTTTAATAAATCTTTCTCTTGCAGTATTTAACCTTATACCTATTCCGCCGCTTGACGGCTCAAGAGTGCTGACTGTATTTTTACCGCTTAAATATCAATGGAAGCTTCAGCAGTATCAAATGTACATTAGCATTGGTTTTATGGTGCTTATTCTATTTGGCGTATTGGATACACCTCTTAATTGGCTGAGCAATTTATTGTTTAACTGTATTGACTTTTTGTCTCGCTGGGTGGACTTGATTTTTTAGTAAACGGAGAATAGTTTTATATGAGTTCAATTTCGTTTAAGCTCGAAGCGTTTGAGGGGCCGCTCGACCTCCTGCTTCACTTAATACAAAAGCACAAGCTTAACATTTACGATATAGAAATCTCGCTTCTTTTAGAGCAGTATTTAGATTATATCGAAGGATTGAAGGAGCAGGATTTTGAAGCAGCCGGAGAATTTTTAGAAATGGCAGCAAGACTTATTTATATAAAAACCGTTTCACTCCTTCCAAAGCCTAACGAATCGCAGGAGCTTAAAAAGGAGCTGGAGGGCAGGCTGATTGAGTATTCAATGTGTAAGCGTACAGCAAAGCTTTTGCAGGATATGTGCGCTTATGGAGAGATTTATGTAAGAGCACCAATTAAGCTGCCTGTTGACAAAACATATAAAAAGCTTCACGATAAAGAAATTTTGCTTGACACATATATTGCTTTGGAGGTTCGCCGTGATGAAAGCGGCGCTGACAACACAGCAGTATTTAAGCCTATCGTTTCAAAGAAGATTGTTTCGGTAACCTCAAAGATTATTTTTGTCCTCAAAAAGCTTTACATAACCGGCAAGTGTACAATGAGCGCAGTTTTTGATTCAATGACCGATAAGAGCGAGCGCATAGCTACATTTCTTGCAATTTTGGAGCTTACAAAGTCTGGAAGAATCTGGCTTAACGACGATAATACGGAAATGACCTTTAACAGAGAACATTCAAAACAAAAAGCGGCTGAAGGAGAAGTATAAAATGCTGGTTGACGAAAAAATCTCGGTTTTAGAAGCAGTTTTGTTTGCTAGCGGAGATCCCGTTTCAAAGCAAACGCTGTGTAACATTATAGATGTTGACGAACAAAGTCTGGACAAGCTTGTTGTGCTGCTCAGAGAAAGATACTTAAACATTTCAAGCTCGCTTGAAATTTTAGAGCTTGGCGACTCATATCAATTTTCAGCAAGGCGAGAGTACGCGCCATATATCAAGGAAGCGCTCGAAGAAAAGAAAAACGCTACTCTTTCTCAGGCGGCGTTTGAGGTTTTAACAATAGTTGCCTACAATCAGCCAGTAACCAAAGGCTTTGTAGAAAACGTCAGGGGAGTAGACTCATCAAGCGTTGTAAATTCTCTTGTTGAAAAGGGACTTTTAGAGGAAGCAGGTAGAATTGACGTTCCGGGCAGACCGATAGCCTACAAAACGACAAGCGGCTTTTTAAGAACCTTTCAGATCTCGTCCCTTTACGAGCTGCCGCCTCTTCCGAATCAGGAGCAGCAAATATCCTTTGACGACGATATGAGCGAAGAAGGCGAGCCTTCAAAGGATTAAATTTCCAAAGTGTGTCAAAAATGACATTGTAAAATCAAGCTAAGGAGATGATGGCAATTTTAGCGCTATGCATAATAATCGGAATAATTGTCGTCGTTTACGCATTGTTGCGATTCTCGATACGAATTTCTTATAGCTTTGATTCTACAGCAAAAAACAAGGCTTCTGTTACTGTCAAGTATTTTTTCTTTACGCTTTATGAGAACCCTGAAAGCGAAAAGCGTAAAAAAGCGAAAGCAAAAAAGCTTGCGAAAAAAGAAAAGAAGCTGAAAAAAAAGAAGGCAACTAAAAAGCCCGTCAAGAAAAAAGAACCGCCAGAAAAAGATATAGTAGATGAAATAAACGATTTAAGCGAAGAGGAAACCGAGCAGAAGATAATCGAGCTTGAAAAGGAAATTTCCGAGCAAAAGGAGCTTTATAACGAATCTGTCAAAAAGGCTTCAAAGCAGAATCGCAAAGAGGTAAATAAAGCCGACAAGCCGAAAATAGCAAAAAAGCCAAAGAAGCAGGGGAGACTTTCGCAAATTAAAGACAAGTGGAATATGCTAAAGCCTTATGCTCCGCTTACATGGAAAACGCTAAGGCGACTGCTTAAAAAAATTCGCTTTTACAATACCGAGATTGATATAATGCTCGGAAACGAAGATCCGTATAAGGCGGCGGTAAATTACGGCTATGCCAATATGGCGTTTTACCAATCTTTAGCATTTCTGTGTATGATTTTTTCTGTTAAAATCAAAAGCTGCGACTTAAACACAGAATTTACCGAAAAGAAGCTTGAGGTTAAGCTTTCCGGAAACGTATATATAAGAGTAAGTACAATTCTAGGCGTTTTACTTTGCTATGGCGTAAAAATGCTAAAGATATATTTATCCGAAAAAAGTAAAAAATCAACTGATAAAAAACAAGACGAGGAGTTGTTAAAAAATGAGCAGTGAGAAAAAACTTGAAAACTTGGTTGACGTTGCAATGCAAAAGCTGCGTCAGATTTCCGACGGTGAAACGGTTGTAGGAAAGCCGATTGTAGTTGGAAATACTACAATCATACCTATTTCAGCTGTCAAGATTGGCTTTGCAACAGGCGGTTCTGATTTGCCGACGAAAAATCCAAAGGACCAGTTTGGCGGCGGAACGGGCGGCGGAGTTAAGATTGACCCTATTGCCTTTATTACAATTACAGGCGACGATGTCAAGCTGTTGCAGATGACAGTTAATCAAAGCAGCTCTAACGCTATCGTCAATATGGTACCTGATGTTATTGACAAAATCACAGATTTGATTAATAAAAAAGGCGAAAATTAACAGCTTATATTTCAATTCTTCGAGCGCATATTAAATTAAAAAGGATGTGTGCTCTATGAAGATGAAATTTAAAGTAATATCCGCCTTATTAGCATTAATGCTGACAGGCTCTGTGTGCTTGTGCATAAATTCGCAAGCTATTGGCGCTTCAGCTCAGTCGGCTATTGTTATTGACGCTGATACAGGAGAAATTATATACGGCAAAAACGAAAGCGAAAAGCTTCCTATGGCTTCCACTACAAAGATAATGACTGTTTTAATTGCCCTTGAGCAGGAAAACCTTGACGAGGAGTTTGTAGTTGACGCTGAAGCTATACAGGTCGAAGGCTCGTCAATGGGCTTAAAGGAAGGCTATAAGGTAACGCTTCTGAAGCTCTGTTATGGTATGATGCTTGCAAGCGGTAACGACGCTGCAAACGCCGCCGCTGTAAGAATTTCAGGCAGCGTTGACGATTTTGTCGAACTTATGAATGAGCGAGCCGAGCAGCTAGGACTTAAAAGCACTCATTTTGTTACTCCGTCTGGACTTGACGACTATACAGATGAGCATTATTCCACAGCTTATGATATGGCAATTTTAATGAAAGCGGCTCTTGAAAACGAAACCTTCAGAGAAATAATTTCTACAAGAACAATGACTGTTGACTTTGGCGACGGCAATTCAAACACAATTACCAACACCAACAAGCTGTTTGACTATTGCGACGGAATAATTGGCGGAAAGACAGGCTTTACCGATAAGGCTAGACGATGCCTTGTTTCAGCCTGCGAGAGAAACGGCGCTACGCTTATATGCGTAACACTTAATGCGCCTGACGATTGGAACGACCATACCGCTCTTTTTGATTCCTGCTTTTCAAGCTACAAGTCGGTAACTCTTACCCCTTCTGCTAACAGCTTTAAGCTGCCGATAGTAGGAGGAGAGAAGAGCTATTTTAAAGCTGAGTGCGAAAGCGTTACAAGGTCAATTTTTTCAGGCGATACAGATAATGTCAGGGAAGTTATAGTCATTCAGCCTTTTTACTATGCACCGATTGATAAGGGCGATATAGTAGGCGAGGTAAGATTTATGATAAACGGTGAAGTAATTGCAACTTCTACAATTACAGCCGTATCGAGCGTTAAGCAGGACGATGAAGAGCTGGGATTGCTTGACAGGATAGAGCTGTTTTTTAAAAATATATTTCATAGGAGATAATATGGAAAAGCAAAGAATACAAAAACTTATAGCGGAGGCTGGCTTTTGTTCAAGAAGAAAAGCTGAGGAGCTTATTGCGCAGGGAAGAGTTAAGATAAACGGAAGGCCTTGTAAGCTTGGCGATAAGGCTGATATAAAGTCAGATATAAGCATAGACGGCGAAAGACTTCCTCTTTCTCACAAACGCCAGCTATATTACATTATGCTCAACAAGCCTCGTGGCTATGTAACGACAATGAGCGATGAGCTTGACCGCAAAAATGTGTCTGAGCTTGTAAAGGGCGTCCCCGAAAGGGTTTATCCTGTCGGAAGGCTTGACAAAAATTCAGAAGGACTGCTGCTCTTTACAAATGACGGAGTATTTGCAAACGACATTATGCATCCTTCAAAGCACGTCACTAAAACCTACCGTGTAACTGTAAGACCGCCTGTGTCAGAGGAGCAGCTTGTTAAAATGAGCGAAGGCGTGCTTATAGATGGGCGAAAAACGCTTCCGTGCGTTATAAATGTCCTGACAAGCGAAAGCAACCGAGTAGTTTTGCAAATGGTTATCAAAGAGGGAAGAAACAGACAGATAAGAAAAATGTGCGACGCTGTAGGACTTGAGGTCGCAAGGCTTAAAAGAACAGCTATAGGACCTGTAAAGCTTGGAATGCTAAAGCCTGGGGATTTCAGAGAGCTTACAAGCGAAGAGCTCAGAGCCTTAAGAACCGCAATTTCAAAATCAAAGTAACAAAGGGTGATTATATGCTGGAAATTAAAGTGGCAACAGACAGAGAAGAGTATTTTGAAAAGCTTTCAAAGCTGGGACTTGATGAGGAGCTAACGTTAGTTGTCGAGTCATATGACAAGGGAGAGGTAAACGGCTATGGCTTTTATCATCTTGAAGGAGACAGCGTCAGTATAGATTACATAGAAAGCTATCAGGATTTAATTTTGTTTGACGGAATTGTTCGTTCAATTCTCTTTAAAGCAATGCTTAGCGGAATTGATAAAGCTGTCTTTTCAGATGCTCAGCTTGGTAAATTTCAAATGCTGGGTTTTGTGCAAAATAATTATAAAACGATAGACTCGATCGGCGAATTTCTGTCTAAATGTAAAAGTTGTGGAAAATAGTACATTATAACTTGTCAATTTTTGTTTTTGGTAGTATAATAAACACAGGATGTTTCATTTTGGCTTTCGCCAAAATGACTCATATAAAATTCAAAGGGAATAAACCCCATTGAATTTTAATGGAGCTTAAAGCTCTCTGATAATTACATAAAATTTGCATTAGCATTATGCTATTAGAATGATTGGAGGAAAAAGAATGAGTGCTCAGACTGTTTTGTCTGCAAGAGAAAGGCTCAGCACACTTTTTGACGACGGAGCATTTACGGAAGTAGCGTCCTCTGTTAAATCGGGCGACGATTTAAGCGGAGTTGTTACAGCTTTCGGCTATGTAAATGAAAATCCTGTTTATGCTTTCGCTCAGGATCCTGAAAGCAAAAAGGGTGCGTTGAACGCTATGCAGGCAAAGAAACTCGTAAAAATTTATGATTTGGCGTTAAAGACGGGAGTTCCGATTGTAGGAATTTACGATTCTTACGGCGCTGATGTAAGCGACGCTACTAACGCTTTGGAAGGCTATGGCGAATGGCTTAACAAAGCAAGTATGCTATCAGGCGTTGTTCCGCAAATTTCTCTTGTTGCAGGAGTTTGCGCGTCAACTGCTGCAATGATAGCTGTATCTGCTGATTTTGTAGTTATGGCAAAGGATGCAGAGCTTTTTATCACTCCGAACAGCGAGGATAAGGAGCTTTCAACAACAGCTTTAGAAAACGGAACCGCAGCAATCGTTTGCGACGATTTTGCTTCCTGCTCTGATGCTGTTAGAGGACTTGTTTCAAGACTGCCGCAAAATAACATTTCAGAGGTTCCTATTTTTGAATTTACAGCTCCTTCTCTTGAGGACTACTCAGACGCTGACAAGTGTGCAAACAGCATATTCGACGAAGGCAGCGTACTTGAGCTTTATTCTGGCTTTGGAAGAAGCGCATATACTGCACTTGCAACGCTAAACGGCGCAACGGTCGGCGTTGTCGCTACTAATAAGAGTGAGAAAAAGCTGAACGCTGACGACGCTTCAAAAATTGCCAGAATGCTAAGAACCTGCGACGCTTTTTCAATTCCTGTATTTACGCTTGTTGACACAAAGGGATTTGCTTCCTGCGAAAAGGCTCAGAAGTCAGGCGCAGTAAAGCAGCTTGCAAAGGTGGCCGGCGCTTATGCTGAAGCTACAACCATCAAGATTGCCGTCATATTAGGTAAGGCTTACGGCTCGGCATTTATAGCACTTGCAGGAAAGGGCGCAAACGCTGATCTGGTTTACGCTGTTGACTCAGCTGTAATTTCTTCTATCGAGCCTTTAACTGCCGTTGAATTTTTACAGCATGACAAGCTAAAGGGTGCAGACGACGTTAAAAAGGCAAGAGAAGCTCTTGCTTTAGAATATGAGCAAAACGAAGCTTCCGCTCAAAAGGCAGCTGAGAAGATGGCAATTGACGACGTTATTTCCAAGGAGGAAATAAGAACCTCTCTTATTTCAGCTTTAGAAATGATGGTTGGAAAGAGAGTTTCAACTCTTTCCAAGAAGCATTCAAACAGCCCGTTTTAATTAAAATTTTCTGAAAGGAAAGGTCATAAAGATGAAAAGATATAATATTACTGTAAATGGAACTCCGTATGATGTAGTTGTTGAAGAGGCTGACGCTAATGGCGTTTCAGCTCCTGCTCCTGCAGCAGCACCAGCTCCAGCAAAGCCTGTTGCAAAGGCAGAGCCAGCTCCGGCACAGGTTACTGGCGGCACTAATGTTGAATCTCCAATGCCGGGCGTTATTTTAGACGTTAAGGTAAGCGTTGGCGATAAGGTAACAGAGGGTCAGGCTTTGTTTGTTCTTGAAGCTATGAAAATGGAAAACGACGTAAACGCACCTTGCTCCGGAACTGTTGCGTCAGTAAACGTTTCAAAGCAGGCAAATGTTGAAACAGGAACAGTTTTAGCTGTAATTAAGTAATTTACGAAAGGACAGATAAAATGGCTAAGGTAAAAATTACTGAAACAGTCCTCAGAGACGCTCATCAGTCGCTTATCGCTACAAGAATGACGCTCGATGAAATGCTTCCTATTCTTCCTGCGATGGATAAAATAGGCTTCTATTCCTGCGAGGTATGGGGCGGAGCTACCTTTGACTCTTGCCTTAGATTTCTTGACGAGGATCCGTGGGACAGACTGAGGGCTATCCGAAAAGCAATGCCGAATACAAAGCTCCAGATGCTTTTCAGAGGACAGAATATGCTTGGATATCGTCATTACGCAGACGATGTTTTAAAATATTTCGTTCAGAAGGCAGTTGCCAACGGAATTGATATTATTAGAATTTTTGACGCACTAAACGATATAAGAAATCTTGAAACTGCCGTTGAAGCCGCTAAGAAAGAGGGCGCTCACGCACAGATCGCTATATCGTATACTACCGGTGAGGTTTTTACTGACGATTACTATGTGGATTACGCTAAGAGAATAGAGTCAATAGGCGCTGATTCAATTTGTATCAAGGATATGGCGGCTCTTCTCACTCCATATGAAACGGAAAAGCTTGTCAAAAAAATCAAGGCTGCTGTTTCGATTCCTGTTCAGCTACATACCCACTACACATCAGGACTTGCTTCTATGTGCTTGCTAAAGGGCGTAGAGGCCGGAGCGGATATAATAGATACAGCTATGTCGCCGCTTGCTCTCGGAACTTCTCATGCGCCTACTGAGTCTATGGTAGCAGCTTTACAGGGAACAGAGTATGATACAGGTCTTGACCTTGTAGCTTTGACTGAAGTAAGAGATTACTTTATGACTCTCCGTAAGAAGTACATCAAAAACGGCTTGCTTGATCCTAAAATGCTTGCAACCGACGCTAACGCTCTGATTTATCAGGTTCCGGGCGGAATGCTTTCAAACCTTCTTTCACAGCTCAAGCAGGCAGGCAAAGAGGATAAGCTTGACGACGTACTTAAGGAAGTTCCAAGAGTTCGTAAGGATGCAGGCTACCCGCCGCTTGTAACTCCAACTTCTCAGATCGTTGGCACACAGGCTGTATTTAACATCATTATGGGCGAAAGATACAAGACAGTAACCAAGGAATTCAAGGGACTTGTAAGAGGTGAATATGGTAAAACTCCAGTTCCTGTCGATCCGGAATTTCAAAAGAAAATTTGCGGCGACGAGGAGCCTATTACCTGTCGTCCTGCTGATTTGCTTGAGCCTGAGCTTGATAAGCTCAGAAGCGAATGCGCAGAGTGGATAGAGCAGGAGGAGGACGTATTGAGCTACGCTCAGTTCCCGAAGGTTGCACCTACATTTTTTGAAAAGAGAAGAAACAAGAAATACGGCATTGACTCAAACCATTCAGACAGCGATAGTAAGGTAATGCCTGTTTAGAAATAGACAAATTTTGAGGGCGAAGACGAATTAAATTTGTGAAAAAACGCCTTTGAAATTACTTGTGATTTTTGATAAAATACTTAATAGTCGAGTAGCATATATGCGTAAGTCCGGACAGATTTTGTGAGGACTTACGCATTATTTGTTTGTCCTCAGGAAAGGGAGAAATAAATAATGGAAGAAAATGTTACTACAAACAAAATGGGAACGGAACCTGTTCACAAGGTTATGCTTAAAATGGCAATACCAATAGTATTATCTATGGTTTTGCAGGCGGTTTACAACATTGTGGACAGTATTTTTTGTGTCCAATATGTCAACCAACGGCGAGGAAGCGCTGAACGCTTTGACACTCGCATTTCCGGTTCAGATGCTAATGGTAGCTGTTGGAATTGGTACAGGCGTCGGAGCTAACGCTTTGATATCGAAGTGTCTTGGCGAAAAGAATTTAAAAAACGCAAGCAAGGCTGCTGGCAACGCTATTTTCTTAGGAATAGTAATTTACGTTGTATTTTTACTTTTCGGCTTATTTGGCGTTGAAGCGTATATTAAAACACAGTCGAGCAATACTCTTATTGTTTCAATGGCTTGCGAGTATTTGAAAATCTGCTGCGTTGTATCAATGGGTATAGTATTTTTCTCAATCTTTGAAAAAATGCTTCAGGCGACCGGTAAGTCGATGCTTTCAACAATTTCACAGATTTTAGGCGCTGTTACCAATATCGTCCTCGACCCAATTATGATTTACGGACTGCTAGGCTGTCCTGAATTTGGAGTGAAGGGCGCGGCATACGCAACCGTTATCGGTCAGTGCGTATCCTTCCTGTCAGCGTTTATTTTCCACCTTATTTTCAACAAGGAAATCACCAACAATCCTAAATATCTTGCGCCGTCGCTTAAAACAATAAAACAGATATACCTTATCGGTCTGCCTGCAATTATTGCACAGGCTTTGATGTCCTTTATGACTTATGCGTTAAATGTTATTTTAGTAACCGTCGATGAGGCTATGGTTACAGCTTACGGCTTGTATTACAAAATTTATCAGTTCGTGCTGTTTGCCGCCTTTGGAATAAGAGACGCTATAACGCCTATTGTTGCCTTTAACTTCGGAATGAGAAGCAAAAAGAGAATCAATGAGGGAATTAAATACGGACTTATTTACACAATCGTTGTAATGCTTTTTGGAACGGCTATTATTGAAATTTTTGCAAAGCCCTTCGCAAGCCTTTTTGGCTTGTCGGGCGTTACCAACAGCTATCTTATGAGCGCTATGAGAATTATAACTTTAAGCTTTGTTTTTGCTGGAATTAACATTGCGCTACAGGGCGTTTTTCAGGCTCTTATGGGCGGACTTGAATCGCTTATCATTTCAGCTTTAAGACAGCTTGTGCTAATAGTTCCGCCTGCTTATATGTTTGCGTTGATTGCAAGAAATAATAACGATATGTCCTTTATAATCTGGTTTACATTCTTGTTTGCTGAGATTGTAACTGCAGTGGTTGCATATTTCCTGATGAAAAGAATTTACAAAAAGCGAGTTAAATAATTTTAAAACACATCAATGTAACACTTTTAAAAAGTCCTTGCTGCAAAAATACAGCGAGGATTTTTTTATATACGTCAAACAGAAATAATAAAACTTTCCACAAAGCATTTGACTTATAGCTCCCTTAGTGATATACTCAAAATAGAAGATTTGTAAAGGAGGAATGTTTGTGCAGACAGCGGTTCTTTATTTGGTTATTCCGTGCTATAACGAGCAAGAGGTTCTGCTTGATTCAGCAAAAAAGCTTAAAGACAAAATGGTTTCTCTGATGGAAGAGGGCAAGATTTCCTACAAGAGTAAAATAGTGTTTGTAAACGACGGCTCGAAGGATAAGACATGGGATATAATTTGCGAGCTTCACAAGCGTGACGACCTTTTCTCTGGTATTAAGCTTACACGAAACAGAGGTCATCAGAATGCTCTTTTAGGCGGACTTATGACTGTAAAGGACGACTGCGACGTAACAATTTCTCTTGATGCAGATTTGCAGGACGATATAAACGCCATTGACGAAATGCTTGAAAAGTATTACGACGGCTGCGATATAGTTTACGGAATCAGAGATAATCGAAAAACCGATTCGGGCTTCAAACGAGCTACAGCTCAGTGCTATTATAAGCTGCTTAAAATAATGGGTGCCGAAATCAAGTATAACCACGCAGATTACAGGCTTATGTCAAAACGAGCGCTCGAGGGACTTGAAGGCTTCAAGGAGGTAAATTTATTCCTCAGAGGAATAGTTCCGCTTATCGGCTACAAGTCGGCTGAGGTTTACTATAAAAGGGGAAAACGCTTAGCAGGCGAGTCAAAGTATCCTCTGCGAAAAATGATAGCGCTTGCTTTTGAGGGAATAACATCCTTTTCAATTAAGCCTATTCGATTTATTACATTTTTGGGAATTTTCATTTTCTGCGTCAGTATAATAATGCTAATTTATTTCCTGGTTCGCCATTTTACTGGCGCTACAATTCAAGGCTGGACTTCAATCGCTGTTTCTGTCTGGGCGATTGGCGGCTTGCAGCTTTTTGCTATTGGAATAATTGGAGAGTATATCGGCAAGGTATATCTTGAAACAAAGGAGCGTCCGAAATATATAATTGAGGAATACTTAAAATAGAACAAAACAAAAAAGCCTTGAAACGACTATTATCATTTCAAGGCTTTAATGGTGCCGCTAACCGGACTTGAACCGGTACGGATTATTAGTCCGAGGGATTTTAAGTCCCTTGTGTCTGCCTATTCCACCACAGCGGCAAGGCTTCAAAACACTAAATTATTATACAATTATTTTTCGCCCTTGTCAATAGCTAAAAACAACATTTTTTGCACGCCACAGATGTTGACAAATGGAAAATAAAGGTGTATAATACAAAAAGCAATGAAGCTGAAGCGTCTAGCCGGCGTTTCGGCTTTTGTTTTTTTACAGCTCCTTTACAAAGCCAAATTGCGTATTTTTACACTGGTAAGATTTTTGGTAAAAACTTCTTACAAATTGGTTACAAATAGCCCTGTTTCCTTGCAAATAATAAAAATTGGTGGTATCATAATTTAATGAGAATTTTATTCGTTTTGAACCATTCTTTTAAATCTTTAGGAATTTTGTTGGCTCTATCGAATAGAATTATTCTTTGCGGGTAATGTCTTAATAATGGCTTTATTTTGGAGAATTAAATGAGTAGATTTAAAGATAATCCCTTAAGACCTTATTTTAAAAAGCTGATTTTTAAAATGCTCCTGATGCTGATAATAACATATATTATTACAGCTTTGATTTCCTTTAGCATTGACATTAAGATGATTATAGGCTTGCTTGTAGGCTTTGCGTTTATGCTTGTATCCTACTTGTTTATGGCGGATTCGATGTATACAGCTTTAACTACAAGAAAAGCTCACGCTAAGGGAATAGTAATGACAAGCTATCTGATAAGATATGTTCTGCTTTTAGGAATTTGCGTTTTAGGCTATAAGCTTGGAGTTTTAAATCCGTTTGGAGTTTTGATTCCGCAATTTTACCCCAGAATAGCAATGACAATAGATAATTTTTCAGATAAGGAAGTGAAGAAAAATGCAGATGCAAATGATAAGTACAGCGGCTCTTGACGTTCACGGACCTAAAGTCGTATTTACAATTCCTGGAATCGACTGGAAGATTACCGAAACGGTTGTGGTAGGCTGGATATTGATTGCAGTATTTTGGATTTTGTGCATTTTCCTTACAAGAAATCTAAAGAAGAAGCCTGAAACCAAGCGCCAGATTATTGCCGAGATGATAGTAAAATCTGTAAATAATATGGTTCGGCAAAATATGGGCGAGAAGTATATGAAGTATGCGCCCTATATTGCAATGCTTATAAGCTATGCCGCAGTCGGAAGCTTAGTCAGTCTTTTAGGACTGAGGTCAATAACCGCTGACGTTAATACAACAATAACGTGGGGCGTTTTAACCTTTATTCTTATGACCTATGAAAAAATCCGTAAGAACGGCTTTTTAGGATACTTAAAGGGCTATACACAGCCAGTTGCGGTAATTACGCCGATTAACATTATAAGCGAGGTTGCAACTCCTGTTTCTATGGCGTTCCGTTTATTCGGAAACATCGCAGGCGGAATGGTTATCACAGGAATTTTATACTACGCTTTAGCGTCCCTTTCAAGCATTCTTCATTTAAGCTTTGCAATAGGACCGTTTGCCATAAATGTATTTCAGGTTGGTATACCAGCAGTTTTAAGCGTATACTTTGACTTGTTTACCGGCTGCATACAAGCGTATATTTTCGCAACCCTGACAATGGTAAACGTAGCGCAGGATTAACAACTTGAGGTTTTGACAGGAGGACATTATGAACCCTGAAACTATAGTTTATGCTTGCTCTGCAATAGGAGCAGGCGCAGCAATGCTTGCAGGAATTGGTCCTGCAATAGGAATTGGAAACGCAGCAGGAAAAGCAGTTAATGCTTGCACTCGGTTTCCAGAGAGAACAGGCGACTGCCTGAGGACAATGTTTATCGGCTCTGCCGTCAGCGAAAGCACAGGAATTTATTCTCTTGTAGTAGCTCTTTTGCTGATGTTTGCAAACCCGTTTATTGGACAACTTTAAGTAATTAACAGCACCAGGCTGTTGAAATAATAAAAGCAATTTTGTTTGGAGGAAAAAACTATGGATATGGAACTTTTAGCAAGAGCAATCGTTTTGGGTGCGTCCGCTATCGGTGCAGGACTTGCAATGATAGCAGGTATTGGACCTGGTATTGGTGAAGGATACGCAGTAGGTAAAACAATTGAATCTATCGCAAGACAGCCTGAAGCTTCCGGTGACTGCACAAGAACGATGTTTATCGGTTGTGCCGTTTCTGAGTCGACAGGTATCTATGCGTTTGTAGTTGCGCTTCTTTTGATGTTCGCAAATCCGTTTATCGGAAGTCTTTAAAAATTAGGTTTGCCCTGAGATTCAGCTTTAATAGCCTTCGGGGCTTACCTTACTTTCAAAACGTAAAATTCGGGAGGTAATTATGGTTAATATGATTTTAGCTGAAACTCCTTTTTTCTCAATTGATTTAGATACTATAATTCCAATGCTTATAAACACTCTTTTGCTGTTTTTGGTATTGAAGCATTTTCTGTTTAAGCCGGTAAACAAGGTTTTGGATGCCAGAATGAACGAGGTTGACGAAACCTATTCTAAAGCAAATGAAGCTAAGGACAACGCATTAAAGCTTGAAAATGAGTATTCAGAAAAAATGGCTGGCGTTAAGGCTGAATCAGCTCAGATTCTTCAATCTGCAACTGCCAGAGCTAATAGCAAGAGCGATGAGATTATAAATGATGCTAAAGAGCAGGCAAAGGGAATTGTTGACCGTGCCAACGCTGAAATTGAAGTTGAAAAGAAGAGAGCTACCAATGAAATCAAGTCGGAGATAACCGATCTTGTTTTTGACGTTGCTCAGAAGGTTGTAGACAAAAATATTTCAACGTCTGATAACGAGAAGATGATTGAGGAGTTTATAAACAATGTAGGTGAAATTCAATGACAGGCTCTTTTGAAAACAATTACGCAACTGCACTGTTTGAGCTTTGCTTAGAAAACGACTGTCTTGAAAACGTATACGAGGAATTTTTGTGCGTTACACAAATTTTTAATCAAAATCCTGATTTCGTAAAGTTTTTAAAGCTTCCGACAGTTGAATGGAAGGATAAGGAATCTGCGCTTTCAAATGCCTTTGAAGGCAAGCTCAGCGAGATTATGTTTAACTTCTTAAACGTAATGGCTAAGAAGGGCAGAGCAGGTGACGCAGATGCAATCTTTGCGGAATTTAAAGCTTTGTATAATGAGAAGATGAACATTCTTGAGGTAACAGCGACTACAGCTATTCCTTTAAGCGATGCGCTCAGAGAAAAGCTGGTTGATAAGCTGACACTTGTTTCTGGTAAAAAGATTGTTTTAAAAGAGTGCGTTGATAAGGATATAATTGGTGGAATTGTTTTAAGCTACAATAATACTGAAATTCACGCAAGCGTTCGTGATAAGCTTGATAAACTAAAAGCGCAAATAAATTCTGTCGTTGTATAGAACTGGGAAAGGTATGGTAAGTACTTATGAATTTACGTCCTGATGAAATTACGGGTATTTTAAAGGAGCAAATAAAGGATTATAAATCAAAGCTTTCGCTCGAAGATGTCGGAACAGTTGTTACTGTCGGCGACGGTATAGCTAAAATTCACGGGCTTGAAAAATGTATGGCTGGAGAACTTCTGGAATTTGAAGGCGGCGTAATGGGAATGGCTCAGAACCTGGAGCAGGAATTTGTCGGCGCTGTTTTGCTTGGCGATGATTCTGATATTAAAGAGGGAAGTCAGGTCAAGAGAACAGGCAGAATCGTTTCAGTCCCGGTAGGAGAAGCAATGCTCGGCAGAGTTGTAAACGCTTTGGGTGAACCGATTGACGGCAAGGGCGAAATCTTTACAACTGAAACTCGCCCCATAGAATCTCCTGCATTTGGAATTATTGCAAGAAAATCTGTAAACAAGCCGCTTCAGACTGGTATTAAGTCAATCGACTCGATGATTCCTATCGGCAGAGGTCAAAGAGAGCTTATTATCGGCGACAGGCAAACTGGTAAAACAACAATCGCTCTTGACACAATCATCAATCAGTCTGACAAGGACTGCCTGTGTATTTATGTTGCGATTGGACAGAAAAACTCTACTGTCGCAAACGTAGTTGATACATTGGATAAAGCGGGAGCTATGAAGTATACAATCGTCGTTTCTGCTGCAGCAAGTGAAAAGGCTCCTATTCAATATATTGCGCCTTATTCCGGCTGCGCTATGGCTGAATATTTTATGCTTCAGGGAAAGGACGTTTTAATTGTTTACGACGACCTTTCAAAGCACGCAGTAGCTTATAGAACTATGTCGCTGCTGCTTCAAAGACCAACGGGCAGAGAAGCTTATCCTGGCGATGTATTTTACCTCCATTCAAGACTTTTAGAGCGTGCTTGTAATTTAAGCGAGGAATACGGCGGCGGCTCAATCACAGCCCTTCCGATTATCGAAACTCAGGCAGGAGATGTATCAGCTTACATTCCTACAAATGTTATTTCAATTACCGACGGACAGATTTTCCTGGAGTCTGAGCTTTTCTTCTCTGGAATCAGACCTGCTGTAAACCCTGGTATTTCAGTTTCCCGTGTTGGCGGTAACGCTCAGATAAAGGCTATGAAAAAGGTTTCAGGCTCGCTGAAGCTTATGTATTCTCAATATATGGAGCTGCAATCCTTCTCGCAGTTCGGTTCAGATCTTGATGCTGACACAAAAAAGCGTCTTGAACAGGGTGAGAGAATAGTTGAAGTTTTAAAGCAGGGCAAGAGCTCACCGCTTAGCGTTGAGGATCAGGTGTTGATTATTTATGCGGTTGTAAACGATTATCTGGATGAAATCTCAGCTTCAAAGGTTACAGACTGTCAGGACAGCCTGTTCAGATTTATGCACTATTCTCATCCTGAAATTGTAGATTCAATCACGCAGACCAAGGACTTGACGAAAGAAAATGAGGAGGCGCTTAAAGAGGCGCTTGTGGAGTTCTTAAAAACATACAAGAAGGAATCTCTGTAAAGGTGGCGATAAAACGTGGCAACAGCTAATATAAAGGATGTTAAAAGGCGAATTAAAAGCGTTGAAAGCACAATGCAGATAACTAAAGCTATGGAGCTTGTTGCTTCGTCTAAGCTCAGAAAAGCAAAGGAAAATGCTATTCAGGCGCAACCGTATTTTAAGACGCTTTACGAAACGCTTAAAAACATATCGCTTAATTCGTCGGGCACGGTCAAAAATGACAGCGTAGCTGAAAAGAAGGCTCTGCTTGTAGTAATTGCGGGTGACAGAGGTCTTGCAGGCGGCTTTAACCACAACGTATTAAAGCTTGCGCAGGAGCGAATTGACAGTCTTTTAAACGACGGCTTTGCAATTTCTGTTATGCCGATTGGCAAAAAATCAATAGAGTATTTTTCAAAGCGCAGCTACGATATATACGACCAGCGAGCGCAATTTGCTGAAAATGCGTCTGTTTATGATTGTCTTGACATTTCTGACGACGTCGTTTCAAAATATACAAGGGGAGAGCTTGCAAGGGTAGAAATCTGCTATACAACCTTCGCTAATACTCTTTCTCAGATTGCCAAAAACGTAACTGCTTTTCCGTTTGAAGTAACGCAAGAACAAAAGCCTGATGAAACGGAAGAACAAGCAGATACTAAGCGCAAATATAAAGCGTCGGTTATATACGACCCATCTCCGGAAGAGGTTTTAAAGCTGCTTTTGCCTAAATATTTCGGCGGACTTTTATACGGAGCTGTGGTTGATTCATATGCCAGCGAGCAGGCGGCAAGACGAACAGCAATGGAGGCTGCAAGCGACAATGCACAGGAAATGATTGATAACTTGTCGCTATTATATAATAGAGCCAGACAGGCTCAGATTACTCAGGAACTCACGGAAATTGTTTCGGGTTCTATGAAGAACAGCGATTAGAAAGGCGGCGAAAAACCATGAGCGAAAAAAATATAGGAAGTATAGTACAGATTGTCGGCGCTGTTGTTGACATAAAATTCCCTGTAAACAACCTTCCGAATCTTTTGAATGCTATTGAAATTAAAAATGGCGACAACCTTATAGTTGTCGAGGTTGCTCAGCACATTGGCGACGATACCGTAAGATGTATCTCTATGAGCTCGACAGACGGTCTTGTTCGAGGAATGGAGGCTATTGATACAGGAAGCCCTATAAAGGTTCCTGTTGGAAAGGAAACTCTATCGAGAATGTTTAATCTTCTTGGTGAGCCTATTGACAACAAGCCGCAGGTTGAAACCAAGGAAAAGTGGTCTATCCACAGAGATCCGCCGACATTTGATGAGCAGATTGCTTCAAGCGACGTTCTTGAAACAGGAATAAAGGTAGTTGACCTTATTGCTCCGTACTTAAAGGGCGGTAAAATAGGCCTTTTCGGCGGTGCTGGCGTTGGAAAAACAGTTCTTATTATGGAGCTTATCAACAACATTGCAAAAGAGCACGGCGGAATTTCAGTATTCACAGGCGTTGGCGAGAGAACTCGTGAGGGTAACGACCTTTACAATGAAATGATTGAATCTGGCGTTATCGACAAGACCGTCCTTGTGTACGGTCAGATGAACGAGCCGCCCGGAGCAAGAATGAGAGTTGGTCTTTCAGGTCTTACAATGGCGGAATATTTCAGAGATGTTGAAGGTCAGGACGTTCTTTTATTCATCGACAATATTTTCAGATTTACACAGGCAGGCTCAGAGGTTTCAGCGCTTTTAGGAAGAATGCCTTCGGCGGTTGGTTATCAGCCAACTCTTGCTACCGAAATGGGTGCGCTTCAGGAAAGAATTACTTCAACCTCTAAGGGCTCTATTACGTCTGTTCAGGCGGTTTACGTTCCTGCCGACGACTTGACAGACCCAGCTCCTGCAACTACATTCGCTCACCTTGACGCTACTACTGTTCTTTCAAGAAGCATAGCGTCACTAGGAATTTATCCGGCGGTTGACCCACTGGAATCCAACTCAAGAATCTTAGACCCTGAAATTGTCGGAAAAGAGCATTACGAAGTAGCTCGTGAGGTGCAGTCGATTCTTCAAAGATATAAAGAGCTTCAGGATATTATTGCAATTATGGGTATGGATGAGCTTTCCGAAGAGGATAAGCTGACCGTAAACAGAGCAAGAAAGGTTCAGCGTTTCCTGTCGCAGCCATTCTCAGTTGCAGAGCAGTTTACCGGAATGAAGGGTAAGTATGTTCCTATCAAGGAAACGATAAGAGGATTTAAAGAAATTATCGAAGGTAAGCACGACGATATTCCTGAATCTGCTTTCTTGTTTGTTGGAACTATTGACGAGGCGGTTGAAAAAGCTAAAAATTCTAAGTAGGTGAAGCCTTAATGAATTCGTACAAACTCAAAATTATAACTCCTGAGAAAACCTTTTTCGACGGAGAAACAACTCAGATTGTTGTGCGTACCTCTGAGGGCGACACAGGAATTTTAGCTGGCCATATAGACTATGTTTCAAATATTTTGACAGGTCCCTTGAAGGTAAAGCAAATTGAAACTGACGAGTATAGAATTGCGGCGGTAGCTGACGGAATAATGGTAGTCGCAAACGGCGAGGTTACTATTTTACCTCAATCTGCCGAATGGGCGGACGAGATTGACATTGACAGAGCCGAAGCCGCTAAAAAGCGTGCTGAGGAAAAAATTGCCGAAGCTAAAAAGTCGGGTGCAGCATTTGACTTTGCTGAAGCAAAACTTAAAAGAGCGCTTACCAGAATTTCAGTTTATAACTGTCAGAAGTAAACGACTTTAATATTTGTAAAACAAAACCCTGAGGATAAATTTCCTCAGGGATTTTTTATGCCCGGATTTTAAATTTTATCTTTCCTTGACCTTTTGTACCTTCAGAAGATTTGTAGTTCCAGCAACTCCTAAAGGCACACCGCCCGTAATAACCGCTATATCGCCGTCAGTTACGTATCCAAGCTTTAAAGCAGTATCAATAGCATGGTCTATAAGCTCGTCTGTATTGTACATTTCTTCAACTATTCCTGGATATATGCCCCAGGACATATTAAGCTGTCTGCAGGTTATGGGACTTGTAGTAAGTCCTACAATAGGGCAGTCAGGACGATATTTTGAAACCATTCTTGCTGTGCTTCCGCCCTTGGTTAAAGCAATAATAGCTCCTGCATTTAAGTCGTGAGCAGTAGTTACAGTTGCGTGAGAAATAGCGTTTGTAATGCTGAGATTTGTATTGTACGTTTTCAGTGAGAAGTCATGCGAGTAGTTTATGTCCTTCTCGGTTGTTTCAGCAATAAGCGCCATAGTCTTGACCGCTTCAACAGGGAAGTCGCCCGCAGCCGTTTCGCCGCTTAGCATAATAGCTGAGGTTCCGTCGTAAATAGCGTTTGCAACGTCAGTAATTTCAGCTCTTGTCGGTCGTGGATTATGAATCATAGATTCGAGCATCTGAGTAGCAGTTATAACCTGTTTTCCCGCATTATAAGCCTTGCTTATAAGCTCCTTCTGAATAGCTGGAATTTGCTCAAACGGAATTTCAACTCCCATATCTCCTCTGGCAACCATTATTCCGTCAGCTGCCTCTAAAATCTCGTCAATGTTGACAACTCCGTCCATATTTTCAATTTTTGCAATAATTTTAGGAGTTGTCCAGCCCAGCGACTGAGTAAAGTTTCTGAGATAGGAAACATCAGCTCCGCTTCTGACGAATGAAGCCGCAATAAAATCAAATCCCATTTTTGCGCCAAACTGTAAGTCAAGCATATCTCTGTCGCTGATGTACGGCATTGAAAGGCGAACTCCGGGAACGTTTACGCCCTTGTTGTCGGAAATAACTCCGCCGTGAATTACCTCGCAGATTATTTCAGTGCCGTCTATTTTTGTAACCTTAAGCTCGATAACTCCGTCATTGATTAAAATAGACGAGCCTATTTTAACGTCATCAGGAAGCTTCGCAAAGGTAATCGAACCTCGCTCCTTAGTTCCCGGAACGTCCTCAGTCGTCAGCGTAAAGGTATCTCCGTCAGAAACCTCAACGCTACCGTTTTCAAACTTTTTAAGTCGTATTTCAGGGCCTTTGGTGTCAAGCATTGTAGCGATCGGAAGATTAAGCTCCTCTCTGATTTTTACGATTTGATTGAATCTCTTTTCGTGAGTTTCATAATCGCCGTGCGAAAAGTTAAATCTTGCTACGTTCATACCGTTTGTCATTAAATCTCTTATAATTTGATCGTCATCGGTAGCAGGACCGATAGTACATACAATTTTTGTCTTTCTCATAAGCTATTCTCCTTGATTTTTGTGAAGGCTATTGCCACAAGAATAGTATACCATTTTCAAAAGTATCCGGTCAATTACATTCTGTGCTTTTTACAATATTTTTTCAAAATTTTGAGGACTGAAGCTCGAAAACATAATCATCCATAACAAAGCCACAGCCTATATCTGTAACCTCACTTCTTATTATGTCCATTCCCATTTTCTTGTATGCAGCGATTGCTCGTCCGTTGTGCTTATTAACTGTAAGCCAGATGCTTGATAGGCCCTTATTCGCCGCATATTTTTTAAGAAAATCAAACGTGCTGCCAAGATAACCCTTTCCTCTGTACTCGCTTAAAATATAAAGCTTTGAAAGAAATAGCGTATCGTCGCTCTTTGGGCAAATTGCAATAAATCCAACAATCACATCACCGTCGCATAAAAAATAATACTCATAACCTGTTTCAAATGAAGCCTTGATAGCGTCAACGCTTAAAAACTTTTCAAGCATATAGTCGATTTGCTCAGTTGTTATCATATCAGCAAACGCTTCGTGCCAAACGCTGTCAGCCATTTTTACCAGGTCGTTAATCTCTTCATCTGATTTTACAATTTTCGTTTCCATATTTACACTTCCACTTCTCAAATTTCTACCTTAATTATACGGGAATAGCTAATAATTGTCAACAGATAATGCCGCCAGTCATAATTGGACAACTATTCACATACTATTTTGTAGGAGTTTAGAAAGGAGCCGATTATGAACAACAAATACCTTTACGCTCTTGATCTGTTACCGCTCGGAATAAAAAACGCTATTGAAAAGCTCTCTCTTTCAGACATCCAAAAAATTTGTGAAATAAGACTTCGTGTGGGCAACTATTTAACTGTAAAAGCGCAAGACTGCGAATACTTTGTAACTTACGGCGGAAATTTATCGCTGTCTACCGCAAACGCAATAAAGGTTTATAAAGCCGACATTGAATACACATATCTTAGCTCGTTTGACAATTCTCTTTATAGCTTTGAACAGGAGCTTAAAAATGGCTACATTACAACTCAGGGCGGCAATAGGGTAGGCTTTTCCTCGTCCTTCGTTTACGATAATGGCGAAATTTCAAGAATCAATGATATAACTGGAATAAACATCAGAATTGCAAGAGAGGTAAAATACTGCTCAAAGAAAATTTTTGAAGCAGTCAGCTTTAAAGAGCCTGTAAGTCTGCTTATATGCGGTCCGCCTGCAAGTGGCAAAACGACCGTTTTAAGAGATTTAGCAAGAGAGCTGGGAAATAAATTTTCAGTTACGATAATTGATGAGAGAAATGAAATTGCCGCTGCTGATAACGGTATTATAGAAAATGATGTTGGCAAGCTTACAGACGTTTTAAGCGGCGTTTCAAAGCAGGAGGGTATTGTACGTGCTGTAAGACTTTTGTCGCCAAGATATATAATCTGCGATGAAATAGGCTCAAAAAACGAACTACCTAGCTTTGAATATCTTTTTAACTCTGGCGTCAAGCTAATAGCTACCACACACGCACAGTCGATATACGAAGCGATAGAGAAGCCTCTTATCAAAAAGATGCTAAAGAAAAGATTCTTTGATACAATTATTTGCCTTTCAAGAGACAAAAAGATTTGCGAGATAAAAGACCTCCAGAAAGAGAGCGTTGAAAATGCTAATTAAGTATACAGGCGTTTTGATCATTTTTATTACCCTTTGTCTGCTAGGGCACCAAAAAGCTGTTGCAACTCAAATGGAGCTTAATACGATAAGAGGCTTATATGACAAGCTTTTAAGCTGTAAGCTATCGCTTAAATTCAACAAAGTACGCTCAAGCAAAATTGTAGCTGATTTGAGGCAAGTTTGCGAGGAGATAAACGATAAAGAAGTAAACAAGCTCATAGAAGAGCTTTGTAAAAGCGTTGGCACAACGCCGCTTGATGGTCAGCTTTTGCTGTTTGAAGGCTGTGAGGAACGATTGAAGCTAAAGCTCAACGAGCTTGAAAGAAAAACGCCGACTAAATGTAAGCTATATAGCTCTTTAGGTGTGCTGTCTGGTGCATTTTTAGCGATTATTCTTATTTAGGAGAAGCAAAATGGAAGTTGATTTGATTTTTAAAATAGCGGGTGTTGGAATTATAGTATCAATTCTGAATATCCTGCTAAAAAAAGCCGAACGGGACGAGCAGGCAATGATGATAACGATTGCGGGACTTGTTATAGTTTTAATACTTGTAATAAATCAAGTCAGCGAGCTGTTTGAAACAATTAAAAGTGCGTTCGGTTTTTGATAAATGGATATCATTTTAATTTGCGCTTTAAGCATTGTAGCTTGTGCGGTTTGCAAGCTGCTTGAAAAGGAAGCTCACGAATTTTCATTCATAATTACAGCAAGCGTTGCTGTGCTGATTATGATAATCCTTGTATCCAATGTCAGCGATATAACAAAAACGGTTGAGTCGCTGCTTAATAAAATCAGCGTTGACAAGGAGTTCTCTGAAATTCTTTTTAAGAGCGTCGGTATTTGCTTTATAACCTCCTTGTCAAGCGATTTATGCAAGGACTGCGGCGAAAGCGCAATGGCTTCAAATGTAAAAATGTTTGGAAGAATTACCGTCCTACTTCTGGCAATGCCTCTGTATTCATCGGTAATTTCTTTGATTGACGAGATGTTAGGTTAAATATGAGGGTGTTAAAAATTGTTCTTTGCGTTTTCCTTATAGCGCTTTTAGTTCCAACGCTCAGTGCCGGCGCAGATGATGTGGACGAGTATTTAAGCGATACCAACAAAACGCTGACTGAGGTACTTCCCGATGAGGCTCAAAGCCTTATGAGCGAAAACGATATTTCCTTTGAAACTCCTGAAAACGTTGACAAGCTGTCGGCTACCTATTGGCTTGAGCTTATACGAGATACTGTACTACAAAACATAAAAAATCCTCTGACGCTAATGGGTGAAATGCTTATAGTAATAATTATTCTGACAATGACAAAAAGTCTGCTTGAGGATAGCGGCGATATGGATTCGATTTTAGGAGTTATAGCGTCCCTTGCAAGCGTTGGAATTTTATACCCGTCTATAAGCCGCTGCTTAAACATAGTAACCGAAACCATTACCGCCGCTACAGTATTTATGTATTCTTATGTTCCTGTATTTTCAAGCATTTTAGCAGCAGGCGGTAGCACATCATCTGGAATTTCCTACTATGTGACAATTCTTTCCGTGTGTGAAATTATAGGCTTCTTTATTGAAAACCTGCTGGTTCCCTTTATGAGCTTTACTATTGCCGTTTCTGTCGTTGAAGCTATAAACCCTTCTCTTATGGGCATAAATCTTTCAGGCTCATTAAAAACAATTTCAAAGTGGATGTTAGGACTTATTTCATCAATTTTTATAGGCGTTATTTCCATTCAGGGAATTATAGGACAGGCGTCTGATACGCTTGGTACAAGAGCTATCAAATTTGCCGCTTCAAGCTTTATTCCGGTTGTCGGCGGAGCTGTAAGCGACGCTTACCAGACTGTAGTCAGCAGTATGAGCTACATAAAATCGGGCGTTGGTGTAGTTGGAATAATAGCAATCGTTTTTTCTGTAATAACGCCTGTTGTAACGGTTGTAATTTTAAAGGCTGTGCTTTCAATAACCAAAGGAATCAGTACGTTTTTCGGTCAGCAAAATGTATCTGGTCTTTTAGACGGAATAAACTCTGTTTTATCAATCATTTTAGGAATTTTAGCCTGCTTTACCCTGATATTTATTATTGCAACTGCAGTAATGATGATGCTTAGTATGAACGTGGTGTAGCAATGGAGCTTATAAAGGAAATTATCAAAGCGTTTTGCATTATAGGAATAATTCTTTCCATCACAGAATTTCTGCTTCCAAACAACGACTACAAAAAGTGCGTAAAATTTATCATCGGACTGATTTTTATAATTTCAGTTGTAAACCCGTTTTTCGAGGACGGCTTGAGCTTGAATTTAAATATTATAGATTCTCCCGATTTAAGCAAAATTGAAACCCTTGAGGAAGAAGTAACAGACGCCCTTATCGAGGATTACAAAGAAAGTCTTGAAAGCAGCATTACGCAAATGCTCAATGAAAAAGGTATAGATGTTTCATCTGTTGACATTAAAGCAACAAGTGATGAATACAATAATATTGAAATTGAAAAAATAGTAGTCTCAAGTGACGACAGCGAAGAAGAAATTCAAAACGTAATCAAAGACTTTTTAGAAACAGAGGACATAGAAATTGAAATCAAAAAGGATTGACTTATCAGCGTTTATATCAAGTCAAAAGGAGAAATTCAAAAAGAACAAAAAGCTTTGCGTAATAGTTATTGTAGGAGTGCTGGGAATGATTTTGATTTTACTGTCTGAGCTGTTTGATTCTTCTGACAAAGACGTTCAATCAGAAACAGTTAGTGACGACTATTACAGCACAAGTACAGCTTATAAGGACAAAATACAAAGCGAGCTTTTATCAATTATAAAGAAAATTGACGGAGTAGGGGAGGTTGATATACTTGTCACCGTTGACGGAACTACCGAGTATGTATACGCCGAAGAGCTTGACACTCAAAGCAACGAAAGCGACGATAGTCAAAGTGAGGACTACAACAACAAGGTGGTAATTATCGACGAGGACGGAAATCAAAAGCCGCTGATTAAGAAAATAGTTGAACCAAATGTCACAGGCGTGCTTGTCGTTTGTAGCGGCGGCGACAGGTACGAAATAATCGAAAAGGTTTACAGAGCGGTAAGCACCGCTTTGAATATACCCACAAGCAGCGTTTGCGTTGTCAAGGGGTAGCAAGAAAGGATAAGATATTTATGAAAAAGTTTAATTTCATCATTGGAAAAAAGCAGATAATTCTGACCTGTCTGACGCTGATTTTAGGAGCGGCTATTTATGTAAACTATGTTGTTTCAGATTCTAACACGATTTCGGAAACTGAGGTTGTTGAAAACTCGTCAAAAACTTATGGTACAGCGGCGTTTGTAAGTGAAACGACCGATGAAAGTGAAGACGAAGATGTAGACTATTTTGAACAGGCAAGGCTTGACAGACTTGAATCAAGAGATACGGCCATTCAAACGCTTCAAAGCATATTAAACGGCGGAGATTCTACCGAAGAGGAACAAGCGGTAGCTGCTAAAAGCGCAGAGGCTGTAAGTAATTATATTGAAAAGGAAAGCACAATAGAAAGCTTGCTTTTAGCCGCAGGATTTGAGGACGCAGTGGTTTATCTTGACGAGGACGGAGCGAATATAGTAGTAAAAAGCGGCGATTTGGACGCTGATTCAATCGCTCAGATTAAAGATATTCTTTTAAGCGAGGTTGAGGTAGAATCGGAAAACATACGAATTTTTGATGTCAAATAGTTGTATTTATCGGATTTTAATGCTATAATGAATACAAGCAGTTTAACCATACCCAGGAGGTTTATAATGTTTGATTCAAATACAGCATTTAGCATCAGCAAGGATAGTCTGATAGCTATAGTTGAAAAAATAATTTCCGAAACTGACGGAGCTAGTCTTGTTCCAATTACGGAAAATAAGCTACTTTCTAAGATTTCGCCACGCCTTACAAGACATTCCGTCAAGATAAACTTTAAAAACGGAGTAATAGAGGTTTTCGCTTCAATAAATATGAAGCGAGGCTGTGCGGTTGCCGCCGTTTGTGAATCAATGCAAAATAATATAAAAAAGACAATTCAGGATATGACAAGCGCAGTCGTTAGTAAGGTCAGCATAACGCTTGTAGATTGTATATCTTAAAGGACGTGAAAAATATGAACGAATTGCTAGGATATAGAGAATCTGCTTTTTTAATGCTTTTTGAAAATAAGTTTTTAAACGAAGACTACGACGAGCTTTTTGAAACAGCCAGAGAGATTGAGTGTATAAATCTGGGAAATAAGACACGAAAGCTCGTATGGGATGTATTGCATAATAATGACCATATAAATGATATTATTCAAAGCTTCAGTACCACCAGAGCTGTTTCAAGAATACCAAAGCTCAACGTAACCGTTCTGAGCATCGGCATTGCAGAGGTTTTATACGGATATAATATCCCTGTAAAGGTTGCTATTTCAGAAGCTATGAAGCTGGTCGATAAATATGGACTCGAGGGCGATATTAAATTTGTAAACGGAGTATTTGGCTCGTTTGCGGAGAGCTTGTAAAAATGTCTTTGATTTTAGGAATTGATACCAGCAATTATACTACCTCCGCCGCACTATACGATTCTAGTAAAAACAAGCTTTATGGTGAGAAAATGCTTTTGCCGGTAAAAAGCGGAGAGCGTGGAATCAGGCAGTCTGACGCTGTTTTTCATCATACCAGACAGCTGCCAATTGTCCTTAAAAACCTGATGCAAAATGCGACTGAACCTATAAGCGCAGTTTGCGCATCAGTTTCTCCTACCAGTCAATGCGGCTCTTATATGCCTTGCTTTTTGGTGGGAAGCGGTACAGCCCAGAGCCTATCTCACATAAATAAAATCAAATACATAAAGACCACTCATCAGACAGGTCATATTTTAGCGGCAGCATATTCAGCAAAACGGTTCGATTTAGTTTTAAATCGTCAACCGTTTTTGGCGTTTCATATAAGCGGAGGAACGACCGACTGTCTGCACGTAAGCTTTGATGAAAACGGTGAGATAATAGTTTCTCTCGTTTCAAAATCCAGAGATTTAAAGGCGGGACAAGCTATAGACAGAACTGGCGTTATGCTTGGGCTTCAATTTCCATGCGGCAAGGAGCTTGAAAAGCTGGCTCGAAATTCAAGCAGGCAATTTAAAATGAATCTCAATCTAATTAGTGGCGATTGCTCGCTTTCTGGCGTTGAAAATAAGTGCAGGCAAATGTTTGAAACAGGCGAGAGCAGGGAAGACGTCTCGGCATTTTGCCTTGAATACATTTATACTGCTCTGCGGTTGATGACAATTTACCAAATTGAACGCTTTGGCGATATTCCAATTATTTTTGCAGGCGGAGTTATGTCGGACAAGATTATTGCGAGCAAGCTTAAAAGAGAATTTTCAAATTCTTATTTTGCAGAACCTGATTTTTCCTGCGACAACGCATATGGCGTCTGCCTGTACGGAGCATACAAAGAAGGATTGATATAAATGGCGTCTATTCTCACAGTTTCTCAAATTAACAGATATATTTCCAACAAAATTAAAAGCGATTTAAAGCTCAGCGGTCTTTCTGTTAAGGGAGAAATTTCAAATTACAGACAAACAACAAGCGGTCACATATATTTTTCATTAAAGGACGAGCAGTCGCTCATTCGATGCGTAATGTTTGCTGGTAACGCTCGCAATTTAAAGGTGTCGCTTTCTGACGGCACTATGGTGGTAGTTTATGGCGAAATCGAGGTATACGAACGTGACGGCTCCTACCAGATAATTGTTCGTGAAGTAATGCCTGTCGGCGAAGGCGGCTATACCAAGCGCCTAGAAGAGCTTAAAGACAAGCTCGCCCAAAAAGGTTACTTTAAAACAGAAAACAAAAAAGCTATTCCTCACTCGCCAAAGTCTATTGGAATTGTAGCGTCTGAAACGTCGGCTGCACTGCAGGATATTTTAAACGTAACAGGAAGACGTTATCCATTGGTGAAAATTTATCTCTTTCACGCAATCGTTCAGGGCTCACAAGCCGCAAAATCGGTGTCCTTAGCATTAAAGGCTGCCGATAGCTTTGGCGTTGATACAATAATTATTGCTCGGGGCGGCGGCTCAAATGAGGATTTATCCTGCTTTGACAGCGAAGATGTAGCTGACGCTATTTTCAACCTTGAAACTCCTTGTATAAGTGCTGTCGGTCATGAAACAGATTTTACAATTTGCGATATGACAGCAGATTATCGTGCGCCAACTCCTTCTGCTGCAGCTGAGATTGCAGTTCCAGATATATCCGAGCTGTACAGTAAAATAGAGGTTCTTCGCAAAAGG
Organism: Ruminococcus sp.; assembly: GCA_021205185.1. Classification (GTDB taxonomy): domain Bacteria; phylum Bacillota; class Clostridia; order Oscillospirales; family Ruminococcaceae; genus UMGS1601. The sequence continues at coordinate 112,661 of JAJPYB010000009.1, read as the reverse complement.
CTAAGTACCGCCGAGAGCTTTTACCTTAACAAGCTTTCAAGCAAGACCAAAATGCTTTCACAGCAATGTGCCTTGCTTTCTCCGATGAAGCAGTACGAAATTACAATGAATAAATATTTATCGCTCAATAAACGACTTTCTCTTGCCGCTAATAACCGCTTTAACAATAAGACCTCGCAATTGACAAATCTTGCTGCTCGGCTTGAAGCGTTAAGTCCGCTTAATGTTTTGTTTAGAGGATATTCTATTGTTTTAAAGGATGGTAAGGTTGTAAACGATTCAAAATGCGTTTCGAGCGACGACGTCGTCGACATTACCTTTTCAAACGGAGAGGTAAAAGCGAAGGTACTTTAAATTTTTAAGAAAGAAGTGTTATAATGGATTTTGAAAAGAATATTTCTGAGCTTGAAACAATTGTCAGAACTTTAGAAACAGGGGAGCTTAATTTAAACGAATCTCTTGACTTGTATAAAAAAGGCGTAACTTTAGCTAGTGAATGCAAAACTGCATTGGACGAAGCTAAGCTTGAAATGACTAAAATTGACGGCGGTGAGCTAGACAAATGAACGCAAGTGTTACTCAAAAAACCGACAAAATCAACGCTTCATTAGAGTCTTATTTTGCTCACAAGCCTGAGCTTATAAAAAGCGTGCTTGCTGCTGAGGAATATTCCGTAACAGCAGGCGGAAAGCGTATTCGTCCGCTTTTGATGCTGCTTTTTTGCGAAGCCTGTAACGCTAACAGCGACAGCTTTATTGACGTGTCCACCTGCATTGAAATGATTCATTCATTTTCGCTTATTCACGACGATTTACCTTGCATGGATAACGACGATTACAGACGTGGAAAGCCTTCCTGCCACAAGAAGTTTGGCGAAGCTACTGCGCTGCTTGCAGGTGACGCTTTAACCTTTGCCGCTTTTGAAAAAATTTACAATGCAGCGCAGGATGGTGTAATTGACAGCAAAACAGCAATTACACTAGTCGGAATTTTATCTGCGGCGTCTGGTTCTTATGGTATGGTAGGCGGTCAGATAATTGATATCGAAAGCGAAAACAAGCAAATACCGTTAGAGGTCTTAAAGGAGCTTCAAAGCAAAAAGACAGGCGCACTGATAAGCGCCGCTTGTGAAATGGGCTGTGTGCTTGCGGGCTGTGATGAAAAGCGCCAGAACGCAAGAGAATACGCCTACAATTTAGGACTTGCCTTTCAGATTGTCGATGACATTTTAGACGTCGAGGGAAGCTTTGAAACGCTCGGAAAGCCGATAGGCAGCGATAGCGAAAATAACAAAACTACGTTTGTATCTCTTTTTGGCTTACAAAAAGCCAAGCAACTCGCAAGAGAATATACACAAGCAGCACTCGATGCGCTTGACGCCTTTGAAAATGCCGAAGACTTAAAAGAGCTTACAAGCGAGCTTTTGATAAGACAAAATTAAAATCAAGGAATGTTAAAATGATAGAGAGCGATAATATGCTTGAAAGGCTTAATCTTCCAGGCGATTTAAAAAAGTTAAATTATGAGCAATGCGATGAGCTTGCTCGTCAGATGCGTGAAGTGCTTATAAAAACGGTATCTGCAAACGGCGGACATTTAGCCTCTAATCTCGGTACCGTTGAGCTTACTATAGCAATACACAGAGTGTTCGACTCGCCAAAGGATAAAATCATCTGGGATGTTGGACACCAGTCATACAATCACAAGCTTTTAACCGGAAGGTACCAAAGCTTTAAAACTCTGCGTCAGGAAAACGGCTTGTCGGGATTCTGTCGGCCTGAGGAATCTGAGCATGACGCTTTTATTTCCGGACATAGCTCAACCTCCGTTTCTGCAGCGCTTGGTTATTCTTATGCCTTCAAGCTAAAAGGACTAAATAACTATGCCGTAGCAGTTTTAGGTGATGGAGCAGCAACAGGCGGAGAGTTTTTTGAAGGACTTAACAACGCAGGAAAAAGCGATACTAATATAATCGTTATTATAAACCATAACGAGATGTCAATTTCAAAAAACGTCGGCGGACTTGCAAAATATCTGTCAACCCTCAGAACAAAGCAGCAATACATTAAGACAAAGGGTGCAGTTGAAAAAATACTTGATAAAACGCCCGTGCTTGGTACTCCTTTAAAGAGAACTATCAAGGCTTCAAAGAACACAGTAAAGAACATGGTTTTGAAAAATAATATGCCTACTCTTTTTGAGGATTTGGGCTTTAAATTTGTAGGGCCTGTTGACGGACATAACGTTGAAGAGGTTGAATTTGCTTTACAAGCTGCAAAGTCAATCGGCGGTCCTGTTGTTGTTCACGTCAATACTATAAAGGGCAAAGGCTATCAGCCTGCTGAAAAAAATCCTGGCGGTTATCACGGCGTAAACGCTTTTGATTTAGAAACCGGCAACCCAGATGTTGTTCCTTCCGACAGCTTTTCCGCTGTATTTGGTGAAGCTGTAACTCGACTTGCTTCTAAGAACAATAAAATCTGCGCTATTACCGCCGCTATGAAATATGGAACTGGACTTGATAAATTTGCAAGAAGATTTCCTAAAAGATTTTTTGACGTCGGTATAGCCGAACAGCACGCAGTAACCTTTGCAGCAGGACTTTCAAACGCAGGAATGATACCTGTTTTTGCAGTTTATTCAACCTTTTTACAGCGTGGCTACGACCAGCTGATTCACGACCTTGCAATTACCAAAACTCACGCTGTAATAGGTGTTGACAGAGCGGGAATTGTCGGTGAGGACGGCGAAACTCATCAGGGAATATTTGACATTTCCTATTTGACGTCAATTCCAGACATTACTATCTATTCGCCGAGCAATTATAGCGAGCTCAGGAAATGCGTAGATAAGGCGATAAATAGCGATAGCGGTCTTGTCTGCGTCAGGTATCCTCGCGGCAAGGATGAATCAAAGGATACTAATGAATACGTATCAACCTCATTTAAAACTGTTAAAAATGGCGGTAAAACGCTTATAATAACTTATGGACGCTTATACAATGAGGTTTTAAAGGCAAGTGAAATGCTTTTAGCAGACGGCATAAAGACCGATATTTTAAAGCTTGTTCAGATTTTTCCAATCAGGGAGCAGGTCTTTGACATAATTTCACAATACGAAACGGTTTATTTCTTTGAGGAGAGTATTTTAAACGGCTCGATTTCACAAAAGCTTTGCTCAATAAATTCTGATATAAAGGCGCACGCTATTACTGATTTCGTTAAGCAGTCGTCCGTTTCAAGAGCGCTTCAATCAACAGGACTATCAAGCGATAAAATTTATGAAACAATAAAGGCGGATTTTTATGAAAACAAGGCTTGACGTTTTTTTGAACTCAAACGGATATTTTAAAAGTCGAACCTATTCGCAAAGAGCAATTGAAGCTGGCGAAGTTCTTATAAATGGAAAAGTCGCTTTAAAGCCCTCTTTATTGGTTGATGAAAATGACAAAATTGTCGTTACCTCAAAAGAACCGCAATTTGTCGGTCGGGGAGGGTACAAGCTAAAAGCAGCAGTTGAAAGCTTTGGCTTGAAATTAAAAGGACTTGTCTGTGCAGATTTAGGAGCTTCAACTGGCGGATTTACTGACTGCCTTCTTCAAAACGGAGCGAAGAAAGTATATGCTGTTGATGTTGGAAAGGGTCAGCTTGATAAAAAGCTTTTGCAGGACAAAAGAGTTGTAAATATTGAGGGTGTAAACGTCAAAGATATTGACAGCAATTTCTTTGAAGAAAGAATGGATTTTGTTTGCGCTGATTTATCGTTTATCTCAGTTAGCTTTGCGCTAAAGCCAATAAAAAGTATATTATCCGAAAGCGGGGAGGCAGTTATTCTCGTAAAGCCGCAATTTGAAGCCGGAAAAAGCGCATTAAACAAAAGGGGAATTGTCAAAAACAAAAAGGACCATATATTTTCGCTTAGTAAGATTTGTAACGAATGTGAAGCAACAAATCTTTTAGTTTGCGGTTTAATCTATTCGCCGATTAAAGGTGGCGATGGTAATATAGAGTATCTTCTGTACCTTTCAAATAGCGGCAGAGGGCAAGCTATTGATATTGAGGGAAAGGTAATTGAAGCTTTTGAAAGCTTGAAATAAAGCTTATTAACAGGAGGGTTTTACAATTATGAGCGTATTTATAATGCCTAATCTTGATAAGAATAATTGCTATGATACAGTAATCTCCGTTTGTGAATTTTTTAATTCCAGACGAGTAGCCATCTTTATGTCTGAGCTTTATAAATCTGAATTTTCAACGCTTGAGTATGTTATCTTCGACAATGAAGAAAACTGCGCTAAAAGCTGTGATGTTATTATTGCAGTAGGCGGCGACGGAACAATTCTTTCAGCGTCAGGAACGGCATATTTACACAAGAAAAAGCTTCTTGGAATAAACTGCGGAAGGCTCGGCTTTATGGCAAACTTAGAGCATGATGAAATCCCGCTTTTAGAAAATCTGCTGACGAAAAGCTATTCTACTGAAAAAAGAATGATGCTGAACGTAACTGTCAACAGAGGAGAAAAATCCGAGAGCTATACAGTTCTTAACGACGTTGTAATTTCAAAACATCACAACTCGCAGATTGCCGATTTTATTATAAACAAAAACAGCATTCCTGTTTCTCACATCCGAGCTGACGGAGTTATTTTTTCAACGCCAACAGGAGCTACTGCTTATTCGCTTTCAGCCGGAGGTCCTATTATCGAGCCTGATATGGAATGCTTTGAGTTTACGCCAATCTGCCCTCATACGCTTTTGTCAAGAACTATAATATTCTCTAAAAACACAAAGCTTACCGTTCATTTTGTACCTTCAAGCGGCTGTGAGGGGGTATTTAACCTGACGGCTGACGGAAATGAGCTTAAAGGTATCGCTTCAAGCGACAGCGTTGAAATTTCTTTATCAAACCACTATATTGAGCTTATCGACATTAAAGGCGGAAGCTTCTTTAAATCAGTCACCAACAAGCTTATGAAACCGCTGAAGCCTATCTGGGAGGAAGAATAAAATGTCAAAATCCGAGCGGCAAAACGCTATTCTCAAAATAATATCTGAAAATATTATAAGGGATCAGGAGGAGCTTTTAACAAAGCTTTCTGAATATGGCTTTAATGCAGCGCAAGCGACAATTTCAAGAGATATAAAGGATTTATCTCTTATAAAAGTAAACGATGCTAAAAACGGCTATCACTACGATATACCGGCAAGCCTGAAAGAGAAGGGCAAGTCGCCGCTTGAGCTTTTAATGGAAATTTTCCCACAGGCTGTTATTTCGGTTGACTTTGCTATAAACACAGTAGTAATTAAATGCTATACAGGTATGGCGCAGGCTGTTTGTGCGAAGCTGGACAACGCAAACTTTGAAAGGGTCGTTGGAACGATAGCAGGCGACGATACTATTTTAGTTGTGCTTAAAAGTGAGCAATCTGCAATTGAGCTTGTAAATAAGCTCAGACATTTGTTAGGGTGATATAATGCTAAGAGAATTGTACATAGAAAACCTGGTTGTCATTGAAAAAGCAACCATAGATTTTTCAAATGGCTTTAATGTTTTCACAGGTGAAACAGGCGCAGGAAAGTCGATTCTTATAAATGGAATAAATGCAATTTTAGGTCAGCGTGTTTCAAAGGACGTTGTGAGAACTGGCGCTGACAAAGCGCTTATAAACGCTCTATTTGACGACATTAGCGATGATGTTAAGAAGGTCTTGAGCAATATGGGGATTGAATCTGACGACGACAGCCTGGTGCTGGAGCGTGAAATAACCTCGCAAGGCAAAAGCATTGCCAGAATAAATGGCAGAGCAGTTTCCGCTTCTTCGCTAAGAGAGGTAGGTTCACTGCTTGTCGATATTCACGGTCAACATGACAGCATTATATTACTCGACAATTCAAAGCACCTTGAAATACTTGATTCTTATGGCGGACTGGAGGAAGAACTTTCTGAATACAAAAAGCTGTTTCGGGAGCTTCAGTCAACCTCGAGAAAAATCAAAGAGCTTTCAGCGCAAAATCAGCAAAGAAGCATCAGAATAGATTATCTTAAAGACGTAATCGACGAAATTTCCGCTGTTAAAATCGAAAGCGAAAATGAGGACGAAGAAATTGAAAAGGAGTTTAATTTAGCTGACAACGCAGTAAGCCTTTTAAATTCGCTCAGAAGCAGCGATGAATTGCTTTCTGGAAACGATACAAGCGACGGCGCTATATCAAGCCTTGAGGTTGTAAACGACATTCTTGAATCAAACAGCGATTCCTTTTCTGACCTTGAAGCATTAGCAAGCAGACTGTCAAGCATTATAATTGAAGCTACCGATATAAGAGATGAGCTTTTGCGTCTTTCGTCGAAGCTTGAAATTGACCCTAATCGTTTTGCCTTTGTAAGCGAAAGGCGAGATGCTTTAATAAAAATCAAGAAAAAATATGGTCCGACGCTGAAGGATGTGCTCGATAAGCTTGATGAATTTGAAAACGAATACGACGAGCTTGTCGGAAGCTACGAAGAGCTTGACAAGGTTACTGAAAATCGCAACAATTCACTTAAAGAGGTAAGTAAAAAAGCTAAGGAGCTGTCCTCAAAGCGACAATTGGCGGCCGAGAGCTTTACAGAAAGCGTAATAAACGAGCTTCGATTTTTAAATATGGAAAAGGTCAGAATCGGAGTTGATTTTAAAAAGGGAAACCTTACTTCAACAGGACTTGAAAAGGTTGAGTTTTTAATTTCTGTAAACCCCGGCGAGGATTTAAAACCAATTTCAAAAATAGCGTCAGGCGGCGAGCTTTCACGAATTATGCTTGCTCTTAAATGTGTAACTGCTAACAAGGATAACATTCCTGTCGTGATTTTCGATGAAATTGATACTGGAGTTTCCGGCAAAGCAGCGCAGAGAATTGGAAAAAAGCTAAAGGAGCTGTCCTCAACCCGACAGGTTCTATGCGTTACACACCTTTCTCAGATTGCAGCGTTTGCGGACAAGCATTTTCTGATTGAAAAGAAGATGAGCGACGACAAAACCACAACAAGCGTTATTCCGCTCGACTTTGAACAGAGAAAACAGGAAATTGCAAGAATTATGAGCGGTGAAAAGATTACTGATTCAACGCTAAAGAGCGCAGAGGACCTGCTCAATAGCTCAGAATAACGAGAATTTAAAAGCGGAACTTATTGTCTGAAAACAGACCTTGAGCTTCGCTTTTTTTGGTTCTTGCAAATTTGACATTTATGTCAAATAATGATATACTAAGAGAAATATGTAATGAGTTGTGAAAGGACTGAATTTTCTATGCAGGTAACGCTATTAACCCACACTCCTGAGCCTGAAAAAACAATAGCAACAGCAGCAAAGCTTTGCTATTCAAGCAGTGATATTGGCTCGCTGCGTGAAGGACTTACTCCGGAAAAGACCGAAAGCTTTATAAATATGCTGGCATCTATTGGCCACGAAAGTCCTATGGAGCACGTTTCGTTTACATTTGGAATCGAGGGAATTTCTCGTGCCTGCTCTCATCAGCTCGTTCGTCATAGAATTGCTTCATACTCTCAAAAGAGTCAAAGATATGTAAATGAAGGCGGCTTTGAATATATTACTCCTCCTGCGATAGAGCAGTCAGGGGAGGCAAAGGAAGAATTTGACAAGCAGATGAACGCCCTTCTTGAAAGCTACAACAAGATTGCAGTTATTCTTACTAAAGAGAACACAAAAAAGCTGGTAGCTGACGGCATGGACGAAGCGGAGGCTTTAAAAAAGGCGAAAAAATTAGCTTATCAAGACGCAAGATTTGTTTTACCTAATGCTTGTGAAACCAAAATAGTTGTAACTATGAACGTAAGAAGCTTATTTAACTTCTTTAAGCACCGCTGCTGTAATCGAGCTCAATGGGAAATTAAAGCAGTAGCTGATGAAATGCTTCGCCTTTGTAAAAGCGTTGCTCCTCATATATTTGCCAATGCCGGTCCTTCCTGTGTGATGACTGGTAGGTGTCCTGAAGGAAAAATGTCCTGCAAAAAAATGGGCGAGGTAGTTAAACATTACAAGGAGCTTAAGTGATATGCAAGGTTCGCTAGTAGTAATTGAAGGCCTTGACGGAAGCGGAAAATCTACTCAGTTTGAAATTGTGGACAAGCTTTTGAGTGATAGGAATACTCCGCATAAATCTATCAGCTTTCCAGATTATGATAATCCTTCGTCAGCGCTTGTTAAGATGTATCTTGGTGGCGAATTTTCCAAAAATGCGGCTGGTGTTAACGCCTTTGCAGCAGCGAGCTTTTATGCTGTTGACAGGTATGCAAGCTATAAGCTGTATTGGGAAAAGGCTTATAAATCAGGCGACCTTATTTTAGCAAGCAGATATGTTACCTCAAACGCTATTTATCAAATGGTAAAATGCGAAAAGAGCGAATGGGATAGCTTTCTTAACTGGCTTTTTGATTATGAGTATGAAAGGCTTGGACTTCCGAAACCTGACAGCGTAATTTTTCTCGATATGCCAATTTCAGTTTCTCAAAAGCTTTTGAGCGCAAGGTATGACGGTGATGAAAATAAAAAGGATATTCACGAGGTAGACGTTGAATTTTTAAAACGCTGTCGTGAAGCGGCTCTTTACACCGCAGAAAAATTTAACTGGAGCATAATTCAATGCTCCGACGGAGAAGATCCATATTCAAAAGAAAAAATCACAAGTGAAATTATGAAAATTATTGATAGGTTTTAATGTTTGGTGATTAAATGTTAGAATTCAGGCAAATTAAACTAAGCGACAAGGATTGGATTGATGAGGCTCTGAAAAAATCTGATTTCAGAGGGTGCGAGTATTCCTTTGCTAATAATGTTGCTTGGTGCCGTTTGAGCGATACTAAAATTTCAAGATACAAGGATTTCTATTTAAGCGCAAGCTTTGAATATGAATTTTTTAATTTAACCTTTCCGGCAGGAAGCGGAGATTACAAAGAATTGTTTGACAAAATGCTTGAGTTTTCAAGTGAAATTGGCAAAAGGCTAAAGCTTAACGGTGTAAATAGCGATATGCTAAAGGTTCTGACCCAGCTCTACGGCGAGGATAGGCTTGAAGTCGAAGCTGACAGAGATTATTTTGACTACATTTACAAAGCGGAGGATCTGATAAATCTTTCTGGCAAGAAATATCACGGAAAGAGAAATCATATCAAGCGTTTTAAGGAAAGCGATTGGAGCTTTGTCCCGATTGACGAAAGCTTGATTGACGATTGCTTTGAATTTTCTGCTAAAAGCTTTAACGCTTCTGATAAATTCGACGAGCATTCGGCTGTTGTTGAGCAATACGCAATAAATACGTTTTTGACAAATTTTAAATACTTAAATCTTAGCGGCGGCGTGCTGTATCAAAATGGTGAAATGGTTGGTTTTACAATTGGCGAAAAGCTTAATTCCGATACGTTTGTCGTTCATATTGAAAAGGCTTTAAGCAAAGTCAACGGAGCTTATCCCTGCCTTTGTAATGAGTTTGCAAGGGCGCAGGCTTCAGACTGTTTATATATAAACAGGGAAGAGGATTTAGGAATAGAAGGCTTGAGAAAGTCAAAGGAATCCTATCGCCCTGCTTTCATGTACGAAAAGAATACTGTTATTTTTAAATGAGAGGGTTTGTATTATGGTTTATGTTTTTTTAGCAGAAGGCTTTGAAGAGGTCGAGGCGTTAGCGCCTGTTGACATTTTAAGAAGAAGCGGCATCGAGGTAAGGACCGTTGGTATAAATTCAAACATCATAAGAGGTTCTCACTCTATCCCTGTAATTACAGATTTGGATATAAATGAAATTGAGCCTGACGACAATATTGAAATGATTGTTCTCCCTGGTGGAATGCCAGGAACGCTGAATCTTGAAGTAAACGAAAAGGTGCAGTCCTTTATAGATTACTGCACTGAGAATGATAAATATATTTCAGCAATTTGTGCCGCTCCGTCAATTTTAGGACATAAGGGATTGCTAAACGGAAAGACTGCTACCTGTTTTCCCGGCTTTGAAAAGGAGCTTCAGGGCGCAACCCTTTCAAGCGAGTTTGTTGTAAACGACGGAAAAATTACAACAGCAAAGGGCGCAGGCGCAGCGATTAAATTCGGACTTATGTTGTCTTCACTTTTAGCAGGTAAGGAAAAAGCGGACGCTCTCGAAGCTTCATTGCAATGCAAGTAGGAAAAAACGCCTTGCGGCTGGAATATTTAAATGCACGAGGAAAAATTTCCAAAAGCGAGATTGACGTCGCCAGTGAAAAGATTTTCAGTAAAGTGTTAGCGCTTGAAGAATTTAAAAGCTGCAGTAAAATATTGCTGTACGCATCGTACAACAACGAAGTTTCTACATACGACTTCTTTGAGCGTGCAAGAAAGCTAAGCAAGCAAATATACTTTCCAAAATGCCAGGCGAACGGCAAGATGAGATTTTTTGAGGTTTCATCTTTAAGCAAGCTATGCCCAGGTATGTATGGCATACCAGAGCCTGATAATTGCGCTTGTGAGTATGAAAGCTCAAGCGATACGCTGTGTATAGTTCCTGCAATTTGCTTTGATAAGCGTGGGTTTCGACTAGGCTACGGAAAAGGCTATTACGATAGATTCTTAAGTACATTCAAAGGGCATTCTATAGGCGTTGTGATGGACAAATTTATGGTTCAGTATCTCCCGACGCTTCCAACAGATATAAGGGTAAAAAAGATAATATCCGATAAAAATATTTACGAGAGGACGGATTGATTTAATGGAGAATGATAAGAACAAGGATTTAGACGCATTAAATGACAGCTTTAATTTAGACGATGATATTAACGAGCTGCTAAGCACAAACTCCTCTGCTCAGAACGCTTTGGACGCATTACTGTACGATAAGGATTCTCATTCTATTCTTACAAGCGACAGTAAGTCTGACGATGCAGTATCGACAGGCTCTGACAAACAGTCTGCCGATGATAGCACTCTGAGCGACTTGGATATTAATCTCGGCGGCAATTTGGCTTCAAGGGATTCTGCTGCTTCAGCACCCAGCAATGTTGTAGACGATATCGATGATGTTAAGGTAGCGGATGAGAACGTAACTTCGCCTGAAAAGTCGCAAGCAGTAGCAGATGACAAACCAAACGAACTTTCAAAGCCTCAAAAGCCTGTAAAAGCAGAGCCTAAAATAGCATCTGCCAAAGCGCCAGCTGCAAAAGCTACCGCTAAAAAGCCTTCCTCAAAGAGCAAGAAAAAGTCCAAAAAGAAAAAGGTAAACAGCTCTATTTTCTCAGGAATTATATTAACAATCATAATCCTTACGATTTCAACTGTAATTGCTTTTACAGGAATTACCTGCGGACTTGAATTTTTAGGAATCGGAAAGAGTACAACTACTATAAAGCTCAACATTGGCGAATCTTATGATGTCGGCGACGTTACCGACGCTTTATACGATAAGGGAATAATAGAAAACAAGCTTTTGTTCCAGATTTGTGTGGCTGTAAAGGACGCTGGCGATAAAATAGTTGCTGGCGATATTGAGCTACAGCCTTCAATGGATTATAACGATATAATCAATACTCTGATGACCTCAAGAGAAACACTTGAAACAGTTGATATAACCTTCCCAGAGGGTACAACTCTTTATGAGGCGGCAGTTTTGCTTGAAGAAAACGGCGTTATTTCAAGCGTTTCAGACTTTATTTACGATTTCAATTCTCTGAAGCTTGGATACGAATGCGAGGATATTATAGATTCAAGCAGTGAAAAATTCTTCGCAATGGAAGGCTATTTCTTCCCGGATACCTATCAGTTCTACCTCGATTCTGAAAACGAAACGGTAATTGATACAATAAGAAGTAACTTCGATTCCAAGTTTACAGATGAAATGGAAGATCGTGCTGAGGAACTAGGCTTTACAGTTGACGAGGTTATAACCTTAGCTTCGATAGTTCAGCTTGAATCGGCGTCTGTTGAGGAAATGCCTACTATCGCATCGGTATTTATAAACCGTTTGACAGACGGTCCATACAACAGATTTGACGAGTATATAGCAAAGCTTCAGTCTGACCCGACTTCAACCTATTATAGCGAAACTATTACAACTGTTGCTTCAGAGCTTCAAAATTACACAACAGCCGAGGTTGAAGCATTTGAAGACAAATATGACACTTACGAGCGTGAAGGACTTCCCGTTGGAGCTATATGCAATCCCGGACTTGACGCTATAAACGCTGTACTATATGCAGATGAAACTGACTATTTCTATTTCTGCCACGACACCAGCACTAAGGAAGGCTACTTTGCTTCAACTCTCGAGGAGCATGAGGAAAACCTTGTTCTGGCAGGACTAAGCTAAGGAGTAAATATGTTTAAGAGCAAAAAAGCTTTAGAAGTATTAGCGCCAGTCGGTGATGAAGAGCGACTTGGCGCTGCTCTTAATTTTGGAGCAGACGCTATATATCTTGGCGGTCAAATGTTTGGAATGAGAGCAGGTCCTGCAAACTTTGCACCAGATGAGCTTAAAAACGCCGTTGAGCGATCGCATAAAAAAGGCGTTAAAGTATATCTGACCTGCAATACATTGCCCAGAAACGACGAAATACCGCATTTTGAAGAGTTTATGAGAACAGCCGACTATTCAGGCGTTGATGCTGTTATTGTCAATGATATCGGCTTGCTGTCGCTTGTTAAAAAGTATTCTCCGGATATGGAAATTCACATATCAACGCAGGCTGGAATTGTAAACTACGTTACAGCAAACGAGTTTTACAATATGGGCGCTAAGCGTGTTGTTTTAGCAAGAGAGCTTTCAATTGACGAAATAGCTGAGATAAGAGCTAAAACCCCTGAAGAGCTTGATATTGAATGCTTTGTGCATGGTGCAATGTGCGTTAGCTTTTCAGGCAGATGCTTGCTTTCGCAATATTTAGTTAATAGAGACGCAAACAGGGGAGAATGCGCTCAGCCTTGCAGGTGGGGTTACCACCTGATGGAGGAAAACCGTGAGGGTCAGTATTTCCCTATATTTGAAGACGAAAAGGGGACATACATTTTAAACGCAAAGGATATGTGCATGATTGAACACATTGACAAGCTTGCAGAAGCTGGCGTTTATAGCCTTAAAATTGAAGGCAGAGCCAAATCCTCTTACTATGTTTCTGTTGTCACAAACGCTTATAGAATGGCTGTTGACTATTATCTTGAACACAATACAATGGAAGGATGTCCAAAATGGATTTTTGACGAGGTTTTCAAGGTGAGTCACAGAGCCTACTGTACAGGCTTTTTCTTTAGTCATCCAAACGACAAAAACGGCGAATATCAATATTACGGCGACAATGGTTATATCAGAGAATATGACGTCGTTGCAGTAGTAGACAAATGCCAGAACGGCAGACTGTACGGAACTCAGCGAAACAAATTCAACAGGGGAGACGAGCTTGAAATTTTATCTCCCAGCAGGGAACCTGTTAAAATTTTTGCCGAGAAAATTTATGACGAAAATGACAATGAAATTGATACAGCTAACCACGCTACAATGAAATTTTCACTCGACTGTGATCTGGATTTTGAAAGCGGTTCGATTATAAGAATGAAAAGTGAATAAATTTAAATGCCCTGTGTGTATTTTCTCGCACAGGGCATTTTTTATTATTCATCTTTATTATTTTCTTTATTATTTTCAATTTTTTGATGTGCTAAAGGATTCGCTTCAGCTGCATTCTTTAAATTGTCATTTGATAAATGCGTATAAATCTCAGTAGTTGCAATGCTTTTGTGTCCTAAAACCTCCTTTAAAACAAGCGGATCAACTCCGCCGTGCTGATACATTAGCGTTGCTGATGTATGTCTGAGCTTATGAGTTGTAATTCCTAAATTTGAAAGCCCGGCTTTTTGAAGCATTTCTTCAACTATTGCTTGAACACGTCGCTTATCAATTCTTTTAAGCTGCATTGAAATAAACATAGCATCAGGATCCTTGGCGTTTTGTGGTCGAACTTTTAGATAATTTTCAATCGCTTCAACACAAGCATCGTTTAAATAAATTATACGTTCTTTTGAACCTTTACCAAATAATCTTAATGTACGGTTGTCTTTGCTGTAATCGCTCAGATTAAGACCTACAAGCTCGCTCAGACGCATTCCGCAATTCAAGAACAAGCAAATTATACAAAAATCCCGTTCTTTATATCGTGAATCAATATTTTTCAAAAGCTCGATAGATTGCTCTAATGACAGGTATTTTGGCAGCTTATTTTTAACCTTTGGAAGCTCTAAATTATCAAGCGGATTGTATTCTAAAAGCTTTGCCTTATTACAAAGAAACGCATAGAATTGCTTAAGTGCAGAGGTCTTTCTGGCTCTGGTTGCAGTTTCATTTTCACGAACCTCTTTTAAATAGTTCATATACTCGTACGCGTCAAAAAGCGTAAAGTTTTCGATGTATGAAAAAGGAACGTCCTTGATAGTTATTTCTTCAAAAGGAGTATCCTTGTCAACAGCCTTGTTTTTTATCTTTAAATAACGCAAAAATGTACGCAGGTCAATATAATAAGCTTCTTCGGTCCTGTCAGCTCTGTCACGAATAAGTCTGAGGTTTAAAAGGTAGTCTTTTAGATATTCCGGGCAATCTTCCATATATTCAGCTTTCATTGTCGTTTCACCACTCCCCGAATATTCACTAAATTTTTATTTAGTGAATATTTTACTATATCTAAATTGTACCCGATTTTTTCCTATTTGTCAACCCCCTCTTTTGAGAATATCCAAAAAACACAGAAAAACGGCGAAACTCAAATTCTGCCGTTTTATAATTTCGCTATTTATTTAGCTCAGCTACAGTAACTCCGTCCTCGCCTTCGCCATAAACACCTCTACGATGGCTCTTAATCTGCTTATGATTTTTCAAATGACTTCGCACAGCATTTTTTAAAACGCCCGTACCTTTGCCGTGAATTATAGTAATTACTCCAATTCCCGACATTACAGCATTGTCAATAAACGAATCCAGCTCGTACAAACCTTCATCAACAGCATACCCACGAATGTCAAGCTCGGTTTTAACGCTGCGGCTTGATTTACTTATAACGCCTTTTTTGGATACCTTATTGCTGTTAAAGGTTATCTTCTCAGAATTGTCCACTCGAAGCTTTGAGGAATGGATTTTAGTTTTCATTATTCCCGCCTGAACCATACACATTCCGTTTGCATCAGGCAAAGATAAAACAGTTCCTTTGTTATTAGTATCTTTAATTATAACTGAATCGCCTTTTTTAATATCCAAATTCGGCTTTTGCTCATTTTTATCATCATTAGCATTTTTGTAAAGCTTATTTAACGAAATCTTAACATTTGATTTTGCTTTAGACAAGTTTTCAGCAAATTCAGTCTTTTCCTTTTGCTTTCTTACCTTTTCCAGTTCATCAATCAGAGCGTCTGACTCTCTGGTAGTTCTGGTAATGATGCTGTTAGCTTCTTTTCGAGCCTTTGAAAGTATTTTTTCCTTATCCTTTTCAAGCTCTTCCTCTGCTTTTTCGAGGTTTATAAGCTTCTCTTCCGCTTGCTTTTGAAGAATATTCGCTTGCTCAGCTTTATCTTCAGCCTCAAGTCTTGCCTGCTCCAAACGCTCTAAAACGTCCTCAAAACGCCTTGAATTTTCATTCAGCAATGACCTAGCGTAATCTATAATCTCGTCGCTGACGCCTAATCTTTTGGAAATTTCAAAGGCGTTAGACTTACCAGGCGTTCCGATAATGAGACGATATGTTGGTGATAGAGTTTTAGTATCAAATTCGCAGGAAGCGTTTTGAACGTATGGCGTATCAAGTGCATACATTTTAAGCTCCTGATAATGTGTCGTGACAACAGTTTTTACATTGTTCTCCCTTAGCTTTTCGACCATAGAAACTGCAAGTGCTGCGCCCTCTACGGGATCCGTTCCGGAACCAATTTCATCAAGCAGCACCAGCGTTTTATCATCAGCCTGCTCAACTATAGAATTTACGTTGCTGATGTGCGACGAAAAGGTCGACAGATCATTTTCAATAGACTGATTATCGCCAATGTCAACCAAAATATTATCAAAAACAGATATAACACTTCCGCTGGAAACAGGAATTAGCAATCCGCACATTGTCATCAGCGTGAGAAGTCCTATTGTCTTTAAAATTACAGTTTTACCGCCTGTGTTGGGTCCGGTTATTACAAGCGTTGAATATTCAAAACCAAGAGAAAAATCAACAGGTACAACTCTTTGCTTATCAATAAGCGGATGCCTTGCCTTTTTGAGAAGTATTCTGCCGTCAGAAACGATTTCAGGAACGCAAGCGTTCATCTTTGCCGCCAGGTTTGCTTTCGCAAAATATAAATTAAGCTTTACGATAGCCTTGAATGAGGATTTTATCTGCTCAGAATTTTCTGAAATTTGTTTTGAAAACTCCCTGAGAATATTTTGAATCTCCTCCTGTTCCCTGCCCTTTAAGATTGCGATTTCGTTGTTAGCGTCTACCACCTGCATTGGCTCGATAAATACGGTAGAACCAGTTGCTGAGGTTGCATGAACTAAGCCTGATACGTTTGACTTATGCTCCGCCTTAACAGGCACAACATATCTTCCATCACGAATTGTAACAATATTATCCTGCAAATATTTTTGAACGCTTGCACTCTTTGTCATTTTTTCAAGGCTTTCACGAATTTTAATTCCCTGCCTGTTAATGCTTCGCCTGATTGACGCAAGCTCTCCGCTTGCGTCGTCGGACACTTCCTCCTCAGAAATTATAGCGTTAGTAATATTCCTTGATAAGCCAGACATATCAAAAAGCATATCAAACAGATAATCGAGTGTTGTTTCCTCCTCACACTCTTCTCTCCATTTAATAAGCTCGCAGGAATTTTTAAGCGTTTTATTTAAAGCCAAAAGCTCAGACATTGATAAAACCCCGCCGTTTTTAGCCTTATCAACCGATATATCCATATTTATAACATCGTAAAAGCTCGGCGTACCAAACCTTGAAGACAGTGCTAATGCAACGCTTGTTTTTTCAAGCTCTGAGCGTATTTCATCGCAATCTGTCATTGGCTTTAAATTTGTGGCCAGCTCCTTTGTGTAGGAATTTGAGCATTCCTTTTCAAGAAGTGCAAGCACTTTATGTAGTTCCAGGGTGTTAAAATATTTGTTATCCAACTTTTCCTCCCGCTTTTAAGTTTTAATGCTTTTGTAGTACTTTAGTGTTTTAAAATCATGATCGAAATGTGCAAGCGTATATTTTTCAGTAATCTTGCCAACGCTACTTTGTAGCTCATCTGAAATTTTGAAGTTAAAAAGTCTGTTGAAATCGGTAAGTGCAATATGCCGTAAGACATGAAGCTCGCTATCGCTTATACGAATTGTATGATAATCAAGCTCTTTGTCAAAGCATTCGCTGCAATACAGCTTTCCGTTTAAAATATCAAAATACATAGAATTTGACTGAAACTCATAGCATTCACAACAACCAATCAAATTTGGAATCAAACCAATTTCACATACAAGGCGAAACTCAAACAATAGCTTTAAAAATTCAACGCTTCTCTCCTTGTTATCAAGATAATAAAGGCAGTTGAGCAAAAGCCGTTTAACATTAGTAGACGGTATATTTTCAAGGCTCGAATACCGCAAAAGCTCTGAATAATACGAAGCTAACGCCAAGCCTTCAATATCAGACGAGATGTTAAAAAAGCTGCTTATAATCTCGCTGCTGTTTAGAATGTTTCTTTCCCCTTTTTGGTTATAGCAAAACTTAGAATACGAAAAAAGCTGAGTTGCGCTGGAATTTTTAGAGCTTAGCTTTCTGCCTCCCTTAACGCAAATAGAAATAATCCCCATATCGTCTGTAAGAACATCTATAAACTTATCTATTTCGCCCTGAGTACGCTCCCTCAGAACAACTCCGTCAGTTGTTATCAACAATTTTTTCCTCTCCCTCGAGGTGTGATTTATACTTGCAATAAGCTAAATAGTCACTAACCTTACCTGAAGCATAAAACCTATCCCAATCACTCATAAATTATCACCTCACAAATATTTTTTGAAAGGTGATAGCTTTTTATTAGTGGTAATTTTTATTTGAATGATAGCCCAAAATTTTTAATAAGACCTTCCTTGTTTCTCCAGCCTTCCTTAACCTTAACCCAGCACCTCAGGTTGACCTTAATCTGGAAGAAGTCCTCAAGCTCCTCACGAGCAGCTTGTCCGATTTTTTTGAGCATACTTCCCTGCTTTCCAATAATAATTCCCTTGTGCGATTCTCTTTCACAATAAATAACCGCTTCAATATCCATAATCGCATTTCCCTGCTTGTTATCGTGCTCAGAAACGTTTTCAATTCCTACCGCTATTCCGTGAGGGACCTCGTCGCTTAAGAATTTAAGCGCCTTTTCACGGATCTTTTCAGCAATTATAACCTTTTCTGGCTGATCTGTAATAGCGTCATCGGAAAAATAATGCGGCCCTTCCTGAGCGTTTTTGCTGAGAAAATCCATTATTAAATCAAGTCCGTCGTTGTTAAGGACGCTAATAGGAATTATCTCATCAAAATCAAACAACGTTGAATATTCTGCTATTTTTTGAATTAAAACGTCCTTACTGACAAGATCAATTTTATTGATACACAAAACGACCTTACTATTTTTAGAATTAACGCTGTTTATCAAGGCAGTTTCGCTGTCGCTGATATTTTTAGTAACATCAACCATTACAATTACAAGCTCGACATTTTTAACGCTCTCGTTTATAGTCTTTACCATAAGCTCAGAAAGCTTTGTCTTCGCCTTGTGCATTCCCGGAGTATCAATAAAAACAAACTGCGTATCGCCTTTAGTTAAGACGCCTGTTATCTTAGTCCTTGTAGTTTGCGGCTTTGAGCTTACGGCTGCAATTTTCTCACCAACTAAAGCATTTAACAGCGACGATTTTCCAGCGTTTGCTCGCCCTATAATGGTTACAAAAGCACTCTTAGTCATCAATTCTCCTTATTCATCGACAAACGTACTACTTTTTGATATTCCAAGCTCGTCTAAAACAGCCTCTTCCTTTTCTCTCATAATCTGCGCTTCAAGGTTATTGTTCTCGTGGTCGTAGCCTAACAGATGAAACATAGAATGAACTGTTAAAAAGCCAATTTCACGTTCAAGAGAATGGTTATATATATCAGCTTGTCTTTCTGCGGTTTGGAGAGAAATAACAATATCTCCAAGAAGGTAGTCGTTAGTTTCCTGATTTATATCGTAATTTCCGTTTTCACCAAGAGGAAACGACAAAACGTCAGTAGACTTATCTATATTTCGGTATTCCTTATTAAGCTCGTGAATTTGCTCATCGTTTACAAACGAAACTGAAACCTCAGCATTTCCCGGGAAATTTTCGTACATCAAAACAGCGGTGCAGCTTCTTCTGATTAAAAGCCTGATTCCGACAGGGATTTTTACGTCCTTTTGCTTGTTGTAAATTAAAACCTTCGCCTTACTCATTGTCTTTGCCCTTTCCTTTCGTTTGTATATTTTTCATAAGCCTTGATTATATCCTGAACCAGCTTATGCCTTACAACGTCCTTTTCAGTAAATCTATTGATATAAATATCGTCAACGTTCTTTAAAACCTTCATTGCTTGAACAAGTCCTGACTTTCTTGAATCAGGAAGGTCAATTTGCGTGATGTCGCCTGTAATTACAATTTTTGAATTAAAGCCTAAACGAGTCAGAAACATTTTCATTTGCTCAGGCGTTGTATTTTGTGCTTCATCTAAAATTATAAACGCATCGTCAAGCGTTCTGCCACGCATATAAGCAAGCGGTGCGACCTCAATTGCTCCCCTTTCCTGCTGCTTAACAAAAGATTCAGCTCCCAGCATTTCAAACAAAGCGTCGTAAAGAGGTCTTAAATACGGATCAACCTTATTTTGTAAATCGCCGGGCAAAAATCCCAGCTTTTCGCCGGCCTCAACAGCAGGTCTTGTAAGAATTATTTTATTTACATCGTGTGCTCTGAATGCCTTAACCGCCATAGCAACAGCAAGATATGTTTTTCCAGTGCCGGCAGGTCCTACTCCTAAAACAATAGTATTCTTTTTAATTTGGTCTACATATTTCTTTTGACCGATTGTTTTAGGCCGTACAATTTTTCCTGTTGTAGTAACGCAAATTCCATCGTCTGAAAGCTTTTCAAGCTCTCTCTGAGTGCCTTCTCTGACTAAAGAAAAAACGTAGCGAATGCTTTGCTCGTCTAAAACGGTACCTTTTTCAGCAAGCAAAAACAAGGATTTAACAGCTTCTGACGCCTTTCTGACATTTTCCTCATCGCCTGTTATTTTAATGTCAGCTCCACGATTTAAAATTACGACATTATATTCCTTTTGCAGTAGATTCACATTCTCGTCGTAATTTCCAAAGACGTTGAGTATTGCATCCATGTTTTGCACTTCAATAGTTTTTTCTATCATGTTTTCTTTCCTTTGCTTTTTTGTTCAGAGCTTACATCTTGATTTTATTATAACACACCTCTTTTTAAAAATAAAGAGCAATTTTCCTATTTTTTGTATATTTCTTTTATTTCTCCTATTTCGCCGTTAAGCCTATAGGTAACAGTTATTGTTATACCATTGTCTGTTGTATCAATCTTTTCAGACCTCGACAGAATCGTTTTGTCCTTTAGAATATTTTTCTCGTAGTTTTTAATTCTGTTTTCACCAACGCTTATTGCCTCATCCTCGCTTCTGACAATCGCTTCAAAAGCATATTTATCGTAAGTTTTAGTAGCAATTCCAAACGGCATCTCTAAACCGAACAGGCTAAAATAGCTTATGCTTTCGCTTTCTTTAAGCCCTGAGTTGTCAGCGAACGGATTAAATGGTATTTGCGCCGAGAAAAACTGAAAATACTGTGCTGTGCTTACTTCCCTTTCAACCGTTTGCTTTATATCATTAAACGGAACGTAAAACGAAACAGTTTCGTCATAGTCACCGTGTACTTTACCTGATGAATAAAAGTACGCTTCCTTTTCAATAGGCAAAAGCTTACCATGAAGCGCCATTTTTCCTGAAACTATTACTTCTCCTTTTTTAACCTCTTCCCCGACAACCTTTACCTTATCTCCCGCAAAAATTTCCATAGAGGTAATTACTGCGTCCCTGCTGGCTACAATATCAGCGTAAATTCTGCTGGTTTTTGTTGACAGCTTTTCATCAATCATTTTAATATCAATTATAAGTGTGCATCCTTCTGTCCTTGTATCTGCAAGCGCAACAGTAGATGTATTGTCAACCAGATCACATTCAAGAGCCAGTCTGTTTACAGTTGGCAAAAACGCTCCAATATCTACTCCGTCTTGCTCCAACACGCTTAAAACCTGCGCCTTAGTTTGCTCGTCAGCGCCGTTTATCTGAACTTCCAGCAGCACATTCGATAAAAATATACAAGCAAACAACGAAACTATAAAGCCTACCATTATTCCATAGCGCAGTCTGTATCTGAAGAAAAATGAAATTATTCCGCCGTTATCCTTAACTGTTTCAATTTTCTCATCTCGTGCTCTGACGATTTTTTTGACCTTGAAGTAGTCGACAAAATAAATTTTCGCATTAAGAGTGTAGCCGTCAATATAGCTTGACAGCAGCGTTATATTTTGCCTGATAAGCTCGTTTAAAAGCTTTAGCGGTTCTGCTGATATGATTTCCAGCGACACAACACCTAATATTCTTTTCAGAAACATTTGTCACCTCACAGCTTTAAGAAATTCTATTTTTTCAAAGCTTCCAAAGATAAAAATATTATTGCTGGAATAAAACTCTACTCTTAAGCCGCTTCCCCAGATATTTATCATATAGTTTTTAGCTCTTACTCCAATCAAAATATCGCTACATTCGGATAGGCTTTTAAAATTCTCGATCGACATATAATTTCCGTCGCTTATAACTATATCGTTCGTAATAGGTATGTATTCTTTTATCTTCATATTCAATCACCCTTTTTAGTATTATATTATAGACAAATATATTCTATTCAGAAGGTGATGTATTAAATGAAAAGAAAACTGCTGATAGTATTTTTGTGTATCGTAACCGTTGCAACTTATATATACTCACTTGTAAATACAAAGGAGCTTTCCGAAAATATTAACGCTTGCGTTGTGCGGTGTATAAATGTAATTATTCCGTCGTTATTTATTTATATGGTGCTGTCAAGCCTGATAATCGAAAGCGGAATTTACAAGTTTATATTTGTTCCGCTAAAGCCGCTGGCAAAATACATTTTTTCACTTCCAATCAGTTTGTTTTTTGTATTTGTAATGGGAAATATTTGCGGCTACCCTATTGGAATGAAGCTTATAAACGATATGCTTGAAAAGGGCGAAATTGACAAAAAAACTGCATCAGTAATGTCAGCTTCATGCTACGGCGGCGGTCCGTCGTTTTTGCTAGGCTTAGTTGGAATTTCTATATACGGTGATGAAAATGCAGGAATAATAATTTTTCTATCATGCTTTCTTTCAAACGCTTTAATTGCAATAGTCATAAACAGAATTTACAAGCCACAAGTCAAATCCCTTGATGTCACTCTTCAAAAGCCTGATCTCATTTCTTCGATTACAAATTCTGCAATCAGCATTTTTAAAATCTGCGCTGTGATACTTTCCTTTTCCTTTGTGACAACTTTCTTGAACGGAATATTAAAAAACATTGACAAACCGACTGCTACAATTATAAAATCCTTTTTTGAAATTACAAACATAACAGCGCTTGACAATGCAAGTACCTCTTATATGCCGATTGTTGCAGCTATATCGTCTTTCGGAGGTATTTGTATTCTATTGCAGCTTAAATCTGTAACAGGTTTGACGCTGAAATACATAATTTTGTCACGGCTTGCAGCCTGTCCTTTAAGTGCGTTTTTGTGCCTTGTGATTATAAAAGCAACAGGCTATACGCCAAGTATTTATGCGTCATACGTTTACAATATTAAATCCACAAGCATAAGCCTTCCGGGTACAATACTAGCCGCAATTCTTGTCATTTTTCTGATATTCACAAAAGAAAAAGCTGACAGCTAAGTGCCGTCAGCTTTGACTTTTATCCTTCTATTTTCTTTAAAATGATTTCCTTCATCATCGAGGGGTTGGCCTTTCCTTTAGAAGCCTTCATACATTGACCTACTAAGAAGCCAAGTGCGTTCGTCTTTCCGTTTTTATAATCATTAACGGATTTTTCATTGTTTGACAAAACCTCATTTGCAATAGCTTCAAGTGTCAACTGGTCTGAAACCTGCGCTAAGGATTTTTCCTTGATAACGTCTTCAATTTCCTTATTCTCTTTGATAATAACCTCAAATACCGTTTTGCCGGCGGCATTTGAAATTTTACCCGATTCAATAACCTTTATAAGCTCAACAAGCTTATTAGGCGTAACAGGCGTTTCGGTTATCGCTATATTGTTTGCGTTTTCGTACTTAGCAATATCTCCAAGCAACCAGTTGCAAACCGACTTTGGTGAAACCTCGCCGCTTGCAACACACTCATCAAAGAAGCGTGCCTTTGCAACATTTTCAGAAATAGCGGTAGCCTCCTTTAAGCTAAGTTCAAACTCTTTAATGTAGCGAATTAGCTTTTTGTTCGGAAGCTCTGGAATCTCTTCCTTGAGTGCGCTTATTCTGTCCTCGTCAACAACTATAGTCAGCAAATCAGGCTCTGGGAAATATCTATAATCCTGTGCGTCCTCCTTGCTTCTCATAGAAACGCTTATTCCCTTGTCGTCGTCCCAACGTCTTGTTTCCTGAACAACCTTTGAACCCGATTCCAAAAGCTCAATCTGTCTGTTTACCTCATAATCAATTCCACGAACTGCTGCTGAAAAGCTGTTTACGTTTTTCATCTCACTTCTGGTTCCGAGCGGCTCGCCCGGCTTGTGAACTGAAACGTTTACATCGCAGCGGATTGAGCCCTCCTGCATTTTACAGTCGCAAATATCGAGGTATTGCAAAATTGATTTAAGCGTTTCAAGATAAGCCTTAGCCTCCGCTGAGCTTCTCATATCAGGCTCAGAAACGATTTCTATAAGAGGAACACCGCATCTGTTCAAGTCAACAAGCGAGCCTGAAAACTTATCGCTGTGCAAAAGCTTTCCTGCATCCTCCTCAATATGAATACGAGTGATTCCTATTCTGCGCTCCTCACCGTCAACATACACATCTACATATCCGTTCTCACAAAGCGGAACCTCTGCCTGTGAAATCTGATAAGCTTTAGGCAGGTCAGGATAGAAATAATTCTTTCTGTCCTGCTTACATACAGAGTTTATTTTGCAGTTTAGAGCATGGCCCATTTTAATTGCATAGTCGACAACCTTTTCATTAAGCGTCGGCAACGCTCCGGGCATTCCCATACATATCGGACAAACCTGCGTATTAACCTCAAGACCAAACTGATTCTTACAGCTGCAATATATCTTCGATTCGGTATTTAGCTCTGCGTGAGTTTCAAGTCCTATAACTACTTCATAACCTTTTACCATTTCAAACGCTCCTTTCTAAAGTACGGGGCGTCTGAAGCCGCCCATGATATTTTCATAACATTCAGCCGTATTTAAAAGCGTCTGTTCGTTAAATTTATCCGATATAAGCTGTAAGCCAATCGGAAGTCCTGCCTCATCATAGCCACAAGGAACGCTGATTGCCGGAAGCCCTGCGATGTTAATAGTTACAGTACAAACGTCAGTTGCATACATTTTAAGAGGGTTGTCAATATTCTCGCCAATTTTAAACGCTGTTGAAGGAACTGTCGGTGCAGCAAGCAGGTCAACCTCTTTGAACACATCGCAAAATTCCTTTGAAATTCTTCTTTGCAGAAGTCTTGCCTTCTTGTAATATGCATCGTAATAGCCCGAGCTTAAAACAAAGGTGCCGAGCATAATTCTTCTCTTAACCTCGTCGCCAAAGCCTTCAGAACGTGTTTTTTCGTACATATCAATCAAATTATCGTAATCCTTTGCACGATAGCCGTATTTTACGCCGTCGTATCTTGCAAGATTAGATGAAGCTTCTGCTGAGGAAATAATATAGTAAGCGTTCAGCGCATATTCAGTTGACGGAAGAGAAACCTCCTTGACGACGGCTCCGTTTTGCTCAAGAACTTTTACAGCGCTTAATACTGCGCTCTTTACGTTTTCATCAATTCCCTTTGAGAAATATTCCTTTGGAACGCCTATCCTGAGTCCTTTAACGTCGCACTTTAAATCAGCAAGGTAATCCGGGTGTGACATATTTTTGCTCGTTGCGTCCATTTTGTCAAATCCGCATATAGCGCTGTAAAGCATTACAGTATCCTTAACAGTCCTGCCGATAGGTCCTATCTGGTCAAGAGAAGAGGCAAATGCTACAAGTCCAAAACGTGAAACAGCTCCGTATGTAGGCTTCAGACCTACAACGCCGCAATAGGAAGCAGGCTGTCTTATAGAGCCGCCTGTATCAGAGCCAAGCGCCATAATAGCTTCGCCCGCCGAAACAGCAGCAGCAGAACCGCCCGACGAGCCGCCTGGTATTCTGGTTTCATCAAAAGGATTTTTCGTCTTTTTAAAATATGATGTTTCGGTTGACGAGCCCATAGCAAATTCGTCCATATTAAGCTTGCCTGTTATAACAATATCCTCTCCATTTAGCTTGTCCATAACGGTAGCGTTAAACGACGGAATGTAATTCTCAAGCATTTTAGACGAGCAGGTTGTACGCAGATTTCTGGTTGAAATATTGTCCTTGATTCCAATAGGAAGTCCGGCAAGCCTTGAAAGCTTTTCGCCACTTGCTCTTTTCTCGTCAACCTCAACCGCTTTTTTTAGTGCATTTTCCTTATCAAGCGTTACATAAGCGTCAACCTTATCTTCAACGCTGTCAATTCTATCAAATACAGCTTCTGTCAGCTCTTTTGAGCTTATCTCCTTGCTTTCAAGCTTTTTGGAAAGCTCGTATCCGCTCAAATTATAAAGTTCCATTCCTACTCCCCCTATTCTACAGTCTTTGGCACAACAAGACAGCCAGCCGTTACATGAGGTGCATTGCGGGTAAGCTCATCTCTTGAATATTTGCCGCCCTCTGCCTTATCCTCTCTTAGCGTCATAGGGTTTGCCGGATCGATCAACGGCTCGTCCTCTACATCCGGAAGGTTTTCAACCATTTGAACGATCCCCAGCATATCGCTTTCAAACTTTTCCACCTTTTCGTCTTCAATGTAAAGTCTTGAAAGCTTTGCAATGTGTTTAATGTCAATTCCCATTATACATCCTCCTCATATCAGATTTATTCAGTCATTTTCAAAAATGTTTCTTCATCAATTATCGTAACGCCTAAAGCCTGTGCTTTAGTAAGCTTACTTCCTGCTTGCTCGCCTGCCAGCAGATAATCAGTGTTTTTAGAAACGCTGCTGGAAGACTTTCCGCCAAACTTTTCAATAATAGCTTCGGCTTCTTTTCTTTTTAGTGTTGGTAGC
Source organism: Ruminococcus sp. (assembly GCA_021205185.1). Classification (GTDB taxonomy): domain Bacteria; phylum Bacillota; class Clostridia; order Oscillospirales; family Ruminococcaceae; genus UMGS1601. The sequence goes on along the minus strand of JAJPYB010000009.1, from coordinate 86,187 downwards.
GTTCCCGTCAGCACAAAGGTCTTTCCGCTAAATCTGTTATCCTGAACCTGCGACTTATAAACGGTATTCAATCCGTACTCCTTGAATCGTTTAAGAAGCTCTCTTATATGCGGTTCTTTAAGAGTGTCAACTACGCTTTGTGCCATTATTTCTCCAAAGCCGTCAATCTCAGAAATTTCCTGTTCGCTGGCAGCAATAATATCATCGAGCGTATTAAACTTCTCACACAAAAGCTTAGCCGCAGAGGTACCGATATTTCTGATTCCAAGGCCTGTAATCAGTCTATCAAGCGAATTAGCCTTTGAGCTTTCAATTGCATTTATAAGATTGCTCGCAGATTTATCCTTAAAGTTGTCAAGGGCAAGCAAATCCTCCTTTGTCAACAAATACAAATCTGCAACGGAGTGGATAAGTCCGTTTGAAATCAATGTTTCAACAATAGCAGGTCCTAAACCGTCAATATTCATTGCTGACTTAGACGCAAAGTGAACAATGCTTCTGTATATTTGCGCTGGGCAATCAACATTCGGACACCTAAGCGCACTTTCACCCTCAGATCTGATTGTTTTAGCGCCACAAACAGGACAAGCGTCGGGGAGCTTATAAACGCCCTCGCTTTGCTTTTTGAAAACGCCTACTACCTCAGGAATTATATCTCCTGCTTTTCTGACGGTTATAATATCACCAACGTTTACATTCTTTTCATCAATCAAATCCTGGTTGTGAAGCGTAGCTCTTGAAACGGTTGTACCCGCAAGAGTTATCGGTTCAAAAATTGCAACAGGTGTAATAACCCCTGTCCTTCCAACATTTATTTCAATCTCAAGAAGCTTTGTAGACTTTTCCTCCGGCGGAAATTTATACGCTACCGCCCATTTTGGAGTTTTAGCTGTAGCTCCAAGCTGCTCACGCTGTGCTAAGCTATCGGTTTTGATAACAACTCCGTCTATATCATAAGCCAAGGAAAATCGCTTTTTTCCTAGCTCCTTTATCTTGTTGTTGATTTCATCAATTCTATTCGTTTTAAAATATTCTGGAATTGTTTTAAAGCCCTGCTCCTTTAAAAATTCAAGCGTTTCATAGTGTGAACTAAATTCTCTGCCCTCACATTGCTGAATGTTAAAGCAAAATATATCAAGCTTTCGCTTTGCAGTAATTTTGCTGTCCTTCTGCCTTAAAGAACCGGCAGCTGCATTTCTGGGGTTCTTAAACGGCTGCTCGTCGTTTTCAATTTGTTCCTTAGAAAGGGCTTCAAAGACTGCTCTTGGCATATACGCTTCTCCCCTGACCTCTAAAAACGGCAAAGGAGTTTTCATAGCAAGCGGAATTGAAAATATCGTCTTCAGGTTTTGAGTAACGTCCTCGCCGACAAAGCCGTCGCCTCGTGTTGAACCACGAGTGAATACACCGTTTACATATTCAAGGCTTACTGACAAACCGTCAATTTTCGGTTCAACAACAAACTCCGCGTCAGAAAACTCGCCTTTGATTCTGTTGTAGAAGCTTTCAACCTGACCTAAATCGAAAACGTCCTGCAAGCTTGCCATTTGTACTGTATGAGTTACCTTTTCAAATCCGTTAGCGGCTTCTCCTCCAACCCTTTGAGTTGGCGAATCAGCTCTTAAATACTCCGGATATTTTTCTTCAAGCTCTTTAAGCTCATTATTCATCATATCGTACTCATAATCAGAAATAGAAGGATTATCCAGTACGTAATATTGATAGCTGTACGAGTTTAAATTCTCGACGAGCTTATCTATTCTGTTTTTTGCCTGTGCAGTAGTCATAAATAATATACCTCCGATACAATGAATTTGTAATCACAGATATAGTATAGCACATTTTATATAGATTTACCAGCTTTTTAAGTAATTTTTTCTTCGTCAGTAATTGTTGCATAAGCTTGCGGAATGTCGCCGATTACAACCGTTTCACTTATCACATATTCGGTACTGAACGGAACGCTATAGCTGCCCGACGGAGTAACAGCTAAAATATCAAGGCTTATAGTCGCATAAATTCTATGTATAGTTTGATTTATTCCTGCTGAGGAAAAGTCGCTGGTAATGTTCAGATCAACGCTCCCCTCGTTTTGAAAATAAATACTAACGCCAGGACCGATTTTGCCAAAAAGGTTGCTTGAAAGCACAGCCGCCAGATTTATTTTATAGCTTGCGTTATTTGTATCGCTAAGCTTATCGTTTATCGTTTCAGTCAGCACCTGCTTGAATGCGTTTACCTCGTTGGAATTTACCTCAATAGCTGTTATTTTGTCGCCGCTGTATTGCTTGCTTACAAATTCAAATCCGTCGCATTCGCTCATACACTCACTCACAGAGCTTGTTACAACGCTTTCAGCATAGCTTTCACTTTTTACAATTGCAATTTCTTTTGTTCTTGATTTTACAAGGCTATCAAAAGCAATAAGCAAAATAATTGCAAAAACTATAAAGCATAAAATAATTATCTTTAATTTCAAGTGCTTTTTCTTTTTTCTGACAAGCATAATTTATCCCTCCTTTAAATATTCCATTATATTCAAGGGAGGGATTATTGTTAATTTTATGTCTCTTAAATCAGACTAATTGATAGCTTCCTTTAAAGCCTTTGCAAGCTGATCCGGGCAGGAGGTTCCCCTTCCGCCGCAATCTATTCCTTCAAGAAGCTCTATCACTTCATCAACAGGTCTGTCCTTGGCAAGTATTGCAACACCCTGTGTGTTTCCTTGACAACCGCCAACAAACTGCACATTCTTTACAATCCCGTCTTCAACTTCAACATTTATTTGTCTTGAGCAAACGCCCTTTGTCTTATAGCTATATGTCATAATTTAAACCTCCGTGTTTTTAATCCTTGCGACGCCGCTTTTTACAGCTGCGTCTGCTACCGCCTTCGCGACAGCTATTGGAATCTTCTTATCAAATGAATCAGGTAAAATATAATCTCTTGAAAGCTCGCTGTCAGACACGCAGGAAGCTATCGCAAATGCCGCCGCAAGCTTCATTTCTTCGTTGATATCCGAAGCTCTGACGCTCAGCGCTCCCTTGAAAATTCCAGGAAAAGCAATAACATTGTTGATTTGATTTGAAAAATCGCTTCGACCGGTTCCCACTATAAAAGCACCAGCCTCCAAAGCCTTGTCAGGCATTATTTCAGGCGTTGGATTAGCCATTGCAAAAATGATAGACTTATCATTCATGCTGCCTACCATATCCTCCGTCAAAAGTCCCGGACGGGATACGCCGACAAACACATCTGCTCCCTGAACTGCGTCAGCTAAAGAGCCTGTTTTGTGATTCTTGTTGGTAATTTTAGCAATTTCCTGATGAGCAGGACTGAGAGCAGCATCGCCCTCACATATAATTCCCCCGATGTCAACCATAATTACATCGCCAACGCCGAGAGAAATTAAAAACTTTCCTATTGCCGTTCCGGCAGCTCCTGCGCCGTTGATTACAAGCGTTAAGTCGCCAAGCTTCTTGTTTGCAATTTTACAAGCGTTAATAAGCGCTGCGCCAACGACAATAGCTGTTCCGTGCTGATCGTCATGAAATACGGGAATATCAAGTCTTTCCTTTAGCTTTTGCTCAATTTCAAAGCAGCGTGGTGCTGCTATATCCTCAAGATTTATTCCTCCGAAGCTATCAGAAATAAGCTCGATTGTTCTGACAATTTCATCGGTATCCTTAGATTTGATACAAAGTGGAAAAGCGTCAACATCAGCAAATTCCTTAAATAATGCGCATTTACCCTCCATAACAGGCATCCCTGCTAAGCCGCCAATATCGCCAAGTCCTAAAACTGCCGTGCCGTCGGTTATTACTGCCACCAGATTTGAACGCCTTGTAAGCTCGTAAGAAAGCTCAGGATTTTCTTTGATTTTAAGACAAGGCTCAGCAACACCAGGGGTATACGCAACGCTTAAAGACTCTCTATCATCGATTTTTGCTCTTGAAACAACCTCTATTTTACCGCCCAAATCCTTGTGAAATTTAAGTGCTTTTTCCATTATATCCATTGCTACTACCTCTATTTTGATGCGTTTTGTTTTGCAAGTTCGAGAATTTTATTTATATTTTCCTCATCAGTAACTCTGCTTCCAATATGAGTAGGCTGCATATTATAAGAACCGTGAAAGTCAGAACCGCCGGTTGCGATAAGATTGTATTTTTGAGTTATTTCAAAAAGCTTCTTCTCATTTTCTTCGTCTGCAGAAAAATGATATACCTCAATTCCGTCAAGCTTGCCCTCAGCTGCAAGCTCCTCACAAAGCTCAACATTATCATAAAGACAAGGATGTGCCATTACAGCAATTCCCCTTGACGAGTGAATTAAATCAAGTACAAACTTAACGCTCGGATATCTTCTGACAACAGAACAACTGCCAGTTTTTCTGTCAAAAAGCTTATTGTTTACCTCGCCGTAATATTCAGTAGCATAGCCGTAATTTATAAGCGCGCGCATAATGTGCGATTTGAATATGCTCTTGCTGCTTTTAGCGTATTTAAGCACAGACTCTGTTGTAATAGGATATATCTCCTTAACCTTTTCAATCATATCCCTAGCGCAAAGCTTTCTGATTTCGCACGATTTATGGCAAACCCCCTCAAGCCTGTCAGGCTTCTGAGGTGCATAGCAAAGAATATGTACCTTACAGTTTCTCTCCTCGTCCCAAGCTGACAGCTCAACGCCGGGAATAACCTTAACTCCATATCTCTCTCCTAAAACATTTGCTCTGTTAGCTGACGAAAGCGTATCGTGATCGGTAAGAGATAAATAATCGAGTCCCATTCTTTTAGCTTGAATAATAACCTCTTCAATTCCAAGCGATCCGTCGGAAAGAGTGGTGTGACAATGTAAATCTCCTTTAATACTCATGTTTTGCTCCTATGTATACCAATATTGTATAGCCAAAGCTTTAATATTAAGACGAAAAGTGCATTTCTATTCGGCTTATACAAGTTTAATTATATCACAATCCTTAGACAAAATCAACAACAAAATTCCTCATAATTCGAGCGTCTGACAAAAAGTACAAAATTCAGTCAAATAGCTTATTCTCGAACCAGGTGTGATCCAGCTTAATTTCCTTACCGTTTAGGTATTCAAGCAAACCCGATTCTGTTGAAAATTCAAATCTCAATGAATATGAACAAAGAGCTTGTGTCTTGACATTAAATTTACGGTTAATTGAATTTATTCCGTACTTACCGTCGCCAAGCAAAGGGTGTCCTATATAAGCTAAATGCGCTCTTATCTGGTGTGTTCTGCCTGTAACTAAATCAACCTCCAAAAGAGAAAGCTCCCCCTTTTGTTTTAAGACCTTATACCTTGTAATTATCTTTTTTGAATCAGGTACCTGTCGGTCATAAATCTTTACTTTGTTGTTGCTCTCGTCCTTAACCAAATATGCAGATAGCTCGTCGCTCTTTTTATCGAAGCTTCCAACACAAACACAGCGGTACTTTTTCTTAATCTCTCTGTCCTTGATTTTCTGATTTAAAATTCTTAAAGCTTCAGCGTTCTTAGCGCAAATTACAAGTCCCTCGGTATTTCTGTCGATTCTGTTGCAAAGGGCAGGTGCAAACGAAGCCTCCTCATTCGGATTGTATTCGCCTTTATCATAAAGATAACGCTTAATTCTATTTATAAGCGTGTCGCTTGTATTATCGTTATCCTCGTGAACTACAAGGCCTGTTTTCTTGTTGACTACAAGTATATTTTCGTCCTCATAGACAACATTAAGAGATGCAGGCGCTGTCATAAAATCCAAATTTGAAGGCTCCTCAAAGAACTCATCGTTTATGTAAAGCTGCATTACGTCGCCCTCGCAAAGTTTGGATGATATTTCGCAACGCTTTCCATTTAGCTTAATCCGCTTGATGCGAATGTATTTATACATAAGAGCCGATGGAAGCCTTTTGACAGCCTTTGATAAAAATTTATCAACCCTTTGCCCTGCATCATTTTTTGAAATTATAAATTCCCGCATTGCTTTTCCTCAAAAACAAGCCGCCAAGCATACAAAAAAGAATATGTTCAGCGACTTTGCTATCAATTAAATTTTAGTGTACTAATCTGCAAAAAATACTTTAAACGCTCTGTAAGCCATATAGGTATCTACCTTTGACGCAACCTCAAAAGGTGCGTGCATCGAAAGAATTGGCACACCGACATCAATAACATCAATGTCAAGGTTTGCAATATACTGTGCAACCGTTCCGCCGCCGCCAATATCTACCTTTCCCAGCTCTCCTGTCTGCCATACTACGCCGTTTTTATCGAGCAAATTTCTCACTCTGTAAACGTATTCAGCAGAAGCGTCGCTGGTGCCAGACTTACCTCTTGCGCCTGTAAACTTTGTTACAACAACGCCGTAATTGATTTTTGAAGCGTTTCTTGCTTCTGTAACATCGGGAAATGTCGGGTCAACAGCCGCGTTAACGTCTGCCGAAAGGCACTCAGAAGCAGAAATTACGTGGCGAGGAATCGCTCCCATATTTTCAGCAAGGTCGCTCAAAAAGTAGGTTAAATAGGCGCTGTTTAAGCCTGTATTTCCGTCGCTTCCTGTTTCCTCCTTATCGGTCAGAACAGTAACTGCAGTTTTCTTTGGAGCGGTAGTGTCCAGAATTGCCTTTAAAGCAGTATAAGCACAAACTCTGTCGTCCTGACCGTATGCTCCCACCATACTTCTGTCAAAGCCCAGATCCTTAGCTTTAAACGCAGGAACAGCTTCAAGCTCAGCAGACACAAAATCGTCCTCTAAAATTCCATACTTCTCATTCAGAAGCTTCAGAATGTTGAGCTTTACTTTTTCTGACTCCTTATCGTCCTTGAACGGACGAGAACCGATAAGAATATTAAGCTCTTCTCCCTTTACAACTTCACTTGAAGGACGCTTCATCTGGCTTGTTGCTAAATGAGGGAGTAAATCGGTGATGCAAAACACAGGGTCGCTCTCCTGCTCACCTATATTTATTTCAACTCTTTCTCCGTTTTCCAGATATACTACCCCATGAAGTGAAAGCGGAATTGTCGTCCATTGATACTTCTTGATTCCGCCGTAATAGTGCGTCTTAAACAGCGCAAGCTCCGAGTCCTCGTAAACAGGATTTTGCTTTAAATCAACTCTCGGCGAATCAATATGTGCGGCAGAAATTCTTACTCCCTCGCTTATATCGTCATTTCCAATAACAGCAAGTAAAATTGCCTTATCTCGGTTTACCTTGTAGACCTTATCTCCGGGCTTTAGCTTTTTGTCAAAGTCAAATTCTACAAAGCCGTTAGCATTAGCAAGCCTTACAGCTTCCTTTACAGCTTCGCGCTCTGTCTTTGCCACGTTTAAGAACCTTTTGTAGTCTTCGCAAAAGTCATAAGCATCACTTATTTCCTCATCGCTAAGGGTGAGACAAGCGTTCTTCTTCTTTGTAAACAACCTTTCCTTTAATTCATTAGTGCTATTCTCACTCATGTTTTTACACTCCTCCAACTAAAATTATTCATACAGATTTTTATAATTCTCGTAAGTAGATACGATTTTTCTGACATAATGTCTTGTTTCGCTGAGCGGAATCGCTTCGACGTCAAAATCATCAAGCGAAATAATTCCTTCCTCAACCCAGCCTTCAACGTTTCCTATTCCTCCGTTATATGCAGCTGACGCAATTCTGTAATCTCCGAACTCATCAAGCAGCTGCCGCAAAATATAGCAGCCGTATCTGATGTTCGTTTCAGGATCCTTCATATCGCTGTAGCTGACCTCATCTGCTTCCCCTAATTTTTCGGCCACCTCTTCAAACGAAATCGGCATAATTTGCATAAGACCGGTAGCGCCCGCCGAAGAAGTAGCGTCAGGATTAAAATCACTTTCAACCTTTATAACAGAGTATACGTACAGCGGGTCTAAATCATATTCTTGACTGTATTTCTCAACATATTCAGCGTAGTTTTGCTGATAGAAATACTGCTTTGAGAAAAATGGAATAAGCTTAGAAACGCTGTAAATTGCTACAATCAGCAATAACGTAATAAGCACAAATATAACAAACCAACCGAGCGGTTTAATTCTTCTCTTTCGGTTTTTTGCCATTAACTATCTCCTCAATTTTTTCAAGAGCCTTCTTTACGTTAACCTCAAGCTCATCAAGGCTTGAATTGTTGTAAATAACTATATCGCAGTTCTTTTGAAAAAAATCGTCGTCCTGCTGTGATGAAAATCTAAGTAAAATGCTTTTGTCAGACAAACTGTCCCGTGCCTTGATTCGTTCAAATCTCTTAGCAGTATCACTCAGAACGCCTATAATAGCAACACAGCGTTTATCAAGCCCACTTTGAAATAATGTTGGCGCATCAAGGATTATGTAATCCTGATTACACGCACTAAGCACAGCGTCAATCTCAATAGTTATATATTTAAAAATTATCGCATTTTGTGTTTTGAGCTTTTTCTCGTCTGAAAATATTATATCAGCCATTTTTTTTCGATCTAAATGCAAGTTCTCATCAAAGCATTCGGAAAAATACTGACTGAGCTCCTTGTTGCATTGGCTATTGTCACTCGTTACACTTCTTGCAATCTCATCACAGTCTATTACATATGCTCCAAGACGTCTGAAAATACTTGAAGCGGTACTTTTGCCAGCTCCGCTTTGTCCTGTAAGTCCTACAATCAGCGGCACTCTACTCACCAACCTCTACAACGTCAAATGACGCCGCTCTTAAAATCCTATTGTAAACGGCAAGCCCAACCCCCTCAACACTAGGCACTCTGGCATAAACCTTTTTCGCGCCCAGCTCGTCGAGCTTCCTTAAAGTCAGAAAAAGATTCTTCGCCTGCTCTTTTGAAGAGCTACCGTAAAACACGCAATTTAAGCCTTCTGGAATTTTATCCTTATCATCGTCAAAGCACATAAGGAAAGTTTCGTCATCAGCGTTGTCACGTGCATACTTTAAAAAATTATCAAGCGAACCATTGACTAAAATAACCCTTGCCTTTGGAGAATAATGCTTGTACTTCATACCGGGTGAAGCGGCTTTTTCAGTAATATCGACCTCAGATAATATTCCCTTGTCCAGAATAACATTATCGACAACCGTTAAAAGATCATCCTTTGTAATTCCGCCCGGCCTTAAAATTCTTACGCCCTCATTTTCAAAACAGATTACGGTAGACTCAACCCCTACCGTACACTCACCGCCGTCTAAAATTGCAGGAATTTTTCCATTCATATCATCAATAACGTGACGAGCTGTAGTAGGACTAGGTCTTCCAGAAATATTTGCAGACGGTGCTGCAATAGGTACGCCGCAGGCTTTAATAAAGCTTCTGGCTATATTGTGCGACGGCATTCTTATACCAACAGTATTAAGTCCGCCGCTTGTTATAAACGGTATCTTTTCAGACTTTGGCAGAACCATTGTAAGCGGTCCGCCCCAAAATTTTTGGGCTAAAAGTCTGGCGTTTTCAGGTACTTCCAAAGCCAGCTCATAAAGCATATCAATTTCAGCAATATGAACAATCAGCGGATTGTCAGCTGGCCTGCCCTTTGCTGAAAAGACCTTTTTTACAGCCTCTTCATTATAAGCGTTTGCGGCAAGTCCGTAAACAGTCTCAGTAGGCATACCTACAATTTCGCCTTGATTTATGAGCGTGGCGCAATAGTCTATATTTTCTTCAGAGGGCGGTAATATTTTCGTGTCGAACATTTAAGTTCCCTCTATTCATCATTTTGCATTGAAAGCTTTGCAGCTTGATCGGCCGTTGCAAGAGCGTCAATCACTTCATCTAAATTACCATTTAGAAACTGCTCAAGTCTATAAATGGTAAGACCGATTCTGTGATCGCTTATTCTTCCCTCAGGAAAATTATAGGTGCGTATTCTTTCTGAACGGTCGCCTGTTCCAACCTGAGAACGGCGCTCTGCAGCAATTTCATTTTCCTGCGCTCTTAACTGCTCCTCATAAAGCCTCGAACGAAGGATTTTCATAGCTCTCTCTTTATTTTTAAACTGGCTGCGCTCATCCTGACATTCAACAACAAGACCTGTTGGAAGATAGGTAATTCTTACAGCCGATTCCGTCTTGTTAATATGCTGGCCGCCTGCGCCGCTTGCTCTGAAAACGTCAATCTTTAAATCTGTCGCTTCATTAATTTCAAACTCAACCTCTTCAGCCTCTGGAAGTACCGCAACTGTAACGGTAGAGGTGTGAACTCTTCCCTGCGACTCAGTTTCAGGCACACGCTGAACTCTGTGGACTCCGCTTTCGTACTTTAGCCTTGAATATGCGCCTTCACCCTCAATGCTAAAGGAAATTTCCTTGTAGCCGCCGAGCTCAGTTTCATTTGCATTCATAACCTCGTGCTTCCAGCCTTTAGAATCAGCGTACATTGTGTACATTCTATAGAGCGAATTTGCAAAAAGCGAAGCTTCCTCGCCGCCTGCGCCGCCACGAATTTCAATGATAACGTTTTTATCATCGTTCGGGTCCTTTGGAAGGAGCATAATTTTAAGCTCCTCCTCAATAGCCGCCATTTGCTCCTTTGATTCTTCAAATTGAAGCTGAACCATTTCTTTAAAGTCCTTTTCAAGGCTTCCGGCGTCTAACAGCTCGTTCGCTTCATCAAACGCATCCTTCGCCTTTTTATATTCCCTGAATTTTTCAATTATAGGTGTCAGATTCTTATACTCCTTCATAAGTGCTGTATACTGCTTATTGTCCGATATAACATCAGGATCAGTAAGCTTAATGCTTATATCCTCGTATTTTTGTTCAAGCGCTAATAATTTTTCAAACATATAAATTCTACTCCTTTGTATTGCTTAATCTTCTCTCGATATATTTTTAATATTCTTTTCTGCCTTTGCTCTCGGAATCATAAATTCCCGACCGCAACCAACACATCGTAGCTTAAAATCCATTCCCGAACGTAAAACAAGCATCTTGTTCTCACCGCACGGGTGCTTCTTTTTCATAACAAGTATGTCACCTGCTCTTACATCCATAATAGCCTCCCAAAATTTAAGTATTCCTGCCTGTTACCGCCAAACATATACTGTATTTAAGTATACCACATAATTTACCAAAACGCAAATTTTTTGCTCAATCTTGACAGAAACACAAAATGTCATATTCCCCTTTTGCTTGGAATATATTGAACAAGAGATTAAAAACGCTTTTAGGAGGACAAAATGAACAAATATTACCCTGAGGGAAAGCTTATATCGCAAGCCTCAAATAAACAGTCAATTCAAACAATACAAGGAATATATGAAGCCAAGGAACGAGGACAAATTCTTGAAGCTAAGGCTGTAATGTGCGACACCGACCACAACCTGTTAGTAGACCTTCCTTGCTGCAAGGGAATTATTCCCAGGTTTGAAGGCGCAGTTGGAATTGACGACGGAACGACAAGAGATATAGCTCTTTTATCACGAGTAAACAAGCCTGTTTGCTTTAAAGTATTGTCGGTTGAAGAAAACGGTGAAGAGAAAACTGCCATACTTTCACGCAGAGAAGCGCAGCTTGAAGCTTATGAAAATTACATAGCAAATTTACTTCCCGGAGATATTATTCCTGCAAAGGTAACTCACTTAGAGCAGTTCGGCTGTTTTGTAGATATATGCTGTGGAATATCATCACTAATTCCAATAGACGCCATTTCCGTATCGAGAATTTCTCACCCCAGAGATCGCTTTTATAACGGTCAGGAAATAAACGCAATCGTCAAATCTACAGACAATTACAGAATATATCTGTCACACAAGGAGCTTTTAGGAACATGGGAGCAAAATGCAAGCCTTTTTAAAGCAGGTCAGACTGTCGGCGGAATTATACGCTCTATTGAAAGCTATGGGATTTTCATTGAGCTTAAGCCTAACCTTGCAGGACTTGCAGAAAGCAGGAGCGACGTTTTTGTCGGGCAAAAAACGTCAGTCTACATAAAATCTATAATTCCGGAAAAGATGAAGGTCAAGCTTATTATTGTCGATGTTTTTGATGACGACGAAACGGATAAGTCGTTCGATTATTATATAAGCTCGGGCAGCATAACCCACTGGGAATATTCGACGAAGGAAAGTGAAAGAAAGATAATATCGGTGTTTTAAAAACTAAAGGGCAAGCAGAAACAGCTTGCCCTTTTTTGCATATTCACTGATTTTGCTCTGAAAAATATTATACCAATAATTTTAAAGCAAGAAAAAAACAAGATTCAAAAGCCGATTTATATGCTATAATAAGTAAGCAGACTATTGCTTGGACTATAACTATGAGAACTATGAGCATTAAAATCAAAAGGAGGCGAAGCTTATGAAGGACACTGTTCATCATCGGCAAACAAAAAATTCGTTTATTCATATTGACGGCAAAGAGCTTAATAATAGCGGTGGTAAAACCGGCTTAAATGGAGAGCAGATTTATGAAAGCAGAAAAAAATATGGAAGCAACAAACAAATAAACAAAAGCCAAACATCGGCTATTAAAAGCATTCGCAGAGCGTTTATAAACCCCTTTTCAATTATTTTATTTGTACTGGCAGTAGTTTCGCTGATTACTGACGTGCTTTCACCAAACAAATACGGTCAAAGCTTCTCTTCTGTTATTATCATCTGTATAATGCTTTTGCTTGGCGGAATTGTTCGTCTGATTCAGGAGCTGCGAGCAAAGCGTGTTGCTGACAGGCTGGCAAGCCTGACTGAAACGACTGTATCCGTTTGCAGAGATAGCATCTGGCAGGAAATTTCCTCTGAGGATCTGGTAGTTGGCGACTTAGTTCGCATAGAAGCCGGAGATCGCATACCTGCGGATATTGAACTCACAGAAGCAAGAGATTTGTTCGTTTCGCAATCAGTAATAACTGGTGAGAGCGAAAGCTTTGAAAAAAGTCCTGTAAAGCCGCAGGGCAAGCCGCAAAAGCTTAGCGATTACACAAACATCGTCTTTCAAGGAACTTCTGTTACAGGCGGTGTTGGCATTGGCGTAGTACAAGCAGTCGGAGTAAACACATTTTACGGCGGCTTGGATACCGAACGGCTTGATCAAAAGCAAGGCTTTGACAACGGTTCGGGTTCAATTGCATGGGTCTTAATACGATTTATGGTGATTTTGTTGCCTGTTGTGTTTGTAGCAAGCGGACTAACTCAGCACAATTGGTTAGAAGCATTTTTGTTTGCCCTTTCTGTAGCGGTGGGACTTACGCCTGAAATGCTACCAATGGTTGTAAGCGCTTGTATGGCAAAGGGCGCTCATCAAATGGGCAAGGAACAAACGGTAGTAAAAAACATAAACGCTATGCAGACGCTTGGCGGTATGGACGTGCTGTGCGTTGATAAGACAGGAACATTAACCGAGGACACAATTATGCTTGAATACTATATGGATATTCTTGGCAATGAAAGTCAGACGGTTTTAAACTATGCATTTTTAAACAGTCACTACCATAGCGGCGTTAAAAATCACCTCGACACAGCAATACTGAAATATGGCGATATTCCAAATGAAAGAGAACGATTTCAGACACTTTTGAATGATAGCGTTCTCTTGGATGAGCAGCCGTTTGATTATGATCACAAATATGTCGGAGTTTTACTAAAAGGTGAAAAAGATAATTTACATATCATAAAAGGGAGCGTTGAAAGCGTACTGTCAAAGTGTAAGTACGCAGAATTTAAAGGTGAAAAAATATCTGTAAACAACGACACACTAAAAAGCGTTCACGCAGTCACAGACGACCTTACCGAAGACGGGATGAAGGTACTTGCAGTAGCTTATAGAAATACAAATGAAGCGGTGCTTAGCAATGATAATTCAGATTTTGTACTAATCGGCTATCTTGCGTTTTTTGATGCACCTAAAAAAAGCGCCGCTGAAACAATAAAAAGCTTGAAGGAATTAAAAGTTGACGTCAGAGTTTTAACAGGAGATGACATGAAAACCACCCTGTCAGTTTGCTCACGCCTTGGAATCGATACAAAATCCGTATTAACAGGAGCCGGTTTTGATGCTCTTTCAGAAAATGACATCCCAATAGCTATAGAAAACACGAAGGTATTTGCCGAGCTTTCACCAAAACAAAAGGCTCAAATTATTGAGATTCTACAATCCAACGGTCACACAGTTGGATTTGTGGGCGACGGAATGAACGATCTTCCTGCTGAGCTTAAGGCGAATGTTGGGATTTCAGTAGACACGGCTGCAGACGCAGTAAAGGAAAGTGCAGATGTAATTCTGCTAAAGAAAGACTTAAATGTATTAAGACGTAGCATTTTAGAAGGACGAAAAGCGTTTGTCAATATGACAAAATATATTAAAATCACCGCTTCTTCAAATTTAGGAAATATCTTCGCCGTGGTTGTTGCGAGTATTCTTCTACCATTTTTCCCAATGACTTCCCTTCAGCTCCTCCTCTTGAATTTGCTGTACGATATTCTTTGCTTGATTTTGCCATGGGATAACGTCGACTCCGAACAGCTTGAAAAACCAGTTCGTTGGAACGGTAAAAATTTAGGGAAATTTATGCTCCGATTCGGGCCAATTAGCTCGGTGTTTGATATACTGACGTTTGCGTTTTTATTCTTTGTCCTCTGCCCTGCCGTATGCGGCGGTGCGTTTTCACAGCTCGACTCTGTCGGGCAGCTGACGTTTGTAACGACCTTTCAGACGGGCTGGTTTTTAGAATCAATGTGGACGCAGGTTTTAATCCTTCATCTATTGCGGACAAGTAAAATACCGTTTGCTCAAAGCAAACCGTCAAAGCTTGTTTTAGTAGTTACTCTAGTAGGCATTGCTCTGTTTTCAATTATCACAGTCACTCCGATTGGACATTATATGAATTTAACGGCTCTTCCGATTGGATATTATCTATTTTTGATGTTAGACGTACTCTGCTATCTTGGCCTTGTAAGCGTAGCAAAGCATATTTACTTTAAAAAGCACAAGGAACTACTGTAGGAGGTGTAGCATGAAAAACAACATTGGCTTTGTCAGCTTAGACGCTTTAGCGCTGAACTGGCTAAACGAAAAGTTAAAGGCTGCTCCAGCAGATATACTAAGCGCCAAAGAATTGCAGGACGCAATATCAGCTTTAAAGGACGGCGAAATCAGAAGCATACTGCTAGAACTGGGCGACGCTATACCCATTCCCGATTTTTCAGAAATCATTTGCGGAGATTTACATATACTTCCTATTGCCAGAAAGGTAATCAGAGGACGGGATGAAATCATTTTAACGCCAAAGGAGTTTGACATATTGTTATTTCTGGCGAGAAATCGCGGCGAGGTTTTTACAAAGGAGCAAATTTATCAAGCAGTATGGGATGCTGAGTACCTGATGGACGACAGTAACATCATGGCTTTTATACGAAAGCTTAGAAAGAAAATTGAACCTCACCCTGACGCTCCGGAATACATACTGACCATTTGGGGTATTGGATACAAATTCAATGACAAGCTTTAAGGCAATCAAAAATTCTTGCTAAAACGCAAGGAAATCGCAAGGTTTTAAACCTGTGAATTTTCTTGCGTTTTTTGTATAATAAAAACAGAGAGGTGCTGAAATGGAATACACAGATTTTGCTTTAAGAATCGCCCTTTCGTTGGTACTGGGCTTTGCAATAGGACTTGAACGTCAGCTGACAGGGCATACAGCGGGAATTAGAATCAACGTACTAATTTGTATGGGATCCGCATTTTTTACATTGTTTCCTTTGGCTTTTGAATCAGAACAGACATTTCGTGTCGCAGCGGCTATTATTCAGGGCGTTGGCTTTTTATGCAGCGGCGTAATATTTAAAGAAAGCGCCTCAGTTCGCGGAATAAATACGGCAGCAACTCTTTGGTGTACTGCTGCAATCGGTGTGCTTGCAAGCTCAGGAATATACATTCTGGCTATAATTGCAGCTACAATTTTGATAATATCTAATCTGGCGCTTAGACCGTTAGCTAGAAAAATCAATCCAATCACTATCGAGGAGGAATCTGAAAAAAGATACCGTATTTCAGTAACCTGTCACGAAAAAGCAGAGCACGACCTTAGAATGCTACTGATTAACAGCAATTCGTGCAAAACGCTTTATCTAACAAATTTAGAAAGCGGAGATGTTGTAGGCGATAAAGTAGAGATTATTGCTGAATATGATTCTGCTGGGAAGCCTAAAAACCGAGTGCTGGAAGGAATCGTCGGTCAAATACTAACTCGTGCTGAAGTAATCAGCGCCGGTTGGGAGGTTCTGTAATTTGAAGGGAGCAAGTTAAATGGATTATGTATGCATATTTTTAGGAATGCTTTTTGTTATTGGCGGTATAATATTTGCCTTTGGGAAAATATACAAGCACCTATCCTTGTGGAAAATAATGCCTGATGAGGAAAAGAAAAAGATAAAAATAGCACCGCTTTGCAAAAATATTGGTGCGATGATAACTCTCAATGGAATTATCTTTGTTGTAAAAGGCTTTTGCACTAGGTTTTCCGACCATATGTTTACAGTTGCTATAATTTTATGGATTATAGTAGCAGGAATAGACGTGTTTTACATTTCTAAAAGCAACCGTTATAGCAACCAATAATCTGCATTGCAGTTTTCATAGATATTTTACACGCATGGAGGTGAAGGGCATGGACTCTGATGGCAGTCCACGAAGAGATAAGCATACACAGCCTTTGGAGTATTATGTCCAACTATGTGATAAGCTTATCCTTTACTAAATAATTAGAAATGGAGGTAAGTCCAATGAACAAGAAACTATCAAGACAGAATTTACACAAAATGACGCAAAAGGCTATTATACGTGATGAGCAAAACAATCGTCTGAATTTTGCGGCAACCAATCCCACGTCAGCGGTTTTGTCGAAGCTAAATACAAAGCTTACAGGATTAGACGAAGATCAAGTTGAAGAAAGCAGATCTATAAACGGTTCAAACAAAGTAACGAGAGAAAAGAAAAAGTCACTACCACAGCGTTTAGCTGGTGCCTTTATCAATCCGTTTACAGCAATCCTATTTTGCTTGGCTGTTGTTTCAACAATAACAGATATGATTTTTCCGTACTTTTCCCTTTTCGGTTGTGTGCCTGAAGATTTTGATTGCTTAACAGTTGTTATTATCCTCACAATGGTTGTGATTTCAGGAACGCTCAGATTTGTTCAGGAATCAAGAAGCGGTAATGCTGCAGAAAGGCTTCTTGAAATGATAACAACTACCTGTACCGTAACCAGAAGAGAAGCTTCAATGTCTGAAATACCACTAGATGAAGTAGTTGTCGGAGATATTATACATCTGTCAGCTGGGGATATGATTCCCGCTGATGTTCGTATTTTAGAAGCAAAGGATTTATTTGTCAGTCAAGCAAGCCTTACTGGTGAAAGTGAACCGATTGAAAAAACGCCGAATGCTACTGAAAAGACAGACAACGTAACCGAGTATTCAAATATTGCTTTTATGGGCAGTAATGTTATATCAGGAAGCGCTACCGCAGTCGCAGTCTGCGTCGGCGATAATACGTTATTTGGTTCTATGGCATCAGCTGTAGCAGGTGATGCTGTTGAAACAAGCTTTACAAAGGGCGTCAACGCCGTTTCTTGGGTGCTCATAAGGTTTATGATGATTATGGTACCGCTTGTATTTGTAATAAACGGTATAACCAAGGGCGACTGGCTGTCTGCATTTTTGTTTGCAATATCAATTGCTGTAGGATTGACGCCTGAAATGCTGCCGATGATTGTTACAACCTGTCTTGCAAAAGGCGCAGTATCAATGAGCAAAAAGCAGACGATTGTAAAGAATTTAAATTCAATTCAGAATTTTGGCGCGATTGATATACTCTGCACAGACAAAACAGGTACGCTTACACAAGACAAGGTCGTTTTGGAATATCATTTGAACGTAGACGGCAAAGAGGACAGCAGAGTTTTAAGACACGCATATTTAAACAGCTATTTTCAAACAGGATATAAAAACCTGATGGACTTAGCAATCATTCAAAAAACAGAAGAGGAAGAGCAAGAAAATCCTCAGCTAACGGATTTGTCAGAGCATTATGTAAAGGTTGATGAAATTCCATTTGACTTTGAGCGCCGCCGCCTTACCACTGTTGTACAGGATAAAACTGGTAAAACACAAATGATTACAAAGGGCGCCGTAGAGGAAATGCTTTCAGTTTGCTCGTATGCAGATGTTAACGGCGAAGTTAAGCCGCTTACAGCTGAGGTTCGTGGAAGAATTTTACAAACAGCGGACGACCTAAATGAAAAGGGCTTCCGAGTTTTGTGCATTGCACATAAAACAAATCCGTCGTCTGTTGGAATTTTTAGCATCAAAGACGAAATAGATATGGTGCTGATCGGCTATCTTGCATTTCTAGATCCGCCAAAGGAATCTACCGCTGACGCTATTCAAGCTTTAGCTGATCATGGCGTTCGCACAAAAATTCTTACCGGTGACAACGATAAGGTAACTCGTACTATTTGCGCTCAGGTAGGGCTCAAGGTTCGCAATATGCTCTTAGGCTCTGATTTAGAGCATATGACAGACAAAGAGCTTGCAAAAGCTGCTGAAAAAACAGACGTATTTGCAAAACTGACGCCCGACCAAAAGGCTAGAATTGTATCGGTTCTTAGAGAAAGCGGTCATACTGTCGGATTTATGGGCGACGGAATAAACGACGCCGCTGCAATGAAAGCGGCTGATATTGGAATTTCAGTTGATACAGCAGTTGACGTAGCAAAGGAATCTGCGGATATAATTCTGCTGGAAAAAGACCTTATGGTTTTAGAACAAGGAATTATTGAAGGACGAAAGACTTATGCGAATATGATTAAATATATCAAAATGACAGCGTCATCAAACTTTGGAAATATGTTTTCTGTTCTTGCTGCATCTGCTCTACTACCATTCTTACCAATGATGAGCGTACATTTGATTTTCTTGAATTTGATATACGATTTGAGCTGTACAGCTATTCCGTGGGACAATGTAGACAAAGAATTTATTGCGATGCCTAGAAAGTGGGATGCTTCAAGCGTTGGCAGCTTTATGATTTGGATCGGACCTACAAGTTCCATTTTTGATTTTACAACCTACATATTTATGTATTTTGTATTTTGCCCGATGTATGTATCAGGCGGCGTGTTATATAATGATTTGGCTACACATTTTAGCGGTGTTGAGCTTGCAGAAATGCAATTTAAATATATGGCAATGTTCCAAGCAGGCTGGTTCGTTGAATCGATGTGGAGTCAAACGCTTGTTATCCATATGATACGTACGCCAAAACTACCGTTTATTCAAAGTCATGCTTCTGCACCTTTGACATTGATGACGTTGACTGGAATTACAGTACTTACTATCATTCCATTTACCACATTTGGCACTTTACTGGGATTTGTTGCACTACCTGCAAGCTATTTTCTCTATTTGATTCCTTGCATACTTTTATATATGCTGCTGGCCACCAGCTTGAAGAAAGCTTATGTTCGCCATTATGGTGAGTTGTTATAAAGGAGGTAATTATTATGACAAATATTATAACGAAGCTTCTCGGCAATGCTCAGATTTTTGGATTGAACATTGGCTTTTGGGTATCCATGATTGTTGTTGCAGTGATTGTCATTCTTATGAATGCTGTTTTCTGGGGAATGAAGCCAAAGAGAAAGTAATTAAAATTTGCTAAAGATAAAGAAAGGGCAACTGGTTAAGCTGCCCTTTCTTGCTATCAAGATTTACTTTTCTCTTATCTTCTTTCGATATTCAAGCGCTGTTTTCTCCTGCTTGTTATCGCCAAATTCATAATATACTCTGTCCTTTAATGTATCTGGAAGATATTGCTGCTCGACCCAGTGATTTTTATAGTCGTGCGGATAAAGATAGTGCTGACCCTTTACAGCTACGTCATCACCGTCTAAGTGAACATTTTGAAGCTGTCTGGGAATGCTGCCTGACAAGCCTGCCCTTACATCAGCTAAAGCTGCGTCAATCGCTACCTTTGCGCTGTTAGACTTCGGTGCTGTGCAAAGCAAAATAATAGCTTCGGCAAGAGGTATTCTCGCTTCCGGCAAGCCTAGCTGTAAAGCTGCGTCAACCGCTGATTTTGCAACAACTATTCCGAGAGGATACGCAAGTCCTATATCCTCCGATGCAATTACTAAAAGTCGTCGGCAAAGAGAAGGCAAATCACCTGCTTCTATAAGCCTTGCGGCATAATGTAGCGCTGCATTCTCATCGCTTCCTCTGATAGACTTTTGAAAAGCCGAGAGAATATCATAATGCTCGTCCCCCGCTTTATCATATCTCAGATTGCTCTTCTGAGTTAAAAGCTTAGCGTTCTCTAAAGATACGAACATTCTGTCGTCTGTCTTATCAGCCGACAAAAAGCAAAGCTCAACCGTGTTGATTGACTTTCTGACGTCGCCGCCGCAGCCTTTAGCTATATGTTCAACTACTCCCTTGTCAAGCGAAAGCCGCACCTTATTTTCATCTGATAAAATCTGAAATGCTCTCTTTACGGCTACTGCCGTGTCCTTCCATGAGATTGGCTTAAATTCAAACACTGTCGAGCGGCTTATAATAGCTCCGAAAACATAGAAATATGGATTTTCGGTCGTTGAAGCAATAAGCGTAATTTTTCCGTTTTCTATATACTCTAAAAGAGATTGCTGCTGCTTTTTATTCAGATACTGAATTTCATCGAGATACAAAAGTATTCCATTATATCCCTCGAAGGTATCGGTTGAAGCGATGATGTCCTTTATGTCCGAAACAGATGCGCTCGTTCCGTTCAGCTTATACATTTTCAAATTTGTATTTTCAGAAATTATTCTCGCAACGGTTGTTTTTCCTGTTCCCGAAGGACCATAAAAAATCATATTTGGAATTTTACCGCTTTCAATTATTCTTCTGAGCGGTTTATCTTTACCAAGCAAATGAGCCTGTCCGACAATGTCGTCAAGCTTATTTGGTCTGATTCTGTCCGCCAAAGGCTTGTTCATTTTCGTTCAGGCTCCTTAATATTTAAGTTTAGTACAAAGGATACTTTTCACAAAGAGCGGTTACCGTTGCTCTTATCTCGTCTGCTTTGTTTTCAAAATCTGTTGCTGTAAGGTAAATACACTCAGCAATTATCCTCATATCGTCCTCTTTAAGACCTCTTGTGGTTACAGCAGGAGTTCCAATTCTGATACCGCTTGTAACGAATGGCTTCTGAGGATCGTTAGGAATTGCATTTTTGTTTACTGTAATATAAACCTCGTCAAGTCTATGCTCCAGCTCTTTACCAGTAACATTAAACGGCTGTAGGTCAACAAGCATCAGGTGATTGTCAGTACCGCCTGAAACAAGTCTGAAGCCTTTTTCTACAAGCGCATCAGCAAGTGCCTTTGCGTTTAAGACAACCTGATGCTGATATTCCTTAAATTCAGGCTTTAGTGCTTCGCCAAAGCAAACAGCTTTAGCAGCAATAACGTGTTCAAGAGGGCCGCCTTGAGTTCCAGGGAAAATAGCCTTGTTAATCTTCTTAATAAGCTCATCATCGTTTGTTAAAATAAGACCGCCTCTTGGACCTCTCAAAGTCTTGTGAGTTGTTGTTGTAACTATGTCAGCAATTCCAACAGGAGTCGGATGCTCACCGGCAGCAACAAGACCAGCAATGTGAGCCATATCAACCATAAAATACGCTCCGACCTTCTTTGCAATCTTGGAAATTCTTTCAAAGTCGATAATTCTAGGATATGCAGAAGCTCCTGCTACTATAAGCTTTGGCTTGCATTCCAAAGCCTTGCGCTCAATTTCATCGTAATCGATTCTCTCGTTGTCGCCCAGCTCATAAGAAACGAAATTAAAATACTTACCCGAAATATTTACAGGGCTTCCGTGAGTTAAATGTCCGCCATGAGCCAAGCTCATTCCCATAATAGTGTCACCAGGATTTACAAGTGCAAAATATACTGCTGTATTTGCCTGCGCTCCTGAGTGCGGCTGCACGTTTGCGTACTTTGCGCCAAAAAGCTTACAAGCTCTGTCAATAGCGATATTTTCAACTACGTCGACGCATTCACAACCGCCGTAATAACGCTTTGAAGGATAGCCCTCTGCGTATTTGTTAGTCAAAACGCTTCCCATTGCTGCCATTACTGCGCCTGAAACTATGTTTTCGCTAGCGATAAGCTCAAGATTTCTGCGTTGACGCTTGAGCTCAGCATTCATAGCCTCTCCTACCTCGCTATCAAACTGCGTAACATAGCCGATTGTATCCATCATTTCCATAAAAGATGTCCCTCCGTTGCTTAAATTGTTGTTTTTTAAATCAAAACTGATTGCCTGCTCTTTTAAAGCTAAGCTATGAGTACATTATACTATACTTTGTATGTTTTTGCAAGAGCTTTGTTTTACGCCTCTTTTTCCAAATGTCTTTTTATTTGAAGCATTATAGCGCACTCCAATCGCTTCTTCTGAAGCTTGCAGGAAAGCTTATGAGCCTTTAAAATATCGCCCTCGTACAAGAAATTGTTAGCGTTACAACCGCCTGAGCAATAAAACTTCGCCCAGCATTTTTTACAATCCTCTTTTGCGTAAACGTGAGTAGCGGCAAATCTCTTTTTCATTTCCATATCAAAAGTTCCGTCCTCAAGATTTCCCATTTTAAACTCAGGAATACCAACGAACTGGTGGCAGGGATAAATATCTCCGTCAGGAGTTATAGCAACATACTCGTTTCCGCTTCCACAGCCTCTTAATCGCTTTATAGCACAAGGGCCTTGATCAAGGTCAAGCATAAAGTGGAAGAAATTACAAAATCCGCCATTTTCACGAATGTTTTCAAGCTTTTCAGTAAGCACCTCATATTCACGGCTGATAGCTTCTATATCGTCATCAGTTATTGCAAACGGAAGCTCTTTATCCGCCATAACAGGCTCAACAGAAACCTGATCAAAGCCTAAATCGTAAAGATGCATTACGTCGTTTGAAAAGTCGAGGTTGTATTTTGTATAGGTTCCACGAACGTAATAGTCCTTGTCCCCTCTTTTTGCAACCAGCCTTTTATAGCCGTCAAGAATCTTGTCGTAGCTTCCCCGTCCGTCAACTCTGACCCTGAGTCTGTCATTTACCTCTTTTCTGCCGTCGATAGAAAGTACAACGTTTGACATTTCCTCGTTTATAAAGTCAATTTTGTCGTCCGTCAAAAGCATTCCGTTAGTGGTAATTGTAAATCTGAAATTCTTGTTATATTCTTTTTCCTTGCTTCTTGCATACCTGACAATTTGCTTTACTACATCAAAGTTCATAAGCGGCTCACCGCCGAAAAAGTCAAGCTCCAGATTAACTCTGTCACCAGAATTGTTGAGAAGAAAATCAATCGCTGCTTTTCCGGTTTCAAAGCTCATAAGCTTTCTTCCCTCGCCGAAGTCGCCGGTTGAAGCAAAGCAATATTTACATCTCAGATTACAGTCGTGCGCTATATGCAAGCACATCGCCTTTATAGGAGAAGCAACCGAGTACTTAGCGTACTTTTCATAATCATCCTCTGAAAACAAAATCTTTTCATCATAAAGCTTTTTGACCTCGTCAAAGGCTTCCTTTATATCATCCTTGCCATACCTGTCGCTAAGAGCGTTAATGCAAGCCTTTAAGTTTTCCTCATCAAACGGAGGTGCGGCAAAATCAAGCAAATCATATGTAAGCTCGTCCACGCTGTGAACGCCGCCAGAATTTACGTCAAGAATAATATTAAAACCGCCAAGCTTGAATTTATGAATCATAAAAATAACTCCTTTGATTTTGAACAGCTAAAATAAAAGGACGGAAAGCACCGTCCTTTTAAAAGTATTGCTCTGATAAATTACTTAATCATGCTTGCAACTTCGTCTGCGAAATTGTCAGCCTTCTTTTCAACGCCTTCGCCACGCTCAAAACGAACGAAGTCTACAACCTTGATAGCTCCGCCGAACTTTGAAGCAGCAGCTTCAACATACTTGCCAACTGAAACCTTGTCGTCCTTAACGAATGCCTGCTCCAACAAGCAGTTTTCAGAATAGAACTTACCAATTTTTCCTTCAACAATCTTTACCTTAACCTGCTCAGGCTTGCTGGCCATTTTTGGATCCTCAGACATCTGAGCGAGCATAATCTTCTTTTCCTCTTCAAGAGCGCTGTCAGGAACTGAAGCTCTGTCAAGGTAAGCCGGATTCATAGCTGCAACCTGAAGTGCGCAGTCCTTACCAACCTCGTAAACCTTGTCATAATCAAGGTCTGTATCAAGCTTAACCATAACGCCAATGCTTCCGCCGCCATGAACATAAGAAACCAAAACGCCCTCAAATCTCTTAAAACGACGAATAACCATATTCTCTCTGATCTTGATGAACAAATCCTGTAAAGCTTCCTCAACAGTCTTGTCACCGCCCGAAATAACAGTCTTCTTAAGTGCGTCAATATCAGCAGGATTTGTGTCAATTACAGTCTTGGCAACTGCTGCTACAAAAGCCTTGAACTCATCGTTATTTGCAGCAAAGTCAGTTTCGATATTAACCTCAACAACTGCGCCGACATTTCCCTCAACAACAGAAGTTACAATACCCTCTGCTGAAACGCGTCCGCTCTTCTTTGCCTGTGTTGCAAGTCCCTTCTCACGAAGGATAACAATAGCCTGCTCAGTATCGCCATCAGCCGCTTCAAGAGCTTTCTTACAATCCATCATGCCAACGCCTGTGGACTTCATTAAATCTTTGATTTCCGCTACGGATACCTTTCCCATTTTATATTCCTCCAAATGTAAAATTCAAAATTTTAAACGACTATTCAGCGTCCTCAGCAGTCTCTGCTTGCTCGGTCTCCACTTCTTCAGCTTCAGCTTCTGCTTCTTCTACAGCTTCAGTCTCCTCAGCTGCGCCGTCAACGCCCTGTCTTCCCTCGATAATAGCGTCAGCCATAGCTCCAGCTATAAGCTTAACCGCACGGATAGCGTCGTCGTTACCTGGAATAACATAATCAACCTCGTCAGGATCACAGTTTGTATCAACGATAGCTACGATTGGAATGCCAAGTCTCTTAGCTTCTGCTACTGCAATCTTTTCCTTTCTCGGGTCAACAATAAAGAGCGCTCCAGGAAGCTCCTTCATATTCTTGATACCGCCAAGGAACTTTTCAAGCTTCTCAATTTCAAGGTTGAGCTTTGTAACTTCCTTCTTTGGTAGAAGGTCAAAGGTACCGTCCTCAGCCATTGTGTGAAGCTGTTCAAGTCTCTTGATTCTCTGCTTAATTGTCTTAAAGTTTGTCATCATTCCGCCAAGCCATCTGGCATTAACGTAATGTGCGTCAGCTCTCAGCGCTTCTTCTCTTACGCTGTCGCTTGCCTGCTTCTTGGTACCTACAAACAATACCTCTTTACCTTCAGCAGAAATGTCTCTGATGAACATATAAGCTTCTTCAAGCTTCTTAACTGTTTTTTGAAGGTCGATAATGTAAATACCGTTTCTTTCTGTGAAAATGTACGGAGCCATTTTCGGATTCCATCTTCTTGTCTGGTGACCGAAGTGTACGCCAGCCTCAAGAAGCTGCTTCATTGATACTACTGCCATTGTGTAGTTCCTCCTATTGGTTTAAAATTTCCTCCGCATACCTTAACTTAAACGCTACCCGAAAGCTCGGGAACCTCGCTTAAAAAATATGCGTGCGAATTGCTTAAATATTATACCACTTTTTGCAATCAGATTCAACCAAAAAATTACCGTCATTTTAACAAATTTTTCAGCTCAAATCGCTTTTCTTTTGTGCATATTTTACTATTTGCAAGATTTACAAGTATTGTATCCTCTCCAATCAGGTCGATATCACAAAAGTCAATAACCAAATCCTCCTCTCGTCCTAAAAGACCGAAAGCACGTGGCCTACCGTAAACAACAATAGATTCCACTCCTCTGCCGTCAAAATTCATTACGACGTCGTCAACATAACCGATTCGAGATCCTGATTGCTTATCAATTACTTCCTTGTCCTTCAATTCATTAAAACTAAACAGCATAAAACTCACCTCGTAAAAGTATATGCGAAAAGTTTCATTTAAAGCCAGTACGCAAAAAACAATAAAAAGCAGGCGAATTATAACACCTGCTTTATTGTGGACTAATATTTTCTCTTGCGAGCAGCTTCTGACTTTTTCTTACGCTTTACAGAAGGCTTTTCATAGTGCTCTCTTTTACGAACCTCAGCAATAACGCCGTCCTTAGCACAGCTTCTCTTAAATCTTTTAAGAGCAGTATCGAGAGATTCGTTCTTACCAACACGAATTTCTGCCATAGTTAAATTCCCTCCCTTTGTCACCTATAACAGAGGTCTTTGTCGATGCACACAGCTTTTGTTCAAAGTGAATAGTGAAGGCTTGTTTAAACCTATAAAGGAGCCGCTTAGCTCTTTCCTCTGTGTTTCGCAAAAGCTTCCAAATCGACTAAGTATACAAATCATTATACAATACAAACGCAAAGATGTCAAGGAATTTCAGAAAGAAATTTTTTACGGCTTTACAACAAGGTTAACAAGCTTTCCTGGAACGTAAATCTCTTTGATTATATTTTTGCCGTTTGTAGCTTCCAAAATTCTCGGATCCTGCTTGATAAGCGCAATAACCTCGTCCTTATCAGCATTTCTTGAAATTGTAGCCTTAGCTTTAACCTTACCGTTTATCTGTGCTACAATTTCAACCATATCGTCAACGCAAAGGCTCTCGTCATACTTTGGCCACTCGCTTTCATTGAGCATTCCGCCAAAGCCTAAAGCTTCATAAATCTCTTCGGTCATATGAGGTGCAAACGGATTCAGAAGCGTGATGAAGGTTTTGATTTCACCACTTGTTACGCTCTTTTTAAGATATATCTCATTTAACAGCGTCATCATTGCAGCGATTGCCGTATTGAACTTGAGGTTTTCAATATCGTTTGTAACCTTCTTGATTGTTTTGTGCATCAAGGATTTCAAGTCGTCCGAATAGCCTTCATCGTCGGTGCAAAAGTCCTGCATTGCCCACACTCTGTCCAAAAACTTTTTACAGCCTTTGATAGACGATTCCTGCCAGGGCGCTGCCTTTTCGTAATCGCCCATAAACAAAACGTAAAGTCTTAAAACGTCTGCGCCGTATTCTTCAACAACGTCGTTCGGATCAACTACGTTTCCTCTTGACTTGCTCATCTTTTCGCCGTCAGAGCCTAAAATAAGTCCCTGAGCGGTTCTCTTCATATAAGGCTCTGAGGTTGGAACAAGTCCCAGATCGTACAGGAATTTA
Organism: Ruminococcus sp.; assembly: GCA_021205185.1. Classification (GTDB taxonomy): domain Bacteria; phylum Bacillota; class Clostridia; order Oscillospirales; family Ruminococcaceae; genus UMGS1601. The sequence goes on along the minus strand of JAJPYB010000009.1, from coordinate 58,926 downwards.
TGCCAGAAACGAGAATAAATCATATGCCTTGTAACGTGCTCCATACCACCGTTATACCAATCAACCGGCATCCAGTATTTTAAAGCCTCCTGAGACGCAAATTCCTTATCGTTATGAGGGTCGCAGTATCTTAAAAAGTACCACGAAGACCCTGCCCATTGCGGCATAGTATCAGTTTCCCGCTTAGCGTCATCGCCGCACTTCGGGCACTTACAACTTACGAAATCGTCAATTTTAGCAAGCGGACTTTCTCCGTCTGTTCCTGGCTTAAAGTCCTTGACCTTCGGAAGCTTTAACGGAAGCTCCTCATAAGGGACCGCAACCATTCCGCACTTCGGGCAATGAACAATAGGAATAGGCTCGCCCCAATATCTCTGGCGGTTAAACGCCCAGTCCTTCATTTTGTACTGAACGCCCTTTTCTCCGCATCCTTTGCTTTCAAGTATACCGAGCATTTTTTTAATAGCGTCCTTCTTGTTGGTAATTCCATTAAGCTCGCCCGAATTTACCATTTCTCCGTCGCCCGTATAGGCTTCCTTGGAAATATCTCCGCCCTTTATAACTTCAATAATATCAATGCCGAACTTTTTAGCAAACTCGTAGTCTCTTGTATCATGTGCAGGAACTGCCATTATAGCGCCTGTTCCGTATCCCATCATTACATAATCTGATATGTAAATAGGAATTTGCTTTCCCGTAATAGGATTTATGGCTGTAAGTCCTTCAATCTTGACACCAGTTTTATCCTTTACAAGCTGCGTTCTCTCAAACTCGCTCTTTTTAGCGCACTCAGCCTTGTACTCGTCAAGAGCTTCGATATTTGAAATGCTGCTCCTGTACTTTTGAATAATCGGATGCTCAGGCGCAATTACCATAAAGGTTACGCCGTAAAGCGTATCTGGGCGAGTTGTATAAATTCTGAGCTGCTCGTCCTGTTCGGCAATCTTGAAGTTTACAAAAGCGCCAGTCGACTTACCAATCCAGTTTTCCTGCTGAAGCTTAATGTTCGGGAGATAATCGACCTCCTTTAAGCCATCAAGCAGCTTGTCAGCATACTCTGTAATTCTTAAGTACCAAACCTCTTTGGTTTTTTGAACAATGTCGCTGTGGCAAATATCGCACTTTCCGCCCTGAGAATCCTCATTTGAAAGAACTACCTTACAGCTTGGGCAATAGTTTACTAATGTTTTATCACGGAAAACAAGTCCGTTTTCAAACATTTTAAGAAAAATCCACTGAGTCCATTTATAATACCCCTCGTCGGTGGTGTCTATAACTCTTGACCAGTCGAAGGAAAATCCAACGCTTTTAAGCTGATTTGTAAACTTGACGATGTTCTCGTCGGTAATTTGCCTTGGATGAACGCCAAACTTAATAGCTGAATTTTCAGTTGGCAGTCCGTAAGCGTCAAAGCCTATCGGGAAAAGCACATTATATCCCTCAAGTCTTCTCTTACGACTTACTACCTCAAGTCCGGAATAAGCCTTGATATGTCCGACGTGCATACCATGTCCTGACGGATATGGAAACTCAACCAAACCGTAAAATTTAGGCTTTGAGTAGTCGTCGCTTGCTTCAAAGGTTTTGTTCTTCTCCCAGATACCCTGCCACTTTTTTTCAACCTCTTTAAAGTTGTACTTCATATATAATCATTCCTTTCTGAAAATTCTAAAGCAATGTGGAAACATCTATTTCCTCGCCGTCGTTCCAAAGGCGTTCTAGATTGTAAAACTGCCTTGTTTCCTTATAGAAAACATGAACCACAATATCACCGTAGTCTAAAATTATCCAGTTTGCGCCCTGATAGCCTTCGGTTCTCAGGGGTGAAACTCCTGCTTCCTTCATTTTAAATTCTATTTCATCGGCAATAGCCTTAGTCTGTGTAACAGAGCTGCCGTCAGCTATTACAAAATAGTCGGAAATTATCGTTAAATCTGAAATCTTTATAACCTTAATATCGTCAGCTATTTTAGAATCAGCTGCTTTTACTATAACCTTTAGCTTCTCATTTTGATTCATTAAATTTCTCCTTTAATACAAATTCATTAAATGCTCTTGCGGTTGACGTAAATATAAATCCATCCTTTTCAGTATGCGAAACAATTTGAAATCTAAGCGCCTCGAGCATCGCCTTGCTTATACTTTTTGTGCAGAGCCTTCGCATTTTTGTAACGCCGTCATACGTTCTGTCCGCTGAAATCAAATCCGCAAGATAAACGATTTGCGCTATAAGCGACATTTTGTCAGAGCCTACTGTATGAAAGCGTATTGCGCTTATTATTTCCTCATCTGTTATGTTAAATTGCTTTTGAACAAACACGCTGCCTGCTATTGCGTGATACATACTAGGCACTCTGAGCTCCAATGGATCGACCTCAAGCTCAGACTGCTTAATAAGCTCTAGCTGCTGTACCCCTGTCATTTCCTTGCAAACGTCGTGTAAAAGCCCCGCAACAGTTGCTTTATATACATCTGCACCGTGTCTTGTAGCAAGTCTTGCAGCAGAAGCCGCAACATTAAGCGAGTGCTTATATCTTTTTTGAGACAATGCCGTCTTCAGGAATTTTTTATACTCTTTGATCTGAGCATCATTTACCATAAATACCACTCTCCGAGATATATTTTACTACTGCATCGTCTAAAAAGCAAGACAAATCTTCGCCTTTTCTTATAAGGTCACGTATTTCAGACGATGAAATCTCAAGCGGTTCGGTATTAACTATTATAATCTCTCCGCCAAGATCTCTCAATTTTTCCGCCTGAGCTTTAATTTTTAATTTGTCGTCACTATTTCTTGTAATGCAAACAAGCGAGCAAAGAGATAATATATCTCTGAACTCAAACCACTTTTCAAAGCAGAGCAGCATATCGCTTCCCATTAGAAAATATAATCTGTAATCGCTCTTAGGATAAGTCAGTATCAGCTTTCTGAGAGTTAGCACAGAGTAGCTCTTGCCCTCGCTTTTAATCTCAATGTCGCTCACCTCAGCATTGCTTATACGCTTTGTTGCAAGGCGGCACATATTAAATCTGTCATTATCGCTAGCCAGGTCAACCGCTTGCTTGTGGGGCGGAATTTTAGTTGGAATTACCAGAATTTTGTCAAAGCCAAGCTCTTTGTCAATTTCTTCAATGCACTTAATGTGTCCTTTATGGATGGGATTAAATGTCCCTCCGAAAATTCCTATTCTTTTCATCTCGGTAAAATAATTTTAGGCTCTTTTGGATTTTTCTTATATAGTATAAGCATAGAACCGATTGAGCATACAGGCTCAGCATTTATCTTTTCGCTTATTTCTATCAATGCTTCCTTTGCTGTGTAAAGAGAGTTGTCAAGCACTTTTACCTTTACAAGCTCGTGAACTCTCAGATAGTCGTCAATCTGAGCAATTTGAGAGTCTACCACTCCGCCCTTTCCAATCTGAAAGGTTGGCGTAATGGAGCTTGCAAGCTTTTTTAGATACGCTCTTTGTTTTGATGTAATCATTTATCATTTCTCCGTTTAATTTCTTCGACTAATTTTTTTGCAGCATTTCCTCTGTGAGAAATTGAATTTTTCTCGTCTTCTGTCATCTGCGCTAAGGTTTTTCCGTTTTCATAAACAAATATAGGGTCGTAGCCAAAGCCGTTATCACCAACGCTCTCATAGCCTATTTTGCCAACACAATAGCCTTCAACCGCTATTTTCTCGCCGTTTTCAAAAATAAGGCAAATGGAACAAACAAATCGAGCAGCTCTGTCTTTTTCAGGTACGTTTTCCATTTCAGCGAGAATTTTTTTACGTCTCTCGCCAACCGGCGCATATCTTGCGGAATATATTCCAGGTCTGCCGTCAAGAGCTTTAACCTCTAAACCGCTGTCGTCAGCTAAGACGCAGGAATGCGTAATATCATAAATAGCTTTCGCCTTTAAATATGCGTTTTCAGAAAATGTGTTTCCTGTTTCCTCAACGTCTATATTGATGCCCGCCTCGCTTTGAGAAATCACCTCAAAGCCGAGCGGCAACAGAATCTCCTTGTATTCACGAACCTTTCCATTGTTGTTTGTCGCTAAAATAAGTTTCATTTAACACCTCAGTCAAAAAGTGCTTCTACGAAGTCCTTGGAATCAAACGCCTGAATATCCTCAATTTTTTCGCCAGTTGTTATAAGCTTAACAGGTATCTTTAGGTCGTCGGTAATTGAAATTACAATACCGCCCTTTGCAGTTCCGTCAAGCTTTGTCAGAATTATGCCTGTGATGTTTGCCGCTTCGTTAAACTGACTTGCCTGATTTACAGCATTCTGACCGGTTGTAGCGTCAAGCGCAAGCAGTACCTCAAGCGAGCAGCCCTCAGCCTTTTCGTGAACGATTTTAGAAATTTTCTTAAGCTCGTCCATCAGATTCTTTTTGTTGTGGAGCCTGCCTGCCGTATCGCAGATTACAACGTCTACTCCTCTTGCCTTAGCCGCTGTAAGAGCGTCGAACACAACAGCAGCAGGATCTCCGCCTTCCTTGTGCTTTATTATATCGACTCCTGCTCTTTGAGTCCAGACCTCGAGCTGGTCGATTGCCGCCGCGCGAAACGTATCAGCTGCCGCAACAAGCACCTTTTTGCCTTCGTTTTTAAGCTTGTAAGCAAGCTTCCCGATAGTAGTCGTCTTGCCAACTCCATTTACGCCTATTACCAAGATAACAGACGGTGTTGTATTTAAATCAAGCGGCTCGTTTTCACCCAGCATCTCAGAAATAACTTCCTTTAGCAGGTCCTTGATTTTATTCGGGTCCTCAATTCTTTGCTCTTTAACCTTTTCTCTTAGCTTATCACAAATTTTAACTGATGTGTTTACGCCGATGTCGCACATAATAAGCGTTTCCTCAAGCTCTTCAAATAAATCCTCATCAATTTTTGTGAACGCTCCGAGCATTTTATCAATTCTGCCTAAAAAAGAGTCCTTAGTCTTTTTCAAGCTATCCTTTAGCTTTTGAAAAAGTCCCATTTTATTCCTCCTGATTCATATCAATTTGCGTTTGTTCAGTATTTAGTCTTAACAGCTTTGATATGCCCTTTTCCTGCATTGTAACGCCGTAAAGGACGTCCGACTCCTCCATAGTTCCCCTTCTGTGGGAGATTAAAATAAACTGCGTCTTGTCTGAAAAGTTTCTAAGATACTGAGCATACTTTGTAACATTAACATCGTCAAGCGCCGCTTCAATCTCATCAAGAATACAAAACGGAGAAGGCTTAACCTTTAAAATTGCAAAATATATTGCAATAGCCACAAACGCTTGCTCGCCGCCAGATAAGCTTAACAGATTCTTTATTACCTTTCCCGGAGGCGCTACCTTGATTTCAATTCCCGATTCGAGAATATTCTCAGGGTCGGTAAGCACAAGCTCACCGCTTCCTCCGCCAAAAAGCTCAGAAAAGATAACCTTAAAGTTATCGTTTATTTTGTTGAAGCTGTCTGAGAAAATTGCAATCATCTCTTCTGTAAGGCTTGCGATAAGCCTTTCAAGCTCAGACTTTGACTTTAAAACGTCCTTGAGCTGTGTGGAAAGAAATTCATACCTCTGAGACACCTCTTTATATTCCTCGATAGAATCAATATTGACAGAGCCGAGCGCTCGAATTTTGTTTCTGATTTTGGTCTGCTCTTTGGAAGCCTCTGCAATATCCTCTATCGGGTGAGCAAGCTTTAAAGCTTCGCTTCTTGTAAGCTCATAATCGTCATAAAGCGTATTGAGCAGCGTATCAATTTCATTTTCCAAATAAAGCTTTTTCTCGCTTGACCGCTCTAGCTCGCCAGCTGCTGTTTCCCTCTCGGAAATTTTAATTTTTTGATAGCTGCGAAGCTTTGAATTTTTAGCTTCAAGAGTGTTGTACTGAGCCTGGCAAGCGACAATTTCCTTCTCCTTGCTCTCAATGTCTTTCTTCGAGCCTTCAATGCTTTGTTCTATTTCTTTGATTTCCTGTTCTATTTGAGAAATCTGCTCCTGCTGCTCCATAATCTTTATTGAAAGCTTGAGCTTGGTGCTGTTGGAGTTTTCAGCTGACTGTTTAATCTGTTCGATAGCTAAAAGAACCGATTGCTCATCCTTTGAAAGAGAAATGGCTTCGATTTTCAAGCTGCTAAGCGTAGAGGAAAGCTCCTCACGCTTTGACTTATACAAATTAAGCGTGTTGATTCCTTCAGATGCTTGTTTCTCATAATCTGAGATGCTGTTTATTGTTTCAGAAAGCTTATCACAAGACTCGCTTTCAATATTCTTAGAGCGAGCGATTTTGCTCTTAAAATCCTCAATCTGACTGTCGTAATCATCAAGGCGGCTGTCGTACTGCTTGAGTAAGTCGTTAAGTCTGGTAAGCTCCGACTCAAACTTAAACTTGTCCTCTTTATGCTCACTTTGGATTTCTCGTTCTCCGTCAATGTCAAACTGAAGCTTTGTGATTTCCTCTTTAAGGGCTGTAAGCTCAGCAGTAAGCTTTTCCTCCCGAAACTCACAAGCCTTTAGCTCGCCGTTGATTTTATCCATTTCATTCTTTCTGGATAAAATTCCTGCGCTTCTGGACGCACTTCCGCCTGTAAACGAGCCTCCTGCATTTATAACCTGTCCGTCAAGCGTTACAACCTTAAAGGCATAGTTGTTTGACTTTGCAATAACAGTGCCGCTGTCCAAATCCTCTGCTACTACAATTCTACCTAAAAGATTTGAAATAATATTTTGGTACTTCGCATCAGCGCTGACAAGCTTTTCAGCAGTAGATATATATCCGTCGGAAAGCTTCGCACGACTAAGGTCAAGCGTTCTAGGCTTTATGACATTGAGAGGTAGAAATGTTGCTCTGCCTCCTCTTATTTCCTTTAAGTAGCGTATACATCTCTTAGCGGTTTCTTCATTTTCAACAACGATGTTTTGCATAGCTGCGCCAAGCGCCGTTTCAATAGCTATGCTGTATTTTGAATCTACTGTAATAAGCTGCGCCACAGAGCCTGATATTCCACTGATTCTGCCTTCCTTTGAAGCCTTTACAATCTGCTTAACGCTTGATGAAAAGCCTTCCATAGAGGTTTCAAGGTCGCTTAAAATTTGCAGACGGTTTTTAAGCTCGCCGATTTTAAGCCTACAGGAATTAAAAGCAGCATTTTTTGCTTCGTATTGGCTTTCCTTGCTTTCGTAAAGCTTAGTAAAGCCTGAAATTCTGTTTGTTAATTCCGATAGCTTTTCTTCGGCAAGCACAAGCGCTGAGTTTATTTCAGCACGCTCCTTTAAAACTCTCTTCTGCTCGTCCTCTGCTTCTGCTATATACCTTTCGCCCTCGGAAATTTGCTTTTTATACTCTTCAATATTTCGCTTTTCGCCGGCAATAGTAAATTCAAGCTCACTTTTCTTAATGTACAGCGAGTTTATGTTTTGTGAATTTTGCTTTAGATCCTTGTCAAATTCACTTTCAAGAGTTTGTGTATGACTAAGCTTTTGCTGAGTTTCGTCAGCCTGCTTGTTCGTCTGATCCAGCTGCTCCCGAATTTTTGAAAGCTCATTTTCTTTTTCTTCAATCTTTTTTTCAAAGTCCTGCGAGCTTCCCTCAAGCTCTTTGATTGAAAGAGTGTTATCAACAATCTGCGAGTTTATATGCTCTATATCGTTTTGAAGTACGGCTGTGCGAGCATTTAGCTCTCCGCTTTGCTGCTCAATGAAGTGTATCTCCTTGCGAAGTGCGTCGATTTTATCGTTATATTTAGCACGCTCAAGATTGCCCTTGTCAATTGTATCGTCAAGCTCGTCAAGCTCACGGGAAAGTGCTTCATACTCGCTTTGAGCTGATAAAAGCTTATCCTCAACTCCTGATAAATTTTCATTAAGCTCGTTGTATTTGTAAACGCTGAGAGAAACGTCTAAATCCTTTTTAACATCTCTGAGCTGCAGATACTTCTTCGCCTTTTCAGATTGAGTTTTAAGCGGTCCTACTCTTCCTTCAAGCTCGGAAAGAATATCATTAAGCCTTAAAATATTGTCCTCTGCATGAGCGAGCTTTCTTTCGCTTTCCTGTTTCTTATATCGGAATTTTGAAATTCCAGCTGCTTCCTCAAAAATTTCACGTCTGTCGGTCGACTTGCTTGAAACTATATCGGCAATTTTGCCCTGACCAATAATAGAATAGCCGTCCTTACCAAGGCCCGTATCCATAAACAGCTCTAAAACGTCGCGAAGCCTTACCTGCTCTCCGTTGATTATGTATTCGCTGTCACCGTTTTTATAAAGCTTTCTTGAAACGGAAACCAAATCATCGTCACGCTCAAGCGCTCGGTCGGAATTTTCAATATTTAGAGTTACCTGCGCAAACTTTCCAGCCTTTCTCGTTTGAGTTCCTGAAAAGATTACGTCCTGCATATTTGAACCACGAAGACTTTTAGAAGATTGCTCTCCTAAGACCCATCTGACAGCGTCGCCGATATTGCTCTTTCCGCTTCCGTTAGGTCCGACAACGCAGGTAAGTCCCTTGTCAAATTCCAATGATATTTTATCGGGAAATGATTTAAACCCGTTAAGTTCTAATGATTGTAAATACATCTTTTATTAGTCTGCAATTTTTACAAACCTGCTCCTTTCGTAGAAGTATCGAGTAATTTCAATTGATAGATTTTTGTATTGCGGTCGGGAATTAGCTTTATAGTAATTCCCTTCTCTTCAAAGTATCTGACATTTTCCTTATTCTGACCCTTTGCCTTGCTGATACACCTGTCGTTTACTAAAAACTCAAAGTGATTTCTATTCACATTTGCAATAAGTCTGTTAATTTCATTTCTGTAAATTCTTCCCTCGCAAAGCTCCTTGAATGCAGGGTGATAAAAACCTGCAACGAGATTGTTTTTTACGTCCTCAGATGAATGCAGTCCGCATCTTATAACCTCAATATTGGCAGATTTAAACATAATAAGCATTTTGGAGCACTCGTCCACCATTTCATCAAAGGGTATAAGCTTGTACTCGCCGCTTTTATAAAGCGTGTGAAGCTTTGTATTTTTCAAAACCGCAACAGGATAAATTCTGACAGTTTTAGGGTGGAGCTTGATTATTTCATAAGCTGTGTACAAATCGTTTTCAGGAGCAGATTTATAAAGTCCCGTCATCATCTGAAGTCCAAGCTCAAAGCCAAAATCCAAAATGAGCCTTGACGCGTTTTTAACATCGCTTGAAGTGTGCCCACGCTCATTCGCAAATAGAACGTCGTCGCACATACTTTGCGCTCCAAGCTCAATAGCTGTAACGCCATAGCCTTTGAGCAATGACAAAACCTCGCTGTCAATAAAATCAGGACGTGTTGAAATTCTAATTCCCGAAAAACCGTCACTCCCCAAAAACTCGTTTGCAACCTCTAAAAGAGCTGTCATATAATCTCTGTCAATGGCAGTAAAGCTTCCGCCAAAGAAGGCAATTTCTGTGTTTTTCTTGTTCCTGACCTCATTGAGCGAATTGCTTAAAATCTCTTTGACTTCATCTGGAGTCGGTGCCTTTTGCTGTCCGCTTATTGTATTTTGATTGCAAAAGCTGCAAGCGTGAGGACAGCCGAGATGAGGTATAAAAATTGAAATATTGCTATGCTTCATAACCCATTAAATCCAGTGCCTGCTTCGCCGCCATTTGCTCTGCACTCTTTTTGCTTTTGCCCTTTCCCTCGCCGATAACATTTGAATTCAGCATTACGGCAACGGTAAATTCCTTATCGTGATCGGGACCCTTTTCATCTGTCAAAACATATTCAACCGTTTCCTCAGGATTACGCTGAATAATTTCCTGCAAAACTGTTTTATAGTCGGTAATCTGATAATGCTTCGGATCAAGGTCTTTAGGAATGAACCTCAAAACGTGTTTTTTAGCAGCTTCCATTCCGCCGTCAAGATAAATTGCCGCAATTACAGCTTCAAAAGCGTCAGCAAGAATCGACGGGCGAGTTCTGCCGCCTGTATTTATTTCCCCCTTTCCAAGCATTATAAAGTCGCCGAGCCTGATTTGCTTTGCAAAACCAAACAGCGCCTTTTCACAGACAAGAGAAGCTCGAATTTTTGTAAGCTCTCCCTCTGGAAGGAAGGTGTAATGCTCGAAAATATAATCGGAAACTATAATCGACAAAACGCTGTCGCCTAAAAATTCAAGGCGCTCGTTGCTCTTGCGCTGCTTCTTATTCTCATTTGCAAACGACGAATGTGAAAGCGCCGTATATATAAGATTTTTATCCTTAAAGCTATAACCGATTATCTCTTCAAATTCAGAAATTTTTTCCATTTTTAAACCTTCATTTCTTTTAATGAATTACTAATTTCTTCAGCTACATTAGCTTCTACACAGCTCTTAGCCTGAATTATAGCATTGTAAAACGCATTTGAATCAGAGCTTCCGTGCGCTTTAATAACAGGCTTTGCAATGCCTAAAAGCGGTGCGCCGCCGTATTCGGTATAATCCATTTTCTTTCTAAACTTTTTAATTCCTTTAAGCATACAAAGCGCGCCGAGCTTGCTTATGAAATTACTTGTCATCAAGCCTTTAAGCTCTCTTGACATCATTTTTCCCATACCCTCGTAAAGCTTTAAAAGCATATTACCTGTAAAGCCGTCGGTAACGCAAACGTCAATATCGCCTACAGGCAAATCTCTTGCCTCTACATTTCCACAGAAATTAACATTTGCAGAGCCTAAAAGGTCGTAAGTCAAATGCTCTAGCTCTCTGCCCTTTGAAACTTCTTCGCCGATGTTTGCGAGATATACTGACGGAGTTCTTCTATCCATAATTTTTTCCATATAAATGCTTCCCATAATTGCAAACTGAACAAGCATTTCTGGGCGACAATCGTGGTTAGCTCCGGCGTCAATCAGCAAAAACGGCTTATTAGAGGTCGGAAGCATTGTAGCAATAGCGGTTCTTTTAATACCCTTGATTCTTTTTACGATAAAGGTAGCTCCAACTACTAGCGCACCCGTTGAGCCTGCAGAAATAAAAGCGTCGCCCTTACCCTCAGCAAGCATCTTCATACCGACTGCCATTGAGCAATCATTCTTTGACTTTATAATCTCTGTAGGCTCCTCGCAAATATCGATAACAGAGTCGGTATGTACAATTTCAAGTCCTCTAAGGCTAATATGATTTCTTTCAGCACAGGCTTTGATTTTACCCTCGTCGCCAACTAAAATCATATGAACATCGTCTAGGTTTTCTATTGCTCTTTTGCTTCCAAGTATGACTTCCAGTGGCGCATTATCTCCGCCAAAAGCGTCTATTATAATATTCATATCTTACTCCTTTTTTACATTCCAAGCGTTGCTTTAAGATCGTCAATTCCTCTCGTTGCAACCTTTAAATATCGCTCGGATTTATTCTTTATTCTTTGTTCAAGCGGCGGTAATATTCCCATATTGCTGCCCATTGGCTGAAAATTTTCAACGCTTTCGTCGCTGATGTAGCTTGACAGCGCACCAATCATAGTAGTTTTTGGCAGATTTAAAAAGTCTTTGCCCAAAATCATTCTCGATAAATTTATTCCTGCAATTATTCCAGAAGCTGCTGATTCAATATATCCTTCAACGCCAGTTATCTGCCCTGCGAAAAAGATATTCTTGTGACTTCTCATATTAAAGCTCCTGTTTAAAAGCTTTGGCGAATTTATAAAAGTATTTCTGTGCATAACGCCGTAGCGAACAAATTCCGCCTGCTCAAGTCCAGGAATGAGTGAGAAAACTCTCTTTTGCTCGCCAAACTTCAGGTTTGTCTGAAAGCCGACGATATTGTATAAATCGCCCTTGTTGTTTTCTGCTCTTAGCTGAACCACAGCAAATGGTCGCCTTCCAGTTTCAGGATCCGTAATACCTACCGGCTTCAGAGGACCAAAACGCATAGTGTCAGCACCTCTTTTTGCAAGCACCTCGATCGGCATACAGCCCTCATAAACCTTAAAGCCGTCCTTTGAGAAATGCTCGGTATCCACCTGCTTTAGCGGGGCGGATTCTGCGTTTATAAGCTCTTGATAAAACCTTTCGTATTCTTCCCTCTCAAAAGGACAGTTAATATAATCTGCTTCACCTCTGTCATATCTTGAAGCTTTGAAAACCTTGCACTTATCAAGACTTTCGTAAGTTACAATCGGCGCCGCCGCATCGTGAAAATACAGATATTCCTGCGAACAAAGCTCCTTTATACTCTCGCTCAGAGCTTCGCTTGTAAGCGGCCCTGTTGCAATTATAGCATAATCGTCCTTTGGGACGCTTTTTACCTCAGAGGATATAATCTCAATATTTTTGTCCTGCCTTATATAATCGGTAATATATTCAGAAAAGGCTTGTCTGTCAACTGCGAGCGCACCGCCCGCTGAAACGGCGGTCTTATCTGCTGCTTTCATTGTGAGAGAGCCTAAAATCCGCATTTCTTCCTTTAGCATTCCTGCCGCCGACTCAAGTCTTTTAGCCTTCAGAGAATTTGAACAAACAAGCTCTGCAAAGGTATCCATTTTATGTGCTGGGGATTTCTTTTCAGGCTTCATCTCGAAAAGCTTTACTTTAATTCCGTGCTGTGAAAGCTGATAACAGGCTTCAACTCCGGCAAGTCCTGCTCCTATAACAGTTGCGCTATTCATCGTTTACGCTCCTGCTGTAGCCGCAGTCCTCCTTGTGACAAATCAAAACTCCGTTTTTGCCGCCCTTTTGGAATAAAGTTGAACCGCAGTTCGGACATTTTTTATCAGTCGGCAGATCCCACGTCATAAACTCACAGTTCGGATTATCCTCACAGCCGTAATAGGTCTTACCTCGTTTTGACTTTTTCTGAAGTACCTTTTTGCCACAAAGCGGACAAATTCCGCCCGTGTCGATAACTATCGCTTTGGTGTTTGTGCATTCCGGAAAGCCTGTACACGCCATAAACTTTCCAAACCTTCCGACCTTTATAACCATTGGCTTTCCGCAGACCTCACAAACCTCGTCAGTCGGCTCGTCAGGAACTTTAATTCTCTTTCCGTCAAGTTCCTGCTCTGCTTTGTCAAGGCTTTTTGAAAAATCATCGTAAAAGCCTTCTAAAACCTCAACCCAGTCCTTCTTACCGTTTTCAACCTCGTCAAGGTTGGTTTCCATATTAGCCGTAAACTTAACGTCTACAATATTCTCAAACTGCTCGCTCATAAGACTGTTTGTGACCTCGCCTAAAGGAGTAGGCTTAAGCTGCTTTCCGTCTCGTTCTACATAATTTCTCGACAGTATAGTAGTAATTGTCGGAACGTAAGTTGACGGTCTGCCGATGCCAGTTTCCTCAAACGCTTTTACGAGCGTCGCTTCTGTATATCTTGCAGGCGGCTGTGTAAAATGCTGATTTCCTTCAAGGCTTACAAGCGTTAAGACATCGCCCTTGTGAATTTCCGGCAAAATTGTTTTCTTAGCACTTCCCTCATCCTTAATATCAGAATACAAAACTGTAAATCCGTCAAATCGAACTGTAAAGCCTGTAACTCTGAATATACAGTCAAGCGCTGAAATGTCAACCGATATAGTATTAAGCTGACACTTTGCCATCTGGCTTGCCATAAAGCGTTCCCATATAAGCTTATAAAGTCTGTATTGGTCGTTTGAAACTCCGCTTTGCTTAACGTCAACAGGCGTAAGCTCAGGGTGAGTAGGTCTGATAGCTTCGTGAGCGTCCTGAGCGTTGTTTTTTGACTTATAAACATTCGGCTTGTCAGGAAGATAAGTCTCCCCATAATTTTTCAAAATAAAATCTGCCGCAGCTTTTCTAGCTTCATCAGAAACTCTGAGGCTGTCGGTTCTCATATAGGTAATAAGACCTGTCAGTCCCAGTCCGTTGATTTCAACGCCTTCATAAAGCTGCTGAGCTATCATCATAGTTTTTCTCGTTTGGAAATTAAGCCGCTTTGAAGCCTCCTGCTGTAAGGTTGAGGTTGTAAACGGCGGATTCGGAGAACGCCTGGTTATAGTCTTTTTAATGTTCTGAGCGATAAACTCCGCACCGTTTAGCTTGTCAAGAATCTCATCAGTCTGCTCCTTGGTTGAAAGCTCCGCCTTCTTGCCGGCAACTGTCATCAGCTTTGCTGTAAACGGCTTACTAGTACTTCCAGTCTTTAAAAGCGCATCAACAGACCAATATTCGGTTGGCAAAAAGCTTCTGATTTCATTTTCTCTGTCGCAAATCATTTTAACCGCAACAGACTGAACTCTACCGGCAGAAAGTCCTTTACGGATCTTTCTCCACAAAAACGGTGAGAGCTTATAGCCGACAATTCTGTCCAAAATTCGTCTTGCCTGCTGAGCGTTTACAAGATTCATATCTATTTTCCGAGGGGCTTTCATTCCGTTTTTAACGCCCGTTTCGGTGATTTCGTTAAAGGTAACTCTGTTGTTATCATTAATGTCAAGACCTAAAATCTGAGCTAAATGCCAGGAAATAGCTTCTCCCTCCCGGTCAGGGTCTCCAGCAAGATAAACGTGGTCGTACTTCTTTGCTTTTTTCTTGATTTCCTTAATCAAAGACTCCTTGCCCCTGATATTTATATAATGCGGCTCAAAGCCGTTTTCAATGTCAACTCCGAGCTTTGATTTTGGAAGATCCCTCAAGTGTCCGTTTGAAGCGATAACATCGCTGCCCTTGTCTAGATACCTCTTTATAGTTCTTATCTTTGAAGGCGACTCAACTATAATTAAATCGGACAATTCACTCACTCCTTTTATCTACAACGAATATCTTCCTCCAGGAAGTGCTTTTACTACACCTAAAATCTCAAGCTCTGTAAGCTCTAAATTCAAGGTCATTAAATCTATCTTTGTGACCTCTGAAATTTCGTCTACGAGCAGTGTTTTATTCCTTAAAGCGTCAACTATCTGCTTGCCATAATCGCTTAGGCTTGATAGATCAATTTCCTTTTCTTCCGCTTCCTGCTTTGCAGTACGGTCGATATTCTTATCATTTGTATTTTTAGCAGCTTTATTTCTGCCTCTTCCTCTTTCAAAAAGCTTTCTTTTATCCATAGAATAGCTATCCGTAAAGCTTTTTGAAAAAGTAAGCTTGTGCGAATAATTGTTTTTATATTCGTTTAAAATGTCGTTTGCGTCAAATACTGGCAGCGCACCGTCACGCAAAAGCATAATATTTCCACGATAATTTTCACCGAACACGTCGCTTGGCGAAAACGCAAAAATATCCTTTCCCTCAGTCAAAGCAAATTCAGCAATGCTCAAAGAACCGCTTTTAGCAGAAGCCTGTACAACTACAACGCCTAAGCCGATTGCCGTCAAAAGTCTGTTTCTATAGTGAAAGTCCTTTCTTCTTGGCTTGTGGTTGGGAAAATATTCGCTGATAACTGCGCCGTTTTTTGATATTTTGCGAACTAGCTCACCGCTTCCCTTTGGATATTCATACTCCAGCCCGCAGCCGAGTATAGCATAGCTTTTCGCATTCCTGTTTACAGCCTCCACACTTGCCTCCATATCGGCGCCGACCTGTATACCGCTTGCGATTAAAACGCCTGCTCGTGCAAGGTCTGCTACAACGCTTTTTTCAAAGCTTTGACTGTACTCAGAAATTTCTCTTGAGCCGCAAAAGGAAACTATAACCGACTCGTCAATTCCCTTTATATCGCCCAGAACAAACAAAACGCTTGGCGGATTGAAAATATCCTTAAACCTTTGCGGAAAATCATCGTCGTCATAGCAGTATATATTTATTTCCTTTACTTCGCAATAATGTGCTATCTGCTTGACCTTTTGCTCGGTTACGCCTTTCATCCTTGCCTTTTCCTCAGAAGTCAGCGTAATTATATTTCCTCTGACAAAATCGGAGTAGAATTCTTCAATTGACGAATAGCCCGACATAATCTCCCACTTTCTCTTGTTAGCAGGACCAAATGATGCTGTAATCCACAGCCACAGCTCCTTATTAGTCATTGTATCACACTCCGTTTCAAAAGAAAACTCCCTTTTCTCATTTTGTCATTTCCCACATAATTATTGCCGCCGCTACTGACGCATTAAGTGACTCGGTATCCCCTTTCATCTCGATGGTAATCCGTCTGTCGCAAAGAGAAACATCACGCTCGCTTAATCCGTTTCCCTCGTTGCCTATAACAATAGCGCATCGTTTTGGAAATTCAATTTGTGTTAGGCTTTCTGCCTGCATATTGACAACCGCCGCAAAGGACTTTACTCCATTTGCTTTAAACCAATCAGAAACGCTCTTAAAGCTTTCCTCACAGATGATTTTAAGTCTGAAAATGCTGCCCATAGTGCTTCTTACTACCTTCGGATTATAAACCTCACAGCAGTTTTCACACAAAACAACTGAGCTTATTCCAACAGCGTCAGCGGTACGAAGCAGGGTTCCTAAATTTCCGGGGTCGGAAATGTTATTTAAAACTAATATCTTGTCGTTCGTATCGTCTAAGGCTTCAATGCAATTGTAAGTGCTTGTCACAATAGCAAATACACCCTGTGGACTTTTAGCGTCAGATACCTTTTTGGCAATATCGTCTGTGATCTCGTAAAATTCGCAAGCGTTTTGAGCCAAAGTTAAAACAGAGCTATACTTTTCAATAGCAGAAGACGACGCAAACACCGATAAAACCTCTGCGTTTTCAGCAAGAGCTTCTCCTAAAAGCTTTATTCCTTCAATTACAAAACAGCTGCTATTAAGGCGTTCCTTTTTGGAAGAAATAAGCTTTGCGAGCTGCTTTATCTTCGGGTTGTCCTTTGATTTTATAACCATAATTTTCAGCCTTTTCTGTTCTAAATTCGCACTTTCAGGCATCTCGCTCGCCAATCGTAAAAACAACAAAACACGCAAGAGAAAATCTCACTGCGTGTTATTATGTTAATTAAAGGGCTGCTTTTGCCTTTTCAACAATCGCAGTAAATCCAGCAGGATCGCTGATAGCGATTTCTGAAAGCATCTTTCTGTTAAGTGTAATTCCAGCCTTCTTAACGCCGTTCATAAACTGTGAATAGTTAATTCCGTTAAGCTTGCAGGCTGCTGAAATTCTTGTAATCCAAAGTCTTCTGAAATCTCTCTTCTTAAGTCTTCTTCCAACATAAGCGTACTGTCCTGATTTCATTACGGCTTCTTTAGCCATTTTAAAATGCTTGCTCTTTGCGCCCCAGTAGCCCTTAGCAAGCTTCAGAGTTTTATTTCTTCTCTTACGAGTCATCATTGCTCCCTTTACACGAGCCATAGTAATTACCTCCTGAAATTTTTAATGAATTTGTCCCTACAACTCGATTTATTTGTAAGGGATAAGCTGCTTTACGTTCTTCAAATCAGCGCTGTCCGTGTATGCGCCATTACGCAAAATCCTCTTTCTCTTATGAGCCTTTTGAGTAAGTCTGTGTCTTTTGTTTGTGTGCTGATACTTTACCTTGCCGGTGCCTGTAACTCTAAAACGCTTTTTAGCACCGGAATGTGTTTTTACCTTTGGCATATTATTTATCCTCCTTAAATAAT
Source organism: Ruminococcus sp. (assembly GCA_021205185.1). Classification (GTDB taxonomy): domain Bacteria; phylum Bacillota; class Clostridia; order Oscillospirales; family Ruminococcaceae; genus UMGS1601. The sequence continues at coordinate 41,463 of JAJPYB010000009.1, read as the reverse complement.
TTACTTGCTGGATTTTGGCAGAACAAACATAACTAAGCTTCTGCCTTCCATTTTTGCAGGTTTGTCAACATTGCCGTATTCCGAAACCGCTTCCTTAAAGCGACCTAAAAGCTCCTCGCCAAGCTGAGGATGAGCAATACCTCTTTTTCTGAATCTTACCGAAACCTTAATCTTGTCGCCGGATTTCAGAAACTTTACAGCTTGATTAACCTTGGTCTGAAAATCGTGAGTGTCAATGGTAGATGACATTCTGACTTCCTTAACCTCGACAACCCTTTGGTTCTTCTTAGCTTCCTTTTCCCTTTTCGACTGCTCAAACAAATACTTACCGTAGTCCATAATCTTGCAGACCGGCGGCTTAGCGTTTGGAGCAATTTCAACTAAGTCCAAATCTCTTTCATAGGCAATCTCCAAAGCTTCTCTGGCACTCATCATACCAAGCTGATTGCCCTCGTTGTCGATGATACGAAGTTCTTTTCCCGTAACAGCTTCGTTAATTCTCTGTTCACCTTTGCTAATGTTTACGCACCTCCAAAATATCAAAAAAGAGCGCAGATATTTCCGCGCTCATACAATATCGGCTTTATGCCGCTAAATACTGTATTAACCTTTTTGCTTAACTTGCTGAAGGTGAGAACGGAGTTCTGCTTTATTTTTACTAGGTTATTATATCAGACAATTTCTGTCTTGTCAAGCGTTTTGCGAAATTTTTTATTACAGCCTGTGAGTAACAAAAATATCGTAGATAGCTTTAGTCGCCTTTGCAAAGTCATCCTCCTGAACGCCGATGATAATATTAAGCTCGCTTGAGCCCTGATCTATCATTTTTACATTCACATGACTATGCGCTAAAGCAGCAAAAATTCTGCCGGCAGTACCTCTGTTTGACTTCATTCCACGACCTACAACAGCAATCAGCGCAAGGTCGGATTCGATTTCAACAGAATCTGGTTGAACATTTCTGTGCAGTCCTGCTATAATTTCCTGCTCCTTCTTTGCAAATTCCTCAAGATGAACTATTACGCTCATTGTGTCAATTCCAGAAGGCATATGCTCAAAGGAAATTCCGTTCTTCTCAAAGACCTCAAGCACTCTTCTTCCAAAGCCAAGCTCTGAGTTCATAAGATCCTTTTCAATGTTTACGACTGCAAAGCCTGTCTTTCCAGCAATTCCGGTAATTGTAAACTCCGGCTTTTGCGAGGTCGACTCAACAATCATTGTTCCTGCGTCCTCAGGGGAATTTGTATTGCGGATATTTATTGGTATTCCAGCTTTTCTTACAGGAAAAATTGCGTCCTCGTGTAAAACTCCTGCGCCCATATAAGAAAGCTCTCTGAGCTCCTTGTATGTAATAGCTGTAATCGGACGAGGATCCTCAATAATTCTAGGGTCTGCAATTAAAAAGCCTGAAACGTCGGTCCAGTTTTCATACATATCTGCGCTTACGGCAGAAGCTACAATAGAGCCAGTTATATCAGAACCGCCTCTTGAAAAGGTCTTGATAGTGTCGTTTGGAGTTGAACCGTAAAAGCCAGGAATTACTGCGTATTCCACACCCTCCAGCCTTTTAGAAAGCTTATCCATTGTCGTTTGACTGTCATAAGAGCCGTTTTCCGTAAAGAAAATAACATCAGCTGCGTCAACAAACTCAAAGCCTAAATAATTCGCAAGGACTATACCGTTTAAATACTCTCCTCTTGAAGCGGCGTAATCTCTGCCTGCTCTTGCTTCAAAGCAGGTTTTAATCTTTGAAAACTCATCCTCAAGTGATAAATCGAGCTTGAGATCATCTATAATCTGATTGTATCGTTCCTTTATCGGCTTAAACGTTTCGGCAAAATCTGCTCCCTTTGAAACCTTTGCATAGCAATCGTAGAGCATATCTGTAACCTTTATGTCGTCCTTGAATCTTTTTCCCGGCGCCGAAGGAACTACGTACCTTCTCTCACTCTCAGATTTGATAATGTCGTAAACCTTCTTAAATTGACAAGCGTCAGCAAGCGAGCTTCCGCCGAATTTTACCACCTTAATCATTTAAAGTGCCATCCCCTTCTAATAATTCAATATCGTTTCCATAAACGGTAACGCATATCATATATTATACAAAACAATTGCGGCCTTCGTCAACCGTAATAAAGTACAAATTGCCAAGAAATACATTGCTGCTTTTTGTTCAAAAACAACTGTATTTCAATCACGCACACTAATTTGAGGGTGAGTCATATTAAAAATCATATGCTGATTTTAAAGCTTCTGCTAATGAGATAAAGTCATCCAACTGCAGCTGCTCCGGGCGAACGGTTTCTTTTAGTCCGACGCTTTTAACAACAGTAATGACTTTATCCTTGCTCAAGCTAAAGTACGAGGACAAGGAATTTACAAGCGTTTTTCTCCTTTGAGAAAAGGCAGCTTTAACAGTTTCAAAAAAGAATTTTTCGTCGCTTACCTTCGGCGGAGCGTCCCTGACTTCAAGCTGAATAACACAGCTATCGACGTTTGGCGGGGGCATAAAGCTTCCCCTTTTTACGTCAAACAAGCGTCTTGCCTTGGCGTAATAGTTTATTGCAACAGTTATAGCTCCTGTATCTCTTGTACCCAACGGAGCGCAAAGGCGAACGCCTGCTTCCTTTTGTACCATTACAGTAATCGTCTTTATAGGGAGTCTAAGCTCGAGAAGCGACATTATAATAGGCGAGGTTAAATAATACGGAAGATTAGCGCAAACGGCAACATCCAGTCCATTAAATTCCTGCTTGATAAGCGACGCTAAATCAATCTTTAATATATCGTCGTTTATTACCTTTACGTTGTCAAATTCAGCGAGCGTTTCAGAAAGTACAGGAATAAGACGACTGTCAATTTCAACAGCTACAACCTTATCAGCTCTTTTGGCAAGCTCACAGGTCAAAACGCCAAAGCCTGTACCTATTTCAATTATGCCAAAGCCTTCTTTAGCGTTTCCCATTTCAGCAATTTTTGGACAAACTGTGGGGTTTATCAGAAAGTTTTGTCCCAGTCCCTTTGAAAAACTAAAGCCGTAACGCTTCATTAAATCTTTGATAACGCCGATATTTGAAAGGTTTTCCATACGCCCTCCGGATTTTAAGAAAAGAGCCGTCAATGGCACAAACCAAAGACGGCTGTATCTGGGGTGGATAGTGGGATTCGAACCCACGGTCTTCAGTGCCACAAACTGACGCGTTAACCAACTACGCTATATCCACCATACCTGGCACGCCAGAAGGGATTCGAACCCCCGACCTACTGCTTAGAAGGCAGTTGCTCTATCCAACTGAGCTACTGGCGCAGATGAGTAGTTTACAAAAAAATTGCACCAATATGGTGCATGGAGCGGGTGATGGGAATCGAACCCACACGACCAGCTTGGAAGGCTGGGATTCTACCATTGAACTACACCCGCAAGGCTTTGCTCTTGACAACGTATTATAGTTTATCATACCGAAAATGATTTGTCAAGGGCTTTTTTCAAAAAAATCGAAAATGTGAAAAAATTTTTCCCGTCAATTTCTGTCACTTTTCAGGCGCTTTTACATCATCGGAAGCAGCGCTTAATCTTCGAGCTAAATTGCGATTCCTTATATACGCCGAGGTAACAGAGACAGTTCCAACAAGTATAAGTGACGCCATAAAATATTCGCCGTAATTTACCAAAAAGTAAAACACATTTTCAAAAGAGCTAAAGCTTCCGTCAGCCAAAAAGCCTTTCCTGCCGAGTGAAAAGGTGTCAGTTGAAGAAAGCACAAGCAAAACGCACAATAACACAGCAGATGCGAAGTTCATCCCTATGCCTGTTTTGTACATTGAGTTTATTGCCTTTTTGCTTTTCGCTATGTTTTCCTCAGGCTTTTGCTTTTGAATCGCTGAGAGAATTTTATCTCTGAACAAAACGCCAATTATTGCAAGGTCAATCATAATTATGCACAAGATAACCGCGAAGGTATAGCTTTGACTTCTTACAGCTGAGCCGAATACAGCCGCTAAAATCATTAGCGGAAATCTTGCAGGAAGGACATACATAAAATAATGCTTCGGACGAACGCTTGTCAGCGGCGCTACAAATGAAAGAGTATCCTTTGGCATTCCTGGTATAAAATAAAGAATAAAAAATATTATTTCAACCTTTGACGAGTCAGCCAGAAATTTAAACTTTTTCAAGTCCTTACCGCTTATCAACGCTTCAACTATTGGATAGCCGAAAATTCTAACAATGCAAAAAACTATGCTCATACCAACATAAATTCCGATGCAGGAATAAATTGAACCCATAATCGGTCCGAAAAGTATTCCGCCGACAATCTGAATTGGCGGTATAAGCGGAATTATAACCTGTAAGGCCTGCAATCCCATAAAAATTACCGGTGCTAAAACTCCCCTCGCCTCTATAAAGCTTAACAGCTTTTCGGAGCCTTCGTCTGTCTTTAAAATTGAAATGACAGGAATAAGCGCTATAGTTGCCACAACCATTAGCACTATCATAATGCCTAAAATAATACCCCTGGTTATCAATTTCAGCTTTTCATTTTTCGTTCGTATATCATTACTTCCCATTCTTACCGTCACCTTTTTTTACTGAAAATGTTAGTATCTTTTTGCGTATCCATTCCAGATACAAGGTCATAATATGTTTGATTGCTACGTCGTAAATGACAAAAACTATATTTGTCAGTCCCCAAAAGATGTACACTCCGTATCTGCCGAAATCACCCATATCGTCCTGGAGTGTTGATGAAGAAATTATTCTGATAGTAAGATTGTAGTACGCTACTATCAAAACATTGTAAACTATAAGCTTGACTAAAAACGAAAAAACAGCAGGTTTAATCCTGTCAAGTCTCAGCTTTAAAATCGGGTAAAAGCCCATTAAAAGAACATATAAAAGTACTGCTTCCTTGTCAGGCACAAAAAGCAAGGACAGAAAGCTTACAACTGCATAAGTGAGATACGCCCATGAGCTGCTGATTTCAACAGCGATAACCAAAAGCATAGCTCCGCACAACGCAGGAATAACATATACAAATATCGGCAGCAGCGCTGTCATAAACATAAAAACTACCGACAGAGCTGCAATAATTCCGCCGAGGGAAACTTTAAAGCTTAAGTTCTTCACAAAAGTGCCTCCTTAGCTAAAGGCTATATCCTATTCTAACACATTTTTTAAATATTGTCCAGTATATGATTTATCACACCCTGCAACCTCCTCAGGAGTACCGCTGACAACTACCTCGCCGCCGCCGTTTCCACCCTCAGGACCCATATCTATAATATAGTCGGCAGTCTTGATAACGTCAAGATTATGCTCGATTACAAGCACCGTATTTCCGCCGTCTGCAAGCTTTTGAATAACGTCAATCAGCAAATGCACATCGGCTGTGTGTAGTCCTGTTGTAGGCTCGTCAAGAATATAAATTGTCTTGCCGGTAGGTCTTTTTGACAGCTCGGTTGCAAGCTTTACACGCTGAGCTTCACCGCCTGAAAGGGTTGTTGCAGGCTGACCTATTTTAATATATCCTAGTCCTACATCAAACAACGTTTGTAGCTTTCTTGAAATTTTCGGCAGATTTTTGAAAAACTCACAGCCTTCCTCTACTGTCATTTCAAGAACGTCGTGAATGCTCTTGCCCTTGTAAAGCACCTCAAGTGTTTCTCTGTTATAACGCTTACCCTTACAAACCTCGCAGGGAACGTAAATATCAGGCAAAAAATGCATTTCTATCTTTAAAATGCCGTCGCCCTCACAGGCTTCGCACCTGCCGCCCTTGATATTAAAGGAAAAGCGTCCTGCATTATATCCTTTGATTTTAGCGTCGTTTGTCGAAGCAAAAAGCTCACGAATATCTGTAAAGACGCCGGTATAGGTTGCAGGATTAGAACGTGGAGTTCTGCCGATTGGCGATTGATCAATATTTACAACCTTGTCTAAATGCTCAATTCCAAGCATCTTTTTAAATTTGCCAGGTCTGATTTTCGCCTTATTAAGCTTGCCTGCTAGCTCCTTGTAAACAATTTCGTTAATAAGCGAGGATTTACCTGAACCTGAAACACCAGTAATGCAGGTAAATACTCCGAGTGGAATTTTGACATTTATGTTCTTGAGATTATTCTGGCAAGCGCCAATTACCTCTAAATAATTCCCATTCGGCTTTCGTCTGGTACCTGGCACAGGGATTTTCTTTTTGCCGGAAAGATACTGACCTGTGATTGACCTCTCACAGTTCATAATGTCTTCTATACTTCCAGCACACACTATTTCACCGCCGTGAATGCCAGCTCCCGGTCCAACATCAACTATATAGTCTGCGTTTCTCATAGTGTCCTCGTCGTGCTCAACTACTATAAGTGTGTTTCCTAAATCCCTAAGCTGTTTGAGCGTTGCAATAAGCTTGTCGTTATCCCTCTGATGAAGTCCGATTGACGGCTCGTCCAGAATATACAAAACTCCCATAAGATACGAGCCTATCTGAGTTGCAAGACGTATTCTTTGACTTTCTCCGCCAGAGAGCGTACCGCTTGAGCGAGAAAGAGTCAGGTATTCAAGTCCGACACTCTTTAAAAAGCCTAAACGTTCTTTTATCTCTTTGATAATTCGCTCGCCAATCATAAGCTCTCGGCTGTCAAGCTTGTCGCTTAAATTTTCAAAAAAGTCAAGAGCTTCAACTACGCTTAGCTTACAAAGGTCGGAAATGTTCATACCCCCTACAGTTACAGCCAGAATTTCCTTTTTAAGCCTGTCTCCGTGACAAACAGGACAAGGTTTTTCGGACATACATTGCTCAATATCCTTTTTCGTATACTCGCTGGTACCCTCTCTGTAACGTCTTTCAAGCGAGTTTATAATTCCCTCAAACTCAGCTTCAAAGGTGCCGCTCCAACCGCTTTTAGAGGTTCTTGTAAGCTTTAACTTCTCACCCTTTGTACCGTACAGTAAAATATCAATATGCTCAGCAGACAGGTCTTTTATCGGCTTGTCAAGCGGTATCCCATATTGCTTATTAAGCGCACGGAAATAAGTCATAGCAAACGAATCCTCTGCAAGAGAGTTCCAGCCGTTAGCCTTTATACCGCCTTGTAAAATTGAAAGCTCCTTATTTGGCAGAATAAGGTCGGGATCTATAACCTGAAAAACTCCAAGTCCTGTACAATGCTCGCAGGCGCCGTATGGATTGTTAAAAGAAAACATTCGGGGTGTAAGCTCGCTCATTGAAAAATCGTGGTCAGGGCAGGAATAATTTTGTGAAAATAAAACATCCTCGCCGTCGATTACATTACACAAAACGAGTCCTCCAGTTATATGAGAAATTGTTTCAATACTATCGGTTAAGCGGCTCTTTATGCCTTCCTTTACGACAAGACGGTCGACTACAACCTCAATGCTATGCTTTTTATTCTTCTCAAGAGTTATTTTCTCCGACAAATCGTAAATAATTCCGTCAACCCGAACTCTTACGTAGCCTGCCTTTCTGGCCTTTTCAAATTCCTTCTGATGCTCGCCCTTTCGCCCTCTGACAACTGGCGCTAATAGCTGAATTTTAGTTCCCTGCGGCAGTTCGCAAATCTTATCGACAATCTGATCTATCGTCTGCTGCTTGATTTCCTTTCCACAAACAGGACAATGAGGAACGCCTATTCTTGCATACAAAAGTCGAAGATAGTCGTAAATCTCGGTTACAGTTCCAACGGTTGAACGAGGGTTTTTGGAGGTAGTCTTCTGGTCAATTGAAATTGCCGGAGAAAGTCCTTCAATGGAATCAACGTCAGGCTTTTCCATCTGACCCAAAAACATTCTCGCATAAGAGGATAGCGACTCCATATATCTACGCTGTCCGTCTGCATATATAGTATCAAACGCAAGAGAGGATTTTCCTGAACCTGAAAGTCCTGTCATTACAATAAGCTTATCCCTCGGAAGCGTTAAATTGACGTTTTTAAGATTATGCTCCCTTGCGCCTTTAATTACTATTTTATTGCTTTGCATCTTCTTTCAAATTCCCTTTCATTAAAAGTTCTATAACTTCATCTTCTGTGTTAAGTCCGTCATAATCTCCTGTGTAATTCACTGGATCACTCTGATATAAAATTCCCTTTTCTTCGTTTTTCACAATGCATTCAGCAAGACTATGTAAACCTATTCTCTTTGCATATCTTACAAATGCAACAAGCCTCACTCCATGCTGTGAAACATCGTGCATATCTTTTCCGCAAGGGAAATCTTGACATTCCCAACATCCGCTTATTTTCTTATTATCACAGCACATACGCTGATAACAACAGCATCCAAGCTCGTCTTTTTTACTGAAATTACATCCCTTGCAATGACTCCTTTCACTGCACAGCTCACAGATCAGTCCGCAAGGCGCAATGCTTTTTTCAACCTTTTCGGTTTTGTCTGAAATCATCATGTACTCTTCATATTCCATTTTATCACCTGCTAGTTAGATTATTGCAAACATACGTTCCAGAAATATTGTAACGAACAAATGTTTGTTTGTCAAGATGTTATTTTTCGCCTTTTAGCTCTGCGATTTTATCACGAAGGAATGCCGCGTGTTCAAATTCAAGCATTTTAGCAGCTTCCTTCATCTGTCGGGTGAGCTTTTCAATAAGCTTCGCTGACTCCGCCTTGCTCATCTTGTTTTTCTGCCTTGCTGAATATTCAATCTCTTCCTTGCTGGAAATTTCAATAACGTCACGAACGTCCTTTATAATAGTTTTCGGAGTTATTCCATGCTCCTCGTTGAATTTCATCTGTATGCTTCGTCTTCGTTCGGTTTCAGTAATTGCTCGCTCCATAGAGCCAGTAACCGAATCAGCATACATTATTACCTTTCCGTTTTCATTTCTGGCAGCTCGTCCGACCGTCTGAACAAGCGCGCTTTCAGACCTCAAAAAGCCTTCCTTGTCAGCGTCTAAAATCGCAACAAGCGAAACCTCAGGAATATCAAGTCCTTCACGAAGCAGGTTTATTCCGACTAAAATGTCAAATTCGCCTAATCGCAAATCCCTTATAATTTCCATTCGCTCGATTGAATCAATATCGTGGTGCATATATCTGACCTTGATATTGCAGCCTTTAAAATATTCTGTTAAGTCCTCCGCCATCTTCTTTGTAAGCGTTGTAACCAAAACTCTTTCGTTGCGTTCTACCCTTTCGTTTATTTCAAACAACAGGTCGTCAATCTGTCCCTCAGTTGGTCTGACGTCAATAAGCGGGTCTAAAAGTCCAGTAGGTCTGATTACCTGCTCTACTATCTGCTTTGATTTTTCTCTTTCAAAATCACCGGGAGTTGCCGACACAAAGACTATCTGATTTAATCTTTCATAAAACTCGTCGAATTTAAGCGGTCTGTTATCAGCAGCGGAGGGCAACCTGAATCCGTAGTCAATTAAAGTTGTTTTTCTTGCTCTGTCACCTGCGTACATTCCTCTGACCTGTGGAATTGAAACGTGCGATTCGTCCACGAACAGCAAAAAATCATCAGAAAAAAAGTCTAAAAGCGTAAAAGGAACAGCACCCGGACTTCTTCCAGCTAAAACACGAGAGTAGTTTTCAATTCCTGAGCAAAAGCCTATTTCCTGAAGCATTTCTATATCGTAATTTGTACGCTGAGCTATTCTCTGAGCTTCGATAAGCAAATTCTTATCGGTAAAATACTTTATCCGCTCGTCAAGCTCCCGCCTTATTTCTTCAATAGCTGACGACATTTTGTCAGGACTTACTATATAGTGAGATGCAGGGAAAATTGCAGCGTGACTTAAAACCGTCAGCCGCTCGCCTGTTATTATATCAATCTCGCTGATTCTGTCAATTTCATCTCCAAAAAATTCAACTCTGATAGCCTTGTCAGTATAGCTTGCCGGATAAATTTCAACTACGTCGCCACGAACTCTGAATCTGTTTCGTTCAAAGGCTATATCGTTTCGCTCGTATTGAAGCTTGACGAGCCTTTTTAAAAGCTCGTCACGGGAAATTTCCATACCCTGTCGTAACGAAATCACCATAGATTTGTATTCAGCAGGGTCGCCTAACGAATATATACACGACACACTCGCTACAATTATAACATCTCGCCTTTCAGCAAGCGCTGAGGTAGCCGAGTGACGAAGCTTGTCTATTTCATTGTTAATAGATGCGTCCTTCTCAATATACACATCTGTGCTTGGAATATACGCTTCAGGCTGATAATAATCGTAGTAGGAAACGAAATATTCAACAGCGTTGTCGGGAAAAAACTCCTTGAACTCGCTGCAAAGCTGAGCCGCCAGTATTTTATTGTGCGCCAAAACAAGAGTAGGCTTATTAACCCTTTCAATAACGTTTGCCATTGTAAAGGTCTTTCCTGAACCTGTAACTCCAAGCAAAGTCTGCTCCTTGTAGCCTTTGTTAATTCCTTCCACGAGGGCGTCGACCGCCTGCGGCTGATCGCCCGACAATTTATAATCGGATACGAGCTTAAATCTATCCATACCTTTCACCAAAATTCAGATTTAATCAATTATGCCATAATCCTTCATAGAATATACGCTACCCTTGCCAACGATAATGTGGTCAAGCACCTCTATGCCAATGGAATTTAATGCACCAGCAATATCTGAAGTCAGCTTAATGTCCTCCTGCGAAGGATTAGGAGAAGCGTCAGGATGATTATGAGCTATAATCACCCATTGAGAATTTGCTTCAAAGGCAGCCTTAGCAACCATTCTAGCATCAATAGGCACCTCTCTTGCGCTTCCAACAGACAAGGTATTACAGGCAATAACCTGTAGATTATTGTCAAGACAGCAGACTTTAAACTCCTCATCCTTTACGCCTATATAAAGCGCAGTAAAATATCTTTTAACATAGTTTATATCCTTCATCGACTGATTAACATCAGGAGAAGATTGATAATATCTCAAAAGCTGAGGAATCAGCTTTAGCAAAACGGCGGAATTTTCGCTGATGTTTTTAACCTCGCAAAGAGAGCTGACAGGTGCGTCAAAAACTGCAGTAAGGCTACCAAAACGGTTAATAAGCTCGTGAGCTATGTCGTTGGTATTTTTGAGAGGAATAGTATAAAAAAGCAGCAGCTCCAGCACTTCGTGTGCATTCAAAGCTTCAATTCCATTGTCCAGAAACTTTTGCTTTAGTCGCTGTCTATGTCCCTTGTGAAGATTTTCTCCAGTAGTTTTATTTTCCATAAATCCTCCGTTCATGCAATATCAAGCGCTTTGAACTTATGTTCTTAGTATACACCAAAAACACAAATATGTAAAGTGTGTATTTTAATTGATATACCGAGCGGCAGCTGCTGATTGCAGCTGCCGCTAATAAATATTCGACTTTAAAATGCGTAAAATTATGAGTTTAAAAATGCTAGATAAAGTCCTTTACCGTCTTTGCGATATTTTCAGCGCACAGTCCAAACTGCTTAAGCAGGTCAACAGCCGGGCCTGAATGACCGAACTCATCATTTACGCCAATTTTCTTAACAGGAGCCGGACAGCTTTCACTTAATACGTCGCAAACAGCCGAGCCTAAACCGCCGATAACGCTATGCTCCTCAACGGTTACTATTTTACCTGTTTCCTTAGCTGCCTTTACGATAATTTCCTTATCAATCGGCTTAATTGTATGAATGTTGATAACTCTTGCGTTTATGCCGTCCTCTTTAAGAGCTTCTGCCGCCTTTAAAGCTTCAGAAACCATTAAACCGGTAGCTACAATAGTAATATCATTGCCGCTTGTTAATTCAATTCCCTTGCCAAGCTCGAACTTGTAGGTTTCCTTATCGTTAAATACAGGAGCAGCTAATCTTCCAAAGCGAAGATAAACAGGACCGTCGTGCAAAATAGCAGCTTCAACAGCAGCTCTTGCTTCAACGTCGTCTGCTGGGTTAATAATTGTCATTCCAGGAATTGTTCTCATAAGAGCAATATCCTCGTTGCACTGGTGAGTAGCTCCGTCCTCACCTACAGAAATTCCAGCGTGAGTTGCACCGATTTTAACATTAAGATGTGGATATCCAATAGAGTTTCTCACAATTTCAAACGCTCTGCCAGACGCAAACATAGCGAATGTTGAAGCGAAAGGAATTTTTCCTGTTGCCGCAAGTCCAGCAGCAACGCCCATCATATTTGCTTCGGCAATTCCGCAGTCAAAAAATCTTTCAGGGAACTTCTTTTTGAATATGCCTGTTTTTGTAGCTGCCGCAAGGTCAGCGTCAAGCACATACAGATTTTCATATTTATCGCCAAGCTCAGCTAACGCTTCGCCGTAGCTTTCTCTAGTTGCTTTTTTAATTACATCAGCCATTATTCTTACCTCCCCTTTACTTGTTGCAGCAATCATCAGAGCAAAGCTCATCGAGCGCTGTCTGAAGCTCACTCATTGCCTGTGCGTACTGTTCGTCGTTTGGAGCTGCGCCATGCCATGAAACATTGTTTTCCATAAACGAAACGCCCTTGCCCTTGACGCTCTTCTGAATTATAACGACAGGCTGTCCTGTAACCTTGTCAGCTTCGTCAAAAGCAGCTTCTATAGAATCAAAGCAATGTGCGTTCATTTCGATAACGTGCCAACCAAAAGCCTTGAACTTATCAACAATCGGGTACGGCGACATAACGTCCTCAATTTTACCGTCAATCTGAAGTCCGTTGTTGTCAACAATTGCAACGAGATTGTCAAGCTTATACTGAGAAGCAAACATTGCAGCCTCCCATACCTGTCCTTCTTCAATTTCACCGTCGCCTAAAACTGTATACACCTTATATTCGTGCTTGCCAGCCTTAGCGTCAAGCTTAGATGAAAGAGCCATTCCGCAAGCCGCAGAAATACCCTGTCCTAGCGAACCTGATGACATATCAACACCAGGAATCTGAATGCAAGGATGTCCTTGCAAAAGTGCGCCTATATGACGCAAGCTTTTAAGCTCCTCTGTGCTGAAATATCCTTTCTGTGCAAGAGTTGAGTAAAGTGCAGGCGCTGTGTGTCCCTTTGACAGAACAAAGCGATCTCTGTCTGGGTCGTCCGGGTTTTCGGGATTTACGTTCATCTTATTGAAATAAAGATATGTAAGCGTGTCAGCTATCGAAAGCGAACCGCCCGGGTGTCCCGATTTTGCGCTGTGAACGCCCTCAATAATTCCCATTCTGATTTTACAAGCCGTAACTTTAAGCTGCTTTTTTAAATTAGCGTCCATCAAATTTACCTCCGTTTTTTATTTTAGAAAATATAAAATCTATTACTGCCGCAATAGCATTTTCATCATTTGATTGCTTTAAAACTATATCCGCCGCCCGCTTGACGCTCTCTACTGCGTTGCTTGGGCAAACTCCAACGTCAGCGTACTCAATCATCTCAATATCGTTATCATAATCTCCTACGCAAACTATTGTATAATCGGATAAATTACAAATTTCCCGAAGCTTTGAAACAGCAGTTCCCTTTGAGTTGCCTGTTGGCAAAATCTCGTAGAAAAATTTATCGCTTCTGACAAAATCAACTCCGCCAAAGTTCTTTTCTTCGACGTACCGTTGAACCTCGTCGATATTTTCTTCCGTGTCGGCAAACAAAACCTTGTACCAAGGCTCGTGCACCTCGTCAAGCGAAACTATATCAGGATTTGATTTACAAATTCTGGTGTGATACTCCTCCATATCATTATACTGAACGATTTTAATATTCGACCTTACTAATATCTCACAGCCGAGCTTTGGAAACTTATTTAAAATATCCAAAACTATATCCCTTGTAAAGTCAGGAACAAAGCTGTCATAAAGAGATACATCTCTCTCAAAATCGTAAACCATTCCGCCGTTGAACATAACCATTGGAAAGTTGCAGTTAAAATATTCAAAATAAAGCTTAACCGCCTGAAGAGCTCTGCCGGTCGCTATAGTGAATTTCCCGCCAGCCTTTTGAAACCTTTCAACAGCTTTAAGATTTTCTTCCGACGGGATTTTTTTAGAATTTAAAAAAGTTCCGTCCATATCGGTGATAAGCAAAACCTTGTCAATATCTTCAAACATCTACTATTTAATCCTTTTCAATATATTGGTAAAATATCCCGGGAGCGGTGAAGAAAATTCCATATACTCGCCGTTTGGATGGACAAAGCCCAGCGTCTGAGCGTGAAGGCACTGCCCTTCTAATCCTTTAAACGGCTTGGAATACACATCATCACCGAGTACGGGGTGACCTATATACTTTGAATGAACTCTTATCTGGTGTGTTCTTCCCGTTTCGAGAACAAATTTCACAAGCGAGTATCCGTCAAACTCCTCTAAAACCTCGTAATGAGTAATAGCTTCCTTGGAATTTTCATTGGTAACGCACATCTTTTTGCGGTCGTTTTTACTTCTTCCAATAGGCGCGTTTATAGTTCCTGACTCCTCTTTGAAATGCCCCAGACAGACAGCGCAGTATTCTCTTTTAAAGGTGTGGTTTTTAATCTGCTCGGCTAAAAAGTTATGCGTTCTGTCGTTTTTGGCAACCATCAGCAAGCCGCTTGTATTCTTATCAATTCTATGTACAATTCCCGGCCTTATAACGCCGTTGATTGAAGACAAATTATCGCCGCAATGGTACATCAGAGCATTGACTAAAGTACCTGTATAATTTCCTGGCGCCGGGTGAACCACCATTCCCTTTGGCTTGTCAACAACAAGCAGATCGCTGTCCTGATAGACAATATTAATAGGAATGTTTTCAGGCTTGATATCAAGCTCTATCGGATCTGGAATTTGCACTCTTACTTTGTCGCCGCACTTCAGCTTGTAGTTTTTAGAAACAGGCTTGTCAAAAACAAATACGTTTTCTTCTTCTATAAGCTTTTGAATGAACGAGCGAGTTTTATCTTCAAGCTTTAAATACAGAAATTTATCAATGCGAATGCTGTCATTTTGCAACGCCTCAAACTCAAGCTCATTCATTTGAAGCACTTTCCTTTTTTTCTTCTTTCCTTTATATCGCTTATAATTACCCACAAGCAGAATATAATCGCTCCGATAACTACGCAGATATCAGCAAAATTAAACACAGGAAACGTAATAAAATCAGTCTTTATAAAGTCTATTACCTCGCCAAGCCTTATCCTGTCAATTAAGTTTCCTATTCCGCCGCTTATAATCATTATTAAAGAAATAATTCCAACGGAGGATTTAATCTTACCTCTGAAAATAAAGTAAAACGCAATAATTATGGCGGCAAAAGCAACGGCAATCAAAAAGTATGTTTTGCCTTCAAGAATGCTCCAAGCTGCTCCGCTGTTTCTGACGTGAGTTATAGAAAAAACATCAAAATTGCCAATAGAAAATGAATATCCTATCTCGCCGACGCTTAAATATGTATTCACCAAAGCTTTCGTTATCTGATCGATTGCAATTAGCACAACCAGAAGCACAACGGATAGAACTACCATTTACCCTTTACCTCCCGAATTAAGGCAACACCGCACAAACAAAGCACAGTATTGCCCTAAAGCAAGCTGACTCAGCTTGCGAAAAAACTATTCAACGACGCCTGCGCATCTTGCACAAAGCGTTGGATGCTCGCTATTTTTGCCAACATCGTCGGAGTATATCCAGCATCTTTCGCACTTCTCGCCTGACGCCTTTTTAACGCTTATGGAAACGCCTTCCATATCGCCCTTAAATTCTCCCTCGCCGTTT
Organism: Ruminococcus sp.; assembly: GCA_021205185.1. Classification (GTDB taxonomy): domain Bacteria; phylum Bacillota; class Clostridia; order Oscillospirales; family Ruminococcaceae; genus UMGS1601. Next base: position 25,797 of record JAJPYB010000009.1, on the reverse strand, counting down.
AAAACCTCAACTCTTGAAACGATAAAGATTTCAGGCAAAATATCCGAAAGCGCGCTAATTTTATCAAACATTTCACCATCAGCGTAAATCTCTACATCAGCTTCAAGCGACTTGCCTATTACCTTATCGTTACGCTTGATTTCAAGCGCCTTTTTAACCTCGTCACGAAGCTCGTAAATCAGGCTCCACTTTTCCTTAAACTCGTCAGTTACCTCAATTCCTGACTTTTCAGGCATATCGTTTAAGAAAATGCTCTGCGTGTTATCGCTCGAAGAATGAGGGATATAGCTCCAGATCTCATCAGCTGTAAAAGATAGAATCGGCGCTACCAGACGAGAAATTGCGGATAATATCTTATACATAACAGTTTGAACCGCACGTCTTGAAAGACTGTCAGCCTTTTCGCAATACAATCTGTCCTTGACAATATCAAGATAGAAGTTTGACATATCCGTCACGCAGAAGTTGTGAATTGCGTGGAAAACAATATGAAAATCAAAAGCATTATATGCGACATTTGCCTTGTCAATCAGCTCGTCGAGCTTATAAAGTGCCCACTTGTCAAGGTCGCTTAGCTTACACTCGCAAACTGCGTCCTTATCAATATCAAAATCGCCAATATTTCCTAAAATAAATCTGGCTGTATTTCTGATTTTCTTATATGCATCGGAAAGCTGAGAAAGAATATCGTTAGAAATTCTGATATCGGAATGATAATCGCTTGAAGTGACCCATAGTCTTAATATGTCAGCTCCGTACTTTTCTGTAATTTCGCTTGGCTCAATTCCGTTGCCGAGTGATTTGTGCATTGTCTTGCCCTGGCCGTCAACAACCCATCCATGCGTACAAACCGCCTTATAAGGCGCTCTGCCGTTGCAGACAACGCTTGTCAGCAATGACGACTGGAACCAGCCTCTGTACTGGTCTGCACCCTCGAGGTAAAGGTCGGCAGGACTTGAAAGCTCATCACGCTCCTCTAAAACTGCGCTGTGAGTTACGCCGCTGTCAAACCAAACGTCCATAATGTCCATTTCTTTTTCAAATTCGCTGCAGCCACACTCGCACTTAACGCTATCAGGAATAAATTCAGAAAGCTCGTGAGTATACCAAGCATCAGAGCCTTCCTTTCTGAAAAGCTCGGAAATAGCATTTATAGTTTCTTCATTTACAATAGGCTTGTGGCAGTCTTTACAATAGATAATAGGAATAGGCACGCCCCAGGTTCTCTGACGAGAAATACACCAGTCGGAACGATCCATAACCATTCCCTTTATTCTGTCCTCGCCCCAGCCAGGAATCCACTCAACGTCTTCAATCGCCTTGACAGCGTCGTCCTTGAAGTCGTTTACAGAGCAAAACCACTGTTCTGTCGCGCGGAAAAGAACCGGCGATTTGCATCTCCAGCAATGCGGATATTGGTGCTCGATTTCCTCAAGTGCAAACAAAGCGCCCGTTTCCTTTAAATGCTGAGCAATAACCTTGTTGGCTTCCTCAGTTTTAAGTCCCTCGAACATTCCGGAGTCCTTAGTCAGAACTCCCTTTCCGTCAACTCCAACAACAATTCCGATATCGTCGTAATTCTTGCAAACCTCGAAGTCCTCAACACCGTATCCAGGAGCTGTATGAACACAGCCTGTACCGCTGTCAAGAGTAACGTGATCTCCGATAATAATTGGCGACGGTCGATTCATAAACGGATGCTCAGTCTTAATTCCTTCAAACTCTTTGCCAAGGAATGTGCCCTCACAGGTATACTCTTCAATTCCGGCAGCTTCCATAGTCTGCGGAACGAGATATTGAGCCATTACATAATTTTCGCCATTTGAAGCCTTGACAACAGTATAGTCATACTCAGGTCCCAAGCAGATAGCAAGGTTGCCCGGCAGCGTCCATGTAGTTGTTGTCCAGATAACGAAATAGGTTTTATCAAGGTCAATTCCGAGAGATGAGAAAATTCCCTTGTCGTCGGTTACCTTAAATTTAACATAAATAGAATGACACGGATCATCAGAATACTCGATTTCAGCTTCTGCAAGAGCAGTCTGACATTCAGGGCACCAATAAACCGGCTTTAAGCCCTTGTAGATGTAGCCCCTCTTAGCCATTTCGCCGAAAACCTTAACCTGTCTTGCTTCAAACTCAGGCTTTAATGTAAGATATGGATCGTCAAAATCACCTAAAACTCCAAGTCTTTTAAACTGGTTCTTTTGGTTTTCAACAAATGAAAGAGCAAAGTCCTTACAATGCTTTCTAAGCTCGATTGCAGGAATAGCACCGTTTTCAACGCCTATTGACTTCATTGCTTTAAGCTCAATAGGAAGTCCGTGAGTATCCCAGCCAGGAACGTACGGAGCGCAATATCCGCTCATATTCTTATACTTGACAATAATATCCTTGAGGACTTTATTGAGAGCAGTTCCCAAGTGAATATCGCCGTTTGCGTACGGAGGTCCGTCGTGCAAAATATAAGTCGGCTTGCCCTCACCCTTCTTTACCATTTCATAATATAGTCTTTCATCATCCCATTTTGAAAGCATATCAGGCTCTCTCTTTGGAAGATTACCCCTCATAGGAAAATCAGTCTTTGGTAAATTCAAAGTATTGTTGTAGTCCTGTGCCATTTAGTGTTTACTCCTCTGTTAGTTGTTTTTTCCAAATTTCAAATCGTCGAAATGTATATCATCAGGCGAATATGTATTTCCCTCGTAGTGGAAGCTCTCCTCAGTCTTTTCAGGCTGAGCATTTTTAAGCTCTTCAGCAGCCTTGATAATAGCCTTGCTCTCCTCAAGCTTTTTAGCTTCTGCTTCCTTCTGCTCGATAATAGTTTCAATCTCTTCCTCAGAAATTTCAGGGAGCTCTGCTATAAGCTTTAGCTGCTTATTGTAAAGCTCAATAAGCTTAGCCTTAAACCTCGAAACCTCAAGCTTTAGCTTTTCGAGGTTTTCAGCCTCCTGCTCCGCCTGAAGCTTTGTAGCTTTAATTCTATGCTCTGTCTTTTCGGTATTTTCCTTAATGATCTTCTCGCACTTAGCCTTGTGATCCCTGACGATTTTATCACACTTCTCAGCGCTTTCCTGAGAAACTCTCTCCTGCTCAGCCTTAGCGTCGTTAATCATCTTTTCAGACTTCTCCTGTGCATCGCTGAGCACCTGATGAGCCTGCTTCTGAGCGCCTAAAAGAGCTTCCTTAATAGCTTCTTCATCATTTCTGTATTCGTTGATTTTTTCAACCAACTTTATAATCTTTTCGTCGCTTTCTTCATTTTCGGCAACCAAAGCCTCAACCAGCTTTGAAACCTCAAGAAGGTATGCGTCAACGTCTTCGGGCTTGTAACCAAACGTACCCTTTTCAAAACGTTTTTCAGCAATATCCTGTGGACTAAGCATCTTAATGTCCTCCTAATCAAATTTTTCTATAATAACTGTAACACGGTTTTTGCGAGTAAAACCGCAATTTTTGACGAATGTATATTTTCCATAGCCTCTGATAGAGAAAGTCTGCCCCTCGTCAAGCATAAACGAAGGTGAATTTATAAGGCGATAATCTATGCTGACACCTGTATTCTTCACCAAATTCAAAGACTTCTCCCGGCTTATTCCCAGAGCAAGAGCTACAATGCAGTCGAGCCTGAGACTGGAAACTGTTCCTTTAATTTCCGTAAAAGTCTGCATCGTCCTAACAGTGCTATCGGCGCCTTCAGACACCTTTACACCTATTCGTCCTATCTTTTTGATGTCATGCAAAATAAGATAGCCGACATTTTTATCTGCGTAAACAACGCTTTTGCCGTCGCCTACAATAATATCACCTATCGTATCTCTCTTGATGTCAAGCGACATCAGACTTCCAAGAAAATCCCTGTGCGTCAGCTTATCCTCACTTCGATAGGAAAAAGTAAACCCACAAATGTCAAACGCTTGTGTGTCAGGCTCCTCATATTCAGGGAAAACGCCCAGCTTTACCCTCGATGCGTCCTCATATCCTCCGAAAAAGGCATAGCTATTACACTTGAGGGATGCTAAAACCTCACCTGCAAGAGAGCGCTGCCTTGAATCAAGAAAATGAGAAAAGCAAGGCATATACCTTTCCTCAGCACGACGCGCTACATCGCAGACTCGTCGAACAAAAATTTCATCCTCATCGCTTAAATTGCCAAGAAATGAAAATCTGTCCGTACTCATTAAAAGCTATATCCGTTGTTTTCCAATTCACTCATCAAATCAACGCCTGAGAAGTCAACGTTTCTAGGCATTATAGCAAAGGTCTTCTGCGCCATCATTTTAATATCGGCGCCGTTTGCATAAGCAACTCCCGATAAAAAGTCTAGTATTCTTTTTGCGTCCTCAGGCTTAACGGTTTCAAGGTTCAAAAGAATAGTCTTTTGAGCGTTAAGGTCGTCTCCAATTCCCTTAACCTCGTTGAAATCCGCAGGTCTGGCAAGTACAATTTGTAGCGTAGTTGTTGCAGCAATCTTTACTTCTCTGTTTCTCTTTTCGACAGCAGGATCGATAGTCTGATTAGGATTATCGTATACAGCAGTATACTCCTCATCTGTATCGTCTGTACCAACGAATAAATTTTTAAAGCTTTGCATTACACTCATTTTTAAACCTCCACATATTTTCTCGCCCCGAAGAGCTTAGTTCCTATTCTTACAAGATTAGAGCCGTACTTAATAGCCTTCTCATAATCTCCCGACATTCCTACCGACAATATTTTCATATCGACGTTTGGAAAGCTTTTTTCCTTCAAGCTGTTAAATATTTCATAAAGAGAAGCGTATATTTCATCGCTTGAATTTATCGGCGGAATTGCCATCAAACCTTGAATTCTTATATTCTCAAGCTCTGACGCTTGTTCTATCAAGGAAAAAGCTTCGCTTTTGGAAACTCCACTTTTAGAAAGCTCCTCACCGATATTAACTTCAATCAGAACGTCCATAACCTTGTTGTTCTTTTTGGCCAGCCTGTCAATTTCCTGGGCTAGCTTCATCGAATCAACAGATTGTATCATGGATACGCTATTTATGATATATTTAACCTTGTTAGTTTGCAAGTGCCCAATAAAATGCACATCGCAGGGCTTGTAAAAATCCTTCTTTGAAAGATATTCCTGAACCCTGTTTTCGCCCAGCAACGTAACACCGCAATCAATGGCAGCGTTTACAATTTCAGGAGCGACGGTCTTTGTCACCGCTAAAATTTTTACATCACTTTGCTCATTTGTGTACTTTGCCCTTGCATTCTGCATATTATAACATATTTCGTTGTAATTTTCAACAACAAAATCAAAATTACCTTGATTAACCATTTTCCTCATTAACCCCCTTCAAGAAGCATCTGGTCATATACGTTTACATAAGCGGTGTCCTCTGTATTGCTTGAAAGCACAAAGTCGTCGCCCTCATATATAACGTCAATCTTTTTAAAGGTTGTTTCCTGGCCGAAAAGAGTATAAACGCCCTTTACTCCGTCTTTAAAACGAATAGCTTCTCTGGGAACCTTTACACCTGTATATTCATCAAAGACAAGCTCTGCATTTTCAAATCTGTTCTGCAGGAGAGTTTCATCTAAAACGGTACAGTCTAAAACTATCAGGTACTCTTCCTCGTTTTGATCTATCGGTCGTATTGTGTCAATGCTCATTGTGTAGACATTATCAGATGAGCTAAACCTGACGCTCACCGAATTACTTGACAAAAGACTAAGCTCAACCAGCTTATTCGACTTTTCAATAACTCCAATAAACTTAGTATCGTACTCGCTGATAATTTTGCCTATTGCGTTTTCAGACGTTTCAGGCTCGGCATTAAAAAGAGAATCTATTCTCTCCTCTGTCAAATATTCAATGTCAGAAATCGAAACCAAGCCTTCATATCCATCGAGAGTTGACGCAAAATAACCCGAATCATTGGATGTGATTGTATCCTTGGGGTCGACTGTTAAGCTTTCGTATTCCGAAATCATACTTTCAAGCTCAGTTATTTGCTCTGAAAAGTCAGTGTCGTTTCGGGTAATGATATTATTTAAATTAAGCAGATACATAAGCTCCTTGCGAACCGAACAAACGCTTCCATAATCCTCGCTGTCACAGCTTTCAATCAGCTCCATATACTGCTGCGATATTTTAGTTCTGAGTGCTTCCGTTTCAATTCCGCTTGTAGTGCCAGGATTCTGAGCCTTTTCATAGTCCTCTTTCAAGGAGGTCAGCTTTTCAATCTGGCTTTTGTAGTATATTTGCTGTTCATCATCATATACATAAGCTATAACCGAGTCGGTTGAAAGCTTTGAAGCGTCGCTTACATTAAACTGTAAAATACCGTCGCCGTCATATTCAATTACCTTTTCATCCCGAACGAACATACCCCTAAAAGAAGCACTTTCGTCAACAGTATATAAAACAGCCTCCTCCGTTTCGCTCGAGTCGCTTACGAAATATACAAACTGACTTCCCACCATCAATAAAATGAATATAGAGAGAACTACACCCATTACCTTAACGGTTATCGAATTCATTGTATTGCCTTCCTATTTACTGATTATCACCTGAATCAAGCACGTTTATCGTTTTCGACGGAGCGATTGTTGATATAGCGTGCTTGTATACAACATTCTGCTTTCCATCGCAGTCCATTATAACAACATAGCTGTCAAATCCATTGACTAAGCCCTTGAATTGAAATCCATTGACAAGGAATACTGTAACAGGCACTTTTTCTTTTCTTGCCTGATTTAAAAATATATCCTGCAGGTTCATCGCTTTGTTCATTTTGTTCACCCTTTCAGCTTGTCTTACCGAAAAAATTCTTGTTCAACATACATTGTATCATAAAAAATCCGATTTGGCTATATCTTTTTGAATTTTTTCCGAAATTTTTTTAATATCTACAAATTCGTCACAATCAATCCAGTTAATTCGTGAATCTCGCCTGAACCAGGTTAGTTGTCGCTTTGCATATCTTCTTGTTTCTCGTTTAACTTTTTCAATACATTCGTTCAAAGAACTTCTGCCCTGAAAATACGGAATAAGCTCCTTATACCCTATCGCCTGCTGAGCGGTTACCATTGAGCCGTTTTCAAGGTAGGCGTTTCTCGCCTCATCAACAAGTCCCATTTCAACCATTTTATCGACACGATCATTTATGCGGTCATAAAGCATTTGTCTGTCTGAAAATTTAAGTCCTATAAAATAAGCTCTGTACGGCGAAGGCTCAAGTCTACTTTCAGCCTTAGCCTGTGAAATTGTTTTCCCGCTTAGCTCGTAAACCTCAAGCGCTCTTATAACTCTTGTCAGATTATTTTCGTGAATGTTAAGGGCTGCTTGCTCGTCAACGCTTTTAAGCTGCTCCCACAGATAGTGGTTTCCCTTTTCTTCAGCTATTTTTAAATACCTTTCACGAAGCTCAAAATCCTCATGAGTATCGTCAAAACGAATGTTGTCGATAAGAGAGTTTATATAAAGTCCCGTCCCGCCGCAAAGAATAGCTTGCCTTCCTCTTGAATTTATATCAGAAATTACTCCTTGAGCCTCTTTGACGTAATCGGCAACGCTAAATCGTTCCTTAGACTCTACAAATCCAATGAGATGATGAGGAGCTAAAGAAAGCTCATAAGGCGTCGGCTTAGCGGTAGCTATATCCATTCCCTTATAAATTTGCATAGAGTCAGCCGAAACAATTTCTCCGTTGTACGTCCTCGCCAGCTCTATTGCAAGCGCCGTTTTCCCGGACGCTGTTGGACCTAAAACAACAATTACAGGTATCTTTTCCATAACTCACCTTACACTATACGCTTAAAAAGCTTTTCAATTTCTGTCCGTGAAAACTTTACAAATATAGGTCTGCCATGAGGGCAGTATTTAACTAAATCCTCATCGAAAACCTTCTCGCAAAGCTCGGTCAGCTCTTCAATTTCAGACGGTACGTTTCCTTTTATTGAAGCCTTGCAGGCTATCGAATGGCAAAGCTCGTCCAATACGTCAATCTGAGGATTTTTCATATGCTCAAGGTAATTTTTTGCAAGCTCGCTTACAGCCTCCTCAGCGTCAAGCGCATCAATTATCACAGGAACGCCTAAGGCCTTAATAAACGGAGCTTTTGCGTCCTCTAAAACAAAGCCCAGCTCCTTTGCGTTTTCAATATTTTCAATCACAGCGTCATACTCGTCGTAGCTTAAAAGCACCTCAATCGGTGACAGAAGCATCTGACAGTCAAGGCGGTTAAGACTTCTTCTAACATTCTCAAAATTCATTCTTTCGTGAGCGGCGTGCTTATCTATCAGGTACATATCGTTTCCACGCTGACAGACGATATAGGTATCAAAAACCTCACCTATTACACGAGTATAGACATCCTCTTTTTCTGTAATTTCAGGGTTCGGTTCAACTATTTCCTTTTTCTTTAAGCTTTCGCTGTTTATATATTTAAAGCCGCCTGTTTTTGGCTCATCGTTCTTTTCTTGTTTGATATTGTTATCAGCTGTTTCCACATTAGCGTTTTTCTTTGAAAAAGCATACTCGGGTCTGTCAACCTTCAAAACGCCGCTTACTGCACCCTTGCCGGGCTTTGATTCCCTTACAGAAACATTTTGGAAAAAATCAGTTTTTGGCTTTGCCTGTTCGTTTACATATTCAAGCTTCGGCGCATCTTGTTTAGGCACCTTATCGCTCTTGAAGAAAAGCTGAACTGTGTCGTCAGTCTTATAGCCGAAAAGCTCGGAGGTTTTATAATGCCTTGTATTTTCCCCTACCATTTCGCTTGGAGTTTGCTCGCTCATAAGCGCATTTTTAACTGCAAAATATACAGCGTCGTAAATGAGCTTTTCGTTTGAAAACTTCACCTCGATTTTTGCAGGATGAACGTTTACGTCGACAAGCGACGGGTCGATATCAAGCATTAAAACGCAGGCAGGAAATTTTCCGACCATAATCTGATTTTTATACGCTTCTTCAAGCGACACCATACAGGTGACAGATTTTACATATCTTCCGTTTACAAAAAAATTCTGAAAGCTTCTTTTTCCCTTTGCCAAAAGCGGCTTTATTACGTAACCCGACACCTTGACGCCGTTGTATGTATAATCGGCTTTCAAAAGAGAGTTTGCAAATTCCTTACCGAAGACCGAATAAATAGCTGAAAACAGCTTTCCGTCTCCTGCTGTTACAAGCTCCTGCTTGTTGTCCTTTATAAATTTAAAGGAAATATCAGGGTTTGAAAGCGCTATCTTATTAACTATCGAGGCTATAGAATTTGATTCGGTAACGTCCTTCTTTAAGAATTTAAGCCGGGCAGGTACGTTAAAAAACAAATCTCTTACAATAATAGTCGTTCCGTCAGGGCAGCCGCACTCCTCAAGCAAACGAACCTCGCCGCCCTCGTTTTCAATTCTCGAACCCAGCTGATCCTGAGACTGCTTTGTTAAAACCGAAACCTTAGATACAGCGCAGATTGACGCTAACGCTTCACCTCTGAAGCCTAAAGAGCATATTTTTTCCAAATCCTCTTTTTCATTTATCTTACTTGTGGCATGACGAACAAAGGCGGTAGGCAAATCCTCATACGAAATTCCGCAACCGTTGTCGGTAATTCGCATATAAGTTCTGCCGCCGTTTTTAATTTCAACTGTTATGTTGGTAGCGCCTGAATCAATAGAGTTTTCCAAAAGCTCCTTTATAACCGACGAAGGGCGGTCAATTACCTCCCCTGCAGCTATAAGCTCGGAAACCTCTCTTGACAAAACCTTTATTCTTGCCATACTTTCTCCATTTGAGTTTCCTATGTCATATTGACATATTTAATTAAATTCTTGACAAATTCCCGAAGCTCTGTATCGTTCATCTCGTCAATATTGGTTCTTTTAAGCATTTTAGTAGCTTTATTCTCGTTAAACTCATCAAAGCTTAGCTGGTCGCTTGTCGAAGATGAAGCTTCTTTCATAGCTTCGCTTTCAAACTGACTGAGCAGCTCGTCAGCACGGCTTACTATTGCCTTTGGCAGACCTGCGAGCCTTGCAACTTCAATTCCATAGCTTTCATCAGCGCCGCCGCTTACAATTTTTCTTAAAAACTTAATGCTTCCGCCAACCTGCTTTACAGCAACGCTTAAATTCCTGACTCCGTTTACATTTCCTTCAAGCTCGATAAGCTCGTGGTAATGAGTTGCAAATAATGTTTTGCAGCCAAGCCTTGAATTACCGGCAATATATTCAACCACAGCTCTTGCTATTGAAAGTCCGTCGTAGGTAGAGGTTCCCCTTCCTACCTCGTCTAAAATAACAAGGCTGTTCTTTGTAGCTAAGCTAACAATTTCTGCTACCTCGCTCATTTCAACCATAAAGGTAGACTGTCCGCTTGTTAAGTCGTCAGAAGCTCCTACCCTTGTGAAAATCTGATCAACAACAGAAATCTTCGCATAATCGCACGGAACAAAACAGCCTATCTGCGCCATAAGAGTAATAAGAGCTACCTGACGCATATATGTGCTTTTACCGCTCATATTAGGACCTGTAATTATTGACAAGCGATTGTCAGTAAGGTCTATGTATGCGTCGTTTGGAACAAAAATCTCGTCCCTTTGCATCAGCTCAACGACCGGATGCCTGCCGTTTCGTATATCAATGATTCCGTCGACTGAAATTTCAGGCTTAACGTAATTATTGCTTACTGAAACCTCTGCAAACGAGCATAGCATATCAATATATGCTACTGCGTTGGCAGAGCTTTGAAGTTCAACAAGAAAGTCAGCAATAAAAGCAATTATCTCTGAAAAAATATCCTGCTCCAGCCTGACTATCTTATCGCTCGCACCGAGAATCATATTCTCTGCGTCTTTAAGCTCATCGGTTACATATCTTTCATAATTCACAAGCGTTTGCTTTCTTATGTAATAGGACGGAACCTGATCCACAAAAGATTTTGAAACCTCCAGATAGTAGCCAAACACTCGGTTGTAGCCTAGTTTCAGCTTCTTGATCCCTGTCTTTTTGCGCTCTTTTTCAGCTATATCTTCAATGATTCCCTTGCCGTTGGATATAATGCTTCTAAGCTCGTCAAGCTCAGCATTAAAGCCTTCTTTTATGGCGCCGCCCTCTTTGACATTTACTGGCGGCTCGTCAACGATTGCGTTTTCAACAAGAGTTGAAATCTCCTCACAGGGAAAAATCTGCTCGTTTAGTTCCGCTAAAAGCGAGCTGTCAAATTCTTTAAGCTGAGCTTTGATTTGCGGAAGCGACAAAACAGACCTTGAAAGGCTTTTTACATCTCTCGGCGTTGCAAGCGAATTTGAAACCAAAGCGTCGACAGCGTCAAGCCTTGCCATTATCTTTATTGGGTTTGCAAGAGGCTGTTCAATCGAGGTCCTTAGCATTCGCCTTCCCATAGAGGTTTTTGTCTTATCCAAAACCCAAAACAGTGTGCCCTTTTTGTCCTTGTTTCTAAGCGTTTCTACAAGCTCTAAATTTCTGACAGCTGTAACGCCTATACCCATAGTTTGCTCTTTGTTGTGGCGGGTAATTTCTGTAAATCTGCCGACAGCTGCCTTTTGAGTATTCTCAACATAACCGAAAATTCCGCAAATAACGTTCGCTTCAATACTACTTTCATCAAGTCCCAGCTCTTCAAATGAAGAAGCGGAAAATTGAGTCAGCACGCTTTTTTTGTAAATATCAACTGAAAAAGCATCGTCAGTAAAAAACTGCAAATAGGAATGAAGCTTATCGTCGATAAATTCAGCTATTTCATTTAAGCTCTTCTCTGTGCAATTGGTTATTATTTCAGAGGGCGTATACTTAGCCAGCTCGTTTATGACCTCTGTTCTTACGTTTTTACCCTTAAAGGTAAACAGATGAACAGAGCCAGTTGAAATGTCAACAAAGCTCAGGGCAAAGCATTTAGCCTTATAATACAAAGCGCAAAGATAATTATTGCTGCCCTCATCCAGCATACTGCTTTCAGTAAGCGTTCCAGGGGTTACAACTCTTGTTATCTCACGCTTTACAAGTCCCTTTGCGTCACTGGGATCCTCCATTTGCTCGCAGATTGCAACGGTATAGCCTTTGTCAATAAGCTTCTTTATGTAGACATCGCAGGAATGATACGGAACTCCGCACATCGGCGCTCGCTCACTCATACCGCAGTCACGACTGGTAAGAGTAAGCTCAAGCTCCTTTGACGCTAAGGACGCATCCTCAAAAAACATTTCATAAAAGTCGCCAAGTCTGTAAAACAGTATATGCTTTGGGTGTTTCAGCTTCACCTCAGCGTACTGTTTTATCATCGGCGAAGCCTTTTCAAGGTCAACATCACAAAGTTTAAGCATCTGAAAGCTCACTCCCCTCGTTATAGAATTTCAAATATCAGTGGCAGCCGCCGCAGGTTGAACAGCTTCCCGTACAGCTAGGCGCAGTTTCGGGACAGGTCATCGGATTCTCACCGTTAGCAGCCTGTGAAATGATGTAGTTTACGCTGTTCATAATCTTTTCCATTTTTTCAGTACAAGCATTGTATTCAGCCATACTCTTGTTTGACATAATCTTTCCGTAAAGAGTTTTAATCTCTCCGTCAAGACGCTTCATCTCGTCAGAGTTCTTTTCTTCCTTTGACATTTCCTGATTGAGCTGCATTCTGAGCATATTGAATTCACCAATCATATTCTGTAAATCAACGTCGGTGTCGTTTACACGCTTAGCCTCAATATACTGCTGATACTCAGCGCTCTCCTGCAATGCTTTTCCAAGCTCTCTTGCCTTTTCAATAACTGACATAACAATTTCTCCTTTTCAAATCTGATCTATTAGTTTTCCTTTTAACGCCCAGTTCATAGCGTCAAGGATTTTAACGTTACAAAAGCTTCCTGTCAGGGACTCGTCCCCCTCAAACTCAACAATGATATTCTCATAGCTGTGTCCTGTTAAAAAGCCGTCCTTTTTACTTTTTTCTTCGACAAGCACTCTGAGCGTTCTGCCAACAAATCTTTGAAACAGCTTTTCAACTGTTTCTCTTTGCTCGTCTAAAAGCTCCCTTAGCCACAAGCCCTTTTGCTTTGAGCTTATATTGTCCTCAAGCTCACAAGCCTTGGTTCCCTCTCGTCTTGAATAAACAAAGGAATATATATTATCATACCCCACTTTTTTGACAAAAGCCTTCGTGTCGCAAAATTGCTCATAGCTCTCGCCCGGAAAGCCGACGATAATATCCGTTGAAAATGAAAAGCCATCTTCTCTGCTTCTTGCGTAGTCTACAATTTCAAGGTATTTTTTGGTATCGTATCGCCTGTTCATTCTCATAAGAATTTCATCATTTCCGCTTTGAACGGGAAGATGAAGATGAGTGCAAACCTTTTCGCAATCGACTATTGTATCAATCAGCTCAAAGGATACGTCCTTAGGATGTGAGGACATAAAGCGTATCCAGAAGCCGCCTTCGATATCGTTAAGCGCTCTTAGCAGCTTTTCAAAGCCATAAGCGTAGGAATTTACATTCTGACCCAAAAGAGTGATTTCTTTATAGCCCTCAGCGACAAGCTGGCGCACCTCGCTGATTACAGCATCAGGCTCTCGGCTTCGCTCTCTTCCTCTGACATACGGCACAATACAGTATGTGCAGAAATTATTGCAGCCATACATAACCGTTACATAAGCTTTGAATTTACTTCCACGCACCATTGGCACGTCCTCGTAAATCTGAGCGTCGTCATTCTCTGATATGTTAAACACTCGCTTTTTAAATGCAAGAACCTCATAAAGCATTTTATGAAGCGACGGCAAAGCGAAGGTTCCAAATACCAAAGAAACATGAGGATAGGTTTCCCTTATTTTTTCGGCTACATATTCCTGCTGTACCATACAGCCGCAAACGCATATTACAAGCTCTTTGTTTCTTTCCTTTAGGTGCTTTAGCTCGCCGAGCTTTCCGTAAACACGCTCGTGCGCGTTTTCTCTTACAGCGCAGGTATTCAAAACAATTAAGTCGGCGCTTTCTTCGTCCTCGCAAAATACAAAGCCTGCTCTTTCAAGCTCCCCTTTTATTTTTTCGCCGTCGGAAACATTTTGCTGACAGCCGTAGGAATGAAGATAGCACACAGGAGAACGTCCTTTATATTTTTCCTTGATGACGTTTTTTAAAAGAGAAAGCTCGAAGCTTTCAATTCCACTAGATATAGGTTTTACAACCACAGTTTTTCTCCTTTTACTAACATATATTGTGTAATCTAAGACATTATAGCATAGTAGGAAAATAATTTCAAGGGCAAGTATTCAATTTAAATTGCAATCAGTGAAAATTTATGGTATACTGTCATAAAAGAGAAATTTCTCAAAGCTCAAAGCGGAAAGGCAATCGAAAAATGGACTATAATATCAGCGTTACATCGTCAGCAAGGCATTTTAGCGTTCCCTGCAAGGCGATAGACGAGCATTTACAAGAAGCAAGCGGCGATTTTTTCAAGGTTTTGCTTTATATACTGGGAAGCGAATCGGCGAGACTTTCTACTGATGATATAGCTTCTAAGACTGGGGTTACGGGCGACACAGTTGACAATGCAATTTTGTATTGGAACAAGGCAGGAATTGTTTCCATTGGTAAACCTGAAAGCTCTGCGTCAACGATTGTTTCTTCAAGTGAGCTGAATCCTGACACAAATTCAATTGTAAAGGAAGCGCCTGTAAAATACGATAGCAAGCAGATAGCAAAGATAGTTGATTCAAATATTGAAATCAAGACTATGCTCGACGAGCTTGCGGTAACGCTTCACAGAAATCTCAGGTTCAGCGAAATATGCGGATACATAAATTTATACGAATATTACGGTTTTTCGGCTCAGTCGATTATAATCTTAGCAGAGCATTGCGTTGGAATTGGAAAAAGCAGTATAAAGTACATCGAAGCGGTTGCAAAGTCAATGTTTGAAAACGGACTTACAGACTATCACGACGTTGAGCAGCAGGTACAGAAAATGAGCGAGGCACATTCTTACGAAGGCAAGCTCAAGTCTATGTTTGGTATAAGCTCGAACCTTTCAACCAAGCAAAGTCAGATGATTGAGTCGTGGCGGCAAAAGGAGTTCAGCGAGGAGCTTATAAAGGCAGCCTACGAATTGACGCTTGACAACACGGGAAAGCTAAGCTTTGCGTATATGAATAAAATCCTGCTTAACTGGGAAAAGGAAGGCGTTAAAACCACAAATGATATTGAGGCTTTAAACGCTAAGAAAGCCGCTTCAAAGGGAAAGGCGAAGGATAAGTCTTACGACATCGGCGACTTTGAAAACTACTCGATAAATTTTTTGACTGATAATAAGGAGTGATAATATGGAAAACACATCTAACGCTTTTAAAGCGGCAGCTGCTGAGCTTGAGAGCAGACGCTTAGACGCTGAGCAAAGCCTTGAAAAAAGACGGGTTGAAATTGCAGCTAGACTGCCTGAAGTGGCATCTCTTGAGCAGAGCATTTTAAATACAAGCGTGGAGCTGACACGGGCTATATGCTCGCACTACGGAAATATAAACGAAATTATCGAAAGGCTGAAAAACGAAAATCTTTCCAACCAGCGAAAGATTGAAATGATGCTTGTAAACTGTGGGTATCCGTCAGATTATCTGAAGCCTAAATACTATTGCGAAAAGTGTAAGGATACAGGCTACCATGAAGGCATTCGCTGCGAATGCTTCGAGCGGCTTATAAACAAGTATCAGATTGTGGAGATTTCAAAAAACTGCCACATTAAGCTTTCTGACTTTTCAGATTTCAGACTTGAATATTACCCGAATACGGTAGACTCAAACGGCATAAACGCTCAGGAGAGAATGAAGGCGCTCAAAAACTACTGTATGATATATGCGGATAATTTTTCTGACAGCTCCCCCAGCCTTTTTATGCTTGGAAAGACAGGACTTGGTAAAACGTTTCTGTCATCTTGTATTGCAAAAAAGCTTATGCTAAGCGGCAAGAACGTAGCGTTCGATTCTATTCAGAACTTTTTGACTAAGGTTCAGAACGAACAGTTTGGACGAGAGGAAGGAAACACAATAGAGGTTCTGACGAACGCCGATCTTGTCATTTTAGACGATCTTGGAAGCGAGTTTAACTCTTCGGTTTTCCAGTCGGGACTTTATACGATTATCAACAACAGAATAAATCTCGAAAAGCCGATAATTGTCACAACGAATATGTCGCTGTCAGAGCTTAACGAAAAATACGACGACAGAATAATTTCAAGACTTTTGTCGTTCGAGCCGCTCAGGTTTTTCGGAATTGACATCAGACAGGTTCAGCAAAAGCTAAAGCACAGACAATAATAGCTGAGTTTTCGGGAAGAGTATTTTACGGAGGTAAGTTTTAATGACTGTAAAATTCAACGAGGATGCGGAGCTTGTTAAAAAGCTAAAGGAAGGCTTAAAGCGCAAAGGCGGCTATTGCCCCTGTAAGCTTGAGAAAATTGATGATAACATTTGTATGTGCAAGGAATTCAGGGATCAGATAAAGGATCCTGATTTTGAAGGCTACTGCCATTGCAGACTATATTACAAGTCAAAGGACTAAAGGAGGTATAATATGTCGATTATAACAGTAACAGCTGATAATTTTGACGAGGCTGTAAAAAATGAAAGCAAAACGGTGCTTCTTGACTTCTGGGCATCGTGGTGCGGACCCTGTCAGATGATTTCTCCAATCGTCGAGCAGGTAGCAAACGAACGTGACGATATAACAGTTGGGAAAATAAACGTTGACGAGCAAATGGAGCTGGCGCAGGAATTTGGCATAACCAGCATTCCGACGCTTGTTGTTATAAAAAACGCAAAGATCACAGGTCAGTCGATAGGTCTTATTTCAAAGTCTGAAATAATCGAGCTAATAGACAATGCACAATAGCTTTTATGGAAATACTGACACCCCTCTTGATTTTTTAAGTCAAGAGGGGTGTTATGCTTTGCCTATTTCACAACTACTTTTCTAAAGACCTTTTTACCCTTTCTTATAACAATTTGCTCGGATAGCTCGACAAGCTCCTGAGGGTTTGTCTTTTTAACGTCGTCAATGGTGATTCCGCCCTGCTGAACAAGTCGTCTTGCTTCGCCGTTAGAGGACGCAAGTCCTGCCTTTACAAGAAGAGTTAAAATTCCTATTTTTCCGTCTGTTAAATCATCGGCTGAAAGCTCGGTAGTCGGCATATTTTCATCTACTCCGCCACCGGAAAATACAGCCTTTGCAGCAGCTAACGCCTTGTCAGCTTCCTCCTCGCCGTGAACAAGCTTTGTAAGCTCGTAAGCGAGCAGCTCCTTCGCCTTATTAAACTGCGCTCCCTCCATTGTCTTTTCCATTTCTTCAATTTCTTCAATCGGAACGAAGGTGAGCATTTTCAGACACTTGATAACATCGTCGTCGGACACGTTTCTCCAATATTGGAAGAACTCATAAGGAGAAGTCTTTTCAGGGTCAAGCCAAACTGCGCCCTTTTCAGTCTTACCCATTTTCTTGCCCTCAGAATTTAAAAGCAAGGTAATAGTCATAGCGTAAGCGTCCTTGCCGAGCTTTTTACGAATAAGCTCGGTACCCCCTAACATATTCGCCCACTGATCATCGCCGCCAAACTGCATATTACAGCCGTAATCAGTATATAGCTTGTAAAAGTCATAGGACTGCATAATCATATAGTTAAACTCTAAGAAGGTAAGTCCTCGCTCCATTCTCTGCTTGTAGCACTCAAATGTCAGCATTTTATTTACTGAGAAATGTACTCCGACTTCACGCAAAACATCGACATAGTTTAAATCAAGCAGCCAGTCAGCATTGTTTACAACAATAGCCTTATCGTCTGAGAAGTCGATAAATCTGCTCATTTGTTTTTTAAAGCACTCTACATTATGATCTATCGTTTCTCTTGTCATCATCTTTCTCATATCAGATTTGCCCGACGGGTCGCCTATCATAGCGGTTCCGCCGCCAATAAGCACAATCGGCTTGTTGCCTGCCATTTGCAAACGCTTCATAAGGCAAAGCGCCATAAAGTGACCAACGTGCAGACTATCCGCCGTTGGGTCGAAGCCTATATAGAAGGTCGCCTTGCCTGCGTTAGTAAGCTCCTCAATTTCCTTTTCATCTGTAAGCTGGGCGATAAGCCCTCTTCTTTTAAGCTCTTCAAATACTGTCATTTATAATTCCTCCATTTATTTATGTTTATTGATAGTTTGTCTCCTGTTTAAACACTACCATACAAAATGAAATCGTCGGGCGATTTCATTGATATCACAACCCCTCATATATTTTACTATTTTGCAAGCTCAAAGCTTTTGTCAATTCTCTCAAACAGATCTTCATCCGGTACTGTTTCATCAAGACAAATTGTATACCAATGCTTTTTGTTCATATGATAGCCGCCAAAGTACAAAGAGTTGTCAATTATTCTTTCTATCTCCTGCGGCTCTCCCCTGAGGTCGACAACCTCTGCTATCTCGTCGCTGTCAAGTCCCAGCTTTCTGCGTGAAACAGTAAGCAGGACGGCTACCCACTTTTTTGTATCCTTTCGTCGAAATATTGCGTTGTCGTCAAACTTTTCCCACAAAAACTCAGGAAAAATCTTGTATTTTCCCTTAGCGTATTCAAGAACACGTCTGGTTTGTGGAGATTTAAAAACGTCTGTGTCAAAGCAGCTATCGGCGATTTTCTGTAAGATATCCTCGCAAGCTAAAATTACGCCCGTCACAAAGCTGCCGCTTGCATCCGGTAGGTGTACCAAAACGTATTCATCGCTAGTTTCGCTGTCGGTTACCCTGACGTGAATTTCGCCGTCCTTGCTAACTCTTACTGTTATATCAAATTCGGTGCCGTCAAGCTTTTTGAAATATGTAAAACTACCGTCTAGCTCCACAAAACCAAACTCCGCAAGGCGTTTAAAATTCGGCGTTTTATTTTTGAAAATACCAGAAATATTTAGCATAGCGCACACCCCTTGCGATAATTAAAAAAGCCCTCCAACAAGCTTTAAGCTTATCAGAGGGCGAAAATTCCGCTGTACCACCTCAATTTACAAAAGGAGTTACCTTTTGCCTCGTTGGCAATGTAACGGTTGCAACCGAAGACCTCTACTTGAAAAAATCGTTTGAAGTCTCAGCTCGTGGATGTATTCACCTGTAAGCGCCGCTTTCTCACACCAGCCGAAAGCTCTCTTTTGTACGACTAAACAGGTTACTTGTTCCAGTCACAGCTTTTTAGGTATAATAGCACAGTTTTATATAATTGTCAAGGAGTGGGCCTTAAAATTTCAGATTCCTTCCTTGATTTTATCGAGCGCTCCCTTTTCAAGGCGTGAAACCTGAGCTTGTGAAATTCCTATCTCCTTAGCTACTTCTACCTGAGTTTTGCCTTGAAAATATCTCAAATTCAAAATCTTCTTTTCTCGCTGGGACAGAGCAGCTATTGTCTCCTTGATTAAAAGCTCATTTAGCCAGCTTTCGTCATCGCTGTTGTCGCCTATCTGATCAAGTACATAAAGAGTATCGCCAGAATCTGAAAATACCGGCTCGTAAAGCGAAACGGGGTCGCTTACCGATTCAAGAGCTGTTACAACGTCCGCTCTGTCCTCTCCAAGCTCATGCGCTATCTCGTCAATCGTAGGCTCTGTTTTGTTGATTTTAATCAGTGCTTCCTTGGTTTGCATAGCCTTATACGCAAGATCTTTAAGCGAACGGCTGACTCTTATTGGTGAATCGTCTCGCAAAAAGCGTTTGATTTCACCTAAAATCATCGGGTGACAATAGCTTGAAAGCTTAAAGCCTTTGGATCTGTCAAAGCGATTTATCGCCTTTATAAGTCCTATCGTTCCAACCTCAAATAAATCGTCAGCTGACGGACCTCTTCCGTTAAAGTGCTGAATAACGCTTAATACCAGCTTTAAATTGCCTAGCACCAGCTTGTCCTTAGCCTGCTTATCTCCCTTTTCCGCTCGGATTAAAAGCTCCTCTTTTTCCTCATCTGTCAAAACACAAAGATCAGCCGTATTTATTCCGCTTATTTTTACCTTCTCGTACTTCATAGCTTCCCTGAAAAACCTTTTAAAATTTCTATCGGGAATATTATTGCCGAAAAAGGCTCCAGTTATTCTTGTACTAAAGGCAAAAAGAGATTACAGGAGGCTGCAAATAAAAAAATCCCTCACCAAGGGCGAGGGACTTAAAGACATAAGATTTAAGCGTCTTTTTCACATTTTTGATTTGCAACAGTGCATGAGGTCTTGCAGGCTGACTGGCATGATGCCTGACATTTTCCGCAGCCGCCCTTTGCAGCAGTAGCCTTAAGATTTGCCTTATTGATTGTCTTAATATGCTTCATTTTTGTGCCTCCTGTTATTTTAATAAGATTATGCTGTTAGCTTCATATTTGTATTATACCAAAGAAAACCAAAGTTGTCAATATCTGCGTCTTTTTGAATTAACTCCAATCGCTCCGCCGACAGCGCCTGTTGCAATTACAATCAAAAGCTTTGTTGTAGAGGATATGCTAAGCATACTACCCGCAAACAACGAGCCTGCAATCATAACTACCAGAAACACCAAAAAACCGCAGGCCGCACCTCGAAGCAGTCCGTTATTTCTGTATTTCTTAGCGCAAATATAACCGCCAAAGTATGCTCCGACCGCTAAAGCTGCAATAGAAATAACCTGTGTGATATTCTTCGGAATATCAATGCTTGTCATTACAAACGAAACAAATGTAAAAATCAGTGCTGTTACGGCAATAGCTATCAGAGCGCTTACAAATATAAAAATCGGCAGGTTTACGCTAAAATGCTTTCTTCTTTTCAGCAAGTCAATCCCTCCAGAATCAAAAGGTATTACTAATGACTATTCGGGGATTTGTTTGTTTATTCTTAAAATAAAAATGACCGCCGACAAAGGCAGTCATTTAAGTTATTTGATTTAGTCTTTTTCAATATCGCTTTCAGCAGTTTCTACCTTAATCTTTTTGTCCTTAGACTTCTTGCTAGCCTTGTTCATTCTGGCTTCCTTAGCCGCTGCACGAGCTGCCTCCTGCTGTTCATGAACTGTAAGGTTTTGAGAAACCGCCCACTTTTTGATTCTGATTTTACTTCTGTCGCCGCCTGTTTCAACAACCAATGTGTCTTCCTTTATAGAGAAAACAATTCCGATAATTCCGCCGGCTGTAACAATTTCATCGCCAACCTGAATGTTGTTTCTCATTGCCGCGTCTTCCTTATCCTTTTTCCTCTGCGGTCTTATCAAAAGGAAGTAGAATACCACAATAATCAATACCAATGGAATAAAGGTAACAAGCATTGAGGTTGTATCACTACTACTTGATGATGTCAATAATGTAATTTCGCTCATTTTTTGCCTCCTAAAAAATTTGATTTCACCATTTTTATGGAAAAACTCCGATTATCATTATATCAACAATAATGAAATTTTACAATGCTTTTCACAAAATATTCATAATTTATTTTAGTGACTGCTCGATAAGCTCCTTTTCTGCCGACACCCTTTGAGCGTTTTCCTCATCAGCAGCAAATAAGTTTTTATAGTTGTAGATTGCCACTCCGCTATAGCAGCTAAGCTCCTTAGCGTCGTTTATCATATTGGCAATTATTCCTTTTGTTGATATAAATTCGTCCTCAGTTACTATTTTGTATTCTCCAAGTCCGATTATCAGCGAAGCCGAGCTTCCCTTACACATATCGTTCCACTCTTCTATTGTTTCTTCATATGGACAGGAGCTTTCATAGCCGTAATAAACCTGCGGGACTATATAATCGCAATACCCTTCCTCGCTGCACCAAAGCTCAACATCAGCGTATTGAGTGCTGTAATCGTTGTCTATATTTCCCTGTGGCGAAAGCCCGAACAGAATATCCTTGTCAAGACTCTTTATTGTTGAGTAAACCTCACTTATCAGTTTATTTACTCTTGACATTCTGTACTCGCTTAAATCGCTTTCTCCCGAGCTTTCAAATTCTTCCTTGTCAAACGCTTCGTCTGTAGTCGGGAAAAAGTAATCGTCAAAGTGTATTCCGTCAACGTCGTAGTTATTTATAACCTCGCTTACTCCGTTGCAGATAAGCTCAAAAGCCTCGTCATATGACGGGTTCATCCAGTAAAGCGTGCTGTCGTCGGCAGATTTTACAATTGTTCCCTCGTTATACCATTGCTTTACAAGATAGCTGTCAGACACCTGCTTTATGTCATTCTCGCTCATACACCGAAACGGATTTATCCATGCGTGAAATGATATATCATTTTCGTGCGCTATCCTTGTCATTATTTCAAGCGGATCGAAGCTTGTGCCGCTTAAAATTGTGGCCTTTGGATAATAGTCTGAAAAATAGTAAGCGTCCGAAAAGGCTCTGACATGAACGTAAACCGTATTAAAGCCTGAGGACTTGATGTTTTCAATTGCTTCCAGAAACTCGCTTTCAAACGAAGCTTCGTCCTTATCGGCTAAAAAATCTGCAAGCTCTATGTATGAAATCCACACAGCCTTTTGCTCAGAATAGTTAAGCGGCGTATAGCCATCATCGCTTGTTTTCGTGCTGCTTGTGGTCAAAGCCTCTATTCCCCTGTTCAGTATTCTAAGCTCGCTTTCTTCACTGCAGCCGCTAAGCAGTAAAGACACAGCTGCAAGCAAAAGTATAAAAATCCTTCGCATAGATTTTACCTCCATGTCCACTAAATAATATGGACAAACCTGCTCTTTTATTCTTGATTTTGTCCGTTTTCAGAGCTTTTTAAGAAAAAGGGCAAATGTCAACATTAAATGCAAAAAATCGTAAAACTGCACAAAATAGAAGTGCAGAAATTGTGCAAAATCACTAAATACTGTTAAGACAGGCTTGAAAAACAGCGTTGGAATTACTCCAGCTAAACAATTTACGAGGATAGTTGTTTATCCAATTCTGAAGCTTGTCAACATCAGACTGCTTTAAATTGTTAAAGCTTGTGCCTTTTGGATAGTGTCGGCGGATAAGCCTGTTTTGATTTTCGTTCGTGCCACGTTCCCACGAACTGTAAGGATGACAATAATAAACCTTTGTACGCTGTATGCCGTTAGTGGAATGTTCAATACCTTCAAAATCCTGAAATTCGCTGCCGTTATCAACTGTAATGCTTTTAAACAACTGTCTGAAACGTATTTTACCGAGCTTACGTTCAATACCATTTATCGCTTTAACAACGCTCGTTGTTGTTTTATCATCAATAAGCTTAATGATTTCAAAACGGCTGTAACGCTCAGAGAAAACAAGGAGAACTTTACCACGTTCCTTTTTGCCGCAAACTAAATCCATTTCCCAATGACCGAAACAAGTACGCTGTAAAATTTCATCAGGTCGCTTTTCTATGCTGGTTCCAGCACAACACTTAGCCGCTTTTCGTGACAAAGCGGCTTTTTTGCGTTTACTTTTTACAGGCAAATGATTATCACTCAAAACAGAAAAGACACCTTTAGAAATATAATTATAGAGAGTAGAAACACAGACCTTCGTTTTAAATTTCAAGTTCTTGTCTTCAATCTCTCCAAGAACAGCAGCAGGAGAATACTTATCATTTACAATCTTGTTTTCTACAAAGTTACTGAACTCAAAATCATCGTGAATTTTCAAATCAGGACTCTTAGCCGCTAAATTATACCTGTATTTGCAGTCAGCTATATCAGGACTATATGAATTTACACATTCGTATGTATCGCCATTAAGCCGATTGTACCGACCACGCTTAATTTCACGATAAATTGTAGATACATTAACACCTAAAAAAACTGCTATGTCTTTAACACTAACATTTACTCTAAGCCAGGATTCAATTTTCAATCTATCATTGTACGTTAAATGTTTGAAGTGTCGCATAATATCATCCCCTTAATATTATTTTACACTTTCTTTAAGTCTAAGTCAAATCATTAACCAAACGTATATATTTAGGATTCGGCTTAGTCGGACGGCTCTTAATTGCACTATCAAGTCCTTCTAAACCAGCAATTTTTATATAAGCGTCAATTGCATTACCGCAATTGACCTGAACAAAAAGTAATTGCTGTTTATCAAAGTTGGCATATGACATTTTGTTTCCCACAAATTTCGCCCCAAGCCTTTCGGCTTGGGGCGAAAATATTATTCCTACTCCTTCCCCACCAGTTCCTGATACATTTTCATCAGCTCTGCTACGCATTCGCTTTCGGTGATGTGCTTATCAAAGCCATAAGCTGCCATAACTGCGAGGTCGTTTAGCTGGTGCGCTCGCCTTAGCTCCGACGGCATTGTGAGGTCGTCGTAGAGGTCTGCAAGCGAGCAGTCGGGGTACTTTGCCCTGACGTCAAGTATAGCCTGCGCCGTTTGCTCTATTCTTGCCTTTTGCTCGTCGGTGGGGTTACACCAAGGGAAGTTGTTGTAGACAATTGTATTTGAATAGCAATACCGCATTTCTAGCCGACCACATACCGCCCTAGTCCACGCCATATGAACATTGGATGTTAATACGCCAAAATGATACCGTGTTGCATATTGACTGATTTTCACTCGATTACTGCACATTATATCAGGAGTCATAAATCCCATTGGAATATATTTTCTCTTCTCGGAACTAATTTCAGGAATAACAATATATGTGCTTTGCGGCATATTCTCAACGTGAAATCTTGTGGGTTTTTCAGCGATTTTCCTAGTCCCTGCACTTTTGCTTTTAAGCCTAAACTCTCGAACATTTTCCACTCGTTTTAAACATTCAGGCATTGACCTTAAATCTTTAGGTGAACAATCACCAAGCCATAAACAGTATCTCGGCTTTTGATTTATAAACTCATAAGCACCATACCACAATTTAAAATAATCTTTTGATTTTGGTTCTTTCTGAACAAACTCATTCATCTCATCTTCTGTAAACAAATAATTCCCATCATCAATAGGTTTGTTGCCAATACCTATTTCAGGCGCAGCGCAAATCGGCTTGTTACGGCTTTCAATACAAATACTATCTGCTTCTACAAGATAGCCATTTATGTTTTTGACTTTCTTTACAGTATCATTATCATATATCGCTCTATCTTTTGAGCTTTCAGCAATACTAAACCCAACAATAACGCAATGAACGTGTGCTTTCATACTAGCTTCACTATCCCAACGGAATGTTCTGTGCGCAAAGTCGATATGAACGCCATGCTCAAATAAATGCTTCCAAAGAATAGCAACCTGTTCGCCCTGTGTTATAGAATTAGTAGATACTAAAGCCGACCTTATAGATGTACCCTTCATCAAATCAGATGCCTTTTGGTACCAACAAGCAACGTAGTCTAAATTTCCGTTGTTTTTTACTCCGTCAAAAATGTTCATAACATCAGCCTTTTGACTGTTGTTCATTAACCTTGCTCCTGCAAACGGTGGGTTGCCCATTATATAATTAAGCTTATGCTTCGGTACAACGCTTTCCCAGTCTACCCGCAATGCGTTATCCTCGATAATAGTGGCGTTTGTTTTAAGCGGTAAAAACTCAATATTAAGCTGAGTGATTTCTTCCGTTTCGTGAAGCATCTGACTTTCAGCAATCCAAAGCGCAGTTTTTGCAACCGTCACAGCAAAGTCGTTGATTTCAATTCCGTAAAACTGATTGATACTGACCTTTATCGGGTTATATGCGCCCGTATCGGAGAGAATCGTCTGATCGCCGTAGATTTCCTTTAATGCGTTATTTTCAAGTCGGCGAAGCGAGATATACGTTTCGGTTAAAAAGTTTCCTGAACCGCAGGCGGGGTCCAAAAATGTAAGAGAAGCAAGCTTATCCGTAAATCTTTCAAGCCGCTCGATTC
>JAJPYB010000012.1 GCA_021205185.1 Ruminococcus sp. | reverse complement strand
TTTTATCATATATTAAATATACCACATTTTTAAGGGTTTGACAATGGTTTTTATGACGCCCTCACTTCAATATTGACATTTCTCGATTTGTTTCCACACAGCATTAACATAATCAAGCACTGCAGCAACGATAATACCGCAAATAGGAAGTACAATCGGTAAAGCTGAAGTAATAACAGCTTGTACTGTTGAAACCATATCTGTAACAGCGGAATCAATAGCAGTAGTGTCTGCAGCAGCTAATAGAACAGTAGTAACAGGCATAAAATAACTCCTTTCAAACATTAAAAACACAGTACTGATATATAAATAACTAGTTATTACCGAAGAAAATTATCAATCCAGCGTGTAAAAAGATAAAAGAAAAGGAAAATTGATAAACCGATAACGAAAAATTTTAAAGTTCCGTCAATATCAACTAAAATATCATAAATTGTATCTAAATCCGCTGAATAAATTGTCATTGATTATTTTTCCTCAATCCTAATAGAAGTAAGTCGAACACTATTTCCAACTGGTGTGTAAATCGGGAAAATTTCCTTGTCCAGCAAATCATCTGGGTTATTTAACCCTGTAAGCTTGAACAGTTCATCACGCTTTATTTTAAGCATTGAAGAACCACACCCGACAATGTTTTGAAAAACATCTGTAATCGTGTAGATTTTGATGTTATCATAGCTAATAACATCGCCTTTGTCACTTGTGAACTCACCTTTTGAATATTCGTATCCTATAACCTTAGTCATTATTATGGATACCTCCTTTTTAAAAAATTTATTTAACATCAAGTAGATGTTATTGACTTTAGACAATTAGCATTGTATAATAATTACAGCAGAAGGGAAGTGATTAAATGGTACTAGCTGAATACAAAATAAGCTTTGATATAATTTCAAATCTAATTAACAGAGCACCAATAATAATTGCACTTATCATAATTTTATTTTTAGTAATTGATATTGGTATTTACGTTGAATTACATAAAACTAAAGAATTACTAAAAATCAACAATGAACTGCTGAAAGATTTAAAAGATAAATCTTAAACCGCTCCGCTTATATAGCACATAAAAATGCAGCTGTAAAGGGTAAATAAACGGCTACCGCCGCCCTTGACAGCTGCATTTTTATAGTGCAAAAGGTCAATTAGCGGTTTAAGATGTAATTTGTTACCTCTTGCATTTAATTATAGAACTTGCATTTTTAAGAAAAAGCAAAAAAGCACTTGAAAAATTCAGGCAGGTATGGTAAAATAATTAAGTTAATACAGGTTCATTATCAATCCGAGATATAGGTGTGCAGGTCCTGTGCAACGAAACGCTGTGAACCATGTCAGGCGGGGAACCGAGCAGCATTAAGCAGTTTGTTTTGTGTGACACAGTTTCGCCTGTACGCCTATATGTCGGATTGAGTTGTTTTGGCAGGTTGGAGTTGATTTATTATGTACTGCGCTTTATACAGAAAATGGCGTCCTCTTAGCTTTGACGACGTTGTTTCACAAAGTTATATAACGACAACGCTTAAAAATCAGATAATTGCAGGAAAAACTGCTCACGCTTACCTGTTTACAGGCTCAAGAGGAACAGGTAAAACCACCTGTGCGAGAATTTTTGCCAAGACGATAAACTGCCCGAATATGCACGACGGCGAGCCTTGCCTTGAGTGTGATATTTGTAAATCTGCTGAAAATCAATCGCTTACCGATATTGTTGAAATTGACGCCGCTTCAAACACGGGAGTTGACGACGTTCGTCAGCTAAAAGAATCTGCGCTTTATCTGCCTGAGCAGACAAGGTACAAGGTTTATATCATCGACGAGGTTCATATGCTTTCCAACAACGCATTCAACGCGTTGCTAAAGCTTTTGGAGGAGCCGCCTGAGCATATCAAGTTTATTTTAGCGACAACTGAGGTTCATAAAATTCCGCCGACTATTCTTTCGAGATGTCAACGCTTTGACTTTTCGAGAATTAAACCAGACGATATTAAAAATCGACTGCTGTATATTGCTTCAAAGGAAGGTTTTGTTCTTCACGAGGATGCAGCGGAGCTTATAGCAAAGCTTTCAGACGGCGGTATGAGAGACGCTCTTTCGATGACAGATCAATGTACGGCATACTCTGACGAGGTTACAATAGACACGGTTACAACGGCAGTTGGAATTTCAGGACGCGAGTATGTTTTTGACATTCTTTTAGCGATTATGTCTAACGATACTGCAAAGGCAATAAACGGAATAAACGAGCTTTACTCTATGTCTAAGGATATGCAAAAGCTCTGTGAGGAGCTGATTTCCCAGACGAGAAACGCTATGATAATCAAAACTGTTGGCAAAGCCAGCGACTTGATAGCTTGTACGCCTGAGGAGTACAAGCAGCTGGAGAAAATTGCTAAGGACAACAGCTTAGAGAAAATAATTGAAAAGCTTGAGGGACTGGAAGATCTGAACGAGCATCTTTTAAGAGCTACCAACAAGCGTATTCAATTTGAAATGGGACTTGTAAAAATCTGCGGAAATAAAAGTGTAAATGCACCGACTGGTCAGACAAGTGGGAGCGCAAGCGTTGATATAGCGCCGCTATTAAATCGGATTTCAAGACTTGAAGAGCAGCTTAAAAATGCAGGAAGTGTCGAAGTTCAGGCACCTCAACCGAAAAAGCAGTACGACCCGATAATTCCAACCAATCAGCAAACAGCAGAAAAGCCGAAGGTTGACCTGAGTTCTGTACGACCTGAGGACTTTGAACCGCTTGGAAACTGGGCGGAAATACTAAGCAGGCTTGTTGAGAAAAGCCCTTCAACCTCAGCTTTTATGAACGATTCATCGGCTTATGTTTATCAAAATATAATTCTTATAGTAGTCAAGAACAAGCTTTTGATTAAGATGCTGAAGGATCATGTAAAGTATCTCGATGAAGCAATTTATGAAACGCTCGGCTCAAGATACGCTATAAGGGTAAGAGCTGTTTCAAACGACGAGCAAAGCGACAAGGAAAGTCCGATAAATAAGCTTCTTGACAAAGCAAAGAAGCTAAATATCGACACAGAGGTTATTTAAATTTGCCTTATTTTTCCGCAAACCTTTAGCGGAATAGAATATTTAAAATCTTGAGGGTTACCTCAAAGAAGGAGGAAATATTATGAAAGCAAGATTACCGGCAGGTATGGGCGGTGGTCCGCAAAATATGAATCAAATGCTAAAGCAGGCTCAGAAAATGCAGGAGGAAATTACTGCAAAGCAAAACGAGCTTGAGGAAAGAGAATTTGTAGCTACTGTAGGCGGCGGAGCTGTTGAGGTTAAAATGACAGGCGCTAAGAAGCTTCTTTCTATTAAGATCAAGCCTGAGGCTGTCGACCCTGACGACGTTGAAATGCTTGAGGATCTGGTAATGAGCGCATTTAATCAAGCTATTGAAAATGTTGAAAAGACAAGCGAAGAGGAAATGGGCAAGATTACAGGCGGAGCTTCATTCCCGGGGTTGTTTTAAGCTATGGCACAGTCAAACGCACTCCCGTTAGTTGAGCTTGCAGAGCAGTTTGCAAAGCTTCCGGGAATAGGAATGAAAACGGCACAAAGGCTCGCTTACTTTGTTATGGGAATGACCGACGAGGAAGCGAAGCAATTTGCTGACGCTATTATAAAAGCTCATTCAACAATTCATTGCTGTGAAATTTGTCAGAATCTTACAGACAAGGACGTTTGCCCTATCTGTGATGACGTAACGAGAGATCACTCGACTATTTGCGTTGTCGAAAATCCAAAGGATATAAGTGCCTTTGAGCGCACAAAGGAATACAAGGGTGTGTATCATGTTTTGCACGGACTCATTTCCCCTATTGACAACATAACGCCTGACAAGCTGAAAATCAAGGAGCTTCTTGCAAGAATTTCAAACGGCAATGTCAAGGAGGTTATTATGGCTACTAACCCGACGGTCGAGGGAGAAGCTACTGCTATGTATGTATCAAAGCTTTTGAAGCCCCTTGGCGTTAAGGTCACAAGGCTTGCTTTTGGACTGCCGATTGGCGGTATGCTCGAATACGCTGACGAGGTAACGCTTTTCAAGGCGCTTGAAAACAGAAACGAGATTTAAATGGACGATTTATTTTTCTTAAATAAAGCTTTGGAGCTTGCAAAGAAAGCAGCGTCACAGGGAGAAATTCCTGTTGGCGCTGTTATTGTAAACAATTCAAACGGCGAGATTTTAGGCGAAGGGTACAATATGTGCGAGCAGCTGCATTCCCCTGTCAAGCACGCCGAAATGATTGCTATCGAAGCCGCCGCTAAGGAGCTTGGAAGCTGGAGACTTGCAAACACAACTCTTTATGTAACGCTTGAACCATGCGCTATGTGTACAGGCGCTATTATAAACGCTCGCATTGACAGAGTTGTTTTCGGCGCATTTGACAAAAGAGCGGGCGCTTGCGGCTCGGCAATAGATTTATTCAAAGAAACAAGCACTCATACGCCGCAGCTTCAAGGCGGCGTTTTGGAAAACGAATGCAAGGCTGTGCTTAGCGAATTTTTCAAAAGCAAAAGAGAAAAGCCTTCAAATAAATATGAGCTTTGGGATTTATTTGACAAGGGCAGACTGCCTGTTGGCAAAACACATTTAAGTGTTAATCCCTTGCCTGAAGGCTGCTATAGCTTAAAGGTTCTGGTGCTTGTTAAAAGCACAAATAATGAGCTTTTGCTCGTAAAGCCTACAAGCTCAAATGACCTTTGGAGTGGAATCGGCGGCACGGTAGTGGCTGGCGAGAGCAGCCTGAACGGCGCTTGCCGAAAGCTTATGGAAAACGGTATAAGGCGCAAAAAGGAAGAGCTTAAATTTTTGAAAGCTGTTTGTTCGCATCACTCCTTTGTCGACTGCTACGAGCTTAAAACAGCCGTATTTGACGACGAAATCAAGCTTCGCAAGGCTGAGTTTGAAGAATTTAAATGGGTGGAGCTTGACAAAATACATGAGTTTAATTTAAGCGACGAGCTTTTAAGAGCTATTGAGAAGTTGAGATAAAAGAGATATATTTCAGATTCTCAAATTGTGAACAAATTATAAACAATACAAAAAAACCTTGCATTTACAGTTGAAATCTGCTAAAATAACATAGTTGCTAGGAAATTAGAAGGAGGTGCGGCATTATGGCAAAATGCAGTATTTGTGGAAAGGGCGTTACTTTCGGAATTAAGGTTTCGCACTCTCACAGAAGAACAAACAGAACTTGGAAGCCAAATGTAAAGAGGGTTAAAGCTATCGTAAACGGCACTCCTTGTCATATTTACGCTTGCTCAAGATGCTTACGTTCAGGTAAAGTTAAAAGAGCATAAATTATATCCAAGATAATCAGTCTGCAGTCGGTTTTTGCCGGCTGTTATTTTTTTGCATAAAAATACACCGTACAGGGACTTTTTGAAGCCTTGCACGGTGTTTGTATATACTTTAAACATAGCTATGAGGTGCTCTCAGTCTGAGAGGTTGTATCTGCTTCGCTTGAAGAGTCGCTGGACGTGTCGTCTGTTGAATCCTCAGAATCCTCTCCCTCAAGACTTACTCTTATCATATCGTGGAATATAATAGCGTCAGACACCGCCATTCGCTGCTCGGTATAGGTGTTGTGCTCATTTATATATTCCTCGTCGACTATTCCGTCGTTATAACGCTTCGCCATTTCAGAGCCTGAATACATATCCCTCAGAGTAAACTCTTCCTCTTCGCCTCCGCTGTCATCATCGTCTTCCGTTTCTTCGGGGTCAGGCGGCACGTACACAGGCAGGCCTTCTGAATAGTCGGTCTGCTGATTTACAGGAATTGTAGTCATTACATTTTCGTAATCGGTCAGGTCGAAATACTCGTCGTCGGCATAAGAGTAGTAAATTTCATCGGTGATGTAATTAGCGCTCGGTAAAATTACCGTATTGTCAGACGAACCTTCGTTGAACAAATCGTGGCCGAGAGCATATTCGCTTTCGTAGCCGAACATATTTCCGAGCGTCGGCAGGCAGTCGTACATTCCGCCGATTGTAGTAATTTCTTCAGGAGTATATTCTGCCTGATCCTTAGTCCAGATTATAAACGGAACCTTTCTGTTTAAGTTGTAGCAATACTCGTCAACAGGCACGTATCCCTCGTCGCCTTCCTCTAAAACAGTATCAGTATAAGGATCGTAGTTGAGATAATATTCGTACTCGGATTCTTTGATTTTAGCGTCGTGGTCGCCGTAAATAACAATAACCGTATCGTCAAGCAATCCCGCTTCGTCAAGCTCGTCAATAAGCTCGCCTATCGCTTCATCGGCATAGTGAGCGCTCTTGATGTAATCTCCGAGCTTTGTGCCCTCCAGAAACGATGCGGACTTTTCTTCATACTCGCCTGTTTCCTCGTTGTACTCGGTATACTTAAAATCAACCTCGTAGTCGCTCGCTTCGGCAGCATCGGTAAACGGAGTGTGGTTTGAAAGCATTATCAAAGTTCCCATCCATGTATCGTTTTCCTCGTCAATTTCCTTTATCTTTTCAACCGATTGAGCAAAGAAGTCTTTATCGTTGAGACCCATTCCTAAAATCTGATCCTCGTCGTCGAGGTCAATATCATAGTCGGTGGTATAGTTGTAAAAATAGTCATAACCAAGCGATTCATGTAGCTTGATTCTGTTCCAGAAGGAGCCGTTGTTAGCGTGCATACTAAAGGTATAATATCCCTTTTCCTTTAGCAGCTTTTGAGTTGTAACATAAAGCCTGTCGGTGTAGTTTACGGCTACCGTTCCGCTTGATGCAGGCAAAAGCGAGGACGAGAATGTAAATTCGCTGTCCGAGCTTGTGCCGACGCTTTCCTGAGCGTAGAAGTTGCTGAAATACAATCCTTCGCTTGCAAGCTTATTAAGATTAGGCGTAACCTCCTCACCGTTGAAGGAAGTATCCATCAAAAACTGCTGAATGCTCTCAGCGTGAATCACGAGCATATTTTTGCCTTCAAAAATTCCCTCGTACTTGTTTTCTTCTTCCTCCTCAGCTTCCTCCTCATCAGAATCGTCGCTTTCATAAAAGCTATTAAAGGTTTCCTTGCTTTCCTCAACGCCAAAAACTGTATTCAAAGAGGTTCTTATTGTAGAAATAAGGTCGGAAAAGGTATAAGTGTATTCTCCAAATTCCGTTACAACGCTTACTCTGTTCCAATTCTTGACCAGACGAGACAGATCTGTGCTTGTAAGCTTAGTACAGAAAATCAAGCAAAAGCAAAGCGAAACTATAAAGGTTCTTATTGCTGTTTTATGAGCGATCTTTTTGTTGTAATCATTTGATAAAACCTCGGGATGTTTTTTTCTGAGATAAACATAAAGGGCAATATACAAAACAATCGGCAGGAAGAAAACAAAGTCCTTAACCTCCATAATGTTTTGCGTTACTGCGTCCATTACTCCCTTTAGCTGAAGCGCAGTAGCAATTTGCGACGATGAAATAAATGACTTGAAGTTTGTGTAATAAACGCTGTTTCCAAAGCTTAAAATTGAAAACGCTGTCAGCATAACGAAATAGTAAACAAATCTTCTGGAAGGCCGGATAAAATAACCTATAAGACCAAACACCAGCATAACAGCAATATCCGCTAAGAGCGGCTTAATGTAAAAGTAGTCATGTATCGTAACCATTCTAAGATATGTTGAGTTAAAAAGGCATAAAACGACAAAGCCTAAAAACAATATATTGTAATGGCAATAATGCGCTGTTGCGCTAAGTATTCTTTTATGAATCGGCTTCTCACCGACAACAAAGTCCTTTATTTTTCCCATAAATCCTCCGAATTGAATTAAAAGTAAATTCTATTCTTTTGACAAGCGCTTATTACCAGCTCCCCCTACTGGATTTTGAATAAACTGCTATTTGAAATTTTTACCATAGACAAAGCGCTTGAATTACATTATAACAAATAGCTGCCAATTAGTCAACGAATCAGGAGAAATTTTCATTTATATAACACTTTTGACGAACAAAATGTCGACTTGTTAAATCATAAAATTATGTGGCGGCGAGCCAAAATTATCGAAAAAAAGTCTTGACATCTCAGGTGATGTTTGTTATAATAATTAAGCTGTATTTTTGGCTATGAGTTATTAGCTCAGTTGGCAGAGCATTTGACTTTTAATCAAAGGGTCCGGGGTTCGAATCCCCGATAGCTCACCATTAAGCCCCATTCGGTTACGAATGGGGCTTAATTTTTGTGTTCTTTTAATAAATCAAAGCTTTTCAGGCATTTGCCTTTTTACTTCTTTTATGGATATACATATTTGTATCCGCTTCGCTGCAAAGCTCGTCAAGATGTTCGGCAGTATAGTTTTTGCTAATCGAATAACCGAAGCTTGCGCTCAGGTCGTATTTAACCTGATTTTCTTCTCCTCGACGAGAAATTTCTTTTTCCAGTCGCCTGCCAAATTCCTCTGCTGCCGCTTCGTCGTAACCAATTCCAAAGAGTAAAAACTCATCGCCGCCGTATCTGCAAACAATATCCTCTTCACCCTTTACTTCATTAAGACTTTCAGCAATTAACAGCAAAGCTTCATCGCCTGCCGCATGGCCAAAGCCGTCGTTTATGCCCTTCATATTGTCAAGGTCAAGTAAAAATAGCATAACGGACAAATTGTTTTCGGTGATACAATCTATCTTTTCTGCCTGTTGAGTAAGCAACCCTCGCCTGTTCAAAAGCATTGTGAGCGAATCCTTATTGTATAAATCTTCCAAAACGTCAGTATAACGCTTGGATTTTATTTGCTCAAGAACATTGTTGTGTGAAATTGCAATGTAGCTTACCCACGAATTGTACATAGCGGAGTTTCCGCTTTCTAAATCCCCTCGTACCTCGCAAGCAACATATCCAAAGGTTCTGGACAGAAAATGAATTGGGACAAAATAGTATTCCCTGCAATCGTCGCCGCTTACAAACATATCTGGCAGAATTTCCTGCTTTTTAAATACCTCCGGCTCGCAAATTTTGCCGTGTTTGTAAATAATCTTAGCGCAAATATCATCTGAAAGCTGAGCCTTTGAAGGAATCGAGTAATTTTCCAGAAAGCTGTCGTAGCGTTCGTAGCTAAGCGTGTATTCTAAGCTATAGCAAAGATAAATTGACTTTACCTGTATTTCGTTTACGTAATGCTCCAGCGTTTTAAAGTAGGTTTCCATATCGTTGCAGGTTGAAAGATCGGTAGACATTTTTACAAAATACGAGTTCATGTAATTTCTTCTGTAAAGATCCACGCTTAAATTTTTGGAAATTTGATTTCTTATCATTCTCTCATCTGCAACACATTCGCAAGAGCCAAAGAAGCTGGGATCTGATACAATAGAATATTTTTTCTCAACGTCATTATCCTCGCTTGGATTTTGCAAATAATCAAGTACAGCTTCCAGCGTCTTGCCGCCTAGTTCCTGATAAGGCACCTCAACGGTTGTAATTGCAGGCTGATGCAAAAGATTTGTAATAATTCCGTCAAAGCCCGTTACATAAACGTCCTCAGGAACGGTGTATCCTCTTTCTTCAAGCTCGTAGCAAATTCCAAGCGCCATAGAATCGTTCGCACAAACGAAGGCTTCGGGAAGCTTGCCGCCGTTATCCAAGTATTTTGCAAGCTCTCTTTTTGCGGCGCCGTCATAAAACTCGCCCCAGAGGCACCTTTCAATATCAAACTCCATACCGTGATCGGCAAGAGATTTTTTAAACTGCGTGAGCTTTTCAGCACAATACGGCTTATCCTTAACGCCGCCGACATACATCAAATCTTTTAGTCCATGAACGTCTATAAGATGATCCACGAGCTTCTTGTAAGCAGGCACGTTATTTATAAGAATATTCTTGCAGCCGTCACAGGCTATGTCCATAGCAAAAACGGGCGTATTACTGTCATTCGCTCTTTTTACAAGTGCTGACAGAACATCCTTACAATACAAAAAATTATTTGGTATTACTACAAGCGCATCAAAAATGTCAAAGTTTATAAGAGAAAAGATTTCATTCTCTGCGTCTTCAACCTCTTGTATACCTAAATTTGCATTAAATGCCGAAAAGTAGGCTACAGTTACATTTTTAAGACTTTTAAGCTTTCTGGATATTCCGACGCACATCTTGCCCTGATACTCCTCGTTTATTCCGGAAAAAGCTACCGCAATATTTGTCCTCTTATCCATAACTGCACCTCCCATCAAAGCATTAGTTCTTCCCAATTTAGTATACCACATATAAAGAAATTTTGCAATAGCGAAATTCTAAGCTGTGTGAAATTTGAATCGTTGAATAAGCACCGACATTTAGCGGTTTACGATTTTTGGTCTTGACATTATTATCTATATTAGATATAATAAAGATTAACAATGCTCGTCCGTTTGTCGGGCAATTGAAAGGATGGGTAAACTTATGAAGCTTACAGGCTCAGATATAATACTTGAGTGCTTGCTGGAACAGGGAGTTGACACAATTTTTGGTTATCCTGGAGGCTCTGTGCTTAACATTTACGACGCAATTTACAAGTATAGAGATAAAATCAGGCATATAATAACAGCTCACGAGCAGCACGCTTGCCATGCGGCAGACGGCTATTCGAGAACAACCGGAAAAACAGGAGTTGTTATCGCTACCAGCGGTCCCGGAACTACTAATCTGATAACAGGAATTGCTACTGCTTATATGGATTCTATTCCGCTTGTTGCAATTACAGGAAATGTTGGCACTTCCCTTTTGGGACTTGACTCGTTTCAGGAGGTCGACATTTGCGGAATTACAATGCCGATAACCAAGCACAATTACATTGTAAAGGACGTAACTAAACTTGCTGATACTATTCGTGAAGCGTTTTATATTGCCAATCACGGAAGAAAGGGTCCTGTTCTTATTGATATTCCAAAAGATATTTCAGCGGCAGTTTGCGAATACGAGAGGAAGAAGCCTAAGAAAATCGTATTTCATAATCCTGACGGCATAAACGATCAGATAAAGCAAGCTGTAACGCTTATTGAAAATGCAAAGAAGCCGTTTATATACGCCGGAGGAGGAGTTGTTTCATGCGACGCTTGCGAGGAGCTTACAACGCTCGTCGAACAGGTTGACGCACCAATTTCCCTTTCGCTTATGGGACAATGCGCTTATGACAACACTAGAAAGAACTATACAGGTATGCTTGGTATGCACGGAACGAAGACAAGCTCTTTGGCTCTTTCAGAGTGCGACCTGTTTGTAGTTATAGGCTCTCGTTTTTCAGACAGAGTTATTTGCAATCCGTCTACTTTTGCTAAGGACAAGAAGATTATGCACATTGAAATTGACCCAGCGGAAATCGGAAAGAATATCAAGCCTACATACACAGTAAACGGCGACATAAAGTACATCTTAACCAAGCTTAATTCTTTGCTTAAAAATCAAAGTCACCCGGACTGGCTTGAGCAAATTTACAGCTGGCAGGAGGAATATCCTCTCACCATGAAGCCTATTGAGGACGACAACGAGGTTCTCCCCTGCGACGTTATCAGAACGCTTGATAAGCTCACAGGTGGCAAGGCGATTATTACAACAGAGGTTGGTCAGCATCAGATGTGGGCGGCGCAGTTTTACAACTTCACCGAGCCCAGGCAATTTGCATCGAGCGGCGGACTTGGTACTATGGGCTACGGCTTAGGCGCAGCTATGGGCTCTCAGGTTGGAAATCCTGACAAAAAGGTAATTAACATCGCGGGCGATGGAAGCTTTTATATGAATCTTCAGGAGCTTTCCTCACTCAAAAAGCACAACATACCAGTAATTGAGCTTGTATTTTCAAACAGCGTTCTCGGTATGGTAAGGCAATGGCAAAGACTCTTTTACGACAAGCATTTCTCGGAAACTACCATTGAGCGGCCGACAAATTTTATGAAGCTTGCAGAAGCGTTCGGCATTAAGGGAATTACAATTTCTACAAGCGATGAAATTGAGCCGAAGCTAAAGGAAGCGCTTGCGTGCGGCGAGCCTTGTCTTATAAATGTTATCATAAACAAGGATCACAATGTTTTACCAATGGTTCCGGCAGGAGCAGACGTAAACGAGCCGATTATGGAAATTGAAATTGATTAAAGTTAAACCTCTTGTGTGAGCTTCACGCAAGAGGTTTTTAATTGCACAAAAAATATGCTCTCACCTAAAAGCGAGAGCATATATTATTATGACTTAAATTAGTCCTTAGTAGCTGTAACAACGCCTGAACCTACTGTTCTACCACCTTCACGGATAGCGAAACGAAGTCCAACTTCGATAGCGATAGGAGTGATAAGCTCAACGTCCATAACTACGTTATCACCAGGCATACACATTTCCTTGTCAGCAGGAAGTGTAATAACACCAGTAACGTCTGTTGTTCTGAAATAGAACTGTGGTCTGTAGTTGTTGAAGAAAGGTGTATGTCTTCCGCCCTCTTCCTTCTTAAGAACGTAAACCTGACCTGTGAACTTTGTCAGTGGGTGAATTGAACCAGGCTTACAGAGAACCTGTCCTCTTTCGATTTCATTTCTCTGAACACCTCTGAGAAGTGCGCCAATGTTATCTCCAGCCTCAGCGTAATCAAGAATCTTTCTGAACATCTCGATACCTGTAACAACTGTCTTAGCTCTTTCCTCTGTAAGACCGATAATCTCAACTTCGTCACCAGTCTTGAGCTGTCCTCTTTCTACTCTACCAGTAGCAACTGTTCCACGACCTGTGATTGTGAAAACGTCCTCAACAGGCATTAAGAACGGAAGATCTGAAGCTCTGTCAGGTGTTGGGATATACTCGTCAACAGCGTCCATAAGCTCAAGAATTGGCTTGTAAGCTGGATCTGAAAGATCATCTGGAGCCTCAAGAGCTGCAAGAGCAGAACCCTTGATGATTGGTGTGTCGTCGCCAGGAAAATCATAAGAGTTAAGAAGCTCTCTGATGTCCATTTCGACGAGTTCGAGAAGCTCTTCGTCGTCAACCTGATCAGCCTTGTTCATAAATACTACGATGTATGGAACGCCAACCTGACGAGCAAGGAGCAAGTGCTCTCTTGTCTGAGCCATTGGTCCGTCAGAAGAAGCAACAACAAGGATAGCACCGTCCATCTGAGCAGCACCTGTGATCATGTTCTTAACATAGTCAGCGTGTCCCGGGCAGTCAACGTGTGCGTAGTGACGCTTGTCTGTTTCGTACTCAACGTGAGCTGTATTGATTGTAATACCACGCTCTCTCTCTTCTGGAGCCTTGTCGATCATATCGTAAGCCTCATACTTTGCCTGACCCTTCATAGCGAGTGTCTTTGTGATAGCAGCAGTAAGAGTTGTCTTACCGTGGTCAACGTGTCCGATAGTACCAATGTTTACGTGTGGTTTGGTTCTTTCAAATTTTTCCTTTGCCATTTGGAATTTCCTCCCTTTGATAAAAAGATTTTTGTCAATTACTTGTCGAATAAAATTACAAAAATATTATAACAAACATCCGCAAAAATTGCAAGCCTTTTTTCGCAATAATTATTAGTTTTCCTTGCTTCTGTTTGACATAATTTTTTCTGCGATTGATTTTGGAACCTCAATATAGCTGTGCGGCTCCATTGAATACTGTCCTCTGCCCTGCGTCTTTGAACGAAGGTCGTTTGAGTATCCGAACATTTCAGAAAGCGGAACGAGTGCGTCAATCTGAGCTGTACCCATTCTGATTTCCTGTCCCTGAATTTGTCCACGTCTGGAGTT
The DNA here is from genome assembly GCA_021205185.1 of Ruminococcus sp. GTDB lineage: Bacteria > Bacillota > Clostridia > Oscillospirales > Ruminococcaceae > UMGS1601. Next base: position 33,828 of record JAJPYB010000012.1, on the reverse strand, counting down.
CAGGTCGCCGATAGCGGTTCCCATATGCTCCTCTGGAACAATTACAGTTACCTTCATAATAGGCTCGAGTATTACAGGGTCAGCCTTCTTCATAGCCTCCTTGAATGCCATAGATCCGGCAATCTTAAATGCCATTTCAGACGAGTCAACCTCGTGATACGAACCGTCGTAAAGCTTAACCTTAACGTCTACTACAGGGTAACCAGCCAGAACGCCTGCTTCCATAGCGCCTCTGATACCAGCGTCAACGGCAGGAATATATTCCTTAGGAATAGCTCCGCCGACAATAGCGTTTGTAAACTCGTAGCCCTTACCGCTTTCGTTAGGCTCAACTTCAATCTTAACATGACCGTACTGACCTTTACCACCAGACTGTCTTGCGTACTTGTGGTCAACGTTAGTAGCAGATCTGATTGTTTCCTTATAAGCTACCTGAGGTGCGCCGACGTTAGCTTCTACCTTGAATTCACGAAGAAGTCTGTCAACAATAATCTCAAGGTGAAGCTCACCCATACCAGCGATAATTGTCTGTCCTGTTTCTTCATCGGTATAAGTCTTGAATGTTGGGTCCTCTTCAGCAAGCTTTGATAAAGCAATACCCATTTTTTCCTGTCCTGCCTTAGTCTTAGGCTCGATAGCGAGCTGAATAACAGGCTCAGGAAATTCCATTGACTCAAGTATAATAGGATTCTTTTCATCACAAAGAGTATCGCCAGTAGTTGTGTTCTTCAAGCCAACTGCTGCTGCGATATCTCCGGCGTATACCTCGTCAATGTCTTTTCTTTCATTTGAGTGCATCTGAAGAATTCTACCAATTCTCTCACGGTCATCCTTAGAAGCGTTGTAAACGGAAGAACCCTTTGACAAAACTCCTGAGTAGACTCTGAAGTAGCAAAGCTTTCCAACGAATGGGTCGGTAGCAATTTTAAATGCTAAAGCTGAGAACGGCTCTTCGTCAGACGAAGGTCTTTCCTCTTCCTCACCAGTTTCAGGATTAACACCCTTAATGTGAGGAACGTCAAGAGGCGACGGCATATAATCAACGATTGCGTCAAGAAGCTTCTGAACACCCTTGTTTCTATAAGAAGTTCCGCATACAACAGGTACCATAGTATTAGCAATGGTAGACTTTCTGATACATTTCTTTATCTCATCAATTGTAATCTCTTCGCCGGCGAAATACTTTTCCATGATTTCTTCGTCCTGCTCGGCTACGTGCTCCATCAACGCTTCGTGATATTCCTCAGCCTTTTCCTTCATATCCTCAGGAATTTCCTCAACTCTGATGTCCTTTCCGAGATCATCATAATAAACATACGCTTTCATTTCAAGAAGGTCGGTGACACCCTTGAATTCGTCCTCAGCACCTATTGGAAGCTGAATAGGAACAGCGTTTGTCTTTAATCTGTTGTGAAGCATATTCAGTACGTTGTAAAAATCAGCTCCCATAATGTCCATCTTATTTACATAAACCATTCTAGGAACCTGATACTTGTCTGCCTGTCTCCAAACAGTTTCAGTTTGTGGCTCAACTCCGCCCTTGGCACATAAAACTGTAACAGATCCGTCGAGAACTCTTAAAGATCTCTCAACCTCAACTGTAAAGTCAACGTGTCCCGGTGTGTCGATGATGTTAATTCTGTGCTTATTCCAAAATGCGGTTGTAGCAGCAGAAGTGATTGTGATACCCCTCTCCTTCTCTTGCTCCATCCAGTCCATTGTAGAAGCGCCGTCATGCGTTTCACCGATTTTATAGTTAATACCAGTATAGAACAGAATACGCTCGGTTGTTGTTGTTTTACCAGCGTCAATATGAGCCATAATACCAATATTTCTGGTATCCTCTAATGAGCAATTTCTAGCCATAAAATTATTCCTCCTACACTAAATTACCATCTATAATGTGCGAAAGCCTTATTAGCCTCTGCCATCTTATGAGTATCGTCTCTCTTCTTGCAAGAGCCGCCAACGCCGTTAAGCGCATCCATAATTTCAGCAGCAAGCCTTTCTTTCATTGTTGCTTCGTGTCTTTCTCTTGAATACTTAGTCAACCATCTCAAGCCCAATGTCTGTCGTCTTGCAGGACGAACCTCCATAGGAACCTGATATGTCGCACCGCCGACACGACGAGCCTTAACCTCAAGGTTAGGCATAATGTTTTCGAGAGCTTCTTCAAAAGCTTCAAGAGCAGGCTTACCTGTCTTTTCCTCAACGATTTCAAACGCTCCGTAAACAATCTTCTGAGCTACGCCCTTCTTACCGTCAAGCATAATGTTGTTGATAAGTCTTGTTACAAGCTTTGAGTTGTATACTGGATCCTGAAGAACGTCTCTCTTTGCAACTTTACCTCTTCTTGGCACTATAATTCCCTCCTTCACATAATGATATCATAGGTACTCGCTCTATGGTCGCAGCCATAGCTCCGTCAGTCCAATGCAGAGGTTTTATATAAAATATATATAATACTCCACATGACTGTGGTATTTGAGTTCTACTAAATTTCGGTCAAAGTTTAAAGCTACTTTGAACCCTTCGGTCTTTTAGCACCGTACTTGGAACGAGCCTGCATTCTGTTTGCAACGCCCTGTGCGTCGAGTGTTCCTCTGATGATGTGATAACGTACACCTGGGAGGTCCTTAACTCTTCCGCCACGGATAAGTACAACGCTATGCTCCTGCAAGTTGTGTCCAACACCCGGAATGTAAGCTGTAACTTCCTGACCGTTTGTGAGCTTTACTCTGGCAATCTTTCTCATAGCTGAGTTAGGCTTTTTAGGGGTCGCAGTTCTTACAGCGGTACAAACTCCACGCTTTTGCGGGCAGCTCTGATTGATAGACTGCTTCTTCTGAGCGTTAAAGCCCTTCTGAAGTGCAGGCGCTGTCGACTTGGTTGTCGAAACATCTCTTCCCTTGCGAACAAGCTGGTTAAAGGTTGGCATATCCTCTCTCCTTTCCTAAAAATTTTCTACATAGCATAATGCCACGCATACAAAATATTATACCTGCATTTTTGAGTTTTGTCAACGAAAATGAATCGGCAAATGTAAACTTTTTGTGAACTGGCAAGCCTCAATCCAGCACTACCGCTCTGCCCTCGGCGAGAGATTTTGGAAGGTCTATTATGCGCTGATTTTCGCTGCCACGAAACTTCAAAAGAAGATTTCTCTTTTCCATGATAAAAGGCCCGTCGATTAAAACGTCGATAATTGAAAGCAGGTCAAAAACATCCCTCTCAGTTTTTGATTTTTCTACCAGCTGCTCAAAGGTAAAGCCTGAGTAGCAGACTACATTTAAACCATGTTCCTTTACCCTTTTGCCTAGCTCATAAAGCGGAGCCGGCTGGCAAAACGGTTCGCCGCCGCTAAATGTAACGCCGTCTAAGAGTGGATTGTTTAAAATAGTCTTTAAAAGCTCGTCTGTATCAGCTTCAATTCCTCCGTCAAAGGAATGAGTTTGCGGATTGTGGCAGCCCTTACAATGGTGAATGCAGCCTTGAACAAAAACTACAAATCTTATTCCCTCGCCGTCAACTATAGAGTCGTTTACCGTTCCTGCAATTTTAATTTTCATATTTTCCTCCAAAAGCAAAAGCAGGGCGTTTATTCCCTGCCTGAAAAATTCAGCCTTCTTTGCGTTTAAATGCTGTGCTTTACTCTATCCCTCTCCTCAGCTCGCTTTGCGTTATTGAAGCGATCGAGCGTTCCGACAAGATAGCCTGTGATTCTTCTTATTCTCTCAAAGCCTATTCCGTCAGAGCCTTCTTTTCTTCCGCAAAGAGGACAGGTATCGCTGATTATTCCTGTGTATCCGCAAACGGGATCTCTGTCTACTGGGTGATTGATAGAGCCGTAGCCTACTCCCATTTCCTTCATACATCTTACCACCTTTTCAAAGGCAGGAAGATTGTTAAGCGGGTCGCCGTCAAGCTCCACATAGCTTATATGTCCTGCGTTAGTAAGAGCGTGATAAGGCGCTTCGATTTTAATTTTGTCAATTGCGCTTATCTCATAGTACACAGGAACGTGGAAGGAATTTGTATAGTATTCTCTGTCTGTAATTCCATCAATACTGCCGTACTTTTCCCTGTCCATGGCAACGAATCTACCGGAAAGACCCTCAGCAGGCGTTGCTAAAAGCGTAAAATTGAGTCCCGTTTTAGCAGTTTCCGAATCTGTACAGTTTCTCATACGCTCAACTATCTCAAGCCCAAGCTTTCTAGCTCTCGCATCCTCTCCATGATGCTTTCCAACAAGAGCTTTAAGTGCTTCTGCAAGCCCTATAAAGCCAATGGATAAAGTTCCGTGCTTGAGAATCTCTCCGACTTCGTCGTTAGGACCGAGCTTTTCAGAATCAATCCAAACGCCCTGTCCCATTAAAAAGGGATAATTTCTTACTTTTTTGGAAGCCTGAATCTTGAAGCGGTGTAAGAGCTGGTTTACAACCAAATCAAGCATTTCATCGAGGCTTTCAAAAAATTTATTAACATCACCCTTCGCCTTAATAGCAAGACGAGGGAGGTTAATCGAAGTAAAGCTTAGGTTTCCTCTTCCTGTTACGATTTCCCTGTCAGGGTCGTGAACATTTCCGATTACTCTCGTGCGACAGCCCATATAAGCAATTTCGGTTTCAGGCTTACCCTCTTTGTAGTATTTCAGGTTGAACGGAGCATCAATAAACGAGAAGTTCGGGTAAAGCCTTTTTGCGGAAACTCTACAAGCGAGCTTAAACAGGTCGTAATTAGGATCGCCTTCATTATAGTTGACGCCCTCCTTAACCTTGAAAATGTGTATCGGGAAAATTGGAGTTTCGCCGTTACCTAAACCAGCTTCATTAGCTAAAAGAACGTTTTTGGTTACCATTCTTCCCTCGGCGGAGGTATCCGTACCGTAGTTGATTGATGAAAACGGCGTCTGCGCTCCACTCCTTGAATTCATTGTATTCAAGTTGTGGATAAGAGCTTCCATTGCCTGATAGGTAGCACGGTCCGTTTCCTTGACCGCCTTTTCATAAGCGAATTTCTGCAAGCTTTCAGCAAGCTCTCTGTCTATGTACTTGATAAGAAGCTTAAATTCCTCAGCCTGATACTCGTTTGAATTGTCAAGAACCGGGAAAAGCTCGTTAATACCAGCCAGTCTGTTGAAAATTTCCTGAATGATTTTATCAATATCTATAACCTCACTCTTTAGCTCTAAAGCCTTTGCAAGATTATCTCTGTAACGCTTGATAAATGTCTTCCTGACACCGTCAGCCATTGCATAATCAAAGGTTGGAATACTCTGTCCGCCGTGCTGGTCGTTCTGGTTCGACTGGATAGCAATACAAGCGAGAGCAGCATAGCTTTGAATATCGTTAGGCGTTCTCAGATAGCCGTGACCTGTTGAAAAGCCTGTATTGAAAAGCTTTGTAAGATCAATCTGGGTGCAGGTTGTCGTGAGAGTGTAAAAATCCATATCATGGATGTGAATATCGCCATCAGCGTGTGCCTTTGCAATTTCAGGCGGCAAAACATAAAGCTCGTTAAATTCCTTAGCGCCTGTCGAACCATATTTGAGCATTGTTCCCATTGGCGTATCACAGTCGATATTTGCGTTCTCTCTCTTATAATCATAATCCTCAGAGGTTCTGAAGGTAAGATCCTCGTACAGCTTCATAAGACGAGTGTTCATATCACGGGCACGAGTTCTCTCGCTTCTATATAAGATATAGCTCTTAGCGACAGACGCATAACCCTCGTGAATCAAAACCTCTTCTACAACATCCTGTATCTGCTCAACAGTCGGAACCTCCAGATCCTTTTTATTAAGCTCGTCGCAAACCTTTCCAGCAAGAGCCAACGACTTATCATAGTCGTCCTCGCCAACGCTCTGCGAAGCCTTGTAAATGGCGTTCGCAATTTTTTCGATGTTAAAGGCAGTCAGTCTGCCGTCACGCTTTTGAATTTTTAGTATCATAATATCCTCCCGCTACTTCAAAACGCTTTAAAAATCATAGTCTAAGTCTGTAAGAGTACAAAAAAAGCCTCTCAATCACCTTAATATTTTGTTCAAAATTCTGTATCTTGAAGATTTTTCTTGATTCAACCACAATATCTTGTGTTTCCTTGTTTGCTAAGCACAAGTATATAGCATTTGTCTGGAATTGTCAATAGAATTCGATGTAAAAAATTTCTGTTGAAAATTGTGCAATATGCACAAAAATAACAAATTAAAGTTGTTCAACTTTACAATGGTTTTCGCGAAAAGTGAAAAATAAAGGGATTTTTCTTTACAGTATGTCAGAATTTGAAAGCCTGTCAAGCAAAATAAATTTACAGATTTCAAATTTCTCAGTTTTTCGGCAATATATTGTGAATATTCTATTAAATCGACAAAAACAGGACTGAGAATTGTAACATCTCAGTCCTGCTAAAATCAGAAATTATTAACCGTTTATTCAATAACAAAAACGCTCGATTGTGAACAGTTTGCTTCGGCAGTTATCACACTTGATCCAGTATTTTTTTCGACAACATCAGAAATAGAGGTTGTACACAAATAGGCAATGAAAAAGATAAGTAAAACTATCAATGAAATTATTGCCAACAGCTTACCGTTAAACTTTGCCCTGCCCTTGTATTCGTCCTGTGAGCTTTTGTGGAATCGTTCAAATTCCTTATCCGTTTTATATTCTTCCTTTATAATGTCGTTTTTCTTGGCTTCCTGTTCCCTGAGCTTTTCGATATTTATTGTTCCCATTTCCTTCACCTCATCTATACACATTATAATAGATTATTCTGAGTTACGCAAGCCTGTTTGACAAAATTTCATTCTCTTTTCATTTTTTCTTTTCTTGCATTTCTTGCAAAAACGGCTGTTTTCCCTTGCTTAATTTCATAAACTGTGATATACTATTTACTATGATATGAAGCAGTGCATATTGCTTGAGTAATTTAGTATGAAATGAGGAATCAATATGTGTGGATTTGTCGGTTTTACAAATAAAATCAACGACGCTGATACTGTTGTCGGCAAAATGATGGATAGAATCAAGCACAGAGGTCCTGATTCTGACGGTAAGTATGTTGATGATAATGTAGCTATGGGATTCAGGCGACTTTCAATTATCGACTTAAATGCTGGTCATCAGCCGATTTTCAATGAGGATAAAACTGTTGTTATTACCTTTAACGGCGAGATTTATAACTTTCAGGAGCTTCGGGAGGAACTTTTGGGCTACGGCCATATTTTCAGCACGAAATCAGATACGGAAGTTCTGGTTCACAGCTACGAGCAATGGGGCACGGATATGCTCAACAAGCTTCGTGGAATGTTTTCCTTTATAATCTACAACAAAAAGAAAAACGAAATTTTCGGAACAAGGGATTTCTTTGGAATCAAGCCGATGTATTACGGACTTTTCGGAGATACGTTTATGTGGGGTTCGGAAATCAAGAGCTTTCTCGACCACCCGGCTTTCGTTAAGGAGCTTAATGAAACTGCGCTGGAAAACTACCTCACTTTCCAATACTCCCCTACTACTGAAACCTTCTTCAAAAACGTATATAAGCTTCCTGCGGCGCATTACTTTATTTACAAAAACGGAAAGCTTGACGTTAAGCGTTATTGGGACGTTCATTTTGCTGCTAACGATGAGCCGTCGCTGAAGGAATGGGTTGATAAGATTTCAGATACGTTTGAAAATTCTGTAGAAGCTCATAAAATAGCTGACGTTGAGGTTGGAAGCTTTTTATCAAGCGGTGTTGACTCAAGCTACGTTGCAGCAGTCGCTAATGTCGACAAGACGTTTACAGTTGGCTTCGGCGAGGACGAAAAGTACAACGAAATTGGCTACGCTAAGGAATTTTCTGAATTTATCGGCAAGGATAACTACTCGAAGGTTATCACGCCGGAAGAATACTGGGGAAATCTCTCTAAGATTCAATACCACATGGACGAACCGCTCGCTGACCCTGCGGCGATAGCTTTGTTCTTTGTTTGCCAGATTGCATCAGAAAAGGTTAAGGTTGTTTTGTCGGGCGAAGGCGCAGACGAAATTTTCGGCGGATATAGAATTTACAAGGAGCCTTACGACGCCGCACTTTACAACAAGGTTCCTAAATTTATCAGAAAAGGCATCGGTGCGGTTGCTGAAAAGCTTCCTGCAAAGCGTGGAGTTAACTTCCTTGTAAGAAGATCCAAAGACTTAGAGGAAAGATTTATAGGAAACGCTTATATATTCACCGAAAAGGAAAGAAAGGCGCTTCTTAAAATCAAGACAGACGCACCAGACGCAAAGGAAATCACCAAGCCGTTTTACGACAAGGTTGAGGGCGAGGAGCCTGCAACTAAAATGCAATACCTTGACCTTAATCTCTGGATGACAGGAGATATTCTTCTCAAGGCGGATAAAATGTCAATGGCACACTCGCTTGAGCTTAGAGTTCCTTTCCTTGATAAGGAAATAATGAAGCTGGCGGAGGGTATTCCTGTCAAGTACAGAGTTAATGACGAGAACACAAAGTACGCTATGAGAGTGGCAGCACTAAAGGCTTGCCCACCATTTACAGCTAACAAGAAAAAGCTCGGCTTCCCTGTTCCTATCAGAGTCTGGCTCAAGGAGGATAAATATTATAACATCGTCAAGGACGCATTTTTAAGCGAAACCGGCAAGAAGTATTTTAACTCGGATAAGTTAGTCAAGCTTCTCGACGACCACAAAGCGGGAAAGTACGACTATTCAAGAAAAATCTGGACAGTATTTACCTTCCTCGTTTGGCACAAGGTATATTTTGAGGACTAATACATAACAAAAAACTAAGTGGCGTCAAGCTTTTAAAGCTTGACGCCACTTTTTATTTAAACTATTTTCATTAAACAACAGGGATTTGATGCTCTGGAGAAGGAATTGTAGTTTCGTTTTTAACAATCTGTACATTGTTGTAAACGTCCATTCCGGTTCCCGCTGGAATCAGCTTACCGATAATAACATTTTCCTTAAGTCCCATCAGCTTATCAGTCTTTCCTCTGATAGCGGCGTCTGTAAGAGCCTTTGTCGTTTCCTGGAATGAAGCGGCAGACAGGAAGGAATCTGAATTTGAAGCAGCCTTTGTAATTCCCTGTAAAACAGGAACGGTTGTAATAAGCTTAGCTTCCAGATCGCCCTCGTCAATCTTCTGCTGGATTTCAGCGTTTAAGTCTTCAATCTGATACTTGCTCATCAAAGCTCCCGGCAATAGATAGCTGCTGCCCGGATCTTCAACCTTAACCTTTCTCATCATCTGACGAACAATTACCTCGATATGCTTGTCGTTGATGTCAACACCCTGCAAACGATAGGTCTTTTGAACCTCAGTAATGATATAGTTCTGAACTGCCTGAACTCCGCTGACTGCAAGAATATCCGACGGGTTGATAGAACCTTCTGTAAGAGGATCTCCTCTTTTAACCTCATCGCCCTCACGAACACGAATCTTAAATCCGTAAGGAATGTTATACGACTCCTGCTCAGGATTCTCGGGATCAAGGCTTGTAACAGTAATCTGCTTTGTCTTCTTTACGTCCTCAATCTTAACTGTTCCTGAAACTCTGGTAATAATTGCAGCGCCCTTTGGCTTTCTCGACTCAAACAGCTCTTCAACTCTAGGTAGGCCCTGTGTGATGTCCTCAGCGTTAGCAATACCACCTGTGTGGAAGGTTCTCATTGTAAGCTGTGTACCCGGCTCACCGATTGACTGAGCTGAAATAATTCCGACAGCTTCACCGACAGAAATAACCTTTCCGGTAGCAAGGTTCGCACCATAGCACTTAGCGCAAACGCCGTTATTAGCCTTACAATGAAGTACAGAGCGAATCTTAATCTTTTCATCGCCGTTCGCCTTCATGGTTTCAACGGCCTTCTTAGCGTCGTTTTCATTCATAAGACGAGTTTTCGGAATTACTATCTCGCCTGTTGCGTTGTCAACTAAATTGTCAACCAAAAATCTTCCGACAAGTCTTTCAGCAAGCGGCTCGATAACCTCGTTTCCGTTCTTGATTTCAAAGACCTCAAGTCCGTCGGTTGCGCCGCAATCATCCTGATGAATGATAACGTCCTGTGAAACGTCTACAAGACGTCTTGTAAGGTAACCTGAGTCGGCAGTTCTAAGAGCCGTATCGGCAAGTCCCTTTCTGGCTCCACGAGAAGAGATAAAATATTCGAGTACGTTTAATCCCTCACGGTAGTTAGCCTTGATAGGCATCTCGATTGTAGAACCTGACGTATTGGCGATAAGTCCTCTCATTCCTGCGAGCTGTCTTATCTGGTTGATACTACCTCTCGCTCCGGAATCCGCCATCATGTTAATCGGGTTGTATGGATCAAGTCCGTCACGAAGAGCGTCAGTAACGTCATCAGTAGCCTTATTCCAAACCTCGATAAACTTTTTGGACTTTTCTTCTCTTGAGATATAGCCTCTCTTAAACTGCTTATCAATCTTATCAATCTTAGCGTCAGCGTCAGCTATAATATCCTTCTTCTTTTCAGGAATTGTAGCATCGCAAACCGCAACTGTAATAGCTGCCTTTGTCGAATATTTATATCCAAGTGATTTTACGTTGTCCAAAACCTCAGCTGTCTTTGATGTACCATGAACGTGGATACATCTGTCAAAAATCTTTGAAAGCAGCTTCTTGTCAGCCTTCTGAGTAATCTCAAGATCAAACTGCTTGTCGGAATTTGTCCTGTCAGCAAAGCCTAAATCCTGAGGAATTACGCTGTTGAAAATCAGTCTTCCGACAGTAGCGTCAATAATCTTTGAAACTGTCTTTGTACCGATTGTCTTTGATACTCTTACCTTGATGTTAGCGTGAAGTGAAACGAAGCCTGCATCGTAAGCCATTAAAGCTTCATCAGGGTCCTTAAAGACCTTGCCCTCGCCTGGCTCTCCGTCCTTTGTCATTGTAAGGTAATAAGAACCAAGCACCATATCCTGCGTCGGTACTGCAACAGGCTTTCCGTCAGACGGCTTTAACAGGTTGTTAGCTGCAAGCATTAAGAACCTTGCCTCAGCCTGAGCTTCTGCTGAAAGCGGAACGTGAACAGCCATCTGGTCGCCGTCGAAGTCAGCATTGTAAGCTGTACAAACAAGCGGGTGAAGCTTTATAGCTCTGCCCTCTACCAAGACAGGCTCGAATGCCTGGATTCCCAAACGGTGAAGCGTTGGCGCACGGTTTAAAAGCACCGGATGGCCTTGAATTACATTTTCAAGTGCGTCCCATACCTCTGTACTTGCACGCTCAACCATTTTTCTTGCACTCTTGATATTTATTGTAGGGTTGGTGTCAACCAATCTCTTCATTACGAAAGGCTTGAACAGCTCAAAAGCCATTTCCTTCGGCAATCCGCACTGATACATCTTAAGCTCAGGTCCTACAACGATAACCGAACGTCCTGAATAGTCAACACGCTTACCCAAAAGGTTCTGTCTGAATCTTCCCTGCTTACCCTTAAGCATATCGGAAAGCGACTTGAAAGCTCTGTTGTTAGGTCCTGTAACAGGTCTGCCGTGACGGCCGTTGTCAATCAAAGCGTCAACAGCTTCCTGAAGCATTCTCTTTTCGTTTCTGACAATAATGTCAGGAGCGTCAAGCTCAAGCATTCTCTTCAAACGGTTATTTCTGTTGATGACACGTCTGTACAAGTCGTTTAAGTCGCTTGTGGCGTATCTTCCGCCGTCGAGCATAACCATTGGTCTTAAATCAGGCGGAATTACAGGAATAACGTCTAAAATCATCCACTCGGGACGGTTACCTGAGGTTCTGAAAGCTTCGACAATTTCAAGCCTTTTTAAAAGCTTGATTCTCTTCTGTCCGTTTGGCAGATCCTTAAGCTCAGCCTTCAGAGAAGCCGAAAGTTCTTCAAGGTCAATTTCTTTAAGAAGCTCCTTGACAGCCTCAGCGCCCATACCAGCTTTAAACTGATCCTCGTACTTTTCCCTCATATCAAGGTAATCCTTTTCGGAGAGAAGCTGACACTTTTCAAGCTCTGTATCGCCCGGATCAATTACTATATACTTTGTAAAATAGAGTACCTCTTCCAGACGCTTCTGAGAAATCTCAAGCATCTGACCGATTCTTGACGGGGTACCCTTGAAGTACCAGATGTGTGAAACAGGAGCAGCAAGCTCGATATGACCCATACGCTCACGTCTTACCTTTGCTCTGGTAACCTCAACGCCGCATCGTTCACAGATTTTGCCCTTGTATCTGATTTTCTTATACTTTCCGCAATGACATTCCCAGTCCTTTGACGGTCCGAAAATCTTTTCACAGTAAAGTCCGTCCTTCTCAGGCTTCTGAGTTCTGTAATTTATTGTTTCAGGTCTTTCTACAGCGCCGTAAGACCATTCTCTGATCTTTTCCGGCGATGCAAGGCCTATTTTGATTGATGCAAATGTATTAAATTCCAATATTCGACCCTTCTTCCTAGTTTTGTGAACAATTTTTTCCGATAAGCTTATTCTTCATCATCAACGAATAAATCAGAATCGTCAAGCTCATCTCCTAAATCCAATTCACTAATCTCTCCGTCCTCGTCCTCTGCGAAAAAGCCTTCATCAAGCTCGTTTTCGTCAAGCTTCATTTCCATTTCTTCTTCTATTGCAGGCTGAGGTGTAAAGTCGTCGTCATCATCAAACGTCTGCTTTAAATCAATTTCTTCGTTATTTTCGTTAAGAACTCTTACGTCCAGGCAAAGCGACTGAAGCTCCTTAACAAGTACCTTAAACGATTCAGGAATACCAGGCTTCGGAACATTCTGTCCCTTGACAATAGCCTCATAAGTCTTTACACGTCCAACGGTATCGTCCGACTTGACTGTCAGAATTTCCTGAAGAGTGTAAGCAGCGCCGTAAGCTTCAAGCGCCCAAACCTCCATTTCACCGAATCTTTGTCCGCCGAACTGAGCTTTACCTCCTAAAGGCTGCTGAGTTACAAGAGCGTAAGGTCCTACCGAACGAGCGTGGATCTTATCGTCAACCAAGTGGTGAAGCTTCAGGTAATACATATATCCAACAGTTACTCTGTTATCGAACTTCTCACCGGTTCTTCCGTCGTAAAGAACGGTCTTTCCGTCTTCCGGAAGATTAGCCATTCTGAAGCACTCTCTGATGTCCTCTTCGTGTGCGCCGTCAAATACAGGCGTCATAATCTTCCAGCCAAGAGCCTTAGCGGCCATACCAAGATGAACCTCAAGTACCTGTCCGATGTTCATACGAGAAGGAACGCCAAGAGGGTTTAAAACTATGTCAAGAGGAGTTCCGTCCTCTAAGAAAGGCATATCCTCCTGAGGCAGGATTCTTGAAACAACACCCTTGTTTCCGTGACGTCCAGCCATTTTGTCGCCGACAGAAATCTTTCTCTTCTGAGCGATATAGCATCTTACAAGCTTATTAACTCCGGGACTTAGCTCATCACAGTTATCTCTTGTGAAAATCTTAACGTCGATAATAACGCCAGATTCACCATGAGGAACCTTAAGAGAATTATCTCTTACCTCTCTTGCCTTTTCACCAAAAATTGCACGAAGAAGTCTTTCCTCAGCAGTAAGCTCGGTTTCACCCTTTGGCGTTACCTTACCTACCAAGATGTCGCCCGAACGAACCTCAGCGCCGACTCTGATAATTCCGTTTTCGTCAAGGTCTTTTAATGCGTCCTCGCCGACGTTTGGAATATCACGAGTGATTTCCTCAGGCCCAAGCTTTGTATCTCTTGCTTCAATTTCGTATTCTTCAATGTGAATGGATGTGTATCTGTCTTCCTTGACAAGATTTTCATTAAGAAGTACAGCGTCCTCGTAGTTATAACCCTCCCAGGTCATAAAGCCGATAAGAGCATTCTTACCAAGAGCCAGCTCTCCGTCAGCAGTTGCAGGGCCGTCAGCAATAATCTGATGTTCCCCGATCTTTTCGCCAACTTCGACGATAGGTCTTTGATTTGTACAGGTTCCTGCGTTTGAACGCTTAAACTTTGTAAGCTGATACGTATGAAGATTTCCGCCTTTTTCCTTTACGATAATTTCATCTGCACTAACCTTCTGAACAACTCCAGCGGCTGTTGAAACTACAGCAACTCCCGAGTCAAGACAAGCCTTATATTCCATACCGGTACCAACGATAGGCGCTTCGGTTTTCAGAAGCGGAACAGCCTGTCTTTGCATATTCGAACCCATCAGCGCACGGTTAGCGTCGTCGTTTTCAAGAAACGGGATCAAAGCAGTAGCAACTGATACTACCATCTTTGGAGAAACGTCCATAAAGTCAATCTGACTAGCGTCAAATTCGGAAATCTGATCCCTGTATCTGCCATTTACCTTGGCTCTTGCAAACTTACCGTCCTCTGTGAGAGGCTCGTTCGCCTGAGCTACTATATAGTTGTCCTCAACGTCAGCCGTCATATAAATAACCTCGTCGGTGACAACTCCGGTTTCCTTATCCACCTTTCTGTAAGGCGCTTCAATAAAGCCGTATTCGTTAATTCTTGCATATGAAGCCAAGTAGGAAATAAGTCCGATGTTAGGGCCTTCTGGCGTTTCTATAGGACACATTCTTCCATAGTGAGTATAGTGAACGTCACGAACCTCAAATCCTGCACGGTCACGGGAAAGTCCTCCAGGGCCTAATGCTGACAATCTTCTCTTATGAGTAAGCTCAGCCAATGGATTGTTCTGGTCCATAAACTGCGAAAGTGGTGAGGAACCGAAAAATTCCTTGATCGCCGCAGTTATAGGTCTTATATTTATAAGGGAAGCGGGAGTAATCTCTTCAATATCCTGAGTCTGAAGATTCATTCTTTCACGAATAACTCTCTCCATTCTCGTCATTCCGATTCTGAACTGATTTTGTAAAAGCTCTCCAACGCTTCTTATACGTCTGTTGCCTAAATGGTCGATATCGTCAACCGTTCCAACAGTTTCGCACAAGTTCAAAAAGTACGAAATTGTAGCGATAATATTGTCAACGGTAATATGCTTCGGAACAAGCTCGTCTGCACGAAGCTTAATCTGCTCCTTGAGCTCCTCTTCATCGCCGTCTGCGCTATCGAGAATTTCCTTCAAAACCTTAAAGGAAACAAGCTCGTTTATGCCAAGCTCTGAGCAATCGAAGTCAACGTAGCCCTTGATGTCAACCATTCCGTTGGAAATGATTTTAACATCTCTTTGCTCAGTCTTGGTAATGGTTTCTCCCTCGATTGTCAAAACCTCTTTTACCTCAACTGTAACAAAAGCGGTGTCAACTCCTGCCTGCTCAATTTCTTTAGCGAGATCCGGAGAAACTACTTCTCCCGCCTCAGCCATAATTTCACCAGTCATTGGATTTACGACAGGCTGCGACAAAACCTGATTTGCAAGTCGTGATGCAATACCAAGCTTTTTGTTGTATTTATATCTTCCAAAGCGTGAAAGATCATATCTCTTTGCGTCAAAGAAAAGGTTGTTCAAATGAGTAATTGCGCTGTCAACCGTTGGCGGCTCGCCCGGACGAAGCTTTTTATAAACCTCTAAAAGCGCTTCCTCACGGTTAGCTGTTGCGTCCTTTTGCTCAATGGTCTGCTGAAGTCTTTCATCAGCACCGAAAACCTCTTCAATTTCCGTATTAGTTCCAATTCCTATTGCTCTTATGAAGGTCGTCAGAGGAATCTTTCTGTTCTTGTCAATTCTGACATAGACAACATCGTTTGAATCCATTTCGTATTCAAGCCATGCTCCTCTGTTCGGAATTACAGTTGAACGGAATAAATCCTTACCAGTTTTATCCTTATCGACTGCATAATACACTCCCGGTGAACGGACAAGCTGTGAAACTATTACTCTCTCCGCACCGTTAATTACAAACGTTCCACTGTCGGTCATTATAGGAAAGTCGCCCATATAGACTTCGCTTTCCTTAATTTCACCCGTTTCTGTGTTGTTAAGGCGTGCAGTAACTCTCAGAGGCTTTGCATATGTTACATCCCGCTCTTTGCATTCAGCAACCGAATACTTCGCTTCGTCGTCAAACCTGTATCCGACAAAGCTAAGCTCAAGAGTTCCATTGTAATCGGTAATAGTTGAAATATCCCTGAAAACCTCTTTTAAACCTTCATTCAAAAACCAATTGTACGAGTTTTTCTGAACCTCAATAAGGTTAGGCATTTCCAAAACCTCATTGATCTTAGCAAAACTCTTACGCGTTGTCTTGCCAAGCTTTACGTCCTTGACATTTACCATAGGCTTAATCACTCCTCAATACTAAAAATACATTGGGTGTACCAATTTCGTGAATGACATTTTAAAACAAGCAATGGATTAAAACCTTTCGGTTTTCACTTCCTTTTCATCTCTATTTTGCGTTTAAAAAGGTACAAAACTCCATTATGATACAGTTTACTATTATATAATAATCGGACGATTTTGTCAAGCGTTTTTGCCCTGATTTTTGGGAAAAATTTTTCTGAAATGCTAAAATCAGTTTTTACGAGTTCTGTATTATCAATTCGCAAAAAATTTACAAAAAAAATCCGCCCATTTCACGAATGGTAGGTTTCCTTTCACGAACGGTATTTATAAATTGAAAGGAATATGGTATAATTTATTATAGATAATGAACAAATAATGTCCTGTTTTGAGCAGCTTAAGAGTTCAAAACTCTACAGACGCTTACTTCTTCATTATCTACCTTATTAAATAGTGTGAATTTGCAAAAGCTACATTGATACCAGTACGACAAGGAGGAGTTTGTGATGTGAAACAGCTAAGTACGCAAACATGGCGAAAGAAATGCTTTGTCGCTATCTGCGTCATCCTGTCAATAGCTTTGGTTTCGACAGTTGTTGTGTACGCTGTCGCTAAGCTGACGAAAACTGTGAGCAACAAGTTTACGTCGGATGAGATAACTGTTGCCGTTGTCGAAAATGGCGACGATAACAGCGATCCTGAAGCGACGACGGAGCTTACCTGGGAGCAGGATAGCGGTTCCTACACGGCGGACAAAGAGGTACAAATCAAAAATGTAGACGAGGATGATGTCAACAATGCTGACGCTTATATTCGTGTGGCGCTTATACCGTCCTACAATGCGACGGTAGAGGTTTCTACTCAGACAAGCGTTGATGTTGAGGTTATCACGCCGAGCTACAGTCTTTCTAGCTTCGGTGAGCTTACGGACATTACTATCTCGGGCGATCGGTTTACTATGGGAGACGTTACCTTTACTCTGGCGGACAATTGGGACGATTACTGGTTTTGGAATCCTACTGACGGTTACTTTTATTACAAGGCTATCGTTTCGCCGGGCAGTACAACCGAGCCCCTACTTAAATCGGTATCAATTTCAAGTGATGTCTATTCTATTTTAAAAGCAAACGGCATTGAGCTTGAGGTCGACGTTATTGCAGATTCAATCCAAACACTAGGCGGAGCTGTTGACGCGAGGTGGAGTAGCGCCAATATTTCCATTAGCTCTGACGGCACACTGACAACGACGGCAGGAGGCGGTTAATATAAGTGAAGAGGTAACAGACACACCAAAAAAATCAGCAGCGGCTAAGGTATTAGGATTTTTCCAAAGAATATTCCTGTACATTGTTGCAATCTGCATCGTTGTTACGGCGATATTATTCGCTATGAACAACAGTCCGCAAAAGTCCCTCTTCGGGTTCAGGTATTATACGGTTTTAACGCCCTCTATGGAGCCTGAGCTTTCGGTCGGCGATATGGTCTTTGTTAAGATCAACGACGCTGAGGATATCGAAGTGGGCGACATTATCACCTTTAACCCGTCAAACGACAGCGACACCTACCTTACTAACCGAGTTACTCAAAAATACGAGGACTATGAAGGTACGGGAGTCACCTGCTTTACGACAAAGGGTGATGCAAATAAGGATGAGGATGGATTCCTTATCGATGAGGACCGGGTAATCGGAAAGGTAACCTTTTCAATTCCTCTGCTTGGATACATAAGTTCGTTTGCACAATTACGCTGGTACTTAGTCTTGGCGATTGTAGTGCTGATATTTGTATTTTTCAGGCTTTTAAAATTCTATTTATCTCCCCCGAAGGAGAAACAAGTTACTCCGCCCGAGGATTCGGGCAAACAATAAACACACGGTCAACATTCATCTTTATGAAAATTTTGAAAAAGGAGATTAAGTGATGAAAACAGTAACAAAGAAGAAAACTTCAGGACAAAAGAAAGCTTTAGCGTGCGCTGTTGTTTTGGCGGTAATAATTGCTATGGGCGCTACATTCGCTTGGTTTACTTCAAAGGACGAGGTAACCAATGAGCTTAGCGCTTCAAATGACTACAATGTAGCTCTTGCAGAAACATTTATTCCAACCACACAGCTCACCCCGGGACAGAATGTGGACAAGGAGGTTGCTGCTGTAAATACAGGTACAGTTGCAGCATTTGTTAAGCTTGACTTAACAGATACTCTTGCACTTACTTATGAGACAGCTCTTGACAATGGCGGTTCGCAGTATACAACTGCTAGCACAATTACCGTACCAACAGGTGCCTTAACGCTTGATACTACTGCAACAATCGCAGACGGCAACGGCAACGCTTACTCAGAGGTTCAGTCACTTCAGGCAGGCGGTCAGCTTGTATACGCACCAGTAGGTGTTACAACAGGTGCTGTAGCTTCTGCTGACTTTGTACCAACTGTAGCTGGTCTTTATATATTTGAGCGTTCAGACAGCTCTTATGTAGGCTACTACTTTGACGGTACAAACTACTACGAGATTGATAATGTTGCATTAGTCGGCACAGATTATACCTTTAACTTCGTTCAGGAGGTAACGGTAGACTCGGCAAATGTTACATTCAGCAATACGATTTATCTGTCAGGCACAGATACACCTACATATGGCACAGGCTATACAGAAAGCGGCGTTTACTACATTCAGGCAGTATATGATCCAGACTCAGCAACAGGTTCAGGCGATGAAATTATTATGAATATCGCTTTAAATGGCACTTGGACAGGTATTGCTGGTTCTTACACATCAACAGACTGGACAGCTGTTTATGACAGTACTGACGACACATGGATATTCTATTATAACCACGTTCTTTCAGCAGGTACAACAAGCGAGCTTTTAGTAACTGATATGCAGCTTGACGAGAGCGTTTCACAGGACGCTTACACATCGTTTACATACGATCTTGTTGTTGGACTTGACAGCGTTCAGGTAGTTACAGTTGACGCTAATACAGCAGGCATTGGAACAATTGAGCTTCCTTCAAGCAGCTTAACGTGGAATCTTGATGCAAATTCAAGCAGCACTCTATATGTAGATGCAACAGGTACTGTTTGTGATTCAACTGGAACAGCTGTGGGCTTGAATACAAACGTATTGAGCTGGGAAAATAATTAAACGCAGCTTGTAAACAAGATTTCGAGAATTAAAAATATATGAAGGGAGAGTGGCAGTATGAAAAGGGCTTTTAGAATTTCTATGGCGTGTATTATAACTGCCGCTCTGCTTTTATGCAACCCCCTCTCGGCGGTTGCGGAGGTTGCACTACCAGACGGCACGGTAGCGGGACTTCCGGAAGAGCTGACAGTTATGGACGATGAAGGAAATTCGGTTCCTGAAAGCGGAGAATATTATTTCTGCGTTGACGATATGCAGCCGAATACTGACTACACAAAGAATATTGAAATCTTAAATCTGCGCGAGGACAAGGCGTATAATATATACTTCTATGCAGAGCCTGTTTCAAAGACAGGAGAAATTGACCTCGAAGAAAATACAATAGCTACAATTACATTAAACGGCGAAACGGTGTTTGTCGGAAGCGTTTCGGGAATTTCCTCGGACGGAGAAACCGACCTGTCTAAGGAGCCGATAAATTTAGGCTACTACGAGCCTAACGACTCGGGTAAGATGACATTTACAGTAAACTGGGACGGCACTGGACTTGACGGCGTTGCCGATAACGGTTCTAAAAAGATAACTGCGGACGGCACGGAGATAATTTCAGAAGGAAACGGCACAGTTTCAATTTACGGACAGGTAGAATTTCGCTGGATTTTCTACGCTGAGGTGGACGAAAGCTATACCCCGCCAAACACAGGATTTTTTGGCAGCACGCTGATGTATATTGTGGTGATAATAATACTGGCAATTTTGATAGCGGCTATGCTGATAGCAATCTGGATAAAGAAACGAAAAAATAAGCGGAGCGAAGTATGAAAAAGCTCAGAAAAATACTAAGCGTATTTTTAAATGTAGCTTTTACGCTGCTGCTGATACTGGGAGTAGCGTTACTTGCGCTTCGTGCTATGGGCTACAAGCTTTATGCCGTTAAAACGCAAAGTATGCAAAACATATACCCTGCCGGTACGCTTATTATAACTGACAGCACGGCGGCGGAGGATATAGAGGTTGGCGACGTTATTTCATTCACAGTCGCTAAGAACACGGTGGTTACTCACAGGGTAACCAAAAACGATACTGAAAATGAGCTTATTTACACAAAGGGCGATATGAACGACAGCGAGGACAGCTCCCCTATCGCATATGATAATGTGTTAGGGTGCATTGTGTTTGGTATTCCGTATATCGGAAACGCGGCGTTATACTTACGAAAGAAATATGTGAAGATTGCGCTGATTGTTTTGCTGGCGCTGCTGGCGATTTATCTGATAGTCAGTCTTATAATAAAAATTGTAGCTAAAATAAAAGGGAGGCGTAATAAGTGAGGACGAAAATAAAGAAAATTTTCAGCGGTAAGCATTCTTACCGTGTGATAAGTATTTTTGTTCTTGCTGTTGCCCTTGTGGTTGCAGGGATTTCCTACGCCTTTTTCACAAGTCAGGACAGAGTTGACAACGAGGTCAGCGGCACAACGCCTGAAATTCAGCTGCTTGAGCCGAACTGGACTTCAACGGGCAGCGAAGCGGCAAAGCACAGCGAGCCCGGCACTACGATTGACAAGGACCCTTACGTTTACAACAACTCAGGCGAAGCAGTTTACGTCAGAATAATGGTTAATGTAACCGACGCTAACGGCAAGGCTGTTGATGATGATACTGAAAATGCTATTTTGAAGGCTATATTGCTTTCTGACGGCAACACGGCGTTTGTAACGATTGACGGCGCAAATATTACCTGCAATAACTCTAGCTTTTACTACTATGAAGGGTATTATTACTATATGTTAGATAACTCGACTATAGAGCTTCAACAGCTTGAAGCTGAGGCAAGCACCGAAAAGCTTTTTAACTACATAACATTTCCTGTCACAAAGGCAGAATACCAATATTTTGAGGAAGAGTTTAACATTGTCGTTACAGCGCAGGCTATTACTGTTGATTCGGTAGCAAGTATCAGCTTTAGCGATATAGTAACTAAGTTTGTCGAAGTTTATGAATCATAAATCACACAGGGTAAGACGAGTAGGTTTGGCGCTGCTTGTTATTATATTGATTCTGGCGGTTGCGGCTTTGGTGGTAAGGTTTATTATCATAAAAAGCGAGCAGGCGGACAAAGAGCAGGCGGAAATTATCAAAAATGCAAAGCCTGATGAAAGTGATGAGGGAAATTATCTTGCCGACGCTTTAAAAATTAACGAGGATACGGTAGCGTGGCTTACAATCGAGGACACGGAGATTGACTTCCCTATCGTTCAAAGCGAGGACAATGAATTTTACCTCACGCACGGCTTCGATAAAAGCGAGTACGAGCGAGGCTGTCCGTTTTTGGATTACAGAAACAGCTCGGACTTCAGCGATTTTAACTCTATTATTTATGGACACAACTGGAGCAACAAATACGTTTTTGCTCCCCTGTTAAGCTTCCGTGAGCAGGAATATTTCGACTCGCACCCGAGCAGTACGCTTATTTTGCCAGATGAGAAATGCACTATCAAGTTTATCGCTTGCGCGGTAGTTGAAAACGACAGCTTTATTTACAGCGTTTCTCACCCTGCTGAGTCGGATAGACTTCTATATTTAAACGAGCTTTCAGAATGCGCTGTTACGAGCGCAGAGTTTGAGCCTGAAAGCCTTGTAAACGCTCGGTTGGTTGTTTTATCAACCTGTTCAGGTGATTACGACACCGCACGAACTGTGCTGGTTGGATATATTGAAGAATGAATTTCTTTAGGATTTTTCAGAAAGGTGGCTTGAGTTTCTTATGAAAAATCTGATCAGAACTAAAAAAGTACGTGTTTTAGCGGCACTCACAGCTTTGCTTTTGGTCTTTGAAGTCGTTGGCACAGCTTTAGACTGGGATTTATTTTCAGAGCAGGAGCTTGTAGCGGAAGCGGCTACAACTTCTATGACTACAACGCTTGTTAAAAGTATGGGTCAGACTGCTATAAAAGAAAGAGGAGTTACTGTAAGCTCAGACACCTATACAGCAGGCGATGATTATAATTGGTATACATGGGACGACGTTTCGGACGAAGATAAGTACGTTTATTATGTGGACGCTGAAAAATTGATAGACGCTGGCTATGAGATAACTGCAGTAGCTGGTGCTGTTGGCTACAAAATCAGCTATACCAACGAATTATCAGACGACGATATAACAGCTTGTACAACGCAAAGCACGGATGAAATTGCTGATACTATGTATGAGGGGGACGACAATTCATATGATGTAACAGCAGTTGGAGCTACCACTCCTACAACTGGCGCTTCTGAGGATAACCTTTATTATACGGTAAGCTATGACGAATCGCTTGGTACAAATTACAGAACCTATTATATTTCGACAGCTGCTCAGCTTGCTAAGCTTTTGGCGAGATATAAAGCAAATTATTCGGTATCAAATGATGCTACCAAAATGACAAGCAGCGCACTTTTTGAAGCTGACAGCTCAACTGCGTTTTCAAAGTATAAGCTTCGCATCTGCCTGCTTTGCGACTTGAATTTAGGCGGCGCAGGAACAAGCCATAGTCTGTGGGGATTTACGCAAGGCCTTTACTCCGCAATGCTGCAGCTTGACGGAAATAACCATACACTTTATAACGGAAACTTTAACAAGTCAAAGACCGGCTCGGCTTGCTGCCTTTTACCTGATAGAAATCGAGTTATCGTACAGGACTTGGATATTTGCAACTCGTTTATGTCACTTACAGCTAGCACTGGTTTGTTAGGTTCAAACAGCCGTTTTTGCTATTTTAATAATGTCAATTTTAACGAATGCGTTTTAGCTACCAGCTCATCTGCTGCCTGCTTTTTATTAGGAAACAGCTATTATTCTGTATATGTAAGAGATTGTTCTGTTTCAGACAGTATAGTTCTTGCAAATCAACACACCGCTTGCTTTGCATCGTGGACAAATACCAATATGAATTACGATTATACAAGCGACAGCACGGATAATGTTGTAAAGAGCACGGAAATTCCTGAAACGCTTTCTGAAATTGAAGGATATATGAGCAATTCAACCATATATCTTGCAATTTTTGAAGACAGCTATGTGGTCGACAGCTATGTTTACGACTACGGCGGAACGCACTCGGGTACGTTTATTTCCTGTACTCAGGGCGGTCTTGTATGTCGAAGATGCTTTACAAACTCCACACTTTACGGAAGTGACAGATTAGGCGTATTTATAGGTGCAGTAATTGGTTCCGGTGGTCAGGGCTTTATTATGGAAGTCGAGGAGAATGGCGTCGGAGATCTGGTTGACACTCGTGTAAACGCTTATTTTGAAGACTGCTACACCAGCGGAACGGTAGAAGGCTCTTCCCGACTGGGCGGCTTTGTAGGAATGATTTTTGACGACTACCGCTGTTACAATAATAATAGAATGGGAGTAGCTGTATTTAAGGATTGCTACTCTACCTCATCGGTTGGTATGCAATATTCAGGCTATGACATTGGCGGCTTTGTGGGCGTAATCAGAGGAAACGTCGGTACGGCTATGTCAAGTTCGTTTGCATATTCTAATGACAGCGGTTCCAGTTATTCCACCGCAAGCAGTGCAAATACTGGTTGTAATGATATAATTTTAAGTAATACTCTAAGCACGGATATTACAAACTATAACGCTCAGAACCACCTGTTTATAAATTGCTATGTTGCGGGAGAGGTCGGCGGAATTACCACCTCTACGACAGGCGGAGAAGACAGCTCGATTGGAGCATTTATTGGCGAATACCGAATAGACCACGCAATTTTGTATGATTCTTCATTCAGGCTTGTAAACTGCTACTATGATATGCAGACAACGGGAATGAGAGAAAAAGATATTGGCGACCCGGGAACCACAAGCGATACATTAAACTACTACATTTACTCACATAAAATTACTGCCAGCTTAGCTATGACTAACTTTAGTGTTGACGACGATGGCTACTTCTTGTATAAAGACGCCGCTACCTATACCAATACAGACAAAACTACGCAGCTAACGGATGACAATATTCCGTATATTGCTGTGGCGAAAAAGCTGATTAACAGCGGATATTGTATTGATAGTAGCATAGACTTTAGCTACGACACGATAACCAATGCGCTCTACCCTGCTACGTTTTGCGACAGCACATCAAACAGCACGCTTAACATTTCAAAATCAAGTCTTGAGGAACAAAGCTGTGCTTACAGGTATGTTGTCAGCAATGTTTCAACAGCTTACACAGGTACATGCGCAGGAAGCGGCAACAATTTTACTTATGACGACGACTGGGATCTGACAGGAGTTTATACTACCCCTTCAACCGACAAGTACAAGGAAATTGAAGGTCTGACATACGACAGCACCAAGAATTACAGCGTTAGTATGGCGGACTCAAGCTGGAGGTATGTTGATGAATATTATCCGCAGCTTGCAGTATTCTTTGATTCAAACTTAAACAACTTCAGCGAGGATAAGCAGGAGCTTGTATTTAACTACGCTATGGCTTCAACTGCGGCAGTGCTGCTTGACCATTACGATACCGTTCTTACTATGAATGGCTACACAAAGGAATATTGTTACCTTAACAACACGGAGCTTGCAAACCTCGGCGGTCTATCAGAGCAGCGGCTTGTTTACGACACAGTTCGTGATATTACGAGAAAATTTGAGTTTACAAGCACCGATTCAAACGGAAATATGCCGAGCGTTTCGCTTTCCTCAACCAATTCTACAGAAAGCGGAGGAAATATTTCCTGGACGACCGATTCGTCGCTTAACAGCGAATTTTATTCTTATATTGATACAACAGAAAACGGGAGCGGTGTAAGCCTTGAGTACTATAACACAGATTATACAGTAAGCTACAACCCGAGCGTTTTAACGATAGCGGTTGATATAACGACTGAAATCGGCAGGTATAAGTGTTACGACTTCTCCTGCGGTAAGCAATGGGTTACAATCAGCTATGACCAGAACAACAGTCTTACTCAGGCAAATTATACTGACGGCACGCTAAGCTCGATTGAAGCGGTTGATACTGAGTATGACACAACGGGAGTAAGAAACCTGCGTTTGTTGCCGTCCGCTTATATAAACGCTGGCGAAACGATTACAGTTGAGGTTTCAAACGACCAGACGGCGGGTACAACAAATACAGTTACTATCGGCGACTCAACCAGCAATACAACAACGCTTAATAGCTTTGACCATTCTGTCGGAGTAGCTTATGCGATTTCTGATAAAACGAGAATGGGCGACGCCAGCAATCAGTACACAAACCACGTATTGACTGAGTATTACGATAATAATGCTGCTTCCAATACATCAAGCTTTGCATTTTACGGCAGATATAACTTAACATCTTCAAACAACAGCAATACGACGGTTGCCGAATGGGTTGATGAGAAGTTCACTAACAACAGCGTTGATAATCTTTCAACGCAAACGTCAATAACAGACGGAAGCTGGAGCAGCACAACAGCGGTCGGTGGTCAGACTATTGTAAGAGTGTACAACACGGTAATTGACAATTCAAATCCTGATGTATTTACACTTGAAATGGGCGATGAGATAACAAACGCTGACGAGCTTTTAAAGTGGAGCGGCGAGGAAACGTTCACAAACACCGACAGAGGCTACTACTATATGGTTTACTATTGGCAGCTTGACGATTCACGCTACCTCACAGACACAAAGCTCGTTCAGATTAAAAGCAGCGTAAACACGGTAACCCTGATAACGGGTATCTTAGGAACGCAAAGAGTAGAGAATGATGTAAATCAGTATGTTGTAGCTGATACGACTTCAAACCCTACTTACTTGGACGGCAGCAACACAACACTTTATGACTATTACAACAGAGCGATTGAGTATGATAACGAAACCTATTATTGTAATTCAAACACACTCGATCAATCTAATAACAATAAGCAGTCGCAGGTCGGTTGGTATACTGATAACACAAATCTTTTGCTTAAAACGATTATAATTGAGGTTACCAACACGGAGGGCGTTCAGCAGTATTATCAGGAAATTGAAGTTGATAACTTAGTAACAACGCACGACTTCACTTACGATTACGACCGACGGGAATATACCATAACGCAAAACACCGAAACAAAGACATTTACCATTTCAACAATAACCACCGCTACCGAGCAGCAAACGCTGACGGCATCTGTAAGTTCAAGTAATATAAACGACCTTATCAAGGATATTGTATTTAACTTCACAAAGACGGGCGTTGATCCTGACTGTATAACGGTTACGGCACTGTTTGTTCCCGGAGAAGCTGACGTTCAAACGAGCAAGGACGTTCTTTACGGCGTAACAAATACTGCTGAAATTACTGATATAAACGGTCTGGGCGGAGAAAGCTTAGCTGAGTACGAAGAAGCTCGTTCAGTAGATAATACTAACGCTACAACAAGCTTAGCGGTTCTTAGCGGCGATACCCTCACCTATCGTATAGCTGTTGACAACTTAGACGGTACGGTAGCGGCGTATAATGTACAGGTTGCGGATACAATTCCGGACGGCTGTACGTTTGTGACAGGCTCGATTAAGGTTTATGAGCAGATGTACAATTCCGGTACGAGCAGCTACGGAGCGGTCGGCGATGTGACGGATGATATTTCGATTTATGGACCTGACCGAAGCAACAAGATAACGTGGTCGTTCAGCAGTATTGAAGAAGGCGAAATCTTCTATATTGAGTATCAGGTAACGGTAGATCAGATTGCCGCAAGCACGCTTAGCGACACCTTGACAAATACGGCGACGGTTACTCTGAATGACGGAACGGAGCTTACAACAAACGAGGTTCAAACGGACGTTACGCATCTCTACTTTAGCGTTGAAAAGAAAATAGAGAACGACGACTCCGAGCAGACGTTCCTGTTCGAGGTAAAGTATTACGCTGACGGTGATACGAGCGGTACAGCGGATAGTATTACTTATGTTGTGTTAAACTGCACGGATAAATCTGCAAGCAAAATACTTCAGACTGACAAGCGAGGTACTTATGTTATAACTGAGATTACCGACTGGTCGTATACCGATTATGAGGATGTTTCTTCGAGCGTTACAGTACCGAGCAATTACAGCTCGTATTATTCTGGCAGCGCAAGTGGAGATTCAGTAACTCTGGTTATTGTTGGCGACGGCGGTGCATTTCCGACAGCACTCGGTTCACTTGAGGACGGCACTTATATGACAGCTTCATTTGAAAATACCGAGAGCATTTACGCTTATCGCTCAGGTCAGGCATATTCGTACAACACGTTTATAGCTTCATAGAATAAACTTGTAATTCACCTTTTATATACACTCACTCAGCAAATTGCCCCAAAGTCTTTATGACCTTGGGGCAATTACTTTTGATAAAACCTGAGTATTAAATTATTAAATTATCTCGCTTGCGTGCCTTGTTACATGGCAGCCTATATTTACGGCGATTGGCAGCCCTGCAATATGTGTTGCGCTCTGCTCGATGTTTACAGCAAGAGCGGTAACAGTTCCGCCAAAGCCTTGCGGTCCGATTCCAAGCTTATTTATGCTTTCAAGCATCCGAGCTTCAAGAAGCAAGTAGCGTTCTTTCGGATTACGAACAGAAACATCTCTGCAAAGAGCCTTTTTAGCAAGGTAAGCGCAATATTCAAAATCTCCGCCGATTCCAACGCCTACTACTATTGGCGGACAAGGATTGCTTCCGGCATCTGATACAACCTGAGTTACATACCTTACAATATCGTCGTCGGTCGCTGACGGCGTCATCATTTTTAAAGCGGACATATTTTCGCTTCCAAAGCCCTTTGGAGCAACAGTAAGCTTTATTTTGTCGCCGCTTGTGAGTTTTGTATGAATAACAGCAGGAGTGTTGTCGTTTGTATTAACTCGCTCAAGAGGGTCTGAAACGATTGACTTTCTTAAAAGCCCCTTCGTATAGCCTTCGCTGACGCCTTTATTTACAGCCTCCTCAAAGCTTCCTCCAACAATATGTACGTCCTGCCCTACCTCGGCAAAAATCACCGCCATTCCTGTGTCCTGACAGATTGGAATATTAAGCTTGTCGGCAACGTCAATATTATCAAGCAGGTCGCAGAATACGTTCTTACCTACCTTTGACTGCTCTGTTTCCTTAGAGCTTTTTATAAGCTGTTCAAGCTCGCTCGGCAGGTGCAAATTAGCTTCAATGCAAAGCCTTGAAACTACCTCTGTAATTTTGCTAACGTCAATTTCTCTCATATACTATTCTCCCGTCTGATACTACCATAACAGGCGACGACATAACCTCAAATGGATTAGAATCGAAAATTGCAAAATCTGCGTCCTTGCCTGCTTCTATGCTTCCAACTCTGTCATAAATTCCCGCCGCTTTCGCCGCATTACAGGTTATGCTTTTAAGTCCGTCCGAAAAGCTCAGTCCGTTTTTAATTGCAACGCCAACGCTTAAAGGAAGATACTGAACAGGCACCTCGCTATGGTCGGTACAGATTGCAATATCAATTCCCTTCGAGCAAAGGATCGAAGGGTTCTTGTCGTTTAAATTTGCAAGCTCAGGCTTTGACCTGTCGCAAAGCAAAGGTCCTAAAACGCAGCTTACATTTTCGTCTTTAAGCTCGTCGGCAATAAGATGTCCCTCAGTACAATGAATCAAAACGCAGTCGAGGTTAAATTCTTTTGAGATTCTGATAGCAGTAAAAATATCGTCGGCTCTGTGGCAATGAAAATGCGCCTTGACTTCCCTTTTTAAAAGCGGAATAAGAGCTTCGCATTTTGTGTCAAATTCAGGCTCGTCGTCAATGCTGTCAGCCTTTTGCTTTTGCTCCATATATCTTTTTGCCTTGCTTAAGGCTTCTCTGATAAGGGACGCTATCGCCATTCTTGTAACGGGCGACGAATCCTTATCGATGTAGGTCATCTTTGGATTTTCACCGAGCGAAAACTTCATACCGACTGTGCGAATCAGCATATCGTCGATACGCTTACCTTGAGTTTTAATGGCTGAGATTTTACCGGCTATCGTATTTGTGCTTCCTGGCGAAACAACGGATGTAGTAACGCCTGCTGAAATAGCGTCAGCAAAGGAAGAATCAAACGGATAAATAGCGTCCTTGGTGTCAAGCTGAGGAGTTACGGGGTCTGAATCCTCGTTAAAGTCCTCCCCTTCAATTCCAACGCCGCTTGTAAAAAGTCCCAAGTGAGAATGAGCGTCGATAAAGCCCGGATAAATATCAGCGCCGTTTAAGTCAATCCCCTCTTGCGGGTTGTCTGCGCCAACGCTTTTAATAATTCTTCCGTCAGTTTCAACAAAGCCGTTTTCAATCACATCGCCGTTATCATTCATCGTGTGAATTGTCGCATTTTTTAAAATCATAAGCCTTAGTCCTTGATGTATACTCTCTTCATTACCTGTGGGGTTAGCGGCTTATCATTATAATCACACTTTACAGCCGCTATCTCGTCGACTACCTCAATGCCGTCAATTACCTTTCCAAATGCCGCATAGCTTCCGTCCAGATGCGGCGCATCCTTGTGCATAATAAAGAACTGCGATGAGGCGGAGTTTGGCATCATACTTCTCGCCATTGAAATAACTCCCCTTGTATGCTTGAGGTCGTTTTTAACGCCGTTTGATAAAAACTCGCCCTTTATCTTTTCCTTGGCTCCACCCATTCCTGTGCCTTCCGGGTCGCCGCCTTGAATCATAAAGCCAGGAATTACTCTGTGAAAAATAAGTCCGTCATAAAAGCCTTCAGATACAAGTCTTTCAAAGTTCTTTACCGTAATAGGCGCAGCCTCCGGATAAAGCTCAAGAGTGATTTTATGTCCGTTTTCCATTTCAATTACTACCATTGTGAAAATCTCCTTATTGTCAAATACATTTTTTCAAGCACTATAATTATACATCATAGCGGCAAAAAAATCAACGCTGCTTTTTGCCTTTGTGCACAAAATTAGATTATCACACAAATATCATCAACTTCTCACCAATCAAGCGACTGTAAACCTTGACATAATAGGCCAAAACTGTTAAAATATATAGATAGTTTGGTGCTTGTTGTAAGAAGCTTTCGGGGATTAAATAAGGGGTATAGTAAAACGATGTGAGGTAAACACAATGACTATATGCAAACGCTTAACTTCCGTTATAATGGCTGTATGCTTTATAGCAGTATTTGCAGGCTGTACTGATACCGTTGAAAAAAGCTCAACAGTTGATTCTTCCTCATCAGTAACCGAACAGGAAGAAACTACTACGACTTCTACCACAACCACTACTACAACTACTACAACAACTACTACAACTACGGCTGTAACTCAGGAGTACAATCCTGCATCTGTAGATACAAACAGCTTTGATTACTCGTTCTCGCTTTCTGATTTTGATATGGTAACCTCCCCATCTGATTTTGAGAATTTTCTTGACGAGCTTCAGGAGGTAGTAAACGAAGCTGATTTCAAGCTTGCATTCAGCTTTAAGAATATAGAAACAGGCGCTGCGATAAATTACAACGAAAGCGCAAGCTTTCTGACCTGTTCAACTATAAAGGCGCCTTTTGTAAAGTCGATTCTTGAACAAAATATCGACCTCGATGAAATGATTTCCAAAACGCTTACATGGTCGGGCGATACAGGCTATGTAGCTTCACTTGAATACGGAACGCAGCTTACAGCTAAAGAGCTTATTCGCAGAACCCTTTCATACAGCGACAACTCAGCGTATTATAATCTTCACAATTACTACGGATACAGTCAGTTCAACGCTAATCAGACGGAGCTTGGAACCTCGATTACGCTTGGCAGCTCGTGGATATTCACCTATTGCACCTCTTTGGATATGCTTAAAAACTTCGAGGATATTTACTATTACATAGAGGACGGAGAATATGGCGATCTGATGCTGGAATATATGACGGCTGACGACGTTGACGTCAATATGCAAATAAGATATGCTTTGGAATCCAAGTATACGGTAGCTGAAAAATACGGCTCGCAGTTTAATTCAGGCTCTCAATTTCACGCTTGTGCGATAGTATATGCTGACTCGCCGTTTGTTTTGACAATCTTTACCGATCAGTATCCTGAAACAGACGAGAGTGCAAAGGTATTTCAGAATCTTGCTGTGATTTTTGACAACATAAACACAGTTATTTATGCATAAAATCAAAGTCAATTATTGAAAAAATTTAAAAATATAGGAGGTATTACTGTATGGAAAACAACGAGAGCTTTAAGGCTTATGCGATTCATATGGGAAAAGCAATGTGTGCCGTTGATTTAGGCGACGGCTCAGAAAGAGGAGAATATGTAAATCAGGATTATATTCTCCACAAAATGGGCAGACCTCACAGAGCTATCAGCCTGATGTACTGCTACTATCCGCTCGACAAGGAGTGGCCGGGAAGAATTTCTGAGGTTATGAAGGACGCTAACGTTTCCTTTCAATGGGATTACCCTTACGACGACTATTTCACCTACAAGGGCGGTCTTGAAGGAAATACCGACGGAGAGCCTTTCACATTTATGAAGGACGTTCGCCGTCACGGACAGGACGTTATTCTGACGCTCACAGTTGACCCGCACGTTTCAGACGAGCAGCTGATTGCTATTGCTAACGACCTAAAGCCTTACGGAAGAATGATGCTTAGAATCAATCACGAGGCAACCGGCGACTGGTTCTCATTCACTAAGAGAGCCAGCTATGCTGAAATCGGCGAGTTCTATTGCCGCTTCAACAAGATTTTAAAGGAGTATGCACCTAACGTTCAGACAATTCTTTGCATTGGCGGAGTTGAGGACAAGGCGAGCGGCAAAATTGAAAAGGAAGAGGAATTTTCTCAGGCTGTAAAGGATACGGATATTTGGAGCATTGACAAGTATATGGCGCTTCACTGGGGCTGGCCTTATGATGTTGCTGAAAAGGGAGGTCACACCTTCAAGAGAGAAAAGGTTGACGACGTTTTCGATTACACAAAGGCAGCTTACGAACGCTTCAAGGAAATCAACGGCGGCGTTTCAAAGCCAATGGTAATGAGCGAGTTTAACGCTGACGGCGACGTAACCGGTCCTTACGATCAGGCTCAGATGGTTAAGGAGTTCTGCGACAGAGTTAAGCGTGAGCAGGCTACATGGTACACAGGCTTTACCTTCTATCAATTCAGAGACAGAGGAAGACTGGGACTTGAAATTGAGGACCCGAACAATCATGATGTTGGAATCGAACAGCCTGTGATGAGCACATACAAGGATATTATCCACGACGAATACTTCTCGCCTAAGATGACTATGGGAGATGAGATCTCACTTCCTGTTACGCTACGCTGGGGCGGAAGCGAGGACGCAGAGGGTATTTGCGTACCGATTCATTTTGATAAGAATCCTACCTTCTGCGAGGTTGTTTTTGACGACGACTCTAACCTTATGATGGAAATTAACGGCAAGTGGTTCTACAAAGCTCCGAGTGCTAAAACTATTGACCTTATGTCGGCGTTTTACGAAAAGCCGCTTGAAGCAGAGGCTGATTTAACTCTTAAAATCTTTGCTCCACCTGCAAGCGGAGTAAACGACCTTTCAGCTCCTGACGGTCTTTTAAACACATATTCAACTATTGAAAAGCTCCCTTACATCAGAGTAAGATTTGAACCAATTGTAGAATAATTAAAGCTCCACCCCACTGCTTATGCGGTGGGGTGGTTTAGTAACAAGCACACACTTCAAAGAAAACGCATATACTAAAAGTATTTACGCATAAATATTTACGGTTTTTAGCACTTGAAAACCCCGAAAATTCAATATTTTATGCTGTGTGAGTAGTGCTAAAATGAGGTCAGTTAGTAACAAATTAGTAACAAATTGCAATAAGAAAAAGTCCCAAAAATTACCCGCAAAATACTGCGTTCAATTTGGGACTTTTCAGCTTTACAAATGGACATAGTATGCCCGTTCGTTTTTCTTGCCGTAAAAATTTACTGTTGACTTTTCAACCGCGGGATGGTATAATAACGTTAAGAAAGGCGGCGGCAAGTCCGCCAATCTTAAAGTTCTTTTGCTGAAGTCTTACTTTAGTAAGGCTTCAATTTTTTTAAGGGCTTCTTCCTTATCCTTGCTATCTTTGATGATTTGAATGATTGCCTTAATCATCATCCGCATAGTATCGTTCATATCGTCCATTTTATTCTCCTTTCTCGTCTTGCCCCGATACTCGTCAAGCCTTCCTTGACTGTATCTATAGTATATCACTTATTGAGTAAGATGTCAAGTGCTTTTGACAAAAAAATTGCACAAATTTTGGCAAGGATTTTTGTGCAATTTGTATATTGAGTAATAACAAAAATTGCTGTATAATACTGAGTAAGAGGTGATTGATAATGTCTTGGAACGACAAATCGGTTGAGTACCGTAACGAGTATACAAAGAACAACTATGACAGAGTAAGTTTACTACTCCCTAAAGGCGATAAAGAAAAGCT
>JAJPYB010000008.1 GCA_021205185.1 Ruminococcus sp. | reverse complement strand
CGTGTCTCAGTCCCAATGTGGCCGTTCAACCTCTCAGTCCGGCTACTGATCGTCGGCTTGGTGAGCCGTTACCTCTCCAACTACCTAATCAGACGCGAGCTCATCTTTCAGCAAAAATTAAATCTTTGATACAAAAGTCATGCGGCTTCTGTATGTTATGCGGTATTAACGATCGTTTCCAATCGGTATCCCCCTCTGAAAGGTAGATTGCTCACGTGTTACTCACCCGTCCGCCACTAAGTTTGAAAAAGCAAGCTTTTTCTCCCTTCGTTCGACTTGCATGTGTTAAGCGTGCCGCCAGCGTTCATCCTGAGCCAGGATCAAACTCTTTATGAATTTTTATATTATCCACTGCATCTGCAGTTGTTAATACCTGACCAGATTACTCTAGCTTCTTCCTCATTTTATTTATGTCTGTTTCGCTCAGACCTTTACTATCATTCCTTAATTTCACTCAAGGAATCTCAAGGGTTTCTTTTTCGTGTTTCAATATTGTTCAATTTTCAAGGTGCGTTTCACCCGCAAAACGTCTTGCCCCCGTTTTTCGAGTGCTTGACTATTATATCACACCTCTTTTCCCTTGTCAAGCGGTTTTTGCAATTTTTTTGGTGTTTGTGGGAAAGTTTATTTTCAGGGGCAAAATTTTGGAATTTACTGGGCAATTTGCACAAAATTCGCCCGAATTTGAGCCTATTTTACCTCACACAATAGTTATCTTATGCATAATTTTCAAAATATGTGTCACCATAAAAATATCAAATTTTTTGCTCGGAGGTAATCTATGAAAACTCGAATTGCTGCACTTTTAACAACTCTTACAATAACCTTTGCTGCTCTTGCAACCGTTTCCTTTATACCAAGCTCATCTGCTGAAGATTCAACCTATACTGCTTTAGCATCTGGCTCCATTCCGGACGCTACAGAATCCAACATCTATCTGCTTGCAAGAATCATTTCAGCAGAAGCCAGAGGCGAGCCTTATACCGGTCAGGTTGCGGTTGGCGCCGTTATATTAAACAGAATAAAGCACCCCTCCTTCCCTGACACCCTTTCAGGCGTTATCTATCAGGAAGGCGCTTTTACTGCAATCGTTGACGGACAGTTTAACGAACCCATCTCCGATTCCGCTTACGATGCTGCCAGAGACGCTCTAAACGGCTGGGATCCTACAGGCGGCGCTATATACTATTATAATCCTGCAAAAACCTCGAACGCTTTTATGCACGCAAGGCCTATCATCGTCACAATCGGCGAGCATCGCTTTTGTTCATAAATTTTTAACATCTGAGTTTTTCTTCCTTTTTTAATTGAACAAGCTGCCTATTCCAACAAAAAACAATAAAACATCATTTGTGCTCGCTTCATATTCTTGTCTGGTTATTCCTTTTTTAACTAAATTCCTAGTCGGAGTATCACTCTATGTGAAAACTACCGACTTATTTTTTTACTTGACATTTTCTACTTTTTTTATTATAATTGACAATAAATAAGCCAAAATCTGTCATCTGTTACAAAAATTCGGATTTTTTGCAGAAATTACCGTCAATTCGGTAAAGGATTTTTAGGTTTATTTAAAGTACGTATTGTATACTACAATAAAAGCTATGGTTATACTATGGTAAAAAGGAGGAATAACTATGAGACTGCTTCTTGCAGAAGACGAACAGCCTTTGTCAAAGGCACTTGGAACTATACTTGAGCGTAATCGTTATTCGGTTGACAGGGTATTTGACGGGGAAACCGCTCTTGAATATCTTGAAACTGATAATTACGATGGTGTAATCCTGGATGTTATGATGCCAAAGGTTGACGGAATTACCGTTTTAAAGACTATACGTGAAAAGGGAAATCTTGTTCCTGTGCTGCTTTTGACTGCTAAGTCAGAAACTGACGACAAGGTTTTAGGACTTGACGCCGGAGCTAACGACTATCTGACAAAGCCGTTTAGCATTCCTGAGCTGATGGCCAGAATCCGTGCAATGACAAGAGCGCAAATGGCACAGGGAAGCTCAAAGCTCACGCTTGGAAACATTACCTTGGACAGAGCTACATATGAGCTATCCTCACCAAAAGGAAACTTCCGTTTAACAAATAAGGAATTCCAGCTTCTTGAGCTTCTTATGATGAACCCTAACAAGGTCATTCCTACAGAACGTATAATGGAAAGAGTCTGGGGATATGACAGCGATTCTGAAATCAATGTTGTTTGGGTATATATTTCCTATTTGCGTAAAAAGCTTACAGCTTTACACGCTAACATTCTAATTAAAGCTATCAGAAATGTAGGATACTCATTGGAGAAGAGAGAGGATGATTAAAAAGCTCCGCATTAAGATTGTTTTTGCGGCAATGCTTTCGCTTTTCATCGTTTTAGCTATTATAGTAGTTGCTATTTCGTTTTTCAACTACCATGATATTGTTTCTGACGCTGACGAAACTCTTGCTATTCTTGCGGATAACGACGGTGAGTTTCCTGATTCTGATATGGGGAATCCTGCAAATGATAAGGAATCTCCAAAAAAGAACAACGATCCCGACTCACTTGAGCTTCCGTATGAATCGAGGTATTTTTCAGTCTTCTTTACTGCGGAAGGAAATGTAGCTTCTACAAATACTATAAAAATAGCTGCCGTTGATACCGATACGGCTATCGTCTACGCCAAAGAGGTTTTAGACTCTGGTAAGCAAGAGGGCTTTAAAGACAGCTACAGGTATATCGTATACAGCTCCGACGATGAAGTTCACATTATATTTTTAGACTGTGGACGAAAGCTAAACTCACTATACTCGTTTATTTTAACTGCTGTTGGCGTTTCTGTCGCAGGTTTGATAACCGTTTTGCTGCTATTGGTATTCCTGTCAGGGCGCATAGCAAAGCCGTTTGCTCAAAACTATGAAAAGCAAAAGCGCTTTATCACCGACGCAGGCCACGAGCTTAAAACTCCGCTTACTATAATTGACGCTGACGCTCAAATCTTAGAAATGGATTTTGGTAAAAGTGAATGGCTTTCGGATATTCAAAGTCAAACCGGCCGCTTAGCGGAGCTTACAAACAATCTTATACTTCTCTCTCGTGCAGAGGAAGCGCAGACTGCTAATGAAATGATTGAATTTCCGCTGTCTGACGTTGTGGAGGAAACGGCGGAGAATTTTAAAGCTCCTGCCAGAACGCACGGAAAAACACTTGACGTGCAAATTCAACCGATGGTTTCTATGGTTGGCGACGAAAAAGATATTCGCAGACTTATAACAATCCTTATGGATAATGCGATCAAGTATTCTGACGACAACGGAAAAATTGCGATAACGCTAGATAAGCAAAAGAACATAATTCGCCTGAGCGTTTATAACACAGCAGAATTTGTTTCTAAGGAAAGTCTACCGCATCTGTTTGACCGTTTTTACCGAGCGGACGAATCAAGAAATTCGCAAACAGGTGGTCACGGCTTAGGGCTTTCTATCGCTTCGGCAATAGTTGCCACGCACAAGGGAAAGATTTCGGCCTCTACTCAGGACGAAAAATCCCTGCTTATTACTGTTTCGTTTACAGCTTAAAAGACATTATTTAAAGTCTTGCTTTGAGATTTTTATCTCAGGGCAGGACTTTTATTTTTTGTGTTTTCCTCCTATGAAAGCTTATTTAATCTACTTTTCACCAAACTTTTACAATATTTAGCTTTGCTTAAGGCACTCTTTAAAGTTGGGTTAAGATTTGCGTTTTATACTTTACTCACAAAAAGAAAAACAACTATTATTCACTTGAAAGGAGTAGATATTATGTATAACGAAAACGAGTATCAATCAGTTTACCAGCCAAACGAGGTAGTATATCAGCAAGATCCAATGCCGGCTCCTCGGCCGCCAAAAAAGCGCAAGAAAAAAGGCGGTTTCAGAAGGATATTAACGCTCATGGTAAGCGCCGCTATTTTCGGCGGCGTTGCAGGAGGCGCATTTTACGGAGTTAATAATTATCTCTCAGACTCCGCAGCAACAACTACCAGCGGCTCCGACAGCTCTATTTCACTTCAATCGACGTCATATTCTTCATCAGACTCTACAAGTCAATCGCTTGACGTTACAGGCATAGCTTCTTCAGGACTGCCTTCAGTTGTAGCTGTTACAAACATTTCAGTTCAGGAGGTCGACAACTACTTTGGTATGTTTGGAAGGAACGGACGCAGCCAGACAGAAACCACAGAAACTACAAGCTGCGGCTCAGGGGTAATAATTTATTCCGACGACTCGTATTTATATATGGTAACAAACTACCATGTAATCGAGGACGCTACTACCCTTTCGGTTACCTTTGCCGACGACGAAACCTACGAAGCGAGCCTTTACGGCTATAACGAGGACAGCGACATAGCGCTTCTTACAGTTGGTATGTCAGAGCTTTCATCTGACACAATTTCTCAGATCGCAGTAGCTACCTGCGGAGATTCCGATTCGCTTCTGGTTGGCGAACAGGTAGTCGCAATAGGAAACGCTTTAGGCTACGGTCAATCGGTTACAACAGGAATAGTAAGCGCTGTTGACAGAACGATAAGCGACGGCACAACCTCGCAGACCTACATTCAAACTACTGCCGCTATAAATCCCGGAAACAGTGGCGGAGCGTTATTTAATATGGACGGCGAGCTTGTTGGAATAAGCACAGCTAAAATTTCCTCCACAGATGTTGAAGGAATGGGATATGCGATACCGATTTCTACGGTTCTGGAAATTATCGACACATTTTAATCTTGCTCCGAACAACTCAAAGTGAGGTAATAAATGAAAAACAAATGGATTGCGCTGATTCCGGCGTACCAGCCGGCACCGTTAATGCTGGCGCTTTTAGAAAAGGTAAAAAGAAGCGGCTTTGAAATTGTCGTTGTAAACGACGGAAGCGACAAGAGCGCAAACGAGCTGTTTTCAAGAGCCAAAGAGTACGCAACAGTCTTAACCCACCCTGAAAATCATGGAAAGGGGCGAGCGATAAAGACAGGCTTGAAATATATAATCACGCATTTTTCACCTGACTGTACTATTGTAACTATGGACGCAGACGGTCAGCATACAGAATCAGACGCTGAGAATATTTGCAAGATAGCAGACGAACACCCCGACTGGCTTGTTTTAGGAAGCAGAATGCTAAAGGAGAATGTTCCGCTCAGAAGTCAGTTTGGAAATTCGGTTACGCGGTTTGTTTACAGATTATCAACCAGCATTAAGCTTCACGACACACAAACAGGTCTTCGGGCGTTCAGCGTTTCATTAGCGAAGCGGCTTATTGAAATTCCCGGCGAGCGTTACGAGTACGAGATGAACGTACTGCTTTACTGTCCAAAGGAAAAAATTACTATTTTTGAACATGAAATTGAAACGATATACATCAACGGAAATTCAGATTCGCACTTTGATACCATAAAGGATTCATACCGAATTTACAAGGAAATTTTAAAGTTTTCCGCTTCGTCGTTTTTAAGCTTTTTAATAGACTACATTCTGTTCAGCATTTTAAGCCTTGTAACCTCAGGGCTTACCGCTTCTGTTACCATTTCAAACGTCGGCGCAAGAGTGGTAAGCTCCAGCGTTAATTATACGCTTAACAAGCGGCTTGTCTTTAAAAGCCGTGAAAGTGTTGCAAAAACCGCACTTCAATACTTTGCTTTAGCGGCGGCGATTTT
Organism: Ruminococcus sp.; assembly: GCA_021205185.1. Taxonomy (GTDB): domain Bacteria; phylum Bacillota; class Clostridia; order Oscillospirales; family Ruminococcaceae; genus UMGS1601. The sequence continues at coordinate 221,843 of JAJPYB010000008.1, read as the reverse complement.
AGTGGGAAATACGCTGGTGCTTAATTTCCTGACCGATTATCTGAGCATAAACAGATTCATAGCGAAGCTTATCACAGAGCTTTTGTTTTTCATAATAAGCTGGCTGGTTCAGCGGCTTGTAATCTTCCGCAAAATGGAGAAAAAAAGCTAAGCTACACCGAAAGGGGATTTTTATATGTTTTTTCGCCGTCACTGGTGGGCGTTGATTTACAGCCTTCTTTTGATTGCCTTTACAATTTATATTGCAATGAACACCTTTGTAGTAAGCGAGGTTTATACTGTTGTTACAAACGACAGCAGCGATCAAATACAATCCACAACTACAACTACCACGCAAAGGGATGACACAAATTCAACCACCGAAGCTTCAGCCGAAAGTGAAAACAATGATGAAGGCTCAAGCGGTACAACAATTACCGAAAGCTCTTACAGCGACGAAAATATCACCATTACAATTACCGAATACCGAGAAAACGAAACCAGCATATATGTTGCAGATGTTGTGCTTGCATCGGCTGAATATTTAAAAACCGCCTTTGCTCAAAGCGCTTACGGTAAAAACGTCACCGAGAAAACGTCAAGTATAGCCGAAGGAGTAGGAGCTATTTTAGCTATCAACGGCGATTATTACGGCTCTCAGGAAAAGGGCTACGTTCTCAGAAACGGCGTAATTTACAGAGATACGGCTTCCTCTGATGCTGAGGATCTGGTAATTTATTCAAACGGCGACTTTGGAATCGTTTCAGAAGGCGAGATTACGGCAGACGAGCTGCTGGAAAGCGGCGCTGAGCAGGTATTATCCTTCGGACCAGCCTTGGTTACCGACGGCGAGGTTTCGGTTTCTGAAGGCGAGGAGGTCGGAAAAGCGAAGGCGAGCAACCCTCGAACAGCGATTGGAATAATCGACTCACTTCACTATGTTTTTGTAGTTTCCGACGGACGGACAAGCGAAAGCGCAGGTCTTTCACTTTCTGAGCTTGCCGAATTTATGCAGGGGCTTGGCGTTACTACAGCGTACAATCTTGACGGCGGCGGCTCGTCTACAATGTACTTTAACGGCGAGGTTATAAACAATCCCACCACCGACGGAAAGACAATCAAGGAAAGGAGCGTGAGCGACATTGTCTACATCGGATACTAATCGGAAAAAATCGGCGAAAACAAGCCTTGTCTACCTCATTATATCGCTCGTATGCGTTTTATTCGGTGCTGTATATGAATACTTCAGTCACGAGGTATATTCCTACTATATGCTTTACGCCTTTATGATTCCGCTTGTAGGCGGCACGCTGGTTTTCCTTTGTATTTTTCTCTCTCACCTGCCTGTTCCCAAAAAGGCTTCGTTTAACCTTTACAATTCAGGAATTGCCGCACTCTGCGTTGGAAGTATTTTTAACGGAGTGCTTGAAATTTACGGCACAACGAACAGCCTTATCTCAGTCTATTGGCTTGCAGGCTTAATATTTGTTTTTCTGGGGATTATAGTTTATCTTTTTGAAATAAGAGGAAGCATAGCAAGTTGCGCACAAGAGAAACAAGGCTGATAGCTTATCAGAAAATAAATCCTGATCATTTTTATGGTCGGGATTTTTTTATTCTTAAAACTTTACACAAAGATAGTTCAAACTTTACCGCTATGTGATAGTAGATAAAATTTACCTACCGTATAATTTAAGTATTGGAAAATAAATCTATAGAGGATTTGTTTAAAAATTACACGGAGGTAAGTTATGAAACAAAAATGGCATTTAAAACGCTTGCTGACCTTAGCGCTTTCTGTAGCGATTGTCGGCACATCATCTCTTTCTTCGATGAGCTATGTTGTAACCGATGCAACAGACGTTAGCGGCGTACTCATTAACGAAATTGATATGAACGGCGATGACGGCGACTGGGTAGAGCTAAAGAATATGGGAGATTCTTCCGTTGATATCAGCGGTTGGATTCTTGTAGATGACAAAGGTCTTGACGACAGACTTTCTTCAAACGAAGCTTGGATTGTTCCCGACGGCACAGTTTTATCGGCTGGCGGAATTTACGTGCTGGAGCAATCGCTCGGAGCTGATTGGTGCGGCCTTGGAAAGAAGGATATGGTTGCTCTATACGACGCAGACAAGAATTTAATTGACAGCTACACTTGGACATCAGCTTCAGCAGGCACATATTCCCGTGACCCTGAAACGCTGGAGTTTGTAGATATGGAAGCTACAAAGGGCGCAGAAAATGTTATCGAGGAAGATCCTTCAGATGAAGGTCAGCTTGTTATCAACGAGATAAACTCTGCGCCTGACGATTGGATTGAATTTATAAACATCGGAGAGTCTAGTGTTGATATTTCAGGATATGAAATCCGTGACAATTCCGATGATCACAGATGGAAATTTGCAGACGGTACTGTTGTCGCAGCAGGCGAGATAATTCTGGTAACTGCCGGTTCAACAGAGGGCTTAATGTATAACGATACTACTGGAGAATATGAAGCAGGTGTGTTTGATATAGGTATCGGCTCGGGAGATTCCATCAGATTGTACGACGATGACGGAAATCTTCTTGACGAATATTCCTGGACCTCACACGCAAGCTACGACGGACAGGATTCCTTGGCTTCTTACGGAAGATACCCCGACGGAACAGGCTCGTTTACACTTACTAAGGAAACGCCGGGAGAGGCTAACGAATGGTACGCTCCGCAGATTGTAATAAACGAAATTGAATCCAACGACCCTGACGGCGGTAACGACTGGGTAGAGATTTACAATGCTGGAACGACAGAGGTTGACATCAGCGGATATTACCTGCTTGACAACGACGAAACTGGTCACATATCCGATGTAACGCCAGTTGCAGACGGAACAATATTAGCTCCGGGCGAGTTTTATGTGTTTGAAGGCGGCAGCAGCGGAGCTGACTTTACATTTGGTCTTGGCAAGGACGACACCGCAACCGTTTTCAACAAGGACGGAGTTGTAATCGACAGCTACAGCTGGACCTCTCACGCTTCTGGTGTTTACGCCAGAATCCCAGACGGCACAGGCGAATTTCAGGACTTTGCGACAGCTACAAAGGGCAGAGCAAACATTGAAACGAACGCTGTTGTTATAAACGAGGTTCAATCGAACGACCCTGACGGCGGACCTGACTGGATAGAGCTTGCAAACCCGACAGATGAGGAGCTTGACATATCAGGACTTATCGTTAAAGACGACGATGACAGTCACGAGTATATTATTCCAGACGAAACAACAATTGAGGCAAACGGATTTTTAGTGATTTATGATACTGAATTTGGCTTTGGATTGGGAAAGGGCGACTCGGTAAGAATTTATGAAACTATCGGCGGTGAGCAAATGCTCATTCAAAGCACAACATGGCCGAGCGGCACGCACACCTCTCCTACCTGGGGACTTTATCCGGATGTAAACGGCAGCGAATACCGAAACACCAAGCAAGCAACTCCTGGTGAAGCAAACGTATTTGAAGGCGTACCAGATACTATTGCCTGGAACAAAGGAAACGAAGAAACAGATTCAGTAACTCTGAGCGACCTTACATTCTTAGAGGATTCATCAGGACTGGATTTCTACAACGGTCAGCTTTACGCTGTCGACAACGGCACGGCAACATTCTGGATTATCGACGTAGCAAAAGACGGAACGCTGACGCTTGCAGAAGGATACGAAAACGGTAAGACTATAGCATTTCAGAAGGACGCTGACGACCTTACTGCAAAAGGACCTGACGCAGAAGGAATTACCGTTGACGAGGACGGATTTGTGTATATAGCTTCCGAAAGAGATAATTCTGAAAAGGGCGTAAATTACGACGTTATTTTAAAGGTTGACCCTGACACAGAGGGAGATAGAATTGTAGCAATGCAGGAATGGGATATTACAGATCTTCTGCCTGAGGTTGCAGCTAATATGGGTATTGAAGCTGTTGAATGGGTATCGAACGAAGACGTTGAGGGCAAGCTATTTGACCAAAACACAAACGACGTCTTTGATTCGACAAATTATCCAGATGCAACTGCAAACGGAGTTTTCTTCACAGCGCTTGAGGACAACGGACACGTTTATGCGTGGGTTCTTAACAGCGACAGCACAGCCACTCTGATAGCAGACATAGATAGCTGTCTTGGCGGAGCAATGGCGCTTGATTACGACACCTATGAAGGAATTTTGCGAGTTGCCTCCGACAACGGCTACAGCAACAAAATGGCGGAGATTACCTTTAACGGCACAGACTCGGTAGATATTGTTCACGTTTTAGCGCCAACAGGACTTGACACTACTAAAAACTACGAGGGCTTTGCAATAGCAACCGCCGACTATACTGTAGATGGAAAAAGACCGGTTTACCGCTTTGAGGACGGAGTTACAGAAGGCTCGCTTTGTGTAGGTTCAATCTATTGCGACTATACGGAAGAAGAAATTAGTGTCGGTCTGCTCGGAGATGTAAACGATGACGGAAAAATTACCACAGCAGATGTAGGACTTGCAAACGCTCAGGCTAAGGGTGTAAAGACTTTATCAGACGAGGAATTTGCAAGAGCTGACATAAACTGTGACGGAGAGGTAACTACTGCCGATGTAGGAATTATAAATTCTTACGCTAAGGGAGTATTAACAATAGAAGATTCAGAAGAATAAAAATCAAAATGAAAAAACAAGCCCTGCCGAGTGTACTTACCTGGCAGGGTTTATTTTGCTAAAAATATTCTGTTTTTTTACTCGTCCGTACCTGTTGCGGCGTTAATATATTCCTCAAGCTTTTCTGCATCCACATCAGTTACTGTTGCGGTTCTTGTGATAGTTGCTGCGCTGGTGGTGTATGTTCCCTGAGCTACGAGAGTTCCGTTTTCGTCAAAAAACAAGCAAGCCGAGCTGTCGTCGCCGTATTCGATGGTTTCCATAACAAGCTCCGTGCCTGTATCTATTTCCTTTACAGTGTATTGAGCAGTTGCAGTTCCGTTAGCGTAAAGATCGGAAATGTCGTCTACCTGTGACGACTTTTTGTCACGGGTTTTCCACTCGCCTGTTGAAACGTAGAAGCTGTATTGATCATCTCCAACGTTAAGAGTTACTGAAAGCACAGCGTTTTCAGGCATATCGCTGTCATCTGTGTATGCAATATGACCCGACTCCAAAGCTGAATTGTCGCCGTCGAACATAACATAATTGTACGCTACAAAATCTCCGACGCTTTGAGAAATGTAGTTGATTATCGAATACTCGTTTGTCGAGGTAAGCGGCTTGACATTTGTATCATAGTAATAATCCGTGGTGTCGTTTTGCCCTGTTATTGCAAGCTCCGCATTTATGATATTGTAATAAGTATAATCAATCGTGTCTGTAACAACATCCTCTGTTTCATACTTGCTGTAATCAACGGTTGATTTTGTCATTTCCTCCGTGCAGCCTGTTGCGCAAAGACAAGTAAGCGCCAGAATACCAACTAATATCTTTTTCATATTTCTTCCGCCTTTTAGTTATTTATTAGAATCTATTTTGTCCCAATAAGCCAAGAGATACTGTATTCCCGAAACAGCAGTAAGAGCAGCCGCTATCCAGATAAGTATTTCATTGAGCCAAAATATATGGATTCCTATGCCTTCCAAAAACATTATTAAAACAATTGCTATCATTGTAAACGCCGTTTTGAGCTTTCCTAGCATTCCTGCCGGAACGACTACGCCCTCGTTTGCGACGACTAGTCTTATTCCCGAAACCATAAGCTCTCTCGCCATAATAATTATTACCGCAACAGCGTCGATCCATTGAGGCGACTGCGCTGAAAAAAGTATAAGCGCACTCATAACGAGCATTTTGTCCGCCAACGGGTCTAAGAATTTTCCAAACGTAGTGACAAGCCCCTGCTTTCTGGCGATTTTTCCGTCAAACCAGTCTGTAATTGACGCTACAATAAAAATTGCCAAGGATACTAACACGAAGACGTTTATGTTTTCTCCGCCGAAAAATCGGCTAAGTATCATTCCTGCTACAAAAAATGGGATCAAAAGCATTCTAACAACCGTTAGCTTGTTTGGTAAATTCAGATTCATCTCATTTATCCTTTCTAAGATAGCAATTTTAATTTATCAGCCTGACAGATTCATCACCTAGATATTATAGCATTTACGTTTAAAATTGTAAAGTGAAACTTTGATGAAAGCTTTTTAAACTCGCTCTCCTAAAAGGTCATAATCGAGTGTGTCGGTGATTTTAACCTTTATAAATTCGCCTGCTGTCGGCTTTACATCTGCTGTAAAGAAAATCTTTCCGTCTATTTCAGGCGCGTCCATATAGCTTCTTCCAAAGTAGCACTCCGCATATCTGTCAAAGCCTTCGCAAACGATCTCGAGCGTCTTTCCAATCTGCTCCTCGCTCTTTTCAAGCGCAATTCTCGACTGCTCGTCATAAACGATTTCAGCTCTGCGTTCCTTGACGTCGTCGTCTATCTGTCCGTCAAACTCCGCCGCCGCAGTACCCTCCTCTGCGGAATACGCAAAGCAGCCGAGCCTATCAAACCTCGCCTTTTGAACGAATTTACAAAGCTCTTCAAACTGCTCCTCGCTCTCGGACGGGAATCCAGCTATAAGCGTTGTTCTTAAAATCACGTCAGGAACTCTCTGCCTTATCTTTTGAATTAAATCGATAAGCGACTGCTCGTCGCCCCTTCTGTTCATTTTTCTTAAAATATCCTTATTGCAATGCTGAATGGGTATATCCATATAAGGAACTACCCTTTCCTCGCTTGCAAAAACGTCGATAAGCTCGTCTGTTATTCTTTCAGGGTACAGATAAAGCGTTCTTATCCACTTTAGCTTTTCAATTTTTGCAAGCTCTCGCAAAAGCTCCGCAAGCTTACCTTCGCCGTACAAGTCCTCGCCGTAGCGTGTTGTATCCTGCGCTATTAAAACAAGCTCCTTAACTCCTCTTTCAGCTAAGCTTTTTGCCTCTGAAACAATACTCTCAATACTGCGGCTTCTGAAAGGGCCTCTGATGCTTGGAATTGCGCAATATGTACATCTGTTGTCGCAACCCTCTGCGATTTTAAGATAAGCTAAGTACGAAGGTGTCGACAAAATTCTCTTTTCGTCAAAGCACAAATCAGCCTTATCGCCGAAGGTACAAACCTGCTCGCCGCAATAAACCTGCCTTATAATATCTGCAAGCTCGTCGTTTTTTCCAATGCCGACAACCGCGTCTACCTCAGGAATTTCAGACAAAATCTCCTCCCGATACCGCTCAGCCAAGCAGCCTGTTACAACGACAGCCTTTATTCTCCCCTCTTTTTTGAGGGTGCAAAATTCGAGGATTGTTTCAATTGCCTCTTCCTTTGCAGACTGAATGAATCCGCAGGTATTTACAATTACAACGTCGCTTAGCGCCGCATCGTAAGCAAGCTCATATCCCTCGTCGAGCAAAAGCGCTAACATTCTCTCTGCGTCCACCTGATTTTTCGGGCAGCCTAAAGATACCATTCCTATTCTGGTCATTTCTTCCTCAACCTATTCTTCTAAAATCGTTTTTATGACAACATTTATGTCATCAAATGAAAATCCTCTGCGAGCAAGCGCATTTTTAACCTTTGTAATGCCCTTATCGTCGGTCAGGTACCTTTCGTACTTCGACTTTACAAGCTCATAGAGTCTTTGACAGCTATCCTGCTCGTAGCTTTCGAGAACCTCGTTTGTAAGCTCTCTTGAAATTCCCTTCCGGTACATTTCCTGACTCGCCCGATATTTGCCATAGCATTTAGTCACCATATAATATTCGCCTAAATGCTCCGCATATCTTCTGTCGTTTACAAGTCCCTGCTCGCTGAGGCTATTCAAAACCTCATAGCAGATGTCCTCGTCATAATTCAGCTCCAGCTTTTTAAAAAGTCCCGTGTAGGAATACTCTCTTGCATCAAGAAGATAAAGCGCGCGTTCTCTCGCACGCCTTACATCATTAGCTCTTATTACCTGAGAAATCGCACTTTCAGGAATTTCCGTTCCCGCCTTCAAATGAAACTGCGAAACTATCTCGCCGTTTATAAAAATTGGCTCTGCGTCCTCAAAATAAACTCCAAAGGTTTTCCCTTTATATTTTTCAATCTTTTCTATTTTCATTATTCAGCATCAATCGGCGAAAACTCTTCAAAATCATCGTCAGCGTTTACAACAACGCTCGATACAGGTTTTGCCTGCTCGTCAGCTTTATTTACCGCCGCTTCGCTTGCAGCCTTAAGGCTTGCTTCCTTCTTGCTTGCCTTTGAGGTATTAACTACTGCGCCGTCCTTGATTTTCTCATGAATTTTCTCCTCGATTTTATTCATAAGCTCTACGTTGGTCCTTATAAATTCCTTCGAGTTATCTCTGCCCTGACCGAGCTTGATATCATTGTAGCTGAACCATGCTCCGCCCTTTTTGACAATACCCAAATCAACCGCCATATCGAGAACCTCGCCTACTCGTGAAATTCCCGTACCGTACATAATATCAAATTCACAGGTCTTAAACGGCGGCGCAACCTTATTCTTTACAACCTTACAGCGTGTTCTGTTTCCGACTACCTCGCTGCCCTGCTTGATCTGCTCGCCTCGTCTTACCTCAATTCTTACAGATGAGTAAAACTTAAGCGCACGACCGCCCGGAGTTGTTTCAGGATTTCCGTAAATAATGCCGATTTTCTCTCTTATCTGATTTATAAAAACTGCCACGCAGTTGCTCTTTGCAATTACGCTTGTAAGCTTTCTCATAGCCTGCGACATAAGTCTTGCAAGCTGTCCTACATGGGTGTCTCCCATATCGCCGTCAATTTCCGCCTTGGTTACCATTGCAGCTACCGAGTCCAGAACGATACAGTCGATAGCTCCCGAACGTACCAACGCTTCGGCAATTTCGAGCGCCTGCTCGCCGCTGTCGGGCTGAGAAACCAAAAGCGAATCTATATCTACTCCGAGATTTTTAGCGTATATAGGATCGAGTGCGTGCTCAACGTCAATAAACGCAACCTCTCCGCCAAGCTTCTGAGCTTCAGCTGCAATATGAAGCGCAACAGTAGTTTTTCCTGAGCTTTCAGGCCCGTAAATTTCAACAATTCTTCCTCTCGGTACGCCGCCTATTCCAAGCGCCATATCGAGCGTCATTGAGCCTGTCGGAATAGCATCGATGTTGAGCGTCTTGTTCTGACCCAGCTTCATTACTGCGCCTGCGCCGTAGGTTTTTTCAATCTGAGCTATCGCCGTTTCAAGCGCTTTTTTCTTTTCCTCTCCCTTTACAGCCACAACCGGCTGTTTTTTAGTATCAGATTTCTTTGCTGCCATTTTTATTATTCCTCCCAAAATTTTAAAAGTAAACCGTCTCGTGATTTAAATATACAAAACGCATAGCGATATGATTTGCAGTACCGCAAAAAGCGGTACAAAAATGTAGAATTTCGCTTTCCTTGTCTTGTGGTGAAAAGCATACATACCTATCACTCCCCCGACAGCTCCGTACAAAAAGCTTAGGGTCAAAAGCACCTTTTCGGGTATTCTGTAGGTCCCCATTTTAGCCTTTAATTTATCCACTCCAAACGCCGCAAGCGTTATTATATTCATAACAAGTATCAAGGCACCGACAAGTAAGAAATGCTCCCTTAAAAAATCAGTCAGCATACTCATTCGTTACCCCTGCCGTTATAACCCTGTAAATCTGTCCGTAATCCTTTATCTTTCTGACGTTGGTAAAGCCATTCTGAATGAGTATTCTCATAACCTCCGCTTCCTGTCCCATGCCAATCTCAAGATAAAGCTTACCCGTTTCTTTAAGCTTTTTCTTATAAAGGCGAGCTATAAGCCTGTAATATTCCAGTCCGTCCTCGCCGCCGTACAACGCTTCAAAGGGCTCGTAAGCTACCTCCGCTTGCAAAACGCCCGGTGTCATATCAGACACATTTAAATACGGCGGATTGCAGGTAATAATATCAGCCTGAGGGAGAGAGTCAATTATCTCTCTGTCAAACGCATCGCCTAAAATCAGCCTTGCTTGCGAGCCAAAGTCGCTTGCATTCTGAGATAAATACTTATAAGCGCTTTCGCTTTTTTCAACCATATAAAGCTCGCTTACATTAAGTCTGCCCTCAAGCGTTAAGCCGATACAGCCGCTTCCGGCGCAAAGGTCGATAAGCGTCAAGCCTTTACTCTCGCTATTATCAGCGATACACTTTTCAACAAGCGTTTCAGTATCGGGTCTTGGAATTAAAACTCCCTCGCCGACCTTAAATGTCTTATCGAAAAAGTCCCACTCGCCTATTATGTATTGAAGCGGCTCGTGGTCCACTCTTCTCCTCATAAGCTCGTTTAAAATCTGAAGCTGCGACTCTGAAAGCTCCTTTTCAGGCTCCTCCTTTTCGCTTACTCCAATTCCGTACATAATAAGCTCGTGAGTGTCCCTTTTTTCAGCTATTCCATTCTGAATAAGCCTTTCCTCAATTATTTCGTATGCTTCTTTAAGTTTCATTCTCACTCCACCGTTAGAACAACCGTTCTACTGAACTAAGTATATCATTTCAAAAGCCTTCTGTCAATATCCTACCATCTATCTATCGACTGGTCGTCAGGCTTACAAGCATTAAGGGCTTCGATAGCTACCTCGATTTCGCTGTCGTCAGGCTCTCTTGTAGTTATTCTTTGAACCCATAGACCTGGAGCTGACAAAATCCTCGTAAACGGATTTGAATATCTTCCCGCAATACGAATAAACTCATAAGTTATACCCACATAAACAGGCAGCAGCAAGATCTTGATAATCATTCTGAGCGCAATATTATCCCACGGAAGATGCAAAACAGAGGTTATAATAATGCTGACAATAAGCGTCAGAATTATAAAGCTGGTTCCGCATCTCGGGTGAAAGCGAGAGCATTTTTTTACATTCTCGACAGTTAAATCCATTTCCGCTTCATAGCAGGTTATCGTTTTATGCTCAGCGCCATGATACTCATAGGTTCGCCTTATATCCTTCATAAGCGCCGTCAGCGCCATATACGCTAAAAACAGCACTATTTTTATAACCCCCTCGATAATTGTTTTAGCAATCGAGCCAAGAGGTATAACCTTACTTATAAGTCTTGAAATCATAGACGGCAGCCACATAAACAATAGTATCGCCAAGCCAACGCCCAAAATAATTCCAAGCGTCATAACTATCGGCATAAGCTTGTCGCCGATATGGTCGTCAAGCCATTTTTCAAACTTTGTTTCTGGCTCCTCATCCTCCTCTTCAAAATCCATAGCTCTATCAGCTGATTTTGAAAGACACTTATAGCCGTCAACCATTGAGGTTACAAAGTTAAACGAGCCTCTTATAAACGGACACCTTCTGTACCAAGGCGGATTTTTTCCATTTTTAATTTCCCACGTTTCCGTTTCAATTTCGCCTGTCGGAAGTCTCAGGGACATAGACGCCTTATCAATTCCTCTCATCATAATTCCTTCGATAAGAGCCTGTCCTCCAATTTTGGATTTAAACTTCTCCTGTGTTTTGTTCGCCATTTGTAAAATCGTTCCTTTCCTCAACCGTTGAAATAACTTCAACATTTACACTTTTGTCGTTTGAGGGCTTTTTGCTTTCCTTACAGGGAAGCTTTATAATTACCGTTGTGCCGACGCCCTTCTGGCTGTCGATTTCAAGCGTACCGCCGTGAAGCGTAATAATTTCATCGGCTACCGCCAAACCAATTCCCGAGCCTCGCCTTGTGCTGTCAGCCTTAAAGAATTTGGTCTTTACCTTAGGAAGGTCGTTAGCGTCAATTCCAATTCCCGTATCTGATACTGAAATGACAGCCTGACCCTTTTCTTCATAAGCTTCGACATTTACCATATCTCCGCTATCAGAATATTTTATTGCGTTGTCAACAATGTTGATAAACACCTGTCTTAGCCTGTTCTTATCTCCGTAAACTGCTGGCAACATTTCAGGCTCGTAATAGTTAAGCGTAATCCCAAGCGCCTTTGCACGCTCCTGATAAATAAGTACCGTTTCGCCAAGCTCCGCTAAAATATCGAGATTAACCATATTGAGCATCAGCTTTCCGTCCTGTATTCTTGAAAAGTCTAGAAGCTCCTCAACCATTTGCGATAATCTTTCGCTTTCGCTGGAAATTACTCTCATTCCCTTTATAAAGGTTTCCCTGTCGTCAATAGCAGTAAGCGTTTCGCTCCAGCCCTTAATGGCGGTAAGCGGCGTTCTTAGCTCGTGAGAAACCTGCGAGATAAACTCGTTCTTCATCGTTTCCGAATTTGAAAGCTCGGCAGCCATAAAGTTTACGCTTTCACAAAGCTTTCCAAGCTCGTCGTCACGCTCAGGCTCAAGTCGTTTAGAAAAATCGCCCGTTGCGTACTGCCTTGCCATTGTAGCTATCTTGTCGATAGGCTTTTTTATGGTTCGCACAAAGTAAAAGCCAAGAGTAAATATAAACGCCAGCAGCGATAATGAAATTATTATCACTATAAGACTTAAAAGAAATATTCTGCTGTTTACCGCTTCAAGAGATGTTACCATTCTGAGAGCGACAAACTGCGATGCCGATTCGTCAATAGAGGTTGTAAGCGACATTGCCTCCTCGCCTGTTGAAAGCTCAACGATGTTTATAACTCCGTCGTTTGTATACTGCTCCTCGAAAAGCGAGCTGTCATCAAATTCAAACCCTGACGAGGTAACCGCTACATTTCCGTTTCGGTCTATCGCCATCAGCTCTATAATATCCTTGTCCTCATAAGTTTCGACAAGCGTTCGTATTTCAGAATTATGATTTGCCGTCTGGTCGTATGAAAGCCTTGAAATTTCTGTCGTCAGTATATTCATTCCGCTTCTGAGCTGCTGTTCAACCGACGAGCGATAAAAACGTGTAATTATAAACACCAATGAAACGCAAACGACCGTTATTATAAGCGCTATAACGCTGAACATATTTAGCAGCCAGCGCTTTGTTATGCTCTGATTGTGAAAGAAGCCCTTGAAGCTTTCTTTTGAAAACAGCTTCTTGTAATCGACTTCGCTAAGCTTTTTAAACGGATACAAAAGCTTCTGGGGAATAGAAAGTATAAAATCCTCAAGCTTTTGAAGCTTCATAAAAGACTCCCTCCTTTAAAGATTCAGTCAAAGTCGCACCGCTACTTTTCGTTTGCAGCCACCCATTTATAACCGAAGCCCCAGATTGTCTGAATATATTTCGGGTTGCTCGGCTCGTCCTCGATTTTCATTCTGATTCTTCTGATGTTTACGTCAACTATCTTGTCCTCGCCAAAATAGCTATCGCCCCAGATCTGATTTAATATGCTCGTTCTGTCAAGCGCAGTATTCTGGTTTTTGAAAAAGTATTCCATAATCTGATACTCGACCTGCGTTAAGTCAATCTGCTTGTCGTTTTTGTAAACGGTTCTGCTGCGAAGATTCAAAGTAAACGGACCTGAGGTTATAGTCGTCGCTTCCTCCTCCTGCTTTGGCTGCGCCATATCTACTCGTCTGCAGACAGCGTCAACTCTTGCAATCAGTTCAGAAATCGAAAACGGCTTTGTTATGTAGTCGTCGGCTCCCATCATAAGAGATGAAACCTTATCCATTTCCTGACTTTTCGCAGAAAGCATTATGATTCCGAGAGCCTGAGTCTTTTCTCTGAGCTTTTTGCACACTTGAAATCCGTCGATTCCCGGCATCATAATATCAAGCAGAGCTACGTCGAATTTTCCGTCCTGCTCCTCAAAAACCCTTAACGCTTCCTCGCCGCTGTTTACGTCAACTACCTCGTAGCCTACCCTCTGAAGATTTATCACGACAAATTCTCTGATAGAATCCTCGTCCTCACAAACTAACAGTCTTCTCATGTTTATCCTCCGTATCTTTACAATAAACTGATTTATTGCCAATGTTTAAACAACATAAAAGCTTTCTTTTATCTCGTTGAGCTTCAAGCACAGCGAGTCGTCAATTCCCGAGCGTTTAACTATATATTTAAGCTGCCCCTGCTCGCAAATCAACATATATCCCAGCTCTCGGTAGTTTTCATACTCCGAGCTGTTTACCACATTTATTCTGAAAAGCTCGGTTGTGCTTTCCTCGGCGGTATTATCCAGCTTATAAAACACCGTTTCGCCTGTATTTTCGTCAAGCTTAACCGTTGCGCCCTTTATCATAGCGCTGCTCATATTAAAGAAATATCCGTCGTTGATAGAATAATATCCCTTGTACTTTGTGCTTAGCGTATAATCGGAATTAAATACGTTCCAAATGGTAAGCAGCATTCCTGAGCCGTCGTCCGACGAATATCCTGTCATTGTCTTTGTCGTTGGGATTTCACACACTCCGTCAGAATCAATATCTGTCGTCAGGTAGCTTGAAGGCCTTACCGTCTTTGCGGAAACCTTTTCTTCAAAGACAAGAGCTACATTCTGAAAGGTTCCATAGCTTTCGGTGATAATATCGGTCATAACCGTTCCGTCAGTTTTAAGCGTATCAATAAAGAGCGCCTGACTTCCGTCAGATATTTCGCCCTGAACGCAATTTACAAAGGACGACGTGTATTCCGACATACTGACCTTTGAAAGAGTATTAAAATCGCTGCCGCTTTTTTCAATAACAATACCCTGCGTTTCACCCGTTTCCGAATCAATACTCGCCTTAAAGATATTATAATATCCATCGCCGTCAAGGTCCATAACAGTCAGAAAAGTATAAGTATCGTTATAAACCGTATCGAGCGTTTCCTCATCGTAAGAATATATCTGAAACTGATTGAGCGCTGAGCTTAACGCCTGATAGCCTATTATTATGCTTGGGCTTTTACCCTCCTCAAGCGGTGAAATGAATATCCTGTCAATTTCAGAACCCAATCCTTGAAACTCAACTACAGAGCTCCACTCGCCGTCATCATCCTGATCAAGAATGTTTACATAAGCGGTGCTTTGGTCGGTATCAGAGGATGTGTGCTGATAGAAAACTATCGCTTCCTCAGTAGGTTCGTCGTCGACATTCTGAATGACAAACGCGCTTCTGTTGTCACCGTTTTTAGGGTACTTCAGAACTATTTCGCTGCCGACAGCGTTGGTAAGCGCCTCGTGAATGCTCTTTTGCTGCTGAGTCATCATCGGAGCTTGCAAAAGCTCGTCCGCTGCAAAATTATCAGTTATCGAGCAACCCGCAAGCGTTAAGCAAATTAACGTTACAAGAACTGCTGATATAATTTTCTTCACCTTCGGGTCAACTCCCTTCTACATTTGAAACTTACCCACCATAATAGATAAGTATACCATACTTCAAGAACTTTTTAAAGAGGTTTTTGTAAATTATTTTCACGAATTGGGGGGAGAAAATAGAACCCCGCTGCCATTATGACGGCAGCGAGGGTAAGCCTTGCTCATCAACGTTTCAGTAGCGGATTGTACCGCCATTGAAAAAAGATTGCTAGTCGCTTAGTCGCTAGACACTAGATTTTTGATTTATACTTTTTGCGGTAAACACTTTCTAGCTTTCTAGCTTCTATGTTATCTAGGCTTCTGGCAAGTGAAGCCCGCCGCCCAGCGTTAGGCGAAGCCTAATGCGTGCTGTTTATTTCTACAAGTTTTGGCATTCTCTTTTCCACTTTGTGTAGAGAGAACGGGGCGACAAGCATTTTAATGCGGTCGCCTAGCGTTTGGCGAAGCCTAATGCGTGAGGCGGGGACATCTTGCTTTTAGTTATAGGTCAAAGCTCGGATTAAATGCATAGAAATTTTTAGCGTCAAGCTGGTCCTGAACCATTCTCAGTCCCTCGCCGAAGCGCTGGAAGTGAACTACTTCTCTTTCTCTTAAAAACTTTATCGGGTCACGAACGTCGGGGTCGTCAACAAGGCGCAAAATATTGTCATAGGTGAGTCTTGCTCTTTGCTCCGCCGCCAGATCCTCTGAAAGGTCGGTTATCGGATCGCCTGTCGACTGAAATGTCAACGCGCTGAACGGAGTTCCCGAAGCCGCCTGAGGATAAATTCCCGTTGTATGGTCGACAAAGTAGGTGTCAAATCCCGACTCCTTGATTTCCTTAACGGACAAGCCCTTTGTCAGCTGATAAAGAATTGCCGAAACAATCTCCATATGCGCCAGCTCTTCTGTGCCAACGTCGCTTAGTATTGCCTTTACCTCGTTGCAAGGAGCCGTATATCTCTGGCTGAGATACCTCATTGCTGCTCCAACTTCTCCGTCGGGCCCGCCAAGCTGGCTGATTATTACCTTTGCAAGCGCTGCGTTTGGATTTTTAATCTTTACAGGATACTCAAGTCTTTTCTTATATTCCCACATCAGTTCTCGCTCCCTTCCCAAGGCCACGGCTCAGTCGCCCACGCCCATTTGTCTTCTTTTATTCCGCTTTCAAAATCAAGCGGTCCGTAGTCCTTTTCGTATTCCTCTTTTGCTTCCTCGTACAGCTTTTTATACTTCTTAAAGTAGGCGAGACCGTCCTTGCATATCGGATGACTGTCAAGATAAAGGCTTGAATCAACCATAGCAAAGTAATACTGTCTGACCTTGCACAACAGCTTATTTTTTGCAGTCACCTTTAACAGCCTCCTCTCCTATAAACGGTTTGTCAAGGGACGGAAATATAGTTCCCCTCGACAGAGCCGCCTGCTCGTCATAAGTCTTTTCCCATTCCTGATACGGTACATATGCCATTGCTACCGGCGTATAGCGTGGAAATTCTCCCCTCGGCTGCGGGCATTCGCCACAGCAGAAAGGTGCCTTGTCGTCATCGGATTCGTTTGCAAAGCGGTCAAATATGCCCTTGTCAAATATATCCATAATTATCCCTTCCTTTATTTGTTATTGGTGGTTTACTTCCAATAAATATTATGTCACAATTTGTAAATGTGTGACAAAGAAAGGAATATGCTCCGATTTAATAGCTAACTGCCGCGTGAAGCTAAAGCAAACAGGTGTTTCGGAAGCGGCAAGCTCTCCCCTCTGTAATAATTTCTCAGCCTGACGGCTGAGGGAATTATTACTTAACTTACACTCTCCTATTACCAAAAACCCATTGACAAAACCTATTGCAAAGTGTAAAATATTAAGTAAGGAAATATAAATTCGGAGGTGTTAAAATGGCATATATCATCGGCGTTGATATTGGAACAAGCGGCACTAAAACTGTCCTGTTTGACGAGGGCGGAAAGGTTATCGCTTCAAAAACAATAGAATATCCTATGTATCAACCAAAGAACGGCTATGCTGAGCAGGACCCTAAGGACTGGGCGAACGCAACTATAAACACACTAAAGGCGGTAGTTTCGCAAAGCGGAGTTTCTAAGGACGATATTAAAGGAATTGGTCTTTCGGGACAAATGCATGGACTGGTTATGCTCGACAAGGATAACGAGGTTATCAGAAATTCTATTATCTGGTGCGACCAGAGAACCGCTAAGGAAGTCGAGGAAATGAACTCAATTCTCGGCGAGAAAAAGCTTATTGAAATCACAGCAAATCCTGCTCTTACAGGCTGGACAGCGGCAAAGATTCTCTGGGTAAAGAATAACGAGCCTGAAAATTACGAGCGTTGCAGGCACATTTTGCTTCCAAAGGACTACATAAGATTTATTCTTACCGGCGAGTACGCTACTGAGGTTTCCGACGCTTCTGGAATGCAGCTTTTAGACGTTCCTAACCGCTGCTGGTCGGACGAGATTTTAAGTGCTTTGGAAATCGACAAAAGCTTGCTCGGAAAGGTTTACGAAAGCTGTGAGGTTACCGGAACGCTCACTAAGGAAATGGCTGAGCTGACAGGGCTTAACGAGGGAACTATCGTTGTCGGCGGAGCCGGAGATAATGCGGCGGCAGCTGTCGGAACAGGAGTAGTTGAGGATGGAAAGGCGTTTACTACAATCGGAACCTCCGGCGTTGTCTTCGCACACACATCAAGCATTTCAATCGACCCTAAGGGAAGAGTTCACACCTGCTGTGCAGCTGTACCGGGCGCTTGGCACGTTATGGGAGTTACTCAGGGCGCAGGTCTTTCGCTTAAATGGTTCAGAGATAACTTCTGCACAAGTGAAAAGGAAACTGCTTCTTTAATGGGCGTTGACGAATATTATCTAATGGACAAGGAAGCTGAAACGGTTGAGGTTGGCTCAAACAGACTTTTGTATCTTCCTTATCTTATGGGTGAGAGAACTCCTCACCTTGACCCTGATGCAAGAGGCGTTTTCTTCGGACTTTCAGCAATGCACACCAAAAAGGATATGCTTCGCTCGGTGCTTGAGGGAGTTTCATATTCTCTCCGCGACTGCGTCGAAGTATTCAGAGAAATGAAAATCAACATCAACGATATGATGGCTTGCGGCGGAGGCGGCTCGTCACCGCTCTGGAGATCAATGCTTGCCGATCTTTACAACTGCCCTGTTAAAACGCTTGCTTCTAAGGAAGGCCCCGCTTTGGGCGTTGCTCTTTTAGCTTCTGTCGGCGCAGGAATTTACTCGTCTGTCGGCGAGGCCTGCAAGCAGGTTATTGAGGTTAATAAGGTTCAAAAGCCAAACGAGAAAAATGTTGGAGAATACGAAAAGTATTATCGGCTTTACAGAGAAATTTATCCCGCTCTTAAGGAAAGCTTCTCAAAGCTTTCAGCACTATAATAAATCAATGGGGTTTTACCCTGATGAATAAACACACGAAAGGAAAATTGCTATGAAATTTTTTATTGACACAGCGAATGTTGAGGATATTCGCAAGGCAAACGATATGGGCGTTATCTGCGGAGTTACTACCAACCCATCACTTATCGCAAAGGAAGGAAGAGATTTCAACGAGGTAATCAAGGAAATCACTTCAATCGTTGACGGCCCTATCAGCGGCGAGGTTAAGGCTACTACTGTTGACGCTGAGGGAATGATTAACGAGGGCAGAGAAATTGCTAAAATCCACCCGAATATGGTTGTTAAAATTCCAATGACCGTCGAGGGACTAAAGGCTGTCAAGGCTCTTTCAGCTGAGGGGATCAAGACTAATGTTACTCTTGTTTTCTCCGCTAATCAGGCTATTCTTGCTGCAAATGCCGGAGCTACTTACGTTTCCCCGTTCTTGGGCAGGCTTGACGACATCAGCCAGCCGGGAATTGACCTTATCCGTGACATTTCCGATATTTTTGAAATTTACGGCTATGAAACTGAAATCATTGCGGCTTCAATTCGCAACCCGATTCACGTTACAGACTGCGCTTTAGCAGGAGCTGACATTGCTACAATTCCTTATTCCGTTATTGAACAGATGACAAAGCATCCATTGACAGATCAGGGAATTGAAAAGTTCAAGAAGGACTATATCGCTGTATTTGGCGAATAATTTAGCACAGACAAAAAACGGTCACGAAGCTTCGTGGCCGTTTTTTGTTGCTTTTTTCTCTTGTATGTAATCTATTTCTTTCGTCGTACCAGCTTTTCTTTTCTGCGCAATTTCGCCTACACCCCGCCGCTGGCGGGATGTAGAACTCAATTCTTTAAGCTATCCCTTTGCGTCGTACCAGCTTTTGCCTTCGTTTACGTCGGCAATCAGCGGTACCTCAAGGCTTGCGGCGTGTTCCATTTCATAAGACAAAATTTCCGCCGCTCTGTCCTTATCCTTTTCGCTTGCTTCAATAATAAGCTCGTCGTGAACCTGAAGTATAAGCTTAGCGTCAAGATTTTCCTCCTTCAGCCTTTGATAGACCCTTACCATAGCTATTTTTATAATATCAGCAGCAGTACCCTGAATCGGAGCGTTCATAGCCGCTCTTTTTCCAAACGACTGAACCATTTTGTTCTTTGCGTTAAGCTCAGGAATATATCTTCTCCTGCCGTACATCGTAGTGACAAAGCCTGTATTTATCGCCTGATTGATGGTTTCGTCCATAAATTTCTTAACACCGGGATATGTTGCATTATACTGATTTATATATTTCTTTGCGTCGGCAATCGACACGCCCAAATCGTTTGCAAGCGAGTAAGCGCCTATTCCGTAAACGATTCCGAAATTTACGGTTTTAGCCGTTCTTCTCATATCGTCCGTTACAAAATCAATCGGCATATCAAATATTTTGCTTGCTGTCATAGCGTGAAAATCCTCGCCTGATAAAAATGCGCTTATAAGGTTTTCGTCCTTGCAGATACTGGCCAGTATTCTGAGCTCAATCTGACTGTAATCGGCGTCTAAAAGCGTATAGCCCTCCTTCGCCACAAAGAACTTTCTCATTCCCCGACCTATTTCTTTTCTGACAGGAATGTTTTGCATATTCGGCTCGCTGGAGGAAATTCTTCCCGTTCGGGTTTCCGTCTGATTGAAAAACGAGTGAACTCGCCCGTCATCTCTTATAACCCTTAAAAGCCCCTCAACATAAGCAGAGTTAAGCTTTGTGAGCGTTCTATACTCCAGAATCAGCGGAATTATCGGATGCTTGTCACGAAGCTCCTCTAAAACCTCAGCGCTTGTCGAATACCCGCTTTTCGTCTTTTTCTTGAACGGTAGTCCTAAGCTCTCAAACAAAACCTCTCCCAGCTGTTTTGGACTTGCTATATTAAATTCCTCTCCTGCAAGCTCGTAAATTTCAGCCTTTAAAGCGTCTATTTGCTGAGAGATATCCTCACCAAACGCTTTAATTCCGTCGGCGTCAGCCTTAACGCCAATGTATTCCATACTTGCCAGAACCTCGCAAAGAGGTATTTCAACATCGTACAGAACATATTCCTGACCCTTATCCTTTATCTCCTCTTTAAGCCTTTTACAAAGACCCTCAAGCGACGCTATATCCTCATAGTCTGAAACGTCCTTTCGGTAGGCTACCTTATACGCTGCGCATAAATTTGCGACGGTATATCCGCTTGCCTGAGAATTAAGCAAATATCCTGCAAGGTCTGCTATAAACGTGACGTTTTTAAGCTCTGTTCCCCTTTGCATACAAAGCTTGTGCGCTTCCTTGCCCTCAAAGCATTCCTTCTTACAATCGCTTTCAAAGAATTTAAGTATCAGGCCCTTATAGTCGGTGTGGTATATTTTTCCCGAAACTTGAACGAAAAGCTCCTCCCACTCGTATATAAAACAGACTGTTATATCGCTGTCAAAAAGCTTTAAATCATGTTCTTTAAGCTCGCCGATTTCAAAGCTCGAGAGACCTTGCGACAAAAGCTTCTTTGTTTCTACTGCAGTTCCATAGTCCTTTAAGTCGAGCTTTTCTGCAAGCTTAAACATATCGTATTCGGCTAAAAGCACGTAAAGCTCCTCACCCTTAACCTTGCCCTGCAAATACTTTTCAGGGTCCTTTTCAACGGGTGCGTCAAGCACAATAGTTCCAAGCCAGCGACTGTGAAAAGCGTCCTCTTTACCGTTTTCGAGCTTTTCAAGCATTTTTCCATTAACACCGCCGTCGTAAAGCTCCTCGTAAAGCTTTTCTATCGACCCGTAGCGTAAAATCAAAGATCTTGCGGTCTTTTCGCCAATTCCCGAAACTCCCTTGATGTTATCTGAGCTATCGCCCTGAAGTCCTTTGACCTCGATAAGCTGCTTTGGCTCAAGTCCGTATTCCTCCATAATTTTTTCAGGAGTGTAAATTATCGTTTCTTTGGTTTTTGCAAGATAAACGGTTACTCTGTCGTTTACAAGCTGTAATGAATCCCTGTCCCCTGTAAGAATGATGCACTCGTTGCCGCTGTCAGAAAGGACCTTTGAAACGCTTCCTAAAATATCGTCTGCTTCATAGCCTGAAAGCTCAATAACCCTTGCTCCTAAGAGCGTGAGTATTTGCTTTATAACAGTCATCTGACCTCTTAGCTCCATCGGCATTGGTTTTCTGTTAGCCTTATAGGTTTTATCAGCCTTGTGCCTGAAGGTCGGCTCGTGAAGATCAAACGCTACCGTAACGCCGTCGGGCTTTACGTCGTTCACCGTTTTCAGGTAGATGTTCATAAAACCTGTAAGCGCATTAGTATAAAAGCCGCTTTGACTTGTCAAAAGCTTTATTCCGTAAAAGGCTCTGTTCATTATGCTGTTGCCGTCAATTGCCAAAATTTTCATATTACTCCTCCAAGCTGTCAGTCTATGCTGTAAAGCTGTTTCATTTCCTCGCTGTATTCGCCGTTTTCTTCGTAAACGTAAAGTCCCTTTTCAACCGTCATAAACGGCTTTGCTCCCTTTTTGCCTTCGACAAGCATAAGCCACGGTGCGCCGCCCTTTTCCTTTGAAACGAATCTTATTCTTTTCGGCTCAATTTTATATTCTCTCATAGCACACAAAACGTCCGCTAGTCGCTCAGGGCGATTCGTAATACAAAGCCTTCCGCCAAACTTAAGATTCCTCTCAGCCGCACAGCAAACGTCCTCTATCCTGCAAAGCGTTTCGTGCCTGGCGATTTTATCCGCAGCACTATCGCTTATTATTCCCGTTCCGGTTACCTTATACGGCGGATTGCAGGTTATAAGGTCAAGCTCCTCACTCGCTTTAAAGTCCTTTATATCGCCGTGAAAAGCTTCAAGCTTTAAAAGCCTGGAACGCTCCTTGCTCTTTTCAAGCTGACAAAACGCCTTGTCCTGAATTTCCACAGCGTATATCTTCTTCGGCGAATAAAACTTTTCAAGCAGCAGCGCTACTATTCCGTTTCCACTACAAAAGTCGCAGACCAAGTCCTTCCTTCTAGTCTGTGAAAAGTGAGCGAGCAGAAAAGCGTCAGTTCCAAAGCGATGCTCGCCTGACACGCAGACGAAAAGCTTATCGTTTAATTTTTCAAATTTAAAGTCGTCATAATTCATTAGCTTCTCCGTTGGTTGAAATTCTCTCTATCATATCGTAAAGCTCGTCAAGAGTAGAAAGCGTGCCGCATTCGTTTCTGAGCCTTGCGGCGTTTGGAAGTCCCTTTAAATACCAGGCAATATTCTTTCTCGCTTCCTTCATTCCCTGCCACTCGCCCTTGTACTCTACTATTTTTTCAACGTGCAAGCGCATAGCACTCAGCCGCTCGTCAAGAGTAGGTGCGGTAAATTCTTTTCCTTCAAAATACGCATTTATCTCAGCAAAAACAAAGGGATTTCCGTAGCTTGCTCTTCCTACCGCCACCAAGTCGCAGCCTGTATATGAGTACATTTTCTGTGCGTCCTCGCCGCATTTTATATCTCCGTTTCCGATAACCGGAATTTTGACGCTTTGCTTTACCTTCTTTATAACCTCTAAATCCGCCTTGCCCGAATACATTTGCGTTTTAGTTCTTGCGTGAACGCAGATTGCCGCCGCTCCTGCCTGCTCAAGTCGTTTTGAAAGCTCGACAGCGTTTACGCTCTGCTCGTCCCAGCCTGAACGAAGCTTTACGGTAATAGGAACGTCTACCGCTCTTACCATTTCCGAAACCATTTGTTCAGCAAGCTTGGGGTTCTTCATTAAAGCTGAGCCTGCGCCGTTTCCTGTAATTTTAGGAACCGGGCAGCCCATATTGACGTCAATTATATCGGGTGAAAACTCTAGCAGCATTTCAGCCGCCTTAGCCATATATAGAGGATCCTCGCCAAAAAGCTGAAGCGCCATTGGCCGCTCATAAGGCATTATCCTACAGAGCTTCGGCGTTTTTTTGTCGCCGTAAACCAGTCCCTTTGAGGAAATCATTTCGCTTGTAAGATAAGCGCAGCCGTACTGCTTGCACATTTCTCTGTAAGCTCTGTCTGCGACAGACGCCATTGGCGCCAATGCCGCATAGCCATTTATTCTGACGTTTCCTATTTTAATCTCCCTCATGCCGCTTAGCATTCTCCCTGATAATATTTTCGTCTATACCGTATTTTTCAAATACAGTTTTCGCAAAGCTTATCGCCGACGGCAGACCTTCTTTCACCTTATACTTTCTTTCGCCTGTCTGCTCGTCAGTTTCCATAACAATGCTTTTAAGCTTGCTTCTTATATCCTTGTCGGAATTTATCTGGTCGCACATATACGCTAAGTCTGTAAGGTGAGTTGCAAAAATCCCCCTTACTCCGATTATAGCAAAAATCTTTACAAGCTCGCTTGCAATATCAACGCACTCCTTCGGCGTTGTCGACTGAATAGACTCGTTCATCAGAAGCAGACTGTCCTTTGTGATTGTTTTGCTTATCTGTTTAAACTCCTTTATCTCGGTTGTAAATCTTGAGGAATTTATTCCAACCTCCTCTTCCTTCGGGAAGTTTGTATAAATGTAATCGCAAAGCGACGTGCTAAGGCTTTTTGCCGGCGCAAAAAGTCCTGCCTGACAAAATACCTGGCAGATACCAATCGCTCTGACAAACGTCGTCTTACCGCCGTTGTTAGCTCCCGTCAGGATAAAAAACCGTGACGAGTCGTCAAATGAAATGTCGTTGCGAACTATCAGATCGTCGCCCCTTTTGTGATGCTCTATTCCTGTTATTCTCTTGTAAAAAGCGATGTCAAAAAGACCCTCGGCCTTGAAAATTCTTTTTCCCTTCGGCAAAATCTCAGGGCGGCACATTTCAATTCCTCTCGCCTCAGCCGACTCGATAAACCTTACCGCTCCGTCGTAAAAATCAAGCTGAGTTTCAAGCGCATAAATCTCATCAAAGCCTATCGCCCGATAGGACGCAAGCGCTTCAGAAAGAGTTCTTATATACTTATCCGTTATCTTGTCAAGCTCGTCAAAAAGCGCCTTGTCCGTTTCGTTTAAATCAGTTTCTCTAGCAACTCCCTTCTCTGGAATATACTTTGTAAAAAGCCTGCCCTTAACCGTCTGGTCGGGGAAATTTGCTCCTCTGTAAATAAGCTTGTCAAAAACACTAGGCTTGACTCCAACCGCCTTTGTTGAATAACCGACTATTCCTGCTGAAACGGGAAGCATTTCCTCGTCAAAATTTATAGCGACAGTAACGCTTCTTATCCTGTTTTCAAGCGCTGAGTGAAGCTCGTCCATACAGCTCTTTAAAAAGCTGTATTCCTCCGACAAGTAAATCCCCTCAAAGTGCGAAAAGAGCTTGTTTACCGCCTCAGATTTTATCTCCTGCTTGTTTTCCTCAAAAAATTCGTGAAGCCTGTCGATACAGCTTATATAGCAGTCGAGCGCACTCACCTGTCCGTTTAAAGCCGTAAAGCTTTGAACGGATTCAATGTTGTGGATGTTCGTCCTGTCGTTTGTAAGCATTTCATTTATAGTTTTGTAAAGAACCGGCATTAGCTTTTTGACGCTTAAAAAGTCCTGCAAAGCGTCCTGACGATACTTGATTATTTCCTCGTCGTCGCAAAGCTCGGTTAAAAGCCTTTGACAAAAATATTGATTTCTCGGACAAAGCAGCTCGCTAAGAGAGGCAATCTCAAGGTTTGAAATGTAGTCGTCAGGCAGCTTTTCAAGCTGTATTCCACGCTCTGTCATCAAGTGTTTCTTTTCTTCGCTCGGATACAAAAGATCGACTATCGGTCTTGCTCCTGAACTATTTTGATGCTTCATTCTTCCTCCTTAATACCCCAGCGATTCGCCCACAAGAATTACCTTTATTCTTCCCTTTTGCCTTTGCTTTGCGCTTACCAAATAATTGCAGCAGATTCTCTCGTCGCTCTGACAGCCGCTTGTCATATCGCCGTCAATTCCCATACACTCCTCTGCGTTCAGGCAGTAGGTCTTGCAGTTTAATCTTTTTGAATTCAGCGGCGCCGCTACTCTTTTTACACGTTCAACCGCTTCTTCGAGATTATTAACAATCTTATTGTATCCCACAATCATAACAACCGACTTTGGTCCGTAGCAAATTGCCGCCACTCTGTTTGAATTTCCGTCGACGTTATAAAGCTCGCCGTTTAGCGTAACGGCATTTGAAGAGCAAAAATAACAGTCTGCAAAGAAGCTTTTTCTGTAAAGCTCTTCAACCTCCTCTCGGCTTTCGCACTTTGAGCGGTCAAGAAGCTTGTAGTTGCCGTTTTTCAGCATATCCATAACTCCCGCCTGAACAACCGACTGAGTTCCGCCGAATGAAATCGTATCGCCTTCGTGTATTAAGCTCCTTGCAATTTCCACAGCTTCGACATTGTCGTTTGCAATAATGGCTGCTATATTATTTTTAACCAGCGCATCTCTTGCTTTTTTCATAAGATTTAAAATTTTCTCGTCCATTTTTCATTTCTCCTTTGCAAAAATTCAGTTGTACCTTTCAAAAAGCTCGGTAACAAGCCCTCTGAGGCCCTTATTGCTTGAAAGCTTTAGGTGCGGATCCGCTTCAAAAATCTGCTTTGCTTCGTCCTGAGCTTCCTTTAAAACCTCTATATCCTCCGACATATCCGCAATTTTAAGCTTCGGAAGTCCGTGCTGCTTCGAGCCAAAAAAGTCGCCTGGCCCACGCATTTTAAGATCCTCTCTTGCAAGCTCAAATCCGCCTGAGGTTTCCGATATTATTTTAAGTCGCTTTCTGCAGTCCTCAGTCGGGTTGTCGGTAACTAAAATGCAATGCGACTGCTCGCTGCCACGTCCTACCCTGCCTCTTAGCTGATGAAGCTGTGAAAGTCCGAAGCGTTCCGCGTTCTCGATTAAAATAATCGTTGCGTTCGCCACGTCAACTCCTACCTCAACAACTGTAGTTGAAGCTAAGACGTCAATTTCTCCACGCTTGAAGCTCGCCATAATTCTTTCCTTTTCGTCGGCACTCATTTTTCCATGTAGAAGTCCGACAGTATAGCCTGAAAAGTCCTCGTCCTGAAGCTTTTTGGCATAAGCCTTTACGCTTTTGAGCCCCGAATCGTTTTCTTCAATCATCGGACAAACTATGTACGCCTGATGACCCTTATCAAGCTCCTTTTTAATGAAGCTGTACGCTCTGCTTCTGAGCTTGCCGGTAACAGCATAGGTTTCAACCTTTTTTCTGCCTGACGGCAGCTTGTCAAGCACGGAAATATCCAGATCTCCGTAAATCATCAAGGCTAAGGTTCTTGGAATCGGCGTTGCCGACATTACCAGAACGTGAGGCTCTGCTCCCTTTTTGGAAAGCGATGCTCGCTGCTCAACTCCAAATCGGTGCTGCTCATCGGTAATTACAAGCGCTAAGTCCTTAAAGCTCACGCTTTGCTGATAAAGCGCCTGTGTGCCGATAATAACATCTATCTCGCCGCTTTCTATTTGCTCATGTATTTTTTCCTTTTGCTTTTGCGTCAATGCGCCTACCAAAAGCCCAACGCTCACTCCGAGCGGCCCTAAAAACGCTTTAAAGGTTTCGTAATGCTGGGAGGCTAATATTTCAGTCGGCGCCATAAGCGCCGTCTGCTTATTGTTTTTAAAAACAAAATAGCTTGCCGCCGCCGCAACCGCCGTTTTACCACTTCCGACATCTCCCTGCAAAAGTCTGTTCATCGGACAGGACTTTTTCATATCCTCTATACATTCGTCAATCGCTTTCATCTGGCAATCTGTCGGCTCAAATGGAAGGCTTTTATAAAACTCGTCAATGCTTTTGTCGCTCAGCCTGTTCGGTGTTTGCTCCTTGTTTCTGCCCTTTAGCATAAACATTCCCAGTCCGAGCGTTAAAAGCTCGTCAAAGACAAGCCGCCGCTTTGCTGTCTGATAGCTGTAATCGTCCTTTGGAAAATGAATGTTGTAAAGTGCAAACGGAAGGGAGCAAAGCTTGTGCCTTTTTAAAATATCTTTTGGAACCGGTTCGTAAATTCTTCCGTTTAAAAGCTCAAGAGCGCTCTTTATATTCTCCCTGATAAGCTTTAGCGTTATCCCCTCGGTCAGCGGATAAACAGGCTGCAAATTAGCCCCTGCGCTTATTTTAAAAACGGTAGGCGAGCTCATTTCCTTTCTCACCATATTTCCCGTTACTTTTCCGTACAGAATAATCGGCTCACCCAGAACAAGAGAATTGAACAGATACTCGCTGTTATAAATTGTAACGGTCAGGTCCTCCTCGTCGTCGGTAAAAATCGCCTTGAAGATGATAAGCCCTTTTCTTATTCTCGCTGGAGGAAGCTTACTTACAATTCGCCCTGCAACAGCACAGGTTTCTCCAAGTGGCGCATCCTTGATTGACAAAGGCGTCGACAAATCTATATAGCCACGTGGGAAGTGATACAAAAGGTCTTTAACGGTAAGAATCCCGAGCTTTTTATAGTTATCCGCCCGAACAGGCCCCACGCCCTTAAGGTAGGTTATACTGTCGTTAAGTCCAAGCTGCATCCTATCACTTCCCTTTTGCTTTTAATCTATTTCTTTCATTTTACCACAAAGAGCGTGAAAAAACAATGACAAGTTAGCAAAACACGCAAAAAGCGTCGGGAAAGCTTAAAGCTTACCTCAGACGCTTTAAATTTTAGCAAACAAATTAGTTTCCCACGCAGGATAATATGGATAATGGCGAATGTAAAGCTTATAATCGGGGTTTAGTCGCAAGACCTCAAGAGGAAGGTCAAACATATCGTAAAGCTTGTGATAAAGCGCAACGCAAAGCTTTGGCGAGTAATTTTTTATCGTTTGCTCGCTTCCCTTCAAAGCTTTCATTTCCTCGCCCTCGACGTCGTACTTGATAAAGTCGACAGGCTTACCCATAAGCAAGCTGTCAACGCTTATAGCGTCGGTCAGAACGCCCTTTTTATCGTCTATTCTCGCCTGTCTTCCGCCGCCCTTCGCAAAATATACCTTACCGCTTGTATCTGTTGCTGCGGCGTTTACAGCCTCCGCTTTGTCAAGCGTACTCATATACTCGCTTAGCTTTCTGAAATTTCTGCCGTTAGGTTCAACCGCATATATCCTTTTATAGCTCTTTGCAAAGGTCAGATACTCCTTTACAGTATCTCCCGTATACGCTCCCAGATCAACATAAACCTCATCGCCGCTCGGCTTCAAAATATTCAGGTACGCTTCCTCGGGAGTTGTTTCACAGGACTTCAAAAAGCTAATGTCGCCTGTTATCTTGTATTTTACGACGCTTTTAAAAACGCTCCTCGATTTTTCATCACTCAAATGCTCGTAAACGACACTTGCCTTGTCAAAGCTGCTCTCAAGCGTCTCCTTTAAAAACGGCTCGCCGCCGTAAACTGCCGTATCGGGAACAATAAGCTCGTGCTTTTTTGCAATACTGTCAATCTTTTCAATCAGCTCCTTATAGCCCGCCGCAAAGGCTAAAGCTATAACAAAGTCGTCGTTTTGCGCTTCAACCTCGCTAAGCTTCTGAACCTTAAAGTCCAAAAAACTATGACCTCTGACAAACTCGTCGCTTGCAAAAATTCCTGCTATTTTTATGCCAAAGCGTTCAAACTGCTTCATAAGCTTTATACAGCCGTCGCCCATTCCGTAAACGTATATCGGCTTATCGGTTAGGACAAGCCTTTCCCACGACGACTTCAGACTAAAAAACTCATCAATACAAAGCATTTACTACCCTCGTGAATAAATATTTGCGCCGCCTGCGGACACAAGCGTAAAGCCGTACTTTGAAAGAAATTCGCTGAACGCTGCCTGCGGCCAATCGTTTGTCAGGTCAACGTATATAATATCAGGAATATTCTCCGGGTTTAAAGTGTAATACTTGTCGAGCCTGTTGATTGTCGTAACATTTTCACCCGAAAGCCAGGCAGAATACGCACCGATTTTAAGCTCGTCCGTCTGGAGATAATACCAAACGGTATCGCTCGCGTATAAAATCCTGTCTCCCTCGTCGGCGTCGATAGTTTTAAGCGCAGAAAGCGCAGTTATATATTCGGTCTTTGTGGTTGGCGTTACTTTTATTCCCTTGTAAACTCCCTCGCTTATCTCAACCGTCAGCTGAGAGTTTTCAACGTGCGACCAGAATTTGTGGGTGACCTTGGTATATGTCATAAGCGGAAATTGAATCAACAAAACCGCTAAAACGATAGCATAGCCTACTGTAAAGTTTGTCTTCTCGCCGCATGGCACCTTTCTGTATTTTTCTTCAAGCAAAGCATCGTGAATTAAAGCTACTGCTCCGACGTCCGCAACGACAGACATAGACGAGATGATATAAAACGCCTGATTTGAAGAGAAGTAAACGCACATAGTATACAGAAATCCGCCAACCAGAAGGTGCGCAAAAACTCGCCAGTTTTTATTTTTTGTAACCAAAAATGCTACAAGTCCTACAGGCATTAACGGAAACATTATATAGTTGTAGGTCTTTGTATCAAGGTAAAATGCAAACTCAGCCAGCATACAAATTGCAATTACAACGGAAACTGCCAGGTATGCTACTCTATGCTCGTATCTGCGCTTGTCGATAATGATAAGCACGATGTCAAGCAGATAGACGACAATGTATATAATTCCCCACTGGAAGGCTGTGCGAATTGCTCTGAAGTAGCCTCTGATTCCTGCAAAGAGAGATTTTGAAACGTGCTCAGGGTCGTCAAAGATATTCGGCAGCGCCGCAAAAAAGTCGCTGACGCTTACACGAGTTAAAATAAACACAGCTAAAACTGCTGCGAGCAGCACGCTTCCGAGCGTAAAGAACAGCCAGCTCAGCACTATTTTTTTATCCTTTTTGACTACAGCTACAATAATTGTCGCTAATGTGAAGATAATATATGCCGCCAAAAGATAAGGGCAGCACAAAACTGCGCCTGCAAACAAAAGTCCGCTTGCAAAGTACGCCTTTTTGCTTTTTGCCGTCGCCGCAATAACTCCGCTTAGCGTCATCAGCATAATACCCATGGTGTTGTAGCTGAGAGCTAAAATATCATACGGTGTAAACAGAAAGAACAGCCATGAAGCAATAGCTCCAAACAGCTTATAGCTTCTTAAGCGGATATAAATCACCGCTGCACAAAGAGCTTGGAAAAATATGTAGATGTAACGAAAGTGCAGCACTATTCCTTCGTTTGAAAAGAACAAATTGTGAAGCGCCATTATAGGGTACAGAATAAGAGCCGAAAGCTGAGAGCCGTGCCATTCGTCAAAAATGAAAACGTCGCCGTCCAAAAGCCTCTTTGGAATTGTCAGATAAAACGCTTCGTCCTGCCCTTGAATTTCAAGCGGCGCTTTGTAAATAAAAAGCAGAAGTATTCCGACAAAGCCTATAATGTACAATATGTCGCAATTTCTCTTGTCACGAAAATATTTTTCGTAGAGCTTATTCATATTTCTCCCCTTATTTCTACATATGCTCAGGACAGGTTATCTTAAGCATATCCAAAACATTCTTGATTACCTGCTTTACCGCAAGACAAAGTGAAATTCTTCCCAGCATCAGCTTCTCATCATCACATTTTACCCTGCAGGATGAATAGAATTTGTGGTAAAGGGTAGCCGTTTCAACCGCATATCTTGTAACCTTCGAGGGGTCGTAATCCTTAGCAGATTCTAAAATGCAGTCCGGAAGCTCTGCTAAATGCTTTATAAGCTCAGTTTCCTCTGGTGTTGTTAAAAGCTCAAGTCCAACTCCTTCGGCAATCTGGATTCCCTCTTCCTTTAATCCCTTTAGAATTGAACAAATTCGAGCGTGAGCGTATTGAACGTAATAAACAGGATTCTGACTTGTTTCGCTTATTGCGAGATCAATATCAAAATCAAAGTGCGAATCAGGTTCACGAAGATTAAAGAAAAATCTTGCGGCGTCTATTGGAATTTCATCCAGAAGGGTTGAAAGCGTAATTGCTTTTCCCGAACGTTTTGAAAGCTTGTACCTCTCGCCGTCCTTGACAAGATTTACCATTTGCATAATTACCATATCAAGCTTATCGGCGTCGACGCCAAGAGCCGCCATAGCAGCTTTCATTCTTGGAATATAGCCATGATGGTCAGCTCCCAGAATATCTATCGCCTTGTCGTAGCCTCTTGTGACAAGCTTGTTGTAGTGGTAGGCAATATCAGGAACAAAGTAGGTAGGTATTCCGTTTTCCCTTACTAAAACTCTGTCCTTTTCATCTCCCAGCTCGCTTGACTTAAACCAGAGTGCGCCGCCCTGAGTATAGGTGTACCCGCTTTGCTTAAGCTTTTCCAAAATCTCGTCAACAGCTCCGCTCTGGTGAAGCTCGCTTTCCTTAAACCACTTATCATATACTATTCTGTACTTTTTTAAATCCCGCTCCAGTCCCTCTATGTTCTTTGGAAGCGCAAAGTCGCAAAGCTCCTGTCGCCTTTCCTCCGAGCTTACATTCAGAAGCTTATCACCGTAAATGTCAGCATAATTTTTTGCGTGCTCTATAATATCCTCGCCATGGTATGAGTCCTCAGGCATTTCTATTCCCTCCTTGTAAAGAGAAAGGTACCTGCACTCTAAGCTTGTCTTGAACTTTTCAATCTGATTTCCGGCGTCGTTTACATAAAACTCTCTGTCTACCTCCCAGCCTGCCTTTTCCATAACCGACGCTAAGCAATCGCCAATCGCTCCGCCTCTTGCGTTGCCTATATGCATAGGACCTGTCGGGTTGGCGGAAACGTATTCAATAAGAACCCTCTTGCCATTACTCTCAGCCGAGCCGTAGCTTTCGCCCTGTGAAATTATATCGCTTACAGTTTTTGCAAACCAAGTAGCCGAATAGTAAAAGTTAATAAATCCGGCGCCCGCTATTTCCATTTTTTCAAAATAGCTGCCCTCAAGGCTTGCGGCTTCTTTGATAAGAGTGGCTATGTCTCTCGGCGATTTTCTGAAAATTCTCGCTCCTGCAAGCGCAAAGTTTGACGACATATCTCCGTTTTTGCTGTCTGCTGGAATTTCAACATTGACCTTCGGCAGCTCGACTCTTTGAAGCTTGCCCTCGTCAAAAAGCGAATTTACCGCCGCTGAAATAATTTCCCTTACTTGATTTTTTGCTTCCTCTATCATATTCATTGTCTTTTACCTTCCTCAGCTTTCCTTTACGTTTATCGAAACCTCGTAATTTCCAAGCAAACTTGCTTCGACATCTATCACATACTTAAAAAACAAATCACCGCCGCTGTCGTTTAGGGTTGAGCGGATTTCTCCCGTCTGAACTCCCATCTGAATTGAGCCGTATGGGGTTCCGTAATTACAGTAGTGCTTTTTATTTCTGTCAATCACAAGTCGGCTTTGCACAGCGCCTGTTCTGTCTAAAACGACCTTTTCCTCACCCGTAACGGTAAGCGTCGTCAGACACCCGTCAAAGCCTGTCGCTTCGGTTTCTTCATATTTTATTACATATCCGTCGTCTGTTTTCAAAAAGCTTCCGCCGGTAATAACCTCTATTTCCTCCTGATTGACGCCGTCGTCCTGCCTGGTTTTAAAGGTTATCAAAACATTCTTTTCTTCCATTTCAATTCCTCATATTTTTCATTTCAGCACGCATTTGGAAATGCTGAGATTTTTACTTTCTCCCAAAAAGGTTTCAACATTCTCCGAAAAAAGCTCAACGCTATCGGTGCAATAAAGCTCCGTTTTGCCTTCTTCCTTTCTGTCGGATAAAAGGTCCTTTGCTTCAAGCACTCTCCATGCAAATTTTGCAGCCTCGCCGCCCGAAGAAATAAGCTCAACCGAATCGCCTAAATAATCTCTGAAAAACTCGCTCAGATGAGGGTAGTGGGTGCAGCCCATAATGAGTGCGTCAACACGCTCCTGCTTCATAACGCTTAAATAGTCCTCAACGATAGATGCAGTTACCTTATTCCCGTAATCGGTATAACCGTTTTCAACAAGCGGTACAAACATCGGGCAGGCTTTGGTTACAACGGTAATGCTGTCGTCGATGTCCTTTATTGCCTGTTCGTAAGCACCCGACTTTATGGTAGCGCTTGTGCCGATAACGCCAATTCGCTTACACTTTGTTTTCTTGACTGCCGCTGCAACGGCTGGATAAACCACGCCTGTGTACGGCAGGCTTCCGTCAAAAACAGGCTTTGTCATCATTACCGACGAAACGGTTCCGCAAGCGACAATAATCATCTTTACATCCCGCTCCTGCAAAAACCTTGCGTCCTCAAGCGCATAGCGATGCACTGTATCAGGCGATTTGGTTCCATAAGGAAGCCTTGCTGTATCGCCGAGAAATATTATATTTTCGTGTGGTAAAATCCGTCTGAGCTCGCCGACGCTTGTAAGTCCGCCAACTCCCGAATCAAAAACGCCTATTGCGCTGTCTTTCATGTTCTATCTCCTATATGTATCATCTTTCGAGTGCAAGGGTTATAAGTCTGTCAGCCTGCTCGCTCTGAGAAATTCCCATATATTCCATAAGCTGCGGGTACATACTTATCTTTGTGTGCCCAGGCATTGTGTTTATCTCGTTTAAGTATATCTCTCCGTTTTCAAGATAGAAAAAGTCAACTCTTGCAAGTCCCGAACAGCCGAGAGCTTTATACGCTCTGATTGCAATTTCTCTTATTTTTTCAATTTTCTCAGCTGGAATAGTTCTGGCTGGAATGAAGGTTTTGCTTTCCTCGTTCTGGTATTTTGCCTCGTAATCGTAAAACTCGTTTGCCGCCGCAATTTCACCGACAGTAGAAGCTACAGGCTCCGCATTTCCCATAACGGCGCACTCGCATTCAACGCCTGTCAGGCCCTCCTCAATGACAACCTTTTTGTCGTGAGCGAAAGCCGTCTTGATTCCCGTTATAAGCTCTCTTCTGTCAGATACCTTTGAAATTCCTACCGACGAGCCGCAGTTAGCAGGCTTTACAAACATCGGATAGATAAGGCTTTCCTCCATTTTATCAGCAAAAGCTTCAATCTCATCAAGTTCAGACTCTATCATTGTTACCCACTTGGCGGTTTTAATGCCTGCTGCCTGTAAAATTATATGTGTCATACCCTTATCCATACAATTTGCCGAAGAGATCAAATCACAGCCGACAAACGAAATCTGCGCTAACTCTAAAAGTCCCTGAATGGTTCCGTCCTCGCCGTTTTTTCCGTGAAGAGCCGGGAATACAACGTCAACTCTGATGTGCGAAACCTCGCCGCCGTCCATAAGAGCTAAAAATCCCTTGTGTATCGGGTCGGGACTTAAAACGCAGGATACGTTATCGGGATTTGTCTCCCATAGTCCGTTTTCAATAGAATCAACCTCGCCCTGATACAAAAGCCATCTGCCCTTTTTGGTAATTCCGATGGTAATTACCTCGTATTTATCCTTCGGTATATTTCTTATGATATTTGAAGCCGAAATAAGCGAAATTTCATGCTCGTTTGACTGTCCTCCAAATAAAACAGCTACCCTTGTTTTTGCCATAAAAACACCCTCTCAATGCATACTTTCATACAATACATTTTATCACAAACACCTGTCAAATGCAACAGAAAAGCTTACTTTATTTGAGCGCTAAAAAAGTTTTTGTCTTACCTCTCCTCTCTCAGACGCAAAAAATCACCTCTTTAATGCTTTTAAAAAGGTGATTGACAAAATTTTAAAGCAGCGGTCCAAAGACCTTTATTATCGAGCCTAAAAGGCGTGAGAAGATATTCTTGTTTACGTCCTTTAGGGTAAGCTCCTTGCAGCTTTTAAGGGTCGTTAGAAAGTCCGCTTTTACATCACTTACCGCAGGCGAATCGTACATAAAAACTGCGTCCTCAAAATGCAAATATAAACTTCTGAAGTCTGTGTTTATCGTTCCGACTACCGCTTTTTTGTCGTCTGACACGAAGTTTTTAGCGTGGACAAATCCGGGCGTATAGCTGTAAAACTTAACTCCGCAGGGCAAAAGCTCTCTGTAGTAGCACATAGACATCTGGTGAACGTACCACTTATCATAAATTCCCGGAACTATTATTTTTACGTCAACTCCGCTTTTTGCTGCAAACGCTAAAGCGGTTACAAGCTCGTTATCTATTACAAAATACGGAGCGGTAATATAAATATAATCCTTCGCCTTTGAAATCATATCGAGATAAACCGTTTTACCAACAGTTTCAGCGTCGTTAGGACAGTCTCCGTAAGGCTGAACAAAGCCGCCGTTTTCACTTGCAAGATAAACCTTGTGCGGTCGGTAACGATTATAGTCCTCGCAATCCCGCTCGTCAAGCTCCCACATCTGGAAAAACATTATAGCAAAGTTCCAGACAGCGTCGCCCTTGAGCATTACTCCGGAGTCCTTCCAATGTCCGAAACGCACCTTCTTGTTTATATACTCGTCGGCTAAATTTATGCCGCCTGTAAAGGCTGTAGTTCCGTCGATTACTACAATTTTTCTGTGGTCACGGTTGTTTTGCTCGGAAGCCAGAAAGGGTCTGAATTTATTAAACACCTTGCATTTTATACCGTTGTCGTTTAAGAATTTATCATGTCCCCACGGCAAGATTGACGCGCTGCCCATACCGTCGTACATCAGGCGAACCTCAACTCCAGCGTTTGCCTTTTCGAGCAGAATTCTTAAAATCGTGCGCCAGACTTCGCCCTCGTCGATTATGAAAAATTCCATTAAGATATAGTGCCGCGCCGCTTTCAGCTCTTCTATAAGTCTGGCGTAAAGCTCCTCTCCTATTTTAAAATACTCAGCGTCTGTATTTTTGTAAACAGGATAACCCGCATATTTGTTTATATAGCTTGAAAGACTTGCACTATAATGGTCCTCCTCCCGAAGCTCATCTAAAACGCTTTGCTCCTGCGGCATATAGCGCTTTGTCTGCTTGTTTACAATATTAATGCTTTTTGTAAACCGAACTCGGTTTATCTGTGCGTGAAGGTAAATATACGCCAACGACATAAAGCCCGGCAGTATAACCATTGGAACAAGCCACGCTATCTTATATGACGGGTGGTCGTTTGAATTTACAATAAGCACCGCTATAACGCCCGCCAAAACGGTTTGAACAGCGTACATTGCGGCAAAGCTGGAAACGGTACGGAAATACAAAAGTACAAACAAAAGAAGCTGCAAGGCGAGCAAAACAACGATGGTGATTTTCCTTGAAAACGCCGACTGTACATAATATTTAAAGTCCTTTTGCGGAAGCTTCAGCTTCATTTTTGCCATAATATTCCCCTTGCTTTTAACTGCTATTTTGCTGTTCTTTCCTCTATAATGCTTATCATTTCTCCGACGTCGTTCATTCCTGAAACCTCGCCCATTTTAAAACGAATGCCAAACTCGCTTTCAACCGCCGAAATAAGGTTTATATGCTCTATACTGTCCCAGTCCTCAATATCGTCAGCAGTAGTTTCATCATCGACTTCAATTTCATCGTCGTCAAAAACATCCCTGAAAACTTCATTCAGGCGATCTATTATATCCTGTCTGTCCATAGCCTATTTCTCCTTTACATCAATTACCTTATTTTTCGGCTGATAAGAGTCAATTACGAGCGACCATACAGTATTTCCGCTCTCATCTCTTGAAATCTCGTCAAAGCCGAAATCCTTATAAAGCGTTGCTACCATTTTATTCTTCGCCGTCGGATAATAATACCCGATTATCTTCTTTATTCCCATATCATACGCCTTTTTCACAAGAGTGTCAAGCATAGCGTATTCCATATCTCGCTTTAAAACTCTACAGCTCATAAGCCAAAGAATTATATCGAGCGTATCTCCGTTTATTTTTCCGATAACGACAGATACTATTCCGTTGTCGCCGAACTTATCCCTTAGCCTTCCGCAAAGACGTATATAGTCGCCACTTTCAAAAACAGCTTCAATTTCAGGCTGAGTAAAACGCTTTGTCGTCAGGTTAAATTGATTGCTCTTGTTAGTAAGCTGAGTTATGCGCTGTAAATCAAGCGGCTTAAAATCGGCTATTTCCGCCGTCATTTCAAGGCTTAAAAGATAGTCGTTGTAGCTTTGAAATTTTGCCCTTTGAATGTTTCGCTTAGCGTTCGCTTCGTACATTTCGCTTCGCTTTAAGTCGTCGGCTGAAAGGCTCGTCACCTCAAAAAAACCGCTTCGATCAAGCGTTTTTATGTAGCTGTCAACGCTCTCCATAGGCGGCGCCTGAACGGCAAGCTGTGAGGAAACTATCATTCGCTCGGCAGGGTTATCGTCAACGAAAACAAAGCTTTCTGGCAGAAGTCCGAGCTCGTCGGCAGTATTTTTGATATTTACGTCCTTTGGCTCCCAGTTCGCCTTAATGCTGATAAAGTCGTCTGCTGAAAGGGCGGCGTCCGAGTGGTTAAGTCCTGCGAGCGCGTTTTCTTCGTCGTTTTTAGAAGCTACTGTCAGCAAAACTCCTATATCCTTTTGCGCCTTTATGTATTCCTGAAACTCGTAATAGGCTTCCGCTTCGGCTGTTTCCTGTCCAATGACGATTTTATCAATTCCGTCGTCGCCGACAACCCCTCCCCAAAGGGTGTTGTCAAGGTCGAGAGCTAACGCTTTTTTGTTCTTGCCAAGAAACGACTTTATGATGTTTGCTACATTGTAGCAAAGTGTCGGCACAGCGTCAAGGCAAAGGCTGTATTTATACATATACCACCACTTCGGCTCGCTCCATTTTGAAAGCCCAAAGTCTGCGGACAGGTAATTTATATCGTTTATAAAAAAGCTCTGGTTGCGCTCGGCGTATTCGTAGAACTTCAAGTTCAGCCTTGTTACAAAATTTGTCAGGCCGTGAATGTCGCTTGCGTCCTTATTTCCTAAAATCCGAAAGTACGGCTGCTCAAAGTTGTTTTGAATGATTACTGCGCCAAAGTCAGCCTTTAGCTTTTCCCACATTTCCTCAAATCTCTTGTACTCGCTCTCGAGCTGAAGCGATACCTCGCTCTCGCTCATTTTTACACCTACCCTTTCGGTAAGGTTGCGAATCGAGGTGTGAATGTACACAATGTCGGGCGAAAACTCATACAGCTTTTCGTTTTCAAACATAACGTCCTGCCAGAATTGTGCGTATTCACACTCGTAAAACTCAGGCTCGATTCCGACGTTCAGCAAAAACAGCTCTAAAATTGACGTTATATCGCTGGTCGTCGAGCCGCCTAATACAGCGATTTTCTTTTTTATTCTATTGTCATCTGACGCTAAAAGCTCCCTTTTAAGTCTTTTTCTCTTCTTTAAAATCAAGCCGCTGTCAAACGGATATTCAAGCTCTGTCATTTTAATCTCCCACCTTGTAAAATCTCATAACTATTCATCTGAAACGGCTGTTGTTTCGGCAACCTCTACGGTTGTGGCTTCCTCCTTGCTTGTCGTTGTGAAGGTTACGGCAGTAGCGCTTGTAATCTCCTTGCTGTCGTCAAATGTTTCGTGCGTTGCCGTGCTGGAACCTGAGCTTTGAATTGTCGTATTGTTCAGGCTAAAGCCGAAAAGCGAGGAAAAGCGGTTTGCAATTTCCTTTAGCTCCTCCCTGTTAGGAGTAGTGTCGGTAAAGTAGGTGTCTACGTCCTCGGTATACTCTCCGCTAAAGTAAAGCTCCAGCGAAAATGACGGCAGCTCAGCGTAGTTTCTGTTTTCGCTTTCCATAAATCCGCTCGGCCGCTCAAGCACCAACAGATACACTATAATTGAAACAAATATCGCCGCTATGAAAATAATATTGAAAAGAGAAAACGCTCTTTCGTGTCCGTTGAATTTAAGCTCCGGCTGTTTCGACCTCCTGCTATTTTTAGCCTTGCCCCCAACCTTTACACCAGCACTCTTATCAGGCTTATTCGCCTTACTTTTGAGCTTGACATCATCTGAGCTTTTAAGTGCTGAGTTTACCGACTTTAAATCAACGCTTTTCTTTTCATGTACTATTCCGTCAACGGAGGTAACCTCTATATTCTTTTGTTGTTTTTTATTGTCGCTCATTTTTTATTCCCTTTAAAACCTGAAATACAAAAACGGATGTACCGTACTCGTTACAAGCATTATACTCGATAAAACTAAAATTGTTCCGTTGCATATTACTCCTGCTCCGTTGACAATATAATAAGACGTTTTGAATTTTGACGCAAGCTTCTTTATAAAGTCGATAACCGGGAAGCTTAAAAGTACCGCCGCCGCCATCAGGAATATGTATTGAAGCATAAGCGTTTCGCTCTTAGAGTCGATAAGCTTGTTGCCGCCCGCACAAACGAGATTTTTAAAGAACAGTCCCAGCTTGTCAAACGATTCAAAATAGAATATTCCAAAGCCGATAGTTATTACAAGCTTGCTGTAAATGTGCGTTATCACAGCAGGAATTTTCTTCAGCCGCTTCTTTCCAATCTTCGTTTCAATCAGAATGAATACGCCCCAGTAAAGTCCCCATATTATAAAGTTCCAGCTCGCTCCGTGCCAGAGTCCCGTACAGAACCATACTAAAAACAGGTTAAGATACTGCCGCCTTTTTCCGAATATCGGCAGGTAGAAAAGATAATCTCTGAAAAAGCTTCCGAGCGAAATGTGCCAACGCTGCCAGAACTCCGTTATATTTCTGCACATAAACGGGTGGTTGAAGTTTTCGTTAAAGTGGAAGCCGAAAATTCTTCCTAAGCCTATTGCTATATCGCTATAGCCTGAAAAATCAAAATAGTACCAAAGTCCGACAGCTATCGCTCCGTACCATGTTCCAACGGCGGAAAGTCCGCTCAGCGCCGCATAGCCGCTTGACGAGTCGCCGAAAAGTCCAGTAACCAAAAGACTTAAATTGTCAGCTATCAGAACCTTTTTGCCAAGTCCTATACAAATTCTTGAAATTCCCTCGGATATATCGAGAGCGGTTGTGTGCCTGCAATTTATCTCCTGCTCAACAGTTGCGTATCTGACTATTGGTCCTGCAACAAGCTGAGGGAATAGAGAAACGTACATCAGAAAGTTTAAAAAGCTCCTTTGAGTTTTTACCTTTCCCCAGTAGCAATCTATCGTGTAGGAGATTGTCTGAAAAGTATAAAAGCTTATACCGATTGGAAGCTCGATTGACGGAACGAGGATTGAAAGCCCTGTGAAGTAATTTAAGTTTTCTACAAAGAAGCCTAAATACTTAAATACAAACAACAGTCCGAGATTTATTATGAGTGACGACGCAAGCGCCAGCTTTGCGCCAAGCTTACCTCTGTATCTGTCAATCATTCTGCCGTTTATGTAGTCTACCAATGCGCTGAAAACCAAAAGGCAGACGCAAATAGGCTCTCCCCATGCGTAGAATATAAGTGAGAACACTATCAGCACAAGATTTCTCCATAC
Source organism: Ruminococcus sp. (assembly GCA_021205185.1). GTDB lineage: Bacteria > Bacillota > Clostridia > Oscillospirales > Ruminococcaceae > UMGS1601. The sequence goes on along the minus strand of JAJPYB010000008.1, from coordinate 180,905 downwards.
CGTTTTTTTACAAACAAAGTAAAAAATCAGGCAGATTGGAAGAAATATGTATAGAAAAAACAAGTCTGCAAAAATCAATTTTTCGCTCTCCTTTCAGCTCTTAATCTCTGACAACTAGCAAAAAGTCCGCCGTTCGCGGACATTTAGTCGACAATGCTCTTGACCGGCGCATTATCTCTTTCTTTCTTAGTAATTCTGTTTCTGTTGATAAATTTAATAACTGTAATTACCACAAGCACAAATGAAATAAGCACAAGTATACCAATCGGATAGTACCAGATTTTATACTTGTTGTCGAGGTCAATTTCTCCGCTTTCGGTAACTCTGTCCGCCGCAAATTTAATAACCCGATTGTAGGCAACATATATATACAGATAGGTGCCCACCAATATCGGTATAAAGCTCAATATGTATTTTTTAAAAAATGCCAGAACAAGCCCTAAAACCATAAAGAGAATGCCCACAAGCATCATATTCGCGCTCGCTATTGTAAGCGCTCCCTCTTCGGTAACGGACATAGCGCCGATATATACGCCGACTACTGTAATGCCGCCGTAAAAAAGTCCGGAATACAAAAACGACGCCAGCATTAAAAGCTTCAAAAACAGGTATATAAAGGATTCCCTTTTCATAAACTTTTTAGCTTCCGCTGAGCTTTTTGCCGCTTTTGTCTTTTCCTTTTCAGCTTCGTGCCGCTTGCTTAGTCTGTTGCCTTTTGACATTTTTCATTCACCTCTTGATTTTAACATTTTACCATATATCCACGCTTTTTTCAAGGGCAATATACGTCTGTCGCAGGGAAAATTTCAGTTGGCAGTCCTTCGGAAAGTTTTTCCTGACAAACTCTTAAGCGGAGTTCTGGCAAAGTAAAACCCATTGAAAAAATTGCTTCGTTTAATCTGTCACGCAAGAGAGATTATACTAAGGACGCGTCGAAAATTCAAAAGGAAAGGAGAAAAGTATGAAAAGAGCCATTAAAGCTGTTTTATTAACGCTGATGATTTTTGTAATTATTATGCTTTCTCTCGCCAGCTTTTATTCAAGCTCATTGCCGAAAAAACTTTATTACGAATCGTTAAGCGACCTTGATTTGTCTCCTTTTTTGTCGTTGTCAAGATCGAACTATACTGCCGCTTCAGCCTCGTCAAACAAAACTGCAACCGTAAAGCTTTGCAATATTTTTCCTATTGGCGAAACGGAGCTTATAAAAACTGAACGGCCGTGCGTTGCAGTCTCAGGCACTCCCGTCGGAATAAAGCTTTTGTCTAAGGGCGTTCTGGTTATAAAGCTCGGCGATGTTGACGGGGTAAGTCCTGCAAAGCAAGCGGGAATTTGCGTCGGCGACGTTATTTTATCGGTAGACGGCAAAGAAATAACCTCAAACGAAGATATTGAAAACGCTGTAAAAAACGCCGCTTCGAGTGAAATTTCCGTTCGGCTTATTCACGAGGATGTGGAAAAAACTGTAACCCTGAAGCCTGCATTATCAAAACAGGACGGCTGTAATAAAGCAGGACTCTGGGTCCGGGATTCGTCCGCCGGAATCGGCACGCTTACCTTCTATTGCCCCGAAACCAAAGGCTTCGCAGGACTCGGACATCCGATTTGCGACGCCGACACAAACGAGCTGTTTGACATCTCTTCGGGAAGCATTTGCCAGACGAAAATTACTGGCTACAAAAAGGCGACCGACTCAGCTCCGGGAGCTCTTGAAGGACAATTTATCAGCGGCAAAACAAACGGCGAAATTTTATCAAACTGCGACTGCGGAATATATGGCTTACTGTCGTCCGACATTGAGCAAAGCGAAACTATTCCAATAGCCTTCAAGCAGGAGGTCGAAAAGGGCGACGCTCAGATTCTGACAACCATCGACGGCACCACTCCAAAATATTATTCCTGTAAAATAGAGCAAATAACCATGGACGGCACAAAAAATCTTGTAATACGAATTACAGACCCTTCACTTCTTAAAAAGACGGGCGGAATTTTACAGGGAATGAGCGGCAGTCCGATAATCCAAAACGGCAGGCTTGTGGGTGCTGTAACTCACGTAATGCTTGAATCAAGCGATATGGGATACGGTATTTTCGCCGAAACTATGTGCAACGAGCTTGAGCAAATCATTTCAGCTCAAAGCAGCACGTTAAAGCTTGCGTCATAAAAATAAAGCCTTCGACAAATTCTGCCGAAGGCTTGTGCTTTTTAAATTATTCTTCAGGATCCGTTTCTGCGATATGCTTTACAGCTTCCGCAACATCGTCGTCCGTTACAGGCTCAACAGGCTCCTCAGGCGCTGTAACCTCTGGCGCAGGCGTTTCAACATCGTCGTCAGAAACCATAAACTGCGACTTGAGCTTTTCGTTTTCCTCCTCGCAAAGACGAAGCAGCTCCTCGATAGCCGTATTGCTTGCCGACTGCTTTAGCTCCTCCTTGATTTCAACTATCTCTTCAACAGGAGTAAGCGGTTCCGGATCTTCCTTTGTTTCTTCCTTTTCAACCTCTTTAAGAAGCTTTTCCTTTTCCTTTGTCAGCCTCTCAACGACCTCAGTCTTTTCAGCCTCGATTGCTTCAACCTGCTTTTCAAGCTCTCTGACCTTTTCCTTGTGTCCAAGGTACTGCTTTGCATTTCTTCTCTGCTTCCACCAGGAATTAAGCGCAAAGAAAATTATTACAAGCAATAGCGGGGTCAATATCAAAAGAAGCATTCCCTGCGTTGTTCCGCTCTGAACTATCGCCCAGCCTACAAAGTGATCCATAGTTTCCGCTACGCCGACAATCTGAGATGAATCTACAAGTGTGTAATCGTCGCTGACGTCAAAGCCCACTTCGTACTGCACAGCATCGTTCTCAGTTACAATGTTTCTGAGACGCACAGCGACTGTACCATAGCTTTTAAAGTCGTCAACTACTATAACGCTTCCTAAATCGTCCTGAGTCGGTACCTTATTTGTTATAAAAAGCAAAGTGTTTTGCTCAATGTCAGGCTCCATGTCAGTAGTTCTTACAACATAAAGGCTTGTTTCCGAAATTGACGGGGTTACGTTTTGGTTTTTAAATACCAGCCTTACTGCAATAACCCAAAGCGACGCAAAAATTAAAACAATAAGGAACAATATTCCAAACACCTTAAAGGGCGATGTCTTTTTTTCTTTTCTGGCCATTTTATTTCCCTCCCGAATTTTTTACTTTTTTAATATTCAAAAATAGTATAGCATAAGCGGGGAAAAATTTCAAGAGCTAAAAAATAAAAACTATTGGGGAGTATGCTGTCGCACGATGGTGAGTGGTATGCTACTTGCCTGACGGTGAATAACAAACAAAAATTTCCACTCACCGTTAAACTGCGATGGGTGGAAATAAAACCTTCAAAATACAAATTTTACGAAGCGGACAGGGTTATCATTGTAACCACGCCGTCCTCTAAATTAAACTGGATTGCGCAATCTCCATTTGAAGCGTAAACTACGCTTGCGTTGTAGGCGGCATTATCGTATTTTTCTAAAATGTCGTCAAGTGCCGAACCGATAGAAATTCCTGTGTCGGTTGAAACGCCGCTTCCAATAATAGAAATCTGAGTAACGTAACCCTCTCGTGTGGTAATCTTACAATCCTCATAAGAATAGATAGAAATATCGTCTATTTGAGAAACGGTAGCCTGCAGAGTGCCAAGCTTGTCGATTTTGCTTGTTATCTTCTCGCCGAGATATACTGTATAGCCGTTTATAATTGCTGCGTAGGAACCTCTTGTCATTTTAAACTTGCTCGTTGTTGTCTGAGTAGTGGTAGTAGTGGTTGTGGTGGTTGTTGTAGTCGTCGTAGTAGTGGTTGTAGTTGTTGTGGTTGTTTTCGGCGTTGTTTTAAGCGTCGCCTGAGTTGGAATAGGCGTGCTCGAGGTTGTAGTCGTAGTGGTTGTAGTGGTTGTGCTGGCAGCTTCGGTAGTTGTATCTTCAGTAGTAGCTTCGGTGGTTGTGGTTTCGACAGCTGAGCCATCCTCACTCGAGCTTTCATCATTCGAGTCAGTACAACCCACAAGCATAAATGCCGCCGTCAGAAATATGACAAATGTAAAAAATATTCTTTTCATTTTGAGTCTTCCTTTCTCGTGCCAAAATTCAAAGCTCGCTTTGTACAGAATATTTTATCACAGGAATTTTCAGAAATCAATCATTTTTTCTAGTTTTTTCACTTTTCGACACAAAAATATCACAAAGCTTCTTTTTTGAGTTAATCTACACGTCTTCAGTATAGCCTAAATGAATCCAACCCTCTGAAATTTTTCCGAAATCTCCGCTTTGAGCAGTTATCGTCACAACGTCGCCAGACTTCTTTGTGGTCTTGATTGTCGATGAGGTTGAAGCCTTTTCACGAACATTCAACGTGGTAGCGGTTACCTTTCGTTTGAAGGTAACGTAAATGTCGCCCGAATACATAAGCGCTATCCAGCCGCTCGGAATTTTTGCCCAGGCTTCATCATTTGAAATCTTTTTGACTTCCTTTACTGTAACGGTAGTTCCGGATTTCAAGCAAGCGTACTTCTGGTTTACAGCGTGCGCCTGACCATCCGTGGTAAGATCGGTTTTAAGCTTTTGCGAGTAGCTTACTCCTGCGCCTGTGCGAACATTTACATTAGCTCTGAGCGTATAGTTGCCCTTCTTGAATGTGATTTTATTAGTTGGCAGCGAGCTTGAAGAGTTTGAGGTTGTCGAGCTTGACGAGCTTGTCAGATATACGAAGCCTAAAAACGAGCTGTCGACAAGAAGTGCTTTAACGCTTGCTTTTTTGAGTATTCCGTCATCGGCTGAAACCTCGCCGTCATTGTTGGAATTTGCTTCTGTGTAGTAATAATTATCCCCTGAAATTCCCTCAAGATACCTGACGTGTCCCCATTTGTCGCCTGTATATCTTCCGTCGGAGAATACCACAAAGCTATCCGCTTTGGCTGTTTTTCCGACCTTGTAGCCACGCTTTAACGCAACGTCAACAATATTCTTAGCAGAGCCTGCTCCGCTTTGAAATTCAACTCCGAGCTTTTCCTTCGCACGACCTCTTACATAGGTTACGCATTGACCCTTGTAGCTGCCTGTTGTAAAGCCTGCCCAGCTATATGCTGAATTTGTAAAGTCGCCGAGCCTTTTTCCTAAATAATCTTCCCAGTTCATAAAAATCCTCCTTTGATGTATACAAAAACGCAAAAATAGTGCCTTTAAGTATAATATGCAAAATAGCGGCCGCTGTTTCGCCCTTTCAACAATAAATTGCAAAAGCTAAAATGTTGCACCCCTTCGTGCAGCATTCACAGATTTTGGGAAGATTGTTTTCAAAAAGTTTAATTTTGTAAGGCGGTTAAGGAAAGCTTGCTTGTATTCTCCTGCCTTTCACACAATTTCCAAACCAAAAACCACTAGTTTTACTTGTATAATTTTCAAACATAGTGTATAATAATGGCAGAAGAAAACATATACCGATAAAGAGAAGGGACGATAATATGAAAAAGCTTGGTAAGGCGCTTGTTATAGTAGCAATTGTTGCAGGAGCTCTTGTAGCGGTTAAGCTTTGCCTGGAGGTCTTCGGCTCAAGCCTTAAAAAATATATTAAAATTGACGAGATGAGAGGAATATGAAAATACTCGGAATTGAAAGCTCCTGCGACGAAACTGCCGCAAGCGTTGTCGAGGACGGCATTCACGTTTTGTCAAATGTGGTCGCTTCGCAGATAGACGAGCATAGACTTTACGGCGGAGTGGTTCCTGAAATCGCTTCAAGGCGACACGCAGAAAACATAGGCTGGGTTGTTAAGGAAGCTCTCGCTAAGGCAAGCACTACGATTGACGATATTGACGCTGTTGCTGTCGCCTTTGCTCCGGGACTTATCGGCGCACTTTTAGTTGGAATAAGCTACGCTAAAGGCGTTTGCCTGTCTACCGGAAAGCCGCTTATTCCGGTTCATCATATAGCAGGTCACATTGCGGCGAATTATATCACCCACGAGGATTTAAAGCCGCCGTATCTCTGCCTTATTATAAGCGGCGGACACAGCCATATCGTTGAGGTACTGGATTATACAAAATATCGTGTTGTCGGAAGAACGAGAGATGATGCAGCTGGCGAATGCTTTGACAAGGTTGCAAGGACGATAGGATTTTTCTATCCAGGCGGCAAATATATTGACGAAGCGGCTCAGCGTGGCAACGCAGACGCATTTAAGTTTCCTCACCCGAAGGTAACGGGAAGCGAGTACGACTTTTCGTTTTCAGGACTTAAAACAGCAGTTATTAACCTTGTTCACAACAAGGCGCAAAAGGGCGAAGAGCTGAGCCAGGACGACATTTCAGCTTCGTTTCAGAAAACTGTTTGTGAAATCTTAACGCAAAAGACGATGCTTGCCGCAAAGGACTTAAACGCTAAAACGCTTGCCGTTGCGGGCGGCGTAAGCGCAAACAGCGGCGTTCGTGCAGCATTTAAAAAAGAATGCGAAAAAGCAGGGATCAGGCTTTATCTGCCTGAGCTTCGCTATTGCGGCGACAATGCGGCTATGATTGCCTGTCAGGGATACTATGATTTCAAGGCGGGAAAGGTAGCAACGCTTGATTTAAACGGCGTTGCAACTATGAGCCTTGATGAAATTTCTATATAACGGAGGACTGACAAATGAAATTTGTAGAAAAAACACGCAAGTTTGAGGTTTTGCTTTATGTGTGCTGCTTGGCTATCGGAATCTGGCTTCTTATTATGCAAAAGCAAGCGTTAAACACAATCTGCTGGGTTTTGGGAATAGCTCTTATAGTTTACGGTGTTTTTGTAACCATCGGCTTTTTTACAGGCTCAGATGACGACGACCCCGAAAAGGCCTCACCCTCTTTTGAGCTTGCAAAGGGCGTTGTGTTCGCCGTTATGGGAATTTTAGTTATAACCAGCGTCTGGTTTATTGATATTCTGGCGATTATAATCGGCATTTTGCTTGTAATAAACGGAATCGTTTCGCTTCAGAAAGCACTTTATATAAGGCGTACCTTGGGCAAGAATTACAACGGCTGGATAATAGCTCTGATAAATTCAATTGTCACAACCGTTTTCGGACTGGTTCTGATTTTTGTTTCTGCAAGCGACGTTATTGCAATTTTGGTAGGCGTCGGACTAACATGGTACGGTCTTTCTTCAATCGTCAACTATATTGCCGTTGTTCAAAAGATAAATAAAATCGTAAAGCAACGCAAAAAGGGCGTAAATCCAAACGGCTCGTCAGCAGAGGTTGAGGTAATTGAGGACAAGCGTAGCAAGAGGCAGTAAGAACCTTTAAATCTTTAAAAAACACAAAAAGCAAGGTGTTTTATGCCTTGCTTTTTTGTTTGCTCTTGTTCATTTAAAAAAATCGGGTCATCAGCAATGCGTCGTCGTCAGGATCGCTATAATACCCTCGCCGCTCGCCAACCTTACGAAACCCAAAGCGTTCATAAAGGGAAATAGCGGCTACATTTTGCCGCCTTACTTCAAGCGTTAAAAACGCACAGCAGCTTTCAAGCTCATCAATTGCGCTTTCTAAAAGCTTGCTTGCCGTTCCCTGTCGGCGAAAGTCCTCTCTTACAGCAATCGTGTTTACGCTCGCTTCATCTAAAACGATACTTATGCTTATATAGCCGACAAGCGTATCCCCCTTCTTTGCCGCAAGCACCAAAGAGCCGTCATCTGTCTGCCGCAGAAAGTCGTCACTCTTAAAGCCGTGAGGAAAAATTTTCTCTTCTATCTGCGCCGCCGCTAAAGCATCTTCTTTTGTAAGCCTTTTTACAACAATATCACTCATTCTCGCCCTCCAACAGCTTAGAATAAAGCTGCGCCTTTGAAAATGGCGTTTCCTTAGCTACCGCCTTGCAGGCGTCAGTCGGCTTTTCGCCGTTTTTAACAAGCGCCCTTGCCATAGACACGGCTTTATCTAGCGTTATGTCGCTTTCCTCCTCGCTTGCGCCCTCAACAACCAAAACGTACTCTCCTCTCGGAGTTTTATCCTCATAGTATTCAATCGCTTCGCTGATGGTTGTCCGAATAACCTCCTCGTGAATTTTAGTAAGCTCACGGCAGAGGGAAATTTTCCTGTCCCCAAAATATTCCAGCATATCCTGAAGCGTATAAATAAGCTTGTGCGGAGCTTCGTAGAAAACAAGCGTGTTTGTGCTTTTTGCCGCCTGAGATAAATGCTCGGTTCTGTTTCGTTTGGTGGTTGACAAAAAGCCCTCGAAGGAAAACCTCTTTGTGTCAAGTCCGCTGATTGCAATAGCGCTCATCGCCGCAGTAGGTCCGGGAACAACAAGCACCTCAATACCCGATTGGTAGCAAAGCTTAACCAAATCCTCTCCGGGGTCTGAAATACAGGGCATTCCGGCGTCAGTTACAATAGCGCAGTCCTCGCCCTCTGAAAGCCTAGAAAGAATAGCTCTTCCGCTTACCGCCGCATTATGCTCGTGATAGCTTACAAGCGACTTTTTAATTTCAAAATAATTTAACAGCTTTGCCGTTACTCTTGTGTCCTCCGCACAGATAAAATCCACATTCTTTAGCGTTTCAACCGCGCGATAGGTCATATCGGACAAATTGCCTATTGGCGTTCCGACAACAAAAAGCCTTCCGTTCATTTTTCCTCCCTGAGTTTTACTTCAAAAAACGCCCGTCCGTAAGACAGGCATTTTTTATTATTTCGTCTACTGTGAAATTTCAAATGTAATAATTCTCATCTGTTCGTTTACTGATTTATAAACCGACGAAGTGTTGACGTTCACTCCAAGCTCATCCGCTACCTCTTTTAAAATATCAAAAATCGGGTTCTCGGCATTTGAATCTGAAAACAGCTCGTTTGCTTCCTCAAAGAGCTTGTTGCTTCTGAGCTTAATTGACGCTTTGGTATCGCCGCCTACGAGCGCCGCTTCAATCGCCGACTTTACCGTTTGCTCGATATAATCGCTGCGCCTAACATAAAAACCGTTTTTGACAAAATAGTTGTCAGCTTCAAAAACTGCCGACGGATAGGTATAAAATGTATTTTCTTCTGCTGTATGGCTAGCCTCAAGCTCCTTGTCAGTCACTAAGAACCAGTCGTAGCCGCTTCCCGAGCTTGAATCGTCCCAGCTCAAATCGACGTTATACCACCTGCCTGAAATTCTGACCTTATTCCACATATGCTTTATCGTCTGCGAATTTGACGTAACATAACCCGTTTCAATAATGCAGTCAATTCCCGCTTGGTCGCAAAGCTCTAAAAGTGCCTTTGAATACCCTTCGCAGGAAGCTTTCCCCTCAACCAGACAGCCGTAAGCGGAACGAATGTTATCGCCCGTCAGGTCATAGCTGCAATATGAAATAATTTCATCATGGAAGTACAAAAGCTTGTCATAGTCGTCCATATCGTCCGTGACGCCCGACATAATGCTTTTTATCCTCGCCTTGAGCTGCGCTCTTTGCGCCGCTACTTCATTTTCAGTCAATCTATAGGTAAGCGTAATGCTCGTTACATATTCTCCGCCCGAATAAACATAAGTGGGCGAGAGCATATCCGTTTTTGCTAAAGCAATTTTCACAAGCACAAACAGGTCGTTAAGCGTTTCAGTATCGCCGTTTTTTATAACTCCGCTTTTTATGCTGACCTGCGTTTCGTGATTTTCAATCGCATTTAACAGCGTGTACAAAACTTCCTTTTCGTCGTCCGTCATATTTGAAAGCATATTTGCCGAAAGATTGTACCCCAGCGTAAAGGTTTTAGCCTCAGTTGTTTCGCTCGATTGAGTAATTTTCGTAGTTTTGGAGGTTGCAACCGATGAATCGCCCTCCGAAATTGTTGCTGTCTGCGACGAGCTGTCCTCGTCGTTTTCTTCAACATAATTATAAGCTACTCCGCCGTTTGCATTAGTCACCGTCGCAGTAGTAGTCTGAACCTCCGCCGACTCGGCGTTTTTTTCAGTAGATGCGGTCGTTTCTCCCTCCCCTGTGGTTTGAGTAGTGCTTTGCTCCTCTGTGCTGTCTGCCGCTTGCGTGGTGCTGTCGGTACAGGTTGTGGTTTCAGCTACGCTGTCTGTCGAGGTTGTAACGCTTGTATCGCCGTTAAACGAAACGCAATAAATACAAAGCGATACGCAAAGGACAACTGCCGCCGCCGTCGCTGAAATTGTAGCTATTTTAGCCTTTCGGCTCATTATTTTTATAAATTCAGGCATAATACGCCTTACCCTCCATAAACCTTCAATCAGAACCCTTACTCGTCAGGTTTAGCAATTCTGATTCTTTCTATCCTGTTGTCATTTACTATAAGCGCATTAAAGCTAACGCTGTCATAGCTGACGGTTGGATTTTCTCCATTTTGAGGAATGCGTCCTAAAAGGTCGATAAAAAATCCTGCCATAGTGTCGTATTCCTTATCCTCAGGCAGACTAAAGCCTACCGCCTTCGCCACATCAAAGGGGTGAGCTGTGCCTAAGCAGTCAAACATATTCGGGGTTATTTGATCAATTTCCGCTTCCTCATCGTCGTATTCGTCCTGAATATTTCCAACTATCGCTTCGAGAAGATCCTCCATAGTCACTATCCCGGCCGTTCCGCCGTATTCGTCAAGCACAACCGCTATTTGCATTTTCTTAGCGGTAAGCTGCTCAAAAAGCTCGGCGCAGCTATTGGTTTCTGGCACATATATAACCTTGCGCATAAAGTCGGAAATTGTATGCTCCTCAATGCTCTCATCGAGTGCCAGAGTCAGCAGATCCTTTGCAAAAAGCACGCCAACAATGCTGTCAATGTCCTCTTTGTATACAGGTATTCTTGAAAAGCCCTCGTCAATTATCAGCCGCAAGGCGTCCTTTAGCGGAGAGTCAACCTCAACTCCCGCAATGTCCGTTCTGTGTGTCATAACATCGTTTACATACAGATCGTCAAAATCAAGAATATTCTCTATCATTTCCTTTTGAAACGGTGCTATATCGTCAAATTCCTCTGTGTTGAGATAATCCATTATCTCGTCGTCTGTCGACTGATTTTCATTTCTTCCTTTAATTTTTTCAAACAACGCCGAAAAAAAGCTTTGTCGCCCGTGACCGTCGTCCATTTATACACTCTTTCCTTTCAATATGACATATTTTGTTTTTAAGCTTTGCTGATGTACAAGGCTTAAGCGATAAGCTAGCAAGCCTCTTTGTCAATTCAACATTATCGTTCAGTTGACTGTTCACGTTCGCCCAGACACCTTTATATTAGTATCTTACAAAAAATTGGTGCTTATGTCAATAGAATTTCTTAAATTTCCCCTCCCGTTTTTTAAATTTTCACTCTTTTCACAAAAACACAGCCTAAAGAAAGCCTGAAAGCTGTCATTTTGCAGCATTTACTTTTGCCGTCATCTCTACAGCAAGAAAAATTGGCAGATTTTTGTAAGAATTGCCCATTTTCAGCTTCTAAAAACCGCCAAAATAGTAGAAATCGAAAAATTTTTGCAAGAAATTAAATTTTCTCTTGCATTTTCGCCGCATTTGTAATACAATAGTAAAGGATTAAATTTTAATGGGAGGATACCACGATGCTTTTAAACGAAATGTCAAAGGACGAGCTTTTAAATTTCAAAAATTCTCAACAGCAAAAGTATGATGAATATAAATCAATGGGTTTAAGCCTTAATATGGCGAGAGGTAAGCCCTGTACCGAGCAGCTGGATCTGACGCTTGGTCTTTTGGACGCTGTTCATTCGGAGTCCTCGCTTTTAGCTTCCGACGGAACTGACGTCAGAAACTACGGCGTTCTGGACGGACTTCCAAAGGCAAAGGTAATGTTTTCACAAATGCTCGGCGTTTCACCTGACGAGGTAATTGTCGGCGGAAACTCATCTCTCAATATGATGTACGACTCTGTTGTGAGAAACATTCTTTTTGGAACAGACAGTGAAAGCAAGCCCTGGAAGGAATACGATAAAATCAAGTGGCTTTGCCCATCTCCCGGATACGACAGACATTTTGCTATCTGCGAGTCACTCGGAATTGAAATGATTACAGTTCCTATGCTTTCCGACGGACCTGATATGGATATGGTAGAGCAACTTGTTGCCGAGGACGAAGCAATTAAGGGAATCTGGTGCGTTCCGATGTATTCAAACCCGACTGGAATAACCTATAGCGATGAGGTCGTAAAGAGATTTGCTGCCCTTTCACCAAAGGCTTCGGACTTCAGAATTTTCTGGGATAACGCATATTGCATTCACCATCTGACAGATACGCCTGATAAGCTTTTAAACATTATGGATGAGCTAAAGAAAAACGGCAAGGAGGATATGATTTACATTTTCGCTTCAACCTCGAAAGTCTCATTCCCCGGTGCCGGCGTCGCAGCTATGGCGGCAAGCGAAAAGAATATCAAGTACATTCTTTCAAAAATGACCGTTCAGACAATCGGCCCTGATAAAATCAATCAGCTTCGCCACTACAAATTCTTTGGCGGCTACGACGGCTTGGTAGAGCATATGAAAAAACACACCGCTGTAATCGCTCCGAGATTTAAAGTAGTAATTGATACGCTTGAAAAGGAAATTGCGCCGCTCGGCATCGGCACATGGCACAACCCTAACGGCGGCTATTTTGTAAGCTTTAACTCGCTGAACGGCTGCGCAAAGAGAATCGTTTCGCTTTGTAAGGAAGCAGGAGTTGTATTAACAAAAGCAGGCGCTACCTATCCTTATGGAAACGATCCTGACGACAAAAATATAAGAATTGCACCTACCTATCCTTCTCTTGAGGAGCTAAAAACAGCTATGGAGATTTTCGTAACTGCCGTTAAGCTTGCAAGCGCAGAGAAGCTTTCAGATTGAGTTCAACTTTCCCCTTTTAATAGAAAAGACGCAGACATTTTTCATCTGCGTCTTTTTTCTTTTGTACTTTTAAAATAGCGGCGTATCAGCTACTCGTCGTCACCGTCAGTAGTAACCACAACGAGCTGGTCGCTTGTGTCCTCTTCTAGCGTAAACTCGCCTTCTAGCGTTTCGCCTGTTGTCGAGTCCTCAGAGTCGGGTCTGAAAAACTTTACAGTCATTGTATCTCCGGCTCGTTTGCTGTTCATTATTTCTTCAACAGTTTCCGAATCCTCAACCGTCTGTCCGTCAAGCTCTAAAATTATATCTCCAACCTGTAAAACATTAGCCGAGTCGCAATCCTCATCAACCGATTGAACGTAAAGTCCTGCCATTACGTCATATTCCTCCGCCTGCTCTGACGAAACGGCAATATAGGTTATTCCAACCTTTGCTCTGCCTGCTACATATCCGTTTTCAATTATTTCCTCAACTATCGGAATTGCCGCTTCTGTTGAAATTGCAAAGCCGATGCCGTCGTACTTTTCAGACGTAAGCTTTGAGGAGGTAATGCCAATCAGCTGCCCCCACATATTCACAAGCGCACCGCCTGAGCTTCCAGGATTTATTGCAGCGTCAATCTGCAGGCAGCTCATACTTGTGCCTGTTCCGCCGCCCTTTACCATTCGCTCGGTGCCTGAAACTATTCCTGTCGTTACGCTGCCGCTGTAGCCTGCAGGATTTCCTATTGCTACTACCTGCTCGCCAAGCTCAGTCTGGGTTGAATCTCCGATTTCAATAGGCGTAAACTCGCCCGAAACCTTTATTACAGCAATATCGCTGGCTGAATCGTAGCCGATAATCTTCGCTTCGTACTCGTTGTTGTCGCTGTCGACTACAATTATTCCCTTTGTAGCGGAGGAAACAACGTGTGCGTTTGTGATTATATACCCGTTTGAAGTAAAAATTACTCCGCTGCCCTGTCCGGCATAAGTATATTCGTTAGTCTCATCATCTTCGCAATAGCCGATAATTGAAACCACCGACGGAGAAGCCACCTTAGCTACCCCCTCAACCGTATATCTGCCGTCCTCTTCGATATATTCGTCGTCAATCTCTGGCTTATCCTGCATTTCAATAGTAAGGCTTACGCCGCTATCATTTTTAAACGCATTTGTAAACCAGCCCTTGCCCAGCACCATATTTAATACTATAACGCACGCCACAAAAAGACAAATCAGCGCTACCATAACCGCTAATAAAACGGAAGCTGTGTTTTTCTTTTGCTTTGGCTTTTTAATTTCAGACCAGAAAAGCTCTCGTGAGATTTCCTCTCGCTTTTCGTCCTCCTGTACTACCTCATCTTCAAAAAAGCTCATATAAAAATTTCCTCTTGCTATTTTTCCGGAAGCGTTGCTTCAATAGTTATTTTACCCTTCTTTGAAAATGCCTGAACCTCTCCCTTGTGAAGCTTTACAATCTTCTTTACAATAGAAAGTCCTAATCCTGTTCCATTTTTGCTCTTTGCGTTATCCGAACGATAATTTCTCGCAAAAATCTTTTCTAGCTCCTCCTCGTTCATTTCTCCAGTATTTGAAAGAGAAATGCAAACGGTCTTATAATCCGACTCAATAGAAAGTTCTATTTCTCCGTCCTTCGGAGTATACTGTACCGCATTCAGAATAAGGTTATAAAAGGCTCTGTGCAAGAGATGCCTGTCGCCCATTACTTCTCTGTTCTTTTCATCACTTGCTTCGATAACGTCAAGTCCCTTTATTTCAATTCCCTTATCTGTTATCGCTTTTTCAAACGACAAAATTATCTCGCAGATCAAGTCATATAAGCAAACGCTTTCCTTGACAAGCCTTGCGCTGTCAAGCTTTTTGTAAACGGCGAAATCCTCCGCCATTTTAGCGACCCTTTCAGCTTCGCTTTCTATAATTTCAAGATATTTGCCTCTATCCTTCTCGCTGATAGTGTTGTCAAGCATACCGCCTGCGAAGCCTTTTATAGAATTGAGCGGCGCTTTAATGTCGTGCATAAGATCCGACATTTCCTCATCTCGCTCCTGCATTTCCTTCTTGCGACGATTAGCTGACATTTCCCACAGCAAAAACATAATAAGCAGTATGATCGCAAACGACGATACAAAAATTCGCATTAAATAGGTGTCCATTTTGTTGTCCTCCTTGAAGCTCTACCTAGTCCTCCTGAACCTCGAACTTATAGCCCACGCCCCAGACGGTCTTTAGCTCCCATTGCGGTGAAACGCCGTCCAGCTTCTCTCTTAATCTCTTAACGTGAACGTCTATTGTTCTTGAATCTCCATAATATTCAAAACCCCAAACCTCGTCTAACAGCTGATCTCTTGTGTAAACTCTGTTAGGGTTAGAAGCTAAGTGGAACAATAGCTCCAGCTCTTTAGGCGGTGTGTCAAGCACCTTTCCGTCAACCTTCAGTTCGTATCTTGTCATATTGACTACAAGCTTGTCGTGCTTGACCTCCTTGACTTCAGCCTCGCCTGACGCTTGTCCCGTTCTTCTGCAAACAGCCTTGATTCGAGCTATTACCTCTTTAATCTCAAACGGCTTTGTTATGTAGTCGTCAGCGCCAAGCTCAAGGCCTAAAACCTTGTCGAAGGTTTCGCCCTTTGCGGTAATCATAAGCAGCGGCACGTTTGACCTTTTTCTTATTTCTCTGCAAACCTGCCAGCCGTCAAGAGTCGGAAGCATAATATCAAGCAAAACTATATCAGGCTTTAAGGCGTTGAACTTAACGACAGCTTCCTCTCCGTCGTAAGATATCATTACATTGTAGCCCTCTTTTTCAAGATATAGCCTTAAAAGCTCACAGGTATTTTTATCGTCGTCAATAACCAATATTTTTCCTAGTGACATAACGCTTTCCTCCAAGTCAACACATAATTCAATCAAGGAAATTCCTTCGTTTGAGTTTTAACAAGCTGCAAAGTTAATTTAAACACACTGTTTAGAAATTGTTACGAAACTTTTACGAAGTCACATCTATTATACCAAATTCACAAAATATATTGTGTCTTATTTGTGAACACAATATTTCCATTCTGTTAATTTTAAAAATTGTCTGCAGTTTAGTCTCTTTTTGTTCACAATTTTCCACATCACACGGTATATGATAAAATTTCAACCACTACATTTTGTAGTTAAGAGCGATTTTGCAGCAATTTCCGATTAACAGAAGCAATTTGCACAAGATACACAACTTTTAGCAATATTTTTTGTGCATAATTGCCAAATATTGTGAAAAATCGAAAAAAATGCAATTAGCCCCCTTGCTTTTTGAAAAAAAGATGATACAATATATTTTAGCACTCAGGGAGTTCGAGTGCTAACTCAGTAAATTATATATCATATAGGAGGTAATCATCATGAACATCAAACCGTTACAGGACAGAGTAGTTATTAAAATGGTTGAGGCGGAAGAAACAACCAAGAGCGGAATTATCCTTGCCGGAAGCGCAAAGGAAAAGCCGCAGGTTGCTGAGGTAGTTGCTGTCGGACCGGGAAAGACTGACGTTGAGATGACAGTTTCAGTTGGCGACAAGGTATTGACAAGCAAGTATTCAGGAACAGAAGTAAAGGTTGACGGCGAGGAGTACACCATTTTAAAGATGGAAGATATTCTTGCAATCGTTGGCTAAAATTAGTATTGGAAAGGATTGATTTACAATGGCAAAGCAAATTATTTACGGTGAAGAAGCTAGAAAATCGCTTCAGACAGGTATTGACAAACTAGCGGACACAGTCAAAATCACACTCGGACCAAAGGGCAGAAATGTTGTTCTTGACAAGAAGTATGGTTCTCCGCTGATTACAAACGACGGCGTTACAATTGCTAAGGAGATCGAGCTTGAAGACCCGTTTGAGAATATGGGCGCACAGCTCGTTAAGGAGGTTTCTACAAAGACAAACGATGCTGCCGGCGACGGAACTACTACAGCTACCCTTTTAGCTCAGGCTCTCGTTCGTGAGGGAATGAAGAATATCGCATCGGGCGCTAACCCAATGGTTGTTAAGAAGGGCATCAGCAAGGCTGTTGACAAGGCAGTTGACACTATCGTAATAAACTCCAAGGCTGTTGAAGGCTCAGACGACATCGCAAGAGTAGCTACCGTTTCATCGGGTGACGAAAGCGTTGGTAAGCTTATCGCAGAGGCTATGGAAAAGGTAACCAGCGACGGCGTTATCACAATTGAAGAATCAAAGACTGCTGAAACCTACAGCGAGGTTGTTGAAGGTATGCAGTTTGACAGAGGATACATTACCCCTTATATGGTAACAGATTCGGATAAAATGGAAGCCGTACTTGACGACCCTTACATTCTTATCACAGACAAAAAGATTTCAAACATTCAGGAAATTCTTCCGCTTCTTGAGGAGATTGTCAAGTCAGGTAAGAAGCTTCTCATAATTGCAGAGGACATCGAGGGCGAGGCTCTTTCAACTATTATCGTAAACAAGCTTCGTGGAACATTCACCTGCGTTGGCGTTAAGGCTCCTGGCTTTGGCGACAGAAGAAAGGAAATGCTTCGTGACATCGCTATTCTCACAGGCGGCGACGTTATCACTGAGGAGCTAGGCTTCGAGCTTAAGGATACTACAATTGAAAACCTCGGCCGTGCAAGACAGGTTGTTGTTCAGAAGGAGAACACAATTATCGTTGACGGCGCAGGCGAGTCAGAAGAAATTCAGGACAGAATCAAGGAAATCAAGAACCAGATCGAGCTTACAACATCTGACTTTGACAAGGAAAAGCTTCAGGAAAGACTTGCTAAACTTTCAGGCGGCGTAGCTGTTATCAAGGTTGGTGCTGCTACTGAAATCGAGATGAAGGAAAAGAAGCTCAGAATCGAAGACGCTTTGTCAGCTACCAAGGCTGCTGTTGAAGAGGGTATCGTTGCTGGCGGCGGAACAGCTCTTCTGAACGCTATTTCTGACGTCAAGGCTCTTACAGATTCTCTTGAAGGCGACGAAAAGACAGGCGCTAACATCGTTCTGAAGGCTCTTGAGGAACCAGTTCGTCAGATTGCCAAGAACGCAGGACTTGAAGGAAGCGTTATCATCGACAAGATTATGTCGTCAGGTAAGCTTGGCTACGGCTTCGACGCTTACAACGAGAAGTATGACGATATGTTAAGCGCAGGAATTGTTGACCCGACAAAGGTTACACGTTCAGCTCTGCAGAATGCAGCGTCAGTCGCTTCAATGGTTCTCACAACAGAAAGCCTTGTTGCTGATATTCCTGAGCCTGCAGCTGCAGCTCCTGCAATGCCAGCAGACGGCGGAATGTACTAAAACGTGATTTAAATGAATTAAAGCAAAACAAAATTCACACCAATAATCAACACAGCAAAAAGGCCTCACCTTTCGGTGGGGCCTTTTTGTGTTTATTCCTGTTTCCAGATATACTTATTTAAATTTACGATTTTACCGTCGTCTGTTACTTCAATTCCGTCGGCTCGCAAAAGCTCAATTTGCATATTCTCTCCGCCGAAGGCAAACGCCTTTGACACCTCGCCAAAGCGATTTACCACACGGTAGCATGGAATGCCCTCGGGGTCGGGGTTTGCGTGAAGCGCATATCCCACGACACGGGAAAGACGGCTGTTTCCGACAAGAGCGGCAATCTGTCCATAGGTTGCTACCTTGCCCTTTGGAATTTTTCGCACAACCTCGTAAATCTTTTCAAAGGTATTCATTTTAATCCTCGCCAAGCTTCAGAGCCTGCGAAATCTTAATCTTAGAAATTATTCTTCCAAGCACCGCAAAACCTACCAGCAGCATTATCAGAATTAGTGCATAAATCTTCAGGTAGTCGCTCCGAAGCGCTGTAACGGAAAACGGCAATATCTTTTGCGACGTAAACATCGATCTAAAGAGCGGTACAAACAAGTCGCTTGCGATTCCGCCGATAACAATCGAGCATATTACCGCTACTCCCGATACCAGAATTTGCTCGTAAATTATCATTGCGATAATCTCTCGATACCTCATTCCCATAGCTCGAAGTATTCCAAATTGGAGCGTTCTCGATTTTATCGAAAGTATCCAATAAATGAGGAAGCCTATAATGCACATTATCATAATGATGATAAAGCCTAGCGTCAGCGCTCCGTTTAAGCCTTGAAGCATCGGGTCGTTTTTCTCAGAGGTTATATTCTGACTTGCAACCTCAAGCTTTGTAGCCTGGATTCCTGCATCCTCAATTGAAGCGTAGAAGTCAGCGACAGTCGCGTCGTCGTCGAGATCAATCCAGACCTCGTAAGGCTCTACTGCCGTCTGAACCTGAACGTAGTTAAAGTTCATAATAGCGAAATCTATGTATGTTCCGTTGTCGTTTTGCTCTGTCGGATCCATACTCGGCCAGTAGTCGACAAACGCTATTACTGTTGCGCTGAAGTAATCGTTTGATCCCCATGCAACCTCGATATTGTCGCCAAGCTCGTAGCCGTAATTATCCTGGAAGGAGGACGAAAGTATAACTCCGTAGCTGCATTCGCTCAAAGCGTTCAGATAAGCGTTTATGTGAACTGGCAAAAGATCATCCTTAAACCAGCAGATGTTTGCAAACTCGCTGGGATTTACAGTCATCAGACGAACGTTGGAAAGAGTATCGGTTGTCTTTTCCGTTTCCTCGTCCTCCCAGCGTCGCTCCTCAGAGTCTTCATCTGAGGTCGTTGTCTGAACGGTTACCTTTCTTGAACTTTTAATATTTACAGAATCGTTTTTGTAAACGGCCGTTGCAGCGTTTACACCGTCTAGGTTTTCAAATTTTTCAAACAACGGCTCGATATATGTTGTAGTTGAGGAAGAATCGTCCTCCTCTTCGTCCTCGTCGTCGCTCGAAGAAAGTGAGGTTGAGGTTTCGCTATCCCACTCCTCCGCAATTACAGCATCACAGCCGACAAGGTATGCCGCCGTATTCTCAGCGTTTCTGTTAAGCGCACGAGCGGTGTTTGCAAAGAAGAGTCCCAAGGCTACCGTCAGGATCAGGAAAATCATAATGAATCGCTCACGTCCTGTTGACGAGCGTCCGATATTGTTAAGAGATATATACTGAGCCGGGCTCCAGGCTCTCTTACCTATCCTGTAAATAAGCCTTATCAAGAACGGATATAATCTTACAACCAGCAAAGCCGCTCCTAAAATAAACGCTGTTGACGCTACAAACAGCAGCGGATTTACGGTTGCTGATGAATCTGTCAGGCCCTCCGCCGCTAAATTCTCCTGCGTGCGGTTGTAATAGTAAAGCCAGCCGACAGAGCCGACAATTAAAATCACGTCGAGAAAAGCCTTATCCCAGAACGGTCTTTTTGCCTTTTTAGCCTTTGAAGCCTTATGCTCTACAATAGTTGTTTTTGTAGCCGGAATAATAGGCACCATAGTAGTTACAAAGAACACGCCGACTGCCAGCAGCGAATACAAGAATGCGTCTATTGTAAACTTTATAGGAAGCGCCGTTCTGTTTACAAACTCCAAAAATCCGTTTGAAGCGCCTAAAATGTGACATAAGCCATAGCCGAGAAGCGGTCCTATAATTGCTGTTACAACTCCTAAAACGAGCGATTCGAGCGCATAGATCAGCATAATCTGAGTTCGTGAAGCGCCTCTTGATTTGAAAACTGCAATCTCGTTTTTCTCCTGCTCAACATTAAGCTGTGAAACCATAAACAGGTAGAATACAATCATCAGCATTACAGGAATCTGAACAAGCCACAGCAAAAGCTGAAGAGTTTCGCTTCTGTCAGCGTATTCTTCAAATATTTCGATAGCAGGAACGTCAAGCGTAACGCCGTTTTCAGAATAAACTGCGTCCTGCTCCTTAAGCTTTGACAAAACGCTGTCCAAGGACGTCATATCAATATTCTCGTAGTCGATAGCCCACCTCTCGGACATTGAAACGATATTTATAACGCCCGAGTCGATACCCTCGCTGACAACAGTATCATAATCTGCAAAGGCGGTAGATACATAAGCGTCGTCAAGTCCCTCAGACCAATACGACTCACAGCCGTCCTTTACGTCGAAAGTTCCTGTAACCTTTATCTGTATAGTGTTCTCCGTATTAAACGAGTTGGTTAAATCATAAGTTTGTCCAACGGTAAGTCCTGTCGTACGCAAGCTTTCGTCGGTTATAATAACCTCTAAAACGCCGTCGTTAATCCCGGGCGTATACATCTCGCCCTGTATTATTTCAATATTGTCCTCAATATCGCTCATTCCTGTGATATTGACTCTCGAGGTGCTTGTTCCTGTTGAAACTGCACCTACAACCATAGTATAGCTGTCGGTTACAGTTTTCTTGCTGTTTTCAACTGGAAGATCGAGCGAATCGAAATTCTCCTCAAAGGCGTCTGTC
Source organism: Ruminococcus sp. (assembly GCA_021205185.1). GTDB lineage: Bacteria > Bacillota > Clostridia > Oscillospirales > Ruminococcaceae > UMGS1601. The sequence continues at coordinate 159,704 of JAJPYB010000008.1, read as the reverse complement.
ATATCGCTTATGAGCGACTGCTGCTTTTCGGCCTCTAAGTCCATATTCAAGCTGTAGGTAGCCGAATAAACTCCCGGATATTCGTCGTTTTCAAGCTGATACGACTGCATATCCTTGACAAGCATTCGCTGCAAGGAAGCGTTCATATAAAGCGGAATGGTACTCATCATTGCGGAAGCCATAATAAATCCCACCAGCAAGCATATTACCATCCACTTTGTGTTTTTCATTTTGCGAAAAAGCAGGGTAAACATTCTCTAAATCTCCTCCAAATTCTTCTGGGTTGTGAAAGCGGCTATCTTACGATTACCTGCTCGCCTTCTTCAAGTCCCGAAACGATTTCAGATTCAGAGCCTGTTTCAAGACCTACCTCTACCTCTCTCGCTTCTTTCTCGTTATTTTCATTCAATACATATACTACTCTTTGTTCGCCGACAGTCTTTACAAGCTTTTTAGCGATTACAATAACGTCCGTTCTTGAATCAAGCACCAAAACTGCGTCAGCTACATTTCCGATAGCGTCAGTCGGCACGTCGCCTGTAAACTGAGCGTAAACCATTCCGTCCTCAAACGTAATTGTCGAGTCCTCAGGAATGTCCGACGGAGTTGCAAAAATCTCTCCCTCGTAGTCTGTTCTGTTGTAGGTTATGGTAATTTCCTGACCTACCTTAAACTTTGTAACGTCGCTCGGCTCAAATGCCATATAAAGCGACTGCTTGTCAACTACCGTTGCTATAGTTTCGCCGGCAGTAACCTCCTCGCCGACGGTTCTCTCCGTAATTGAAGAAACTGTTCCCGAAGCGGTAGCGTAAAGCTTCGACTGCGCAAGCTCGTCCTCAAGCTCGGCAAGCTCATTTTTAAGTATATCGACGCTTACCTGAGCGTTGTCAACCTCAGCCTGACTTCCGCCCTGCTCTGAAACGATTGTAATGTTAAGCTCAGCCTGCTCGATTTTAAGCTCCTTGTCGGTGATTTCATACTCAAGCGATCCAACGTCCAGCTCGCATATCAAGTCTCCCTCGCTTACTATATCTCCTGCCTTAACGTACAGCTTCTTGATAGTTCCGCCCTGATCCTCAAACGCAAGCTCAGTCGTTGATTTGGACATAACGGTACCAGAGTTTGTAAGCTTTTTGACAATGTCCTTTTTGGTTGCGGTAACGGTTGTGTATGTAACCTCGCTCGCCTTAACGGTAGGAGCCTCTAAAACCTCCTCCTCGTCAGGCAGAAAATAACATCCGCTCAGAGCGGTACTGATTACTGTGGCGCACAGCAGCGCAGATAAAGTTCTTTTTATCATTATTTATTCCTCTCAAAATAAAAATTTTCGACAATGTGTAAATGTGACTTTTGAGCTCTCCTTAAAAGCAACAATTCACCATAATACTATTTTACTCCTTTTCACACAAAAAGTCTATCAAAATCGCCTCGTCATTTTAGTAGAAATTACAAACCGATTTTTGTACAATTTCACAAAAGATTTAATTTAAACCCTTGAATTTACGCAAAACTCGGATAAATATTCTCCATGAGTAACATTATCTTACCTTTATTTCACTGGCAAGTCTGTTTGCGTGAGTGTAAATATCCTCTTCGCTTTCGTCTAAGAAATACTCTCCGTCACGGTATAAAACCTTGCCGTTTATCATAGTAAGCTTTACGTTTTGCTTCGAGCCCGAGTAGACAATATTTTTCACTATATTATTTTCAGGCTGCATATTCGGCTTGTGAAGGTCGAGTATTATAAGGTCAGCCTTCTTTCCAACAGCTAAAACGTCGCAGTCGTCAAGACCCATAGCTTTAGCGCTTCCAACCGTCGCCATTTTTAAAACCTCTTCGGCAGGACAAACGGCAGCGTCGTTATACTTCAGCTTCTGAAGTCCTGTTATGAGGTGCATTTCCCTGAACATATCAAGCGCATTGTTTGAAGCTGCACCGTCTGTTCCAACCGCTAAATTTACGCCTTCCTTTTGAAGCTTTGTAATGTCGGCAATTCCGCTTGCAAGCTTTGTGTTAGAGCCGGCGTTCGTAACCACCCACAGACCCTTCTTTTTGAAAATTTCAATATCAGAGTCGCTTAAATAAACACAATGATAACCGCCGCCTCCGTACTCGTAAGCTCCAAACGTATCGAAAAGCGCTGTCGGCGTCATAAAAAATCTTTTAAAACAGCTTCGTGTTTCATCCTCAGTTTCACTGTTGTGCGACCAAAACGGTGCTTTATACTTCTGGCAAAGCTTAGCTATTCCCTTGATAGTTGAAAGCTTTGTGGTGTATTGAGCGTGAATGCCAAGTCTGTAGGAAACAAGCGGACTTAGAGAATTAAACTTCAAAAAGTCCTCCTCCGTCTGCTCGACGCTTCCTCCAAAGTCGTTAAGGGACGAGCATATTACCGCCTTAAAGCCTGTATCAATTATAGCCTTAGCAAAGCTGTCAAGCTTCATATACATATCAAAGCAGGCAGTAATTCCGCTTGAAAGATATTCTAAAACAGCAAGCTTTGTAAAAACGTATACGTCCTCCTCAGTCAGCTTCGCCTCCATTGGAAAAACCTGCTTGTTAAGCCAATCCATTAGTGGCAGGTCGTCGGCATAAGAGCGAAGAAAGGTCATAGCGCTGTGAGTGTGAGCGTTTTTAAAGCTCGGCATTACAAGATTTCCGCCAGCGTCGATTACCTCGTCAAATTTCCCGTCTACAGGCTCGCCGATATAGCAAATGCTGTCGCCGTCAATATGAATTTCGCCCTCGAAAATGTCATAGCTGTTATCAAGAGTGAGTATTTTTGCGTTGGTTATTTTTTTCATTTTGTTTCCTCCATGCTTTTTGAAATATTGACAACGCTTTGCGTTACAAGCCTCTCAAAAAGTGGCGCTACCCTATCGGCGGTTTCCTTTACCTCCTTGTGGGTAAGCGGATTTTTGCTTATTCCAGCAGCTAAATTTGAAATGCAGGAAACGGCGCACACAAGCATTCCCATATGCCTTGCAGCGATAGCTTCGCAGGCGGTACTCATTCCAACAGCGTCCGCTCCTAGCGTTTTATAAGCTCTTATCTCAGCAGGCGTTTCGTAGTTAGGACCGGTAGTCTGGATATATACGCCCTCTTTAAGAGGGACGCCTACCTCGCTTGCTGAACGCTTTATAATTTCCGACAGGCGCTTATTATAAACCTCGCTCATATCAGGAAAGCGTGTTCCAAGACTTTCCTTGTTAGGGCCTATAAGCGGACTTTTTATAAGTGAGGAAATATGGTCTGTTATAAGCATAAAATCTCCCGCTTGAAGCTTTTCGCTGATGCCGCCCGACGCATTTGTCAAAAACAAAACCTTAGCTCCGAGAAGTCCCATAACACGTATCGGAAGGACAACGTCGCTTGATGAATACCCCTCGTAGCAATGAACTCGTCCTTGCATACATACAAGCTTTACGCCGTTTAGCGTTCCAAAAATATACTTTCCCTCGTGTCCTGAAACCGTTGAAACAGGAAAGCCTTCTATCTCGCTGTAGCTTATCTCAGCGCAGCATTCTATTAGCCTTGCAAAGCCTCCCAGTCCCGAACCCAGCACAAGAGCTATTTGCGGCACAAAGTCGGTTTTTTGTCTGATTGCCGCAACGCACCTATTTAATCTTTCAAGCAGATTGATATTTTTCATAATAAGTTTCCTCTGGTCATTTATTCTCTTATTATGATACACTATTTTCGGCTAAATTACAAGCACTTAAAAGGCAAAGGCAAGCCCAGTTTAAGCTTGCCCGATATTTTTTATAAACAAAATCTCATCATTGCATTTTCGGCAGGACTATAACAATCTTTGTGCCCTTGCCATACTTGCTTGAAATTTTTATTGTACCGTTGTGGTAGGTTACAATATGCTTGACAATAGAAAGTCCAAGTCCTGTACCTCCGGTTTGCTTTGAGCGCGATTTGTCAACTCTGTAAAACCTCTCGAAAATTCTATCCAGCGAATCCTTAGGAATACCTATTCCGTTGTCCTCAACAATTATCGTCGCATAAGCTCCGCTGTCTGAAATCTTTAAATTGACATATCCATGCGGAACATTGTACTTTATAGAGTTGTCAATAAGATTTATCAAAAGCTCGGAAATGTAGCCGCCGTTGGCTACAATAGTTAAGTCCTCGACCTCCTGACGAATCTCAACATAATTTTCCTCCGCCTTATATGTGAGAACCTCTATAACGTCGTCGGCAATCTTTTTAAGCGAAACAGCAGAAAATTCCTTTGCGTTTTCCTCAATTTCAGAAAGCCTCATAATATCGTTTATCAAGAGCAGCAGCCGCTCACTTTCACGATAAACTATTCCGCCGTACTTGCTGACCTCCTCAGGCAGAGTGATAATCTTTTTCTCAAGCATTTCACCGAAGCCTTTAATAGTTGTAAGCGGAGTTTTAAGCTCGTGGGTTACGTTTGCTGAAAAGTCCTGCCTGATTTTTTCTGCGTGGACTCGCTCGGTTGCGTCAACCAGCAAAATAATAATTCCATAGCTACCGGCATATTCACACCTGTTCATATAAACGGTGAAGTATCTATCGTTCACAGCTATTGTGTTGTACGCAAGCTTCTCGGTTTCCATAGTTTCAATCATAGAAGCGATAGTGTCGTTTAGCGACAGCTCGGAAATATTTTCAGGCTCTTTTTCATTCTCCTCAAAATAATCAGGATCTAAAATCGTCTTTGCGCTTTGGTTTATCAAAAGAATTTTTCCGTCGCCGTCTATCAGAACCATTCCCTCAACCATATTGTTGATGATCAGAGAAACTCTTTCCTTTTGCCGCTTTAGTCGTTCAATATACTTCTGAAGCCGCTCAGAGATGTACTTTATATCCTCGATAATAGGGCTTAGCTCCTCGTAGTCGCTCTCCAAATCGGTTAAATTCTCCTCGTCAATAGCTCCGCTCTTTATATCAATCATATCGACAATTTCAGTTATCGGCTTTACAAAGCCGCCTGCTATTCTCTTTGAAATAATTCTAGCTATAATAATTGTTATAGCGCATATTATAACAACTACCGCTATGACGATATAGATTTCCGAGTAAATGTTGCTTATAGGTATTGCAAATCTTATTACGCCGTCGTTAAATTTAAGGGCATAGTAGTAGGTGGATTTTCCGATAGTTTCGCTCGTTCTTATCTCGCTTCCCTCGCCGGTTGAAAGAGCGTCCACAAACTCCTGCCTGCCCGAATGGTTTCCCATATCGGCAGGATCCTCCTGATTATCAAAAACAACCTTTCCGTCACTGTCAATGTAGGTTACTCTGACCTCCTCTTCGACCGACTCTTCCACATACCCGGCAATTTCCTCAGGCGTTTCGCAGGTAGCTGCGCAAATTCTCGCTACGTTTTCGACATTCTCCATGCTTTTGTCAAAGTAAACCTTGCTTATTGCCGCAACGCTTATTATACCAAAAACGATAATAGCTACGGACACTATTATCGTTATTGTCTTATTTATTTTTCTTCGCATATTTCTTCCCTAAATCTTATAGCCTATTCCGCGAACGGTTTTTATAAGCCCTTCACAGCCGCCCTTTTCAAGCTTCTGCCTTAAAGTTTTTATGTGCATATCTACCGTTCTTGTTTCGCCTTCAAAATCAAAGCCCCATACCTTTTCCATAAGCTTGTTTCTGCTTACAACAACAGATTCGTGCTTCATAAAATACTTTAAAAGCTCAAATTCCTTATAGGTAAGAGCAATCTCATTTCCATCATACACAACCTGTCTTTTAGCCTCGTCAAGCGTCAGACCGTTTATTGTGATAACAGGCGTTTTCTCCATATCCTCGTCCTTCGACGAACGACGAAGCACCGCCTTTATTCTTGACAAAAGCTCCATTACGCCAAACGGCTTCGTAATGTAATCGTCTGCGCCCGCTTCAAGCCCTTGAACCTTATCAAGCTCTGAATTTTTCGCCGTCAGAATTATAACCGGTATATCCTTTGTCGTTACATCGCTTTTGAGGTGATTTAAAATCATAAACCCGTCCTCATCGGGAAGCATTACGTCAAGCAACACAAGAGCCGGCGTTCTCTTTGAAATTTCCTCGTAAAACTCCTTCGCAAGCGAGAACGATTTAACCTCATATCCTCCCGACTTTAATGCGCATGATATAAGCTCTCTTATTCCGTCGTCGTCTTCGACGCAGTAAATCATTGCCATAAAGCTTAAGCCTCCTAATTGCTATACAAAACTAATCTATACCTTTTTAGGGAGAGTATACTTATCAAGGTATTTTGCAACATACATATCAAACTCTTCTCCCGAGGTTTTTACAGTTCTTAAATATTCGTGCGTTTCAAAGTTGTCGTCGCTTACCTGAATCAGGCAAACTGCTACGTTTGAACAATGGTCAGAAACCCTCTCTAAGCTTGTGAGCAGGTCAATGTAGATAAATCCCGTTTCCATAGAGCAGGTTCCCTTTTGAAGCCTTTTTATGTGTCTGCTCTTTAGCTTTGTGCGAAGCTGGTCTACAACCTCTTCTAACGGCTCTACCAGATATGCGCTGTAAAGGTCGTTATCCCTTACTGCTGTTACGGTGAGATCTAATATTTCCTCTATTGCGTTAAACAAAACGTCAAGCTCCGACTGAGCCTTTTTACTGAGCGTCAGCTTCTTGTCGTGAAGCTCCTTAGCGGACGCACAAATATTCTTTGCGTGGTCGGATATTCTTTCAAGATCGCTTATCGTGTGCAAAATTGTAGAAGCTGTTCGTGAATCCTGCTGACTCATTTCCTGCCCTGAAAGCTTTACAAGATAGGTTCCCAAAACGTCCTCGTATTTGTCAACCGCCTTTTCCGTTTCAGCAATCTTCTGCGCTACCACCTTATCCCAGTTCCTGACAAGCGAAATAGCGTCCATAATATTTTTCTTCGCAAGCTTCGCCATTTTCACCATATGAGTTTTGCATTGTGCTAAAGCAAAGCTTGGAGTTGACATAAATCTTTCGTCAATAACCGGCGCCTGCTCGAGGTCATCCTCGTCTGTTTTCTTGTCACGAATGATAAGATACGACATCTTTTCAAGCGCTCCGATAAACGGGAACAAAACAACAGTAGTAGCTACCTTAAAGAGCGTATGTATAATTGCTATATCAAGTGCATCCACCGTCATACTTGCAAACGCAAATTCAAAGACTGCGTTAAGCGGATAATAAATAACAACGCAAAGAACAGTTCCTATAATATTAAACAAAAGATGAATTATCGCCACTCGCTTTGCGTTCTTGTTGGTTCCTATTGCTGAAAGGACTGCTGTGATACAGGTTCCGATATTCTGTCCTAAAATTATCGGCAGCGCAGTTGAAAACCGAACTGCTCCTGTGGAGGATAACGCCTGTAAAATTCCAACAGACGCAGAGGATGATTGAATAACCGCCGTTAAAACAGCACCTACAAGGATTCCTAAAATCGGGTTGTCAAACATCAAAAGCATATTTGAAAACTCAGGCATATCCTGAAGCGGCTCAACAGCTCCGCTCATAGTGTCCATTCCAAACATCAAAACGGTAAAGCCCAGCAGAATCGATCCGATATACTTGTACTTGTCTTCCTTAAGGAACATATAGCAAATGATTCCTATAAGTGCAAGAATCGGCGTAAACGACGACGGCTTCAGCATTTCAAGCCAGAAGCTTCCGCCCTCAATTCCTGTCAATGACAAAATCCACGCTGTAACAGCAGTTCCAATATTAGCACCCATTATAATGCTTATCGACTGCCTGAGCTTCATAATTCCTGAATTTACAAAGCCTACAAGCATTACCGTCGTTGCGGACGACGACTGAATGATTGCCGTTACAGAAAAGCCTAAAAGAAATCCTTTGAACGGATTTGACGTCAGCTTATCAAAGAGCTTTTCAAGCTTTCCTCCTGCAAGTCGCTCCAATCCCTGACTCATTACGTTCATTCCGTACAAAAACAGAACTAACCCTCCGATAAGGGTGAGAACAGAAAAAATATCCATATTAAATTTCTCCCATTTTCCTTTTTAAACCCAATAATCAAGACTTCGTTCCCCAACAAAGAATTGACTTTATGTAAATCCTCCACGCCGCTGGCGTGGGGAAATTACTGATGCTTTAAACCCATTGCCAAGCCTTGTCCCCCGACAAGAAATTGACGTTTTTGTAAAATCTCCTGCCGCTGGCGTGGGGAAATACTTTGATTAAACCCTTTGTCAAGCCTTGTCCCCCGACGAGAAATTGACATTTTTGTAAAATCTTCCCATCAACCAGACGGAAATTACTAACCATAAAAGCATTGCGTTTGTGTAAAAACTATTGTCGCCCCCACGACAAAAGCCGCACAATTTTACAAATGGGCAAAATACCACAAGTTATATTATACAGGCTTTTTGTAAAAATAAAGCCTGTTATATGTAAAATATATGTAAAATGTGCGTGGCATAGAAAACAAAAAATCCCCCACCGTTTTTAACGGCAGGGGACTTATCAGCTTACACCAATCTTATGATAGCCATCTCAGCTGCGTCACCGCGACGAGGGCCAGTTTTGATAATCTGTGTATATCCTCCGTTACGCTCAGCGTACTTTGGAGAAATTTCATCAAAAAGCTTCTTAACAACGCTTTCCTTCGTAACGTACGCCATAACCTGACGCTTGTTGTGAAGCTCTTTTGTTTTACCTAGTGTAATCATCTTTTCAGCCATCGACTGTACTTCCTTAGCTCTGGCAACTGTTGTTTCAATCTGTCCCTTTTCGAGAAGATATGTTACCATTGCTCTGAGCATCGCCTTTCTCTGGTCGCTTGCTCTTCCAAGCTTTCTTGCTCCAGGCATTAGATATTCACTCCTTACTGTTTATTTCTTTCTGTTAAATCGGGTTATTCTTCCTCCGAGCTTAATTCATATCCTAAGCTGCGGAGCTTTTCCTTGACCTCTTCAAACGACTTCTTGCCAAGGTTTCTAACCTTCATCATTTCTTCCTCTGATTTTCCAACCAGATCATTTACAGTGTTGATACCGGCTCTCTTCAGACAATTAAAGCTTCTTACCGACAGATCCAGCTCTTCTATCGTCATCTCTAAAGCCTTTTCCTTGCCCTTGTCGTCCTTTTCAACCATAATCTCAACGACATTTGTTTCCTCTGAGAGGTTTACAAACAAATTGAGATGCTCTGTTAAAAGCTTAGCTGCAAGCGAAACTGCTTCCTTTGCGGAAATTGTTCCGTCCGTCCAGACCTCAAGCGTTAGCTTATCATAGTCTGTAATCTGTCCGACACGAGTATTATCAACCGAATAATTTACCTTTAGTACCGGTGTGTAAATGCTGTCTACCGCAATAACTCCGATAGGTGCGCCCGTCATTAAAGCCTTGTTCTTGTCAGCAGAAACATAGCCTCTGCCTCTGTCAATAACAATTTCCATATAAAGTTTAGCACCCTCGCCCAGTGTAGCGATATGCATATCCGGAACTAAAATATCGACCTCAGAATCAGTCTTTATATCACCGGCAGTGACTTCACATTCGCCCTCCGCCTCGATATATATAGTCTTTGGACCTTCACCGTAAAGCTTAGCAATAAGACCCTTCAGGTTAAGGATGATTTCAGTTACATCCTCCTTAACGCCGTCTATTGTTGAAAACTCATGGTGAATGCCGTCAATCTTTACTGAATTCACAGCAACACCTGGTAAAGAGGAGAGCAATACCCTTCTCAAGCTGTTTCCAAGGGTAGTACCATAGCCTCGCTCTAATGGCTCAAGAACAAACTTGCCGTATGTTCCGTTACTCTTGAGCTCAACTACTTCGATTTCCGGCTTTTCAATCTTTTCAAGCATTATAAACCCTCCCGTTTATTAAAACCGTGTTTATTAAGCGTGCGAATAAACCGTCCTGCTGTTTTAAAGTAATTACTCTATTACTTAGAATACAACTCGACGATAAGATGCTCCTCAACCTCGTAGTCAAGGTCTTCCTTTTCAGCTGGTCTTAAAACCTTAGCCGAAAGTGCATCTCTGTTCATATCAAGCCATGTAGGAATCATTCTTCCCTTTGTAGCCTCAACAATTTCCTTAAACTTTACGCTTGACTTGCTCTTATCTCTGAGAGAAATCACATCTCCAACCTTTACTCTGTATGAAGGGATGTCAACTCTCTTTCCGTTTACACAGAAATGTCCGTGAGTAACGAGCTGTCTTGCTTCTCTTCTGGTCATTGAAAGACCCATTCTGAATGCGACATTATCAAGACGCGATTCCAGCATAGTGAGAAGGTTTGTACCTGCCTGACCTTCCTGCTTTTCAGAAAGCTCAAAGTAGTGTGCGAACTGCTTTTCGCCCATTCCGTAGATGAACTTCAGCTTCTGCTTTTCCTTTAGCTGTAGTCCGTACTCAGAAACCTTTCTTCTCTTGTTTGCGTTGGGATCTCTCTTGGTTTCCTTTGCTACGCCCATAACCATTGGGCTGATTCCTAAAGATTTACATTTCTTTAGGATTGGTTCTCTATTTACTGCCATTAGTAAATACCTCCGTTTTTAATTTTGTATCCAATCTTCATTATTGGACGCCAAGTAAACTTCAAACTTGGTCTGATAAATTATACTCTTCTTCTCTTTGGTGGGCGGCATCCGTTGTGAGGAATAGGAGTCACGTCCTTGATGAGTCTTACCTCAAGCTCCTCTGTCTGAAGCGCACGAATAGCTGCTTCTCTTCCAGCGCCCGGTCCCTTTACATATACTTCAACGCTCTTTAGTCCATGCTCCTTAGCTGCACGAGCTGCTGTTTCAGCTGCTGTCTGAGCTGCGAACGGCGTAGACTTCTTTGAACCTCTGAATCCTAATCCGCCGGCTGACGCCCATGAAATAGCATTTCCCTGCATATCAGTAATAGTAACGATTGTGTTGTTGAAAGTAGACTGGATATGAACCTGTCCCTGTTCAATATTCTTTCTGTCCTTGCGGCGACGAATAACCTTTTTCTTAGCCTGAGCCATGTTCTATATCCCTCCCTTACTTCTTCTTGTTAGCGATTGTCTTCTTCGGACCCTTGCGAGTTCTTGCGTTTGTCTTGGTTCTCTGACCTCTTACAGGCAGACCCTTTCTGTGGCGAACGCCTCTGTAACAACCGATTTCAACAAGTCTTTTAATGTTAAGAGCAACTTCTCTTCTGAGGTCACCTTCAACTGTTACGTTCTTATCAATGTAGTCACGAAGCTTTGCTGCGTCGTCCTCTGATAAATCCTTAACTCTGGTGTCAGGATTAACTCCTGTTTCCTTCAAAATCTTTTTTGAAATATTTGGACCAATTCCGTAGATATAAGTCAGTCCTACCTCGATTCTCTTATCTCTCGGAAGGTCTATACCAGCAATACGAGCCATAAATTAGCTGCACCTCCATATTTTTTAGTTAGCCCTGTCTTTGCTTATGCTTTGGGTTCTGGCAAATTACCATTACCTTACCCTTTCTCTTGATGATCTTGCATTTTTCACACATTGGCTTAACTGAAGGTCTTACTTTCATTGAAATACCTCCTTTAAATATACCTGAAAGCATTTCCTGCTTTCCTTAAACGTGTACCTTTTGCTCTTTACTTTGAGCGCCAGGTAATTCTTCCCTTAGTCAAATCATAAGGCGACATCTCGACCGTTACCTTGTCACCGGGAACGATACGAATGTAGTTTGTTCTCAGCTTTCCGGAGATATGAGCTAAAATCTCATGTCCGTTCTGAAGCTCAACACGAAATGTCGTGTTTCTCAATGCTTCTTTAACTACTCCTTCAACCTCGATAGCATCGCTTTTTGACATTATTTTACACCCCTCTAAAGGTTGCGGCCTGATTGAGTTTGTTTTGGGTTATAAACTCACTCAATGCCTATATAAACTATTTTCGGATTTCGACATTTCATCGGCAAGGGTGAAATGAACCTTGATTTCTCAAAGCCGTCGAAGCTAAAGCGCAAGCCTTTTTGCCCGACCTGCCGACAAACGTCAAAGCATTTATTTACAACGACTATTCAATGTCAGGATCGGTCAGAATAATCGGTCCGTCCTTTGTAATAGCGATTGTATGCTCAAAATGTGCGGAAGGCTTTCCGTCACGTGTTCTTACAGTCCACTCGTCAGGCATTACGTAAACCTTTTCGGTACCGAGATTTATCATCGGCTCGATAGCTATTACCATACCCTCCACGAGTCGTGGACCTCTTCCTTCTTTGCCGTAATTCGGAACCTCCGGATCCTCGTGCGGCTCTCTGCCGACTCCGTGTCCAACAAATTCCCTTACGACTGAATATCCGTTGTCCTCGTTGTATTTTTGAACGGTATGTCCTATATCGCCAAGCCTTGTGCCTACACGGGCGATTTCAATCGCCTTGTACAAGCTCTCCTCCGTCGACTTTAAAAGCGCTCTTACCTCATCGGATACATCTCCGATTATATAGGTTTTTGCGCTGTCGCCGTGAAAGCCGTCGATATAAGCGCCTACATCAACCGAAACAACGTCGCCACTTTTAAGCTTGCGAGGTCCGGGAATACCGTGAATTACCTCGTCGTTTACAGATATGCACGCACTTCCGGGAAAGCCGCCGTATCCTAAAAATGACGGCTTCGCTCCGTGCGATACGATATATCTGTTTATAATCTTGTCAAGCTCATAGGTAGTCATTCCTGCGCGAACAACCTCTCCGGCGTGCTTCAAAGCACCGCCTGTGATTCTGCCCGCTTTTTTCATCATTTCTATTTCTCGTGGTGATTTTATAGAAATCATTAAATCGCTTCCTAACTTAACCGTTAATGGCTTCAAGCGTCAAGCGAGAAGTGTCAGCAACCTCTTCCTGTCCCTCTACGGTAACAAGCTTGCCCTGAGCTTCATAATAGCCCTTTAACGGTGCTGTCTGCTCGTGGTAAATTTTAAGGCGTGACTCAACTGTTGCAGGCTCGTCGTCCTTGCGGATAACAGTTTTAGCTCCGCAAGCGTCACAAATTCCTTCAACCCTTGTAGGCTTAAAGTCAACGTGATACGAATTTCCACAGCCCTCGCAAACTCTTCTACCGGAAAGTCTTTGCTTTATCTTTTCATCAGGAACGTAAATCTCAATTACCTTGTCGATTGTAACGCCCATGCTGTCAAGCGCTTCAGCCTGAGGAACCGTTCTCGGGAAGCCGTCAAGAATAAATCCTTTCTTGCAGTCGTCCTCAGCAATTCTGTCCTTTAAAATTCCGATTACTACCTCGTCAGGAACGAGCTTTCCGCTGTCCATATAGCTTTTAGCCTCAAGACCGCTCTGCGTGCCGTTTTTAACAGCAGCACGAAGCATATTTCCTGTTGAAATTGTAGGAATATCAAGTGCCTTGCAGATAACCTCTGCCTGTGTTCCTTTTCCTGCGCCTGGTGCGCCTAATAAAATCAGATTCATAAGCTTATCCTTTCCCGTTTTATTCCAGGAAGCCCTTATGGTGACGCATCATCATCTGAGATTCCAGTGTACGAACAGTTTCAAGTGCAACACTTACTATAATGAGAATTGACGTACCTCCCATAGATATTCCTGAAATTCCTGAGAATTTTGCGAAGAATATCGGGAAAATAGCGATAATTCCTAAGAATATAGCTCCGACAAGCGTAATCTTTGAAAGAACTCTCTTGATAAAATCACTTGTTGGCTTTCCAGGACGAATACCCGGAATACCTCCGTTGTTCTGACGAAGGTTGTTGGCGATTTCTACAGGATTGTACTGCATTGATACATAGAAGTAGTTAAATCCTATGATGAGCAGGAAGTACAAAACTGCGTAGAATATGCTGTCTGTACTGAACAAATTCAGCATTCCAACATAGAATTTCTGCCAGAAGCCCTCTGGGTTTGTAGGCCTTGCAATAAACAACTCTAAAGTTGAAGGCAAGGACATAAAGCTCATAGCGAAGATGATTGGAAGTACGCCGCTCATTGCAACCTTAATAGGAATATATGAGTTCTGACCGCCGTACATCTTTCTTCCGACAACTCGCTTAGCGTACTGGATAGGGATTCTTCTTTCTGCGTTGTCCATAAAGATAATGAAACCAATCATCAGAACGAAGATTATAATGATTACAGGAACCATAATAATGTACTTCATTTCTCCGGTCTGCAGATACTCGATAAGCATCAATACTGCTGAAGGTCCTCTTGCGATAATACCTGCAAAAAGGAGCATTGAAATACCGTTTCCGATACCCTTGTCGTTAATCTGGTCGCCTAACCAGATTACAAGCGCTGAACCTGCTGTAAAGCAAGCGATTATTACTATCTCAGCGAAAATTCCACTGAAGCCTTCGGTATAAGTAACAGCTCCTGCTGAATTTTTAAGTGTAAGATAATATGCCCAGCCTTGGAAAAGCGAAATTCCAAGCGCCGTATATCTTGTAATCTTGTTGATTTTCTTTCTGCCCTCTTGACCTTCCTTAGCCATTCTTTCGAGCGGCGGGATAGCATATGTCAGAAGCTGAATGATAATTGAAGCATTGATATACGGTGAAATTGACAAACACAGCAGGGTTGCTTGCGAGAAGGTACCACCTGAAAGCATATTCAGGTAATTAAAAAAGTTACCAGTCGAGCTGTTCGTTTCAAACCAAGACTGCAATGTCGCAGAGTCGAGGAAAGGAACTGGGATTGCTCCGCCTATACGATAAATGATGATGATAAAAAGTGTGAACAATATCTTCTTTCTAAGCTCAGCAACCTTCCAAGCGTTTCTTAAAGTCTGTAACACTTTAAACCACCTCTGCCTTTCCGCCTGCCTTTTCAATCTTTTCGGCTGCTGTCTTTGTAAAAGCATCAGCCTTTACTGTGATGTTCTTAGTAAGCTCTCCGTCACCGAGAATTTTTACAGCGTCGTAGCGTCCGTTGATAAGACCTGCTGCCTGTAAAAGCTCCTTGTCAACAACTATTCCGTCGTTGAACTTTTCAAGCTCGCTGACATTAACAGTTACAATCTTCTTTGCGAAAATGTTGTTGAAGCCTCTCTTAGGCGTTCTTCTTGTGAGAGAAGTCTGACCTCCCTCAAAGCCCGGTCTGATTCCGCCGCCTGAACGAGCCTTCTGACCCTTGTGTCCCTTACCGGCGGTTTTGCCCTGTCCTGAGCCGTGACCACGGCCTATTCTCTTTGTTTCCTTTTTAGCGCCTTCTGCCGGTGAAAGTTCATGTAATTTCATTCTTCACGCACCTCCCTACTACGCCTCGGTAACCTTAACAAGATGCGCGATCTTCTTAATTTTACCCTGTGTCTGTGCGTTGTCCGGCTGAACTGTTACCGCACCGATTTTCTTAAGACCAAGCGACTCAGCAACAGCAATTTGATTCTTAGTCTTTGAATTAAGGCTTTTAACCAATGTGATTTTTAAATTTGCCATTTTTAAGTCCTCCTTAGCCAAGTATTTCTTTAACCGTCTTGCCTCTTTTTGCTGCAACCTGTTCAGCTGAGCTTACTGACGCAAGACCGTTGATTGTAGCTCTTACTACATTGCAAGGATTATTTGAACGAAGTGACTTTGTTCTGATATCCTTGATTCCTGCCATTTCAACTACTGCTCTGACAGGACCGCCCGCAATAACTCCGGTACCGGGTGCAGCAGGTTTCATCAAAACTCTTCCTGCTCCAAATGCTCCGATTACCTCATGCGGAATAGTCGTTCCCTTTAATGAAACTCTTATAAGGTTCTTCTTTGCGTCCTCGATTCCCTTACGAATAGCGTCCGGAACCTCGCTTGCTTTTCCAAGACCAAAGCCTACGATTCCGTTTCCGTCGCCTACTACGATAAGAGCTGAGAACTTCATGATACGTCCGCCCTTAACAGTCTTTGATACTCTGTTGATAGCGACAACCTTTTCTTCGAGTTCCATGTTAGAAGCATCTATTAAAGCCAAAAGTATTACCTCCTTAATAACTTTTCACAGTAATGCCTGTGATGCACAAATTTAGGTTTAGAACTTGAGTCCGCCCTCACGAGCGCCGTCTGCAAGCTCCTTAACTCTTCCGTGGTAGAGATATCCGCCTCTGTCAAATACAACGGTTTCAATTCCCTTATCAACGGCAGCCTTTGCGATTGCCTCGCCTACCTTCTTAGCTCCCTCGGTGTTTGCACCGTCATCAAGCTTGAGTGCAAGCGATGATGCAGACGCCAAAGTAACTCCGTTTACGTCGTCAATGATTTGTGCGTATATATGCTTAGCGGAGCGAAATACACTCAAACGAGGACACTCTGGTGTTCCAGAAAGATTCTTACGAACTCTGGCGTGTCTTTTAGCTCTAGCCAATGCTTTATCAGCCTTTTTAACCATAGTATTTTACACTCCTTTCTCTTATTTACCCTTACCAGCTTTACCTTCTTTACGAATGATTCTCTCACCTTCGTAACGAATACCCTTGCCCTTATAAGGCTCTGGCGGGCGCTTTTCACGAACCTCTGAAGCATACTGACCGACCATTTGCTTGTCGATTCCGTTTATAACAATCTTGTTCGGTGATGGAACATCAATGGTAATTCCGTCAATCTCAGACATAATTACCTGATGTGAAAAACCTAAGTTCATAACAAGATTTTTGCCCTGCTTTGCGGCTCTGTATCCAACTCCCTCGATTTCAAGAGTCTTGGAAAATCCGTTTGTAACGCCCTCAACCATATTGTTGATAAGCGATCTTGTCAATCCGTGAAGCGACTTGTGAAGCTTATCCTCTGAAGGACGAGCAACCTTAACCACGCTTCCCTCACAAGTGATAATCATATCCTTGTGCATTTCCTTCGTAAGTGTTCCCTTAGGGCCCTTAACAGTAACTACATTACCCTCAGCAATGCTTACATCTACTCCGGCCGGAACACTAATTGGCTTATTACCGATTCTCGACATAATCTTTAGTCCTCCTTACCAGACAAATGCAAGAACTTCGCCTCCGACATTAAGCTCTCTTGCTTTTCTGTCAGTAACAATTCCCTTAGATGTAGAGATAATTGCTACTCCAAGTCCCTTCATTACCTTAGGCATTTCCTCGCAGCTCGAGTAAATTCTAAGACCCGGCTTTGAAACTCTTCTAAGTCCTGAAATGACTGGCGAGTTGTTCTCATCATATTTTAGAGTAATTCTAATGATACCCTGCTTTCCGTCCTCAATGATCTGAAAGTCCTTTACATATCCTTCGTCAACAAGAATCTGTGTTATGGACTTTTTCATATTAGATGCAGGAACGTCAACTGTTGCGTGCTTTGCAGAACTTGCATTACGAATTCTGGTCAATAAATCAGCTATTGTATCAGTAATTTGCATGCTAGTTAACCTCCTTTAAATAAAATTTCTTTACCAGCTAGACTTCTTAACACCTGGAATCTGACCCTTGTGTGCAAGCTCTCTGAAGCAGATACGGCAGATGCCGAACTTTCTCAAATAAGCGTGCGGTCTTCCGCAGATCTTACATCTGTTGTAAGCACGAGTGGAATACTTAGGCGTTGCCTGCTGCTTGTTTATCATAGCCTTCTTAGCCATTCTTATTTCCTCCTCTTACTTCTCAGCAAACGGAGCGCCTAGCATTAAAAGCAGCTCCTTTGCTTCTTCGTCAGTGTTCGCAGTTGTGATAAAGTTGATGTCCATACCGCGTACCTTGTCAATCTTATCGTATTCAATCTCAGGGAAGATAAGCTGCTCTTTAATACCTGTCGAGTAGTTTCCTCTTCCGTCAAATGAGTTAGCGTTGATTCCTCTGAAGTCACGAACACGTGGGAACGCAACATTGAAAAGTCTGTCAACGAACTCGTACATTCTGTCAGCTCTCAGGGTAACCTTAACGCCGATAATCTGTCCTTCACGAAGCTTAAAGTTCGCAACCGACTTCTTTGCCTTACAAGCTATTGGCTTCTGACCTGTAATAGCTGAAAGATCCTTCATAATAGCGTCAACAACCTTTGAGTTGTCCTTAGCTTCGCCGCAGGCAACATTGATTACTACCTTGTCGAGCTTTGGAATCTGCATTACGTTTTTGTAGCCGAATTTTTTCATCATAGCAGGAGCTACGCTGCTAACATATAATTCTTTTAAATTTGGTGTAGCCATCGTTTACTCCTCCTGTTAAAACTCTTCGCCGCAGTTTGCATTCTTGCAAATACGAACCTTAGAGCCGTCGTCAAGAATCTTGTGACCAACTCTTGTCGGCTTTCCGCATTTAGGGCAAACCGGCATTACCTTGCAAGCATACATTGCAGCCTCAGCCTTAACTATGCCGCCTGCCTCGCCCTGTCTTCTAGGCTTTACGTGCTTTGTGCACATATTGATGCCCTCAACAATAACCTTGCGCTCCTTTGGTGATACCTGAAGTACCTTACCCTTCTTGCCCTTATCCTTACCGGAAAGAACAACTACAGTGTCGCCGGTTTTAATGTGTAACTTATTCATCTGAACGACACCTCCAAATTAAAGAACTTCCGGAGCAAGTGAAAGAATCTTCATATAATCCTTTTCACGAAGCTCTCTTGCAACAGGCCCGAAAATACGGGTTCCTCTTGGGTTTTTATCTTCTCTTATAATAACAGCAGCGTTTTCATCGAAACGGATGTATGTTCCGTCCTCTCTTCTCAAACCGCTTGCTGAACGAACGATTACTGCTTTTACAACATCGCCTTTTTTAACAACGCCGCCCGGTGTTGCTTTTTTAACTGAAGCTACTACAACGTCGCCGATGTTTGCGTATCTTCTGCGCGATCCACCTAAAACTCTGATACACATAAGCTCCTTAGCTCCCGTGTTGTCAGCAACTTTCAGGTAAGTTTGCATTTGAATCACAGTGCGTTCCTCCTTTCGTAAATCTCAAAAGCGGTATTTAAAGAGGAGAAGAATTCCTCTTTAAAAAACCAAAATTTTAAATTACTTAGCCTGCTCGATAACTTTTGTTAAGCGCCATCTCTTATCCTTTGATAAAGGTCTTGTTTCCATAACCTCTACCTTGTCGCCGATGTTGCATACGTTTTCTTCGTCGTGTGCCTTTAGCTTAACGGTTCTCTTGATAATCTTCTTGTAAAGCGGGTGCGCTACGTTATCTTCAATAGCAACTACGATTGTCTTATCCATCTTGTTTGAAACAACCCTGCCCACTCTTGTTTTTCTAAGATTTCTTTCGCTCACAGTAAATCCTCCTTTTCTTATTCAGCGCTGGACTCTTGCTTACGAATGAATGTCTTAACACGAGCAATATCCCTTTTAACAGCCTTCATTCTCATAGGGTTGTCAAGTTGGTTTACAGCATGCTGAAAACGAAGGTTGAATAGCTCTTGCTTTAATTCGCCGAGCTTTTCTTCAAGCTCGTCAGCTGTCAGTTCTTTGATTTCACTTGCCTTCATTATTGCTCACCACCCGTTTCTTGAGTTTCTCTCTTAACAAACTTACACTTGATCGGGAGCTTGTGTGCTGCAAGACGCATAGCCTCTCTTGCAATTTCCTCAGTAACTCCCTCGATTTCAAACATAACTCTTCCAGGCTTTACTACAGCTACCCAGTACTCAGGAGCTCCCTTTCCTTTACCCATACGGGTTCCAAGAGGCTTCTTGGTAACCGGCTTATCAGGGAAAATCTTGATCCATACCTGACCGCCACGCTTGATGTATCTTGTCATAGCGATACGGGCTGCTTCAATTTGATTTGATGTAATCCATGCGCACTGTAACGCCTGTAGTCCGTACTCTCCGTTTGAAACTGTATTTCCGCGAAGCGCCTTACCGGTCATACGACCTCTGTGCTGCTTACGGTATTTTACTCTCTTTGGAAGTAGCATTATGCGTTACCTCCTTCTGCATTTTCTTTTCTGGGTCTGTATCCCTGACGACGTCTTGGCCTGCTGTCATCGTTTCTGCGACGACGCTGCTTGTTGTCCTTTTCTCTCTTCTGAGAATCAGGAATTTCGCCCTTTAATACCTCTCCACGATAAATCCATACCTTAACGCCGATCTTACCGTAAGTTGTATTTGCTTCGGCAGTACCGTAGTCAATGTCAGCACGAATTGTCTGTAGTGGAATTGTTCCTTCGTGATAAGACTCAGCTCTTGCAATTTCTGCGCCGCCTAAACGACCTGAGCATCTTGTCTTAATTCCCTTAGCGCCAACCTTCATTGATCTTCCGATTGCCGACTTCATTGCTCTTCTGAACGATACTCTGTTCTCCAAGTCAAGCGCAATCTTCTCTGCAACGAGCTGTGCGTTTAGGTCCGGCTGTCTTACCTCAATAATATTGATAGCTACCGGCTTGTTTATCATTTTTTCAATCTTTGCGCGGAGCTTTTCGATTGTAGCTCCCTTTTGTCCGATTACCATTCCCGGCTTAGCGCAGCTAATGTGAATCTTAACCTTATCTGCAAATCTTTCAATCTCGATTCTCGGAACTCCTGCTGAATAAAGAGTCTTTTTAATGTACTCTCTGATCTTGTGGTCCTCAACAAGTGTATCGCCGAAAGTTGATTTATTTGCAAACCAACGGGAATCCCAATCTTTAATTACTCCGACACGCAGTCCATGTGGGTTTACTTTCTGGCCCATAGTTTACCTCCTCTTTCGACTATTCCTTTTCCTTGAGAACAACAGTTACGTGAGATGTTCTCTTAAGGATTCTGTTTGCTCTGCCACGTGATGCAGGTCTGATTCTCTTGAGTGTTCTGCCTGCTGAAACGTAGCATTCTGAAACATATAGATTATCCTTATCCATATTAAAGTTGTTCTCAGCGTTTGCAGCAGCCGATTTAAGAAGCTTTTCGAGATATTCACTTGCAGCCTTCGGTGTATGCTTTACTGTTGCCATAGCAACATCGTAATCCTTTCCTCTGATAAGGTCAAGTACGATCTTCACCTTGCGAGGAGAAATACGAGCGTCTTTTAATATTGCTTTTGCTTCCATCAATTTATCCTCCCTTTGGCTACTTCTTACCATTATTTGATGTCTTGGAGCCTGCGTGACCTCTGTAAGTCCTTGTCGGTGCAAACTCTCCGAGCTTATGACCTACCATATCCTCGGTTACATAAACAGGTACGTGCTTGCGTCCATCGTGAACGGCGAACGTGTGACCTACGAAATCAGGGAAAATTGTTGAAGCTCTGCTCCAGGTTTTCAAAACCTTCTTTTCGCCTGCTTCGTTCATAGCGATTACTCTCTTGAGAAGGGCCTCCTGGACGTAAGGTCCCTTTTTGATACTTCTACCCATTATTCATCTGCCTCCCTTCAATTACTTACCATTTCTACGTTTTACGATAAACTTATCAGAGCGGTGATGCTTCTTACGAGTTTTGTATCCAAGTGCCGGCTTGCCCCATGGAGAAACAGGTCCCGGACGTCCGACCGGCGACTTACCTTCACCACCACCGTGAGGGTGGTCGTTCGGGTTCATTACAGAACCCCTTACAGTAGGTCTGATGCCCATGTGACGTTTTCTTCCTGCCTTACCGTAGTTTACATTGTTGTGGTCGATGTTTGATACCTGACCAATTGTAGCCATGCAGTTTACCGGAATTCTTCTCATCTCACCGGAAGGAAGTCTTACAAGCGCATAGCCGTTTTCCTTACCCATAAGCTGAGCCATATTTCCTGCTGAACGAACAAGCTGTGCGCCCTTGCCGGGATAAAGCTCGATGTTGTGAATAAAGGTACCAACCGGTATGTTTGCCATCTGCAAAGCGTTGCCAGGCTTAACGTCTGCGTCTGCTCCGCTTCTTACTGTATCGCCGACATTCAAGCCGTTAGGAGCTAGGATGTATCTCTTCTCTCCGTCCTCGTACTGAACCAAAGCGATAAATGCTGAACGGTTCGGGTCGTACTCGATTGTAAGAACCTTAGCGTCCATATTAAGCTTATTTCTCTTAAAGTCAATTATACGGTACTTTCTTCTCTCTCCGCCGCCTCTGTGACGAACAGTAATTCTACCGTAGCTGTTTCTGCCTGATTTTTTCTTCATTGGCTCAAGCAGACTTCTTTCAGGAGCCACCTTTGACAATCCTGAGTAATCGGTAACTGTCATACCTCTTCTACCCGGAGTCGTAGGCTTGTAGCTCTTTATTGCCATATTATAGTTCACTCCTTTTGAGTTTAGTTTTGCGGGAAGGGGTGCTTCCCATACTTACGCTTCCATATCTGAAGCTTATTCTTCAGGGGCTTATCAATTAAACGAGGTTGTTAAAGAACTCGATTGTCTTTTCGCCCTCTTTAAGTGTAACTATTGCCTTTTTCCAATCAGGCGTATAGCCCTCAAATCTGCCCATTCTTCTCTTTCTGCCCTTGACGCTGATTGTATTTACCTTTGCAACCTTAACGCCAAAGAGCTGTTCAACAGCGCTCTTTATCTCGAACTTGTTAGCGTTCTTGGCAACCTTGAATGTGTACTTGTTCATTTCAAGATTTTCCATAGAAGCTTCTGTGATGATAGGCTTTAAAATAATATCTTGAGCGGTCTTTTCCATTATGCATAAACCTCCTCAATCTTTTCAACTGCCGACTTTGCAACTATAAACTTGTCATAGTTTAAAATGTCGTATACGTTAAGCGTACCAACAGTTGCGGTCTTGACTCCGCTGATGTTGCTTGCGCTCTTGACAGCCTTGAGGTCAACCTCCGGCATTACGATAAGCGCCTTGCCTTCAACCTTCAAAGCCTTCAGCATTTCAACTATCGTCTTTGTCTTGAATTCCTCAACTGTGATGTTGTCAACAACAACGATTTCATTTTCCAAAGCCTTTGAAGAAAGCGCCGACTTCATTGCAAGTCTCTTTTCCTTCTTATTAAGCGAATAGCTGTAATCTCTTGGCTTAGGACCTAAAGCAACTCCTCCGTGTACCCACTGTGGAGCGCGGATAGAACCCTGTCTTGCGTGACCTGTTCCCTTTTGTCTCCAAGGCTTCTTTCCTCCGCCTCTTACCTCTGTTCTTGTAAGAGTGGACTGTGTGCCCTGTCTCTGGTTAGCTAAATAGTTTACAACCATTGCGTGCATAACCGTCTTGTTAGGTGTGATTCCAAATACGGAATCCTTAAGCTCAGCAGTAGAAACCTCTACGCCCTTCATATCATAAACTGAAACCTGTGGCATATTAACTTCCTCCTCTCACTAAGCCTTCTTAACGCAGTCAACGATAGTAACTGTTCCGTTCTTAGGACCCGGAATAGCTCCCTTGATTGCGATAAGATTATTCTCTGCGTCAACCTTTACTACTGTAAGGTTCTGAACAGTAACCTTTGTGTTACCGTACTGTCCAGGCATTCCCTTACCCTTAAAAATTCTCGACGGCGACGAGCAAGCGCCCATTGAGCCTGCGTGTCTGTGAACCGGTCCTGTACCGTGAGATTCCTTAAGTCTTGCGAAGTTGTGACGCTTGATTGTTCCCGAAAATCCGTGACCCTTGCTCTTTCCGCTGACGTCAACAACGTCGCCCTCAGAAAAAGTATCGGCCTTTACGATATCTCCGACATTCAAATTGTCAATGCTGTCAAGACGAAATTCCTTCAAAGTTCTCTTCAAAGCAACGTCCGCCTTCTTGAAATGACCTGTAAGAGGCTTGTTTACTCTCTTAGGTCTGATGTCGCCAAAGCCAAGCTGAACTGCGTTATAGCCGTCATTTTCAACAGTTTTCTTCTGAACGACAACGCAAGGACCTGCTTCAACAACAGTAACAGGAATTACCTTTCCTGTTTCATCGAAAATCTGAGTCATACCGATTTTCTTTCCGATGATTCCCTTTTCCATTATTTTTCCTCCTTATGGTTATTGGTCGGTTTCCCGACATGACCTGCGTGAAAACATTTAAAAACCCGCATCAGACGGATTTCAAACGAAAATCAATTACTTGATTTCCATTACAATGTCAACACCTGCAGGAAGCTCAAGGTTCTGAAGAGCTGCTGTGGTTTCATCAGTTGGACGAAGAACGTCGATAAGTCTTTTATGAGTTCTCATCTCAAACTGCTCACGGCTATCCTTATACTTGTGAACCGCACGAAGGATAGTAATAACCTCCTTGTCAGTTGGAAGTGGGATAGGTCCTGAAACCTTTGCTCCTGTACGCTTTGCAGCTTCAACAATCTTTGCTGCTGCTGCATCTACTACAGCGTGCTCATAACCCTTGATTTTAATTCTAAGCTTTTCATTGACTGCCATTTAAATCGCCTCCTTGTAAAGTCTTAAATATTGGGGGCTAAGCCTACCCTTTCGTTAAGGCTCCTGTCCGTTTCCCTGACCTTCGGGACAAGACAAGCAGTCTTTTTAAGTAGGTATCTGTAATCCTTCAACGCTTCCGTGTGTTCCCTGTGAGATTCAATAAAAAACCCGAAGCTTTATTATCACTTCGGTTGACAGAACACACAAACTCAGACAGTATCAAGCGTTAGTGGCATAGCCATTCGCAAGAAACGCTTAACACACACTGTGTTTTAAGTATTACAGCCGCCCGGTTTAAAATCGGACATACTCCACGAGAATTACCGCACCTACTGTGCGCAACCTCCCGCTTCAACGCATATCATGCAGTCATCTGCGGCAGTTCACCGCAGTGCAAGACTTATTTTACCATTTGTGCAATATAAAATCAATATAAAATGGCAAAAATAACGTGTAGAAATTTCATCACTTTTTTCTTGATTTTTTGTGCAATTTGCACAAAGCGGCTTTTTTATTTCAATAATGTGTGGTTGTCCCACATAAAAGCACTAAATGTAGTGCCCGGTTAAATCTTCTATCCTTCTCTGTCCTTTAGCGGATTGTCAATTTTCTCAACTGCGTTTATATCGGTAATTTCGACCTTGTAGGAATGGCTGCTCTCCTCGCCGTCGGTATCAACCACCGACAGCTCCTCAAAGTACAAAAGCTCGTCATTTTCGTCAAAGTGATATACTGCAGTAAACTCAACTACTCCGTCGTCGCTGTCAAAGCTGTCTGGACTATAGGTATAATAATATACAACCTCGCCGTCCTGCTCGGTTTTCTCTACCGTCTCTATTGCGCTTCGCTCGTAAGGAAGATAATCCCCGCTCGCCTGAGGGTGTAACGAATCTCTGTTGTAGGCTTCAAAATCGTTGTCGCCATATTGAGTAAAGGTATACTCGCCGTTTTGCTCGGTAAAGCATTCAAATCCGTTGTTGTACTGGATATAGCTTTCCTCCTCATAACCGCCTGTATATAAATAGGTAAGGCTGTCCTTTTCGTCATACATAAATACAAACTCCTGCTCAACCTCGTCGGTATCCTCGTTTGTGATAACAACTCTCGCTGAGTCGTAGGATTCGTACTGCTCACGAGCCGCTTCTACAAGCTCCTCACCGTCAAGCGGATCGCCTTCTGTTACGCTGCAGGCTGAAAGTGACAGAACTGCTGCCGCTATGCCTAAAATTACAACTTTTCTCATTTAATCCTTCTCCTAAAAACAAAAGGGGCGATACTCTGCCCCTTGATATTATGTAGTTATCTGCGCCTTGTGCCGCCACGACGTCTGTTGTCGTTAGCGCGCTTTAAGTCGCTTATTCTCTCCTCGCTTGAAGCTTTGAACTTGCTGAGCATATCCTCAAAGTTTGCATCTCCGCTTGGCTTTGAAACGTATCCGTCGCCGTAATATGCAGGCTCCGGCTCTTTTTTCTCGACCGCCTGTTTTTTAGCCGCATTCTTGTTGCCAGCAGATGGCTTGCCCTTCTGAGCGCCACGCCTGTCGTTCTTTGGTTTTTCCTCGGCACGCTTTATCGACATTCCAATTTTGCCGTTGTCGTCAACCTTTATTACCTTGACCTTGACGGTCTGACCCTTCTTAAGCACCTCGTTTATATCATTGACAAACGAGCTTGAAATTTCAGAAATGTGTACCATTCCGGTAACCTTTCCTTCAACCTCAACAAATGCTCCAAACTTAGTTATCCCCGTAACCTTTCCCTCGTATATTTTTCCTACCTCAACCTGCATAAAGCTTTTTTGTACCTTCCTTGAATAAATTTTTAAAGCTTCTATTCGTCAGACTCATCGCTGGACGTGGTGTCATCCGACGACGTGCTTTCCTTTATATAAAAGCGCTTTTCATTTGGATATGCGTAGCCGTATTGTTCGATAGCTATCATTTCCATATAAGCGTTTTCATCCTCTCCGCCAAGTATTCTCTCGTACTCGTCGTTTTCCTGAGTTGCAGCGGTAATCTGCTCCTTTAAGTCCTCGAGCACCGCCTGCTGCTCGTTCATTTCAACCTCTGTTTGAATTATAACTATAACAGCATAAACTATAAATGCGATAAGTGCAATCATTCCAATGCGTGAAGCAAAAGACGCTTTTTTATTTTTTCTCTTGTTTATAACCTCCGATGCGTTATTTACAACCGGCATTTGTCATACACTCCTTTCGCAAAATTTTAATAGTATCCTTTTGCAAGATAAACTTGCGATTCCCCTTTTATATGTAATATTCAAAGTAGCGAAGCAAGATAAGCTTGCTTGTTCTTGCGAGCGATAGCTTTCAATAAATATTCCAGAGCCGTCAGGCTCTTATGGATTTCAGCTGGCGAAGCCAGACTGAAAGACGTTGTGTATTGCCTTGAAAAGTGCAATACACTATATGTTTATTATAGCCGTAAAGTCTTAAACTTTCAAGACTTTTTTTGAACTTTTCTCGGATTTTTTTCTCTTTCGGCGAATTTTTTTACATCTCACTCTCAACGGTCGGAGAATTTTAGAAATCATCGGTTTGAAGAGTCTTTGCCACAAAAGACGACCTATCCATTTTAAAGCGGCGACTACTATTTCTCTTGCCCTTGTTACTACCCGCTTTACAAGCTCGCCGAGCGTAAAAATATAGAGGAAAAAGCCGAGAAGGTTCCCCAAAAGCAAAAAGCCTCTTAGCTGTCCTCTTGCGAACGTCATCGAAAAGATAAAAAACCAAAATCCGCAAAAGAGCATAAAAAGCATATCCTCTAAAAACACAAGCCACGAGCGGTGAGGGAAAATTATTCGCACTATTCTTGTTGCCTCGTAAATTACGCCGAAAATTACGCCTATCGCAATCGACAAAGCGAAAAGCGAAAGCTCGGTTTCAGGCTCGAACATATACGACGGAATCATCTCATCAGCCTCTTTATAGCGTTTGGCTTTTTGGTTAGCTTTCGGTTTGTGTAGGAGATGGTTTTGATTTCGCCGACAATTTCAGCGTCGCCCGAATCCACATTTACTGAATTTACATGGAGATTCTTCCCCTTTATTACAAGCTCTCCTAAAGTCGTAAACAGCACTATCGCTTCCTCGTTAAAGCTGTCGATGTCGGTAACTCCCGTAAGCCGAAGGAGCGAGCGATTTTCAAGCGTTAAATTTGACGGCTTTGTGAGTGTTTTTTCATTCATTTTTATTCCTCCTGTATTAAGCAATTTTCATCTTGAATAAAGCAATTTTTGTATTGCTTTTACGCCTGCTTTTATGCTATACTATACTTGCATATAATGTATAATATGATTAAGGAGAATTATTTATGAATGCGAAGAGATTACTTTCGTTTGCCTTAACTCTTTCCGTTACTGTCGGCTGCCTTGCAGGCTGTACAGACGATTCTGACGGCACTATCGCTCAGGATAATCTTTACAACAGCGAAACTGTAACAGACACCGGCTTTGAATGGTCTAACGTCACAATTGTCGGCGGAGGATACATTCCAGGAATGGTTTACAACGAAGCTGAAGAAGGTCTTGTCTATGTCAAAACCGATATAGGCGGCGCTTACCGAAAGAAAAAGGGCGAGGACGAATGGACCTGTATTACTGACAGCTTTGGAAGCGAGGACGACAACTCAAGCGACTGGAATTACAACTGTATCGAGAGCATCGCTACCGACCCGATTGAACCGTCGAGAGTATATATGTCCTGCGGAACCTCTTATGGCGGCAACGGCTGTATTATGTATTCCTACGATTACGGCGATCACTGGACAAAGGTTGACTTTGATTTTTCAATGGGCGGCAACGACTACGGAAGAAACTGCGGCGAACGTCTTATGATTGACCCTAACGACAACAGCAGAATCTACTACGGTTCGCACTCGAAGGGTATGTTTGTTTCAAACGACTACGGTCAGACGTGGGAGAACCTCGAAAGCTTTCCTACTGTCGGAAGCTACCACGACGGCTCGTATTCTTACGGAATTTTATGGATCACCTGCGATAAGACAAGCTCTGATGAGGACGAGTATACAAACCTCATCTTCTGCGGAGTTGCAGAAGCAAGCGGCGAAAAGGTCTACTACAGCGACGACGCCGGAGAAACCTGGAACACGCTTTTAAACGAAGAAACTGACAATGACGAGCATTACAGCTACTTCCCTTGTCAGGGTAAGGTTTCAGCTGACGGAAATCTTTACGTTACCTACTCGTCTGAGGTAACTCAGGAGAACAACCCCTCCAAGGGCAAGGTTTTCAAGTACAACATTGCTGACGGAACATGGACTAACATCACTCCGTTTACCGGCGAAACAGGACACGGCTATTGCGGAATTGCCGTTTACAAGGACGAAATGGTTGCAGTTACTACAATCTGCCACTGGTCGAGTGAGGATAACATTCTCGTTACAAAGGACGGCGGCGAAACGTGGGTAGGTCTCTGGAACAAGGACGAGGACGGAAACACCACCAAGGACTACAACCTTGACATTTCAGATTCCGAATGGCTCGATTGGCAGGGCGGCTTAAAGCTCGGCTGGTGGACGTCGGGAGTCGCTATCAATCCGTTTAACCCTGACGAGCTTCTTTACGGAACGGGAGCTACGCTTTATGGCACAGACAACCTCACAAAAATCGGCGAGGAAAACATAAACATAAGCGTTGTAGCCGAGGGAATTGAGGAAACGGCCATTTTAGGCTTGTATTCGCCAAAGGACTGCGGCGAAGATACGCCTGCTCTTTACTCTATCTTAGGCGACCTTTACGGATTCAGGCACGACGACGTTGACACAGCGCCTGAGGAGCATTGGGGCGTATACAGCTTTAAGGCTGACGATTTGGCGGTAGCCGGCAACGATCCGAATGTTGTCGTTCGTACAACAAAGGAAATGGATCAGGGCTCGATTTGCTATTCGCTTGACGGCTCAAAAACGTGGCAGTTTGCCAAAACGCCTGACGGTGTAAGCGCAACGGCCGGCGGCGAGGCTGTTCTTTCAGCAGACGGGCAAACGCTTATTTACTCGCCTGACGATGGCTCGGTAGTTTCTTATGTAACCGACGACTGGGGCGAAACATGGTCTGAGGTCGAGGGCTTAGGCTCGAATACAACTATTATTGCTGATGAAGTAAATCCTGATAAGTTCTACGCTACCTACTCAAACGGAATTTATATGTCAACCGATAAGGGTAAAACCTTCGAGCTTATAATTTCAACAATGGTAAGCAATATGACGCTTGTGGCAAACAAGGAAATCGAAGGCGACCTCTGGGTATCGCTCGCTTCCGGTCCGCTTTATCATATTGAAAACGCAGATGTCGGCGCAGAGCTTGTTGTAGCTGAGGGCGACATTGATTACACTTATGCTGTATCAGTTGGTGCTGCTGAAAACGAAGGCGACTACGGCGCAATTTACATCTACGGCTCTGTTGACGGAAAGGGTAACGGCGTTTACCAGTCGACCGATATGGGTAAGACCTGGGTTAAGATGAACAACGAAAACGAGCGCTGGGGAAACGTCAACAAGACCACCCTCGAAGCTGATCCGAAGGTTTACGGAAGAGTTTATCTCTCAACCAACGGCAGAGGAATATTGATGAGCGATGTCGCAAGCGACGACTAAAAGCTCAAAAACAAGTCGAGTAAAATCGGCTTGTTTTTTTTGCACTAAAAAAGTCCCTCGAACTCGAGGGACTTTTCTTGTTTCCTATTCTTTAAATTAAAGAGTTCTGACTCTTATAACGTCAGCGTTTGCCTTTAAAGCTTCAACGTCAACGCTTCCTGTAATATCAATCATTGAATATGCGTACTCGCCCTTTGACTTGTGTACAAAGTTTTCAATGTTAGCTCCGTCCTTGCTGATGATTGCGGTTATCTTTGCAATAAACTCAGGAACGTTCCTGTGCATAATGCAAACCATTATATCGCCCGTCTTGTTAAGCTCAACATTCGGGAAGTTTACAGAGTTTACAATGTTTCCGTTTTCGATGTAATCAATAAGCTGTCTTGAAGCCATAACAGCGCAATTGTCCTCAGATTCAGGAGTAGAAGCTCCAAGGTGAGGAATTGCAACAACGCCCTCTACGCCTATTACCTCGTCGTTCGGGAAGTCTGTTACGTACTTTGCAAGCTTACCGCTTCCGAGCGCTTCAATTACAGCAGCTGTGTCAACAAGCTCTCCTCTTGCGAAGTTTAAAAGTCTTGCGCCGTCTTTCATCTTAGCGAAAATGTCAGCGTTAATCGAGCCTTTTGTTTCCGAATTGTATGGAAGGTGAAGCGAGAGGTAATCGGCCTTGCTATAAACCTCTTCAACGTCCTTTACAACAGTTACCTGCGGCTTTAAGTGAAGTGCAGCTGTAACTGAAAGGAACGGGTCGTAGCCTATTACGTTCATACCGAGCGAAACTGCGACATTTGCAAGCTTTCCGCCGATTGCTCCAAGACCTACAAGTCCTAAAGTCTTACCCATAATCTCAGGTCCGACAAACTGGCTCTTTCCTTTTTCAACCATCTTGCCAACCTCTGCTCCGTTGCCCTTTAAGCCCTTTGCCCATTCGATAGCCTCAGATACCTTACGGGAGGAAATTAAAAGTCCGAGCAAAGCAAGCTCCTTTACAGCATTAGCGTTAGCGCCAGGGGTGTTGAAAACACAGATTCCCTTTTCAGCGCAGTCGGCAACAGGAATATTGTTTACCCCTGCTCCTGCTCTTGCGATAGCAAGAAGATTGTCGTCAAATTCCATATCGTGCATAGAAGCTGAACGAACAATTATAGCGTCAGGCGACTGTACATCGTCAGAAACCTCATACTTTGCCTTGTCAAAAAGGTCTGTTCCGCAAGCCGCAATCTTATTAAGCTTTTTAATCTTATACATTTATATACCACCTTTGTATCAATTAAGCGTTTTCAGCCTCAAACCTCTTCATAAACTCAACAAGCTTCTTTACGCCCTCGATAGGCATAGCGTTGTAAATAGAAGCTCTCATACCGCCGACAGTTCTATGACCCTTCAGGTTTTCAAATCCGGCAGCCTTAGCTTCCTTGATAAACTTAGCGTCAAGCTCGTCGTTTCCTGTTACAAACGGTACGTTCATAAGCGATCTGCTTTCCTTTTCAACAGTACCCTTGAAAAGCTTGCTCTCGTCTAAGAAGTCGTAAAGGATCTTTGCCTTTTCGATGTTGATTTCCTTTCTCTTTTCAAGTCCGCCTGTCTTTAAAAGCCACTTGAATACCTTGCCGCAAATGTAAATGCCGTAGCAAGGAGGAGTGTTGTAAAGCGAATCAGCGTCAGCCTGAGTTTTCCACTTAACCATAGTTGGAGTTCCCTCTAAAACGTCGTCTGTGATGAGATCCTCGCGAATGATTGCGATAACAACGCCAGCAGGTCCTACATTCTTCTGAACGCCTGCATAGATAACGCCGTACTTTGTAACGTCAACAGGCTCTGAAAGGAAGCATGACGACTGATCGGCTACCAAGAGCTTGCCCTTTGTGTCAGGTAATGTCTTGTACTTTGTTCCGTAAATAGTGTTATTCTCACAAATGTAAACGTAATCCATATCGTCAGTAATCGGAAGATCGCTTACATCAGGTATGTATGAGAAGGTCTTATCTGCGCTTGAAGCAAGCTCAACAGCCTCGCCGAAAATCTTAGCCTCAGCGAACGCCTTCTTTGACCATTGACCTGTTAAAATATAACCTGCCTTGCGATTTTTCATAAGATTCATCGGAACAGCTGCAAACTGCATTGAAGCTCCGCCCTGTAGGAACAGAACCTTATAGTTGTCAGGAATGTTCATAAGCTCTCTCAAGTCAGCTTCCGCCTCTTTGATAATCTGGTCGAAAACCTTTGAGCGGTGGCTCATTTCCATTACGCTCATTCCACATCCCTTGTAATCCAGCATTTCGTCGGCAGCTTCTTTTAATACCTCTTCTGGCAGAACAGCCGGCCCTGCACTAAAATTGTAAACTCTTGACATATTAAAGCCCTCCTGTTGGTAAAAATACTTTTGGTAAGATACACCCTTACACTAAACATACTAATTTTATCACTTTATTTCGTTAAAGTCAAGCAATCCGCATAAAAATCAGGTGTCTTTTGCAAAAATAAGTGGACACCGCCCTTTTAAAGGCGATGTCCAATATATCACAAACCGTCAAATGCCGTGGCAGCGACATTTCAGGTTTAGTATCCCCAGTTAAACGTACTGTTTGTCGTCGCTTCCGTTGTGTCTTCTGTTTCCGTTCCTGAGGTAGCCTCACCAAGCGTTGCCTCGACGTCCATTCTGCTTCCGTTTCTATAAAGCGAAATTGTAATGGTATCTCCTGCGCTGTAGGTGTTCTTTATCTCATTAAACTCATCAATGCTGGTTATAAGCTGACCTTCAATTCCTACAATAACATCTCCGACCTCAATTCCTGCTTCCTCAGCAGCAGAGCCGCTTTCAACAGATACTACCTGAAAGCCCTGTGGAATACCATAGTATTCTGAATAAAATTCTGAAATATCGCTTCCGCTTATTCCAAGCAGCGGTCTGCCTGTAACGTAGCCGTTTTCAATGAGCTCCTCTGCTATCGGCAGAGCGTCGTCAATAGGAATCGCAAATCCTAAGTTCTCGCCGTAGGTTGATGAGATTTTAGCTGACGTAATTCCTACAACCTGACCGTAAGCGTTAAGTAGTGCGCCGCCAGAGTTACCGCTGTTTATTGCAGCGTCCGTCTGAATAAGAGTTAAGGTTTTGTCTTCTATTGTAAGCTCTCTGTCAAGCGCTGAAATAATTCCTGATGTTACCGTATTTGCAAGTGCCTGACTTAAAGGATTTCCTATAACTATTGCCGCTTCGCCAACTCTTAGCTCGGAGGATTTTCCAAATTCAACTGGAGTAAGTCCTGTCTTGTCGATTTTAATAACTGCAATATCTGTCTGTGAATCTATTCCGATAATTTCAGCGTCAATGCCGTTATCAGAATCGTCTGCAAAAACAACCTGAACGCTTGTTGCATCGCTTACAACGTGTGCGTTTGTGAGGATGTATCCGTCCTCACTCATTATAATTCCTGTGCCGCTTCCCGTTCCGCTAGAGAAAATACAGGAAATTCCAACGATAGAATCTGAAACCTTATCTACAATATCTGGTATCGTCATTGCGTCCTCAGGTGCTGAAAGCTGATAAATTGTCGGAAGCTCTTTGTCCTCATTGGTTGTGCTTTCTTCCTCTGTTCCGTTAGCTTCTGTCGTTTCCGCCTGAGAAGAATCGGAGGTTGAAGTGGTTGTTGCTGTTCCGATGCTTCCTGGAGATATGAGGTTGTAGCCTATAATACAGGTAGCTACAATCGCTAGAACGCAGCAAACTGAAATAATTGCCGTTAAAACTCTTCTTTGCTTCTGACCCTTCTTATCTGCGTTCGGGTCATAAGACATACTATTTACCGTCTGCTGTGAATACTCCGAATAATTTGAATACTGCGGCGGCGTCTGAACGGGTGGATTTTGTGGGTTTTGCTGTGAGCTTTGATTATAACCCTGCTGTGTGTTTGAATTGTAGCTTTGCTGTGAAGGCTGCGTTGGCTGCTCGCCATAAGAATAAGTATCGCCCTCAACTACATAAGCTGAGCTTTGTTGATTGTCGCTTGCGTTTTGCTCTGAATTTGTGTTGTCGCTTGGCTCGTTGTTATAGCCGTTTTCAAAGTTGTTGTTTCTCTCATCATCTATCATAAATATACCTCCAAATAATTTAAGGTCTAAAAAAGAGGCGCAATTCAAGAACTGGTCCTTTAAGCCTCCGTTAAGGTTAATTATACCGTTGATTGTGAAAACCATATGATAGGTTTGTAGATTTTTAAGGTACTTGAATTATTTTTGTTTTCGTGCTACTATATTTATGGGTCAAAGTCCCAGAAATTTTAAAAGGGTGATTTTACTATGATGAACATAACCTATGTGCTTGAAAACAAGCTTTATATCAATCTTACCAACAAGTGCCCATGCTCTTGTATTTTTTGTATCAGAAAAAACGGCGACGGCGCTTATGGCTCTGACAGCTTATGGCTTGATCACCAACCGAGCGAGGAGGAGGCAATTGCAAGTCTTGCAAAGGAAGATCTTAATAGCTTCGACGAGATAATCTTCTGCGGCTTTGGCGAGCCTACAGCCGAGCTTGAAATTCTAAAGGCGGCGGCAAAATATCTGAGAGAGAACACCTCCACAAAAATCAGAATAAACACAAACGGCTTGACTGACTTAATTTACGGCAGAGAAAATACAATTGACGAGCTAATGGGACTTTTCGATACGGTTTCCATTTCGCTAAACGGCTCGAACGCTAAGGAATACTGCCGTGTTACAAATCCGAAATTCGGCGAGCAGGCATTCGATTGTATGATTAAATTTGCTACTCGTGCGAAGGAGCTTTTTGACAACGTCGTTTTATCGGTTGTAGACGTTATAAGCGAGGAAGAAATTCAAAAATGCGAGCTTTTGACAAAGTCGCTCGGCATTCCTCTGAGAGTCAGAAAATACGCTGAATAGGCTTGCAATAATGCAATCAGTATGCTACAATATTTAAGGCAAATGTAATACTTCAGGAGGATCAAAAAATGCTTAAAAACTTAATTCCGTCCGCTTATGAAAGCATCTACTACGGACTGTTTATTCTTTGCGGATTTTTTATACCGTTTCTTTCAATCAGAGTGTTTAAAAATATTCTTCCAAGAGATAAGGGAAGGGACTTTGCCTTGAACGGCAAGCTTTCAGAGGGCAAGCCCAGAGGAGCAGGACTTTTAATGTTCACCTCATTTATTATAACGGTTGCGCTTTTTGTTCCGCTTACCGTAGAGCTTATTATTTACATTGCTTTTATTTATCTTGAAATGCTCAGCGGCTATCTTGACGACAGCGCTGCAATCCCGTGGGGAAGGGTTAAGAAGGGTCTAATCGACCTTGTAGTTTCTGTCGGAATTTCCAGCACCTACTGTATTTACAATCAGCCGACTGTAAAGCTTGCGCTTGTCAGTATCAGCTTTACGCTACCAACTGTCGTTTACATCGTTTTAGGCGCCGCTTTGGTCTGGGGCTCAATAAATGTAACGAACTGCTCTGACGGAGTTGACGGACTTTGCGGAAGCTTAAGCATTATTTCCCTCGCAACAGTTTTTATTCTGATGCAAAATATGATAAATCTCGGCGAGGAATCAGACGACTTCAGACTTATTATACTATCCGCAATTTTAATGCTGATAGCGTATTTGTGGTACAATACCTCGCCCAGCGTTATACTGATGGGCGACGCCGGCTCTCGTGCGCTGGGCGTGCTTATTGCCCTTTCGGCTATGAAGCTCGGTTCGCCGCTGCTGTTCTTGATTTTCGCATTTATGCTCATAATTGACGGAGGCCTGAGCCTTCTCAAGATTTCCTGCATCAAGTTTTTAAAAATGAAGAACTTTATGAAAAACATCAGAACGCCGATTCACGACCATATGAGAAAGAATAACGGCTGGAGCGACACTCAGGTCGTAACTCGCTTTTCAATCGTTCAGGGAGTAATATCGCTCGCCCTGATCGGCTTTTTAACCAGATAAGCAACAGAAAAACAGGGAGAAAAATATAGGGAGAGAAAAACAATGCTTGGGTTTTATAATTATACGGTCATACTGACCTACTTGGGACTTGCTTCTTCAATTTTCGGAATCACACAGGTAATTGAGGTTTACAAAGGACACGGCAACTATTCGATTGCGTTTTTATGTCTTTTGATTTCAGGACTGTGCGATTTGTTTGACGGCAAAATTGCAAGAATGAAAAAGAACAGAACCGACCGGGAAAAGGTTTTCGGCATTCAGATAGATTCGCTTTGCGACCTTATTTGCTTCGGCGTCTTTCCTGCAATACTCGGCTACTCGTTTGGTATGAACTACGGCTTAGGACTTGCTTCAGCAATAGCAATAGTTTTAGCGGCTGTAATTCGTTTGGGCTACTTTAATACTGTCGAACAGGAGCGTCAGTCACAAACGCAGGAAAAGCGTCACGACTACAGAGGACTTCCCGTTACGTCGGTAGCTATAATTCTGCCGATTATTTACATAGCGGGCGGCGGACTTTTAGGGAGAACCTTCCCGTTCGTTTTTCAGATTTGCCTTATTGTTATAAGCGCGCTGTTCCTTATAAAGTTCAGAGTTAAAAAGCCGCAGATTTTCGGAGTTTTGCTGCTTTTGTTAATTGGCGTACTTATCCTTATAGGCTTCTTTCAGGGGAGATTACGATAATGGCACTTAAAATAAACCGTGAAACAACAGCGCAGGATAAATTTCTAAAAACAGTTTACGGTAACGCTTTTCTGCGCTCACTTATAAAGCCGTTTACCTGTCCCGCTTTCTCTGCTTTTTCGGGTAAGCTTTTAAGCTGCCCGTTATCAGGACTGCTTGTAAAGCCCTTCATTTCGGCTAATAAGATTGATATGAGCGATTACGAGGCGAAAGATTACACCTCCTTTAACGACTTTTTTACAAGAAAGGTTAAAGCTGGCGCCCGACCAATTGATAAGTCGGCTAAGATTATTTCGCCCTGCGACGGAAAAGCGACCGCCTATAAAATTTCAACAACAGGCGTATTTAAGATCAAAGGCTCCTTCTACGATTTGTATTCGCTTACAAGAAGCGAGAAAATCGCCAACCGCTTTAACGGAGGAACGGCTGTTATTATTCGCCTTTGCGTCGACAACTACCACCGCTACTGCTACCCGATTTCAGGAATAAAGTCGAAAAACAAAAAGATTGGCGGCTTTTTGCACACGGTAAATCCAGCGGCTCTTGATCATATCAAGGTCTTTTGCGAGAACTCCAGAGAGTGCTGTGTTGTAAGAAATAAGGACATCTGTGTGGCGCAAATTGAAGTCGGAGCACTGATAGTTGGTAAAATTTCAAATAATACTCCCGATAGAGCGAGCGTCAGAAAGGGCGAAGAAAAAGGCTGCTTTGAATTTGGCGGCTCGACAATAGTTTTGCTTATAAACGGCTGCGACGTTCGGTCGGAACTTATAAACAACACCAGGCTCGGCTTTGAAACAATCATTAAACAAGGCGAAGCGATTTCATTTTGACAGGAGAGTTTTTTGTGGATGTAATTTCAAATTTTGAGGAATTTGACAAGCATAATACCTATTACGGCAACGACCTGGGCGCCATTATTGACGGGGATATAACCCGATTCAAGGTATGGAGCCCTTGTTCTTATTGTGTGTTTATAAATATTTACGCAGACGGCGAGGGACAAAACCTTGTTGAATCTCTGCCAATGCGGAGGATCGAAAACGGCGTTTGGTATATTGAATTTGCAAGAAGCCTTGACGGCTATTTTTATACCTACACATATGAGTACGATATGAAGCGGTTTGAGGGTACCGACGTTTACGCTAAGGCGTGCGGAATCAACGGCAAGCGAAGCGCTGTTGTTGACCTTGGTACAACCAACCCTGACGGCTGGGAGGAGCATAAACGCCCGAAACTTAATTCTCACACCGATGCTATAATTTACGAAGCACACGTGCGGGATTTTTCTATCGACCCTTCAAGCGGCGTCAGCGAGCAAAACAGGGGAAAGTTTTTAGCCTTTACAGAAAAGAAAACCACCTGTGGCAGCTCGGCGACCTGCCTTTCGCACCTTAAAGCGCTGGGAGTTACGCACGTTCAGCTTCTACCGATTTTCGACTTCTGCACAGTTGACGAAGCTCACCCGGAAAAGCGTGAGTACAACTGGGGGTACGACCCGCTCAATTATAACTGCCCGGAGGGGTCCTATTCGACAAACCCTTACGACCCGAAGTGCCGCATAAGAGAGCTTAAACAGCTTATTATGGCGCTCCACGAGGCTGGTATCGGCGTTGTTATGGACGTCGTTTACAACCACACCTACTTTACCGAAAAGTCTGCGTTTCACCTCGCTCAGCCGTATTACTACCACCGCACAAAAATGGGCAGGTTCACAAACGGCTCAGGCTGTGGCAACGAAACGGCGAGCGACCACAAAATGATGCAGAAATTTATCCTCGACTCGGTACTTTACTGGGCAAAGGAGTACAAGCTTGACGGATTTCGCTTCGACCTGATGGGTCTTATCGACATCGACACTGTAAACCTGATACGCGACAAGCTGAACGAGCTTGACCCTTCAATTTTAATGTACGGCGAAGGCTGGACGGGCGGCGAAAGCGCCCTCAACGCTACAAAGCTCAGCTACAAATTCAACAGCTACAGCTTCGGGAGAGTCGGACTATTTAACGACAATCTGCGTGACGCTGTCAAGGGCAGTACCTTCGACACCTCTAACAAGGGCTACGTCAGCGGAAATTTCTACGAAACGACTATCGTCAAGCGCGGTCTTGTCGGAAGCGTTCCGCACCACGACATCGACGGCTATACGGAGGCCTGCTGGGCGTTCGAGCCGACGCAGGCTATAAACTACGTCGAAGCGCACGACAACCTCACACTCTGGGATAAGCTCACCATTTGCGGCACTGAGTTTTCAAATGCTGAGCGTGTAACTATGGATAAGCTTTCAGCAGCTTT
The DNA here is from genome assembly GCA_021205185.1 of Ruminococcus sp. Classification (GTDB taxonomy): domain Bacteria; phylum Bacillota; class Clostridia; order Oscillospirales; family Ruminococcaceae; genus UMGS1601. The sequence goes on along the minus strand of JAJPYB010000008.1, from coordinate 121,011 downwards.
GGTGATGTTCTCGCAGGGCATTCCTTTTTTACAGCTGGGACAGGACTTTTTACGAAGCAAGCCGAGACCGAACGTGCCAGCAGACGCTAAGCCGTCCGAGCGGTACGAGTGGGACAGCTACAACTCGCCCGACTTCACAAACAGCATCAAGTGGCAGCAAAAGGACGAGAACAAGGCGGTATTTAACTACTACCGCGCGCTGATACGCTTCCGAAAGGCGCACCCGCTTTTTCGGCTTTCAAACAAGCAAGAGATAGACCAGAGAATTTCCTTCCCAGATTCGGGCGACTTAAATATCATTATCGAGCGGCTTGAGGGTGAGGGTGAAACGCTCTATCTTGTTGTAAATCCGTATGCGGAAAAGCGAACCACTCACATTGGCGTTTCTTACAGGATTATCTTTGATGAGAAAGGCCGTGAGCAGGAGGAGATTTTAAGCGGCGAGGTGACTGTACCGCCGCTGTGTGCTATTGTTTTAAGACAAGTATAAGTACGGAGATACAACCCCGCCAATAAAAAACTACAAGCGACTGTTATGCGGTCGCTTTTTTTGTGCCACAAAATACTAATACGACTTTCGGGTAAAAGAAAAAGGGAACGGATAAATCCGTTCCCTTTTAGTGTTGATTACTTACATTTATCTGGATAAGAAATTTACTTTCTTCTCTTCTTGATTGCAACTACGCCTGCAAGCCCTGCAGCCATGAAGATCGATAGACCTACTGCTGCCTGAGCGCCTGTGTTAGGTGTGCTGTCTGATGAAGTTGTGCTTGAGCTGCTTGAGCTTGAGCTGTCATCAGCTGCTGCTGTAGTTGTATCATCGTCGTCGCTTGCTGTTGTAGTAGTTTCTTCTTCTTCATCAGTTGTTTCTGTTGCTTCTGTTGTAGATGAAACTTCTGTTGTAGAAGCTTCTGTTGTAGAAACTTCTGTTGTAGAAGCTTCTGTTGTAGAAACTTCTGTTGTAGATGAAACTTCTACTAAACCTGCGATTGCAGCTTCAAGAGCTGCTGTAGCAGCGTCAACGTCGTCCTGTGTAGCGTCAGCGTCAGCAAGAACTGCCTGTGCTGCTGCAAGTGCTTCTTCGAGAGCAGCTACGCTGTCCTCTGTGTAAAGTGAAGTGTCAATAGCCTCAGCCTCTGCGATTGCAGCTTCGAGCTCTGTTGTATCAACAGGATATGCAGATACGTAAGAAACTGATTCTGCTGCAACACCGTAAGTTAAGATATTGTAGCTAGTATCTGTGAACTCACCGTTTGTAACTGTTGCTGTGTATTCAGCTAATTCTGTAGCTGTTACTGTAAATGTTCCAAGAACAACCGGTGTACCAGCTGTGTACTCGTCAAACAATGCTGATAAGCAGTAGCCGTTAACCATCAATGTACTCTCTGTCCACTCAACGATGTTTCCGCCTTGCCAGCCGAGCTCTGTTGCAGCAGATTCATTAACTACGAATGATCCAGCTACATACTCAAGTCCCTCTGGGAGGTCGAGAACCAACTGAACTGTTCCTAGCTGCTGATTTGGAACGATTGTGATTGTATATGTGATTTCTTCGCCAGCAAGAGCGTACTCTGCGCTTGGAGTTACATATACTGCAACGTCAGCTTCTTCAAGAGCTGCAATAGCTGCTGCAAGTGCTGCTGCTGCTGCATCAATGTCGTCCTGTGTTGCGCTAGCGTCAGCGTAAACTGTTTCTGCATCAGCAAGTGCTGCTGTGAATACTGCTACGCTGTCTACTGTGTAGCAAGCTGTATCAACTTCGCCAGCTTCTGCGATTGCAGCTTCAAGCTCTGTTGTGTCAACTGCTTCTGTCTCCTCAGTTGCTTCTGTTGTAGCTTCTGTGCTTAAACCAGAAACTGAGAATGTGATTGAAAGTGTTTCCTCAGCATAGATGTCGTCTGGATCAATTCCAGGGTCTGCTGCTGAATCGCCATATGTGTTGTAGATTTCAATTCTGAAGTTGCCGTTTTCCTCGATATCGCCGTAGATAATCTTGGAAGCGTCAAATTCAACCTCTTCGCCGTCAACTGTGATAGACTCAAGTGTTGCGACTAAGTCTGGGTAATTTGTTGATGCATCGTACAAGTCAATGCAGAATACAAGTGCGTCAGTAATTCCGCCGTACTCAGAAACATCCCAAGTGATTGTGTAAGTTCCGTCGCCGTTTACTACAACGCCTACTGAACCGTCCATAGATGTTGGGTACCAGCCTGATGTTGAGAAGCAAAGAGCTGCGTTAATTTCAACTTCTTCTTCTGCAGATGTATCTTCTGTTGATTCCTCAGATGATTCTTCTGATGACTCTTCTGAGCTTTCCTCTGATGATTCCTCTGTAGCTTCTGTTGTTGCTGATCCTAAACCAGAAACTGTAAATGTTACAGTAATTGTTTCAGTAGCATAGATGTCGCCTGTGTCGATTGGTGAATCCGATGCTGTTCCTGAACCGTACTCGTTGTAGATTTCAATTCTGTAGTTGCCCTCGCCCTCGATGTTTCCATAGAGAACCTTTGAGCTGTCGATTGCTACAGATTCGCCGTCAACTGTGATAGAATCAAGAACTGCTGTCATGTCAGGATAATCTGCTGCTGCTCCTGCCAGGTCAACTACAAATACGATTGCACCATCAGCTGTGTCGCCCATTGCTGATACGTCAGCAGTGATTGTGTATGTGCCGTCGCCTGTAACTGTTACGCTAGAAGACCAATCCTGTGCAGACCAGTCTGCATCAGCATATCCGAGAGTTGCTGTGATAGCAATGTCAGATACTACTTCTGATGACTCTTCTGAGCTTTCCTCAGATGATTCTTCTGATGACTCTTCTGATGATTCCTCTGAGCTTTCTTCAGATGTTTCAGCTGCTTCTACCTGAAGGGTGATTGAGCTTCCGCCGTCACCAACAAGAGTAGCTGTTGAACCGTCAGTACCTGTGCCTGTGTAAATTGTTGTAGCCTTACCTGTGTCATTCCAGATGTTAGCCATTCCGTTACCGGTTGAGCTTGACGAATCAAGTGTAACACCTACTGTCAAAGTGTACATATCGTTGATAACGATTGTATCTACAGTAAGAGTTGTAGCTGCTGTAGCTTCGATGTAACCCAGATTAGTAAGACCTGATGCGTTCATTCCGCTAATTGTTGCAGAATATGATCCGTTTCCGTCAACGTCTACACTAGCAGTTACAGTAGCCCAAGATGTGTTCTGGTTTGTAAAAGTAACTGTAGATGTAGCGCCATTAGTTACAGTAAAGTTGTAAGTAATGGAGTTAATCGTTACAGTTTCTGCCTCAGCTGAAGCTGTCGATAGTGATGCGAGAGCAACTGTTGAAATTGTTACAACTGCTGCAAGCGCACCTGCTAAAATTCTTTTTAGCTTCATTAAAATTCCTCCTTATAAAATGTAAATGTAAGTATATCATTTTCTGATACAGCATTATAATAGCACACATCCGGAAAAATTGCAAGGGGTTACATAAAAAAATTTAATCAAAAACTCTTTTTCGTGATTTTAGGCAAAAACGAGACCCCGAATTTGGGCAACTTGTACAAAAAATTATGCTCTTTCTGGAAAACCTCACCAAACAAAAAGCCCTGCCAATTTTCTGGCAGGTACTTTCTGGAGCTGATAGTCGGACTCGAACCGACGACCTGCGCATTACGAATGCGCTGCTCTACCAACTGAGCCATATCAGCGAAATTACCTAGATATTATAGTATATTTAAAGCCGCTTGTCAACTGGTTAGAGGGAAAATTTTGCGGAGAGCGTGAAATGGAAATAAATAAGGAAAAGGGAAGAACGTTATATATAGTAGTGTAACACTTTTTGTTAACGCTTATTTATTGCTTTTTTGTTTCCCACGCAATCTCTTTATAAATTCAATTGCAAAGTCCCCTCCAGCACCCAATTACGCATTACGAATTACGAATTACGAATTGAGTTAGGCTCGGCACTAAGTCCGAAGATTCGACAAAAAAGAGATTCTATCCAAGAGAGACCCCGCCCGCACCGCCCTTTTTAAAAAGGTTTCAATAACCTCCACTGCTCGTGTCGGTTATTGAGGATTAAAAATTTCCAGCGAATGAATCGCTGGAAATACTGAACGTGTTAAACCAAGCTATTATGTCTACAGCTGGCGAAAAAATTCCGTGCCGATATATTAAGGATTGGTAGAAGAGAAATAATAGGAGGGACAGAAAGATTGGAACAAGTCTAAGTTAAATAAAAGTTTTATGTTATCTCTCTTTTCCTGCCTAATCCCGCATTACGGAACAAACTTTTCAATCGCCTTTTGCACTTTGTAAGATAGGATAAGGCGACAAGCATTTTGAGATGATGACAGGGGCAACGAAGCGATATGCGCAGCATAATGCGGAATAGAATGCGGCAACGAAGCGTTTTACGAAGTATAATGCATGCCCAGCGTTAAACGAAGCCTAATGCGTTACGAATTACGAATTGAATTAAGCTTTTTGCGATTTGGTAATTGACATCAGAATTTTTAATAATTCTTGACAATCTGTATAGATACTGTCGAAATGCCTGGCTTCAATGTAGTCGCTTTCACTTAATAGCTCCAGCCAATACTCAGTTTCGCTTGCTTCCTTTAGCGCAATATTCATCTTTGCATAAAAGTCCGCCTTGGTCTGACCTCTTATAGCTTCTTTTACGTTAGCTCCTATACTTGTGCCGCTTCTTAAAACCTGCTTTGACAGCACGAACTCTTTCTTTTCGGTTTTTAGATAAGTATACAGCTTTATTATCCGCAATGCAAATGCTTTACTTTTATCCACAATCAAATTGTCTTCTTTCACAATCTCTCCCCCTCATTTAATTACGAATTACGCATTGAATTAGGCACCGGTAACTTTCCTCGCAATCTCTCTACAAATTGAACCACAAAGTCCCCTCCAGCGCCCTAATTACGCATTAAGCATTACGAATTATGAATTATTTATTGTATTTCTTATATCCCGGGTGCTTGCCCGTGCAGCCGTATTTCGGGCGCATAGCAATCAACCTGTCGATGTTCTCACGTGAAATCTCCTGTGCTCCGCCGAGAAGCTTCGCATTAAGAGTAATCTGAGCGAACAGCTCGAGCGTTTCCATTTTATAATAAGCGCCGATAGCGTCAGGTCCGACTGTCAGCGCACCGTGGTTCTGAAGCAGCATAGCGTCATGTTCCTGCAAATACGGAGTAATAGCGTCAGGAACCTCATAAGTTGAAGGAGTTCCATAAGGCGTAACAGGGATTGAACCCAAGCCGATAACCGTTTCAATCATAGAATACTCGTCGAGCGCAATGTTAGCTACAGCGAAGCCAGTTGCAACAGGAGGATGTGCGTGCAGCACAGCACCGACGTCAGGACGTTCGTGGTAGCAGCGAAGGTGCATTTTGACCTCGCTTGAAGGGCGCCAGCCGTCAACTGCATCAAGAATATTGAAATCGTCGTCGATCAACCCGATTTTGTCAGGCGTAATAAAGCACTTGCTAACACCAGTCTGTGTAGCGAGGTACTTACCCTCGTCAACCTTAACCGTCAGGTTTCCGTCATTAGCGGCAACCCAACCCTTCTGCCACATTTTATGGCAAATATCAACCATTACTTCTTTAATGTCTTCGTACATAATTTTCACCTTTTCTGTTTTTTATTTTAATTCCTCAAGTTGTTCAAGTTCTTCAAGCCTTCGTATTTCCAATTACGAATCAAATAGCTGCCTGTTTCTCTCTACCAGCGTTAAACAAAGCTTAATGCGTGCGAAAGTTTAATGCGGAATAGAATACGGCAACGAAGCGTTTTGCGTAGCATAATGCATGCCTAGCGTTAAGCGTAGCTTAATGCGTGTTTAGGCGAAGCCTAATGCGTGCGAAAGCATAATGCGTTTTCAAAAGACTGTTGTTAATAGAATGTGGCGGCTGTGCCGCCCAGCGTTAAACGAAGTTTAATGCGTTACGCATTAAGCATTACGAATTAAACTACACCCTTTTGTAGCATAATATTCGCATAAATTGCCTTTTCGCCTGTTGCGATAATGGCGTAAGCCTTTTTGGCTTCTTCGTAAAAAGCGAAGCGTTCAATCTCGCCGATAGCGTCGCTTCCACGCTCATCGTACTTTGAAACAATTTCCTTGTACTCATCCCAGATTGGCGTTTCGGCGTCATCTCCAGGCATAACCTGCATTAAGTTTACAGGCTTTTCAACGTAGCTGTCAAGCGGAAAAAGCTGCAAGATAGCGTCTAAAAGCTCAGGTACACCGTGTCCGTCGCAACGAATAACCTTTGCGTTTTTGCCGATGCTCTCGCAAGGAAAATTTCCGTCAGCTATAACAATTCTGTCCGAATGTCCCATTTCGCAGAGCGTTTTTAAAAGCTCCGGGGAAAGAATTGCAGGAATATTTTTAAGCATTTTTGTCACCTCTTTGTATGATAGCTTTGTAGCGTTCAAACGCTTCGTCCCAGTCGGAAGGATTTTCAGGCTCAAAGGCGGTAATCTTCTCGCTCGCTCTTACAATTTCACGAGCGTTAGCCAGACCGTCGATTTCGCCCTGCGCCATAAGCTGGATTAAAATGTTTCCAAGCGACGTCGCTTCAACAGGCCCGCTCGAAACTGTAATATTGCAGCAGCTTGCAGTAAGGCGAGATAGGAATTTATCCTTAGTTCCTCCGCCAATCATATAAAGCGTACCAAACTTCTTGCCTGTACATTCTTCAAGCTCGCCTATCGCCAGACGGTACTTAAGCGCAAGGCTTTCGTAGATACATCTCATTATCTCGCCTGTCGTCTGAGGGATATATTGCCCTGTCTTTTCGCAGTAGTTTTTAATTCTTTTTGGAATATTTCCGGCAGGTGTAAAAACAGGGTCGTCGGGGTCGATAAAGCACTTAAATGGCTCTGCTTCCTTCGCCTGCTGCTCAAGCTCCGCAAAGCTATATTCAATCCCCTCTCTTATCCATTGACGGCGGCTTTCCTGAATGAGCCAAAGTCCGATTATATTTTTCAAAAACGAGGTCTTTCCGCCGTAGCCCTGCTCGTTTGTGACGTTAAGCTCGAGCGACTTTTCGTTTATTATCGGAGCGTCAAGCTCTGTTCCGAGCAACGACCAGGTTCCGCTTGAAAGAAAAGCAAAATCGCTCTCCTTTGCCGGTGCGGCAACGAGCGCAGACTGCGTATCGTGTCCGCAAACGGCGATAACCTTAATCGGCTTTATGTCAAGCTCCTCGCAAAGGGTACTTGAAATCGTACCAACAACGCTTCCGCTTTCAACAATTTCAGGCATTAAAGCCCTGTCGATTCCAAGCGCTTTTAAAGCTTCATCTGACCAGTCCTTTGAATTCTGATCAAAAAGCTGAGTAGTAGACGCAATAGAACGCTCCGCTTTTTTGTTTCCCGTTAAGAAATATGAAAACAAATCAGGCATTAAAAAAACCTTATCCGCTCGACTTAAAAGCTCGGGGCGGTATTTCTTGACCGCCAGAAGCTGAAAGGCGGTGTTTATTTCCATAAACTGGTTTCCTGTCGCCTTGTAAAAATCCTCTTCGGGAAAAAGCTCAAACGCTTCCTTCAGCATTCCGTTGGTTCTGGCGTCACGGTAGTGAACAGGATTGTCGATAAGACGTCCGTCCTTGTCGATAAGTCCAAAGTCCACGCCCCAGGTGTCAATAGCAACGCTTTCAACATTGTACGGCTTTGCCTTTATAAGGCTTTGCTTTATCTCGTGGAATAGACGAAGCACATCCCAGTACATAGTGTCGCCTAAAATGACAGGGTCGTTTGAAAAGCGGTGAATTTCCTTCATATTCACTCTTTCGCCGTCAAACTCTCCTACAATAGCTCTGCCGCTGGAAGCGCCAAAATCTATCGCTAAAACTCTTTTCAATATAACACCTCCGACTTTAATGCGTAATTCGTAATGCGTAATTCGTAATAACACGAAAACTAGCGTTTTCGTGTTGGGGAAGCAAGCTTCCCATTCTTTTTTTAAACATCTTAACTTTTAGCTCGTGCATAATTATTCCAAATCTCCACACTACGAATTGAACGGCTTGCTGTTTCTCCCCCGCCAGCGGCGGCGGATAGAAACAATCTTGCCAATTACTTAATTACGCATTGCCTGCTATCTATCTACTAATTTTTGACAATTTTTTCAAACGTCTGTTGTTGGTCTGCTGTTGATAGAATGTGGCGACAAGCGTTAAACGAAGTTTAATGCGGTCGCCCAGCGTTAAGCGTAGCTTAATGCGTTACGAATTACGCATTATCTAATGTTCTTGTACATCGGACCGTAATAACATGAAAACTGACGTTTTCATGTTGGGGAAGCAAGCTTCCCCATTCTTTTTTTAAACATCTTAACTTTTAGCCTCTGATGTTCTTATACATTGGTCCATATGCGGAACACGCACGATAATCCTGACTTTCCTTATCCATACCGAATGCGTTCCAAGCGGCAGGACGGAAAATCTTATCCTCGGGTACATTGTGCATACAAACAGGTATTCTAAGCATTGAGCAAAGCGTAATAAGGTCTGCGCCTATATGTCCATAGCTTATAGCTCCGTGGTTTGCACCCCAGTTGTTCATAACATCATAAGCGCTCTTAAATGCGCCCTCGCCTGTTGTACGCGGCGTAAACCAAGTGCATGGCCATGTTGGATTGGTTCTTTCCATCAGCGTATCTGATACTTCGTCCGGAAGCTTGACAGTCCAGCCCTCGGCAATCTGCATAACAGGGCCTAATCCCTTTACAAGGTTAAGTCTTATCATAGTAGCCGGCATTTCAGCTCTTGTTGTAAAGTGAGATGAGAATCCGCCGCCTCTGAAGTTGTCAAAGCCTGCTTCGCACCAAACGGTAGCGTCTGTCATCTTCTTTATATCCTCGTCTGTTACGTCCCACCATTGCTTCATAACAGCGTTTCCGTCCTCATCGGTACATTCGCCGCAAGCGTCAAGACAAGCAGCTCCAGAGTTTAAGAGGTGAATAATTCCGCCGTTTTCAAGCGCCTTGCCCTCAAGGTCATAGCCTGTAACTCTCTTTGTAGCCTCTGGACTCCAATATGTTCTGACGTCGGCAAAAATCTGCGCGCGGTTTGTCAGAAGCTTCATAAAGAGCATTCCCAGACCGTTTAAAACGTCGTTTTCCGTTGCGAACGCAATAGGCTCCTTCTTGCCCTCAAAGTCGAATGTAGAATTTAGTATTGCCTCAGGATAGTCGCAGTTTGGCCAATGGTCAGTCCATTGTCTTTGACCCTGGAAGCCTGCAGCGATAGCATTGTGTCCTGCCATTTCCTCCTCGAATCCCTCAGGAAGCTTGTCGTTTCCTCTGATAAGATCCTTGATAATGCAGTACATTTTAATTGTAAATTCCCACTGCTTATCCTTTTGCTCACGATTAAACCTAACAAAGTCAGGGTTGTCGTCACGACCCTCCTTACAATGCTCCTTAGTCCAAGCTAAAGCACGCTCGTATTCTTCCTTATTATATATGCCCTCTTCCATTCGGCGAAGAATTTCAACCTCGTCTACCGACTCAACTCTCATTCCGAGATATTCTTCAACGAAAGCCTGATCCATTATGGAGCCGCCGATTCCCATACACATAGAACCTATCTGCAGGTAGCTCTTTCCTCTCATTGTAGCTACTGCGATTGCCGCACGGCCGAATCTCAGAAGCTTTTCCTTTACGTCGTCAGGCACGTTGGTAACGTCGTCGACATCCTGAACCTCGTGTCCGTAAATTCCAAATGCCGGCAAACCCTTCTGTGCATGAGTTGCCAATACTGATGCAAGATATACAGCTCCTGGTCTTTCGGTTCCGTTAAAGCCCCAGACGCCCTTGATTGTCATCGGATCCATATCCATAGTTTCCGAGCCGTAGCACCAGCAAGGAGTTACCGTTAAGGTTATATCAACTCCCGCTTTTTTAAACTTTTCAGCGCAAGCGGCTGACTCAGGAACTCTTCCGATTGTAGTGTCGGCAATTATAACCTTTACCTTGCTTCCGTCAGAGTAGCACAAATTGTCCTCAAAGAGCTTCTTTGCAGTAGTTGCAAGAGCCATAGTCTGATCCTCAAGGCTTTCACGAAGCTTCATCGGACCTCTTCTTCCGTCGATAACAGGACGGATTCCGATAACAGGGTATCCGCCTATAAGATTTTTATTAGCCATAATAATTCCTCCCGAAATCTGACAAGTCTGGACCTGAATTTTTGTCTTTCAAGCCAACGATTAAATTCTTACCTATAATTCTACCATATTTAATCAAAAAAATCTACCTTACAAGCAAAAAAATCTTGCACAAAGAATCACCTCATTTTTTGGTTAAAACGCTGTCTGACTATGCGTGTGCGAAAAGTCTTTGACAAATGGTACTAAAGACTGTATAATAGTAGGTAAATACTTAAAAAGGAATGAATTGCTATGTCACAAGTCAGCATCAAACGCCCAAAGGGAACTCAGGATATGATCCCCTCTGCGGCTTACAAATGGCACACAGTTGAAAATATATGCAAGGACGCCGCTAAAAGCTTCGGCTATAAGGAGATTCGCACCCCGACATTTGAGGATACGGGGCTTTTTGTGCGCTCTGTCGGCGACACAACGGACGTTGTTCAAAAGGAAATGTATACAGTTTCCTCATCAGGTGAAGCGCAGTTTACGCTAAAGCCTGAAGGCACAGCAGGAGCGATGCGGGCGGTAATTGAAAACGGTCTTTTAAACGAAGGCATTCCTCAAAAGGTTTATTATATGACCTCCTGCTTCCGACACGAAAAGCCGCAGGCAGGAAGGCTAAGGGAGTTTCACCAGTTCGGCTGTGAAATGTTAGGCGCTTCTGGCCCTGCTGCCGACGCCGATATGATACTGCTTGCAAAAACAATTCTCGACAATGCAGGCGTCAAAAACACAGAACTTTTTATAAACTCTATCGGCTGTCCTGAATGCCGAGCAAAATATACGCAGGCGTTAAAGGAATACTTCTCATCTTACACCGACGAGCTTTGCGGCACCTGTCTTACAAGACTTGAAAAGAATCCGATGAGAATACTCGACTGTAAATCTCCGATTTGCTCGGAAATTGCAAAGGGTGCGCCTGAAATACTGGATTATCTTTGCGACGACTGCAAAGAGCATTTTACAAGCTTGCAAAGGATATTAGCGGAGCTTGACATTGAGTTTACAATAAATCCTCGCATCGTCAGGGGACTTGACTACTATACAAAAACGGTATTTGAATTTGTAACGACCGACATCGGCGCTCAGGGTACCATCTGCGGCGGCGGACGCTACGACGGCTTGGTAGGCGAGCTTGGCGGAGCTGACACTCCTGCTCTAGGCTTTGCTATCGGACTGGAACGATTGATTCTCACAATGGAAAATCAAGGCTCGGAATTTATCGAGGAGCCTACCTGTGATATATACCTCGCTTCAATCGGCGATGCGGCGCTTGTAAAAACTGCAAGCCTTGCGAGAGATCTGAGAAACTGCGGCTTTAACGCCGAGTACGACCTCGTCGGCAGAAGCTTAAAGGCTCAGATGAAATACGCTGACAAAATCGGCGCAAAGTTTTCAATAGTTATCGGCGACGACGACCTTAAAAACGGCTATGCAAAGCTTAAAAATATGGAAACGGGAGAAAAAGAGGAGCTCAGACTGAGCGAACGCTTCAGCGAGCACTTTTCGGACATTTTGGTAGCTTATATGTTTGGCGATTCGTTTTATGAGAATTAAAACTTGATTTTCAGAGGTTTTAAATGTTTATAGTATTTCCAAAAAAGTACAGCCTTTCGGTTGACGCTTTCCCCGACAAGGTTTTAAAAACTACCGCTCAGAAGGTACCGAAGCTCAACTTTAACGAGCTAAGAAAAGAGTGGCTGATGACGCCCGTTTTCTACGGAACAGCCGTGGACGGCAAGATAGCGGTTCACCACCACGCTGCGAAAAAGCGTGACCTTGACAGCATTTATTTTTCAGGCAGGATATTGCCTGACGGAGACAAAACCGTTATCGAGGGCAGATTTCAGCGAAGCACAAAGAACACCATTATGGCGATTATTATAATGATAGTTTGGGTGCTTATCACAATCGCCTGCTTTACGCAAAGCATTATAGCAGGCGCAGTTTGTACAGCGATTACGCTTCTTTGCTTTTGGCTCTTTTTCTGGGACGAGGGTAAAATTGAAATTATAAAAGCATATCTTGATACAATCGCACAAGAATCTATGGAGGATAGGAGTTAGTTTTATGCTTGACAGTATTAAAGGCCTTCGCAGAACTCACTACTGCGGAGAGGTATTAGAGGAATCAGACGAGGTTGTAGTTGGCGGCTTTGTCCAGAAGATAAGAGATCTTGGAAATCTTATCTTTATTGACCTTCGTGACCGAACAGGAATAGTACAGCTTTCGTTTAACGATTCTACCGACAGAGAAATTTTCAAAAAAGCGCAGGGAGTAAGAAGCGAGTATGTCCTTATGGCTAAGGGGAGCGCTGTAAAGCGTGAGAGCGTAAACAAGGACATAAAAACCGGCGCTATTGAAATAATCGTAACCGATCTTCGGATTTTAGCGGCGGCGCAAACTCCGCCTTTTGAGGTTTCTAGCTCTGAAAAGGTAAACGATGAGCTTCGCCTTAAATACCGCTATTTGGATCTGAGAAATCCACGACTTCAAAGCAATATTATCACAAGGCATAATGTTGCAAGGGCGGCGAGAGAGTTTTTCTACCAGAATAACTTTCTGGAAATTGAAACTCCAATGCTTATGAAGTCCACTCCAGAGGGAGCAAGAGATTACCTCGTTCCTTCAAGACTTCACGAGGGAAAGTTTTACGCTCTTCCTCAGTCGCCGCAAATTTACAAGCAGCTTTTAATGGTTTCAGGCTTTGACCGCTACGTTCAGCTTGCAAGGTGCTTCCGTGACGAGGATTTAAGAGCCGACAGGCAGCCTGAATTTACGCAGATTGACCTTGAAATGTCGTTCGTTGACGTCGACGAGCTTATTGAAACCGGCGAAAAAATGCTAAGCTATATTTTCAAACAGACGCTTGGTGTGGACATTTCCCTTCCAATGCCGAGAATAACCTACAGAGAGGCTATGAACCGCTTCGGTTCAGACAAGCCTGACACTCGCTTTGGTATGGAAATTCAGGATATTTCAGACGCTGTAAGGGATATGGATTTCGTTGTGTTTAAGTCTGCGCTTGAAGCCGGCGGCAGCGTCAGAGCGATAGTTGCAAAAAACGCTTCGGGCGTTTACACAAGAAAGGAAATCGACAAGCTTACTGAGCACGCAAAGGGAATTGGCGCAAAGGGACTCGCATACATCCGCTGGGTGGACGAGCCTAACTGCTCGTTTAAGAAGTTTCTGGGTGAGGGCGAGCTTGAAGCCTTGCTTCAGACTCTTGATGCCGAAAAGGGCGACCTTGTGCTGATAGTTGCTGACAAAGATAAAGTCGTGCTTCCAACGCTCGGAGCGTTAAGACTGATAATTGCAAAGCGACTTGATATAATTCCAGATACCTACAACTTTGCGGTAATTACCGAAATGCCGTTTTTTGAGCTTGACGAGGAAACCGGCAAGTGGGTTGCTATGCACCACCCGTTTACTATGCCGATGACAGAATGTCTTGACATTTTAGAGAGCGACCCTGCAAACGTCAGAGCGCAGGCGTTCGACTTCGTTTTGAACGGAACCGAGCTTTGCTCAGGAAGTATGCGTATTACCGACTATGAGCTTCAGCAGAAAATGTTTGAGGCGTTAGGTCTTACCGACGAGGAAATTGAATCGAAGTTTGGTTTTTTGGTTGACGCTTACAAGTACGGCGCGCCACCGCACGGCGGTATGGGCTTTGGACTGGACAGGCTTTCAATGATAATCTGCGGCGCCGACAGTCTGCGTGACGTCGTTGCCTTCCCGAAGGTACAAAACGCAAGCGAGCTTATGAGCGCTTGTCCGTCCTTCGTTGACGACGCTCAGCTCGAGGAGCTTCACATAAAGACAATAACGACTGAAAAGGACTTGAAAAATGACAAAAGTATGTAAGAGCTGTGGCAAGGAATATACGGGAGATTATTGCGAGCATTGCGGATACGGAAACCCTGACCTGAAAATAAAGTCTGCCGACAAATATAAGCAGACGCAAAAGCCTTTAAAGGTTATGACTGAAAAAGAAAGAGCAGAGTATTCCAAAGAGCAAAAAGAAAAACGCACCGGCAGGAAGCTTCCTAAAAAGGCGACGAAAATCCTGTCCTGCATTGTCGGCGTTTTAATAGTAGCAGCTATTGTGCTTTTCGTTTTGTACAGACAAGGGTATATCTTTAATTCTGTTCAGAAGGAAGACGTAGCAGCAAAATATTTCGACAGCATTAACTCTCGCAGCTTCAGCGACTTTTTAAGCTGCGTTCCGCCAGCCGTCAAGGAGGTTTACGAGGACGAAGCTGAGGAGCTTGGACTTGACGACAGCAATGCTCTTGACACGCTTTACAGCGATATGATTGAAATGTACGGCGACGATTTTGAAATCGATACGACGCTCGGCAAGGCGAAAACCGTTGGCGACGATGCGATTGAGGACTACGAAGACGAATACGAGGAATACTACGACAAAAGCATTTCCGTTTCGCAGGCTTATGTCATTTCCGCAACGGCTACCATCAGCGGAAGTCTTGCTTCCGACGAGGTTTATTACGAAATCTACACCGCTAAAATTGGCGGCAAATGGTATGTTGTAAACGTTTCGCAGATAACGCCGACAGTAACGGAATAATGCGTAATTCGCAATTCGTAACGCATTAAGCTACGCTTAACGCTAGGCGACCGCATTAACTTCGTGTAATGCTTGTCGCCATATTCTATCTCACATTATGTTTTGCAGTAACACGCATTATACTTCGTAAAACGCTTCGTTGCCACATTCTATTTTACAAAGCGGAAAAGGCGATTGGAAAGTTTGTTTTTCCTTCCGATCCTCTGATAGTTAGAATAGTATTCCCAGCGATTTATTCGCTGGGAATTTTTAATCTCAATAACCGACACTGGCAGGAGTTTAAATTATTACGCTCCCGGTTCTCTTTGTCAAATATTTTTGCTAAGCGCTAATGTTAAATTATTGGCGATAGGGTCTGAATAAAAAACAAATAGCAGCAGGCAAAAACTGCCTGCTACTATTGTACGGCTAATCGAAAGTAAATTTATCTTATCTTTGATTTATGCATTAACATCATACTCACACGTCAACGGTTCTACAATATCGCTCTCTATTTCATTTTCATATGCGTCAAGTGCCGCTAAGTATTCCTGATTTTCGGAATATACATCACTCGCATTCGCTTCCTGTGCTTCCGAGCTGTCAATCAAGACATTTGAAACAGGTCCAGAGATCAGTAGCGTTCCGTCAGGCTGTCCGAAAGCATAAAATACATATCTGTTTCCTGCTTCTGGCATACAATCGCCCTCATACAATATTAAATCACCTGAAACATCTGAAATGCCACCCGCTTTATATACCGTTATATCTTCATCTGTTATAAGCTCGCCCTTTATATTTTTCTCAACTCTTATCGAATATTCCGTAACAGGCAACATCTGTGTTTGGTCGTCTTCGGTTTCACCTTTGCTTACAACCTTCCCTACGAAGACATAGTTAGCTGCTCCTGCTACCTGTCTCAAATCGTCATAATCAATAATAAATGAACCTTCTACATAAGAAATGTTATCAGTGCTGTCCTCATTGCTATTACCCTTAAAAACTATCAACAATATTGCTACCGCAATTACCAGCACCGCAACAACACACACCACCAATGTTATTTTTGAAGCTTTTGTTTTCACAATAATCCCCTCCTATATTCTCTTAAAGCTTGCATCGTACGAAGCTTTATCATTAGCTGACAATTTGTTGATTGTTGTTACATATTTATACATAACGTCCGATGAAGTGTTATGAGCTAATCCTAGTGCGTGACCCAGTTCGTGAATACAAACATTTCTGATTTGATCTCCGCCCAATTTGTTCATAATATATGTGTTAAATTTTATAGTATCTGTATTACCAGATGTAGTCGCTGCTGTAGTGGTGTTATCATCATAACAGTCTGAAATTTTCACATCTTCAATAGTCCATACAGTGTCTTCACATATTACTCCACTCTTGTAGTTATTCCAAACTTTAACTGCTTGCTTATAAAAATCAATATACGTTGTACTGCCGTCCCAATCTAGGTGACCTCCCGAATCAATAAGATACCAAGAGTTAATCTTTACTGTTGTCGCTCCGGCTTGCAAAGTAGAGCCAGTAAACATCAATACAAAACAAATTAACGGCACACACAATTTTAAATATTTCTTCATAATTTTCCTCCTTTGTTTTTCGTACTTATTTGCTTCAAATAGAAAAGATTACCTCTGCATTGGACTCACCCCTTTGTTTCCTATTTACCTGTTTAACAACCTTGCTTTTTTAAACTTTTTCTCTTTACTTTATTTTATCACACATATTTCCACATTTCAATTGTGAGAAATGTAGAATTTTTAACGTACATTTTGTTCAAATTGTACAAAAAAAGAGCTTGAACCGAAACAGTTCAAGCTCATATTATTTAGTTTTTCGCCTACCAAAGCAGACTAACTCCCCTTGCAAATTTGTGAAGCAGATGAGCAAACTAGACAGCACGCATTGAAATGCTTGTCGCCACATCCTATAACGCATTATACTTCGCCAAACACATCCCGTCGTAAAAAGAAAAACCAGAAATTAACCCAAACCCGCCGCAGTCAACCTGCTATAGTCGACTGCGGCGGAATATTTTTTCTATTCTATTCGTACTGCTCCTCGTCTGAATAAGGGAACTTTCCCATTATTTCAAAGCAGTCTGAACGCTGCCACATTGAAGCGGTTACCAAAACCTCGTAGCCCTCTGCGAAATCCGAAGGAAATTCAAGCGGGCTCAGCTTTGGTATTCCAAAGCAGGAGAGCATATTCATTATAATTCCCCCGTGGGTAATAACGGCGCAGTTTGTAAAGCCGTTTTGCATCATATCGGAAACTATAGCGTTTAAAGCTTCAAAGCAGCGTGTTACAACTTCCCGCATACTTTCTCCGTTTGGCGGCGGATTGTCAAGTCCGCCCTTTAAGAATTTCTTGTATTCAGGCTTGTCCTGCAGCTCCTCAGCAGTTTTGCCCTCAAAATCTCCGAAGTCCATTTCTCTTAGTCCGTCGACTATGACAATTCCGTTTTCAGGGAATAAAAGAGAAGCCGTCTGCGTACATCTTTTATACGGCGAGGAATAAACACGCTGTACCGTTGAATATTCGTATTCAGCGATTTTATTGTAAATCTCGTCAACTCCCTTTGCGCTGAGCGGCAGGTCGGTTTTACCGATATAATAGCCGTTCTCGTTAGCGTCAGTTATGCCATGTCTTATAAATTTTATTCTATATCCTTTCATAGCTCCTCCTTTGCTGTCTGCTCTTGACGAAGCGAGTATTTTTTTTTGTCTTTACTTTTTTAGCAATCTGTACTATAATAGTAAATATACGTTTGCAAGATTATCTTGCTTCGCTTATACCCATTGATTGTACCATTTTTTTAAATAAAATACAACCGCTTTGCGAGGAATTTTTAAATGAGCAAAAAAATAGTATGTACTCTTTGCGCCGTAATTCTTGTCGCCGCAATAGTAATAACCGGCATTCTGGTTTCTGACGACGAAAAGGTAACAACAAAAAACATTTACACCTTCGATACGCTTGGCGAAATAACCCTTTACGAAGCAGACGACAGCCTTGCAGACGATATAACCGACAAGGCAAATAAGCTAAACGACAAGCTTGACGGCTTTGACGAAAGCTCCTCGCTGAGCGCTTTAAATCAGACGAAAGAAAGCGACGACCCCGACCTATACAGCATAATAGAGCAAAGCGTTTCGCTATACAAAAAGTACGGCGAGGTTGACGTGACTTTAGGCGAGCTTATTTATCTCTGGGATATAAACAGCGAAAGCCCTGAGGTTCCAAGCGATGATGAAATTTCGGCGGCTTTAAGCACAAGCGGCATTGATAACATTTCATTAGAGGACGGCAGGATTTCACTTTCCGGCGACACAAGCTTAGAGCTTGGAAGCGTCGCCAAAGGCTATTTACTGAACGAGCTAAAGGAAACGCTCCCCGGGCGGTGCGACAGCGCGCTTATAAATTTAAGCTCGTCAATTTTACTATATGGAGAGCGAAAGTTCAGCATTGGCGTAAAAAATCCGTCGGACGAGAACGACATTCTGGCGACCTTAAAGCTCAGCGACACCAGCGTTTCTACAAGCGGCAGCTACGAACGCTATTTTGAAGTCGACGGCGTTACCTATTCGCACATTTTAGACGCCAAAACGGGCTATCCTGCTACAAGCGATATATTAAGCGTAACGGTAGTTTGCGACGACGCTTTGACAGGCGACTTTTTATCAACCGCACTTTTTATAAAGGGAAGCGACGAGCTTTTGAAAATCGCTGGACAGCTTGAAAGCGACGGCATATATTTTATCGCCATAACAGATGATAATGAGATTTTAATCTCCAGACAGCTTGAAGATAAGTTTACACTTGAGAATACTCAATTTAAAATAACAACCGTTTAAAGGGGGACATTGATTTTGGGACTTAACAGGATATTTATCAAGCATTCCAAAAACACCGAGAATATGCCTTCGGAAAGATTTTTGCCGCAAAAAGTAAAAATTCCGCTAAGTCAGGGAATGGGCGCACCGAACGCTCCGCTCGTTTCCGTTGACGAGGAGGTTTTTGTCGGACAAAAAATCGGCGGCTCGGACGCTGCGTTTTCCTGCCCGATACATTCAAGCGTATCAGGCAAGGTAACAGGCTTTTCTGAATACCTGACGTCAAACGGTGCGGTAGTAAAGTGCGTTGACATCGAGTCTGACGGCAAGTTTACTCCTCACCCAAGCATTATGCCGCCTCAGGTTACAAACCGTGAGGAGTTTATATCGGCAGTAAAAGCAAGCGGACTTGTAGGACTTGGCGGAGCAGGCTTTCCAACTCACATCAAGCTTAACTACAATCCTGACGAAACGCCTGTCGATACGCTTATTATAAATGCGGCGGAATGCGAACCTTACATAACGAGCGACTATCGTGAAATGATTGAAAACACAGACGGCGTGCTTGACGGCGTCCGCACAGTTTTAAAAATGCTGGGAATCGAAAAGGCTATAATAGCCGTTGAGGACAACAAGCCGCAGGCTATAAAGACACTTCGTGAAAAGACGGAAGGGGAAAGCAACATCAGCATATTCCCGCTTCGCTCGTCATATCCTCAAGGAGCTGAAAAGGTAATTATTTACAACACAGTAAAGAGAGTTGTAAAAGAGGGCGAGCTTCCCTCAAGCGTCGGCGTTGTCGTAATGAACGTATCCTCTGCGGCGTTTATAAACAGCTATTTAAAAACCGGTATGCCGCTTATTTCAAAGAGAATAACGGTTGACGGCGAAACGGTATCAGAACCTAAAAACCTGATAGTTCCAATAGGCACAGTTGTTGACGACCTGCTTAAATTTTGCAAAACCGACGAGGAAAAAACAAAGCGTCTTATCTTAGGCGGAATGATGATGGGGCAATGCGCTCACGACAGCTTTCTTCCGATTACAAAAACAAACAACGCTGTTTTAGCCTTCAAGGAGCAAAGAAAAGACAAGCAGACCGCTTGTATAAGATGCGCAAGCTGTATAAACGCCTGTCCGTTAGGGCTGATGCCCTGCGAGATTGAAAAGGCTTACAAGAGCGGCGACCTTGACGCTTTAAAGGCTTTAAAGGTAAACCTTTGTATGAATTGTGGAAGCTGTACTTATGTTTGCCCTGCCAAGAGAAATCTCGCTGAAACGAATCAGCTTGCAAAGCGGCTTTTAATGCCAAGGAACAAGGGGTGAGATAATGGAAAATTTAAATGTATATTCTTCTCCGCACAGAGCGTCATCACGAACCACTCAAAGCGTTATGCTTCACGTTATTATAGCTCTTATACCAGCAATCGTTGCGGCGACTATAATCTTCGGACTTCGTGCGTTAATGCTCGTGCTTGTCACAACCGCTTGCTCGGTCGTCTGGGAAGCGCTATGCTGTATTGTAATGAAGAAAAAAACCACAATCGACGACCTGTCTGCTGTAGTTACGGGAATACTGCTTGCGCTCAACCTTCCCGTTACGCTGCCGTTCTGGATGGCGGCTATAGGTTCATTTGTTTCAATCTGTGTTGTAAAGGAGCTTTTCGGAGGCTTGGGCAAGAATTTTGCTAACCCTGCCATTGTCGGAAGAATCGTTTTGATGCTTTCCTTTACAAGCGCTATGACAAACTGGGTACAGCCGTTTTACTACAATGACGCAGACGCTGTAGCGTCAGCAACGCCGCTTGTTACCAAAAGCGAGGACTACCTCGATTTGCTTTTGGGTAACTGTGGCGGAACCATCGGCGAGGTTTGCGCTCTTGCTATTTTAATCGGCGGAATTTATCTCGTTGCAGTAAAGGTTATATCGCCTGTTACGCCGCTTGCGTTTTTAGGCTCGGTTATGATTTTTTCCTTTCTTGTAGGCGAGGACCCTGTTTACCAGATTCTTTCCGGCGGCGTAATGCTTGGAGCTGTATTTATGGCGACAGACTATGTTACAACTCCTGTGACTACACTCGGTAAGCTTATTTTCGGTATTGGCTGTGGAATTATCACCTGCGTGATAAGATTTTATTGCTCAATGGCCGAGGGCGTATCCTTTGCGATACTGTTTATGAACATTGTGACGCCGTTTATTGATATGGCTACAAAGTCAAGACCTTTCGGCGCTAAAAAGGCTGAAAAGAAAGCAGGTGGCGCTGATGACTAAAAAGGAAATGTTTATGCCAACCTTGGTGCTGGCTATAATCTGTATAGTGATTTCAGGCGCGCTTGTTTTTGTAAACTACATAACAAAGGACGCAATCGCTGAAACAAACGCTAAGACTTTAAACGACACGCTAGTTTCTACCTTTGGCGACGGAGAATATAGCGTTTCCTCCCGTAGCTTTGAGGGAATTACAAGTATAATTGACGGTGAGGACGGTCTTTGCGTTTACGAAATAACAACCGACGGATACAGCTCAGACGGTATTCACGTTCTTATCGGAATCAAGGACGGCGAGGTTGAAGGAATTTCCTTCGTTTCCTGCGGAGAAACTCCGGGACTTGGAACAAAGGTAAACGACGCTGAATATCTAAGCAGCTACGAGGGCGTTTCAAGCGATACTGAGGTTGACGAAACAGACGCTGTTACAGGCGCTACATTTTCGTCAACAGGACTTAAAACCGCTGTAAAGCTTGCGCTCGAAGCAGACAAGGAGGGTTAATATGAGCAATTTAAAGGAATTTACAAAGGGCTTTATAAAGGAAAACCCTACTCTTGTTACACTTTTAGGAATGTGTCCGACGCTTGCGGTAACAACTCAGGCTTCAAACGGAATCGGAATGGGTCTTGCGACCACATTCGTACTTCTCTGCTCAAATGTTGTTATATCGCTGCTTAAAAAGGTTATACCCGACACGGTTCGACTTCCCTGCTATATTGTAATAATTGCAGGATTTGTGACTCTTATAGAATTTTTGCTCGAAGGCTTTCTGCCGTCGCTTTACGACAGCTTAGGAATCTTCCTGTCGCTTATCACGGTAAACTGTATCATTTTAGGAAGAGCCGAAGTGTTTGCCAGCAAAAACAAGGTTTTGCCGTCCGCTCTTGATGGACTTGGAATGGGACTTGGTTTTACCCTTTCGCTTACTCTGATGGGCTCGGTAAGAGAAATTTTAGGAAGCGGTACGATCTTCGGCTTTGAGATTCCGTTTTTAGCAGACTCTCCGATGACTGTATTTATCCTTCCGGCAGGAGGCTTTTTCACGCTCGGCGTTATAATTGCCGTCGTCAACAAGCTAAAACACAAAAAGCCGCCGAAGGAAATCGGCTGCAGCGGCTGTCCGAATATGAAAAACTGCGAACGCTTAAAAAAGGGAGGGGTAACTAATGGTTAAGCTTATAGTTATAATGCTGTCGGCGGTACTCGTCAACAACGTAGTTCTCTCACAGTTTATGGGAATTTGTCCATTCCTCGGCGTTTCAAAGGTTTTAAAGAACTGTCTTGGAATGGGCGTAGCGGTAATTTTTGTAATGCTTTGCGCTACTGCCGTTACATATCCCGTATACCAACTTTTGGAATATTTAAACGCTGAATATCTGAAAACGGTAGCGTTTATTTTGCTTATCGCTTTGTTTGTACAGCTCGTTGAGATTGTATTAAAGAAGGTTATGCCGCCGCTTTACAAGGCGCTTGGAGTTTACCTTCCGCTTATTACGACAAACTGCGCTGTACTCGGAGTTACAATTACAAACATCGACGAGGGCTACACCTTTGCAGAAGCTATGGTAAACGCACTCGGAACCGGCGTCGGCTTCACATTAGCTTTGCTGCTGTTTTCTGGAGTTCGCCAGAAAATCGACTCAACAGACAGCATTCCCGAAATGTTCAAGGGAGTTCCGTCTACGTTAATCGCCGCAAGTATAGTTTCACTGAGCTTTATGGGCTTTGGCGGACTTTTCAGCTAACTAAAGAGGGGAGTAATCTGAATGGAATATATTCTTCCGATAATATTATTTATTGCTTTAGCAATTCTCGCTGGCGTTTTGCTGACCGTCGCTTCAAAGGTCTTTTTCGTCAAGCAGGACGAACGCCTTGAAGCCTTGCAGGAAGCGCTTCCTCAGGTAAACTGCGGAGCCTGCGGCTTTACCGGCTGTAACGCTTATGCCGAAGCAATACTCAAAAACGGCGAAGCGCCAAACCTCTGCCGTCCGGGCGGAGAGGACGCCGCTAAGAAAATTGGCGAGATTTTAGGAATTGAGGTTGAAGCCAAATCACGTCAGGTAGCGTTTGTAAAGCGCGCCGGCGGACGGGATCAGGCAAAGAGAAGATTTGAATACAACGGAATGCAATCCTGCCTTGCAGCGGCACAGTTTTTCAGAGGAAGTAAAATGTGCACAAACGGCTGTCTTGGCTACGGTGATTGCGTAGAGGTCTGCGACAACAACGCTATAAGCATTGTAAACGGCGTTTCCGTCATCAACAAAACGCTCTGCACCGGCTGCGGAAAGTGCGCGGATGTCTGCCCAAAGAACATTATTGAGATTCGTCCCGCTGAGCTTCGCTACGAGGTTAAATGCTCATCTACTGCTATCGGTAAAATCACACGAAGCGTTTGCAAGAGCGGCTGTATCGGCTGTAAAATGTGCGAGCGAGCTTGCGAAACGGGCGCGATAAAGGTTGAGAACAACTTCGCTAAAATCGACTACACGAAGTGTATAAACTGCGGAAAGTGCAAGGATGCCTGCAAAATGGGAGTTATACACGATTTATGTGAAGATCTTGGTATGTCGCCAGCACTCCAATAAAATAACATTAAACTTAAAATGCCGCCTTCGGGCGGTTTTTTTAAACACAAGATATTGTGGTCTGTTAAATCTGACGAGCATTAGGGCGAAAAAGCGTACAGTTGTTGAAAAATCCTTTTAAAGTGTTGAAAACTCGCCCCAAAATAGCTCAGTTTTAAACGGTTTCAACAGAGTTTTAAACAATTTTCAAAGGTCCCAGCTCTAAATTGTTTAAAAATCAAGAGGTTTTCAACAACCTCGCCTTTGGAAATTTCTGTTGAATCTGCACAAAAAAACCACAAATATTTGTGTATTTAGCCTATTTACAAATCCGCTTGTCCGCATTTAAAATACAAAATATGGGGGTTTGTACTTAGTCTTTCAGATGTTTCAACAAAAACCCCGTTAATTGTGCAAAAAAACGCCCTGCACGACTCATCGTGCAAGGTGTTTTAGCATTTTCAGTAAATTGTGAGTAAAATCTAACCCATTACAACCTCAACGCAAGCTTTGCTACCGCTTGCCAGAACGGGCAGGATATTGCCCTCTATTGCTTCGCCGTTGACGCTTACGGACTTAATTCCCTTTGAAATATGCTCAGGGTTTTTAACAGTTATGCAATACTCCGCTCCTCTGAACTTTCTGACCGCCGTAAAGCCGTCCCACGCCTTTGGAATCGAAGGGTCGATTTTAAGTCCGTCGTAATCAGGAATAATTCCAAGAATATACTGCGAAACAGCTACAAAGTTCCATGCGGCAGTTCCTGTCAGCCAGCTGTTTTTAGCCTCGCCGTGACGCTTAGCGTCCTTTCCGGCAATCATCTGTGCGTAAACATAAGGCTCTGTGCGGTGAATGTCTGAAATGTCCTCAAGATAAGCAGGAGCAATCTTTGAGTAATACTCATAAGCCTTGTCACCACGTCCGACAAACGCTTCTGCACAGATAATCCATGCGTTGTTGTGGCAGAATATTCCAGCGTTTTCCTTATATCCGCCAGGGTAGGTGGAAATTTCACCATACTCGATATAATACTTTGTAAACGGAGGATTGTTAAGCACAAGTCCGTACTTTGAATTTAAATACTTGTCAACGCTGTCGAGAGTTTTAATATCAAATCCCTGCTCCTTGCCAATTCCGCTCATTACGCAAAAGCCCTGTGGCTCGATAAAGATTTTACCCTCCTCACATTCGTGAGAGCCCATTTTTCTACCGAAGTCATCATAAGCTCTTATAAACCACTCGCCGTCAAAGCCGTACTCCAGCAGATTCTTCGCCATTTTATCAATTTCAGCCTGCGCCCTGTCAGCCTCGTCGTTCATTCCCAGATAGCGGCAGATTGAAACGTATTCAGGTCCAATAAACGTAAACATACCGCCAACCATTACGCTCTCTGCAACACGGCTGTACTTTTGCTCTCCGTACTTCGGAGATGTAGATGTCTGGAAGCTCTCGCCTGGAGTATCCGAGAAGCAGGAAAGATTGATGCAATCGTTCCAGTCGGCTCTCATAGCAAGAGGAAGTCCGTGAGGGCCCAGATTGTCAACAATATGATAGAACGACTGAGTAAGGTGGTGCATCATCGGCTTAGCTCTCGCCTCGTCGTTATCATAAGGAACCTGCTCGTCGAGCAATCCCCAGTCGCCAGATTCCTTAATGTACTGCGCAACCGCCAGAATCATCCATAGCGGGTCGTCCGAAAAATCTCCGCCTATCTCGTCGTTTCCTCTCTTGGTAAGCGGCTGATACTGGTGGTAGCAGCCTCCGTCCTCGAACTGTGTTGCAGCAAGGTCGATAAGACGCTGTCTTGCTCTGTCAGGAATCTGATGAACAAATCCTAAAAGGTCTTGGTTTGAATCTCTGAAGCCCATACCTCTGCCGATACCGCTTTCAAAATAAGAAGCCGAGCGGCTCATATTAAATGTAACCATACATTGATACTGATTCCAGATGTTTACCATTCTGTTCATCTTGTCGTCAGGAGTTGAAACGGAATACTTCGACAAAAGCTCGTTCCAGGTGTTCTTCAGGTCCTCTAAAGCTGCGTCAGCCTTTTCGACAGTATTCATAGCTTCCATCATAGAGTAAGCCTTGCTCTTGTTCATTCCGCCGTTTTCGTCCCACTTGTCCTTGCCGTTTTCAACATAACCCAGAAGGAACACAAACGCCTTTTCCTCGTTCGGCTCAAGAGAAATGTTAATCATATGTGAAGCGACAGGCGACCAGCCGTCAGCTACTGAATTTGAAGCTTCTCCTGCTACTACGCACTGTGGGTTTTCAAAGCCGTTATAAAGACCGATAAACGCTTCTCTGTCGGTATCGTATCCGTCAATCGGTGAGTTTACAGTATAGAAAGCGAAGTGATCTCTTCTTTCCTTATATTCAGTCTTGTGGTAAATTGTCGAGCCTTCAATTTCAACCTCGCCTGTGTTAAAGTTTCTCTGGAAATTGGTGGAATCGTCCTGAGCGTCCCAAAGGCACCACTCAACAAACGAGAAAAGCTTTAAGCTCTTCGCCTTGTCAGAATTGTTCTTGATTACAACCTTTTGAACCTCGCCGTTAAAGTCCTGAGGAACAAAGAAGGTAGCCTCTGCGCTCACCTGATTCTTTTCGCCCTTGATAATAGTATATCCCATACCGTGGCGGCAGCAGTAGCTATCAAGCTCACACTTTACAGGACTCCAGCCGGGATTCCAGATAGTGTCTCCGTCTTTGATGTAAAAATATCTTCCGCCAACGTCAACAGGTACATTGTTATAGCGGTAACGGGTTATTCTTCTAAGCCTTGCGTCCTTGTAAAAGTGATAACCGCCTGCTGTGTTTGAAATAAGTGAGAAAAACTCCTGAGTTCCGAGATAGTTAATCCACGGATATGGGGTTTTAGGGTCGGTGATGACATACTCCTTATTTACGTCGTCAAAATGTCCGTACTTCATAGTGCTTTTAAACTCCTTTGTAATTTATTCTTCAAAATTCGAAACGCTTACCGTTTTCGGTGTACCGTCTGATCTGATAAGCGGCGTGAGCGTTGAACTATATCCCGAGGTCAACACCGCATATTCTACTCCTGTTTCTCTGTCGACTAAAGTCATAACCGTGCTGAGTCCGATAGAGCTTGACGAGGTTTTGACAAATCTTTTGTTTTTATTCTTCATAACGCTACTCCTTTACAATTTCAAAGCTTTGGTGACAGGAAAATTCCTCGCCGCCCAAAAGCTCTCTGTAGCCTGAAATCTCTCTGTAGCCTGAAATCTCTCTGTCAAGAGATAAATTCGGTGAATTTATCATAGCCGTCATCGGCTCAGGGCAAAAGTAACCCTTGTCGCCGGAGTCGTTCCACATATTAAAGAACTTAAACTCCTCGCTTACTTCATTTCTGAGC
Organism: Ruminococcus sp.; assembly: GCA_021205185.1. GTDB lineage: Bacteria > Bacillota > Clostridia > Oscillospirales > Ruminococcaceae > UMGS1601. The sequence goes on along the minus strand of JAJPYB010000008.1, from coordinate 94,204 downwards.
GACAGCTTGTTTTCGGTATCGTAAACTATAGTACCGTAAAAATCCGCCCTTGAAGAGGTGTACATATCGTTTTCAATTACCTGTCCGGTCGGAATCTTTTCGCCGCTCTTGTATTCCTTATCCCAGTCGGAAAGGTCAATCAGCTTCTCGGTCGGCAAAAACCTCTCGCTTAGCTCACACCTTTTATCAATCGGCACCCGCAGGCGTAGATTTTCCTCCTTAGCGCCTGCTACGAGCGGCGCGTTTATACAGGTGTGCGTTGCAATTGATACAGGCAGCGCTTTGCCCGACAGATTTTTAAGCGTAATCTCCTGATAAAGTCCGTTGTCTGACAGGACAAACCTTATCGTCATTTTAAAATCAACGTCAAAATACTCGTACATCTCGTCCCTCTTGTCATAAACAAACGACGCTGTCAGAGAAGCGTTATTCTCATCAGCTGCCATCTCTTCAATTTCAAACGGACGCTTATAAGTAAAGCCGTGAATGTAGTTGCCAAAGTCCGGCTCGTTTATCGGAAGCTTATAAACGCTGTCTGAGGTTTTTATAACTCCTCCGTCAAAGCGGTTTGGCAAATACATTGTCGGAAGTCCCCAGATTGCAGGTGCTTCCTTTATAGTATCAATGCTCACGTCGTCGCTGTACCTGAAAATCTCACATACAGGTTCGGGCTTTATTCGCCTTAGCCTTAAAACCTGATTTCCAAGCGACGGACAAATTATCGCTTCGTAGCATTCAGCTTTAAGCTTAACACACTCAGTGCCTTTGAAAATAATTTTTTCTGCGCCAGTCAATTCATTACCTCCCTGAAATTTCTTGTTTTACCTATAGAAGTATATCATATCTTTTTGCGCTTTTCAAGAAAATTTCAAGTTTTCTAAAATTCCTACAAAAAAACATCTGAATAGTTGTGAATAATGCCAAAAAAACGGGGCAGTATAACTAACGAAAGCAGCAAAAGCTGCCTGAAGAAATTTCAAAAAGGAATGATTTGTATGCTCGATAAAATTGCGCTCTTTTTGCTTATAATCGGAGGACTTAACTGGGGACTTGTCGGAATTTTTCAGTTTGACCTTATAGCCTTTCTGTTCGGCTCGTCAGCTTCCCTTATAAGCAGAATAATTTATATCGTAGTGGCCGTTTGCGCTCTGTGGTGTATTTCTCTTTACTTTAAGGAACGCTCTCTTGTAAAAAACGAAGAGTAGAGCGCTCCCGACCCTTTCAACAAGAAGGGGTTTGAGAAAAGGGAGCTTTTGCATAAATTGTGTTGAGATCGGGTTTTAAGCAATGCTTTTTATGCGACAAAGGCTCTCTTTTCTTAAATCCCTCAAAGGGCGTGTTTTGCGAAATTTGTCGAATGAAGGGGGAAATATTGTCGTTTTTCACAAAAAAACACTGCCAAATTTGGACAAATTGACAATTTCTTTTTAATAAAAAATGAACATTGCCTAAAATCCTTGACTTTTAAAGTTTAATATACTATAATTCAAATGGTGGTATTTTAGATATAAAATATCATTCGTTTTGTTGTCTCCTTTCTTTTGTTCTACACAAATTGTTTTTTTATTTTATCTTTGCAGTATCGTTTTCGGTGCTGCTATTTTTTTGCATTTTTTAAGCCGCCTTAATTGTCACCTGTTTTTGAAATTTGGTTGACAATCTCCAAAGGGCGTGGTATTATTTATTTGTACTTAAACGAGGTGCACGGTTATGAGTATAAAATCCGAGCTGTTGTCGGCTCTTATAAAAAACGACAAAAGCTTCATATCGGGCGAAAAGCTGTCGAAAGAGCTTTTCTGCTCACGAAACGCTATATGGAAGGCGGTTAAGTCGCTTGAAGCTGACGGCTTTGAAATCGAAGCTGTAACGAACAAGGGCTATCGCTTGAAAAATCTTGAAAACGTACTTAGCGAGGAAGTAATTCGCCATTATATGAGTAATACTGACGACCTTCAGATAGAGGTACTTGAGTCAGTTTCCTCAACCAACGACTACTTAAAGGAGCTTGCCGCAAAGGGAGCAAGGGATAAAACGATTGTAGTTTCCTCCCACCAGACAAAGGGCAAGGGCAGGCTTGGCAGAAGCTTTTATTCGCCGGAAAACACAGGAGTATACTTCAGCATTTTGCTTCGCCCGACGTTTTCGCTTTCGGAATGTCTTTTGCTTACCACCTCCGCCGCAGTTGCCGTAGCGCAAGCGGTAGAGGAAATAACAGGCAAAAGAGCTTTGATAAAGTGGGTAAACGACGTATATATTGGCGACAGGAAAATTTGCGGTATACTTACCGAAGCTTCCGCTGATGTTGAAAGCGGAGGACTTTCCTTTGCTGTGGTTGGAATCGGTCTTAATATTTTTGAGCCGAAGGGCGGCTTTCCCGAAGAAATTAAGAATATCGCAGGAGCTATTTTTGAGCGTGACGAAAACGCTTCGAGAGCAAGGCTTGTTGCAAGCGTTCTTGATAGGTTTCTGAAGTTCTATGAGCATCTTCCCGAAAGGACGTTTTTACCAGACTACATTGACCGCTCGTTTCTGCTCGGCAAAAGGGTTCGGGTTATAAGCGGCGACAAGGAAAGCGTCGGTACCGCTCTTGAAATTGACAGCGACTGCCGACTTCTGGTAAGGCTTGAAAGTGGAGAGGAGCGCTGGCTTTCGTCGGGCGAGGTTTCCGTCAAGCTTTAGCGTTGAAGCTTTAACAAGGAGAGAAAATGAACCAGGCTTTAAAATTTTCAGTTAAAAATATTTGTATCGCAGCTGTGCTTACTGCTCTTTGCTGCGTATTAGCTCCAATGTCAATTCCAATAGGTCCTGTTCCTATTTCGCTCGGAACCTTCTGTATTTTCCTGACGGCGGCGATTTTGCCTTGGAATTTGTCCTTTATGTCGTCGCTCGTTTACATTCTGATCGGTGCTGTCGGACTACCTGTATTTTCAGGCTTCAAAGGCGGATTTCAGGTTTTAGCAGGCCCTACAGGCGGATATATCGTAGCGTACCCTATTATGGCTATTATCGTTTCGCTTATCACAAGAAGCTTTATCAAAAAGGGTGCGGCTTACCACATTGTAGCAATGGTGGTATCTATGATTATTGCGCTCGCTTTTTGCTACCTGCTTGGAACCATCTGGTTTGTAATTTCAATGGGAACAACATTCGGCTATGCGCTTTCGGTTTGCGTAATTCCGTTTATTGCAGTTGACCTTATAAAAATTGCCGCAGCGACAATTTTAGGCTTTTCGGTAACCAAGGCGCTTAGCAAAGCTGGACTATTTTATTAGGATATAGATGAGACGGAAATCTGACATTTTTAGTAGAATAGAATCTCGTATTGCGTGATGTTATCAATCCCTCCTCCCCAACGGGGAGGGGGATTTTTATAGTTTTACGAAGTATAATGCGTTACGAATTACGAATTACGAATTACGCGTTACGCATTATATCGCTTTTCTACGCAAAGAAATTCTCGTTAATCACTCCCGCTAAAATGCCAAGTGCTGCCGCAATAAGAACCATAAATATCGGGTGAAGCTTTTTCATTATCAGAACAAAGCAAATCGCAAAAATAACAATCGCCGCCCAGAAGTTAAAGCTAAGCGTATAGCTTACGCTTACTCCCAGCGGAAAGAAAACGCCGCTTGCAAGGCTTATAAGAGCCGCTGCTATAAGACCTATTACAGTTGGCCTGAGTCCGTACATCAGTCCCGACACAACTCTGCTGCTTTTAAACTGCTTGTAAAACTTCGCTACTAACAAAATTATTATAAATGACGGCGTAATAACTCCGAGCGTTGCGCAGGCGCCGCCGATAATCTTTCCGACAAGACCGTAATCTGCGCAAACCTGAGAGCCGATATAGGTTGAAATATTTACAGCGAAGGTTCCGGGAGTTGACTCGGAAACAGCGATAAAGTTAATAAGCTCCTCGCCCGACATCCAGTTGTTTGCGGCGATTTCGTCCTGTATAAGCGGAAGCATTGCATAGCCGCCTCCGATTGTGAAAAGTCCGATTTTTGCAAATGTCAAAAACAAACGAAGGAAGGTCAGTACCATTACTTGTCCTCCTTTGTTTTCTTATTTCTTGTAAGCGACGCTACAAGTCCTATAACGGCGCAAACCACCAGAATTATTATCAGGTTTACATCTAAAAAAACCGAGGCTACAAGCGATACTGCCATTAAAATATAAGCTATTATATCCTTTGGGCATTGCTTGAACATTGTAATCATTGCCTTTGCAATAAGTGCTAAAACGCCTGCTCTTATCCCCATAAAAGCGTACTGAACGTACTTTTGCGTTTCAAACCAGCCGAGTATTCCCGAAATTATAAGAATAAAAATATACGGCGGTATGATAAGTCCGACGGTTGCGAAAAAAGCTCCCCAGAAGCCTGCTATCTGCTGACCGATAAAGGTTGCGGAATTTACTGAGATTGCTCCCGGCGTCGACTGACTTATCGCCATAATGTCAAGTATATCTTCCTTTTTTATATAGTGGTGATTGTCAACAAACTCTCTTTGCATAATCGGAATCATAGCGTATCCTCCGCCAAAGGTAAACGCTCCGATTTTCATAAATTGCAAAAATAGTGACAAGCACCTTCTCCATTTGCTTTCCTTCATACTAGACCTCCTTTTAGTCGCTAGTTGCTAGTCGCTAGATAGCTAGATTTTTGGTTTTATACTTTTTCAGCAAACACACACTCTGGTTTTCTAGCTTCTAGGCGTCTAGTCACTAGACGCCTAGATTGCTAGATTTTGCTTTTATACTTACAGCAATTGCGCAACGTGGAGTTGGAAATCGCTCCTCTCCCGCCTTCGGCGGGGGCAGGAGTGAAACAATCTTCCCAATCGCCCCGATCGCCTTTTGCACTTTGTAAAATAGAATGGGCGACAAGCATTTACGAAGTATAATGCAGTCGCCCAGCGTTAGGCGTAGCCTAATGCGTTACGAATTGCTCCGCCCTGAAAGGGCGGGAGTCTAGCTTCGAGCCTTCTAGACGGCTAGTCGCTAGTCGCTAGATTACTAGATTTTGCTTGAGAAAACAGCTTCTAGCTTCTAGTATAGCATAATTTTCCTCAAATACAAGTGAGGTCTGGAAAATTTTACGTTTGGTGTTAATTGACGCAGCTACCCTCCCGCCATGCATTAGGCGTAGCATAATGCGTATTATTGCAAAGCACAATGTGGGATCATTTTGAGATGATGATAGGGGCAACGAAGCGTTTTACGAAGTATAATGCGTGTTTAGGCGAAGCCTAATGCGTGCTGTTTAAGAACTAATTTTGGCATTCTTTTTTCCGCTTTGTAAAATAGGATGTGGCAACGAAGTTGCCGCCCCGATTAAGAATTATGAATTAAAGGCGCTGGATAACTTCCTCGCAATCTTTTTACAAATTGCATCGCAAAGTCCCCTCCAGCACCCCAATTACGAATTACGAATTGAATCAGCCCTGTTTTTTACATTATGCACAAAAATCAGGCTCATTTCTTGTGCATTTTAACAGTAATCTCGATCTTGTAATTTTCACATAAATTTACTATAATATATATAGACCCGTTGGAAAGGTGTAAAATCTTCCCAATGGCGGTATAACTGCTTTACAAAATTTTATAAAAAGGAGATTTTTAAAATGGCAAGAATGATTTTAAACGAAACGTCCTATTTTGGCGCAGGCTCGATAGGCGAAATTGTCGGCGAGGTAAAAAAGCGCGGCTTTAAGAAAACTCTCGTTGTTACAGACCCTGACCTTGTAAAATTCGGAGTAACACAAAAGGTTACCAAGCTTCTTGATGAGGCTGGACATCCTTACGAGATTTTCTCAGACGTTAAAGCTAACCCAACTGTAACTGTTGTTAAAAACGGAATCGCAGCTTTCAAGGCAGCAGATGCTGATTCACTTATCGCTATCGGCGGCGGCTCCGCAATGGATACTGCTAAGGCTATCGGAATTATTATCGCAAACCCTGAATATGGCGACGTAACTTCTCTTGAGGGCGCAGTTGATACCAAGAATCCTTGCGTTCCTATTATCGCCGTTCCAACAACAGCAGGAACAGCCGCTGAGGTAACAATCAACTACGTTATCACAGATGAGGAGAAGAAGAGAAAGTTCGTTTGCGTTGACCCGCACGACATTCCGGTTGTTGCAGTAATCGACAGCGATATGATGTCCTCAATGCCAAAGGGACTTACAGCTTCAACAGGTATGGACGCTCTTACTCACGCTATTGAGGGCTACACAACTCTCGCTGCATGGGAGCTTACAGATATGATGCACCTAAAGGCTATTGAAATCATTTCAAGATCTCTTCGCTCGGCAGTAGCTAACGAACCAAAGGGCAGAGAGGATATGGCTCTCGGTCAATATGTTGCAGGAATGGGATTTTCAAATGTAGGACTTGGAGTTGTTCACGGAATGGCTCACCCACTCGGCGCGTTCTACGACACACCTCACGGAGTTGCAAACGCTGTTCTTTTGCCTTATGTTATGGAGTATAACGCACCATATACAGGCGAAAAGTTCAAGGACATCGCTGAGGCTATGGGCGTTGACACAACGGGAATGGATCAGGACGCTTACAGAAAGGCAGCTGTTGACGCTGTTAAGCAGCTTTCAAAGGACGTTGGCATTCCTGAAAAGCTTCACGAAATAGGCGTTAAGGAAGAGGATCTTCCGGCTCTTGCAGAGTCTGCTTTTGCTGACGTTTGCACAGGCGGAAATCCAAGACCTTGCACGGTAGAGTCAATCCTAGAGCTTTACAAGACAGCATTTTAAAAATCAAACATTTTCAGTTTTTGATCTTTTTCTTTTATGTCAAAAACTAAAGCGGGTTGCTTCGCCTGAAGCTTCCTGCTATGTTTACAGACTTAAATCCCCCTATCTCGGGGGATTTTTAAGTTTTACACAAAATATTTAGGATTCGTATTTCAAAATAAATAAAAAAGAGAAAATGCATAAGAATTTACTATATCATTTCCGCCGTCGGCGGTGAGAAACAAATTTTCCAATCAACTTTTACACCTCGTAAATAGAACAGGCAACAAAGCGTTTTACGAAGTATAATGCGTGCCGAGCGTTAGGCGAAGCCTAATGCATTACGAATTACGAATTATAAAGAGGAGGACTTTATATGAAAAAATTACTAAGCATTATTTTAGCTCTCACTTTGGCGGCTTCATTTGCCGCCTGCGACAGCGACGACGATAGTAGTGTTAAAATGCCAGACGTTTCAAGCGAAAGCGAAGCGCTTACTTACGAGGAAGCAATAGAGCCGTTTGTTGCAAGTGAGGAAATTCAGACGCTTCAACAAAAAGCAAACGAGCTTTACGATCATCTCGAATGTATTATCGCTTACTATTGCGGCTGGAGTCCGTATTCTGCTACCGACGACAACGGCGTTACTATTACCACCGAGGACGGAATTTCCGACGACTTAAAGGTAATCGAGGATTATATCGACTCTTGCGACCAATACGTAACTACTGCGAGCGGACTTTCTAACGCTATGGTAAGAGATGCGTACATCTCGTTTTCTGACACTACTCGTGAAATGTACAGCTCTCTTGCAGACAGAAACGGAGAAATCTCGTCCGACGAGGGAACTATCGAAGAAGCTTTAAGCCTTACAAAGCTCGGTCTTTACAATATGGTTTTGCAGTCTGCTGCTGTTGACGAAAGCAGAGCAAGCGACTACCTTCACGATTACGTTTACGCCGTTCAGCAATTGTTTACCGTTGCCGAAGCGTATTGTATGCTTTCGACCGAAGAGGCTATTGCGAACACTACTATGGGACTGGATTCTACAAGCTTTTCAAGCAGAGCGTTATCTTTAATGGACTCGTATCTTAGCGCTGTAAACCTCTCGAACGATGCGTCTGGAATTGATATTTCCTACATAACCACAACCATTAACTCGTTTTTGGTATATCAGCCAAACGCTGAGGCTATGCTTGCCGAAGCTTACGAGGGCGATTCACAAAAGCAAGCGCAGCTTGAAGATTTCTTTGAGCAAGCGACAAAGCTCTATAACACGCTTGTTGCAACGCCGCCTTCGTTTGGCGACGAGAGCTATATTACAAAGAACGAGTTTGATGTGGACTCGCTCGGCGCATCGAACTTCTAATGCTTTTACTACAAATTACGCATTACGAATTAAGAATTACGCATTAAATAAATGGGGTATTATATGAAAAAACTATTAAGCATTATTTTAGCGTTAGCGATTGCGGCTTCTTTTGTCGCCTGCGACAGCGACGACGATAGTAGTGTTAAAATGCCAGACGTTTCAAGCGAAAGCGAAGCGCTTACCTATGAGGAAGCAATAGAGCCGTTTGCCGCAAGCGATGAAATGATAACGCTTCAACGAAAGGCAAATGGACTTTACAAGCGTTTTGAATGTGTCATACACTATTATTATGGCGGAGTTTTTGAAGATTTGAATGATCCTGATTTAGATACTGATTCAATTACCACAGATGACGGAATTGCCGATGATATGAATGCTATCTCTGAATATCTGGATTCCTGCGACCAGTATGTAACTGCTGCGAGCGAAATTTCTAACGCAATGTTCAGGGACGCATACATTTCATTTTCCGATGCCACACGTGAGCTATACGATATGCTTGCTGAAAGAAATGGTGTGTTTCCCACAAGCGAAGAAACGCTTCCTGAAACAGCAGTATTTATAAAACTGGGCGTTTACAATATGGTGATTCAATCAGTCGCTATTAACGAAAACTTTGCGAGCATTTATCTTTCCAACTATATTCGCTCTGTCGAGAATTTGTTTACTCTTGTTGAAATGTATTGCAGACTTTATAAGGCTGATGATATTAAAGAAGTAGAGATAGAAATTGCAGAAGATGAAGACGACGTGGAATCAGGCTTTTATTGGAGAGCATACTTCATTCTTGTGGATTATATGAATATGGCTCTTGATAATTACGATGCATCCGGAATTGAATCCGGAATTGATATATCCTATATAACCTCTACGCTTGATTACTTTTTAGCCTATAAGCCTAACATCGAAGCGATAGGCGTTGAGGTTTACGAGGAAGATTCACAAAAGCAAGCTCAGCTTGACGACTTCTTTGAACAAGCCACCAAGCTCTACAACACGCTTGTTGCGTTTCCGCCAACATTCGGCGACGAGAGCTATATCGAGAAAAACGAGTTTGATGTGGATGTGATTGAGGAACTTGTAAAGAAGATTAGCGAATAAAAAACCACCCCGTCAGGGAATTTCCTTGACGGGGATTTTTCTACTTTAATACTTCAAGTGCCTTTGCCAGCGTTTTTTCATTTTCAACATTAAGATGAGTTACGTCCTTAAGCGTTTTTCTAACCAAGCCTGTTAAAACCTTGTTAGGTCCAAGCTCTATAAACGTATCAAAGCCTGCTTCCTTCATACATTCAAGCTCGCTTACAAACTTAACAGGCGATACTATATGCTTCGCCAGAAGCTCAGGCATATCAGAAAAGCTTGTCAGGCGAGTTCCCAAAACGTTTGAATAAAATTCAACGCTCGGCGGGTTAAAGGTTATCGTCTGAGCGGTTTTAATAAACTCGTCAGCAGCAGACTGCATAAGCTTTGAATGAAATGCGCTTGCAACATTAAGGCGCATACATCTTGCCTTTAGCTCGGTAAACCTTTCAACTGCCTTATCTACGGCGCTTACCTCTCCTGCTATTACCGTCTGAACCGGAGAGTTGTAGTTTACGGCAACTACATAGCCCTCCGTTTCGGCGCAAGCCTTCTCCACCTCGTCAGAGCTAAGCCCGATAATAGCGCACATTGCGCCCTCGTTTTCTTCTGCCGCCTTTTGCATAGCTTCCGCTCTTGCCCGAATTAGCTTAAAGCCGTCCTCAATACTTACCATACCGCTTGCAACCATTGCTGCGTATTCGCCGAGCGAATGACCGGCTACCGCTTCAAACTCCACTCCCTTTTCTCTTACCGCTTCAAAGGCTGCAAGAGATGTCGCCATAATAGCAGGCTGCGAATACTTTGTTTTGTTAAGTTCCTCCTCAGGGCCGTCAAACACTATACTCCTTAGGTCGTAGCCTAAAACCTCATTGGCAGTATCAAAGACCTTCCTTGCGTTGTCGCTTAAATTATAAAGCTCGCTCGCCATTGAAACATACTGCGAGCCCTGACCTGAAAACAGAAATACTTTTTTTGACATAATAACTCTCCTTTTTAATTACTCCTTCAACAATTTGGCAATTAACACTTGATATTTGACCTAATTTATTGTATAATAAAGACAGGATGTGCCCTTGTCGTCTGCGGCAAGGTTTCATCTTGTATTTCAGTATAACACAACTTCAAATTTTTGACAATAGATTTGTACTTGAAAACACAAAAATTAAAGGAGCAGAGAAAATGACCGGAGTTAAAATTCTCGGCGTTGGTAAATGTGCGCCGGAAACTGTTGCGACAAACGAGGATTTTTCAAAAATTGTAGAAACAAACGACGAGTGGATTACCACCCGAACAGGAATCAAAAAGCGTCACATTTCAAATGGCGAGCCTACCTGGTATTTAGGTGCCGAAGCGGCAAAGAACGCTGTTGAAGACGCAGGCATTTCGCCAGACGATATTGGACTTATAATAGTTACAACTATCACTAACGACTATTCCACGCCGTCGGTATCCTGTATTGTTCAGCGTGAGCTTGGCGCAAAAAACGCTATGACGATTGACGTAAACTGCGCTTGCTCGGGATTTGTATACGGCTTCGATATGGCAAAACGTTACCTTCAAACTGATGAGAATTTAAAGTATGCGCTTGTAATTTCCGCAGAGGAGCTTTCAAAAATTACCGACTATACCGACCGTGCAACCTGCGTTTTGTTTGGCGACGGCGCAGCAGCTGTAGTTTTGGAAAAGAAAGAGAACACAGTTTACTCTTCATTTTTAGGAGCTGACGGAAACGGCGCAAAGTTCCTGCTCGCTAAGAGCTACGATTCGCACACTCCCTTTTCAAACGGCGAGGTTGTAATTGAAGACGATATGCCAAAGAGAGATAATAATTGCCTTTTCCAGGACGGCAGAGAGGTTTACAAGTTTGCGACAAAAATTTTACCGTTCGCTTGCGAAAAGACCTGCGAGACTCTCGGCATTGCTCCAAACGATATAGATTGTATAATCCCTCATCAGGCCAACAAGAGAATCATTGAAACAGCGGCGAAGAATTTATCCCTCCCGCTTGAAAAGTTCTTCTTAAACCTTGAGGAATACGGAAACACATCTTCTGCGAGTGTTCCACTTGCGCTTTGCGACGCAGTTCACAGCGGAGCTGTCAAGAGAGGAGATAAAATTTGTATAGTAGGCTTCGGAGCAGGACTTACCTTCGGAAGCGTTATATTTGAATATTAAGGAGAATTTGCTATGACAACAAGAATTACTGAGCTTTTAGGTTGTAAATATCCTATCATTCAGGGCGGTATGGCATGGGTTGCTGAATCCACTCTGGCATCAGCTGTTACTAACGCTGGCGGCGTTGGACTGATAGCCGGCGGAAGCGCGCCAATCGACTACCTCAGAGATGAAATCAGAAAGACAAAAGCAGCAGTCGGCGACAAGCCGTTCGGCGTAAACATTATGCTGATGAGTCCGAATACAGAGGATTTAGCGCAGCTTGTTATCGACGAGGGAGTTCCTGTCGTTACAACGGGTGCCGGAAACCCTGGAAAGTATATGGCTGCCTGGAAGGAAGCTGGCATCAAGGTTATTCCTGTTGTGCCGTCGGTAGCTCTCGCCAAGAGAATGGAAAGAGCCGGAGCTGACGCAGTAATTGCAGAGGGCACTGAATCGGGCGGACATATCGGCGAGAACACCACTATGTGCCTGGTTCCTCAGGTTGTAGACGCTGTAGAAATTCCAGTTTTAGCGGCTGGCGGAATTGCCGACGGCAGAGGAATTGCGGCTTCGTTTATGTTAGGAGCTGAAGGAGTTCAGATTGGAACTCGTTTTCTGGCTTCTGAGGAATGTCAGATTCACCCGACCTACAAGGAGCTTGTAATCAAGGCAAAGGATACAGATTCTATCGTTACGGGAAGAACAACAGGACACCCTTGCAGAAACGTAAAGACAAAGTTTTCAAAGCGTCTTGCAAGCGGCGAAATGAACGGCTCTATAACTCCTGACGAGTTTGAAGAAATTACTCTCGGCTCGCTTCGCAAGGCAGTTAAGGACGGAAACCTCGAAGAGGGCTCGTTCCTTTGCGGAGCTATTGCAGGTATGGTTACAAAAATTCAGCCTGCTGCTGAAATGATTGAGGAAATGATGACTGAAGCTGAAAAGCTTCTTAACAGATAACGGAGGTATAATATGGCAACAGCATTGATAACAGGCTCTGCAAGAGGAATAGGCGCAGCGATTGCTTTAAGACTTGCTAAGGACGGCTACAACATTGCGCTTAACGATATAAGCGAGAAGATGTTCGAGGACAACGACATTATTGATAAAATCAAGCAAACCGGCGTTGAGGTCGAAAGGTTTATTTGCGACGTTTCAGACCACTCAGCTGTAGAAGCTACAGTCAAGGCGGTCAAGGAACGCTTCGGCACTATCGACGTTTTGGTAAACAACGCTGGAATTACCCGTGACGGCTTAATGGCAAGAATGAGCGAGGAGCAGTACGATATGGTGGTCGCTGTCAACCAGAAGAGCGTCTTTAATATGATGAAGTTTGTAGGCTCTGTTATGATGCGCCAGAGAAAGGGCAGAATTATTAACCTCGCTTCCGTTGCAGGACTTTACGGAAACCCCGGACAGATAAACTATTCGGCTACCAAGGCTGCTATTATCGGTATGACAAAAACTGTCGCTAAGGAGCTTGGTTCAAGGGGAATTACCTGCAATGCAGTTGCACCGGGATTTATCAAAACTCCTATGACGGACAAGCTAACCGACGCACAGCGTGAAATGATGCTCGGTCAAATCGCTATGAAGCGTTATGGAACTGTTGATGAAATTGCAGGCGTAGTTTCGTTCCTGGCGTCGGACGATTCAAGCTATGTAACAGGTCAGGTGATTGAAATCTCCGGCGGACTTTCAATGTAAAAAAGCTTTTGGAAAGGAAAATTTATATATGAAGAGAGTAGTTATAACAGGAATGGGTACGGTAAACCCGCTCGGCTTGAATGTTTCGGAGTTTTGGGAGAACATAAAGCTTAACAAGCTTGGAATCAAGCCGATTGACGAGTTTGAAACTGACGACATTCCTATAAAGGTTGTAGGGAGCGTTAAGGGCTTCGACCTGACAGGCGTTATCGAAAAGAAGGAAGCTCGAAGAATGGACCGCTTCACGCAGTTTGCTGTATGCTCGGCTAAGGAAGCGTTAGACGACGCCGGAACTGATTTTTCAGACATTGATCCTTTCAGAGCCGGAGTTATTATCGGTGCTGGAATCGGCGGACTTCACGAAACAGAAAAGCAGCACTCCAACTTCTTGGAAAAGGGGCCTGACAGAATTTCTGTTTTCTACATCCCGATGATGATTACAAATATGGCGGCTGGTACTGTCGCTATGAAGACAGGTTTTAAGGGCGATAACTTCTGCACTACTACCGCCTGCGCTTCGGCTACTCACGCTATCGGCGAGGCTTTCAGAAAGGTAAAGGACGGCTATCTTGACGTCTGCTTAGCAGGCGGAACAGAGGCTTGCGTTACGAAATTTGCTGTAAGCGGATTTAACAATATGAAGGCGCTTTCAAAGGCGGAAAATCCTGAGGTCGCTTCAACGCCGTTTGACTTAAACCGTCAGGGCTTTGTCCTCGGCGAAGGCTGTGGAATCTTAATTTTAGAGGAGCTTGAACACGCTAAAGCAAGAGGAGCTAAAATTTACGCTGAGCTAGCAGGCTACGGAGCTTCCTGCGACGCTTATCATATGACAAGTCCTTCCCCTACCGGCGAAGCAGCGGCAAGAGCCATGGTTGACAGCTACAAGGAAGCAGGACTTGAAGCCTGCGATATAGATTACATTAACGCTCACGGAACCTCAACGGGTCTTAACGACAAGTATGAAACAACAGCTATTAAGCTTGCACTCGGCGACGAAGCAAAGAACACTATTGTAAACTCTACAAAGTCGATGATAGGACATCTGCTCGGAGCTGCGGGCGGAGTTGAAGCTATCGTCACAGCACTTTCGGTTCGTGACGGACTGATTCACCGCACCATCGGCTATAAAACGCCCGACCCTGAATGTGACTTGAATTACGCCACAGAGGGAAACATTGAAAAGCCAATTAAGGGAGCGCTTTCAAATTCTCTAGGCTTTGGAGGACACAACGCTACCATTTGTATAAAGAAGTACGAAGAATAGACAACCCTTCACGCAAAAAAGGAGCGATTATTATGGGTAAGAACTTATTTGATTTTGAACTTGACAACATCAAGGAGCTGGCTGAAATAGTAGCCGAAAACAAGCTTGAGGAAATTACTCTCGGCGACGGCGAAAAAATCATTACGGTAAGAGGACGTGCTTGTCCTCCGCCACCGCATCACGGCAGACCTCCCGAGGGAATGCCGCCTGAAGGTATGCCGCCAATGGGACCGCCTCCGCAGGGAGCGCCACAGGGTATGCCGCCAATGGGCGTCCCACAAGGAGCGCCGCAGGGAGCGCCTGCACAAGCAACGCCCGCTGCACCGAATGCGCCCTCTGGAAATGTTGTAAAGGCGCCGATTGTCGGAACCTTTTACTCTGCGCCGTCGCCGGACGATTCGCCGTTCGTAACGGTTGGAAAGACTGTAGCTAAGGGCGACGTTATCTTCATTGTTGAATCTATGAAGGTTATGAGCGAGGTTACAAGCGACTTTGACGGCGTTGTTAAGGAAATATTGGTTAAAAACGGCGACCCGATCGAATACGATCAGCCGATTATGATAATCGAATAACGGAGGACAAAATGGCTGTACTACTTGACAAGGAACAGATTAAGGAAATAATTCCACACAGAGATCCATTTTTGCTGATTGACGAGGTAAACGAGCTTGAGGTCGGAAAAAGGGTCGTTGCGACAAAATATATAAAAGAGGACGACTTCTGGTTTAAAGGGCATTTTCCACAGTACCCTGTAACCCCGGGCGTTTTAATGGTTGAAATGCTGGCGCAGGCAGGAGCAGTAGCTTTGCTGTCCTTGCCTGAAAACAAGGGTAAGCTTGGTCTTTTCGGCGGAATTAACAACTGTAAGTTCCGTCAGCAGGTAGTGCCAGGCGACACTCTTACACTTGAGGTTGAAATCATCAAGGTGAGAGGGCCTTTAGGCGTTGGAAAGGGAATTGCTACCGTCAACGGCAAAAAAGCAGTTTCCTGCGAAATTACCTTCGCCATTAAGTAACTAACCGAAAGGGGCAATTTAAGTGCTTAAAAAAGTATTGATTGCAAACAGGGGCGAGATTGCAGTAAGAATAATCCGTGCCTGCCGAGAGCTTGGAATAAAAACTGTAGCTGTATATTCAACAGCCGACCAGCACGCACTTCACGCTAAAATTGCAGACGAAGCGGTTTGCATTGGTCCGCCGAAGAGCAAGGACAGCTATTTGAATATGCGTGAAATTATAGCCGCTTGTGAGCTTACAGGAGCTGACGCTATTCATCCCGGCTTTGGTTTTTTGTCTGAAAACGCTCACTTTGCGAGAACCTGTCAGAAATGCGGAATCACATTTATCGGCCCGCTGCCTGAGTCTATTGAAATGCTCGGCGACAAGGCTACCGCTAAGGAAACTATGAAGGCGGCAGGAGTACCTGTTATTTTAGGCTCCGAGGGAGCTGTTAAGACGCTCGGCGAAGCAAAGGCCTCGGCGAGTGAAATCGGCTACCCTGTGCTTGTTAAAGCTTCCGCTGGCGGCGGCGGCAGAGGTATAAGGCAGGTTGGTAGCGAGGACGAGCTTGAAGCGCAGATGACTGCCGCAAGGCAGGAAGCGTTAGCCTGCTTTGGGAACGACGAGATCTACATAGAAAAGTTTATCGAAAATCCAAAGCATATAGAGATTCAGATTCTTGCTGATAATTTTGGAAATGTAATATATCTTGGCGAGCGTGACTGCTCTATGCAGCGACGCAACCAAAAGGTTCTGGAGGAAACTCCTTCTCCTGTTATGACCGACGAGCTTCGCCGCAAAATGGGCGAATCAGCAGTAGCTGCCGCTAAGGTTTGCGGCTACAGAAACGCAGGAACGATTGAATTTTTGGTTGACAAGCACTTAAACTACTACTTTATGGAAATGAACACTCGTATTCAGGTTGAACACCCGATTACCGAGGAGATTACAGGCGTTGACCTTGTAAAGCAGCAGCTTCTGATTGCTGGCGGCGAACCGCTTTCAATCAAGCAGGAGGATATAAAAATTCAAGGCCACGCTATAGAGTGCAGAATTAACGCTGAAAACCCTGAGATGAATTTCCTTCCGTCTCCCGGAGTTATTAAATCGCTTTACGTTCCGGGAGGCCCCGGAATAAGAATAGACAGCGCTTGCTATCAGGGGTTTGAAATTACGCCCTATTACGATTCGATGATTGCAAAGCTTATCGTTCACGCTTCAGACCGTGAAACGGCTATTGCGAAAATGCGCTGGGCGCTTTCTGAATTTATCGTTGACGGAGTGTCTACTAATATTGATTTTCATCTGCGGCTTATTCGCCGTGAGGAATTTTTACGTGGAGATTACGACAACGGCTTTTTGGGAAGAACCGATATTTTAAAGTAGCTTTTTAGGCTACCGACTTACTGTTTGAATAAACGGATAAGGGGGATAAGATTTTGCTTGAAGATTTATTTTCAGTTGTAAAGACACGTTTTAACGACGACGACAAGTCGCCGCAAAAGCCGAATAAAAAGGATATACCGTCAGACCTGATGTTTAAATGTCCGAGATGTCGAAGCGTATCGTTTATGGACGATTTTGTCGCTAACGCTAAGGTTTGCCCAAGCTGTGGGTATCATTCGAGAATTTCCGCCAAGGAGAGACTCGACCTAACTGTAGACAAGGGCAGCTTTATTGAGTTTGACAAAAATATGGTTTCAAAAAACCCGATAGATTTCCCTGATTACGATGAAAAGCAGGCAGCTTTGAGAGAGAAGACAAAGCTTAAAGACGCTATCATTACAGGCGAGGCTAAAATCAGAGGACTTCGGGTTGTTATCGCTATTATGGACTCAAGGTATATGATGGCTTCTATGGGAAGCGTCGTCGGCGAAAAGCTTACTCGTGCCTTTGAGTTTGCAACGAAAGAGAAATTACCGATTATTGTCTTTACAGCGTCGGGCGGCGCCAGAATGCAGGAGGGAATTGTTTCTCTTATGCAAATGGCAAAAACCAACGGCGCAGTCGCTCGTCACAACGAGGCAGGAGGCTTATATATAACCGTTATGACCGACCCTACAACCGGCGGCGTTACCGCTTCATTTGCATCGCTCGGCGATATTATAATCGCTGAACCGAAGGTTTTAATAGGCTTCGCAGGAAGGCGAGTAATTGAAGGAACTATAAAGCAAAGGCTTCCTGAGGACTTTCAATCCGCTGAGTTTTTAATGGAAAAGGGCTTTGTGGATATGATTGTTGAAAGGCGAAAGATCAGACGAACTATCGCCCACCTCATAAAGCTTCACGGAGGTGTAAAGGAAGATGAGTGAGCTAAGCGCAAGTCAAAGACTTGATCTTATAAGAAATAAATATCGCCCGACGGTAAGGGATTATATTCCGCTTTTATTTGACGACTTTTTTGAGCTTCACGGCGACCGCCACTACGGCGACGACGGAGCTATAATTGGCGGTATATGCTACTTTAAGGGAACTCCTGTTACCGTTCTGGCTCAGGTCAAGGGCAGAAATTTAAACGAAAATAAAGCGTCGAACTTTGCTATGCCTCACCCAGAGGGCTACAGAAAGGCTTTAAGGCTTGCTCATCAGGCGGAAAAATTCCACAGACCTGTAATTTGTCTTATAGACACTCCCGGTGCGTTTTGCGGAATTGAAGCTGAGGAGCGTGGTCAGGGCGAAGCAATCTCAAGAAGCATTATGGAGTTTATGACCTTGAAAACTCCTGTTATCTCAATCGTTTTAGGCGAAGGCGGAAGCGGCGGAGCGTTGGCGCTTGGCGTCTGCGACGAGCTGGCAATGCTCGAAAACGCAATTTACAGCGTTATTTCCCCTCGTGGCTTTGCTTCCATTCTATGGAAGGATGCTTCTCGTGAGCGTGAAGCCTGCGACATAATGAAAATAACCGCAGAGGATCTGGTTTCCCTTCAGGTTTGCGAGTATATAATTCCTGAGCCTGACGGCGGAGCGCACAATTCAGCGGAGGAAACAGCAGAAAACATTTCTAAATATCTCGAGGGAGCTTTAGAAAGAAAATTGCAAAAAAGTATTGACGAATTGCTAAATGAACGCTATAATAAGTTTAGGAAAATCGGGGAGTTCGACGAGTAAGTCTATTCACCGTTTTCACAATTCAAATTTCAGTGATAGGAGGGCAACTTGAAATGACTTTTGATAAGGTTAAGGAAATTATCATTGATCAGCTTGATGTTGATGAGGACAAGGTAACTATGGAGGCTTCAATAGTTGACGACCTTGGCGCTGATTCACTCGACATAGTTGATATGGTTATGACGCTTGAGGAAGAATTCGATGTTAAGATTTCTGACGACGAGGTTGAAAACGTAAAGACAGTCGGCGATATTGTTAAAATCATTGAAGGCTAAGAAAAAATTTATGGGTCTGCCAAACAGCAGGCCCATTTTTTTGTTTTCAAATACTTTAAAAA
This sequence comes from Ruminococcus sp., assembly GCA_021205185.1. Classification (GTDB taxonomy): domain Bacteria; phylum Bacillota; class Clostridia; order Oscillospirales; family Ruminococcaceae; genus UMGS1601. The sequence goes on along the minus strand of JAJPYB010000008.1, from coordinate 75,426 downwards.
ATTGCCCGAAAACTAAAGACAAAACGAAAAAAATATGCTATACTTAATACAGTATATCTTTCAGAAAGGAAAACGCTATGGAAAACGAAAAATCCTGCGGCGCTATTGTCTATAGAAAGTACCACGGCAACACCGAGATACTTTTGATTCGCCACATAAACAGCGGCCATTGGTCGTTTCCAAAGGGTCATGTTGAGGGCAACGAAACGGAAATCGAAACAGCTCATCGTGAGGTTTTGGAGGAAACCGGAATCGACGCTATTATCGACCCGACCTTTCGTGAAACCACAACCTACTGCCCGAAAAAGGATACGGTAAAGCTTGTAGTTTATTTTATCGCAAAGGCAAAAAACACCGATTGCGTACCGCAAGAAAATGAAATCGCTGAGGTTCGCTGGGTTGAAATAAATCGAGCGTCAAGCATTTTAGCTTACGACAACGATAAGCTGATCGCAAGCCGAGCAAAAGCCTATCTACAGCAAATGTAGCAAAAACAAAACACCCCCTCGCCGAGCTTGTCGGTTGAGGGGGATTGTTTTAGCTGTCTGTCTTTTCAAGCTCTTCCCTATAAGCCTTCAGAATTTTATCTTCAATCTCCTCACGCACCTCGCTTGATATAGGATGAACAATATCCCGAAACACACCGCTTGTGTCCCGTCTGCTTGGCATTGCAACGAAAAGGCGGTTGTCGCCTTGAACAACCTTAATGTCGTGAACTGCGAACGCTCCGTCGAAGGTGACGCTTATAACGCCTTTAAGCCGTCCGTTTGGAATTAACTTTCTTACCTTAATGTCGGTGATTGTCATTTTGGATTCTCCTTTGGATTTTTGTATTTTGGTTTTCTGACATCCCACCCGCCCACATCGTGGTGGGATAATTTGTGCTTTATTTTGTTTGCGTCTAAATTTTCTCACCCACCGTCGGCAGGCAGGAGAGCTTAAGTCACAAGCTCCTTTTGGATTTTGTATGAAATTATTATTGCCTGGATTGCAGGAAATATGCACCTGATTTATTTTAAGGCAACCCACATGATTCGACAAATCTTGTACACACCACTTTACAGCAAAAACGAAAGCAGCCCACACGCTTCGACAAAATTTTTAAGCCTGCCGCTTTTCCTGTGCAAAAAAGCGACAGCAATTTTCCCTTTTTTGTTGAAATCCTCCCGCTTTTACGGTATAATATTAAAAGGATACTACGTTTGCGCTTGTAGCTTTTGCCACCAAGCGACCCGAAAAGAGGAAATTATGGAAACCAAACCGAGAATATTATATCTGCAAAAAATTTTACTTGAGCGTACCGACGAGGAGCATCCGCTGAGCATTAAACAGCTTATTGACATTCTTCGGGACGAATACCAGATTACCGCTCACCGCACAACGATTGTGGCGGATATTGCGGCGCTTATAAACTCGGGACTTGACATTATAACAAACAAAAGCTCGCAGTTTACATACTATGTCGGCAGTCGGGAGTTTCAGCTTCCTGAGCTAAAGCTGCTTATTGACGCCGTTGAGTCGTCAAAGTTCATAACCGCCTCAAAGAGCAAGCGGTTGATTGAAAAAATACACGGACTTGCAAGCGAAGGTCAGGTTCCAAAGCTCAAGCGAAACAATTTCATTGACGAAAGAGTAAAGCCTAACAACGAACAGATTTACTACATTGTTGACAAGATAAACGATGCTATAAATCTGGGCAAGCAGATTTCATTTAAGTACAGCGAATACAACCGCAAAAAAGAGCTTGTCTTAAAAAACGACGGCGAGGTCTATAAAATCAGTCCGTATAATCTTTTGTGGAACGACGACTTTTACTATATGCTTGGCTTTTCAGAGAAGAAAAACAAAATAACAACCTTCAGAGTTGACCGCATTGCTGGAGTTCCAAGAATTCTTCCCGACGACGCAACACCAAAGCCTGCTGATTTTGATATAGCCGAATACACCAAAGAGGTGTTTTATATGTTTGACGGAAACATCACAACCGTTAAGCTTCGCTGCGCCAACCGATTGATGAAAACAATGATTGACCGCTTCGGTGAGGACGTAAAAACTAACATTTATGACAAGGACTCGTTTAGCCTGACGACTGAGGTTTCTGCAAGTCAGACCTTTTTCGGCTGGGTCTTTGGCTTTGGCGGCGAGGTTCAGATTCTTTCACCTAAAAGCGTCAAGCAGCAGTACAAGCAGATGCTCGTTCAAACGGTTAAGGATATAGAAGAAAAATAAGAGGATAATAATAGCGCTACTTGAATTTTCCGCTCAGTGAGTAGAAAATCTACAGGATTGCTGTCTTGATAGCTTTATTGAGATAATTATCGCCACGTGCAGACAAATATTACGAAACGAGGTATTTAAATGAACAACGACCCATTTAAGGAATACTTAAAAGAGTCTGAGCCTGACAAGCAGAGCATCGGCTATGCCTGGAGTACGGCTATCGGCTTGCAGGCGGTAGACGGATTGAAGCCGTCAAAATACTTGATTGACACCGCTCTCCAAAATATCGAGGGCAAAATTACATTGAAGCAGGCGGAAACGCTGATTGAAACTTATTATGAGCAAAAACCCCGTCACATAAGCGATGAACGCACCGAAGAAGCAGACAAGGTTTCTGCTCGTATTGCTGAGATATTATCCGAAAAGGCATTCTCTTTTTCTCCAAATGAATACATCTCTATTCACCGAAGGCTATTTACGGGTATTTACAAACACGCCGGAAAAATAAGAGATTATAATATCACTAAAAAAGAGTGGGTGCTCGACGGGGCAACCGTCTTGTACGGAAGTGCTTCCGAGCTTAAAGCCACGCTCGAATATGATTTCTCACAAGAAAAAGCTTTTGACTATAAAGGTCTTACTATGAACGAAATCATTCATCATCTTGCGCTGTTTGTGTCAAGGCTCTGGCAAATTCATATTTTCGGAGAGGGCAATACAAGAACAACTGCTGTGTTCTTTATTAAATATCTGAGAACACTCGGCTTTTCCGCTACAAATGATATTTTTGCTGAAAATGCCTGGTATTTCAGAAACTCTCTCGTTCGAGCAAATTATGCAAATCTACAAAAGGGCATTCACAGAACCACCGAGTATCTCGAAGCATTTTTGCGAAATTTACTCTTAAACGAAAACAACGAGCTTCACAATAGGGATCTTCATATTAGCGGCCTTTTGCCATCTGAAAAAGTAGACATTGGAGAGCAAAAAGTAGACATTCGCTCTGAAAAAGTAGACATTGGAGAGCGAAAAGTAGACATTGACAGCCTGCTGCAGGATAAATCATCGGATTTTTCTGTTAAAACAGTTATCCACATCAGGCGAATGTTTGACGCTTTTGGATTTGAAACGGTGTTTGGCAGAGGAATGGTCGCTGAACTTCTTGAAATTCAACCGTCAAGCGCTTCCAAACTGCTTTCAAAGCTTTTGGGCGCTAAAATTATAGAACCTGTTTCAGGCAAAGGTAAGGGCAAATACAAGTTTTCCAATAAATAAAAGGCACTCCCGTGGGAATGCCTTTTGTTTTTTATACCATATCGAGAAAATATCTGTGAACCGTTAAATCGTCCGTCAGCTCCGGATGAAAGGCGGTTACCAGCATATTATCCTGCCTTGCGGCGACGATTTTTCCGTCAACCGTACTTAACACCTCGACCCCTTCGCCAACGCTTTCAATAAACGGCGCTCTTATAAACGTCATCGGTATTTCCGCTCCGTTAAAGCTTTCCCTTACAAAAAAGCTTCCAAGCTGTCTGCCGTAGCCGTTCCGACAAGCGGTAATGTCCATAACCTCCAGACTTCTGTCGGAATTTTCAACATCGCTTGTTATATGCTTTGCAAGCGTTATCAGTCCGGCGCAGATTCCGAGCACCGGCATACCGCTTTGAATTTTACTCTTGATCTCATCGTAGAGATTAAGCTCCGACAAAAGCTTTCTTATGGTTGTGCTCTCGCCGCCTGGAATAATAAGCGCATCAAAGTTCGATTTTATATCCGACGCCTGACGAATTTCAAAATATTCTGCACCTAATCGGCTGAGCATTTTTTCATGCTCAAAAAAAGCTCCCTGAAGCGCTAAAACTGCTACTGTCATTTATTTACCACGCTCCGCCATTAAAAGCTCGATTTCCTGCTCGTTTATTCCGACCATTGCTTCGCCTAAATCCTCAGACAGCTCTGCCAGAAGCTTCGGGTCGTTGTAGTTTGTTACCGCTTTTACAATCGCCTGCGCTCTCTTTTCCGGATTGCCGGACTTGAATATTCCAGAGCCTACAAAAACGCCCTCTGCGCCAAGCTGCATCATAAGTGCCGCGTCCGCCGGAGTTGCAACTCCTCCTGCCGCAAAGTTTACTACAGGAAGCTTGCCGTTTTCGTGAACGTAAAGCGCAAGCTCGTAAGGAACCTGCAAAAGCTTTGCTGCATCATAAAGCTCGTCCTTTGAAAGGGAAACCAATCGTCTGACTTCAGACTGCATCATTCTCATATGCCTTACCGCCTGAACAACGTCGCCCGTTCCCGGCTCGCCCTTTGTCCTTATCATAGCTGCGCCCTCTGAAATTCTTCTGAGCGCTTCGCCTAAATCCTTTGCTCCGCAGACAAACGGAACCTTAAACTCCGTCTTGTCAATGTGGTACTTGTCGTCGGCAGGCGACAATACCTCGCTTTCGTCAATGTAGTCAATTTCAATCGCTTCAAGAATCTGCGCTTCGGCAAAATGTCCTATTCTGCACTTTGCCATAACAGGAATCGAAACTGCCTGCTGGATTCCCTTTATCATTTTAGGATCGCTCATTCTTGAAACGCCGCCCGCCGCACGAATATCAGCAGGTATTCTTTCAAGCGCCATAACCGCACAGGCTCCTGCCGCTTCGGCAATTTTTGCCTGCTCTGGTGTTGTAACGTCCATAATAACTCCGCCCTTCAGCATCTGGGCGAGGTTTTTGTTAAGCTCGTATCTTTCGTTTGTGAGAATTGTTTTTACTTCTCCCATTGTTTTTCTCCTTTTCTACAGGACCATTCCTGTCAGTATTTTTGGTGGTAAAGTGCCACTGGTTCACCGCCCCTGACGGGGCGGCAAACTACTTTCTGGACCATTCCTGTCAGTATTTTGGGTGGCAAAGTACCATTGATTCACTGCCCCCTGACGGGGCGGCAAACTAAATACTGAGGTAAACTCGTTTGCTTCTGTTCTCATTTTATACCACCAAATCGCTTTTATCAAAGTGAAAAATCTTCGGCGAATTTCTTCTTTCTTTGTTGAATTTTTACAAATCTTTCTTCTTGTAGCTCTTTAGTTTGTGCAACACGCCGAAAAAATCGCTCCGACAAATTTCTCTTGTCAGAGCGAGTGTTAAAAATATACAAATCTGATAGGCTTTTACCTGCGCCTGATTGTGCAAGAGGTAGAAAAATTTTTCGACAATTTCGCAAAACGCAAATCCACCGTCCTGATAAACCAAGCTCTAATACTTATCACAAAATACCATAAAGCACTTTTGCATTTTCGCAGGTCGCATCCAAAATCTCCTGCGGCGAGAGGTTGTAAATCTCAGCTGCTGTTTTCGCAATTTCGCTAATCATTCGGCTGTCGCAGCGCTTACCCCTGAAAGGCTCGGGCGCCATATATGGACAGTCTGTTTCGAGCAGCAGCCTGTCCAGTGGCACAATGCTTGCCGCTCGCCTTGCCTTTTTGGAATTTTTAAATGTCAAAACGCCGGTAAAGCCGATATACATACCAAGATTTAAAACCTCGCTTGCCGTTTCAGCGGAGCCTGAAAAGCAATGCACTACGCCTTTAGGCTTGTACTTCTTTAAAATTTCCATTCCGTCCTGCGTCGCTTCTCTTAAATGGACGATTACAGGAAGATTCAGTTTATTTGCAAGCTTAACCTGCTCGGTGAAAATCCGCTTTTGAAGCTCCTTGTCAAAAGGCTCGTAGTGGTAGTCAAGTCCTATCTCGCCTATCGCCTTTACCTTTTCGTTGTCACGGGCGATTTCTTCTATTTTTTCAAGCGTGTCGTCCTCCAGCTTGTCAAGATCAAGCGGATGTATTCCAACGCTTGTGTAAATGTTCGGGTACTTGTCTGCGAGCTTTATTCCAAACTGCGCTGAATTTATGTCTGTGCTTGCGTGCATAATGTAGCTTACAGTAGAAGACAGCATACCGCTTAAAAGCTCATCTCTGTCCTTGTCAAAGCGGTTGTCGTCATAATGCGAGTGGGAATCAAAAATATTGTAAAGCATTTTTCCTCTCCTTTTTTAGGACTGTGCTGTTATTTAATGAATACAAACGAGCAAAGGTCAAACAGATTTCTCTTGTCAAATGCGTCGGTGAATGCTCCCTCGTAAGCGTATTCCGCCTTAAAGTATAGAGCGTGGCGACCTGTTACACACTTTACCTTGCCTGAATACTCACCGCTGTTTGAACCTATTTCAACTACGCCGATTTCGTTTTTATCGTCAACGCTGTCAATGTAAACGTGAATCCTTGAGCGACAGCCTGTTCCGTGGGTCTTTACATAAAGCTGCATACTTACGCCTGTGTTGTCCTCGCCGAACTCAAAATACTTGTAGCCGGCAATACAGCCGTTTGTGATGTTTGTTATAACTCGTGTGAATCTGTCCTTTTCGGTAACCATTGCTCCGCCCTTTAAAACGCAGGCAATTTCCGCTTCGGTGATTTTGTACGGGTCAAGCGCATCCTCAAAGCCTAAGGATGTCATTTCGACTGTAGGAATAGAGCCGTCAGGGAGAATTTCAATCTTCTCAACGCAAGCTCTTCTTGACGTGATTGTGCCGTTTGTCATTCTGTGGTAGAAAATGTACCATTGACCGTTGATGTTGCAGATTGAGCCGTGGTCGTTTCCTGCCGGGTACTCGTCGCCGTTGTCAACTATATATCCTCTGTACTCAAACGGCCCCTGCGGCGTTTTTGAGGTCGCATAAGCCAGCCTGTTTCCAAGACGTGGCGAATAGATAAAGTAATAGGTGTCGCCGATTTTCCTTATCGAGCTTGCTTCAAAAAACCATGCGTCGTCGCTTCTGTCTCTCTCGCCCACCATATTGGGTCTGTATGAGCCTTTTATAATTTCAACCATATTCTCGGGGTTGATTTCGTTTGAATGACTCTTTTCAAAGCCGTAGTATATGTAAACTCTGCCGTCGTCGTCAACCAGCACGCCGGGGTCGTTAAAAATTCCGCCGTCGCCGACGTCCTCAGGGTCGTATTGATAGGTTGAAATAAGCTTGAACGGTCCTTCTGGCTTGTCGCTTTTTGCAACAATTCCGCCCGCCATAAACACATACATATACAGGTAATACACGCCGTCCTTTTCAATAACGTCAGGCGCATAAAGATAGCAGTCCTCAAGCCCCTTTATGTCGGCCGGTCTTTCCTCGTCGCCGACAAGTCTGAAGCTGTCGCCATGGCATACCCAGTTGTTTAGGTCGTTAATCGGCGCGCTCCACACCTTTAGCTTTTTGTCGCAAAAGTTATCCGCTCCAGCATTGTCGTGCGAACCGTACAGGTAAACTCTGTCGCCGAAAACTCTTGGCTCTCCGTCCGGTATATACTCCCACAATGGTAAGATTGGATTTGGCATAAATTTTCCTCCTTTAGCTAAAATCCCCTGCCATTTGGCAAGGGATTCTTTGATTTTAGAAAATCACTCTCTTTGCAAGATACTCCTCTAGCTCGTCCATGCTGATTCTTTCCTGCTCCATAGTATCTCTGTCACGTACTGTTACGCAGCCGTCCTCAAGAGAATCAAAGTCAAAGGTAATGCAGAAAGGCGTTCCGATTTCGTCCTGACGGCGGTATCTCTTGCCTATCGAGCCTGTAACGTCGTAATCCACCATAAAGGATTTTGAAAGCTTAGCATAAAGCTTTTCAGCCTCGCCCGAAAGCTTCTTTGAAAGCGGTAAAATTGCCGCCTTGTACGGCGCAATAGCAGGGCTTAAATGCAAAACTGTTCTGACGTCGTTTTTAGCCTCGTCGATAACCTCTTCGTCATAAGCCTCGCACAGGAGCGCTAAAACCGTTCTGTCAAGTCCGTAGGTTGACTCGATAATAAACGGAATGTACTTCTCGTTGGTTTCAGGGTCAAGGTACTCCTGCTTTGTTCCGCTGTACTCCTGATGACGGGTAAGGTCGAAGTTTGTTCTGTTGTGAGTTCCGTTGATTTCGCCCCAGCCGAACGGGAACAGAAACTCTATATCGCAAGCTGCCTTTGCGTAGTGGGCAAGCTTTTCATGGTCGTGGAACCTCAGATGCTCTGGCGCAATTCCCAGATCCTTAAAATATTCAAGTCCGTACTGCTTGAAGTAATCGTAAAGGTCGGAGTCGTCGCCCTCCTTACAAAACGTCTGGAACTCCATTTGCTCAAATTCTATCGTTCTGAATGTGAAGTTTCCAGGAGTGATTTCGTTTCTGAACGCCTTGCCTATCTGTCCGATTGAAAACGGAAGCTTCGCTCTCATTGTGCGTTGTACGTTTAAGAAGTTTACATACTCGCCCTGTGCGTTTTCAGGTCTTAAATAGATAATACTCTTTGAGTCGTTGGTAACCCCTCTGAACGTCTGAAACATCAGATTAAACTCTCTGATGTCGGTAAAGTTGTGCTTTCCGCAATTCGGACAAGGGATAGAATGAGCCTTTATATATTCAAACATTTCCTCCTTGGTCATTCCGTCTGCGTGAGCGTTCGGATCAAAATTATCAATAAGCTCGTCGGCTCTGTGACGCATTTTACATTCCTTGCAGTCTAAAAGCGGGTCGGAAAAGCTGGTAACGTGGCCGCTTGCCTCCCATACCCTCGGGTTCATCAGAATATCTGCGTCAACCTCGTAGCTGTTCGGACGCTCCTGAATAAAACGCTTTCTCCATGTGTCCTTCACATTGTTTTTAAGGCGTGCGCCCAGAGGACCGTAATCCCATGTGTTTGCAAGGCCTCCGTAAATTTCGCTTCCCGGAAAGATAAATCCTCTGTTCTTGCAAAGAATTACAATCTTTTCCATTGTCTTTTCTGTATTGTTCATACAAAGCTCCTTTCAGATCTTTTATTTTAATTTGTCAGATTTTTCTTGTCCTAAAACAAATCACTTATTTTCTTTCGGCTGGGTCGGAATTGGTAATCCTTCGGCAAAGTCAATAGGTATTGTCAACAAAATTCCCGTATTCGGCAAGGACAGATCGCCGACAGCGGCATATATAACCTTGCGGACAGTTTCAAGCTGATCATCCCTTATAGCTGAAAGAATAGTTTTGTTGCCGTCTGAGCCTGACGAGCCTAAAAGCTCCCTGACAGTTGAAGTCAGAAGGGATGAATCAAGGCTGTTGAGCGTTTGCGCAAGACCCGCTGAATCAATAATGGTAGCTCCGCCAACTCCGGCGTTTGAAAATCCCTCCAGAAGCATTTCCAGCCTTTCGGTTCTGTTTAAAATGAAAACCATAAGCTTCATAATTTAAGTCCTTTCGTATCGGAGTTACAACTTCACTATTCAAGCTCAAAAATTGAAACAAGCTGTTCCTTGAAGGTTTCGTCTACTGTGAAGGTTGAATCGTCATCGCTCCATGTGCCTGTTGCGGTAATGTAGCTTGCAGGCTCGTTAGCGTTGTCGATTATGTATTGAATGTTGTCGTAAATCGAGTCCTCGTAGTCGCTTAAAAGGAAATCCTTGTCGTCAGAATTTTTAAGCATCGAGCTGTAGGTTGAGCCTAAATTCTGAACGCTGAGCGTTGTATCAAACGCCTGGTTTATAACCTCGGTTAAAAGCTCGCCGCAAACTCTTACATTCTCGCTTGCGCCGTCCTCGTAAAGAGGATAGGTTATAAGCGGACGAAGCTCCGAGCCAAAGAGCGTCAGCTCGTCGCCCTCGGCGTAGTTTACTATATCGTCTGAATTTTCATCAATATAGTACATATCCTCCGTTATCGTGTAGGAAATTGACGACAGATAGTCTATTGTGTTTTCAAAATTGTCGTGGTCCAAAACAATATAGTTATCCATCTCTGTTCCGAGCAGCGTTTCAATCTCCGTTAAAACGCCCTGCGAGCCTGTTGAGCTGTAAATGCTTTCGAGCGTCTGACTTCCGCTTTCAATAAGCGTTTTTTCTGAAATTGGCAAAAGTATAATTTCTTTCGACGAGGGCAGGACTCTTGCAACAACCGACATTTCAAGCTCGCCGCTGTCGCTTACAAGCATATAAAGCGAGGTTGTGTTGTCCTGACTTGTAGGCGTTGTATCCTCCTCGGAAACGGTAGTTGTAGTATCGTCGTCAAGCACAAGCCTTGTCATTATAAGCATAGCGATTCCGCCGACAACAACAAGCACAATCACAAGCGTTATAAAATAAACCATTGCAACTGACGCCTGAGATTTTCTCTTCTTCTTTGCGTTTGTAACCTTTGCCATTTATTCATTTCCTTTCAGGTTTCAAGCTATTTACTAAAAATGCTTGCAATTTTTACAATTTCGGTGTACACTTATTTAAGGTAATCGGGGCGGAGTCAGGACTCGGCTCAAGCAGCGGCTCGAGCGAATTCAAATCGATTATATCAATCGGGATCCCCTTTCTCTTTGCCATATTTATGGTCATTCCCGTTCCGCTTTTGTAGTTCTTGACAACCGCTAAAAGCTTGTCCGAATGGTCAACCATATATTGATTGCGCTTTCGCATACAATCTCTCGAATAATCTTCCTGAAGGCATATAACCTCGTCGGCTCTATATGTTATCCAGCCATAATCGTAAGCATCTTTTTTGATATACTTGTCGTTCTGATGCCGATATGGTATAACGCATATAAGCTTTATATGCCGATATATATTTCTGTATGAAAGTACGGTAAGCGCCGCTAATAAATCTACCCCTCGAGCCATTCCGGTATAAAAAACCGAATAGCCTTCGTTTATAGCGTCGTGTACGTGCAGGTCAACCATACTTTTCAGCTGCTTATACCCTTCAACTGATCTGTTTCCCTTGCCGGGAAGCATTTCGGGTCTGTGACCTGAAAAACACATAGCTAATGGTTTTTGTACCTTCATTCATAATTCCCCTTGTTGCGTTTTAATTCACACCATTAAGGATAACACATATTTTTAAATATTTCAATAGGTGAGGACTGATTTTTTATGTACTATACCAAAAGAACTGTCGCAAACATCAATCTCGACAATATTATTTTTAATGCCAAAAGCTACCAGAGAGCTATTGGCGATATACCGCTGATGTGCGTTGTAAAAGCGAACGCTTACGGACATAGCGCAAAGGCGATTGCTACCTGCCTTCAGGACGACTTAGGAGTTAAATGGTTTGCGGTAGCAAATATAGACGAAGCGATAAGGCTTCGTGAGCAGCAAATAAGAGGAAACATTTTAATTCTTGGCTATACAGACCCCACCGAAGCAGACAGGCTCATTCAGTATGACATAATTCAGGCTTGTATGAGCTATGAATACGCCGAAGCGCTAAACTCCTTCGTTTCAAACCAATTTGCAGGAAAGTCAAGAGTAAAGGTTCACATAAAGCTCGATACGGGAATGTCGAGAATTGGTATTCCCTGTGATGATACAGGTCTTGCTGTTCGTGAGGCGGAGAAAATTTACAGGCTTCCTAATCTTGTCGTCGGAGGAATTTTCACCCACCTTTGTGTTGCAGATTCAAATAACGCAGACGACGAAGCATATACTAAATTGCAGATTGATAAAATCAAAGAGGTTCGCTTTAGGCTGGAGCAGAACGAATACTACGTTGGATGCTGTCATTGGTTAAACTCTGCGGGCGGCGTTTATACCGACTCCGAGGGCTCGGATCTTGCAAGACTGGGAATTATTCTTTACGGACTAAAACCAGACAGCTCGCTTGAGCTTCCGATAGAAATCAGACCTGTAATGGAGCTTGTTTCTACCGTTTCGATGGTAAAAACTATAAAGAGCGGAACCTTTGTCGGCTATGGCAGAACCTTTCAGGCGACAAAGGATATGAAGCTTGCGACCGTTACTGTTGGCTACGCAGACGGCTACCCCAGACTTCTTTCAAACAAGGGTGAGGTTCTTATAAACGGCACAAGATGCAAAGTTGTAGGGCGAGTTTGTATGGACCAGATAACCGTCGACGCTACGAACGCTGAGGTTGAGGTTGGCGACGACGTTATTTTAATAGGCAAGCAGGGCGACGAGGAAATTACTGTCGACGATATAGCTTCCCTTTGCGGCACCATTAACTACGAGATAGTTTGCGGAATTTCAAGCCGAGTTTACCGACGTGCTTTCAGAAATGGTAAACAGGTTTTACTTGACTAGATAGGATTTAAAACTGATAAGGAGGGAGAGTATGCAAAACTTTTGCCATATTTGCGGCGCAGAGCTTTCACCGGATGAAAAGTTCTGTCCTTTTTGCGGCGAAGAAATTATCTCTCAGCCGCAAGCTGCAAGTACCTCCTCCACAAAAAGTATTATTGCCGAAAATGCGGTAAAGTTTAAATCTCTCCCCTTCAGAGACGCTATAATCGGAATTGTCGCCGTAGCGATTATTGTCGTTTTCGCAATTTTTATCATTGCAACCTACATAAAAAGCAACACTTACGAAGCGGCGATAACCTCCTATCTTAATATTTTAAACGGCGAGGGCGATTTTAACGACCTTAAAATTGCTGTCGGCGAAGAGATTTTGAGAACTGCCGCCGACGACTATTACGACGTTTCGATTTCAGATATGAAAACAGGAACAGAGCGTCTGATTTCAATCAGCGCTGCAGCAAAGGAAACCGAGGATTTTAAGATCACTATAAAAAGTGTGAAAGAGCTTGACGACATTGACCTTTTAGCCTATAAGCGCTCAAAATCAGATTCTTACGGACAGGGCTTTCAGATTGACGCCAGCGGCGGCTATGAGGTAGAGGTTGTGCAGAGCTTTTCAGACCACGATGAGGAAAAGACGTTTACTGTTCTGAAGGTCGGCACTGAGTGGTGCACTTACGACGCTTTGGGGCTAATCTCCGACGCTGTTTTCTATAGCCAGATGAGCGAGGATGACTACGAGGACGAGCTTGACGCATTTGGCGGGGAAAGTAAGTAGTAGAGTAAGTCACCCCGCCAGCGGCGGGGTGGTATAATAAAATAAATATGTAGGCGGTACGAGATTCTAATCAAATGAAAATAACAGATTTTCATTTCAGCTCTATCCCGCATTATGCTACGCACGCATTAAGCTTCGCTTAATGCGTGTCGCCCTATAATGTTTGAAAAAATAATGTAAAATGGTTTACTTTTTAACGATTTTATGCTATTATTTTGGTATAAGGCAAATTGCCTGATTTGAAAAACGTAAAAAATACAAAGGGGGATATTTCCATGTCAAAATTTTGTGCAAACTGCGGTACACCGCTTTCAGAGGGCGCTAACTTCTGCACTTCCTGCGGCGCTAAAGTAATGAAGGCTGTCGAGCCTGCACCACAGCCGATTCCAGCGCCAGTAGTAGAGCCTGCTCCAGAACCTGTCGCAGAACCTGTAGTTCAGCAGGAACCGGTCGCAGAGCCAATCCAGCCAGTTCAACCTGAACCTATAGCAGAGCCTGTTGTTGAGCCAATTTCACAGTCTGTAGTAGAGCCTGTTCCCGAATCAGTTCAGTCAGAGCCTGCACCTGAGCCAATTGTTGAGCCAGCTGCTCAGCCAGTTCCTGAGCCTGCTCCACAGCCTGAGCCTGTTGTAAACGAAAAGAATCCTTACAACACGCCACGCTCGTCGGATCCAAGTCCGTTTGTAGCGTATACGCCGTCAAACGCTGAGCCGACACAGACAGCAGCAGATATGAACACACAGGCGAACGCTGCTTACGGGCAGCCGGATCAGCCTTATCCACAGGGACAGCCTTATCAGCAGCCGAGTCAGCCGTACCCGCAGGGTCAGCCTTATTATCAGGCAGATCCAAACGGCAGCTATGGCGTGCCTGCTCAAGCTCCGACAAAGAAAAAGGGCAACGGCTTACTTATCACAATTTTAATAGTAATCTTGCTTCTTTTAATCGGCGCAGGAATTTTAATTTACTTCATTTTCTTCTCGTCGGGCGGATATGACGACGCAGTTGAAGCTTATTACGAAGCAATGGAGGATTTTGAATATGATGACTTCTGTGAAGCGCTAGGAGATACAGCCTTGATAGCTTATGTTGAGCAGGGCGAAGGAAGCGACATTCAGACCTTTAAGCTCGGCTGCCAAAGAATGGCTAGTCTTTACAAGCAGCAGTATCCTGATATCGACGTAGAATACGAGATTCTCGAGGTTCGCAAAATGAGCGAGGACGAGGTGGCAGAATACGACGAGTACGGACTAAAAGGCGAGGCAGGTTATGAAGTTGACGTATCGACCTATACAACAGGCGCCGACGATAACGGAAGCGATTCAGAAACGCTGACGGTTATCAGATATGACGGCGATTGGTGCGTAATGGATTTGACAAGCGTAGTTAGCACGTTTATCGACTATGGCGAGCTGTCAGATGAAATGTTTGATCTCTACTATGGTTACAGCTATTAAAAATCAAAAGCAAAAGCGATCGGGCTAAATAAAGCCTGGTCGCTTTTTCTTTCATAAAAAACCAAGCAGCAGACTTTTTCATCTGCTGCTTTATCTTTTGTGTTCAATTAAAATTGCGCTGAGTAGTTAGGAGCTTCCTTCGTGATATAAATATCGTGTGGGTGAGATTCCTTAAGTCCTGCGCCTGTAATCTTAACAAATCTTGCTTTTTCGTGAAGGTCTGCAATCGTCGGACAACCGCAATAACCCATACCTGAACGAATACCGCCACAGAGCTGGAAAATCGTGTCTGAAACCAATCCCTTGTACGGAACTCTTCCTTCTACTCCCTCAGGAACGAGCTTTTTGCTGCCCTCCTGGAAGTATCTGTCCTTAGAGCCTGCAGCCATAGCTGCAAGACTTCCCATTCCTCTGTATACCTTAAAAGATCTGCCCTGATAAATTTCTGTATCTCCCGGAGCTTCGTCACAGCCTGCCAATATTGAGCCTAGCATAACAACATTAGCTCCTGCCGCCAAAGCCTTTACAATATCTCCCGAATACTTGATTCCGCCGTCGGCAATAACAGGTATTCCTCTCTTCTGAGCAACGCAGGCAGCGTCGTAAACGGCTGTAATCTGCGGAACTCCAATTCCCGCTACTACTCTTGTTGTACAAATAGAACCCGGTCCTATTCCAACCTTCAGACAGTCAGCTCCTGCGTCAATTAACGCTTCCGCTGCTTCTGCTGTAGCTATATTTCCTGCGATAACCGGTGTGTTCGGGAAGCTTTGCTTTACCTTCTTTACACACTCGATAATGTTCTTTGAATGTCCGTGAGCCGAATCGAGAACCAAAACGTCAACAGATGCGTCAATCAACGCTCCTGCTCTCTCGAGTACGTTGCTTGTAACTCCGATAGCCGCTCCGCACAAAAGCCTTCCTCTTGAATCTCTTGCGGAATTTGGATACTGAACGGCTTTTTCAATGTCCTTAATTGTGATAAGACCCTTTAGCATTCCGTTCTCGTCAACGAGCGGAAGCTTTTCAATCTTGTGCCTCATCAGAATTTCCTTTGCGCCCTCAAGGTCTGTGCCCACCGGTGCGGTAACGAGGTTGTCCCTTGTCATAACCTCTGAAATCTTAATGCTGTAATCTGTGATAAATCTTAAATCTCTGTTGGTCAGAATTCCTACAAGCTTTCCTGAGTCGTCAACAATCGGCACGCCTGAAATCTTGTATTTTCCCATTAGCTCGTCAGCTTCTTCAACCGTTCTGTCGGCTGTCAGCGAGAATGGATTTACAATAACTCCGTTTTCTGATCTCTTTACCTTGTCTACTTCCTCAACCTGAGCGGCAATAGACATATTTTTATGTATGATTCCTATTCCGCCTTCACGAGCAATAGCAATCGCCATTTTCGATTCCGTAACTGTGTCCATAGCGCTCGTCATAATCGGCATATTCAGATAAATGTCCGCCGCAAGTCTTGTTCTCAGGTCAATCATATTCGGCGTTACGTCGCTTTCAGCAGGGATAAGCAGCACGTCGTCAAATGTAAGACCTTCTTTTGCAAATTTGTTGTCGTAATTTGTGTCCAGCATTTTTGATCCTCCTAACCGTTTTTTCTCATTCTAAACCTTTTTCCACTTAAATATTAAAGTATAGTATACAACATCTTTTCGCAATTGTCAACCGTTGAATTTCCCGCTTTTTCTGTCAGAAACAGCTGCTTAAAAATTTGCAACAACTGCCACTAATTCCTGTTTCGCACAAGCAAAAATTACTCATATCTGAGAGGCTTCAAAAGCTACTTAATAACCGACTTTTGTCCCATATACGGTCTTAGCTTTTCAGGTATTCTGACGCTGCCGTCCTCGTTCAGATTGTTTTCAAGAAATGCTATCAGCATTCTCGGCGGCGCAACCACCGTGTTATTAAGGGTGTGTGGGAAGTATTTATTACCGTTTTCGTCTTTTACTCTGATTGACAATCTTCTCGCCTGAGCATCGCCTAAATTTGAGCAGGAGCCAACCTCGAAATACTTTTTCTGTCTCGGACTCCACGCTTCAACGTCTATGCTCTTAACCTTTAAGTCTGCAAGGTCGCCGGAACAGCACTCAAGCGTTCTGACAGGAATATCAAGCGTTCTAAAGAAGTCAACCGTATTCGTATAAAGCTTTTTAAACCACTCCATACTCTCCTCGGGCTCGCAGACAACTATCATTTCCTGCTTCTCAAACTGGTGGATTCTGTAAACTCCACGCTCCTCTATTCCGTGTGCGCCAACCTCTTTTCTGAAGCACGGCGAATAGGAGGTAAGCGTTTTAGGAAGCTCCTCCTTCTTCAAAATAGTATCAATAAACTTTCCTATCATCGAATGCTCGCTCGTACCAATCAGATAAAGGTCCTCGCCCTCAATCTTGTACATCATTCCTTCCATTTCCGCAAACGACATAACACCCGTTACGACGTTGCTTCTGATCATAAACGGCGGAATGTAGTAGGTAAAGCCTCTGTCAATCATAAAATCTCTTGCGTAGGATAAAATCGCCGAATGAAGTCTTGCTATATCGCCGCAGAGATAATAAAATCCGTTTCCGCTGGTCTTTCTTGCCGCGTCAATATCAATTCCGTTTAAGCGCTCCATAATATCAACGTGATACGGTACCTCAAAATCTGGAACTGTCGGCTCGCCAAAGCGTTCAATCTCGACATTTTCACTGTCGTCCTTGCCGATAGGCACACTGTCGTCAATAAAGTTTGGAATAATAAGCATTATTTCTTTTATTCTCGCCTCAAGCTCCGTTTCCTTAGCGGAAAGCTCCTCTAAGCGCGCGCCGATTTCCTTGACCTCAGTTTTTACCTTTTCCGCTTCCTCACGCTCGCCCTTTGCCATTAAACCGCCAATCTGCTTCGACATTACGTTTCTCTTGTTTCTTAGCTCGTCGGCAAGCGTTTTTGTTTCACGGTATTCAGCGTCAAGGGATACCACCACGTCTACAAGCGGTAGCTTTTCGTCCTGAAACTTCTTTTTGATATTGTCCTTGACTCTCTGTGGGTTTGTTCTTAGCTCCTTAATGTCAATCATTACTTTCTTCTCCTTTATTTTTATGATTATTGTCAATTTCAAACTCAGCGCACAGCGTTGCAAGCTGCTTTAGCGCGTCCTTGTCGCTTACCTTAAACTTAACCTGATAGCTGCCCTTTGCGGCAGGCGTAACCGTTACGTTTTTCTTTCCGAAAACCTCAGCTAAGGAAACCTCAATCTCTTTAGCATAAATATCCTTAAATTTTATTGAGGTTTGCTCACCAACATTCTTGCTGTCCGCCGCAAGCCTTTCAGTCTGCCTTACCGACAAGCCCTCCTTGACAACCTTATGCAGCAGCTCGCTTCGCAAGGACAGATCCGACACGGTCAGCAGCGCTCTTGCGTGACCGGCGGTAATTGATCCGTCCTGCAAAAGCTCTTTGGCTTCCTCGTCGAGAGTCAGAAGCCTTAGCGCGTTAGCAACCGCCGGTCTTGATTTACCAACAGATGAGGAAATTTGCTCCTGCGTCATATCGTACTTTTTCATCAGCCGCTCGTAGCCTTCCGCTTCTTCAATGGGATTTAAGTCCTCTCTCTGAAGGTTTTCAATTAACGCTATTTGCATCGCCTGAAAGTCGTCAAGCTCCTTTATAAATACCGGAACCTCCGACAGCCCTACCATTTTAGCGGCTCTCCAACGCCGCTCGCCAGCAACTATCTGATAGCCGCCGCTGTCCAGAGGTCGCACCAGAATCGGCTGCAAAATGCCGTGCTGCCTGATAGAATCGGCGAGGTTTATAATTGCGTCCTCGTCAAAGCTTCTTCTCGGCTGGTTTCGGTTAGGTTCAATTTCGGAAGTTTTTACGCTTACAGCAGAGCGATCGGCACTCTCCGAGCGTTCCTCCTGCGCTTCTAAAAATAAAGCGTCCATTCCCTTTCCTAGTCGTTTTTTCGCCATATTTCCTCCTTTATTGTGTCCGTTCGCTCTATTTCGACTTCGCCTTTAAAGCTTTCTTTTCACGCTTTAAAAACTCGTTTGCCAATTCCTCATAAGCCTTTGCGCCCTTACATTTCGGGTTGTAATACATTATCGGCTCGCCAAAGCTCGGCGCCTCCGAAAGCGCAACATTTCTGGGTATTACAGTTTCGTAAACCAAGTCGCCAAAGTGCTTTTTTACCTCGTCAACGACCTGAGCGGTAAGGTTGTATCTTTTAACGTACATAGTGAACAAAATTCCGCAAACCTCGATCTTCGGGTTGTAGCTCTTCTTAACTCGCTTAATCGCTTCGCCAAGCTCCACCAATCCTTCAAGCGACAAAAATTCGCATTGAATCGGAATCAGAACGCAGTCGCAAGCCGCAAGAGCGTTTATTGTTATAAGATCAAGCGTTGGGGGGCAGTCGATAAAAATATAATCGTAGTCGTCCTTGACGCTCAAAAGCTGCATTTTAAGCCGAAGAGAGCGCTTTTCGGTTTCCATCAGCTCTACCGCCGCACCTGCGAGCGTTTGCGTTGCAGGGACTACGCACACGCCCCGAAAATCAGTAGCGTTTATAGCCTCAATTATTCGGCAATTACCTATTATCGCTTCATAAACGGTGTTTCTGATGCTTCGCTTTTTTATTCCAAAGCTGGTGGTTGTGTTGCCCTGAGGATCAAAGTCAACAACCAAAATTTTCTTACCCTTTTTGCCTAATGCGGCGGCAAGATTAACGCAGGTTGTCGACTTTCCAACACCGCCCTTTTGGTTGGATATTGCTACGATTCTTCCCATTTATTTAACCTCTCGTGATTTGCTCGTACAAAATTTCTCTAAATAATAGTATACCACATATTCTGCAATTTTCAAGAGCAAAAGAAAAATGTTTCACGCAAGTCTCAGGGGGTGAGTTTCACGTGAAACATTAAAAGAATATTCAAACGGCGTTTGTGGAGAGTATCGCCGCTATGTTTAACGTGAAACATTGGGAGAGAGAAAAATGTTTCACGCAAAACAGCAAATTTACGCAAGTGGAATTGTTATTACATACTCGATAACATTACCACGCTGCTTTTTGGTGGCGTTGGCGTCAACTCCAGCGAGCTTCATAACCTCGACCGCCTTGTTGACAGTATTAAAAAACAGCCTGACGTCTTTAAGAACAGGAGAGCGCCTGGAGTAGGACTTTTTCGCCGCAGTCGCTTCAAGCAGCTGCCGAACGAGTTTGTCAGTTTTCTCGACGTTTAAGCCCTGCTTGTTGATTTGATTTAAAACGTAGAGCCTGTCCTGCTTTCGTTCGAGCTGCACGAGTGCTCTGGCGTGCCGCTCGGTTAAATTCATAGCCATTATCAGCTTTCGCTCATCATCTGGGAGCTTTAACAGCCGCAGCTTGTTTGCAACGGTGGATTGCGCCATACCGAGTCTGACGGCGGCGTCGCCCTGCGTCATTCCGTAAAGATTCACAAGATTGCTTAACGCTTCCGCCTCCTCAAAGAAGCTCAAATCCGATCGCTCGAGATTCTCGATTAGCGCCATCAGCGCAGAATTTCGCTCGCTCGTGTCGAACATTATGCAAGGCACAGTTGTAAGCCCCGCCATTTTTGCCGCACGAAGCCGCCGTTCGCCTGAAATAAGCTCGTAATCTTCCCCTCGTTTTCTGACAGACAGCGGCTGAATAATGCCGTCGCGAGCGATGCTTTTCGCAAGGGAGGTAAGCTCGGCTATATCGAAATTCTTCCTCGGCTGGCCGGGATTCGGTCGAATTTTGTCGATTGGTATATCTAAAATTCGGCGAATGTCAGGCTCTTTTTTCTTTGTCTTTAACCCTACCATTCTTTGTCGTCCTTTCTGAAATAAAAAAGTGCTATTCTTTTCCACCTCAAGAATAGCACAATTATTCGCAATAATCCATATAAAGTTTTCTTCTTTTTTCGCAGCCGTTCGCCTTTGTTCGGGAAATTAAAGCGGTCTTTTGGTCATAGCAGCTTTGTTTCGGGGGTATTTTGGCGGAGTTTGCGATATTTTTTTAACAACCGCAAGCGTTCTTTTGTCGCCGCTCGGCAGGGAATATTCGTAAACCTCGTCGAGCTTTCCGCCGAGCGTCTTAATAGCTGTGTAAGCCGCTTTTGCTTCGTCAGCGCCCTGACTTCCCTTTAATGCGAGAAAATATCCGCCGACCTTGACAAGCGGCAGGCAAAACTCGCAAAGAGCAGGCAGGTTTGCCACAGCTCGAGCAGTAGCTATATCGTAAAGCTCTCTGTACTCCTTCTTTCGCCCCAGCTCCTCCGCTCGGCCGTGAATGCACGGCGCTTTGATATCCATCGTTCGGCATAAAAGCTCCAAAAATCTCACTCTCTTCAAAAGCGAGTCGAGAAGCGTAATTTTTAAGTCCTCTCTCACAATTTTTAAAGGAATCGACGGAAAGCCCGCGCCCGTTCCAACGTCAATAACGCTCGCTCCCTGTTTGATTTCAAAATGCAAAAAGGGGAGAAGACTGTCGACAAAATGCTTTTCGGCGATTTCATCAGGCGAGGTAAGAGCCGTCAGGTTCACATTTTTATTATACGACACCAGCATATGCGCATAGCGGTCAAAGCATTCAAGCTGTTTGTCAGTTATGGACAAGCCTATCTCATCAAGCAGCATACTTAACTCATTTTTTATCAATTCTACCCCTCCTTAACGCTCAAGCCATATCAGCAAAATGGAAATGTCCGCTGGATTTACTCCGGATATTCTGCTCGCCTGTCCTAAATTAAGCGGACGGATTTTTCCAAGCTTTTCCGCCGCTTCAAGCCGCAATCCACGTATTTTTGAATAATCAATATCCTGCGGCAGCTCCTTTTTCTCAAGTCGGCGCATACTTTCTATTCGCTCAAGCTGAATCTTAATATATCCCTCGTACTTTATTGAAAGCTCAACCTGCTCTGCGACCTCATCGCTTAGCTTCGGGCGACCCTTGTCAAACGGCGCCAAACCTTTATAGCTAAGCTGCGGACGTCTTATAAGCTGACTTAGCTTTGCGCCAGTCGAGAGCGGTTCGGTTCCCATTTCCTTTAAATATTCGTTTACGTCAAGCGGCGAGATGTTGACGCTCTTTACTCTTTTAAGCTCCTCGTCAATCTGCCTTTGTTTCTCGCAAAGCGCGTCGTAACGCTCCTTTGAAACAAGTCCTATTTTGTAGCCGAGCGGCGTTAATCGCTGGTCGGCGTTATCCTGACGAAGAACCAGCCTGTACTCGCTTCTTGACGTCAGCATTCTATACGGATCGCTGCAGCCCTTTGTAACAAGGTCGTCTATAAGCGTTCCTATATATGAGCTTGCCCTGTCAAGGATTATCGGCTCCTTGCCCTGCGTTTGCCTTGCGGCGTTTATTCCTGCAACCAGTCCTTGCGCCGCCGCCTCCTCATAGCCTGAGGTTCCGTTAAACTGACCCGCTCCGTACAAGCCCTTGACGCTCTTAAATTCAAGCGTTGCGTAAAGCTCTGTCGGGTCGCAGCAATCGTACTCAATCGCATAAGCGTTTCGCATTATTTCGACATTTTCAAGTCCCTTTATGGTTCTTAAAAATTCAATCTGTACCTCCTCGGGAAGCGAGGTTGACATTCCCTGCAGATAAAACTCGTCTGTGTCAAGTCCCATCGGCTCGATAAAAAGCTGGTGGCGGGGTCTGTCGGAAAAGCGCATAATTTTGTCCTCGATAGAAGGACAATATCTCGGTCCGATTCCCTCAATCTGACCGCCATACATCGCCGAGCGTTTGATGTTCTTTAAAATAACCTCGTGTGTTTTTTCGTTCGTATAGCCTATATAGCAGGGGAGAGTGTTGTGAAGCTCGCCCTTTGTTTCAAAGGAAAACGGAGTGATGTTCTCGTCGCCGTCCTGTCTTTCAAGTCGATCAAAATCAATCGAACGGCGGTGAACTCTTGCAGGCGTTCCCGTTTTAAAGCGTCTTAATTTAACGCCGCACCTTTCAAGAGAAGCCGACAGAAAATTCGCAGGAAGAGTTGAATCAGGGCCGCTTTCATAGCTTTCGGATCCTACAAAAATCCTGCCCTTTAGGTATGTACCCGAGCAGATTATTACCGCCTTTGCGGCATACTCGCTTTGAAGCCTTGTTTTAACGCCAGTCACTCTGCCGTCTTCGCACAAAATTTCTGTAACCTCGCCCTGCTTTAAGTCCAAAAGCGGCGTTTTCTCAACAGCCTGCTTCATATATGTGTGGTACTTTACTCTGTCAGACTGCACACGAAGCGAATGCACAGCAGGGCCCTTTCCTCTGTTGAGCATTCTGCTTTGCAAAAATGTAGCGTCCGCCGCCTTTCCCATTTCGCCGCCTAAAGCATCGATTTCACGCACCAGATGTCCCTTTGCCGTTCCGCCGATAGACGGATTACAGGGCATATTCGCCAGAGCGTCAAGAGTGAGTGTGAAAAGCGCAGTCTTAGCTCCAAGCCGAGCGCTTGCAAACGCCGCTTCACAGCCGGCGTGACCCGCCCCCACAACAATTACATCATAGCTTTCAAGAACCATTTCGCCCCTCTACTTTCCAACACAAAACCGTGAAAATACCTCGTCTACCACCGTATCGGTTGCCCGCTCGCCGGTAAGCTCCAGAAGACTTGAAAGTGCTTCATCGAGCAGTACCGTTACAGCGTCGGGGGTTTCGCCTTCCTCCGCCGCTTTAAGAGCCGAACCTAAAAGACTGCTCGCTCTTTGAGCGCATTCCTTTTGCCGCAGGGAAGCGAAAACCTCCTCATTTGAAGCTGTTGTCACGCCGATAAGGTTTAAAATTTCTTCCTTTAATTTATCAAGTCCCGTCTGCTCCGTAACGGATACCTCTACTGCTTTAAAGCCTGAAAAGTCCGACTGGTTAAGCTTTCTTTCAAGATCCGTCTTGTTAAGAATTACAAGCGTGTTTTGAGGGTTAAGCTCTGATAAAAGCTCCTTGTCCTCGTCACATAGCGAACAAGACGCATCAAATACCGCCAGAACAATCCTTGCGCCCTCTAGCTTTTCTTTGGCACGCTTAACCCCTATACTTTCAACCACATCGTCGGTGGTTCTGATTCCAGCCGTATCGCAAAGCTTGAGCGTTATATCGCCAATTCTGGCAGTTTCTTCAATTACGTCACGGGTGGTTCCCTCGATGTCTGTGACAATCGAGCGATCGAAGCCTAGCAGATAATTCATAAGCGACGATTTTCCGACATTCGGACTTCCGACAATCGCCGTTTCCACGCCCTCTTTAAAGACAAGTCCGTCGTCGTAGCTTTTAATAAGCGCCAGAAGCTCGTCATTGGCTTTTCCTATAGTCGCCTTCAGTCTTTCCTGCTCAACGTCAGGCAGATCCTCCTCGGGATAGTCCGCCCACGCAGCAAGCGAAGAGAGAAGCGAGATCAGCTCCTGCCGAACGGAGGTAATTTTTTTATAAACTGCGCCGTCACGCATTCTGTTTGCCGACCCAAGCGCTCGCTCGCCCTCAGAGGAAATAATATCCATAACAGCTTCCGCTTGCGTCAGGTCTAGCTTTCCGTTTACAAAGGCACGCTTGGTAAATTCGCCGGCTAAAGCCTGTGTAGCTCCTGCACGGATTACAAGCTCCAAAACTTTTTTCGTTACGAAAACTCCGCCGTGACAGGAAATTTCAACTGTGTCCTCGCCTGTATAGCTTGAAGGAGCGCGAAAAACGGTTAATAAAACGTCGTCGACCGATTGTTCTTTATCGTAAATTTTTCCGTATAAGCAGGTATGTCCTTCCATCTCGGACGCTTTCCTGCCTGAAAATGAACGAAAAATCTTGTCTGCTATTTCTATCGCTTTATCTCCGCTTATTCTGATAAGTGAAATTGCACCCTGCGAAAGTGCAGTAGATATTGCACAAATCGTTTCCATAGCGCCCTCCTTGCTTGCATAGAAAAAGTGCGACATAGCCGCACTTTCCTTAGTCTTATCTTCAAAATTAAAGGTCGATCTTTGTATAAAGTCCCGAACCAAGACTATCCTCAGGCTTCGGCTTTTTATATTCCTTTTCAAACGAGCTTACAATATCGTAGCCCTTTTGTCTGTTTCTTCCCTGTCTGTTCTGGTTTCCTCTCTTGTTGTAGCCGCCCTTTGAGCGTGGACGTCTTTCGTTTGAGGTGATAATTACCTTTCTGTACGGGTCCTCGCCCTTTGAATGAGAGGAAACTCCCTCAATGTCGGTAATTGTTGCATGGATAATTCTTCTCTCGTAAGGATTCATCGGCTCAAGAGCAGTAGATCTGCCTGTTCTCTTGACGTTTGCCGCAATCTTTCTTGCAAATCCTTCGAGCTGAGCCTGTCTTCTTTCTCTGAAGCCGTTGCAGTCGGTAGCGATTCTGAAATAATCTCTGTCAACCTTGTTGCAAACAAGCGAAGCGAGGTATTGCAAAGAGTCTAAAACCTCTCCTCGTCTGCCGATAGAATCTTCAACTCCGTCGCCTGAAAAGTCAAGAGATACGCCCTTTTCAATTTCCGTAATCTCAACGCTGACATTCTCACAGCCCATTTTTTCAAACACGCTGATTATATAGCTAGAAGCAATCTGCGCCTTTGAAGGCTCATATTCAGCCTCAACCTCAGCGTCCTCTTTAACCTTACCGAAAAGCGACTTTTTAGCTTCCTTTAACACGTTAAAGGTAATCTCCTCTTCAGCTACGCCAAATTCCTCTGCTGCCTGCTTTTTTGCCTCTTCAACACTTTCTGCTGTAAATACCTTTTTCATTTTAAATCCTTCCTCTCATCAATCATCTAAAAACTCTTCGTACTCGTCGCCATACTTTTCCGCCATTCGCTTTCTGGCTTCTGCTATTTTCTGGCGGTCGTAAGCTCTTCTTTCTTCCTTGCTCATTTTCTTTTCGTTACCGTCCTCGTCGTAAAGAACAGTCGCACTGCTGCCGTTTGTATTGACGCCGCCGCCCTGCTGCATTTGCTGCGCCTGCAAAGCTCGCTCGTACATACTCGGCTTTTTCTTCTTTTTCTTCTTTCCGGCGTCCATCTTTTCAACACGCTCAGGCGTATAAATCTTGTTGAGAGCTACCGTCTGAATCAGCGAATAAATTGACGACAGCGTCCAGTAAAGACCAAGTCCCGCCGGGAAGCTAAACGAAATCCAGAACGAGAATAACGGCATAATGTAAAGCATAGCCTTCATTCCCATACCGCCGGTTGATGCGTTTGCGTTGTTCTTCTTCTGGTAGCGCTGAGAAATAATCGTCAGCGCCAGCTGTGAAAGAAGCGAAAGAATCGGAATGATAACATAGAACGACGTCCAGCTCGGCATTGCGCTCAGAGGAATCGAGAAGAATGTGTAGTCAACCTCTTCAAGCTCATCCGTCAAGCCGTCCTCAACTACGTTAAACATATCTCCGTAGCCTGCATCTATAATCTGGAAAATAAGTAGCTGTGGTCTTTGATAAAGCCTTGAAGCTAAAACGTCGCTGTCTGTTATCTTTTCAGCAAACTCAGCGTCGTCGTAATAAAGTTCCGCAAATACCCTCTGCGCTCTTTCAAGCTCCGACTCTGAAGCGTCGTCCTGTGATACGCTGACGCTGTTTATCTTTCCGCCCTCTTCGAGAACATCGACTGTGAAAATTTCTTCAATTTCCTCATCCGTCAGCTCAGAATAGCTTTTGCCGTCAAGCTTGTCCGCTAAGATAATAACATCGGTTACAAGGTCCTCTGCTTCTGTTATTGTTTCGTTCTTAGTCGACCAAAGGCTAAAGCTCTGATCTCCTATATTTGAAATGTAATTAAGAGGCGAATAAACAACTCCGATAACGCCGAAAAGAATTACCATAGTAATTATCGTCGGAAGGCAGCTACCCATTGGGTTTACGCCCTCTTCGTTATAGAGCTTCATTGTTTCCTCTTGAAGCTTTTCCTTGTTGTTTGCATACTGCTTCTGAAGTCTTTGTAGCTTAGGACTGAATTTTGCCATTTTGGCTGTGCTCTTTTGTTGCTTGATTGACGTTGGAAGAGCTAAAAGCTTAACAATCAGCGTGAAAATAATCAGCGCTATAGCATAGTTGTTCTGGCAAATCCAGTAGCATAATTTCATCAGGTAGCCAAGTATCGGCGTGATAATAGGAATATTCCACATAGACTAAACTCCTTTTTTGTGTCGTTTTAATGTAAACCTTTCGGGAACGGGATCAATTCCGCCGTTCGACCACGGATTGCAGCGTAAAATTCGCCATACCGCTAAAATCAACCCCTTGAAAAAACCGTGCTTTTTAAACGCTTCTACGGCGTATTTAGAACAGGTAGGGTAGTATTTGCATCTTGCAGGAAAAAGCGGCGAAATTACCTTCTGATAAAATTTCACAAGAAGTATCATTACCTGCTTCATTGCTTTTTACCCTTTTTAAAGCTTCTGTTTATGTCAGCATTAAGTGTGCTGACAAAAAACCGCTTTATATCGGTCGACTTCTTCCCCTTAATTCCGGCTCTTGCAACCGCCACTAAATCATATCCCAGAGGAAGACAACGCTCGCTTTCTCTGTACGCTGCGCGAATTATTCGCTTCGCACGGTTGCGTTCTACGGCGTTGCCGAGCTTTTTTGATACCGTTATTCCAAGCTTGTTGTAGGGGGTGTTGTTTCTGAGATAATATACGCATATGAGATCGTTAGAACAGTAGCGCCCCTTTTTGTAAACTCTTGAAAATTCCTTGTTGGATTTTATAATGTCGGTAAAAAGCATTTTTCCCTCATAACGAAAATAAAAAGACCACTTCTATACTTTTCTAATTCAAAGTAGTAGAGGCGGTCAGCGAATTAGTAGCTTAATTTTTTTCTTCCCTTTAGTCTTCTGCGAGCTAAGATCTTGCGTCCGTTAGAAGTTGACATTCTTTTACGAAAGCCGTGAACCTTCTGTCTTTGTCTTTTCTTTGGCTGATAAGTTCTTTTCATTACGGATTCCTCCCTCCATAAATAGTTCTTTGGATTTTCCAAAGCTATTTCAATATTTTTCAGCGTTAATTTAAGTGCCACTAAGGCAGGCGACTTCATCTAAAGTCACTAGGTTATTATATATTAACAGGGACGTGTTTGTCAAGTATTTTTTGAAATTTTTGGACAAACTTTTTGACTGATACAAGATATAGTGGATGGCTTTTGTTTTATCTACAATTTTTGTGAGAAACTTATGAAAAGAAGAACCCCCCGCCGTTGGCGGGGAGAGATGTAAGAATAACAGCTGTACGTGATAGATTCTTCGCAAATGAGATTGACAGATTTCAGTCCCCTCTCTATTCCGCATTAGGCTTTGCCTAAACAAGCATTTAGCTTCGCTAAACGCTTGGCGACCGCATTAAAATGCTTGTCGCCACGTTCTATCCCACAAAGATAAAAACGATTGTCAATATTAGTTCTTAGATAGTAGAAGGTGGAAGATCCTAGTCTAATAAAAATGTCAGATTTCAATTTTCTCTCTATCCATTTAAAATATGCAACAAGCGTAAAAATGGCAATAATTTGTTCATAAAATATTAAGAAATTTGAAGGCTTCTGTCCTAAAAAATGTACATTACGAGAAATTCAACAAAAATTTCTGATTTTTCTATTGACAATCTTGAAAAAAGAGGCTATCATAAAAATTAGAACATATGTTTTATTCAGGTCGTCCGGGTTTCGACTTGAATTAAAGTTCTTGGTTAGTTTTTTAAAAAAGCACGCTGGAAGATCAAAAAATCTGCCCGTCATATTTGTTTGGTTGTCTGAAAGGAGGGTATTAAAATCAATAAACAGATAAAAGGAGATGACGCATTAGGCTTTCACACGCATTATACTTCGTAAAACGCTTCGTTGCCCTAATTACGCATTACGAATTACGAATTACGAATTGAAATGCTTGTTGCCACATTCTATTAACATTCAGGCTATTGAATTAAGATTGTCAATATTTAGTTCTTAGTCAGTAGGAGGTGAAAGATTCTTTTCTATCCAAAATGTCAGATTTCAATCCCCTCTCTATCCTATTAAAAAAAAGAAAAAATGGTTGAAAATGGCGTGAGTTTATGCTATAATAAATATGTATTGTAAGCTGGTGAAAAATTGTCTTATTTTGGGGTGATTTTTCGGGAAAGCGACGCATTTTAAAAATCTAAACCAAGCGAAAGTGACAGTTGCACTTTTGCATAATTACACACAAAAATAAATATACAAACCCTACAAAAAGGAGGAATTTAAATAACATGGACTCGTTTTCAGAGGTATTGGAAAACGTAAAAAAATATTGTAAAGAGGATAACGGCGTAAGCGATATTGGCTATAAGAGGTGGATAGACGTCTTACAGCCAAGAGGCTTTGAAAATAAGACGGCGTATTTAGCTTCGCCGAGCGAGTTTTCAAAACAAATGATTTATGACTTTTATCTTGACGTTATGAAGCGTGGATTTTTTGAAGCAATGGGCTTTGATGTTGAGATTGATATTACGGTTGATCCGACGCTTGATCCAAGATATGCAAATGCAGAAAACGACGCTTTAAAGTTTAATCAGGTTCTGGAAAATGAAAAGAAGCTCGAGCGCGCTATGGAAAGTGGAAAGTATTCTCTTACGTTTGATAATTTTATCAAGGGAAAATCAAATGAGCTGGCATATGCTTTTTGCTATGCCGTTGCAGGTAAGAACGACGATAATAAGCTCAATAACGCAGATATTTTTAATCCGTTATTTATCTACGGAGATTCAGGACTTGGTAAAACTCATCTTCTTAAAGCTATCGAGCATAAGGTTCGGCACGACCACCCTGAGCTTAACATTTTGTACGTTACAGGCGAAGCTTTTACAAATGAGCTTGTAAAGGCTATTTTGGATAAGAATACTACGCCGTTTCAGGATAAGTACAGAAGCTGCGACTTTTTGCTTATGGACGATGTTCAGTTTATTGCCGGAAAGGAAAGCACTCAGGAAGAGTTTTTCCATACCTTTAATGAGCTTTATAATAATGGCAAGCAAATAGTTTTAACCAGTGATATTTCGCCTTCTAAGATTCAAAAGCTTGACGACAGAATCAGAAGCCGCTTTGTAAAGGGCGTTCAGGCAGATATTCAGCCGCCTGATTTTGAAACAAGATTCGCTATCGTCAAGCGCAAGGCTGAGCTTTTAGATATCAGTATGTCAGACTCTGTTGCAAAGCTTATTGCTGAGAAGATTAAGAATAATATCCGTAGTCTTGAGGGCGTTGTCAATAAGATTAAAGCGCTTACAATGTTTACCAACGAGCCTGTTACATACTCTATGGTTCAGCGAATTATTCGTGAGAATGCTGTGTCTTCAACTCCTGCGGATATTACCGTTGACAGAATTATGAATGACGTGTCGACTGCCTTTAACGTAACTCCTGAGGAAATACGCTCGCCTAACAGATGTGCGCCTATTTCACTTGCAAGAAAGGTTTTTATTTACGTTGTCCGTGAGATTAAGGGCTTAAGCTATGCGCAGATTGGCGAGGAGATAAATCGAAACCACGCAACCATTACTCTTAACTATCAGGATGTAAAAAAGATGATGGATAAAAATGCAGACTTTAAGGAAACTGTAAACGACATTATTAAAAATCTCAAGGAAACATAACTAATACTGGTTTTAAACACTTTAAACAAATTTCTAAACAATTTAAAATTTGCTGAAAGTCTTTTATTAGCGTAACATTCTCATCTCTTTAAACAATATAAACTGTAACAAAAAACCGCCAATTTAAAAATTTTGTTGAAACATCACGATTGACTTCTGGCAGCCGACATTTTTAAACAGACTTTTTATATTTCAACAGCACACCGCTGTTTAAAAAGTTTGAAAGCTGTTAAAAAACAAAAATCTGTAAACATTTCAGTTTAAAGAGCGTTGAAATTTTGTTTAGTCGCAAAGCCTTTGTACAAGCCAATTTTTGAGCTTTTTAATAGTTTAAACAGCCTCTATTACTACTGCTATTTATTTTATATATTTTACTTATTTATTTCAGAAAAAATTTCGTTTTTCTGAAATTAAACAAACCTGAGGCTTTATATAATTTAAATTCATTATTTTGAAAGGACATTAACAATGACAATTATCTGTAAATCAAACGAGCTTTATGAAGCTATCGTAAACGTATCAAAGGCAGTTTTTGAAAAATCAACGCTGCTGGTATTAGAGGGTATAAAAATAAACGTAAAGAAAACAGCTGTCGAGCTTACGGGCTACGACCTTGAAATCGGTATTCAAACGGAAATTTCCGCTTCTTCTATCGGCACGGGACAGTTTGTAGTAAACGCTCGTCTTCTCGGTGAAATGATAAAGAAGATGAACAGCGAGGACGTAACTCTTGAAGTAATTGATAACCAGCAAATTAAGGTTTATGGCGGAGATACTGAATATACAATTATGTATATGAATGCCGTTGAGTTTCCAACTCTTCCTACTGTAAGCGATGACGCTGAGGTATTTGAAATTTCTCAGCCTGTACTTAAAAGTATGATAAATCAGACTATATTTGCCGTTGCTCAGACTGACGCTAAGCCTGTTTTAAAGGGTGAGCTTTTTGAAATTGACAACAATAAGCTGACAGTAGTTGCAATCGACGGATACAGACTAGCAGTTCGTGACGAAGCTATAAAGTATGATGGACAAAACAAGATGATTATTCCGTCAAAGGCTCTTTATGAAATTTCAAAGCTATTAAAGGACGACGATGAGCTTACAGCAAAGATTTTCATTTCAAGAAAGCACGTTATCTTTGAGTTTTCCGGCTATACAGTTTATTCTCGTCTTATTGAAGGAGAATTTCATAACTACAAGGGTTCTATTCCTGACTCTGGCAATACAGAGGTAATAATTGACAGAAAAGAGTTTATAAATAGCTTAGAGCGTGCTTCAATATTAATCAATGAGAGAATCAAGAGTCCTGTAAGATGTATTTTCAATAACGGCGCTTTGTCTATCAGCTGTGTAACATCTATTGGTAAAATAAACGATAAGATTTCAGCTGATATAACAGGACCAATGATGGAAATAGGCTTTAACTGCAAGTTTTTGCTTGACCCTCTAAAGGTAATTGAAGAGGATAAGGTAAAGCTTTTGATGAACGGCGGAAACCTGCCGATGAAGATAGTTCCTGTTAATGGCGAAGGTTATACCTTCCTTGTACTTCCTGTAAGACTTAAATCGGAGTAGACTGATGGACAAGGAACAGATAAAAATAACGACTGAGTATATAAAGCTCGACTCATTTCTGAAGTTTTCAAATATGGTTTTGTCGGGCGGAGACGCTAAGGGAGTTATCTCAGAGGGTAGAATCAAGGTCAACGGAGAGGTTTGTACAATGAGAGGCAAAAAGCTTCGTGTAGGCAATAAGGTACAAATTGACGAAGCTGACGTAGAATTTGAGATTGTATGATTATAAATAGTCTTAGAGTAAACGGCTTTAAAAATTTAAAAAATATAGGCGTTTCGTTTAACGACAATATCAATGTAATTTGCGGCAAAAACGCACAGGGAAAAACAAATCTCATTGAATCTATCTGGCTTTGCAGCGGACTTAAAAGCTTTCGTGGCACAAAGGACAAGGATTTTATTTGTCTTGACGGAGATACCTCACAGATTGAGCTTACCTTTACTGATTCTTTCAGGCAGCAGAAAATCAACTATAATATGTCAAGAAGCTCTAAAGAAAAGGCGGTTTATCTAAACGGAGTAAAACTTGAATATCCGTCAAAGCTTTTTGGAAACCTCGACTGCGTTGTTTTTACGCCGGAGGATTTAGAGCTTTCAAAGGGAAGTCCCGACAACAGACGACGCTTTCTTGACCTATCAATCAGTCAGATTAAACGCTCTTATATAAGCGTTATAAATCAGTACGACAGCATTATTTTTCAGCGTAACAGACTTCTTAAAAATATAGCGTTTGGTGTATCAGATAAAGACGAGCTTGAGGTATGGGATGAGCAGCTTGCAAAGCTGGGCTCGTATATCAGCGTTTTAAGATATGCCTATACAAGTAATCTGAACCTCACCGCCAAGCGGCTGTATAGTGAAATTTCTTCAGGTAAAGAGGAGCTTTCAGTTTCTTTATGCTCGACAGTTTTTGATGAGCTTAAAGGAAGGGAAGACTATGCGGGAGAAATGAAGGACGAATATCTTAAAAAGCTACAAGCTAATATTGACGACGACATTAAGCTCGGATATACGCAAATTGGCGTTCACAGAGATGAGCTTTTAACCTGTATTAACAGCCTGCCGTCAAGAGAATATGGCTCGCAGGGACAAAACAGGTCGGTCGCGCTTATTTTAAAGCTTTCTCAGGCGTATATTTTAGTCGATGAAAGAAAGGAAAGCCCTGTAATCTTGCTTGACGACGTTTTGTCGGAGCTTGATAAAAACCGTCAGAGCTTTATATTTTCAAAAATCAAGGGTATGCAGGTGTTTGTTACCTGCTGTGAGGAAAATCAGATAAAGGGAAGTTTTAAAAACAGGGTTTATAGTATTCACGACGGAAGAATTGTAAAGGCGCCGCCCGATACTATACTTTCTGATTAGGGACAGCATGATGTTTTTGCATATAGGAAACGACAAGCTTATAAATACAAAGGATATTGTTGGAATTTTTGATATTGAGCGAACGAGCGCTTCAAAAATTACTAAGGATTTTCTTAATAAGGCAGGAAAGCAAAGGCGGGTAAGCTATGTTTCAAGCAATATGCCAAAGAGCTTTGTGGTTTGCCTTGATGAGAATTTAAATGAAACGGTTTATATCTGCCCTGTGGCGGTTTCTACTTTGTTGAAGAGAATACGAAAGTACAACAAATAGAAATTATTTCCACATATTTCCGTCTGACGGCGGAAAAGTGGACAATGTCAGCGTTGCTAAAGCAAATAAAAAAGTATGGAATTGTTATAATTTATAGATTAAAAGTTGGTAGTACGAGATTTTGAGCGAGATTGGACAACAACAGTCCATTACCACTCTATCCCGCATTAAGCTACGCTAAACGCTTGGCACGCATTATACTTCGTAAAACGCTTCGTGCCCTAATTACGAATTACGAATTAAAACGCTTGTCGCCTCATTCTATTAGCATATAGCGGTTTGAAAAAAAGAATGTCAACGCATTATGCTTCGCAAAACGCTAGGCGGCACGCCGCCACATTAGTAGAAATAATAGTAGGTAGTAATAGATTCTTAACAAGGATAGAGAATAGCATTTCGTTTCATCTCTATCCATTTAAAAAAAGAGAGGTTGAATATTTTGGAAGAAAACACAGAATTAAATGTCAGCGACATATCAAAAATTGATGCGTCGGAGAGTTATGATGAAAACCAGATTCAGGTTCTTGAAGGGCTTGAAGCGGTAAGAATACGTCCGGGAATGTATATTGGATCGACAGGCGAAAAGGGACTTCACCATCTGGTTTATGAGATTGTCGATAATGCAATCGACGAAGCGCTGGCGGGCTATTGCAGCGAGATTAAGGTTAATATTCTGCCTGGCGACGTAATAGAGGTGTCTGATAACGGAAGAGGTATACCGACAGGTATTCACCCGAAGGAGAAAATCTCTGCCGCAACAGTAGTATTTACAGTTTTGCACGCAGGAGGAAAGTTTGGCGGCGGCGGATATAAGGTAGCCGGCGGACTTCACGGAGTTGGCGCAAGCGTAGTAAACGCTCTTTCCGAATGGTTGGAGGTTACTATTTACGACGGCGAAAATATCTACTTCCAGCGGTTTGATCGAGGAGAGTACAAAGAGGATATTAAAATCATTGGAAAGACAGACAAAACAGGAACTACCATAAAGTTTAAGGCTGACCCTGAAATTTTTGAAACGACTACAGTTTACAATTACGATACGCTTTTGAGAAGACTTCGCGAGCAGGCGTTTTTAAACGCTGGCGTAAAGATAGTTTTCTCCGATCTTCGTGATGAAGAAAACATTCAGAGCGAAACGCTTCATTATGAGGGCGGTATAAGGCAGTTTGTCGAGCATATTCACAAGGTTCGCGGTTGGTCGCCGCTGTTTAACGATGTTATATATTTTAACGGCGCAGAGGGCGATTCGTTTGCAGAGGTTGCTTTTCAGTATAATACCGACGATAAGGAAACGATTATGTCGTTTGCAAATAATATTCATACTATCGACGGAGGCTCTCACGAGGACGGCTTTAAATCGGCGATCAGAAAGACACTTAACGCTTATGGAAAGAAGTTTAATCTCTTAAAGGACGGCGGAGTTTTCAGTGGAGAGGACGTCAGAGAGGGTCTTA
This sequence comes from Ruminococcus sp., assembly GCA_021205185.1. Lineage (GTDB taxonomy): Bacteria > Bacillota > Clostridia > Oscillospirales > Ruminococcaceae > UMGS1601. Next base: position 40,640 of record JAJPYB010000008.1, on the reverse strand, counting down.
CAGCTATCGTTTCTGTAAAGCTTACAAACTGCGAGTTTGAAGGACAGACAAAGGGCAGACTTGGAAATCCCGAGGTCAGACCGCTTGTTGAAAAGCTGGTCTGCGAGAAGTTTATGAACTACCTCGAGGAGAATCCTGTAGTCGCAAGAATGATTTTCGATAAGGCTATGCTTGCACAGAAGGCGAGAGAAGCCGCTAAAAGAGCAAGAGATCTTACAAAGAGAAAGTCCGCTATGGAGTCGGCTCAGCTTCCGGGAAAGCTTGCTGACTGCAGCGAGTCGGGAATTGAAAACACCGAGATTTATATTGTCGAGGGAGATTCAGCGGGCGGTTCTGCTAAGGAAGGCAGAGACAGACGCTATCAGGCTATTTTGGCTCTCTGGGGAAAAATGCTCAATGTCGAAAAGGCAAGAATTGACAAGGTTTATGGTAATGAAAAGCTGATGCCTGTCGTTGCCGCTCTGGGAACGAGCATCGGCGAGGATTTCGATATTACAAGGCTCAGATATGGTAAGGTTATTATTATGGCGGATGCCGACGTTGACGGCTGCCACATCAGAACACTTTTGCTGACCTTCTTCTTCAGATATATGCCCGAGCTTATCAAGCAGGGTCACGTTTATATCGCTCAGCCGCCACTGTTTAAGGTTTATCGTGGTAAGCAGGTCAGATATGCTTTCTCGGATGAGGAGAGAGATAGGTATATAGCGGAGCTTGGTGGCGAGAACAAGCTGAAGGTTGACGTTCAGAGATATAAAGGTCTGGGTGAAATGGACCCGGAGCAGCTTTGGGAAACTACTATGGACCCGGAGAGAAGAACGATGATTAAAATAACGCTGGAGGACGCTGCAAAGGCGGACGAAACCTTTGCAATTTTAATGGGCGATAATGTAGCGCCGAGAAAGGCGTTTATTGAGAAGAATGCGCAGTACGCAAAGGATCTGGATATTTAAGACTTTGTGAATTTAGTGGTTGTTCTCACTTCCGCCTGTCGGCGGAAGCAAGAGAGGGATTGCCGCAGGCGAGGAATGACATAGTGCAATTATTACATCGAAAGGAGCAATAATGAAGGATGATATTAAAAAGGTTTCCAAGGAAATGATGGAAATCGAGAACGAAGCCAGGCAGCAGCTCGACCAGGAGGAGCACGCCATAGCTATCGTCGAATATGATATAAAAAATACCGAAGAGGGCGAAGCGTTTACCGCTTTCCAGAAGAAGTACGTCTTTAAGCAGAATATTTTAAAGACGGTTGTGTTTGCGCTGATTGGTATTATTTTCGCAATCAGAATAGCCTTTCAGCCCGAAAACGCTGTGTATTGGATTGGCTTGGTAATTTGTCTTGCGGCAATATTTATCTTCTGGTATAATCCTCACAGAATTAAAAAGACGCTGATGCAGTCGCTCAAGCCGCTTGAGGACGACAGGTATATTTTCAAGCTTTATGATTATAAGTTTTCTATCGAAACGGTTTTGCCTGAGGACGAAAGGTACGACGAAGAGGGCAAGGAGATTAAAATTCCGCCAAGAGTGGTACAGTTTGACGACATTGGACTCAAGATTATCGAAAAAGAGAAGATGTTTGTGCTGTTTTTGAAGAAGGATACCATTTATGTGCTGCCAAAGCGCTGTATGGAGGATTACCAGATTCAGATTGTCAAGAAGACGTTTGAGAGTAAGCTCGGCGACGACTTTGAAGTAGAGACGCCAAAAAAGAAGTAAATAATTTTATACCACCCCCAACGGGGGTGGTATAAAGAAAGAATAGCTCGGCACGCATTATGCTATCGCAGTAACACGCATTATACTTCGTATAACGCTCGGCGACAAGTCGCCACGTTCTATTAACATATAGCGGTTTGAAAAAAGAACGACAAAATGCGTAGATTAAACAGTAGGTAGTAAACATATTTGAGCGAGTGAAATTGATTGTAGTTCTTTTCCTCTCTATCCAATTAAAATAAAGAAAAGAGTGATTTTGTGGCAAATGATGAAAACCAGATAACAACATTCGGTGGTGACGAAAAGATAATAGTCAAGGATATTGAAGACGAGATGCAAACCTCGTTTATACAGTATTCAATGGCAGTTATCGTATCTCGTGCGCTTCCGGATGTACGTGACGGCTTAAAGCCGGTTCATAGAAGAATACTTTATACAATGTATGAAAACGGTTTGTATCCTGATAAACCGTATAGAAAGTGCGCAGACACAGTAGGTTCTGTGCTCGGTAGGTATCATCCGCACGGCGACGCATCTGTTTATGACGCATTGGTGCGTCTGGCGCAGAGCTTTTCAATGCGGTATCCGCTTATCGACGGACACGGAAACTTCGGTTCTGTCGACGGCGACCCTCCGGCTGCTTATCGTTATACAGAAGCTAAAATGGCAAAGCTTGCGTTGTCAATGCTCACGGATATCGATAAGGAAACGATTCCGTATATGCCAAACTACGACGACAGATTAAAGGAACCGGTTGTCCTTCCGTCAAGATTCCCTAATATGCTTGTAAACGGAGCTACGGGAATTGCTGTTGGTATGGCAACAAATATTCCTCCGCATAATTTGTGCGAGGTAGTGGACGCGCTCAAGACGCTTGTCCACAATCCAGATTGTACTCTTGATGAAATTATGGAGAGTATAAAGGGCCCTGACTTCCCGACGGGCGGAATTATTATGGGCAGAGCCGGTATCAGAGCGGCTTACGGAACCGGCCGTGGTAAGATAATTTTAAGAGGAAAGACTTCGATTGAAACGGTTAAAGGCAGAGAAGCGATTGTTATTACCGAAATTCCGTATATGGTAAATAAGGCAAGGCTTATAGAGAGCATTGCTAATCTCGTTAAGGATAAGAGGATTGACGGTATACATTATATTCGGGATGAGTCGGACAGAAACGGAATGAGAATTGTTATCGAGCTTAAAAAGGACGCTCTTTCTCAGGTCGTTTTAAATAAGCTGTACTCATATACCCAGCTTCAGGATACCGTCGGTGTTATTATGCTCGCGCTCGTTGACGGAGTGCCAAAGGTTCTTACCTTAAAGGAAATGCTGGTGCATTACCTCAACCACCAGGTTTCAATTATCGAAAAGAGAACCCAGTACGACTTTAAAAAGGCAAAGGCGAGAGCGCATATTTTGCAGGGCTATTGTCTGGCCATTGATAATATCGACGAGGTTATTTCAATATTGCGGTCGAGTAAATCTATCGCCGAAGGTAAAGAAAGGCTGATGGAGCGCTTTAAGGACGAGGATATGGCAATTTTGCTCGGCGACAATGAGCTTACAGAGCATACAAGAGGTCTTACTGAGATTCAGGCGGACGAGATTGTCAAGATGCAGCTTGGCAGACTCACAGGACTTGAAAGACAGAAGATAGTAGATGAGTTTGAAAAGCTGAAGGCTACTATTGCAGATTTAGAGGATATACTTGCAAACCACGACAGAGTGCTTGAGATTATTCTTGAGGAAACTGAAGAGCTTAAGAAGAAGTTTGGCGACGAGCGCCGCACTCAGATTGAAAACGTCAGCGGAGAGGTTGATATCGAGGACCTTATTCCTGTTGAGGAAAGCGTTGTTACTTATACAAATCAGGGATATATCAAGAGAATGCCTGTGTCGGTTTATAAAACTCAGAATAGAGGCGGCAGGGGCGTTACAGGAATGAAGCAGCGTGAGGACGACGTTGTTTCCGAAATGTTTATCTGCTCATCTCACGATTACGTTTTGTTTATTACCAATAAGGGAATTATGTACAAGCTTAAATGCTATGAGGTTCCCGAGGGTTCAAAGCAGTCGAGAGGTACTAATATTGTAAACCTGCTATCGCTTAGCGAGGGCGAAAGAATAGCTCAGATGATAAAGACAGATTCGCTTGAGGACGAGAATAAATATATCGTTATGGTTACAAGAAACGGCAAGATCAAGCGGACAAGACTCAGCGACTATAAGCACGTTCGCAAGGGCGGACTAAGAGCTATCGGAATTGACGAGGGCGACGAGATCATGGGCGTCAGAATGACTTCCGGCAGCGACGAGCTTCTGGTTGCAACCCACGAGGGAAGAATCATTCGTATCGAGGAATCTCAGGCAAGAGTAATGTCGAGAACTGCGCACGGCGTTCGCGCTATTAAGCTTCGGGGACAGGATTACGTTGTTTCAATGGCGAGAGTGCGTGAAGGCGCAACGGTTCTGACAGTTACCGAAAAGGGATATGGAAGAAGAACTGCGCTTGAAGACTACCGCATTCAGAACAGAGGCGGTATGGGACTTCTCAACTACAACGCAAAGAAGATTGCCGCAAGGGGAGCAATTTGCGGAATTAAGGTGGTTGACGAGGACGACGATATTATTATGATTTCGTCAGACGGAGTTGTAATAAGACTTCGTGCGGCGGACGTTCGGGTTATGGGACGATATGCTGCCGGAGTTCGCCTGATGAGGCTTTCCGACGACGCAAGCGTTGTAACATTTACCCGTGCCGAGCATGACGACGAGGAGGAAATCACCGAAGTGGAGCAGATTTCCGACGAAGAAGCGCTCGCTCAGGAGGCAGACTCTGTAAGCGCTGATGAAGCAGTCGAAGAAGAATCAGTAGAAGACCTCGAAGCGCTGGACGGCGCGGAGGAAGAGGAGTAAAAGCTTCTCCAAAAAGCACAAAAACAAAGACCGAAAAGCAATTTGCTCTTCGGTCTTTTTTAGATTCCTACTCCACCAACGAATTTATCTCCTCAAGCGAAAGACCGGGAAAAAGACACATATTGACGCTTGCGGAAATGAGCTTTGCCGCTCGGGCAATAAGTCGGTCTATGTCCTTTGGCGTTACAAAAAAGTGGTCGAGGTTGCTCTCGCCTTTTACTTTGCCGCCCGACAGGCTTTCTGCAATTGTTTGCATATCGACTACGGTTGGCACGCCGATAGAAATTACACGGGTTGAAAGGGTCGAGTGGGAAAGCTCGGCACGCTTGTTTAAAACTCCGCTGCCGGGGGTTATTCCCGTGTCGGAAAGCTGTATCGTTTTTGCAAGATTTACAAGTTTGGCGCAGGCTAGCGAGTCAATAATGATAACGACCTCGGGCGAAAGCTCCTTTACAACGGCACCAATAAGCTGAGAGGTTTCGATTCCTGTTTTTCCCATAACGCTTGGAGTTAAAACGCTGACGCTCGGCATATCGTCGGTTATAAGGTCGGGCGCAAGCGTGTGAATGTGCCGTGTTGCAAAAATGTGGTCGGCTGTAATTACCCCCAGACTGTCGGGCGTTATTTCTCTGTTTCCAAGCCCCGCAACCAAAACGCTTTTAGCGTTTCCAAGCAGGTCTTTAAGCTCGTCGGAGATAATTTTTGCTCGCTCGTAAAACAGGTCGCTGTGAACGTCAAAGCTGCTTTTTGAGCGAATTGTAACGTACCGTCCTCTCGGCTTTGAAATTTCCCGCTCGGCTTTTTCGGTTAAAATTTCCGTTTTGGTGACGTTTAAGTCAAAAATATTTCTTTCGCTTGTTTTTATACCATTCAATATATTGGGGTTGTCTGTAAGCTCAACCGCTAAATCTGTTCTGATCGACAAAAGCACATCACTCCTTCTAAAAAAATTGGCAAAAAAGCTTGCATTTTTAAGCAGTTTATGTTATTATACCATTTGGTACTTGTTTTATGAATCCACCGCATTTCCTCTCAGTCTGCGAGTGGAGCTCACGCAAATGAGTGAAAATTAAGCGAACAATTTCGCGGTAAAATGAGGAGGGAAATATTTTGCCGAACATCAAATCTGCTAAGAAGAGAGTTAAGGTTATCGAAACAAAGACTCTTAGAAACAAGGCGATTAAGTCAGACCTCAAGACAGCTCTCAAGAAGGCTCAGACAGGCGATGAAGCCGCTGTTAAGGAAGCTATCAAGAAGGTTGACAAGGCTTGCGCAAAGGGTATTTTGCACAAGAACAATGCAGCGAGAAAGAAGTCACAGCTAATGAAGCTGAATCAGGCTAACTAAGAATTTAAATCAGTGTGTAAAAAAGACCGAAAGGCAAATTGCTTTTCGGTCTTTGTTTTTGCGTGGTTGTTATCGAGTTTTCTTACAAAACCTCACAGAAATATTCAAGGGTAAGTAGTAATTGTCGTTTTCCTTTTTAATATAGCTCCAAGCAAATTTATCTGCACTAACATATTCAAAATATGTATTTCGATACAAGTAATCTCGGAATGCTTCTCTGTCGTTTGAATGGTAACAAAGCACATCACCATCATCCATAACTACAATATAGCCGCCGTTTACTTGTTCTTTTCCGTTCCACTCTTTTCCTGCGGTCATACCAGTAAAACCAGCCATAAGAAAGTCCTTCACGGCTTTTTCGTAATATATATTTGGTACTGGTGCTGCAAGAGGGTTTGCTAACGCAAGGCGTTCTACTGTTTCTTTTGCTTCGTGATTCTTTTGTGAATCAATCAGCCGATCTTTAACACACCACGCTAATATTTTTTCCATGGATTCACCCACAAGGAACAGATTATTGTGATAGACCAGATTTTGTACTTTTTCAAAATCCATAGTAATATTTTTTTCGGCGAGATATTTTCTGCATTTCGTCCAACCTCGTCCTGCCTTGTCTGAAATTGCATTAAATTCTTTCATTATTTTATCAGAGCAATTGGTTAACTTATACAAAAATTGCGAGGAAGAACCTGCGTTAAATAATGTTGGGCTTTGCGCAAATTTTGATTTTATAGAAAATCCCATTACGGAGACAATCGCAGTTTGTGAATCGCGAACTTCGATAAAAATGTCATTCTTGCCGCCAAACTGTTTTTTTAACGCTTTTACAGAAGGGGCTTTTGGCTTTTGCACATAGATGAACTTAGCAAATTGACAAACGCTATCAGGTGCAGGAACAGATTTTCCTTTTAAGTTTTTAATCCCATTAAAGAGGTCTTGTGCATTTTCTAAAAATCTGGCACAGGGCACGCTAAGCAAAGCTTGCAAAGATGTTTGATCCCTAATAATAACAACGGAATGGGTTTTGTCAACTTCATATTCTAAAATGTGTGTTTCTATTTCTTGCCTAATTATTTTTAACACGTCAAGATAACTGTTAACATTCTTTTCTAGCAAATTGTTTGCCGTATACAGTCGTCCTTCACCGAGCAATTTAAGCATAACATAAAATTCAGCCCATTCTCCCTTGTTTAGTTTTTTTCCTTGAATTGACATAATCAATCCTCCTGTTTAACAGTCTACTTTCTCTAAGCAGGTTTTCATAAAATTTGCCATAACTTCAACCACAGGGATAGTAACTGCGTTTCCAAACTGCTTGTATTTTGCGCTATCCGCAGTTTTTTCGGGAAAACTAAATTTATCATCTCCTGTAAGAGGGTCAACAAAAGCGTAGTTAATAAATCCTTGCAGTTTGCCCCATTCTCTAGGAGTCATTACTCGAATTCCTTTATCATTGAGGGGCGATTTTTTAAACGGAACGACTTTGCCAGCAATCCCTTTTTTGGGATCTAGAACAAGGTTACGTTCTTTTCCCGATCCGCCTGTAGCAAGAATGGTGTTAGAAATAGGATTTTCAATTTCTGGTAGATTAACAATTTTGTATCCGAAACCGTTACCCTTTTTTTCATGCCTTGCTTTGTGGCGCTCTAGCGTTTCTACGTAGCCAGAAGATAGAAAATATTTATCGTCAGCATCCATTTCTAATAACTCGTTTAAATCTTTATAAAGGGAACTGTCTCTTTTTTGCGGAAGCGAATTTGGCAAAGTGTCGATGAAGGAGCCAAAATGCTTTCTACTAAAGCCTATAATATATACACGAGGTCTGTTTTGTGGAACACCGAAGTTTTTAGAGTTTCGCACAAAATCTTTCGCATTGTATTTTAATGTATTACTTTCGGATTTAGTGACACCAATTACTTTGTAATCTAATTCATTTACGAGGACTTCAAGAATGGTTGCAAATGTTTTACCCCTGTCGTGAGATATAAGATTATCAACGTTTTCAAGCATAAATGCCTTCGGATTTGTTCGCCAGATTATTTCAGCAATGTCAAAGAATAATGAGCCTCTAGTTTTATCTAAAAACCCTTCTTTCCTTCCAGCTCGGCTAAATGCTTGACAAGGAAATCCAGCTAGCAAAATATCATAACTGATATTGTCGACTTTATTTTTGAATTCTTCCGTTGTGATGTCATTCATAGGATTTTCGCCAAACAAATGTTCATATGTGCGACACGCATTTTTGTCAATTTCTGCAGAGAGAACATTTTCAAAACACCCTGTTAGTTCAAAGCCTCTGCGTATGCCGCCAATTCCTGCACACAAATCAATGGTTTTGTATTTTTTTCTCATGCCTTCTCTCGCTTTCTGTTAGTTGGTATGGCTGGTTTTCTCTGCTCTCACTCATAATACCTCATCACGGCTATAACTCTGCCGAGGATTTTTACCTCGTCAACGATTATCGGCTCCATAGTGTCGTTTTCAGGCTGAAGTCTGAAGTGGCCGTTTTCCTTATAGAAGGTTTTAACGGTAGCGTCGGTGTTGTCGATAAGAGCCACAACAATATCGCCGTTTGAAGCGACAGGCTGCTGCTCGACAATTACAGTATCGCCGTCGAGAATAGCAGCGTTAATCATGCTCTCTCCCCGAACCTTCAGCGCGAAGAGAGGGTTGTCGTAATGCTTGCTTGTCTTGAAGCTTATAAAGTCGGTGACATTTTCAATAGCGGTAATCGGAACTCCGGCCGTTACAGTTCCGATAACAGGAACTCTCATTCCGCCCTTTCCTGCAAGCTTTATAGCTCGGTTTTGGTTTTCCGACTTTTCCAAAAGACCTGCTTCGACAAGATTGTTTATACAGCGAAAGCCGGTAGAGGTTGAATTAAGTCCGATAGCCGCACAAATTTCACGAACTGTCGGCGCATAGCCGTCCTCAATTCGCTCCTTGATGTACTCAAAAACCCGCTTATCTCTTTCGGTTAGCGCTTTAGCCATTGTAAACCTCCTTTAGCCTTTTATCAAGCATCTTTGCGAGCTTGTAAACGTCGCCGCAGCCACAGGTTATAACCAAGTCTCCTGAGCGTGCGTTTTTTACAATATAATCTACTATCTCTGCGAAATTTTCCATTTTGCGCTTTGCCGTCTGCTCGTCCTGCGTTTCGTTGTCGCAGTCAAAAAATACGCTGTCTGGAATAATACGAGCTAAATCCCTCGAATAGATACCAATCGTGTTCTTTTCACGACTTCCCATAATGTCGGTAATTACGGCAATATCAGCTATCGAGAGAGCGTCTTTGAAGTCGTTCAGAAGTATTTTGGTTCTCGAATAGGTCAGCGGCTGAAATACCACCCATATTCTCTTGAAGTCAAGCGCCTTAGCGGCGTTCAGCGTAACGCTAAGCTCCGCCGGGTGGTGGGCGTAGTCGTCAACTATCGTTATTCCGCCGACCTCGTCAATCTTCTGAAACCGCCTGATTGCTCCCGTAAAGCTTTCAAGTCCAGTTACTATATCCTCCCAGCTTACTTCCTCGTATACGGCGCTTGCGATTGCGGCAAGGGCGTTTAAAACGTTGTGCTCACCGGGAACATTTATTGTCGCCCGACCCTTGAGCTTGCCCTTAAAGTAAACGTCAAAATCTGTGCGAAGACCCTTTACTTTAACAATTTTTGCAACGTAGTCGTTTTGCTCGCCAAAGCCGAACGAGATTTTCTCCTTGTCGTCCGCTCTGGAAACAACCTCTACGGTATTTCGGTCGTCGCCGTTATAAATTATCGCCTTTGAGGCGTTGTTGGCAAACTTCACAAACGACTTTTTGATGTTGTCAAGCGTTTTGAAGTATTCAAGATGGTCAGCGTCGACGTTTAAAATTACCGAAACGTCAGGGTAAAGCCGCAAAAATGTGTCGACAAATTCGCAGGCCTCGCAAACCATAATATCGCTCTTTCCTGCTCTTCCCGAACCGCCGATTATAGGAAGCTTTCCGCCGATAACGCAGGAAATATCCACATTTGCCTTTACGAAAATCTGCGTGAGCATCGACGAAGCGGTGGTCTTGCCGTGAGTTCCGCTGATACAAACGGCGTTGTCATAGCAGCCTGTTACATATCCCAGCAGGTCACAACGTTCAACTACCGTTGCACCCGTTCCTCTTGCGGCGATAAGCTCGGGGTTGTCGTTCATTATTGCCGCCGAATAAACAACCAAATCTGCGCCCTCTACGTTTTCAGCTCTCTGCCCCATAAAAACAGGAATCCCCATTTTTCTGACCGCTTCGAGCGTTTCGGTTTCGTTGTTGTCGGAGCCTGTCAAAAAATATCCCTGCGAGTGAAGAATTTGCGCCAGCGGGTACATACCGGAGCCGCCTATTCCGATAAAATGTATATGTTTTTTGTCTTTTAGTAAATCGTTATTCAAGTTCCCAGCCTACCTCTCAATAGAAAGTATGTTCTTTTTATCATTGTACCACAAACGGCGGGAAAAATAAAGAGCTAAATTGAAGAAAATAAGAAAAAGTATCCCCCGCTGGCGGCGGAGAATACCTGATGAACGTACCACAAGTGGTGGGGAAGAGCTACACGGCGATGTGCTTTGCGGCTAGATTGCGAGATTAGTGCTTTTAATGGCAGTTATTTTATCAGTCTTGTATCGCTGTGACTATACCGTCTGTAAAATCAGCATAGCCTTGAGCTATATCTCTTTTAATGTTATCCATCGTTATCCTCATTAATTGCACAAATCACTAAGCTGCTGAATAATATGCAGCATATAATTTTTTGCAATGCTTTCTTGCTCCAAAAAATGATATTTTTCATCAAGATAGTTTTCTATCTGAATCAAAACGGAAAGCACATCATTTGTAATTGTCATTGCTTCATCAATTCTACCGGTCTGTCCTCCCATAGTGAGGATAACTGTCCAAATCGAACCCAAGGGAGGGCCTGATGAAAACATCGTTTTATAAAACGACCCTAATTCGGTATTGTTTGCGATTTCTTTTACATACTGCTCCGGTGTTATATCTGTTTGTATTCCGGAAAGAGCTACTGCATCGTTCATCATTTGGAGCTTGACTGACTTTGGCTGTTTTGTCATCATCACAACATCACATATACAATTCAAAATCAGGAGTTCCAATAGAGGTAGAAGTTCATCCTTTGAAATATCGTCTGTGATATTGGAATCATCAATCAGGCTCTCATAGAAGATTTTCATTTTCTCCAATCGGTCAGGAATAGGTATCACACCGAGCCAATCTATTTCCTTTATGGAGATTTCACGGACTTGGTTAATCTGATAGTTTACGCTTTCAACGAAGCCCGTGCATATACTCGGTGCTAAATTGCTGTTTGGATTACCAAGAATGGAAAATCTCGCAATCATTGAAGTTGTACAATCAATCACATCTTGCAGGTCTTTTTGCGTACCTGACTTATACAATGCCCTGAAGAAATTGACCCAAAAGCCTCCTGCGTAGCTTCGAGATATCGAGATAACCTTTCTAAAATCTCCAATTTCAGTCCCTGCTTTCGCAGCACTTAAATAAGCACTCTGTGAAAACGGAAAGCTCATATTGTCAAAATATATTTTTATGATTTTGTTTTGTTCAGAGGTAACTCTGCCTTGTCTTTCGATTACGAGAGCAAAGGCATATAAGGCGAGATATTTACTGCCTGAGCCGATTTCATTAGGAATATATTTTCGTGAAGCCCTCTGAACTACCTTTGTTACGACATTGAAAGCCTGATGGCTGTCATCAGCAATTCGCTCATAGCACTCCTGATAAAATTTCTGTGTCTTAATCAACCTATTGTTTTTTTCTTTACTCATATCGCGCATTGTCATAACAGCAGCGAATATTAAGGAGTCTGAAAAACTCCAATCCATAGGTGATGCCTCCTTTTCTGATATTAGCCAAAGAACCTGAAGTCATCGGCAAAGGCAAAATCCATAATAATTTTGTGTCTAAGCTCTTCTACATCGTTTTTTCATCGAAAGCGACTAAGTAGTATTTCTGAGCTTTGTTGTATTGCTCATTCTTAAAGCTCAAACCTCTTCGGAAACAGCACGCCCTAATTACGCATTAAGAATTACGAATTGCGTTCCGTCCCCTCTATATCCCGCATTATGCTTCTTGAAATGCTATAAATTTCCCTCTCCCCGTTGAGGGAGGGGAAATAGTATAAACAACAGTAGATACTACAAGATTCTATTCTACTAAAAATGTCAGATTTCCGTCGCCGTTCTATCCTAATAAAGCGTTTTCATCGTCGGGATATCTAAAGCACCGTTTTTCACCCAGAATTATACGGGCATTTCAGCGGTTACTTTCCTACCCCTCGCAGAATAAGCATTCTGGCTCCTGCTTATTTTCTCTTTTTTTTCTCATTTTTCTCATAGTCCATCTTCTGAGAAAACTGATCGAGTGCGTCCATTGCGTTACGCTTCTGCTCGTTCAGGACGCGGTTATAAATGTTAGCGGTTGTCTTAATATCCTTGTGACCCAAGATATTCGCAGCCGCCGTCAGTTCCACCCCGGCATAAATCATGTTAGTCGTGATCGTGTGCCTGAAAGTGTGAGACGAGAAAGACGGAAGCGGAACCGCATCCGGATCGGCATTTGCTTTCCGGACAATACGCTTGATCGCCCGGTTCACCGACCCCTGATGATGTACGCCGCCAAACCTGTTTCCGAAGATGAAACCGGAAACCCCGTCAATGCACTCCGTACAGGCATTGCCATCCCTGCGCTGCATCTCCAGAATGTCCTTGATTTTATCCGTCAGAGGAATGTCTCTGTGGCTCGTAGTTGTCTTAGTCGTCGAAATCGCATGCACGCTTTTCCGGTTTTCATCGGGATAATATTTCAGATTCCGCCTGACGTGGATCAGGTTGTTATCGTAGTCGATATCATCCCATGTAAGTCCGGCCATCTCGGAGACGCGCAGCCCGGTGTTAAGAAGAAACAGAAACATCGGTTTCCAGACTTTGAACTCCGGATCATCCAGAACTTCCAGCAGCCGCTCCTGTTCTTCCAGTGTCAGCCCTTCCTTACGCTTCGGTGCCGGTCTGTTGCGCTTGATCTCTGCAAGCAGCCCGTCCGTGACATTGCGCCGGATAACGTCATCGCGCACAGCCAACTCCATGATCTGATGCAGTACGTTATGTACGACTTCCAGCGTGTTAATCGCAAGTATCTCTTTATCCAGCAGGCCATTGTAAAATGACTGAACCGTGGAATACTTGATATCCTTAATGTTCTTCTTTCCCAGCACCGGTTCGATATACCGCGTATACATATAGCCGTAATTCGACATGACGTTAGGCTTCACATGCTTATTGTGCTTCCAAATGACATAATAGTCATTCAGCGTTATCTTCTGACCGGTTTTCACCCCGATCAGCCTGTTCTTCATCAGCTCCTTTTCTTTTTCGCGCAGCTCATCAAGCGTTGTTGCGCTCGCCTGATCAAGCTGCTTGGTCTCCGGGTTCCACAGTCTGAACTGATAGCTCCCGTTCGGTCTCACGTATTCGCCTTTGCGCAACACAAGACCAGTCTTAGGGGCAACTCTCTTTGAAAGCTTCGGCATAATAGATACTCTCCTTTTCTAATTTAGAGTTCCATTGTGTTTTTCAGCTTTCTTCTCTTCATTTATCAGTATATCCGATCAGGTGAGAAAAAGCAATAGAATGACATGCTTTTACTCCTGTGCGCCCTTCTTCAAATTGCAGTTTATGCTAAACCAACTGTTCAAATGCGTTAAGATTAGATTCTGCATCTGCTGTCACCAATGTCATATACTTTTCCATATAATTCCAGTCTGGCTCTCCAGACAAAGTCACAGGAAGTTTAATCCGTTCCTCTTTGAGCAAATCAGGAAATAACCCATAATTATACGGATACTTACTCGCAATCTTTTGCAAACATGCTGTTAAAAATCTGCATGTCATCGGTTTCAAATCTGTCGTATCAATATAATAAATATCACGACCCGACAAAAACGGCTCTTCCTGATAGAAGAACGTTGCATTCTCTGCTCCCCATGAAATAACACCCGCCGGACTGGGTTCTACACACGCAACAGGTTTAACCCGGCATTTAATTCCGTTATCAAACTTCGTCCTAACAACATACGGGACTCCATCTTCTGTTTCTACAATCTGACGCGAATGCAACACAGGCGGTTTTACAATATTTCTGAACAATTCTCCGACAACGAACTCTTTCCACCCGAAAATCTCAATATTTCTTGTCTTACTGTCTGTTTGTCTAAATAATGCCAGCCTATCTGCAACTTCATGTTCTATACGGCTCATATACTCGCCCATATAGTTCCAGTTCGGCTCGCCAGATAAAGTTACTGGCAGCGGAACTGACAAAAGTTTTGCCTTATCCCAAACGCATTTATCATCATAACTAAACTTATCTTTGATGGCTTTCTCTAATACTGTTGCCAGAAACTGCAAAACCGAGACGGATTTAATATCTACTTTTGGTTTTATCAAGTAAGCATCCCATAAGACACCAGTTTTTTGTGGCTGTGCATACACATCACCTGTTGCAATAGCTCCATTCTGCACTATATCAATAGTCATTTCAGCTGTCTCAAAATCGGAGTCTCTACCGTAAAACATTATGCCGTTATTACCATGCTTTGCATTAACTAACGGAATATTAAACTCTTCAGAACGTATTTCAGATACATCGAGGGCCTTGTTAAAGTCTGATTTTATAACTTTTAAATCCAACTTTTCAAACAAATCGCCTATTACAAATTTCTTCCACTTTGTAATATCAGTTTCCATCATCTACAGTACCACCCTTCTTCATAACCACTGATACTGACTCTTCACCATCATTTACCTGACTCGAATACAACATTGTACTCAGCAAACTATCATTAAACTGTTTTGTATCAATGCCCCTCTGGAACATTAGATAATCCATAGCGGTTTTTCTGAAATCTTCCTCGCTGATTTCAAAAGGCTTCTGCGGCACTTGATACGATAAATGCTCTGCTGGATTTATCCACTGGCACGTGGTATCGCCTGATTGTTTTAAAACGACATCTACCCACCGCGCTTCTATATCCGCCCATTTTCCATATATATCATGGCGTCCTTTGTTTTTCACTGTCGCCAATCCATCGGACTCCATATAGCAAGCGAAAAACTCTTTTCCAGCTTGTGCGACTCCGGACTCAAAGACAAATATACTCGTTGTCACTCCGACATTGAAGAATAAATCTTCCGGAAGCTTAATAACTTTTCGCAAACGATGATGTTTCAAAATGCGCTTCATTTGCACCTTACTCGCTTTTTCCAGCCTCTTATCAGGAAGAATGAACGCGCACATCGTATGCGGTTCAACGCTATCCAATACATTTTCAACAATCGTCATACAGCCATATTTATTTTCGTAAGGCGGATTCATCATCACTTTTGTGATATGCTTAGATTTCATCCAATCGCAAGCAGCTTCCGTCCGGGTATCCATCTGCTCCAGATTCGTTTTGCCGTCCTTATGTATCAGCATATTTGCGCACGCAAGGGCAAAAATCTCGCGGTCAAACTCGATTCCATATAGCTGTTGTGACTTAATCTCAGTTGCTTTCGCAGTCTCCATTCCACCAGCTTCATGAATCATATTTGCCATGGCTTTCACAAGGAAACCGCCGGAACCACAAGTTGCATCCAATACCCGATCGTCCATATTAACTTCAAGAATCTTATATATAAAATCTGTAATATGCTCCGGCGTAAACACCTGTCCGGATTCGGATTTCTTTTTGTAACGGTTAAATTCGTTAAAGAAAATACCCATAACGTCTTCACCGCGCCATTCATTGGAATTGACGCATTCAGATATCTCAACAACCCAGTCGATAAAATCATTAATGGCGTTCTGGTTGTCCGTAGTATTCATCTTGATATCTGAATACTCTTCAAGCAGAATATCGATCTTCATATTCTGGCTGCGGCTCTTTGCAAGCGACTTGGAAAGAGTGGAATGGATCGCCGTATGAAAAGTCGAATATCCTAAGTCTTTCAGCCGATTTAAACCAGCGCCATACCGCTCCGCAACTAAGGCACAAGCCGTAAAAATCATTCGATGATACAGACTCTTAATTCCGAACTCGAAATGCAAACAATTATTAATCTTCGCCGTCAGTGAATATATACGCTCCTTGTCAATTTTGTCCACTGTAAAGAGAGATAAATAATAACTAACCCTTTGAAGCATAGCAGCAGTCCGTACTTCCTTATCACCCTTAAATACTCGAACATCTTCACTATTATATAGAATGCCAACGACTTTTTCATATTGAGACTGCGCAATATGAACATTCTTCAATATCTCGTCTACCTGTGGCTGTTTTAATTGAACAGATGAACCTTTTGTTTCGAGAATAACAGCCACTTCGTTTCTGTTTTTCGGGAGATACCATCCATCCGGCTTATCAGCCGCACCGGAAAATCCAAACTGATTGAAGGTTGTAAGCTGACCGACCCCAGCACGCACATCATCAGTATCAGCTAAACCTAAAATGTCTCGTGCCATATCGCACACGGCATCTTCTGTTAAGTTTTTAGCCATTGTCTTTCACCTCATTCTCCTGATGTTCCTGCAACCACTGCCGGATCAGCGCAGATACCGAAATATCCTGTTCCAGCGCAAGCAGCTTCAAGGCTTTCCGTTCTTCCTTCGTCAACACAATCGTTAAATTGACCGTATTTTTGTCTGCCATAATTTCACCTCTTAATCACGTTTATCTGTGCTTCTGTGACTAAGTGTATCACAAACAGACGGATATTTCAACAGGACTTTTCCTGCTGTATGCCCCTGCCGATCGTGCAGACCATCGGCGGCGCAGCCGCCCTCATATGAAAATACCCGTTTTCATGCCGTAAAATGCTTCAGAACGTCTTCGACGTATAAAAACACGTTAAACGCCCTTGGGATTGATTCCAAGGGCGTTTTCAGGGCATTATTTGAGATATTTTTGAAGGGGATTGTATCTTTGCGGGAACTGGCATTTTTATGAAGGCTCGTATTCTCCTTCCTGCTCCTGCTGCGTTCCAAACTTTTCATTGAATCTCTGTATATCCTTCTGTATTGTCTGCTTTGACACCACTGTCTTTTTCCGCGGATCATCGTCCCCGTTCAATATCAGCGCACTCTGCACGGCATTTGTAATCTGCCGGCCGTACTGGCTCCAGATTGTCACCGGACGACCGTCCTGATATTTCCATGGCTGTCCGTTTCTCGTCAGCGGCGCGTTAAGCTGCTGCCTGACAGTGCCAGTCACCTTCTGGCTGTATTCGTATGAATCCGTGTCCACTGACGGAATTGCATCAACACTGGCTTTCAGCTTGTCCATTTCTTCGCGCATATCCTGCATTTCGGATGCATTCTGTGCTTTCAGTTTTTCTTTTTCCTTTGCAAGCTCCTTCTCGTTCTCCTCGTCCATCTGTTTACGCAGTGCGGCGACCTGGCTCTGTACCTCCGCATCCATCTGCTGCTCACGTTCTGCAGCGTTCTGTTCGCGGTCAGAGGCTTCCTGCGTTTTCTCCTGCGCTTCCCTCTGTGCTGTGCGCACGTCTGCCCATGCTTCCGCAACCGCCGCCTTCTCGTCCTGAAACGCCTTAAACTCACGCGGATCATCCGGAGTGGCTTCGCGCTGCCTGTCCTGAACCGGATGCACAAACTCTACATCAATCCCATACTGCGGCGCCAGATCGCGCGTCAGCTGCTCGATATAATCACGCTCCGCCTTCTGCCATTCATCGTATCTGTCATATCCCTGCTGCTTTAGTGCTTTCCCGATACTGTTCTGGTGCGCGAGACCCGTCTTGCCCCCGTCTGCATATGGAACATATAAGATCGACAGATGCTCCGTATCCTGCTCGAGCACTCCCCGGTTATTCCTGAATCCCTCGTCACAGTGGTAATTCGCCGTCATAATCCGCATATGCGGGTTCCGCTGCTCAAAAGTCTGGAAATACTTAAGGCACACGGCTCTATTGAGTGCTTCCGGCAGTCTCCCCGGCATAATCAGATGATCCGCATCGTCATACATGATATGCCCGTCCGCATCCTTCTGACGGTCTACCGTATTGCCGACGGAAACAACCAGTTCGTAATAAAGCTTTTTCCCTTTTTCCACGCTTGTATCCACGATCCGCTGTCCGTTTTTCCCCCGTTTCGTTGCAAGCTTTCCGCGCGTATCGGCTTTCACTTTTTCCATGTATCCCCTGTATCCGTCTATCTGTCTGCTCGGCTTTTTACCCTTATTGTACTCAATGATGTCATCGTCAAACAGTTCCTTGTAAGTCTGCTCCGGACTTCCCTTTTTCCACGCTTCGTTTGCTCCAAGTTCCGGAAACACATGCGGCTCTTTCGCCCTCACCTTATCATCCGTAACATGCACATAGTCCGGCCCGCCGTATCCATGAACACGGCTTGTCGTAACCACTGTCTGCATTATAAATCACCTGCCTTTAAATACAAAATAACACAAAATCATCAGAACGCAACCCCACTTCTGTACATTTTTATCGCGGTGTCTTTTATTAGCTCCACTAATAAAAATGTCCCGGACAATTTTACTACGTAAAACTGTCTGGGACATTTTTTAGTGGACTCTCCGAGGGGTCTGCCGACGGCTAAAACCAATTAAATCCTCAATAACGCAATCCCTCAATTTTCATCTGGTTTCACAGGTTTCAAATCTAAACCATATTCTGCAAAATCGGGTTCTTCCCCCCTCTTCTTCACATCGCGAAACCATTTCAGCATTTAACGCAGCAATCTGCTGATGATATGCTTCAATCTTTTTGTAAATTTCAGGCCGCTCCGACCTGTTATGTTCGCATACCCTATACTCAAGCTCAGCGACTTCTTTTTCCAATGAGCTTATAGTGGAAATAATCCATTCCGACGACATATCACAGATAGGCGTTTCCAACGTATGGCCAATCTCAATAAGCGAATCTTCTGAACACCAGTTATTGTTAATGCCAACCACCGTCGTCAGATATTCAATAGCATCGTCATAGTCCATGTTATTCGTATTAGGCGCTACCAAATAATCATGATGCACAGTCACGGAATTATGTTCATGCGTATACTTATCGTATCCCAAACTCTTCACCATAGCGTTTTCCGTCTCCTGCATATTGGAAATCGTAACTCGTCGGAAATCTGCGTTTGGAACCCTATAAACAACAACGCGGCACATAATCCGGCGCAGAAACTGATCCATCGCTTCCTCAAGAGCGCTCCCGGCACCCTTCATATAATAGAAAAACTCAAGAACATCCTTCTCACTGTTTATAATAATCACACGCGATGCAACACGCTTATTATTATAGCGGGCGGACATCATACTTGCCCTGTCCGGATCGAGCAGTTTCAGCCAGTCAGATGCAGTCATTGACATTCCGCGCAAATCGTCCATAATAATAATCTCATCGCCCGTATAATCATCAAGCGGATTCTTCGAAGCAACCGAGCAATCCGTCCAATCTTCCCCGGTTTCTTCTTTGGCTTTCTTCTTGATACGCTTAACCAGATTATCCGTGAACATACTCTTTCCGGAATGAGACTTTCCTGTTATGAAGAAAACCGAAATCTTGAACTCCCCGTTGTCTATCGCCTGTATCACTCTGTAAGCTTTCCGCTCACCCCATGTGCTAAACGCATCTTCACAGCGGCGCTTATTACGGGCGTAAATCTCGTAGTATTCATTCGTAAGCATAACCTGCGACTTGCTGATCCGGCCTTCCAAAATCTCAGTCTCCAGCCAGTCAATATCAGCTTTCACCTTCTTCACCTTTATAGTAGCCTTCGCCTTCTGCCACGAATCAAGATGCTCCATATAATAAGACATATAATCATATCCGCGAAGCGTCACCACTTCATGCGGATCGTAATTATGCTTATCCTTATCATCGTACTTAACGTGCGTAAGGTATGCAACCATATTCTCATAACTGTAACGCCCGCGCTTAGGCTTCTCAATGAACTGCGGTTCAAGCCCGATAGCAACGGCAATCTCAGCAATCGTACCGCCTTTGCCTTTTGCGAAATGTGAAAGGTAATGTCCGTGATCCGTTTTGTAATCCACAATCATCATCTTGTCCACTTCGCTCCAGACTTCATGGACATCCTTATCATGACGCACCCCGTAAAAGTCCTCGACAACCATGCCTGCCGCTTCAAGCTTCTCTATGATAATCTCACCTATAAGCCGGACATCTTTCGACTGTAATGCCTGTACTTCTCTCGGATCCGTCCAATCCCAATGCATAGTCTGGAAATCCTGCGTAATCATCACATGACCCAGCGTCGCTTCTGTCCTTGCCATATGCAGCCTCCTTTACTATAGGGATAATTAAAATTATCACGGGGATAATATAGCATAATTAAAATTCACAGTCAATAGGATCATCGAATATTTTTAGAGAAAGTTTTTAATTATCCCCATATTATCCCCATATTATCCCTCTTATTATCCCCACGGATTTTAGCGGTTTTTTCATGCAAGCCAGCTGGGGGCAGATAGCTCGAAAACCCCGTATAAATCCGGGGTTTCCGAGGATTCGGCAACCGCGGGGCGGCATTGACAAGCCCTGCCGCCCGCGCGCTAAGGGGAATAAATAACCCCCCTATACACTCTTTGATATATACTGTAAGGCAT
Organism: Ruminococcus sp.; assembly: GCA_021205185.1. Classification (GTDB taxonomy): domain Bacteria; phylum Bacillota; class Clostridia; order Oscillospirales; family Ruminococcaceae; genus UMGS1601. The sequence goes on along the minus strand of JAJPYB010000008.1, from coordinate 19,956 downwards.
GTTTTTGTGAAATACCGTAACGGGATATTTAAAAGATATACCGTTACGGCTCGCCCTGTCGGGCGAGCGAATACAGCAGAAAACGTCCACTGTTATATCACTCCGCATTTTCTTTTTCGTCACCGGAAAGAGAAATCGCGGCTTGCGCCGCTCACGGGTGTATTATCAAGGGGAGCAAAATGAAAGGAGATACTGGTTTATGAGACTGGATCGAGACAAAATCGTCATTGAGTCGCGCCGGGAGATTGACACGCTTCAGGACATGATGCAGGAATATCTGAAGAAAAACAAGCTTTCAGAAAGCGAGAAACAGAACATCAGTCAGATCGTGTCGCAGCTGGATGCGCTCTATATGTGCTGGTAGCAGCAAAGCAGCCTTACGGGGCTGCTTTTCTTTCTGCAAAAAAGGGCTGCTATCCGAGGATAACAGCCCTTTACGTTTGCACCAGAGGAGAAAGCCGAGATACAATACGGTTAATTTTTGATGTTGCTGGTTAATTTTCTCGTTTTTTTCTCATTGCTCACGGGATTTTTTTCTCAATCGCAAAATCCGCTTGAAATAAGGCGTTTAAAATGGCTTCATTTCTCAATGTTTCTCATCGTCGGGAAGAGTAAAACGTCTCGGATAGAGCCGGAATTTGTAAGAAGCATAACAAGCCTGTCTATGCCGTAGCCGATACCGCCTGTAGGCGGCATACCGATTTCAAGTGCGCGAAGGAAGTCCTCGTCCGTGTGGTTGGCCTCCTCGTTGCCCTGCTTTAGCATTTCCTCCTGAGCGGCAAAGCGCTCACGCTGGTCGATAGGATCGTTAAGCTCAGAGTAAGCGTTGCACATTTCCCAGCCGTTGATGAAAAGCTCGAATCGCTCGACGTAGTCTGGGTTGTCGGGCTTTTTCTTTGTAAGCGGCGAGATTTCAACAGGGTGATCCATAATAAATGTCGGCTGAACCAGATGCTCCTCGACGTATTCCTCGAAGAAGAGATTTAAAATATCGCCCTTCTTGTGATTTTGGTTGTATTCTATACCTCGCTCGTCGGCAAGCGTTCTCGCCTGCTCGAGAGTTTCAACTGTTGTAAAGTCAACGCCCGAATACTTTTTAACGGCGTCAACCATAGTCATTTTTTCAAACGGCTTGCCGAAGTCGATTTCGTGCTCGCCGTAGACAAATTTAGTTGTGCCTAAAACCTCGTTTGCAACGTGGCGGTAGAGGTCTTCGGTAAGCTTCATCATTCCGTGATAGTCGGTGTATGCCTGATAAAGCTCCATCAGCGTAAACTCAGGGTTATGCCTTGTGTCGACGCCTTCGTTTCTGAAAACTCTACCAATTTCGTATACTCGCTCTAAGCCTCCGACAATAAGGCGCTTCAGGTAAAGCTCAAGAGAAATTCTGAGCTTTACGTCCTCGTCGAGAGCGTTGTAGTGGGTTTCAAAAGGTCTTGCCGCCGCGCCGCCTGCGTTTGAAACGAGCATTGGCGTTTCAACCTCCATAAAGCCCTTTTCGTCAAGATAACGGCGGATAGAAGCTATAATCTGCGAACGTTTGATGAATGTTTGGCGGACGTCAGGGTTGCAAATAAGGTCTGTGTATCTTTGGCGGTAGCGCTGATCTCTGTCCTTTAGTCCGTGCCATTTTTCAGGTAACGGCAAAAGCGACTTTGAGAGAAGAGTAATTTCCTCTGCGTGAACCGAAATCTCGCCACGGCGAGTTCTGAAAACAAAGCCCTTGATTCCGACAATATCTCCTATATCCCACTTTTTAAATTCGGCGAATTGCTCCTCGCCAATGTCGTTCATCCTGACATAAACCTGCATTCTGTCCGAGCGGTCCTGAACGTCGATAAAGTTTGCCTTTCCCATATCTCGCCAGCTGATAATTCTTCCGGCGAAGGAGATTTTCTTCTCCTTTAGCTTGTCAAGCTCTTCCTTGAGCTTTTGCTCGTCGTCGCCGGAAATCTCTTTTGCATTGGCTTCGTCCTGCTCGTAGCGGCTTTTAAGCTCCGAGGCGCTTGCGTCAACGTCGTACTTTGTAATCTTAAACGGGTCCTTGCCATTTGCTTGAAGCTCGGTTAATTTGTCGATTCTTATCTGTCGTAAGCTGCCGACCTCTTCCTGAGAAAGCTCCTCGCTGGTGTTTTCGATATTCTCTGTCATCCTTTTTGCTCCTAACTATTCCGAAATTTCAACAACCTCAAACTTTAAAATACCGATAGGCGCCTGAACCTCAACCGTATCGCCAAGCTTTTTCTTTAATACTGCCTTGCCGATAGGAGATTCGTCTGAAATTCTTCCGTTGTCCGGGTCTGACTCTGTTGAGCCGACAATTTCAAGCTCCTCGATTTCGTTGGTTTCGAGGTCTAAAAGCTTGATTTTCGAGCCGATAGAAATTTCGTCTGCGTTTGCCGCTTCCACAATAACAGCGTTTGAAATTTGCATTTCAAGCTCGTTGATTCTTGCCTCTAAAAGCGCCTGAGCGTTTTTAGCCTCGTCGTACTCAGCGTTTTCCGACAAGTCGCCGTAGCTTCTTGCTTCTTTAAGCTGCTCGGCAACCTCGCTTCTTCTTACCGAAACGAGATAATTTAATTCTTCCTCAAGCTTTTTGTAGCCTTCCTTTGAAACATGAACATTTTGCGCCATTTTAATTTCTCCTTACATTATTATAATATAGTTTTTCGGTTGAACGTCCGTCGCTATGTGAGCAACCGAACGGATATTAGCCATTTTTGCATCAGTCTTGCGGCTATCATATAATTATATAGTAAATTCAGCGAGATGTCAATATTTTGAGGTGGTGGAGCTACCACGTCAGCATATCGTTGTAGGTGACAAGCGTTACGTTGCCTAACTGTTCAGATTTTTCTATACAGCCTGTCGTGAAGCCTGTTTTTGCAAAAAGGTAAAAATGCTTTTTCTGATAGTTAAACAGCTCGCTGCGCTCTATAAGCGTTTGCAAAACACTAAGGTCAATCTTCTCGTTGGTCCATTTGCATTCAGCAAAGAGAGCGGTGTCTTTGTTGGCTCCCATAATGTCGATTTCTTCCTGCTGTTTGGTTTTGGCGTTCGTTCCCCACCAGCGACCAAGATTACTGAAGCTTACAGCGCAATTGTTTTCACGAAGCAGCTTCCAAAGGTATTGTTTACAAATTTCTTCAAATACACCGCCCATGTATGCGGAGATTTCAGGCTCTATACGCTTGTAAGCTAAATCTGTCGCCCCACGGGAAATAATTGAAGTATTTTCGGGAACAAAGCGATACCAGAATCTGAACATATTGTCTTCAATTGCGTAAATTGTTTTGCGGCTTGACTTTTCACCAAACGGAGTTTCTTTTTTTACAATGCCTAGCGTTATAAGATTTTTAATGTACGACGAGCAAACGCTTGTGTCCTCGCCAACCTTGTTTGAAATCTCATTCATTTTAGAACAGCCTGTCGCTATCGCCGTAACTATTGCATTATAAATTGCAGGTTCACGAACCTCTTGCTTTATGAGATTGTTTGGTTCTTCAAAAATAGCCGAGGAAGGGTTTAAGTGCGTGTTTTTTATATTGTCCTCAATAGATAGCTTGTCGTCAAGCTGCAAGAGGTATTGCGGAGTTCCGCCAACTATTCCATAAGCCAAAGCCTTGTCAAGGCTTGAAAAGTTTGGAAAGTATTGACAGGCTTCAAAAAAATCAAACGGATTGATTTTAAGCTGTGCTGTTCGCCGTCCGTAAAGAGGAGCTTTATATGCCAGCACGTTGTCTTCCATATATGACATAGACGAGCCACAAAGAATTAAAAACAGCTTTGTATGGTCTTTATACCTGTCAATTAAGAGCTGAAGCGTTGAAGCCAAGCTTTTTGAAACTCTTGCCACATAAGGATATTCGTCAATTACAAAAACAATTCTCTTATCGAGCGCCAGCTCAAAAACGTATTTCAGTGCCGTCTGAAAAGACGCAAACGAAGTGTCGGCTGAAATACCTGCATACTCCATAATGCAACGTGAAAGGTTTTCAAGGTTTTGCTTTGAATTGGTTTCTACTCCTGTGAAGAAAATAGTGTCCTTGTCCTTTGTAAATTCACTAAGCAGGGCGGTTTTTCCGACCCGACGACGTCCGTATATAACGGCAAATTCAAATTTTCCCGACGTATAAAGCTTGTTAAGCGTATTAAGCTCCGATTGCCTTCCAATAAACATTTTTGTTCCTCCAATTTAGTGAGTTACGATTTACTAATTTGTAAACTACTTATTTCAATTCTCGATTTTCTAAGCTCCTGTTATCTGTTTTCTCTCCGACCACGGCGAAAGGGAAACGTCGTTCTTGTCTTTTTTCTGGAAAAATCTTCTCGAAAATCTGGTTGATTACGATTTACTAAATTATAACTCACTAATTTTGAAAAGTCAAGCGGCGACCGCATTACGAATTAAGTAGCTGTTTGTTTCTCTCCCCGCCTGCGGCGGGGATGAGAAGCTAACTTTCCAATTGCCTTTTACGCCTCGTAAATAGAATAGGCGACACGCATTATGCTACGCTTAACGCTTGTCGCCTCGTCCTACTGTCAAACAGATGTCAAGAAAAATAATCAGACGGAGATGTGAGAATAATAAATTTTAACCCCCGCCCGCACCGCCCTTATCCAAAAGGTTTCAATAACCTCCGCCAACGGTGTCGGTTATTGAGGATTGAAATTTCCAGCGACCCAGTCGCTGGAAATAAAAGCGGAGAGCAAAAAAGAGGAGCTGCCTTTGAGGGTTGGACTTAGGGATTTTCTGAAACAAGCTAATTTTCGAGGATGACCTTTAAGCGGGGCAAATAAAATACGGTCATGTGAGAGCAGGAATGCTTTTGCATGGCCGTATTTTTATGCTGTAAACATCACAAATTCTGTTCAAGATGATTGGTGGTATTACCCGCTTGCTATTCTGTCGATTAAGAGCGAATATGACACTACCCCAAGGGGGAATCACAGAAAACGGAGGAATACCAACATGACAATCAATTATAACGTAACGGGAACAGACCGCAAGGCGCTCGTCACAGCAATGGGCGAAATTCTGGAGATTAAGCCGAAGTACATGGGAATGCCCACAGCAGCCTATGAGGTGGATTACTTCACTATTGACAAGAACGGAGCGGTCAGTTTTGATGACAGAGCCGATTCCGAGGAGATTGAAAACTTGCTGGAGCAGCTTGCCGAGAGGGGCTTCACTGCCGAGCCTGCGGAGGATTTAGAGGAAGCCGAGGACGAGGATGCTGCAGAAGAGAACGAGCCGCAGGAAACGGTCACAGGGCTTACAATAACGGTTCCGCTCGACAAGGTGGCGGTCGGCACACTGACCAGCCTGCTGGACGCAAAGGGCAGTCTTATCAAAAAGGCTCTGAGCATTGACAGCCTGCCGATTGAAATCGGCGAAGATACAGTTTCCTTCCCTTGGTTCACGGAATTGCCCACACCGGACGAATGCACAGCGTATACACACTTCATCAGCGCCCTCTGCGAAATGAGCCGGACGCTGAAACGTGTGACCGCAGTCGAGCGCCCAGTGGAGAACGAAAAATACACCTTCCGCTGCTTTCTGCTCCGACTGGGCTTCATCGGCGCAGAGTACAAACAGGACAGGAAAATCCTGCTCCGCAATCTGAAGGGCAACTCCGCATGGAGAACGGGAGGTGGCAAGCGTGAAATTTCCGAATAAAGAGGTTGTGGATGCCGTTAGGAGTGCATACCCTGTTGGCACACGGGTAGAGCTTGTGCATATGGAGGATGTGCAAGCCCCTCCCATCGGCACACAGGGTACGGTTATCGGAGTGGACGATACCGCCAGTGTGATGGTGGCGTGGGACAACGGCGGCGGACTGAATGTCATTTACGGCGAAGATGTCATAAGAAAGGTGAGCGACCATGACTGAGAAAATCAAGGAGCAGATTTTATATATCCGTGACACTGGAAAAACAAATATGTTTGATGTGGGAATGGTGCAGTACCTCGCCAATGAATACGGCTTTTACGAGTTGGTGGTGTATCTGGAGGAGAACCGCAAAGAGTATGTACACTTTATTTTTACGAAAGAACCTTAAAGAATAAATTCAATATAGCAAATTGAGAGCGAGCTTGGCCTGCTCTCAATTTGTTTAGTCTTTGGATTTTAACCATTCTTCGTATAATAGCGCTGCTTTACCCACTTGAAAAGCCGAATATTGAAGTCCTCCCAAATTATCATCTGTATCTTCTTTAATTTGATACTGGTATTTGCTCATAATAAAATCGTCCGTATAGTCCGTGAAATGTTCAATCAAAAAACTGTCATAGTCTTTTTTTCTTCTTGGTCAGCGAATATAAGGAGCTGATGATAATTAGGTTCGCGACTGCTGATATCATTTTTCCCATTTGTGAATATTGTCAATAATTTTCCCTCAATGGAATTCAGTAAATAATATGAGTAGCAGAAACTCAGGCTGTGATTAATACAATGATTTTCTGCTTTTGGAAGATATTTATGGAAATTATCAAAGCACCATAGTTCTGTTTCGTATATAACTGTATCATGAAACTTTAAAAGCAATGAAGCCATATGCATTTTAGGATGAGTATAGAACGCAGCAGCGGGCCACCATCCAGATTCCAATTCGTCTGCTTGTATTAATTGAAATTCCGGAAAATCGGAATGATACGCATATTTTTTATTTCCCCAGTCACAATTCCACTTATCTGTATCGTTCAAAAGAATTTTAAAACGTTCTAAGGCGGATAGGTCTATGCCGAATCTTTTCTTCCACAACTTTTCTACAATATGTAAATCGGCAGATTTATCCCGTGGTGTGTTGCTGTCTTGGATTCGTGTATAGATGTTATTAGGCAAAACCCCACGTGTATTTTCAGTTAAGTAAAATGGTGTATTTGTTGAATCATAGATAACGATTACATCTAAATCATAACCATTTCCTGTTACATGCTCAACTGACACGACAGGGCGAATGCCTCCCGCAAATTTTTTATCACGCAGAAATGTCACGAGCATTTGCGTATTCCTACGCTGTGGGTCATTAGATATATCAAATGGAGAAAAATCATGTTCTTCGTCAACGCCTATAATAATATATGCATCGTGATGGTCAAGGGTGTTTGCCATACAGATAATATCCAATAATAAATCGCCATCGTGCCCGCTTTCATACCATTGACGCTTGAAGTCCCAATATGAGCCTTCCTGCTTCAATGAAATTAAATTTAGTATTGTTTCGCCAAAATTCATTTAAGCACCACCTTTTAAATTACGAGTAGGCAAGTCATACAACGGCATTAAAATTTCCAATTATTCAACAATGCGATGTTGTTCTTTAATATGCGCAAGTGAAAATAGAGAATTTGTCATCTTATCGCTGTTAAGATTTTTGACTATCTCTCCAGATGCCTGACTGGAAAATTGTTTATACAAAAAACCAACAGTCACAAATATATCTCAGTTTTTAGCAATTCTCTTCTACTTTGTATTATATGTGGAAGGGACACCATCTATCTCGCGGTCATTTTTATGAAGCGCACTTGTAAATTGAGTTTTATATAATATCTTCCGTTTTCTCGATAGATTGTGCCAAAGCCGTGCCATTCGTATGCCGTTCGGTTATTTGATTACAGTGAAAAATATTTTACTCTTCATCCTCAGCATCCATATTCATTTCCAACTTGTAATAGACATCAATATCTCTAATTATTCCATCAATATCTTCATCATCCAGTTCCTTGGTCCATTCTTGCAACTCGTTGATGGTTATTATTTCTTCTATTGCATTTCTGTAACGTTCTTCTAATACAGCCATTCCACTAGACCTTTTATTGATATATTTTTCTAAATCCGTAAGCACCTCCTTATGTGGCTGTTTTGTTTTAATAACAAATGTAATTGGAAAATGCATGACCTTATCTATATCGAGCAAGTATTTGTCATAGTTATTAACTTCTGTCACTTGAAAAAATCGACCCACGGGGCGCATAACAAAATCTATCCCACCATCATTCGCATTTGTTCGTCCCGTTTTGTATAATTCCAGTTCAACCTCCGCTATTGTTTCTGGTGTATAGCCAAAGTAGACTCGAGTGTTCTTATAGTGATTTTTTAATATTGCATAACTTATTATTTCGAAGATACGAGCTTCAGCATCCTCCGTTAACAATGCATTGATTTTAGCTTTCTTCTGCGCATAGTCTGTAATTCCCTTTAATTCATTCAGAATTCCAATAAGAGCGTGATCCTTCTCCATGAGCAACTCGATATATTTTTCAATTATCCTACATGAAGTTTTGCTTATATCGTGTCCATCTACATAGATATAATCTATATGAATAAGGTATTTCCCATTATCAATAATGATAAGGTCATTTTGTGTATTATCAATTTTGTTGTGGAATTCTCCGTTCACTCTTGAATTTAAAGCATGATTTTGTAGCTTACTTCCTCCATATAATCCACGGTAAAAGCTAAATAAACGCATGTAATCATATCCATCAAAGCTTCGATATTTCTGCTGATCCTCATAAAAATCATCCTGATAAAAATATAGGATGGAATATATAGCATAAATATTTGCCAGACTTCTTCTTGTTTTGCTATTCCCGTGAACAGCTTTCATTTTTTTATCTAGGTACTGCAACATTGGACTATCATCGTAAACTTTTTGATAGTCAGACGGATAATCCTCTTCTAGAATATCTGTGATAAAATCTTCTGTTATTTTCATGTTTCTTCACCTCTCACATATTTTGATTTTGCCTTGGTTTTTCGTGCCTTAATTTTTTCTAGCGTTTTACCGTTTCTTTCAGTAGCAATTCCAGTACGTCGCAACCCCATCTCATAGTATTCTTCATTCAAATCTATTCCCACTCCAATTCTTCCAAGTTTAATCGCCACGGCCGAGGTTGTGAATGACCCAGAAAAAGGGTCAAGTATTACGTCACCGGGATTAGATGATGCTTTTATAATTCTTTCCAATAGTGCCTCTGGTTTCTGCGTCGGATGATTTTCATATTCGTCCATTTTAAAGCGTACCCTACTAAAATTCCATACATTGCCAGGTACTTTTTTTGTATTATAAGGCTGTGGCGGATTTTTCCTATAATCTATCAACTTTCTTTCAGCACCCGTTTTTGCTTCAACAAGTATATCTTCATGGTTGAATGTATATGATGCCTTATTACTTTTATTTACCATAAGTATAGGTTCATACAAGGAACCAAACATTTTTTTGGATTGTACACCCGAACTATCATATGTCCAGACAATTCTGCATAAAACATTATATTTTTCGGATACATATACATCCAGATAAGGCATATGTTGTGTGGCAGTCATGAAATAAAATGTACCTTCGTCAGACAATACTCTCATACACTCATCAATCCACAACTCACACCATTTTACATAATCTGAGACGGAATCCCATTTATCGACATTATTGCCAAAGTCTTTCCCAATGTTATAAGGAGCGTCCGCAAAAATAAGATGAACAGATTTACTTTTCATCTTTTTTAGCACAGATAGGCTTTCACCAAGAATAGCCATTGATTGCGAATTTTCTCTGTGCTCCTCGGATAATGAATTCTCAAACAACTGGTTAAAATCGTAATAACTGCAGCCTCTATTTTTCTCATCGGTTATTGATTTCATTATATCTGGTGAGTTTTCTTCAAGGCATAGCGTAAATTGTCCATCTTTCTCAATTTTCATAAAAATATCCTTTCCATTCTTTCATGAATGATTTTCTAAAAATGCTCGTTATAAGGTTGTCATATAAATGCCCTTCTATGAGTTGCATATTACTTGCCCACAATAAATTTAGCCATTCTCCTGACCCCCATGTTTCTTTTTCAGCTTTTCTATTCTCCTGCGCTCTCTGTAGTCACGCTGGTTCTTTGCATTCCGTGCCCGCTGGCACTCCTGCTTGTCACAGTATTCCTGTCGGCTGTTCCGGCGCATAATGAAATCGCCACAATGCCGACAGCATATCATAATGCCCTCCGGCCGCTCTTTTTCTTTGCCCTTATCTAAAAGCGCAGGGTCTTCTGAAAGCATCCTCGCAAGCGTGTACCACGCTATATCAAATACCGAGTTAACATCCGCTGAGAACACCAGCTTTTCTGTTTTCGGATCAACCTTCAGCCGTATTCTGAAATCGGGAATCATGTCAATCAGCGTGTCCCGCAGCTTTTCATAATCATCATAAGGTGTGTGGTCAAATTCTCCGTCTGCCTTCGGCAGGGGATGTGTTTCACGGTATGCCGAATCGAGTTGCATCTCCTTCAGCAGGTCGCCTCCTGCGGAACTATAATCAATATCTGCTTCATCCTGCGGATGTTTATATCTCTCGAAAAACGGCAGACCGTCAAAATGCCGACCGTCTTTATACAGGTTGTATGCAGCGTTTTCATCATCGAAGCACACGCCCTCTAATGCCGTATAAAACCGAGCCGCCTGATAGAGATTCCCCAAATCAGTCATGAATTCGTCAATGGAGAAAATCCCATCTTTACTTATATAATAGCCGTCCTCATCAATGTCATAGCTCTCGTCAGACAGTCCTCTGTATATAAAATCTATATTATATGGGTGCGCCACGTAACGGCACCACTCAATAATCAGTTCTAAGTACGACTTCGGCTCATTGAAGTCGTCTATTTTTTTTGCAAGGTTGCACAGGGAGGCAAGCAAGTCCCATCCCGTGTAATCGTCAGCATCCGCAATCTCCGGCTCATTGCCTTTCCCGCAGATAGGGAATGCACACACCCTATTGTTATTATCGTATTCCAATTTGTAATTCTTGAATCGAAACAGGTGGTAAATGAGCTGCCCAATGCCGCCGATTTCCTTAAATCCGAGCGTGTCCGTCCGGGCATCAGCCTTGGATTCAACATATTTTCCATCCCATGTATATGGCATTTGCGCCTGCACCTCCTATCGTTAAGCCGTAATCGTAAGCGTAACCGTCAGTAATTTGCTCATGCTTATATTATAGTGTACAATAGGGTTAAATTCAAGAGGTAATTGTAAATTTTCTTCTTGAATCAGCGGACGTCAATCCACCGAGGGTTGTTTCCCGCACAGAGGGAGAAGTCTGTCTGGAGGAAGGAAGTGAAATGGGATGAAGAACAGGACGAAGCAGAGAGCCAACCGAAGGCTTAAAAACAAGGAAGAGATGCTGGACAAGCGCAACGGCTGCGGGGTCAAAGACCTGACCGCATACAATGCCGTGGCGCATATGAAGTTCGGCAACAAGGCAGAAGTCGTATTGAAATAACGCAGGTACCGCTTTTCGGTCACGGAGAGCGGTATTTTTACGCCCAAAATCAGGAAGGAGGACATTATGGACAAAGCAGTAATGAGCGTGCGGGAGATGGCAGCGCAGATGGATATCAGCCTGCCGAAAGCGTATGAACTGGTCAAGGAGCCGGGGTTCCCGACCATACGCATCGGTACACGGATTCTTATCCCTGTGGACGCATTCAAAGAGTGGCTGGTCATCACATCCAACCATGAGGAGTAACAACAGAGAATCTGCCGAGGGAGGAGGTGAAAAACGTGCAGGAATTGATGGAACAGAAAATATGGATATGCTGGAACTTTGCCGAGGTCAAGGGGCGCAGGACGAAGAAGCCCATCTCTGCCTACGGCACTCCGACAGGCACGGATGCCGCCCATGCGCACACATGGGTTACCTATGAGGAGGCAAAGGCGGCAGCAGCAAGAAACGGTTATGACGGCGTCGGGTTCGTTATCCCGGAGGGATATTTCTTTCTGGATATCGACCACATGGCACTGACAGACCCGTTCGTGCAGCTCATGCTGGAGCGGTACCACTCCTATGCGGAGAAATCGGTCAGTGGCGAGGGGTTGCACATCTACGGCATGTGTGACCGAGGGCAGATTCCCACCTATACAGACAGCAAAGGCATCGTCCGTCTGGCGAAGGAGTTCTACACCAAGAATCCGAACAACGGCATAGAACTGTATGTGGGTGGCATCACAAACCGTTATGCCGTTTTCACGGGCAATACTGTTATGGACGAACCTTTATGTGACTGCACACAGGCTGTGCTGACAACGCTGGACAAAAATATGCGCAGGAAGCCCAAGAGCAGCTACAGCGCAAAACGTGACGGGGACAGGGCGCTGTTCGATACTGTCTGCGACTTACGGAAACAGAAGAACGGCGAAAAGTTCTCCAAACTATATGATGACGGCGATTTCAGCGATTACGGCTCCCAGTCCGAAGCGGACGCCGCCCTCTGCGCCATGATAGCGTTCCGCACCGGTCCCGACCCAGCGGCAGTCGATGAGGTGTTCCGCTCCTCGGCGCTCTACCGTGAGAAATGGGAGCGGGAGGATTACAGGGAAAGCACCATAAACGCAGGCATCGAATCGTGCCACGGCACATTCCACCGCTCCAAAATGGAACACCCATACTTTATTCGATTCAATGAGGAAACCGGGCAGCCGTATATCGTTGTTCCGCTCCTTGCAAAGTATGTGCGGGAACATCTGAACTATATCCTCGTCCGTGACAACGGCAAACAAGGACTTCTGAAATATGTATACGAGGACGGTGTCTATCGGCTCTATGCCGATAATATGCTCCTCGGCGTTATCAAGCAGTACATCGCTGATTATGACGAGGAACTGGTAAGGATGAGCAAGGTCAATGAAACGCTCCAGCACATCACCACCGATCTGAACTATGTGGGGCAGGATGAACTGAATGCGAATGAGAACCTTATCAATTTCCAGAATGGGCTGCTCCATGTGACAGCCACAGAACTGAATATGATTCCCCACACGCCAAATGTCCTGTCTACCATACAGATACCCTGCAAGTGGACGGGTAAGCCGTCACCCACGCCCGTGTTCGATTCCTATATGCACACGCTCACAAACGGCAACGCTGCCGTTGAGCAGCTCCTGCTGGAGTTTATCGGAGCGTGCATCTCCAACATCAAGGGCTGGCGCATGAAGAAATCGCTGTTCCTTGTGGGTAAGGGAGACACGGGCAAATCCCAACTAAAGAGCCTTGTGGAGAAGCTGCTCGGCAAGGGCAACTTCATCGGCATCGACCTGAAAGAAATCGAAGCGAGGTTTGGCACGGGCGCTGTCTACGGCACAAGGCTTGCAGGCAGCTCCGATATGAGTTTCCTGTCCGTGGACGAGTTAAAGACCTTCAAGAAGCTCACTGGCGGGGACAGCCTGTACGCGGAGTTCAAAGGTCAGCAGGCATTTGAGTTTACCTACAGCGGCCTGCTCTGGTTTTGTATGAACCGCCTGCCGAAGTTCGGCGGGGATGACGGCAAGTGGGTGTATGACCGCATCATGGTGGTTGACTGCCCGAATGTGATACCGAAGGAAAAACAGGACAAGCAGCTGCTCGATAAGATGTACGCTGAGCGGGACGGCATCGTCTACAAAGCGGTCACGGCGCTCCAGACCGTTATCAAAAACGGCTACCGCTTCTCCGAGCCGCAGAGTGTATCGAACGCACGGAACATCTATATGGAGGAGAACAACACCGTCATCAGCTTCTTCAATGAATGTATGTGCCCTTGGCCGGATGGCAGGCTAAACCGCCACTGCACCACAGGACGTATCTACCGTGTCTATCAGGCGTGGTGCCGTGAGAATAATAACGGCTATGCCAAAACGGCGAAGGAGTTCCGGGACGGGCTGGAGGAATACTTAGGACGCCCCTATGCCGAGATAACCACACGGGTAAAGGGCAACACCTACTACCGGGATTATTCCCTGACACAGGAGTCAAAAGAACAGTTTTCACGTGAGTACGGCTATGACGGTGTCGAATTTCTGTAAAACGGGTAGCAGAGGTAGCAGTACGGGTAGCAGACTTTTTCACTGCTGCTACCCACGAAAACCCTTGTACCACAAGGCTTTCAGGGCATTGGGTAGCAGAGGTAGCAGCACTTCTAACTTCTTAGCCGATTTTAAGAAAGTTAGGAAGCAATTCAGGGAATTGAGTATGAACTTTGTGAAAATCACGGATGAAGTTGATTTTACTGCTACCCCTGCTACCCAGACGGCTGAAACCGTTGATATTACTGGCTTTTTCGGGGTAGCAGTACCCAAAACAACTGCTACCCGTGCTGCTACCCACTGCTACCCAGAATCACACGGAGGGGAGGTGAACCACCATGAGCAGCCGTGATAACAGACTGCGGTCGCTGTGCAGACAGCTTGGAGACGGCTACTGCATCCGCACCATCGACTTTGAACGATGTTTGTACCGGGACTTCGGAAACGGATTTAACGTCGAGGTCAGCGGTGTGCATACCGCAAAGCAGGAAAAGACCGCAACACTCTACCTGTGGTACGGCGAAAAGCCGCCCAGCTGCATGATTGTGGAGACTGTGCGCAATGTAGCGCAGGAAGACATCGGCAGTGCCGTGGATGAACTGTTCCGGTATTCGGAGCAGCTTATCCGTAACGGCTATGACAACAGGGACGCTTTATTTTCCATGAAGCACCCGGAACTGAAAACAACCAATATCAAATTTTAAAGGAGGATCACTATGATTTATTCACTCACCAAACAAAACACCGAGGGCACCCTGCTCCATCCTGTCCAGACCTATTACTCCAAGGAGTATGCCGATGAGATGTGCAGACTTTACCTCACGGACGAGACTGCCGTAGACGCAAAGGGCGGACGCACGAAAAACTACCGGCTTCACGCAAAGAACCCCCACAGCATTGAAATGGCGCTGGCTTATGACATCCACTGCCCTTGCTGCGGAGGGCATATGAAGCAGGTCGGCAGGAGCCTTGACGCACACACGCTGGGGCTTTATACCTGCAAAGCCTGTAATCAACGCTGATAGGAGGGCTTTGACATGGTTTACGCACTAAACAGAAAGAACCGTGACGGCGCTTTGCTCGTACCTGCACGGGGATTTTATTCCTATTCCTGTGATGACGCAGGCAGGCTCTACCTGACCGAGGAAGACAGCGTGGGCAAGGACGGCAGGGTATTGAAGTGCTACAGGCTTCATGCAAAGCAGCCCCAGAGCGTCCGCATGGCGCTTTCCTACAACGTCCTCTGCCCACGGTGCAGCAGGAAGATGGAGACGGTTGACGCAGCCGTCTCCGACCGTACACTTTCACTTTTTACTTGCAGGAACTGCAACAGACATGAAGGAGGATTTCAACATGAACGATAAGAGATTTTATACAGGCGAATATGACCGCCATTTCTGGGATGCGGCAAGGGGCAGAATCCGTCAGGAGGACAAGCTCCTTGCCGGGCGCATTGCGGGGCTGGGCAGTTACCATGTGCCAGATGCGGCGAACACGAAGTTTGACAATCTACTTACGCAGGAGAGCCTGTTTCGGCAGTATGCTACCACCATGACCGCCTACGATACCAGCTATCAGATTTTCGCAAAGTACACCGATGACCTTGCATTGTTTGTGCCTGAGGGCGGGGATATTCCCATCTACGAGGGCATCAGGGATTTTGAGACCGTTGCCGTGGGCAGACACAAGCTGGCGGCGTTCACAAAACTCAGCGAGGAGTTTATCCACGATGCAGCCTTTGATATTGAGGATTATCTGCTTTCCCGCTTTGCACGCAACTTTGGCAGGGCAGAAACAGACGCTTTCATCAACGGTACGGGCGAGGATATGCCCACAGGAATCCTCTGCTCCGGTAAAGGTGCTGAAACGGCTGTGACTACGGACAGCGTCACCTATGATGATGTTATTGCCCTGTACTTTTCATTGAAGCCGGAGTACCGCAGCCGTGCGGTCTGGATGATGAACGATACCACCGCCCTGCACATCAAGACGCTGAAAGACGATAACGGCAACTATCTCTGGCGGGAGTGTGATGATACTATCCTCGGCAGGAAGGTTGTCATCTCTGAATTCATGCCGGATATGGAGGAAGGCACGACGCCTGTTGTCTTTGGCGATTTCAGCTACTACTGGGTCATTACCAGAAGCCCTTTGAGTATCCGTGTGCTTTCGGAGAAGTTCGCAGCTGTCGGACAGGTCGGCTACCTCGGCTTTGAGTTCCTTGACGGGAAACTTATCCGCAGGGAGGCTGTGAAAGCCATCCAGATGAACACAGCGGATTCTGAATAAGGCATAGCCGGGAGTTTGATTAATTCTGCTCCCGGCTTTTTCAAAGAATGTGCTGCACCGCATTTTATTATATTTTTTTCGATTGTCAGCGGGCGGGGATTATTACCCCTTTGAATTCGCTTTTTTCCTGCGTGACAGGGGCCGCCGGTTTCCATGCGGAGGGTGTCTGCGATTTATGCCGCCCCTCCCCTTGGGCTATTCCCCTGAAAACTTATGCGATTTTGTGCGTTTGAGGGGGCGCCGGTGTTCTGCAGGCGCCTTTCAGGGATTTTGCCCCGCCCTACGGAGGAGGGAGATTATGAAAGAGATACCAATCAGGATAACAGCCATACGCAAGGAACAGACCATCTGCATTGTGGAGAACGCCGTCAGCGACACGGCAAAGGAAACGGCTGCGGAGAAGCTGAAACGGCTGATGCTTGCCGATGCCGAAAGCCTTGTAAAATCCAAGGCTTCTTAACGATAAATGACTTGACTTTTGCGCGACAGTACGGGAATATGACAGTACCGCTTAAGGGCTGTCGGAAAGGAGAACACTATGAACAACAGACAGCCGAATGACGACAGAATCACAGCCCTGTACTGCCGCCTGTCAAGGGACGATGAATTACAGGGGGACAGTAATTCTATTGTGAACCAAAAATCCATGTTACAGAAGTACGCTGACGACAACGGATTTAAAAACACTTGCTATTTCGTTGATGATGGTTACAGCGGCACCACGTTTGAAAGACCGGACTGGCAAAGGCTGATGGGGCTGGTCGATGAGGGCAAGGTCGGCACGATTATCGTGAAGGACATGAGCCGCCTCGGTCGTGACTACCTGAAAGTCGGAATGTATACGGAGATGGTATTTCCGAATGCGGATGTCCGCTTCATCGCCATCAACAACGGGGTGGACAGCGAGAATCAGACAGAGAACGACATGACGCCCTTCATTAACATTTTCAATGAATTTTACGCCAAGGACACCAGCCGTAAAATACGGGCAGTGTTTAAGGCAAAGGGGCAGTCTGGAAAACCGCTCTGCACGAACCCGCCTTATGGCTATGTGAAAGACCCGGAGGATAAAACACGCTGGGTAGTAGATGAAGAAGCTGCCGAGGTAGTGCGTGAAGCCTTCCGGTTGTGTGTACAGGGCTACGGTGTGTCGCAGATAGCAAAAGAGCTTACCAAGCGCCATATCATGAACCCGACCGCACACATCAAAGCATTGGGGCTGAACCCTCCCGATAACCGCTCCTATGCCGGAGATTACACATGGGGGAGCAGCACCATTTCGCACTTGCTTTCAAGGCAGGAGTATCTGGGACATACAGTTAACTTCAAGACCTACCGAAAATCCTACAAGCAGAAAAAGATTCTCCACAACGACCCGTCCGAGTGGCAGATATTCGAGAACACGCATCCTGCCATCATCGACCAAGAGACGTTCGATATTGTGCAGCGCATCCGTGACGGCAGGCGTAGGTTCACGCCGATGGGCGAGATGCCGATATTATCAGGAATGCTGTTCTGTGCCGACTGCGGAGCGAAGCTCTATCAGGTCAGGCACAGGGGGTGGACGCACGAACAGGAGCATTTTGTGTGTGCTACCTACCGCAAGGTCAAGGGCGGATGTACCTCGCACCAGATACGGAATGTGGTTGTGGAGGAGGCGCTGCTCACAGGTATCCGAAACATATGCTCCTATGCTGCGGAGCATGAGGACGAATTCGTTGAGATGGTCACGAAAAAGACGCAGGATGAATTGAACAAGAGCCTGCGTGACAGCAAGCGGGAACTGGAGCAGTCGCAGACACGCATCCGCAAGCTGGACGATATTATCCAGCGTCTCTACGAGGACAACATCGAGGGCAAGATTTCCGATGAGCGTTTTATGAAGATGAACGCTGCCTACGAAACGGAGCAGCACACGCTCGAAAGCCGTGTGGCGGAGTTAAAATCACTGATTACCTCGGAGAAGGAAAACAGCGCCAACGTGGACGCATTCCTGTCCATCGTCAGGAAGTATTCCGACATTCAGGAACTGACCGCTGAGATTATCCGTGAATTCGTGGAGAAAATCTACGTTTACAATGCGGAGAAGGTCAACGGCAAGCGTGTACACAAAATCCGCATTGTATGGAACTGTATCGGGGAATTCGATATTCCCCATGAAAGAATTAACGGCGCAGCCGGTTAATTTACATACCAAGCTACGCCGTTATTTTTTTGAGGGATTAAAAATCCCTAAGTTGCACCACCTTTGGGGAGTGCGTTTTTTGTCGGAAAGTATTGACTTCAAGAACCCGTTTTCGTATTATGGAAGGGACAGATGAGGAGGAGAGACCAATGCAGGATTTGGTGAGAGTAGCGGTCGACGCGATGGGCGGAGACAATGCGCCCGCTGAGATTGTGAAGGGCGCCGTGGAGGCGCTGGATGTCCGGGATAACGTAAAGGTGATTCTGGTGGGGCGCGAGAATGCCATCCGCGGGGAGCTGCAGAAATATTCCTTTGATGAGACGAGGGTTGAGGTTGTGAACGCCACGGAGGTCATCGAGATGGCGGAGCCGCCGGTGAACGCGATCCGGCAGAAGAAGGATTCATCCATCGTGGTGGCGATGAAGATGGTTCTTTCCGGAGAGGCGGATGCCTTCGTCGGCGCGGGCAATACCGGCGCGGTGCTGGTGGGCGGCACGACGATTGTCGGCAGAGTCAAAGGGGTGGAGCGCGCACCGCTTGCGCCGCTGTTTCCCACTGCGAAGGGAGTCTCGCTGCTGATCGACTGTGGCGCCAACGTGGACGCGCGGCCGGCTCATCTTGTGCAGTTCGCGCAAATGGGTTCGATCTACATGGAGAATGTCGTCGGCGTGAAGAATCCGCGGGTTGCGATCGTCAATATCGGAGCCGAGGAGGAGAAGGGCAATGCGCTGGTGAAGGAGACCTTCCCATTGCTCAGAGAGTGTAAGGATATCAACTTTATCGGGAGCGTCGAGGCGCGCGACATTCCGAACGGCTACGCGGATGTGATCGTCTGTGAGGCTTTCGTCGGGAATGTGATCCTGAAGTTCTTCGAGGGCGTCGGCAGCACGATGTCGTCGATGGTGAAAGAGGGGATGATGTCCAACATGCGCAGTAAGATCGGTGCACTGCTGGTACAGCCCGCTCTCAAAAAGAGCCTGAAACAGTTTGACCTGAGCGAACATGGCGGGGCGCCGCTCCTTGGTCTGAAAGGCCTTGTGGTGAAGACGCACTGGACCGCGAAGGCGGTGCATGTGCGCACCTCGATCATCCAGTGCGTGAGCTTTAGCGAACAGGGAATGAATGAAAAAATAAAAGCCGGTATTCAGGCGGAACAAAACCAAGATGGTTAGTTATGGAGTTTGACAAGCTGCGCGAGATCATTGCGGAAGTGCTGAATGTGGACGCGGATGAGATCACGATGGAGACCACCTTTGTGGACGATCTGGGAGCGGATTCGCTCGATATTTTCCAGATTGTCATGGGTATCGAGGAGGAGTTTAACATCGAGATCGGAAATGAGGCCGCGGAGAAGATTGTCTCTGTCGGGGACGCGGTGGAGCAGATTCGCAGCGCTCTGAATTAATATTATTTCTCCGCATACAGGAATGGTTAAACATGCGGCGCCCACGGGATATGAGGCCAGTCTTCTGTCTGATCTCCCGGTGGGCGTTTCATTCCGTTTACAGCGTACAACAAAAAGAAGTGTGAGGTCTTGGGATGAAGATGGAAAAACTGGAGCAGCTGATCGGCGTACAGTTCCGGGATAAGGAATTACTCGCGCATGCGATGCGGCACAGCTCCTTCGCAATTGAGCGTCAGATGGGCGCG
>JAJPYB010000002.1 GCA_021205185.1 Ruminococcus sp. | reverse complement strand
AAGGCGGGGAGATAATAAAGAGTTCAGGTAGCGGGCATAATGTCTGCTGCTGTTTGCTATAGAGTTCGCATTAAACCTCGCAGTAATACGCAAGATGCTTTGCTAACGTTAAACTACGCCTCACATAAATTCTATTATAATTTCAGGGTAGTAAAGAGGGAAAATAAACAAAAGCCAAAAAAGTTTTTGATCTTATTCTGAAATAAACATTCTTGTTCATCCTAACAATCCATTGAAACTTAAAATGTTAATCTCTCCGTTGTATTATTAAATACCACCTCTTCTTGAATATACTCGAAAAAATACCCATAAAAATCTTCCTTCTTTTGAAAAATGAGCATAAGAAAAGCACCTATCATTGCTGATAAATGCCAATTTAAAAATCGTATCATATTTCTGTTTTCTGTAGTTGCTTGTTCATATCTCTACCGGCGTAAATGATACGAACGATACTAACTGTATTAGTTTCCTCTATTGGCAGGTAAAAAATGAGATAATTATCTACAGGAACAAACCGCAAACCTTTTGATTTCCACGTCTCATCCTCATAAAGTTTAAATCTCATAGGCATTTCGTCAAGTCCACGAGCCATTTTGAATATTCTTTGAATCTGTCCTGTCGCTGTATCTGGAGCCAGTAATTCAAAGGCGATATATTCGTAAATTGCCTTTATATCCTCACGAGCTTGATTGGTGTACTTCACAGTCCAACTCATATACCATATAACCTATGCATTTCTTCTTCTACTTCATCCACTGAATAGACTCTGCCATTTTCTATATCAGCGATTCCTTTCTGAATTTCTGTATCGAACTGTTCCTTGGTCATCTGACTCATATCCAGTGGTTTGTTAGCAGGAAGCTTCATTTCAAACGGGATACCTCTCTGAATGACCACCTGTCTAAGGAACATTCCGACTGCATTAGACATCGGGATACCAAGCTGATTCAAAACAATTTCAGCCTGTTCTTTTACTTCTGGTTCTACCCTTGCAAATACATTTGATGTTCTTGCCATAAGAATCACAACCTTTCGTCTATTATTATACTCGACTTGCTTGCAAATTGCAAGCGGTTCGCTGATATTTTACAAAATGTTCATATGAAAAGGATGCCCCGATGGTTATACACGGAATCCGTAGGATTTGCACCGCAGCGTATCGCTCGGTCGAGTGCCATGACAGTAACTCCACATTGTCGCTTTTTCGTGCACCAACCATTACAAAACCCGTTTTGCTGTCGCTTTTTCGTACCCCCTTTTACAAGTGAAGTGGTAGTATATATTCCCCGCCGCTGGCGGGGAATATATACAGAAATCGCACTGTCGCTTTTTAGCACACCGTGCTTTACAACACTTTTTATTTGTGGTACTATGAAGATACTGAAGACTTTCCCCGCACATGCGGGGGATGCGTTTCGCCCACAACGAAAAAGGGTATTTAGGTTACACACAAAAAGTACGCCAAGCTGACTGGTATTATGAACACTCAATATCCAAGCTTAAAGCCAGAAGATGGAGAAAAAACTATAACTGACTCAAATTATAAATATCGTATAAAAGCTGATGGATATGGCGGCATGACAATCAGCAAGAAATGGAAAATTGTCTGAAAGGAGTATTTTTGTATGACGATACATGAAGAATATACTAAGATAATTGAAGAAAGATATGGACAATATAAAAATGGAACATATGAAGAAAGAGGGGACTACTCGTGGATATTCGATGCGCCTGAACAATATTTAACTGAGGGGAAAATGCTGGACTATGTAAAGAAAAATCCAGAAGCAACATTAAAAGATATTGCTTATTATGCAGATAAAATCACACCCGACGGGCTTGCTCCTGGAGATGACGGTTCAGATTTGCTTGTAGATGATGACTAAACCGATTAACAGGAGAACATAATGGCTAAAAATGATTACTTCGTTGTCGCCTATCGAATATTGGCATACCTGTATGCCTGCTTGAAGTCAGATGTTACTGTTGATACTGAGGAAATATCACCAGAAAGATTGAACATAAATCTCAGATACTGGCTTTACATACTTGAGCATTTACAAAATGACGGATATATTGAGGGCGTGTATATAGGGAAATTGCTAGGTGGTATGCCGTCGGTTAAGTTGGATAATATTGCAATCACGCCAAGTGGTATTGAGTTTTTGCAAAACAATTCCACTATGGCAAAGGCGAAGAATTTTCTCAAAACATTAAAAGAGATAATCCCAGGGTTGCCAGATTAAGGCAAAAAAAGAAAATACTAAAAATTCAATAATGCGCAATAAGCGTCTCACAAAACGTGAGGCGTTTTATTTTGCACTCAAGGAGGCAGGGTATATATGATTTTAACAGGCATAATCAGCTTTGTAGTTGGTGCATTTTTCGGCATTACGATTATGGCATTATGTAACATATCCAGAGACGACAGGAGGGATTGACGTGTGCCAGAGTTGCGAGCCGCTATTAAAAGCGATAGACGCATATATCGAGAAAGCAAACGATGATTTGTCAGGAACGCTAAAGGACGCAGGCTTTGAAAAGGCAAAAGATACGGTAAAAGAAATTAACGCCATTGAAGATGAAGTCGCAGAAGCGTTGACAGATGAAACGAGCTATTTCGTTGATAATTTGAGCGATAGCGATAGCCTTGAAGATTTTGCGAGTGATGTATGGCAAAAGGTTAAGAAGAACGACAAGCTTGGCGTTACAGCTTCAAAAATCTTTCAGGAGGAATTTTCAACGTTTATGCCAAGCGTGATTGAAACGTACTTGAAGAAAACGGATAAAAGTTTACAGCTTTATGCAACGAGCAAAAGAACTACGGCGTGGATAAAAAGCTGGAGTGAAGAGCTAGGAAAGATTATGCAGCTCAACTCGCATACAGAGATTGAGAACCTGCTCATTACGGGACTTGAAAATGGCAGCAGCATAGCAGATTTTACGCAAACAATCCTTGATAGCAAGATACGTGACGAGTATTATAAAGCTCGAAGAGTGGCAGTAACAGAAGTTTTAAGGGCGCATAGCGTAGCGCAGCAGGAAGCTTTCATGCAATCCCCAGCGGTAAGCGAAAAGATGTGGAAGCATACAGGTGGACACAAAAACGCACCAAGAGAAAATCACGTCGCTATGGACGGACAAAGAGTTCCTATTGATGAACCGTTCGAGCTGGTTGGCGCAGACGGAGTTATATATCATTGTATGTACCCCAGAGACAGCACTCTTCCACCAGAAGAAAGCATTAACTGCCATTGTATCTCTCAACCTGTAGTCAGCAAAGAAGTATTAGGGATGTCATTAGAAGAAAGGCAAAGGCTACAGCAGGAAGCAATCGACGAAATGGACAGCGATTGGGAGAAAGAGCTTGACGCTCAAAACAGAGCAAGAGCTGGAATTGAAGAGGATCCCTAAAATTTATGGCCGTAAGGCAGCTCCTTATAAAAATTCCTAGAAAATCCCATACTGTGACAAACGCCTTAGAGCAAAAGTTCTAAGGCTTTAATTTTGCTTGCAGTATGGGTTTGTTTCTGGGAAGATAAACGGGAGAAGCAAGACATATACAGTTCTCGCAAGAGAACAACTCGAAAAGCAGCTTGAAGCTGCTCGTTATATTTTTTACACAGCGGAGGAGGTGAAAAGGATATGAAAGACACTATACAAAAAGCAATCGAAATCAGCGACGCAAAGATTCAATTCGTAAGCCTTGTTGACAAGGCAGCGAACAAGCGGCAGTTCTTAATCACAAAAGCAGACGAAGGGCAAGCACAGTTTTCAACAGTCGGTAAAATTCTGAAAACGGATGCCGATACACACTATGTTACAGGCATTGTTTATGAGCCATTGACAGAAGATGCACACGGCAACTTTATGACCGAAGATGAAATCAGAAAGGCCGCCTATTGGTTTGCAAAGAACGGCGATAAAGTTGATTTACAGCATAGTTTTGAACAGGCAGACGGCTTGTCAGTTGTTGAAAACTACGTTGCACCTAGTGATATGGAGATTGACGGCACACCGATTGTCAAAGGCACTTGGCTTATGACGGTAGAAGTGCAAAACGAAGACGTTTGGAGCAAAGTTCAGAAGGGCGAAGTTACAGGCTTTTCAATGGGTGGTATGGGCAGATATAGCGAAACAGAAACAGACTTAACCGACACAGTAGAAAAGCAGGGATTGCTCAAACGACTTGCAAGCTTTTTAGGAGTTGACGTTATCACAAAAGGTGCAGTCAAGGACCAGTACGACAAGAGACGTAAATCGAGTGATTTTTGGACGGCATTTAACACGCTTCAGGATGTTTTGTGCAAGTACGGCTATCAAGGAGAAATTTTTGAAACAGACGATACTGTCATTCGTGAAGCGTTGACAGACTTTGTTCAAATCATTACAGATGTAATGGCTGAACCAAACGCAGAGGTCTTGCCGTCCTTATTAAAATCAAACAAGCCACCAAAAAACCACTTGTTGTCAACATCGAACAAACCCATAAGAAACCTCCTTTTGTTATGTGATGGTATCAGTAAATTCAACCAAATATTTGCATACTTCATATTTAATTATACATATTTGATGCGTTTTTTCAAGGGAATTCTCAAAAAAATTGGAGCAGTCTATAATAAAGGCTGCTCCTTATTGTTTTACTTTTGCAAATTATGCGGCATTTCCGTCGCTAGCTTCTACTCTCTCAAATTAAGCTTAACTCTATCAGCTCCCAACGCTATAAACTCGCTGTTTGTCGGTTTTTCCCTTTTCATCATCAATCGTATAGCCGAAAAAGGAGTTCTGCGCATTAAAATCACCCTTGTCCCAAGCAGTTTCTATTGCGTAGCGAATTGCTCGTTCAACTCTTTCTGCATTTTTTACAAGTGAGCCGATTTCCTCTTTTGCAATGTCTTTGTACGATTCCGCATTTCTTCCCTTGGGCACAAAGACCACGATATCAGCCTTTTCATCCTCCTCGGTAAGCATTTCAGAAAAGCCTTGCAGCATATCTTTGGCGTTATGATTGACAAAGATGTAATTGCCCAAATCACCTATTTGACTGGCTATGCAGATTACCGGATTTATAGTGTCATATTCGTTCTCATAAAGCTCGCTCCAAAATTGACTCTCTGCTGACTCCTCACCATCTTCAACAAAAAAATACTCATCATCTTCAGATTCAGAAGCAGTTCCAAGTGATATAACACCGAAATAGTAATCATCATAATGGTTTTCCAAAAGATTTGAGCTTGTAAGTAAATTACCTTGAATGCTACTGAGGTTTGTAGTTATTGTAAAAATCGTCATGGCGGTGGCAAGCACTTTAAGCCGTTTAGAAGATAAAACATACCTTTTTTATCCGAAGCGTTGGCAAAGGCTTTTTTTACATCAAAGCGGGTAAACGCAACATAAGGAATGACGGAAAGAACTGCTCCGGCACAAAACACTGCCAAAACGAGATGTTCTTCATACGCCCCCGATATAAATTGAGAAACAAGCAGCTTGGCCAAGATAAATAATGCAGCATACGAAAGAATATCAGTTGCTGCGGATTTTAGAGCAATCACAGCAGCATTTTCACCCAAAGAGGCTCGTACAACTACTTCCTTTTGTCTGCGTATTACCTCAACCACATTCAGCATGATCATCAATATGGCAACCAATCCCCAAACAATGAACATCATATCAGTTTCAGTTGATTGCCAATATTCTGGTTGTGTGATGGAATAGTCTTTTGCTAAATCTTGATATGTGGCAATAATATCATCTTCATCGCCAATGTAGCTGATCATTATTTCCTGTCCGCCGCCTGTGTTCTTTGCTTCTCTAAAATCTTCAAATTTTATCACGGTGATTCCGCTTATCAGAGCCGTATATGTTTTTTCTTCAATATCCATCGTACTTTTAAGACTATCACGAACAACGGCATCATCGCCATAAATATAAAGCCTTGTCTGATAATTGGAAACTTGCTGGTTAAAAGTCGAAAAGATATGAACGTCATGCTTATCGGCTACATCTTCTGCATTGGCTAAAAATGCATCCATATCGTCATTAGCAGTTGTGTATCTGGACGATAAGTAATAAGCACCATTAAAATTCCACAGCATATTTTGATACACTTCAGCCTGCATAATAAAAGCAAAGATTATTGTAATCAACAACAATATATTTCTTACATGCTTCATAAGAAGTTCTCAAACCTCCTTTGACTTGAATATACTTAAATCATACCAAAATATTTTAGTGCCTCCGTAATTGCCTTTTCCTTTTCGGGAGGGCATTTCGGCTGCCTTGCATTCTCAGACTTCGGTTTATTGTAATTCTCCCGCTCGATAATCCCGTACTTCTGCTTAATCTGAGCTATGTATAGAGAGGACACCGACAATCCGGTATGTTCTTTCACATACTCCTTAATCTGTCCGTAGGTAGCCCCTTCTGGAATCCGGACATATCCATATCCTCCAGAGAAAACTCCACCCGCACTTTCTTTGAGTTGATTTCTCCCTTGGAAAGTTGAACAACCGTCTCGACGTGAGCAGTCCTCGGAAACATATCTACTGCTCTGCCTTTGACAGCCTTGTAGCCGTTTTCGCAGAGGTATTTTATATCTCTTGCCGCTGTCGAAGGGTTGCAGGAAACCATTACTATCTTTTGGGGTGAAATTGAAAGCATAGCGTCAAGGGTCGGCTTGTCGCAGCCTTTTCTGGCAGGGTCTGCAACTATAACGTCGGGAGCTTGTCCGCTTTTTATAAGTCTGGCTGCTCCCTCTGCGGCGTCAGCGCAAAAAAACTTGGCATCAAAGCCGTTAAGCCTGGCGTTTTCTTTTGCGTTTTTCACAGCGTCAGGAACTATCTCTATACCGACGAGCTTATTTACGCTTCCGTAAAGCGACATTCCAATTGTGCCGATTCCGCAATACAGGTCGAGAAGCGTTTCGCTTCCGCTTAAATCAACATACTCACTCACCTGAGCGTACAGCTTTTCAGCTTGCGGCGTATTTATCTGGTAAAATGAATGAGGTGAAATTAAAACCTTGTTGCCGCAAATCGTATCTGTAATATATGCCTCGCCGAAAAGAATTTCGTTACGCTTTCCCAGTACGACGTTTGTTCTGTCAGGATTTATGTTAAGAACTATGCTTTTAATTTGCGGAAAGCTTTCAGGCAGTTCCCTTAGAGCTGATTTAAATCTTTTGTCGTTCTTCGTTGCGACAACGCACAGCATTATTTCCTTGGTGTAATAGCCGCTTCGTATGTAGATGTGTCGAACATCTCCCCTGCCGCTTTGCTCGTTGTAGGCTGTAAAGCCGCTACTCCCAAGAAGCTCAACCGTCCTTTCGGCAATTTTGTTAAACACCTCCGGCTGAAGCAGACAGCAGTTGTTGTCAACTACTCTGTGCGAACGCTTTGAATAGAATCCGCAAGCTAATTTGCCGTCCCTTTCGCAAACCGGGTACTGCGCCTTGTTCCGGTAATGGTATATTTCATCGCAGCCTAAGATTTCATCGAGCGGGATTTCAAGTCCGCCTATTCTCTCAAAAGCGTCACGCACAAAGCTCTGCTTTGCCAAAAGCTCGGCTGAATAGCTTAAATGCCTGAAGGCGCAGCCGCCACAGCGCTTGTAAACATTGCAGTCAGGCTCTATTCTGTCGTCTGACGGCGAAAGAATGCTCTCTACAATTCCATAAGCGAAGGACTTATTTACCTTTACTATCCTGCACATTATCTCGTCTCCGACCGCTGTAAAAGGCACGAACACAGCCATTCCTTCAAATCTGCCGACACCGTTTCCCTCATTGGTAATGCCGTCTATTTTAAGTCTTACAATTTCATTTTTCTTCATAAGTTTTACCTACTCGCTTAAATACCCTTCAAGCTCGTCCTTTTTTGCAAGCATTAAATCAAAGTTCTTGTTGTATTCAAGCGGAAATTTATAATTAAACACTCGGTTTAAGCTTTTGTCCTTCATTACGATTTTAGAGGAAGCTCCAGCACCGAGAGCTATTATAGACTGGTTTTCCTCCATAATGAAAATGTTGTAAAGCGACGGAGTGCCACCCTTTTCCCAGCCTATATTTTCAAGATTTCCGACCATATTTTTCTGCCTGTATAAATAGTACGGATTGTAGCCGTTCTCCAGAAGCGCAGAGGTTGCATACTCCACCATTTTATCAGTCGGGTTTTCTAGGACTGAAAGCTCTGCGTTTATATTTATGTTTGAAGCTCGCTTTACAGAAAGAGTATGTACCGTTATATTTTCAGGCTTTAATTTTAAAATACCGTTTATTGTATTTTCAAATGACAAAACCGTGTCTGTCGGAAGGCCTGCAATCAAATCGGTATTTATCGCCTTAAAACCGACGTTCCTCGCTAAATCATAGCTTTTATAAAACTGCTCGACGGTATGGCGGCGGTCGATCGCCTTTAAAACGTCGTCGGAAAGCGTCTGTGGATTTATTGAAATACGCTCGGCTCCCATTTCCTTTATAACCTCAAGCTTTTCCCCTGTAATTGTATCCGCTCTTCCGGCTTCTACCGTATATTCCCGAACGGTAGAAAGATCAAAGCTTTGAGAAATTTTTTCCATAAGAGATAGCAGCTGCTTTTCACTAAGCGTTGTAGGAGTTCCGCCGCCTATATAAATGGTGTCGAGCGTAAGACCCAGTCTGTTTACGATACTTGCCGTATATTCAATTTCCCTTTTGAGGTTTTCAAGATACTCGTCAATTATATTAAACGCCTTGTCAACAGACTGCGATACAAACGAGCAATAGGAACACCTTGACGGGCAAAACGGGATTGAAACATAAAGGCTAACGCTGTCAGGCTTAGTGGTTTTTAAAGCTTTACGCTGAGTCTTTGCAGTTTTTAAAGCTATATCAACCTTTTCGTCGCTTACCAGAAATCTTTCTTTTAGAGTATCTCTGATTTCCCTTTCGCTGCAGCCGTTTTCGAGCATCTCATTTACTCGCTTTACAGGTCGAACGCCAGTAATTATTCCCCATTTGGGCTTAATGCTAAAAAGTTCAGAAAGTGCCAGATACAAAAGCCTTGAAAGCACAAGCTCGCATTCATAGTCGCTTATATTTTCCTTTAACACCTGCGCTCTTCTTGCGCTTTTTCCATGAATATTACAAACAACGTACAAAAGCGCTCCGCTTTTTAGCTGCTTTTTTCTTGTGAAAAAGTAATCGTCTGAAGCTGTAAAGAACGGCACTTCGTCATAACAAAAAGAGAAGCGAGTTGCAGGAATAAAAAGCTTCAACACGCTCTCTAGCTCGTACTTAAAATTGTGTCCGCTAAGCTGTAAAGTCAAAACAAAACGCTCCTCTTAAATTTAAAATTTTCAGCATTGCCCGTAAATTATCTCATATACGGATTGTACGTCCGCTCGAAATCAAGCTCGGTAGATTCACCGTGACCGGGATATAAAGTATAGTTTTCGGTAATCTCAGCAAGCTTTTTTAGCGAATCGTTTAAAGCCTGCCAATCGCCGTCGGGCATATCGCACCTTCCGACTGACATTTGAAAAAGCGTATCGCCTGTAAAAATCACATTGCCTATCTTGTAGCAAACGCCGCCGCTTGTATGTCCCGGCGTGTGAATCACATCAAACGTCAGCTCGTCAAGCGTATTTTTATCGTTATCCTCTATTGTATTTTCTCCGTAGAAAGGCTCAAAGCCGCAGATTCCAAAATATTCCGCAACGCTTAAGGTCGGACTTCTGAGCTTATCCCGATCAGATGAATGAATATAAACCTCAGCGTTTGTTTTTCTGACAAGCTCGCCTACCGCCATAATATGGTCAAAATGCCCGTGAGTGAGCAGGATTTTTTTAAGAGTTAGTCCGCGAGCTTCAAGCTCGCTTAATATCTTTTCGGCATTGCAGGGCGCATCAATTAACGCTACATTTTTCTCCTCGCTTGCAACCGCATAGCAATTAGCGGCAAAGGAGGAAAGTCCGAACAGCTTTATAATTTTCATACTCTCACCTACTGCTTGTTGCTTCTGTCAACTGAAATAACGCTGTCAATCTTTCTGAGCTTTTGCATTAAGCTTTCAAGCTGCTCCTTGCCTGCAACCGAAACTGTTACGATAACATTTGCGTTTCCGTTTTTAAGCTCTCTGCCAGTCGCTTCGTGCATTTGTATTCTAAGCATAGAAACTGTGTTTACTATATCCGCCATCAGTCCTATTCTATCGTGAGCGACAATATCAAGCGTTGCGCTGAAGTATGTGGTTGAGCGCTCCTCCGCCCACGAAACCGAAACCCAGCGTGAAGCAAGCTCGGGAATATCCTTTTGAGTCTGATAATTCACGCAATCCTTTTTGTGAACGGAAATTCCGTGACCCTTTGTGATAAAGCCGATAACGTCGTCGCCCGGAAGCGGAGTACAGCACTTTGCAAATTTAACGGCGCAGTCGTCAATTCCGTCAACTATTATACCGTTTGAAGCCTTTCTTGACGATTTAAACGGAACCATTTCAGGCGTTGGCGATTTCTGAGGGCCGTACTTTTTCTGGTAGTTTTGCTTTAAGCGCGGCATTAGCTTTGAAAGCGTTACGCCGCCGTAGCCTATCGCTGCATAAAAGTCGTCAAGCGTTTCGCAGTTGTGGCGTTTTATATCCGTTTCCAGAAATTCGTACAGCTCTTTTTCGTCGTCTATGTGAATCAGATTCCGTTTAAGCTCACGTCTTAGCTCGTTTCTTCCCTCGAAGATATTTTCCTCACGCTTTTCCTTTTTAAACCACGAACGAATCTTTGACTTAGCCTCGTTTGTTTTGCAGATTTTAAGCCATGAACGGCTTGGTCCGTGATTTTCGTCCTTTGAGGTTATAATTTCAACGATTTCACCCGTTTTTATCTGGTGGTCGATAGAAACCATTTTACCATCGACCTTAGCTCCCGTCATCTTATGTCCGACCTGAGTGTGAATAGCGTAAGCGAAGTCGATAACCGTAGCGCCAAGAGGCAGAGAAATCATATCGCCTCT
The DNA here is from genome assembly GCA_021205185.1 of Ruminococcus sp. GTDB lineage: Bacteria > Bacillota > Clostridia > Oscillospirales > Ruminococcaceae > UMGS1601. Next base: position 3,544 of record JAJPYB010000002.1, on the reverse strand, counting down.
CGGCGTATACGCGAAAACGTCCTCAGGAGCAAGGTCAGTTTTTATAGTTCTTACAATTTCCTCAACGTCGTCAGATTCCTTCTGAGCTTCGAGTATCTTTCTTATCCACTCAAGTCTGGCGTCGTTTTTTGTTCTTCCTGTAATTCCCTCTTTGTATTTCCAATGCGCCGCAACGCCAAACTCGGCTGTGTGGTGCATTTCCCACGTTCTGATCTGTACCTCGAAAATTATTCCCTCCGTACCTATAACGGTTGTATGAAGCGACTGGTACATGTTGGATTTTGGAGTTGAGATATAGTCCTTAAACCTGTTAGGAATAGGTCTGAACATATCGTGAATAATTCCTAAAACAGCGTAGCATTCGGTTACGTTATTTACAATTATTCTGACAGCGTATTTGTCGTAAATTTGGTCTAAGTCCTTTCCGTCACGGTACACCTTTTTGTAAATTCCATAAATTGACTTGACTCTACCGTCAACGTAAGGAACCGGGTCAAAGTCCTGCTTTAATCTGTCGGTAATTTTTTGCTTGATGCTGTCGATAAGCGCTACTCGCTCATCCTTTTGCAAAAGCATTTGCTTATCAATTTCCTCGTAAGCGTAAGGGTCTAAAAACTGAAAGGCTCTGTCCTCAAGCTCCTCCTTGATCGGGCGTATTCCGAGCCTGTGAGCGAGCGGCGCATAGATGTTCATAGTTTCAAGAGCCGTCGCTCTTCTTTTTTCGTCCTTACGGTATTTAAGAGTTCGCATATTATGAAGTCTGTCGCACAGCTTTATAAGTATAACTCTTATATCCTCGCTTGTTGCGAGAATTATTTTTCTTATATTTTCAGCCTGCTGCTCCTCTTTTGTTGCCATTGGAATTTTTCCGAGCTTTGTAACTCCGTCTACAAGCATAGCGACGTCAGCGCCAAAATCCTTTGAAAGCTCTTCAAGGGTATAGGGCGTATCCTCTACGGTATCGTGAAGCAATGCGGCGCAGATAGTATCGGTATCCATTCCAAGACTAAGCGCTATAAAAGCCACCGCTAATGGGTGGGATATATACGGCTCACCGGAATCACGGAACTGATCCTTGTGAAGCTCGTTTGCGACCTCGTAAGCGTGAACTATTTTATCGAGGTCATACTTCTTGTCTTCCTTTGTTATTTTTTCTATGAATGCGTCAATGGTATATACTGGCTCTTCCATAAACTCTCTCCCTCGTCGGTTGTTGCTAACGTATTTTACTTCGGTTTTTATTGTGCATTTCTAAGACTCTGCAAAATGTGCGAGCTTTCAAGGTCAACCCTTTCAGTCGCCTTATTAAGCGTTACCGCTTGCTTTGAAGCTAAAAGGGTCGCCAAGCCCTTTTCTTCAAATATATCCAGACAAACTCTCATCTTTGCGTAATTTATATTTTCATTTCTCAAGGACAGGTACAATCTGTCGTAGTTTACGTTCTTTATTTTTCCTATCGCCTTATAAACGGCTACAAGCTCTCGTCTGTCGGGAGTTAAGGCTTTAAGATAAGCCTTGTCCAGCTCCTCTCCTCTCTTAAACGCTTCGTAAGCGTCAAAGGCTGCAAAATACTTGCTTTGACTTATGCCGCTCAAACGATAATCCACAACCTTTATTGTAAGGCTTTCATTGCCGTTATATTCATTTATAGAAACATTTGCAAGTATGTCGATTGTATCTCCTGCGTTAAATTCAAGACTCTCAGGCGAGCGATTGAAAATAAGTGCCTGAACTGACGCTCCGCCGTAGCTTACAGTAATTTTGGAATGCTTACCCTTGCCTATAGAATATATGCTTTTGACAATTGCGGAAGGCATCGCAAAAACCGGCTCTGAATTGCCCTCGCCGAACGGTTCTAAAACCGACAGCGTTTTTATATTCTCAACGCTCAGCTCATTTGGAGAAATGATCTTATCGGCTAAGATTGTAAGCTTTGGCATTCGAGGATATTTCTCTTTGCTGTACTCTAAAAGCGCATCTCGAAAGGCTTCCATTTTTTCCTCTCGAACAGTAAAGCCGCCGGCCTTTTCGTGACCGCCGAATTTTACAAGCTGTGTAGCACAAGCGTTAAGAGCTGAAAAGACGTTATATCCTTCCATGCTTCTTACCGAGCCTACTCCGACTCCGTTTTCGTCAAACGAAGCTAAAAAGACAGGCTTTGAGAAAATATTCAAAAGCTTCGCCGCTACAATTCCGATAACGCCGTGGTGCCAGCCTCTTCCGGCAAGCACCAGAACTCTCTCGTCAAGCACCTCGGGATTTTCGTCTATAAACGAAAGAATCTCGGCTAATATCTTTTCCTCCGCTTCCTTGCGCTTGGAATTAAGCAGTACAAGCTCGTTTGAAAACTGCTCTGCTGATTCGTCCTCGCAAATAAGCGCCTGCAAGGCGGTTTCAGCTGAACCAAACCTTCCTGCTGCGTTAATTCTCGGCGCAATAGTAAAGGCAACGGCAGTTGAAGTTATCTTATCAGGCTTTAAAGCGCTTTTTTCCATCAAACAGGAAAGCCCGTAATTTTCAGTATTCTTTAAATATTCCAGTCCCTTTCTGACGATGATTCTGTTTTCGCCCGTCAGACTTACAACGTCGGCGATAGTACCGATTGAAGCTATTTCGCAAAACTGCTCAAGAACTGCTGAATAATCGCCCTCCATTGCAGCTATCAGCTTGAGCGCAACGCCCGCTCCGGACAGTTCCTTGAATCTTGAAGGGCAGTCACTTCTATGAGGGTCGACAACAGCGCAAGCGTCCGGCAGCTCCTCGGGTGGCTGGTGGTGATCTGTTATTACAAGCTTCATACCCAGCTCAGCAATATATTCAGCCTCGTGGATAGCGGAAATTCCGTTGTCAACGGTTATTATAAGAGAAACGCCGCTATGATAAATTTTGTCAACGGCTGATTTATTAAGACCATATCCCTCGCTACGCTCGGGAATATAATAGGAAATATCCGCTCCCAGCATTTCAAGATATGTATAAAGAATTGCCGTTGAGGTAACGCCGTCGCAGTCGTAATCGCCGTAAATGCAAATTCTCTCGCCGCTTTGTACAGCTTCATTTATAGCTTCTACCGCCTTATCCATATCCTTTACGCAAAATGGGTCTTCAAGCTCATCGTTGTTAAAAAAATCGTTTAACACATTTAAGTCGGTAAAGCCCCACGCGACAAGCACTTCGGCAACCGTTCTGCCGAGATTTGTTCTCCTTAAAAGATCCAAACAAAGCTTCTCATCAGCCTTTGCTATTTTCCATTGCTTCATTTACGCTTTCCTCAATTTCTGAACTTCTGAATATATATAAAATATAGTACCACAAAAGGCGGATTTTTTCAAGTGGTTGAGAGAGCGTGTACACAAAAAAAGAAAACCCCGAAAAATCGAGGTTTTTGAGTATCTGGTGGGAGCGGATGGATTCGAACCATCGTAGCTGAAAAGCAACAGATTTACAGTCTGCCCCCTTTGGCCGCTCGGGAACACTCCCACATATTAAATTTATGCCCTTGCATTTCTGCATAAAATGGAGCTGGTGGACGGACTCGAACCCC
>JAJPYB010000007.1 GCA_021205185.1 Ruminococcus sp. | reverse complement strand
TTTTATCATATATTAAATATACCACATTTTTAAGGGTTTGACAATGGTTTTTATGGGTGACCCTCATTTGTAAAATTTAAAATTCCCATTTACTTTTGGCTTGTGATGTGGTATTATTGTCTTGACAGGATAACTTAACACAAAAAGAATATTTTTTCGGAGGTGTGTAAATGTTATACATATGGGCAATAGCCTTTGTCCTCTTTTTAATCCTTGAAGTTTCAACCTCTATGGCGCTGATTTCAATCTGGTTCTCAGCCGCCGCTTTAATAACGCTTATTGTCAGTCTTTTTGTCGATTCGACTATAGCTCAATGCGTTATATTTGTTGTCGTTTCCTGCATTTTGCTACTGCTTACTCGACCGGCTGTCAAAAAGCTAAAGCGAAAGCACGTTGAAACGAACGCTGAGCTGAATATTGGCAAGCGGGCGATTGTCACGCAAGAAATTGACAACGAAAAAACAACGGGACGAGTTAAGCTTGACGGCGTAGATTGGATGGCAATTTCTACCGACTCGGAAATTTTTAAGGTCGGTGACGCAGTTATAGTTGACAAAATAGAGGGAGCGAAGCTTTACGTTTCTAAACCTTAAACAGAAAGGAATTTGAGTTATGGACTTTTTTTCAGACAATTCAGTAGCATTGGTACTGCTGGCGGTAATTATTGTTATTTTGCTTCTGTTGATTTCAAGAATCAAAATCGTACCGCAGGCTCAGGTATTTGTAGTTGAAAGACTGGGAGCATTTCACGCAGCCTGGGGAACGGGACTTCACATTCTTATGCCGTTTATTGACAGAATAGCTAAGAAGGTTTCAATTAAAGAGCAGGTTGTAGACTTCAAGCCACAGCCGGTTATTACGAAGGATAATGTTACAATGCAGATTGATACGGTTGTGTTCTTTCAGGTAACTGACGCCAAGCAATACACTTACGGTGTTGAGCGTCCTATTTCTGCGATTGAGAATCTATCCGCTACAACGCTCAGAAATATCATCGGCGAGCTGGAGCTTGACGCTACCCTTACCTCCCGTGACACTATCAACACGAAAATCACAGAAATTCTCGACGAAGCTACTGACCGTTGGGGAATCAAGGTAAACAGAGTTGAGCTTAAAAACATCCTTCCTCCTCGTGAGATTCAGGACGCTATGGAAAAGCAGATGAAGGCGGAGCGTGAGCGTAGAGAAAAGATTCTTCAGGCTGAGGGAGAAAAGAAATCTCAGGTGCTTGCTGCCGAGGGTGAAAAGGAATCTAAAATTTTAAGAGCGCAGGCTGATAAGGAAGCTGAAATTCTGAAGGCTGACGCTGTTAAGCAAAAGAAAATTCTTGAAGCACAGGGCGAGGCTCAAGCTATTGAAACTGTTCAGCGTGCACGTGCGGACGCAATAGCTATGCTAAACGAAGCTAACCCCAGTCAGCCAGTTATCGCACTTAAAAGCCTTGAAGCGTTTCAGGCAGCTGCCGACGGAAAGGCTACAAAGATTATTATCCCAAGCGAAATTCAGGGACTTGCAGGATTGGCTTCCAGCTTAAAGGGCATTGTTGAAAGCGATACTCCAGCTGAATAAGCTTACCCAAAGCTTAATATTTCATCACCGATTTTTAAAAGTCGGTGATTTTTTTTGCAAAAACGCTTGACAAATGACAAAGCCGTGATATAATATAATTAGCACTCGAGAGGCGAGAGTGCTGACACTCACAAACTTAGACTGCTAACGAAAGGAGAAATGAAAGATGAATGCAAATAAATTTACGCAAAAGTCGCTTGAGGTAATTCAAGGCGCACAGGATTTAGCGGTGGGAAATTCAAACAGCGTGGTTGACACGGCGCATCTTTTATCGGCGCTGCTTAGCGTTTCGGACAGCCTTATCCCCTCTTTGCTCAAGAAAATGGATGTGGATACTGCTGCTTTTGAACGTGAAGCGAACGAGATTGTTGACGCTCTGCCGAAAATCTCCGGCTCAGGGTATCGTGCTTCGCAGATCGGTGCTTCGGCACAGCTTGAGCAGGTACTTGTAGCTGCTGAAAAGACTGCTCAGAAGATGAACGACGAATATATTTCTGTAGAGCATCTTATGCTTGCAATAATTGACAAGGCGTCGGATGACGTTGAAAAGCTCCTGAAGAAATACGGTATCAACAAAAATGCGTTTTTATCGGCTCTGATGGAGGTTCGCGGAAACAGGAACGTCACAACCGACAATCCTGAGGAAACCTACGATGTTCTCAAAAAGTACGGTCAGGACTTAGTGGAGCTTGCAAGACAAAATAAGCTCGACCCTGTAATCGGACGTGATACTGAAATAAGGAACGTCATAAGAATACTTTCAAGAAAGACAAAGAACAACCCTGTTTTGATTGGCGAGCCGGGCGTTGGTAAAACGGCTATTGCCGAAGGCTTGGCGCTCAGAATCGTAAGAGGAGATGTTCCGAACAACCTGGCGGACAGGCAAATTTTCTCACTCGATATGGGCGCTTTGGTTGCAGGAGCGAAATACAGAGGAGAATTTGAGGAAAGACTAAAGGCAGTTCTGGTGGAGGTCAAAAAGAGCGAGGGCAAAATCATACTCTTTATTGACGAGCTACATTTGATTGTCGGAGCGGGTAAAACTGACGGAGCGATGGACGCCGGAAATATTCTGAAGCCGATGCTCGCGAGAGGAGAGCTTCACTGTATCGGCGCTACAACGCTTAACGAGTACAGAGAGTATATTGAAAAGGACGCAGCTCTTGAAAGACGTTTTCAGCCTGTGCTTGTTGATGAGCCGAGCGTTGAGGACACAATTACAATTTTAAGAGGACTTGAGGAACGCTACGAAGTTTATCACGGAGTTAAAATCTCCGACTCAGCTCTTATAGCTGCCGCTACCCTTTCAAACAGATATATCTCGGACAGATTCCTTCCTGATAAGGCTATCGACCTTGTGGACGAAGCCTGCGCTCTTATAAAGACAGAAATGAACTCTATGCCGACAGAGCTTGACGACATTTCAAGAAAAATAATGCAACACGAAATTGAGGAGGCGGCGTTAAAGCACGAGGACGACCAGCTTTCAAAGGAACATTTAGCGGAGATTCAAAAGGAGCTTGCTGAATACAGAGATGAGTTTAACTCATTAAAGGCAAAATGGGAGAACGAAAAGACCGCTATTAAAAAGGTACAGGATTTACGTGCTGAAATTGAAAAGGTAAACGGCGATATTGAAAAGGCTAAGCGTGAGTATGACCTTGCTAAGGCAGCCGAGCTTCAATACGGAACTCTGCCGTCCCTCAAAAAGGAGCTTGAGGAGCAGGAGAAAATTGCAAACGACGCTAAGAAAAACGACACGCTTCTTCGTGACAGAGTAACCGAGGAGGAAATTGCTCGGATTGTTGCTCGCTGGACAGGCATTCCTGTTGCAAAGCTGTTAGAGGGCGAGCGTGAAAAGCTTCTTCACATGGAGGATACGCTTCACGGCAGAGTAATTGGTCAGAACGAAGCAGTTTCAAAGGTAAGCGAAGCAATACTGCGTTCTCGTGCGAGAATTGCAGATCCGAACAGACCGATAGGCTCGTTTTTGTTCCTCGGTCCAACGGGCGTTGGAAAGACGGAGCTTGCCAAAGCGTTAGCCGAAGCGCTTTTTGACGATGAAAACAGCATTATAAGAATTGATATGTCGGAGTATATGGAGAAATACTCGGTATCTCGTCTTATAGGCGCACCTCCGGGATACGTCGGCTACGACGAGGGAGGTCAGCTAACCGAAGCCGTAAGGCGCAAGCCATATTCTATAGTATTGTTCGATGAAGTTGAAAAGGCACACCCGGATGTATTTAACATTCTGCTGCAGGTGCTTGACGACGGACGAATTACAGACTCGCAGGGTCGTACCGTTGACTTTAAGAATACCATAATTATTCTGACTTCAAATTTAGGCTCGCCTATTATTCTTGACGGAATAGGCTCGGACGGCGAAATCAGCGCCGACGCTAAGAGTCAGGTTGACGCACTTTTAAAGCAAAGCTTCCGTCCTGAATTTTTAAACAGGCTCGACGAAATAGTTTACTACAAGCCGCTTAGCAAGGATGAAATAGGAAAGGTCGTTGACTTAATGATTAAAAGGCTTGCAGACAGACTTTCAGAGCAGCACATTAAAATCGAAGTCACAAACGAGGCTAAGAGCTATATCGTTGATAACGGATACGACCCTGTATATGGCGCAAGACCGCTGAAGAGATTTATCCAGCGTGAGCTCGAAACGCTTATTGCAAGGCAAATTATTGCGAATAAAATAGCTCCTGATTCATTGGTAACCATTACAGTTCGTGACGGGCATTTAGCAATTTCGTAAATTTTTCAAAAATGCTTGATTTTTGTTTAATGATGTGTTATACTAGATGAGCTGAAATGATATTACCATAGAACTACTGTCTAAACTGAAATGATGGGCTTCTATGTAGTCATAAATTTCGTTTAGAGAGGAGGAAGCTACAAATGAAAAAGGGTATCCATCCAAAGTACGAGGAAACAACAATCACCTGCGCTTGCGGAAATGTTATAAAGACTCGTTCAACAAAGAAGGATATTAAGGTTGAAATCTGTTCAAAGTGCCACCCGTTCTATACCGGTAAGCAGAAGCTTGTTGATACAGGCGGAAGAGTTGACAGATTTAAGAAGAGATACAATCTTGACTAAAATCCTAAAGGGCGGTATTTTTCTGCCCTTATTTTTTTAGGGAGGCTTTATGAGCTACAAAACTGTAAAGGCGTTTGCAAGCGCCTCCTTTATTGAGAAAAAGAGCGAATTTATCGGTTCTGTTTCCCCTGTTAAGACAAACGACGAGGCGGTCGCTTTTATAAATAGTATAAAGGCTGAAAAACGAAAGGCAAGGCACAACGTATACGCTTACATATTGAGAGATTCTAATATCACTCGCTACAGCGACGACGGCGAGCCGCAGGGCACGGGCGGCGTGCCTGTGCTTGAGGTTTTGCAAAAGGAAGGGCTATACGATGTGTGCGTTGTCGTAACAAGGTATTTCGGAGGAATACTGCTGGGTACGGGCGGATTGACAAGAGCCTACTCGAAAGGCTGTAGGCTGGCGATTGAAGCGGCGCAGATTATGCAAATGCACAAGGCGTATACACTTACTGTAACGACAAACTACAGCCTATACGGAAAAATTTCTCCGCTGCTCCCCTCTTTTGAAGCTAAGATCTTAGCAACAGATTTTTCAAACGACGTTACAATTTCTGTAATGGTTATGTCAGACAGAGCGGACGCTTTAAGAAAGAAAATTGTCGACGAAACGTTCGGAACGGCGAAAATTGAAATTTCAGACGAGTATTACGGGGATTTTGCTTGAATTTTGTGAATAATTTGTAAACAATCGAGAAAAATAAAGGTGAATAACGTCCAAAAAGGTATATTATATTAGAAAGCTATGACAAAGTACAATTTTCAGGAGACTGATTATATGAATCCACGAGAAATCACCGAGCAAAACGAGCTTCAGTTTTTGTGCGAATACGCCTGTCTTTCCAAAGACACTAAAGGCAGGCAGCGTGATGTCAAAAAGTGCGAGCTGAGAACCGAGTTTCAGCGTGACAGGGACAAGATACTTCATTCAAATTCCTTCAGGCGCTTAAAGCACAAGGCTCAGGTTTTTTTATATCCGACAGGCGACCATTACAGAACTCGCCTTACTCACACGCTTGAGGTTTCGCAGATTGCAAGAACTATAGCGAGAGCGTTAAGGCTGAACGAAGATTTAACCGAAGCTATATCGCTCGGCCACGATTTAGGGCACACGCCATTCGGGCACGAGGGAGAAAGGGTTTTAAACGAGCTTAACCCGAACGGCTTTAAGCATTACAAGCAAAGCCTCAGAGTTGTCGACTATATAGACAAGCTCAACCTTACATATGAGGTTCGTGACGGAATTGTAAAGCACACAAACGACATAGCAAGCACCAAGGAGGGTTATATCGTTCGGCTTGCTGATGTTATAGCCTATATAAACCACGATATTGACGATTCAATCAGAGCAAAGGTTATAACTGAGGACGACCTGCCGAAGGACGTAACGGAAGTTTTAGGACATTCAAAGAGTGAAAGAATTACAACGCTTGTATCGTCGATTGTAAAAAACGGAGCCAAAGAAATTAAAATGGACGAGGACGTAAAGCGAGCGCACGACAAGCTTCACCAGTATATGTTTGACTGCGTTTATACTAACCCGCTTTGTAAGTCGGAGGAGCGAAAGGTAAAGGGCTTGATTGAAAAGCTGTACGAGTATTATATTTCGGATATTGACAGACTGCCTTTGGAATATCAGGAGCTTTCTGAGGAGTTTGGTATAGATACTGCCGTTTGCGACTATATTGCAGGTATGACAGATTCCTTTGCGATAAACACATTTGAAGATCTGTTTATTCCAAAGGGCTGGAACGGAATTTCATAAAAATAAAGAGGAATAAAAATGAAAAAATTTACGGCTATTATGCTGTCATTGCTGCTTGCAGGCTCGCTTCTTACCGCTTGCAATGACGATGACAGCTCAAGTGAGGACAGCGAAGAAAACGAAGTAGTTTGCGATACGTTTATTGTCGGCGGAGTCTGGGAGGCAATTTTAAAGACCTCAGATACCGAAGGCGAGGTTATCGCTTATAAATTTAAAGAGGACGGAACGTTCTATTTCTTTGAGAATTTATACGCTACCGTTGCAGGATATTACGAGCATGACGAGGATGCCGAAACGCTTGTTTTAACTAACTCTACCGGCTCAGACGAGATTGACCTGACCTGCACTTACCAAACTGCTTACGACGAGGAAGACGAGGAAGATAAAGAATATATAACGATTGAAGGTCCGCTTCTGGCAACCTCTGACAGCGACGAGCGTGAGGACGTTACGATAACATTTGTAAGGCTGTCGAGCGAAGACGAAGCGTATTATAGCGAAGATACAACCTATAGTTACGCATTAGAAAAAGTGGAGTAAACAATATTGATTGGCAAGCGTTGGGAGGTGTGATATGGCTTTTCCTCAGGATTTTATAGACCGAATCAAATACGCAAATAAAATTGAAGATGTAATGGGAAGCTATGTTTCCTTAAAAAGGTCAGGCTCTACGCTCAAATGCCTTTGCCCTTTTCATTCGGAACGCACTCCCTCTTGCACCGTTTACCCTGAAACCGAGAGCTTTTATTGCTTCGGCTGTGGTGCGGGCGGAGACGTTGTAACCTTTATTATGAAGGTGGAAAACTTAGACTACTACGAAGCGGTAAAGTTTTTGGCTGAGCGAAGCGGAATACCGATGCCTGAGGATTCTTACCGTGGAAACGGCTCAGACGTCAAGAAAAAACGTCTTCACGAGATAAACAAGCAGGCGGCACGCTTTTTCTACAGCAATTTAAAAAAGCCTGAAGGCAAAAAGGGACTTACCTATCTGCTTGGGCGTGGATTAAAGCTTGAAACGATTAAAAAGTTCGGCTTGGGCGTAGCGCTTGATAATTGGTCGGCTTTAAGGGATCATATGCTCTCTCTCGGATTTTACGAAAACGAGCTTGTGGAAGCGTCACTTATTACAAAAAATCAGCAGGGACGCACATATGATTTTTTTAAAAACAGAGTAATGTTCCCTTTCTTTGACATTCGTGGAAATGTCGTTGCGTTTGGCGGAAGACGGCTTGACGAAAGCGATTCAAGAAAGTATTTAAATTCAAGAGAAACCGCCGTTTTTAAAAAGAACAAAACGCTCTTTGCGCTTAATTTTGCAAAGGATTCAAGCGTCAGGAAAAAACAGATTTTGCTCTGCGAGGGAAATTTAGACGTTATCTCGCTTCATCAGGCAGGCTTTGACAACGCTATCGCTACCTGCGGAACGGCTATAACCTCAGACCATGCAAGAATACTTCTTCAATACTGCGACGAGGTTGTAATCTGCTACGACTCGGACGAGGCAGGTCAAAAGGCAAGCAAAAAAGCGATAAACACACTATCTGAGGTCGGACTAAAGACTAAAGTTATAAATATGGAGGGCGCTAAAGACCCAGACGAGTTTATAAACAAATTCGGTAGTGTGAAATTTCAAAAGCTGATTGATAAATCTGAGGGCGCAATTTTATACGAGCTTTCAAAGGCTAAAAGCGGACTTGATCTTAAAAATCCGCTCGATAAAATCGACTACCTCAAGGGCTGCTATCCTGTTCTTGAAAAAATTTCAAACCCAGTAGAGCGAGATGTTTACATCGACAGCGTTTCGCTTGAAACGGGAGTTTCCAAGGACGAAATTAAAAACGTTATAAATCAGCGTTTAAAGAGCAAGCAAGCGGCTGACAAAAAACGAAGCTGGCGAAATCAGGTAAACTCAACGATTGTCAAAAAGGACGAGCTTAATCCTCTTTCGGCTAAATACCCGAAGGCGGCAAAGGCTGAGGAGGGAATTATTTCCTACATTTACGCTCACCCTGACAAATGCGCTGAGATATGCTCAATGATAAGCGAGAGTGATTTTGTTACCGACCTTAACAAGCGAATCTTTTCATCTGTCAGCTCGAAGATTTTAGCGGGGATAGATTATTCGACCTTTTCTCTCGGAAGCGAATTTTCAGCAGATGAAATGGGTAAAATATCTAAGATAATTGCTGATGGCAGAAGGATAACGCTTGACAATGCAACTGTGCTTGACTTTATCAAGGTTATAAAGAACACAAAAACCGACTATAAGCCAATGGATATTTCAAACGACGACGAGCTGCTTCAATATATGAACAGCTTAAAATAAAGAATAAAAAATTCAAGGAGAGTAAAATATGAACAACGATAAGAAAGCAATGCTTGACAGTCTTTTAGAACACGGCAAAGTGTCGGGAAAGCTGACAGCTAAGGAGATTACCGACGTTTTAGAAAAACTCGACTACGACGTTGAGCAAATGGATATGTTCTATGACGCTTGCGCTGCAAACAACATTGAAATTATTGACGACATAAATCCAGACGACGCACTTGTGCTCTCGACGCCTGATGACGACGCAATTGACGACAGCGTTGATATTTCAATGTCAACCGAGGGAATTTCTATTGACGACCCTGTTAAAATTTACCTCAAGGAAATAGGTAGAGTTCCGCTTTTGACCGCAGAGGAAGAAATTCAGCTAGCGGAGCAGATTGAAAACGGTAACGAAAAGCAGGCAAGCGAAGCTAAGAAGCGTCTTGCTGAAGCAAACTTAAGACTTGTTGTTTCAATCGCCAAAAGATACGTCGGCAGAGGAATGAGCTTTTTAGACCTTATTCAGGAAGGAAATTTAGGTCTTATTAAGGCTGTTGAAAAGTTTGACTACACCAAAGGCTTTAAGTTCTCAACCTATGCTACTTGGTGGATAAGACAAGCTATAACCAGAGCTATTGCCGATCAGGCGAGAACAATCAGAATCCCTGTTCATATGGTTGAAACTATCACAAAGGTTAAAAAGGTTTCATCTCAGCTTCTTCACCAGAACGGCCACGATCCTAGCCCTGAGGAAATTGCGAAGGAGCTTGGTATGCCGGTTGATCGAGTACGAGAAATTATGAGAATAGCTCAAGACCCGGTTTCTCTTGAAACGCCGATAGGCGAGGAGGAGGACTCGCACCTTGGAGATTTTATTCCGGACGAGGACGCTCCGGCTCCAGCAGAAGCCGCTTCGCAGGTTCTTTTAAAGGAGCAGCTCGATCAGGTTTTGTCAACTCTTACCGACAGAGAGGAAAAGGTATTACGGCTTCGCTTCGGTCTTGTTGACGGAAGGTCGAGAACGCTTGAAGAGGTAGGACAGACGTTTAATGTCACAAGAGAGCGTATCAGACAGATTGAAGCTAAGGCGCTCAGAAAGCTAAGGCACCCTAATCGTTCCAATAAGGTAAAGGATTTTATAGACTGATTGTAAAGAAGTACATATCAGTCTCCGGGAAATTCTATGAACAGTTACAATAACACCGAATATAAAATCATTCAAGGCAGCTCGGACGAAAAGGACGTAAAAATCAAAAAGCCTAAAAAGCGAATGAGAAAGCTTGCGTTCTGGTGTATATTCGTGTCGTTGGTTTTTATAATTACAGATGTCGTTTTGCTTTTCTTTTTCGGGAAAATCTGGTTTGTAAACCCAATGAAAAAGGAGTACAAGCTGATGGGAATAAGCGTAAGCTCAAAGCAAGGCTCTATCTCGTGGGACGCTGTCGCTATGCAGAACATCGACTTCGCCTTTATTCGGGCAACCGAAGGAGAAAGCCTTGTTGACGATTACTTTCAGACAAGCTTTGACGACGCTTTATCAGCCGGAATTGAAGCGGCTCCCCTGCACGACTTTACGTTTACATCAAGCGGCAAGGATCAGGCAGCAGCTTTTATTGAAACAGTCGGAGAAAAGCGGGACAGGCAGCTTCCGCCTGTAGTTCAGCTTCGGCTTTACGGAAAGTTTGTAGCTGTGCCGCCCGATAAAGAGGATGTTGTAAGCGAGCTTAGCGACTTTTTAGAGGCGGTCTACGAGCAATACGGATTACAGCCTATCATAATGGCTGATGAGGATTTTTATGACGAATATTTAAGCGAGGACTTTGCCGATTATCAGATGTGTATTCGCAGCGTTTATTCAAAACCTTCCGACAACGACAGCTTTATGTTCTGGCTGTTCAATCCGAAAACTAAAATCAACGGCTGTGAAACTGACGAGTATATGGACAAGATTACAATTTTAAAATCAGAGGAAGAATATTACGAGCTTTTTGATTAAACTTAGCGGTTGCAAATGCAGCCGCTTTTTTTATGCTTGTTCTATTTGCCACGCTTTTTAATATACTTCTATAAAGGCGGTGGTTTTCATTAAATACCTGATAGTTTTATTTTTGGCGCTCTCCCTGATATGCTCTGTGGCAACGGGTAATGTAAGCGAGCTTTCATCCTCTGTTGTTTCCTCCTGCGAGGACGCAGTTTCGCTCTTTTTGTCGCTTCTTGGAATTATGGCTTTCTGGGGCGGAATTATGAGCATTGCAAAAGAGTCAGGTCTTACAAACAAAATTTCAAGACTGCTATCTCCTGCGCTTGGACTTTTATTTAAGGGCGTTGACAAGGCGTCCTCTGCGTTTTCTGCCATTACGCTAAATGTAACGGCGAATCTCTTAGGACTTGGAAACGCTGCGACGCCGCTTGGAATTTTAGCTATGAAGGAGCTAAAAAAGGAGGAGGGCGGCAAGGAAAAGGCAACCAAAAGCATTGCCCTTCTTACCCTTTTAAACACCGCTTCTATACAAATAATTCCAACCACAATAGCGGCGATAAGAAGCAAATACGGCAGCGAAAATCCAATGGAAATTATACCTGCTGTGCTGTTCACTTCAGCTTTATCGCTTGGTATAGGAATAGTTTTTATAAACCTTTTTTACATAAAGAGAAGCAAGAATGAGCGTAACTGATTTTATTCTGCCCGTCTGCCTGCTTATAGTTTGCGGCTACGGACTATTTAAGCGAGTGGATATTTTTTCAGCCTTTTTAGAGGGAGCTAAGGAAAATATCAAGGTAGCGTTTGATATACTCCCCTCTCTTATCCTTTTAATAGCCTTGATTTCAATGCTTAAAAGCTCTGGCGCGCTTGAATTTATTACCACTCTTATTTCCCCTCTGGCAAAGCTTTTAGGCGTTTCAAAGGAATGCCTGCCGCTTGGAATAATGCGACCGTTTTCAGGCTCAGGGGCACTTGCAATATTTGATTCGGTTATAAAGGACTACGGCGCAGATTCCACTATCGGGCGAACAGCAAGCGTTATGATGGGTTCAACCGAAACTACCTTTTACACAATCGCCGTTTACTTTTCCGCCGCAAAGATAAAGCCTGACGGCAAAATAATAGCTGCCTGTCTTTTAGCGGACTTGGCAAGCGTTATCATAAGCTCACTCGCTGTAAAATTGTTTTTCTAAACGGAGGAAGGTATGAAAAAGCAAGGCTTTTTACTTGGCTCAGCAATACTGATGGTTTCAATGCTAATCACTAAGGTATTAGGGCTTATTTATAAAATTCCGCTGACGAACATTTTAGGCGGCGAGGGTATGAGCTACTACTCGTCCGCATATTCTATTTTTATGCCTGTTTTTGCTATCTCCGTTACGGGAATAACAACTGCGCTCTCGAAAATAATTTCTGAGAATTTAAGCTTTAAAAGATACTCAAACGCTATAAAGATAAAACGCTGCGCTACGGTTTTCTTTTTGCTGTCGGGAATTGTTTTTACTCTCCTCTCGCTTCTTTCAGGCTACCTCATCTGCGTTTATATTTTACACTCCAGGCAGGCGTTTTTGTCGGTTGCGGCGATAAGTCCGAGTATATTTTTTGCAAGCGTAATGTCGGTTCAACGAGGCTTCTTTGAGGGCGGCAGAAATATGATTCCAACCTGTGTTTCAGAGGTTATCGAGTCAATTCTCAAGGTTCTGTTCGGAATCGGCGGAGCGTACCTGGCATTATTTGTTGCAAACAAGCAATTCTTACAGGGCGGAACCGTTTTTGGTATTCCCTGCGAAACAAGCGAAGAGGTCCTGAAAGTCGCCCTGCCGTACATTTCTGCGGCTTCTCTTTTGGGCGTTTCTCTGTCTACTGCAATCGCTACGCTTTATTTGCTGTTTATTTCTCATCACAAATCAAACAAAATAAGCTTCCGACAACAGCTTTCAGACCCTACAACCGACAAAGCTACAAGCATTATAAGCTTTATAGTAGCTCTTGCAATTCCGATGGCGCTTAGCTGTCTTATAACAAATATAGTTTCCATTGTCGATATGCTGACAATTCAGCCGATTATAAAAAGCACCATTGAGCAAAATCCAGAAAGCATATCCCAGCTTAAAGGCTGCGAAGGGATTGACCCTCAGAGCATTCCGGCTTTTCTGTACGGCTCATTCTCAGGACTTGCGCTTACAGTTTTTTCTCTTGTGCCGTCGCTTACTTCAATGCTTGGAAAATCAGCGCTTCCGAACATTTCGCACTACTTTGCACAGGGCGATTTAAAAAGCGTCTGTCAGCAATCTCAAAACACACTGTTTATTACAAATCTGATTTCCCTGCCGGCAGGACTAGGAATTGCAATCTTCTCAAATGAAATACTCACTCTTTTGTTTTCAGGTCGTGAAGCGGAGGTCGAAGCATCCTGTCAATCGCTTTCGGTTTTAGGCTTCGGCGTTTTATTTATCTCGCTTACTGTAACCTCGTTTTCTCTTTTACAAAGCATTGGCAAGGAAAAAGCTCCGATTTACATTCTGCTGTCAGCGGTCGTTATAAAAATCGTACTTAATTTAATACTTGTGCGAATCCCCTCTCTTTCAATCTGTGGTGCGGCAATTTCAACGGTCGCATTCTATATCATTACAGCTGTTACTTCTACCGCCTATTATTTTAAGGTGATAGGCTGCAAAATCTGCTTTTTTGAGAACTTTATCAAACCGTTATACGCTTCAATAAATTGCATAATGGGCGGGGTTTTAAGTAATAATTGTTTAAAACCTCACATCGGTTCTACTTCTGCTTTTTTAGTTTGTCTAATTACATCGGTCATTATATACATTTTCAGCGTGGGAATATTATATAAAATGACAAAAAACAGCTTGAAATTGAGGTTTTTGCCTTAGAACGCTTGAAAAAACTTTTTAGAAATGTTATACTAGATGTGAACTGGTTCATTTCTAATGCACTAAGCTTCGTTCGGCTTTGAACAAGCACTAAAATAGCTTCACATCCGAGGTTAATGATTTATGATAGATTTTCAATTCAAAGACAGATACACCATAGATGATTTGCTTAAAATTATGGAAATACTCAGAAGCGAGGACGGATGTCCCTGGGACAAGGTTCAGACTCATTCCTCGATAAAAGCTGACCTGATTGAAGAAGCTTACGAGGCTTACGAAGCGGTTGATCTTGATAGCTCCGATATGCTCAGGGAGGAGCTTGGCGACCTGTTGCTTCAGGTGGTTTTCCATTCCCGGATTGAAGAGGAAAACGGCGGATTTGATTTTTCTGACGTAGCAAATGACATCTGCCAGAAGCTTATTGTCCGTCACCCGCACGTGTTTGGCGACGTAAAGGTGAACGGCGCTGACGACGTACTGAAAAACTGGGATCATATAAAGAAAGAAACCAAAGAGCAAAAAACTTATGGCGATACGCTAAAGGCAGTTCCAAAGGTGTTCCCTGCCTTGCTGAGAGCTGAAAAGCTTGGAAAGCGTTCGTCACGGGCAGGAGTTGACGAGAGCAAGGAAATTTGCCTTGAAGCTTTAAGCTCAGCATTAAAACGCCTTAACAGCTCTGACGAAGCGAAAGAAGAAGCTTTCGGAGAAATTCTCTTTTACGCTGCAAACTTAGCGCGCTTAAACGGTGTAAAGCCAGAGGACGCACTACAAGCTTTCAACAACAGCTTTATTGAGAAATTTGTTTCGTCGGAGAATAATAATGAGCTTGGGGGGAAGAATTTATACACCCTTAGCATAGATCAGACTGTGTAGCAGTCGAGATGTTTATTTTTCAGGAGGTTTTATTATGACAAAAACAGAGTTAGTAGCTGCTATTGCAGCTAACGGTGGCTATGCATCAAAGAAGGAGGCTGAAAAGGCTCTTTCAGCAGTTATCGAAACAATCACAGAACTACTAAAAGATGGCGAGAAGATTTCTCTCGTTGGATTCGGAACATTTGAAGTAAGAGATAGAGCTGAAAAGACAGCAATCAACCCGAGAACAAAAGAAAAGATTACTGTACCTGCTAAGAAGGTTCCTGCTTTCAAGGCTGGTAAGGCGCTCAAGGACGCAGTTAACAAGTAATTGAATCTTTTAAGCCTGTCACTTCACAAAAGCGGCAGGCTTTTTTTACATTTTTAAAGGTGACAGAATGAGAATAGACAAGTATCTTAAAATAATTCGGGTAATCAAGCGCAGAACGGTTGCAAACGAAGCCTGCGACGCTGGAAAAATTTCAGTAAACGGCAGAGTTATAAAAGCCTCCTATGATGTAAAAGAGGGAGATATAATTGAAATAAATATGGGGCAAAAGCCGCTGAAAATCAAAGTTTTAAGCGTCGTAGAATATGCAAGGAAAGAGGACGCTGCTCAAAATTACGAAATACTCTAGAATATGCTAAAATAACTGAAACGTTGAATAACGGGACAAAACCCTTATTGAACGGACACACCGCCGGGATGGTTATTCATCCCGGCGGTGTGTTTTGACTTTATCTTATTTTTTTAAGCCTCTACGCTATCATCTACATAATAAGACATATATTCTTCCATTGCAAGCACGTATTCAGTTACCTCGTCTTCAAGCTCGTCGAGCTTATCCTCAGGGAAAACCTTCTTTACGTCCGCCCAGAAGCTGTCGCTGTCAAAGCTCAGGTAGTCGTCGCTGAAATAGGAATCAATATCTATATCGTAGTCGTAATAGAGTATGTCGATGTTCGGTGTGGTTGAAAGGTAATACTCGTACTCCTCTTCAATTTCTTCCTTGAGAGCTTCAAAGTCCTCAGCTGGGTAAACCTTTTCGGCATCGCTTAAAAAGCCGTCCATATCAAACTCGGTATACGAGTCGTTATAGTAGTCAAAAAAGTCTATGCCGTAGTTTTCATATAAGTCGTCAAGATAGCTCTCAGAATAATAATCTTCAGAATCATAGTCATAGCCGTAATCGTAGTCGTAGTCATAATCGTAATCATCGTAATAGTAGTCGTCTGACGTATCTGTAAACAGCTCGCTTAATTTCTCAATAAGCTCCTCGCCGAGCGCATCGGTCAAGTTCAGCGACCAATCCTCAAAAGAACTCAGGTTAATAGCTGAATCCATATCATCATAGCTTACGCATTCGCTTTCGGCAGGAGCGCTGATGTCGCTGGCATCCGTTTGCTCGACAGTTGCAGAATAATTGACAAACGACTTGTCCGTGCCGTCTGCGCTTACGGTAATCTCGCCGTTTTGCTGCTGCTTGCTGTCGTCGCCTGTATAATCGGCTGTAAGCTTCAGCGTTACGTCCTCGCCGTCGGAAGTGGTAATTGGAATTTCCGCTTCAACGCTTGCGTTAAAGACTCCAGTATCCTCGTCTACAACCTCAAAGTCGTTGATTTTAAGAGAAATTGTGCCTGAATAATCGCCGTCAGTTCCAAACAGCGTGCTTGCTTCGCCGTCCGACGAGGTTGTAATACTGCAATTAAGCTCCATATCAAGCTTTTCTCCGTCAGGAACAGCAGTCATTATCAAGCTCACCTTATCGCTTGAATCGTCCGCTTTTATAACTGTGATATAGCCGTTTTTAGTGTCGGCGGAAAGCATATAATTACTGTTGTCCTCGCCGAAGCCTACAAGCTTATCGCCGTAATAGTAAAAGATAAGCTCTTCGTCTTCGTCAGTAGCGTCGCTGTCTTCCGAATCAAACATATCAGATAAAAACTGATCGTAATCAGAAATACCAGAAATGCAAGCTCTGATGCTATCAGCGTTTTCAAGCGCTTCTCTTGCAGCTTCTGATATATTATCCTTATCTTTTTCGCTAAGCGTTACCTTCTTAGTAACGAATGTAGCTTCAACGTCATTTTCCTTTATAGTTCTTGTGCTTTCGCTGTCGGCTTCAGGAATGCTTTCGCCGATTTGTTCAATAACGCTGTCAATGTCGCTGACGATTCCCCTTACATCAAATTCACTCGCCGCATTTAAAGCGTCGTCCGTATCCAGTGTTACGCTGCTTGAAGTATCTCCTGTTCCAAACAACGAGCTTAAATCGGAAAGATCCATAAAATCGCTTGCTTCATCGTCGGTCAATTTGACGTACTCGTCCATAAAGTCAGCAATTTTTATGTACTGAGTCTCGCTCGTTTCGTCAACAACAGCGTTGATTGTCAAAAGCGAACTGTCGTCATAAGAAACGTTTAAATCAGTTCCTAAAACTCCGCCCTTTACCTTAACGTCTGCGCTCATTGCAATTTCCTTGATATCAACGCCGGCTAAGTCGTCAAGATACTCGCCCGGCTCTAAAGTTACAGTAGTTTTTGAACCGCTTTGAACGCTGGTATCGTTTACGAAGGCAGCAATAGTATTTTCTGAGCTTGAAGTGATTGAATCAAGCGCTGTGAGCAGCATTTCCTTAGCTCCGGATTCACTTGTATCCTCGCAGCCGCACAGCATTCCTGCTGCCATTGAAACGCCTACAGCGCAAGCCGTCACCCTTTTGATTAAATTTTTCATAGTACGCTCCTCCTTTTAAACAGATTGTAGCATACTACTATTTTTTTGTCAATAAAAACGAAGGAAAATCAAATGCGAATCAGAAAATTTCGTTTGGGAACACTATTATTGCGGGGTTATTTGAGTAAATGTATGTAAAATATCGAAAATTACATACATTTGCTTGAATTTGGAGTTGACAAAGGCGGGTTTTTAGCGAAAAATAAGCGTGCTGATTTTGAGAATCAGTCACGCTTTTTTGGTACTATTCAAACTCAAATCCATTTGCTCGGATTTCGTCTATCGCCTGTCCTAAAACATTCGCATTTGTTTTAGAAACAGAATGCAGAAGATATATCGCTCCCTCGTGCGCCGCACCGACTATTTTTTCAAGTGCCTGTGCTTCGTCCGGCTGGCTGTCTACGTTCCAGTCCTCATAAGCAAAGCTCCAGAACACCGACTCATAGCCGCAGTTTTTTACAACTCCCAGAGCTTTTTTTGAAAACTCGCCCTTTGGAAACCTGAACAAGGTCATCTCATAGTCGTAATTTTCTAGCATATAATCGTGAACCGTCATTACCTCGTCTATCATCTCGTCAGTTGAAATTGACGGGAAGGAAGCGTGCGATGCAGAATGGTTTGCGACAGTATGCCCCTCGTCGATCATGCGCTGGATAAGCTCCGGATTTTTCTCGGCATAATCAAGCAGCACAAAGAAAACTGCGTGGACGTTCTTTTCCTTTAGCGTATCAAGTATCTGCGAGGTATAGCCGTTTTCATAGCCTTGATCGAAGGTAAGCGTTATTTTTTCGCTGTCCTCGTTGTAGCTGCAAGCTGAAAGCTCGCCGTACTCCTCGTTAAACATTACCGCTCCGGTCGGTATATTTTCATCGTTTACCTCAGTTCCCTGCCCGAAGCCCACAAGCGTATTGTCAAGCGATTCAATATCGCTGTCCGATAATACAGCGCTCTCCACATTTTTTGCCGCTTGTGCGTTGCCTAATCTTTGAGCCGAGCAGCTGCACAAAAGTGATGACAAAAGTGTCAGAATTATTAGTCTTTTCATATTTTCCCTCCTCTTTTAAAGCGAAATCGCCTTGCGCTATTTAGTGTTTTCGAGAAAGGCAAAAATATTCTGAAAACCAAAAACGACCTACTTGGGATTTCACCTGAAGTAAGTCGTTTGTGTCTACAATTATAACCGGTTATTCGCCTAAATAGGATTTTACCAAAACCTGCAAAAGCTCGTCTCTGTCAATATGGCGGATCAAGCTCCTGGCATTGTTATAAGTCGTTATGTAGGTTGGGTCTTCTGAAAGAATATATCCTACAATCTGATTTATCGGATTATAACCTTTTTCTTTTAGAGCCGAATAGATAGTTTGTAGATTGCGTTTAAGCTCACATTCTTTATCTTCCTTTACATTAAAGGTCATCGTCTGATCATACATAAGCTCATCCTCCTTGTAAATTTTTCGCTGAAATTCAAATGTTCAGAATGTAACTCGTCAGTAAGTCAAGTTACATCTTATGCTGTTCAAAGCGTGACGAAGCGAGGTAAGCTTGCTTAAGCTCGCAAGGAACAGCTTTCAATAAGTATTTTGGAGCGTTAGCTCCGATGAATTTTAAGGGGATGAAATCCCTGATAAAATTCAGAATGGAACTTGTCGCAAGACAAGTTACATCTTATGCTTATTATACAGCATTAAAACAGAAATAACAAGTGCTTTTTTAAAAAATTCATTGAATTTTCACGGTGGACTGCCGTTTTTACACGGTTTTTCGACAAATAGCGGAGATTTTTTGGCGGAGGTTTTTCTATTCAAGAAATAAAACTATCCTCTCAGCTGCGCTCCCATTGCAACAAGCGCCTTCAGCACCTTTTTCATTGCGTTGTCAGCCTGTTCGTCTGTAAGGGTTTCGTTGTGCGAACGCATTGTAATCGAATAGGAAACGCTCTTTTTACCCTTTTCAATCTGCTCGCCCTGATAAACGTCAAACAGATGAATCTCCTCTAAAATCTTTCCAACCGCTTTCCTTATAGCCTTTTCAAGCTCAGCTACAGGAATAGCTTCGTCGCAAACGAAGGAAATATCTCTCGTTGCAGCCGGGAATTTAGGAAGCGGCTTGTAAACCTTTTCGTCCTTTGCAAGTGAAAGCGCTTCATCGACATTAAGCTTTGCCGCATAGCATCTTACACTCATATCGTAGTTTTCCAGAACGTCCGGGTGAAGCTCACCTAAAATTGCAAGCTCTACGCCGTCCTTGACGATTACAGCGCTTCTTCCCGGGTGGAAGGCGGTCTTTTCGTCAAAGCACTTGCTCTCAGACGCTCTTAAAACCTCGTAATCTGAAATACCGATACGCTCCAAAACCTCTTCGACAACGCCCTTCAGGTCAAAGAAATCTACTCCGTTTTCAGCGTCGTACATACCTATTACAAGTCTTGAAAGCTCGTTTGGCAAAACGTCATCGGTCTTTATATACTCTGTCGCGATTTCAAAAATTGAGCCGGACATATTTCTGTAATTCTGGTTTCTTGCCATTACCTCGCAAAGGCTGGGAAGGGCTGACGTTCTCATAACAGATGTGTCCTCGCCGAGAGGATTTGAAATTACTACAGGGTTACGAAGTGCGCTATCCTCAGGCAGATTTATTTTGTCCAAGCCCTTTGGCGAAACGAACGAATAGGTCTGAATTTCGTAAAAGCCTTGCGCTATCATTGCAGACTTAATATTAGCCTTTAGCTTTTGCATCGGCGTTCTCTTTGCATTTGCAACACCAGTAATGATAGTTGACGGAATGTTGTTGTAGCCGTAAATTCTGGCGACCTCTTCGGCAATGTCAGCCTTACATTCAATGTCGATTCTGTCATACGGCGCTATTGCCTTTCCGTCACGGATTTCAAAGTCAAGGCTGTTTAAATACTTAATCATATCGCTCTCGGGTATATCAGTTCCCAAAAAGCCGTTGATCCAGTCAGCGTCAAATGGGACGGAGCGTTCTTTGTTTTCGCCGTAATCTCTGTCGATTATAGTGTTTAAAACCTCGCCGCAGCCGAGCTGCTCAACAAGCTCAAACGCTCTCATAATTGCGGGATAGCAGTTTCTTGAATCTAGTCCCTTTTCAAATCTTGAGGAAGCGTCGGTTCTCATAGCGAGCTTTTTAGCGTCACGTCTTACAGTAGGTCCGTCAAAGCAAGCAGCTTCAAATACAACAGTGGTTGTATCGTCCATAATTCCGCTATACTCTCCGCCCATAACTCCAGCTACCGCAACAGGCTTATTTTCGTCGGCAATTATAAGCATATCCTCAGTAAGGTCACGCTCAACTCCGTCGAGGGTTGTAATCTTTTCGCCCTCTTTAGCGTTTCTTACAACGATTTTTCCGCCGTCAACATATCTTAAATCAAATGCGTGCATCGGATGACCGTATTCGAGCATTACATAGTTTGTAATATCTACAAAGTTGTTTATCGGTCTTACTCCGCTTGCACGAAGTCTTTCTCTCATCCACCTCGGCGAAGGTCCGATTTTTACGTTCTTTACAATTCCGCCGATATATCTTGAGCAAAGCTTCTGGTTCTGAACGTCAACGTCCAGATAATCATGTATGTTTCCCTCAACGCCCTTATAGGTAGGCTCAGGCAGATTTGCATCTCTGTTAAATGTAGCGTGAGCTTCTCTTACAAGTCCTCTTACTGACATACAGTCAGGGCGGTTTGAAGTGATTTCAAACTCGACCGACGTATCGTTAAGTCCGATAGCTTCTCTTATATCCTTGCCGAGCGTTAAATTGCAGTCATCTCCGAGCAGGAATATTCCGTCCTCAATAGCATAAGGAAAATCATGGGTTGTAAGTCCTAGCTCTCCGAGCGAGCAAAGCATTCCGTTGCTTTCTACTCCTCTGAGCTTTCCCTTCTTGATTTTAACTCCTCCCGGAAGAGTTGAGCCGTCAAGTGCTACAGGCACATAATCTCCTGCGCTGACATTCGGCGCGCCTGTTACAATCTGCAATGGCGTGTCTGTTCCAACGTCAACCATACACACTACCAGATGGTCGGAATTTTCGTGCGGAACTACGCTTAAAAGCTTTCCTACAACCACCTTTGAAATCTCTGCTCCCTCGACGTCGTACCTCTCAACCTTAGAGCCTGTCATTGTCAGATCGTAGCAGAGCTTTTTGATGTCAATATCAGACACATCTATATAATCGTTAAGCCATTTTATTGATAAATTCATTTTGGGTACCTCCCTGCTCTAAAACTGCTTTAGAAATCTTAAATCGTTATCGTACAGAAGTCTTAAATCGTTGATGTTAAATCTTCCCATAGTCAAACGCTCAAGTCCCAATCCAAACGCAAAGCCTGAATAAACCTCAGGGTCAATTCCGCAGCCTTCCAGAACCTTCGGGTGAACCATACCAGCGCCTAAAAGCTCAACAAAGCCTTCCTGCTTACACATAGAGCAGCCCTTTCCGCCGCAGTTAAAGCAGAGAATATCAACCTCAGCTGACGGCTCGGTATACGGGAAATGGTGCGGGCGAAGTCTTATCTTACAATCCTCTCCGTACAAACGCTTCATAAGCATATCAAGAGTTCCGACAAGGTCGCTCATTGTAACGCCCTTATCGATTACCAATCCCTCAATCTGGTGGAAAATCGGCGTGTGCGTAGCGTCTGCTGTATCTGAACGATAAACACGTCCAGGAGAAATAATTCTTATAGGCAGCTTTGTCTTTTCCATTGTTCTTATCTGAACGCTGGAGGTCTGGGTTCTCAAAACCGTATTTTCGTCAATATAAAAGGTATCCTGAGTATCCCTTGCAGGGTGATCCTTCGGCATATTAAGCGCTTCAAAGCAATAATGGTCTGTTTCAACCTCAGGGCCTTCAACGATATCAAAGCCCATTCCCATAAACACGTCTTCGATCTCGCTCATTACAATATTAAGCGGATGAAGCTGGCCCAAGGACTTCTTATTTCCCGGAAGCGTAACGTCTACCGTTTCGTTCTTTAAGCTCTGCTCACGCATTTTTGCCTTGATACTGCCCTGAGCCTGAGCTATAGCCTCCTCAATATCGCTTCTGACCTTATTTGCAAGCTGACCAATCTTCGGCCTTTCCTCCGGCGAGAGCTTGCCCATTTGCTTTAAAATAGCGGTGATTTCGCCCTTCTTGCCCAAATACTTTACCCTTATTTCTTCAAGCATTTTAGCGTCTGTCGCCGCACTCAGCGCCTGCTTTGCGCTCTGTTCAATTTTTTCCAATGCTTCTTTCATTATCAACCGTCCTCTCTAAAAAAATAAAAAATCCTGCCCTAATCAGGACAAGACTTAAAGCTTGCTATACCACCTATTAGTCAAAAGAGCCAACACTCTCAAAGATTTATAACGGAATCTTAAAACAGCCGTTCTCACTTACAATTTCTAAAAACTTCGGCAAGACCGCTCGTGAGTGAACTTCAGCGAAACAAAAAGTCAAAAGGCTTCCACCAACTGCCCTTCTCTCTGTCGGCTTTAAACGCATCGCCTACTCTCTCAGTCATCGCGTTTAGAATAGTATAACACATTAAAAATGAAATTTCAAGGGGTGGAGGGATTTTTTTAGCGTTTGGGGAAAGCAAAAGCACACCGCCGTGCATTTGCATAAGCGGTGTGGTTTGTTAGCTTGCTTTTTTAGCAATACCCATAATTGCAGCTTTGTAAAATTTGCGGTAAAGTGCCTCGTTGTTATCTTTATCCTTTTCTATTCCCAAGCTATCGCAATGTGCGCCCAAAGCTTCAAGCAACAGAATTTTTGTGTCAATCTCTTTATCAGAATCTGTCATTTCATAATAGTAAAAGGTACCCACATCAGCTTTTTCTTGCTTCTTTCGGTTAAGTAACCACCACAAGTCAAATTCTGAAAGGTCATAACCCAAGCCTAATACGTATACATCGCCTAAAACAAACGCATCTAACCAGCTTTCTATTGGAACCTCTTTTTCTCCTTTTTGATAGTCAGCATATTTATTACGACGTTTATCAAATATTTCAAAATATCGCTTCAAAAGCATTCCGTAGTAATAGTGGCCGAGTATCATTCCGCTTGGCTTTCGAGCTTCGCCGTGAATATGCCAGATTTTATTACGCTTTCCGCTGTTTTCAAATTCATAGTAAGTATATATATTGTATTTCTTATCGGCTCGATTTACTGCATTAGTATGTGAACGGTGCTTTTTAAGGGAACTATCGGATGTTATTCTCTCTTTATTTAACGCTACACATTCCAACTCATAGCTATAATTCGTTGTCAGAATATGGTCAAAGCCTATATCAAGAAGCTGTTTCAGTAATGCTCTATGCTCCTCGCTTGTAACTTCGCCGTATAAATCCTTTTGAATTTTTTTAAGCTCTGTGTCTATAGAATCACCTGTGCGGGCGATAGCCTGCAAGGGCATTGGACATCTATTCAGCTCGTTATTTTCAGGATCAACCTTTTTGATATACTCTTTGATTCTTTCATCGGTAGTGATTTTATCTAATAAATTTCCCCACGAATCGCCATTATACAGGCGATTAAGTCCGTTCCCCAGCATCAGTACCTTCGGACGACGTGTGTTATTTGAAGACATAGGTTGCTCCTTTAATGGTAAATTTGCCACATTTGATAGGTGTAATAAAATAAGATTATCCAAAATAATCCTAATAAACTCCAGAAAATTGAACCTGCAATAACATTTCTTTTATGTTTCCTTTGAAAATTCATTTCTATTTGATCGAGCCTACCATTAATCATATTATTCAAAGTTTGTTCCCAGTCCTTAGCTGTAAATTCATTTTGGCGAATCATTGCCGACACTTGCTCAAAGCAATTTTCAAGTTCTCCCCATAATCCTCCTTTTTTTATCTCATGCGCACGAATTTGTCTTTCATTCTCTGCTACCTCTTTTCTATATTCCCTTGCCTTTTCAGCAGCAACCATACCGACTGCTGTACCACCAATAAATGTTCCTACCGCAGCAGCAGTATAATCACTAACTCCAGGTGTAAGGTGTAGATTGGTACTTAGAACAGACGAAATATATCGATTATATAAAGAAGGCAACTGATCGTAAATACTTTTCAATTCGAGATATAACTCTGAATTGCCCTCATATGAATTTTTAAACACATTCAGGTATTTTTCCCTTTTGTTGCATAATTCTAGGATAATTTTCAGAATGAATGTTTGGTCTTTCAGTAACTGATCCGTGTAGTATTCTCTGTCAATGTGCTTGCTCATAATAATTCTCCTCTACATTTCCTGCAGGTCTTCCCTACTGTCGAACCAGCGCCTGCGTACTGATTCGACAAGGTTCAATTTATTTCAACTTCTTATTTATTATAGTACCCCCCCCCTGTCAATTAGCATATTGCACAAATTTGAAGGGCAAATTTTGTGCAGTTTGCATAAATATGTGATTTTTGACGGGATTTTTGTAATAATTGAGAGGGTCAATGTGTAACGCATTATACTTTCGCTAAAACAAGCATTCACTTCGTTCCCTCTATGTCAATAAAAAAAGCGTACAGAAAAATCTGTACGCTTAATGGTTCATATTGAATTACCAATTATTCAGCCTCGTCATGCAATGGAACAATCCAGCCGAACTCGTCAGGAATTTTTCCCCACTGAATGCCAGTCATTGTATCATAAAGCATCTGTGAAACCTTACCTATCTTGTTGTCGTTGACAGTCATAATCTTGTCGCCCCACTTTAAGTGACCAACAGGAGAAATAACTGCTGCAGTACCAGTTCCGAAAACCTCGTCGAGCTTTCCGTTGTCGTAAGCCTCAGCGACCTCATCAATAGTGATTCTTCTCTCCTCCACCTCATAGCCTCTCTTCTTACAAATCTCAATAGCAGATTTTCTTGTAATTCCCGAAAGAACGGAGCCGGTAAGAGCCGGAGTTATAACCTTTCCGTCGATTACGAAGAAGATGTTCATAGAACCTACCTCTTCAACGTATTTTCTCTCAACACCGTCAAGCCACAAAACCTGCTCGTAATCCTGCTTGCTGGCTTCCTCCTGTCCTGCAAGTGAAATAGCATAGTTAGCGGCAGTCTTAGCGAAACCGGTTCCGCCCCTTACGGCTCTGACGTACTTGTTTTCAACGTAAATCTTGACAGGGTTAAGACCTGTCGAATAATAAGCTCCTGACGGCGAAAGAATAATAATAAACAAATAATGATCAGCAGGCTTTACGCCAACATAAGGATCTGTTGCGAAAATATACGGTCTTATGTAAAGGGATGCGCCCTCAACAGAAGGTACCCAGTCCTCCTCGACCTTTAAAAGCTCCTTCATCGCATAAATGCAAAACTCCTCGTCAATTTGCGGAATAACCATTCTTTCAGCAGAAATATTCATTCTCTTGAAGTTTTCATCAGGTCTGAAAAGCTGAACCTTTCCTTCTGCCGTTCTATATGCCTTTAATCCTTCAAAAATTTCCTGTCCATAGTGCAAGCACATAGCAGCAGGTGAAAGTGAAATGTCGCCGAACGGAACTATTCTTGCATTGTTCCAACCCTTGCCTGTGTCATAATTCATAACAAACATATGGTCTGTGAAGATATGACCAAATCCAAGCTTTGTTTCATCAGCAGGCTTTTCCTTCAAATTCTTCGTTAGCTCGTATTTAATTTCAAGCATTTGAATCCCTCTCTCCGAATTTTATTTGATAAATTCATTATACACCTATGTTTACAAAAATGCAAGTCGCAAATGCAAATTATGCAAATTTTTCTGAAATTTATTTTGAAGCAACGAAAATTCCAGCCTTTTGCAGTCAGGTATTGAATTTTTAAAGACCTCACAAATTAAAAAACGAGAGCAAGGTAAGTTGCTCTCGCTTTGGTTTTTTACTCCTCAGTCATTTCCCAGTTGTGGTAAACCTGCTGGACGTCGTCGTTTTCCTCAAGGGCATTTAACAGCAAATTCATCTTTTTGATTGACTCCTCATCGGTCAGCTGTGTATAGGTTGTAGGAACCTGAGCTGCTTCTGCGGAAATTACATTATAACCCATAAGTTTTAAAGCTTCAGCCGCCTTGAAAACGTCGGTCGGCTCGGTTGTTATCTCAGCAACATCGTCGTCAATGTCAAAGTCAGTAGCGCCGGCTTCAAAAACATCATCCATAAGCTTTTCCTCGTCAACCTCCTCAGCGTCGATTACGATAACTCCCTTTTGGTTGAACATAAATGAAACGCAGCCGGTGGTTCCTAAATTGCCTCCGAATTTATCGAAGTAGTGACGAACATCTCCCGCTGTTCTGTTCTTGTTATCTGTAAGGCACTCGACAATAACAGCAACTCCGTTAGGACCATAGCCCTCATAAGTCAAGTTCTCATAATTATTTTTATCGCCCTCACCGGCAGCCTTTTTAATCATTCTGTCGATATTGTCGTTTGGCACGTTATTGCTCTTTGCCTTCTGAATAAGGTCACGAAGCCTTGCGTTGTTGGCAGGGTCTGGTCCGCCCTCTTTAACGCACACCATAATTTCACGTCCGATTTTAGTGAACACCTTTGCCTTAGCGGCATCGTTTCCCTCTTTTTTTCTCTTAATGTTTGCCCATTTTGAATGTCCTGACATAAAAATAAAACTCCTTCTTAATGTACTCGTCTTTAAATATTTTAATACAAATCCTGCGATTAGTCAAGGGGTACGCATTAAATAGTACCTTTTAAATAAGGCGCCTGCTAGCAAAACGCCTTGTAGGTTTTTGGCACGCCATTCCCTGCCTTTGGCAAAAACTTTTGAAAAGAACCGAATTGTAATGTTTTTGCTATTGCAATTTTGGCTGATTTTTGGTAAAATGAATTGAGCTTTGTTTTATCAGTTTGTTGCTTGCCCTCAGCGTATAGCAAAGCTTGAAAAATTTTATTTTACAAGCTGTAAAAATGGCGAGCAACCAAAAAAAGATGTATTACTTCATATTTGGGGGATTTTATTTATGTCTATTAAGTATGTATTTGTAACAGGCGGTGTTGTTTCGGGACTTGGAAAAGGAATTACAGCGGCTTCTCTCGGAAGACTTTTAAAATGTCGTGGATACCGTGTAACAATTCAGAAGTTCGACCCGTACATAAATATCGATCCGGGAACTATGTCGCCATACCAGCACGGCGAGGTTTTTATAACCGACGACGGAGCTGAAACCGACCTTGACCTTGGACATTACGAAAGATTTGTCGACGAAAATCTTTCCGTAAATTCAAACGTAACAACAGGAAAAATTTACTGGAATGTATTAAACAAGGAAAGACGTGGAGATTATCTTGGCGGTACGGTTCAGGTAATTCCGCACATAACAAACGAAATAAAGGACAAGATTTATAGGGTTGGCAAGGACGCTAACACCGATTTCGTTATTACTGAAATTGGCGGAACTGTCGGAGATATTGAATCGACTCCGTTTCTCGAGGCTATAAGACAGGCGAGCATTGAGGTTGGAAGAGAAAACGCAATTTTTATTCACGTTTGCCTTGTTCCATACATTTCAGGCTCAAAGGAGCTTAAAAGCAAGCCTACTCAGCACTCTGTAAAGGAGCTTTTATCCTTGGGAATCCAGCCGAATATTCTGGTTCTCAGAAGCGAAATGGAAATTCCTGACGATATGAAAAATAAGATCGCTATGTTTTGCAATGTCGGAAAGGATGACGTTATTCAAAATCTTACCGCGCCCAGCCTTTATGAGGTTCCGCTATGGCTTGAAAATGAAGGACTTGCTGACGCTGTTTGCCGTCAGTTAGGACTTCCAATAACAAAGCCTGATCTAACCGAATGGACCGAAATGGTCAGCAACATTAAAAACGCTAAAAAGCCGGTTACCATAGGACTTGTCGGAAAGTACGTTGAGCTCGAGGACGCTTATCTTTCAGTTGCGGAAGCGCTTCGCCATGCAGGCTTTGCAAACGGCGCAAACGTCGATATAAAATGGATTCAGTCAGAAGATATAACCTCTGAAAATGTTGCCGAAAAGCTTATCGGCTGCGACGGAATTATAGTTCCCGGCGGATTCGGCGACAGAGGAATCGAAGGAATGATAGAATCTATCGCTTATGCGAGAAAAAATAAAATTCCGATGTTTGGCATCTGTCTTGGAATGCAAATGTCGGTAATCGAATTTGCGAGAAACGCCGCCGGCTTTGAGGATGCAAATTCAACTGAGTTCTGTCAGACTACTCACCCTGTAATAGACATTATGGACGAGCAGAAAAACATTCACGACAAGGGCGGAACAATGCGACTTGGTCTTTACCCTTGCGTGCTGAAGGAAGGCTCAATTTCAAAGGAAGTGTATGCAAGCGATCTTGTTTACGAAAGACACAGACACCGCTGGGAATTTAACAACGCATTCCGCAGCGAGCTTGAGCAAAGCGGTCTGGTCGTTGCAGGACAATCGCCCGATAACAAGCTTGTTGAAATTATAGAGCTACCGAAGGACATTCACCCGTGGTTTGTAGGAGTACAGTTCCATCCGGAATTTAAATCCCGTCCGAACAGAGCTCACCCGCTATTCAAGGACTTTATCCGTGCTTCGCTAGAAAACAGCGAGAAGTAAAACACAAAAACAATATGCAGATCGTGTAAAAACGGTCTGCTCAGTCTTTAGACAAAGTAGGACGCTTCAATCGAAGCAACCTACTTTTGTTTTTTGAAATAAGAGAAAGGGTCAAAAGGGTTTTGTGACAGAATATGTCCTGCTTTTTATCAAGCATTTGTAGTACAATTCTTAATGGCTATTGTGTGTTCAATAAGGGCATCGTCCCCTCATTGAATTTCAAGGCTTCGTTTCAATAGTTTCAATAGTATCAACAATCCAGTTTTGATTTGTATCGTTCATTTAGATTCTCCCTTTTGCATATTAGTTTTGTGTTTTCTGTTGCCGTGTCTAATATGATACCCCGTAACGCAGTCATCGTTACGGGGTATCATATACGGTTAGCATAAACTGGATTATAATTGATCAACCTCAGCCTTTAGTTTTAGTCCATCACTAAATGCTTCTCCGACTCTTTTTGTTACTTCATAATATCCATGTGTATATGGGTCAAATGCGATTGCAGATACCTTTGAAATATCTACCTTATCTTCATCCATTACATTTTCATCCGCTGATGTATTAATAACTTTTCCTGTGACACCTAAACCTGTTTCATCGTCTTGATACTCAACAAATTCACACTCCATGCATAATGGAAATTCGTTAATTATCGGTGCATCTACATTTTCTGATTTTGTCCAAGTTAAACCGCTTTTTTCAAATTTGTTTGGGGTATTATTTGCGGATACAACACCAAGATAATCAGCTTCAACTACATGTTTGCTATCTGCAATGCTTACTGTAAATGCTTTTCTTTTCATAATGTTTTGGACAGTTTTATGCGTCTTTGTTAAGTTTAATGCCACCTGATTTCTTGAAAGCATAGTTCCCCATGCCGCATTCATAACATCCACACTGCCATCATCATTAAATGTTGCTACCATCAATACCGGCATTGGAAATATTGCCTCTGTTGTTTTAATATTTTTTCTCATTTTAAAATTCCTCCTATATTAATTTTTGCTATCTTTAGCATTTCGACAAGCTGGAATGGTTACGCGGTGATTTCTATCTGATTTCCTTCGATTCCTACAATACAGCTCTCATAATACCCGTCCCCTGTGATGCGTGGGTCACTTATAACTTCATATCCATCCCGTTTTAAACGATTAGTCAGTTCGTTTACAAGTTCCTTGCTTCCAGCACGAAACGCAAGATGCGCATAGCCTGTCCTGCTCAGCAATTTATCCATATTTTGCATGTCAGGTTTATTCATAATCTCTAGCCGAACGCCATCATCAAACGACAAAAAATAAGATCTGAAATCAATACTCTTATTATGATAGGCATTATTTGACGTTGCACCGAAATATTTTTCAAAGAACTGCCTCGTAGCTTCTAAATCATTTACATACATTGCAATGTGATCTATTTCCATATAACCCTCCAATTCCGATTTGTCTTTCAATCTTATTATACCGTAAATTTATGAACTTTTCAACCCATACAGTAAAAACGTTCGTGTGCAAAAATGCACCACCCTCGTGAACGTACCGTGTTCATCGTTATGGGGTATATGCGCGAGATTGACAGCGTGCTATATATAATTACGCTGTCTCGATAAATTGAAAGTTACAGCAAAATGATTTTAATTCCAACTACGCCGTATTTTTCCTGTTCCTCTTTTGAATAGTACACATCCATATCCTCCTGATCAGCAATTGCACTCATCCCCATTCACCGCCTGTTTCAACATATGAACCTGTAATTTCTATCGTGTTGTCATCTGGATCTTTCATCGAAAAATAATAATATGGATTCCGTGCATTAATGTATCTGATCTCCGTAATACTGCTGCCTATACCCAACGCACATATCCTGTCATATTCTTTTTTTAAGTCATCAGAAGACAGATTGATAACAATCTTACCTGTATTCTGCATTTTGGCAATTCTTACGCAATCATCATATTCCTCATACACTTTTCCCCTGGTTACCACTTTGTCAGAATTTTCAGAATCAAAGTATCCGTTCATAATTGATAAGCACAGTCCATCCATGCCAAATTGAGCAAATCTGTTCATATTTTGTGCTGTCACATCCCGTTCAAACAATAGTTTATAAAAATGTACTGACTTATCAAAGTCATTCGAAATAAGATATATAGACCCACTTGTTATCATGATTAAATTTCCTCCTACTCTCCAGAGCAACCATCTCTATATATTTCCGTTACAATGCTTTCCATGCTCATGTAACTTGTTATTCTTTTTTCATTCAACACATCTGAGAAATCCTTTTCACGCCACCATCTGCGCATTTCTTTTTCCCCAAATTCCTGACGCTTGCTTCTGGTCTGATGTCTTTTCAGCGTTTCTTCAAAAGGTACATCAAAGTAATACGCATAAATTTCTTTTCCAAATAACTCTGCAGCAAATTCAAATAAGGGATGATACCAGTCGGCATTCATAATACCCTCTAAAATAATGACATCGAGGTTGTAAAATTTTGTCCTGTAATGTTTCCCATCAGAAGCAGTTGTCAAGGATTCCTTGACAACTGCTTCTGGCTGAAGTTCTCCTTCTTTGAAGCAATTATTTATATGTAGACTGATATTCTGCTTACTTGTCTGAAACAGTTCAGACATCTGCATCTGTGTCAGCCATACCGTTTCATTTTCAAATTTTACATCCAATCGAGTTAAGCCGTCCTCGGTCTGATATACGACTATCTCACCATATTCGCCAGAAATCCTTTTCTCCTCCATTTTAATATTACCTCTTTCTGGTTTTTGTTAGTTATTTCTGTTTAACACAGACAATATCTATTTCATTTTATTATACCCTATTGAACCCACTTTTGCAAGAGTGAAAAGAAATCTGCTTTATAGTCCAGAATTTTGGACGTAAAAGCGAAAATTTTTATTGATATCAACTCGCTATCATAGTAAAATATGTATAGAAGTTAAAGTGTAAAGCGCAGATACTTAAGGGAGGAAATATTATGTTCTGGATTTTGGCTATATTGGCACTGCCTGTTGCGATACTGTTTGATTTGATGAAAAAAAGCAAATAATGCGGCACATTATCAACATTTCGGTCTTGACAAGAGAAATAAAAAATGATATTATATATGGGTTGCTGGAGAAGTCGCCTAGTCCGGTTTATGGCGCACGACTGGAACTCGTGTATGGGTTGATAGCTCATCGAGGGTTCGAATCCCTCCTTCTCCGCCAAATATTAAGAAACCCCCGAAAAATCGGGGGTTTCTTTTTTATGTACACGAATAATTTGAAATGGCGGGTTGCAATAAGTGAGATGCTCCCCTACACGTCATAATAGTAATCAATCTCTTCAACTGTGTCGCCTGACATAAAGAATTGTATGCTCTTAGAGCCTGTTTCGTAAACGTAATAATAACCGCTTTCTGTGTAGTTCTTACCATATTGAGCGAACACATCGTTCTTTGACGAACCTACCTTTATTCCCTTTGGCGTGGAAATTGAAGATGAGGTTATCAAAATCTCAATAATCATATCCTCGCTTCCATTAGGACAGGTGTAGATTTCAAATCCTGAATATGTATAGGTTTTATCCTCTCCTTCTCCGTGACAGCTAGGAGCAGATGTAACGCTGCTAGCATTTCCAAGCTTAGAAATCACGCTGCTCATATTATCGCCGAGATTAACATTAACTCCATTGTAACTAAATACTACATCAGATGCAGAAAATGTACCCGCACTTGCTGTTGTGGTTGTCGTGGTTGTCGTTGTAGCTTTTGTAGTAGTTGTGGTCGCTTTAGTTGTTGTCGTAGTGGTCGTTGTGGTCGTTGTAGTTGTAGTCGTAGTCGTAGTTTTTTAGTCGTTGTGGTAGTTTCCTTCTCGGTAGTTTCTTCGGTTGTGGTTGCATCAGTAGTTTCGTCCTCTTCTTCCTCTGCGTTTGTAACAACGCCCGTTGTTGCGGCTTCATCATCTGATGAATCAGAGTCATCTCCACAAGCAGTAAAAGCAATTGCGCTCATCGCAACAAGTGACGCCAAAATGATTGCATAAATTCTTTTTTATATTTTACTCCTCTTTCGTAAACTGTGTAATTACACCGGTTGAAAAAATCTTATTGTCATTTGAAATGATTGCCGACACGCTATAATCTCCTGCATCAATAGATGTTAAATCTATTGTTAGAGAAAATCCATAATCGCTGTCAGCATCTATGCCAAGCTTTTCCGTTTCACAAATTGGAAACGCTTCATAGCAATATCCAACATTATTGTTTGAGATTACGATATAGATATTGCTGTCTGTTTCAAAATATTTTGAATCAAGAACGCCATACAACGATACCGAAGTATCAGTAGCTTCAGATTGAACTATATTATTTTCAGACGTTAATTCTTCCACATTTTCAGGCACTTCACACTCTAACGCATATATCATTGGTGCAGTAGCAGCAATATCAGAAATATTACGTTCTACCGTTTCCCAAACAATGTCATCATATGAAGATTGCTGCAAATTTATCGGCTGGTATCTTGTTATATATGTGCTTTCATAATTATCAATCAAAAACGGCAGCATTGCCCTGCCAAACGAATCCCGCAAAATATAGAGCGAACCGCTTGCATTAGGATTTGATGTTCTTATCAGGCCGTCGATCTTTTCCTCGTCACCCATAAGCTCGGCAAGCGTTTCAGCGTTATCCTCGCTTCTCGGCTGAAGGAACATATAGTCGGAATATTCAATATTGAAATAATACTGACTGCACGTTCTGTCCGACTGTGGAAACGCCATATCGGTTAAATCTCCAACAAAATCATTTCTGATTTCATATGTTGCTCCGCTATAATCCTTAAGAGAGTGATCAAGCGCATCCATTATCGCATTATATCCGTATAGTGCGCCAAGATTATTCCAATGGGTATCATCCTTTAAATAAAGCTCAGCGTCAATGCTTGTAAATAAGGAATATAAATCCACATAGTTCACATTGAGCTCTTTGAGATTTTCTGTCAGAATTGAAAGGTTGTTCTCGTCGCTTTTTATAAATCTTGAAGGCATATATTCAGAATAAATAGAATTTTTATTTGGCACTACTGTAAACACAAAGCTTGAACCGTTTTGTTCAGCATAATCCTGCGTAAGCTTTATGGTTTTTGCAATGCTGTACAGCCTTCTGTCTGACAAAGTAACTCCAAGATAGTCATCCGTTGTTTCTTCGCTGAACAAATATCCGTTTTCACCTTTTATTACTCCGTTAGAGCTGCTGCTCAGCAGATCAATTTTTAATGTGTTTTCAAGATTTATGAGATCTGTTCTGAGCGGATTAAGCTGAGAAAAATAATCGTCAAACTCAGTTGAAAACGAAGTATTGATGCCGTCCTCTGTAATAACCTTCGGAAGCTCAGCCTCCTGCTCATTGCCAATGCTTTCAGAGGTATCAGTAAAAATCATAGATACTAATGGGACTATGCAAATTCCAACAAATATAGCAGAAATAACAATATTAAAAGCCTTTTTCTTCATTCTGCACCTCCCTGCTAAAACCTAAAGTAGATAAACGGATTGTATGTAGCTGTAGAAAGTGCCAGAATACAAACGACAAACAAAATCAAGCTACAGATCGAAGCGCCAACATAATAAAGCTGAGCCTTCCCATTGTTGCACATAAACGCTCTGAATTTCGGTACAATAGGAGTTGAGATAAATAGTCCAATGACAAAGGCAATTACAAGATAAGCTGAAAGCATTGAAATAATCTCTGGGAATCCTGAATTGACGGAGAAATCCCAACCGCAAAACATTGCTTTTATATATGAAAACGCATAGCTAATATTGTCTGCTCTGAAAATAACAAAGGTAAACGTTATCACAAGAAGCGAATATAAATGTCCAAGCGGTGCGAGCAGCTTTTTAGCAAAAGGCTTTTTCGGCACTACGTTATAATTTTCAAGCATAAGGAAGAATCCGTGAATAATTCCCCACAGCAAAAACGTTAGATTTGCACCGTGCCATACACCAGTCAAAATAAACACTATGATTTTATTTATAGCAGTTCTAAGCTTGCCCTTTCGATTTCCGCCAAGCGGAATATAAACATATTCCTTAAACCAAGTTGAAACAGAAATGTTCCACTTTCTCCAAAAGTCTGTCATTCCATTGCAGGCAAGAGGATAATTGAAATTCTCTTTAAACTCAAAGCCAAACATCTTACCAAGCCCTATTGCCATATCGCTATATCCACTGAAATCAAAGTAGATTTGCACCACATAGCATATTGCGCCTATCCATGCAGCAACAACATTAAGACTTGATGCATCTACAGCAAATGCTGCGTCAGCAACCTCACCCATAGCGTTTGCGATTAAAATCTTTTTTGCAAGACCGCAAACAAACCGTCTTATTCCTTCGACAGTTTTTTCAGAGGTGATTGTTCGATAGGATATTTGTCCTGCAATATCGTCGAACTTAATGATAGGGCCTGCAATAAGCTGTGGAAAGAATGAAATATACAGAAAAATATCAAGAATATTTTTCCTTATAAGCTCAGGGCTTTTATACGAGTCGATAACATACGACATAGCCTGAAAGGTAAAAAATGAAATTCCTATTGGTAAAGCTATATCAGGAACCGAAAATGGCAATCCGAAAATACTGTCGGCAAGCGAAAGAGTATAAGTGAGATATTTAAATACAAAGAGCATGCCTACATTGAAGATTATTGAAATAATCAGAACAGGCTTTTTGTATTTTTTCAGACACCATACATCTGCCAAAAAAGTAGTTAAACAGTATTGATGCTATCATCAATACAACTGCTATCGGCTCACCGTACGCATAAAAGACTAAGCTTGTAATTATTAAAAGTATATTTTTCACCTTTAACGGGGGCATAAAAGATAAAGTATGTACGTTATAGGCAAAAAAGCAAACAGAAAAACTTCCGAACTAAAAACCATTTAATATGTACTCCGAAATAAACTAATTTGCAGCCGGATACTTGGATCTATCCCATGAGAAATAAGGCGCTATTACAGAATCCTTAACGAGGTAGAACACACTAAGCGTTGCGCTTGGAGTAGGATCAATGTGACGCCAGTTTCCATCTACCTTTACCATAACACCAGTTGTGAGGACCGCCTCCAGTATAATCGTCTATACCATCTCTTATAATAATAGCTTCATAACCCGCTCTATCCATCATATAGTAGAGCAGAGCAGCATGGTGATAGCAGGCTCCTCTTCCGTATTTAAGTATGTAAACGCACAGATTTTCAATAGAATCGTTGCTCACGTATCTATATCTCATGCTATAGGCATAGTTAAACATTGATTTCAATGATGTTCCCGTATCAAAGAGTATATCGTCAACTACAGTAGGCAATGTGGTCGTGTTAATTGTAGAATAATTTTGGGAAACTCCAAAAGCCTTATTATATATCCAGCCGTAATACGAGCCGTATTTTACTCTTCGCCAATTACCGCTTGATGCGTAATAGTAAACGGTTGATCCCTTTGGAACGCTTGTAATAGTGGATGACGACCAGCTAGTACCCGATCTTAATGTAGTTGATGCTGTCGTTGTCTTTTTGGTGCTGCTCGAAACTACTGTAACCTTACAGGTTGCCTTTTAGCCATTGCTTAGCTTACAGGTGATTGTAGCAGTTCCTGCGCCTTTAGCGGTAATCAATCCTCCTGATTTCTTAACAGTTGCAACAGACGTGTTGCTTGAGGTATATATTCTGTAATACGCTACTGTACCTGATGGAATAGAGCTATTTAAGTCAAAGGTTTCACCAACCAGCATTGTGCGTGAGGTCGAATTAAGCGAAACGCTCGTCGCCATTTTCTTAACCGTTACTTTACAGGTTGCCTTTTTGCCGTTGCTCAGCTTGCAAGTAATGGTAGCTGTTCCTATCTTTTTAGCGGTGATCAGTCCGCCTGATTTATTGACAGTTGCAACAGACGTAGAGTTTGAAGTATAAGCTCTATAATAAGCCGCTGTTCCAGACGGAACTGAGCTATTTAAATCATATGTTTCGCCTATTCCAAGCGTAATGCTTGTCTTTTTAAGCGTTACCTTAGACGCCATTTTCTTAACTGTTAATGTTCAAGAAGCAGTTTCCCCGTTGGCAAGCTTAACTCTTATAATTGAAACGCCCGTACTATTTGCTGTGATTTTTCCATTTGAATCTACAGTTGCAACAGAAGTATTGCTGCTTGTCCACGTCATTACATCAGAGGCATTTGACGGAGTAAGCTGTGTTTTTAAAGTATATGTTTCTCCGACGCCTAAGGTCAATGATGTTTTGCCAAGAGTTACACTCTCTGGTAAAATCTGATAGCTAATATTATTCTCAACAGCATAAGCTTCAGCAGATGAACCTGAATAGCAGTTGATAACTGCAGATGAATTGTCAAATGCCGTGCTGTCGATTTCTATCGAATTTGATAGAATAGTCACATGCTCTAAGCTCTCGCAATTTGCAAAGGTATATTCTCCTATTGTTGAAATGCCATCGGAAATGGTAATTTCTTTAACCGTTGAATTTCCGTTAAAAGCACCTTCAATTGCAGAAACCTCTTCACCCGAGCTTAAAGTTGCAGGGACAGTCACTTCCGTGTCATCGCCTACATAGTTAACAATTTTTACAGAGCCATTCTCTAACGTTTCATAATCAAATGTGCCGACCGCATTAGCAGAAATTGTCATTGCAAACGTCATACACAACAACGTTACAAGTGCCAACATCACTTTTATCGACTTTGATTTCAGTAAACGATAATCTGCTGCGTAAATTTCTTGAAAGTAAATATAGTGAGGTATGAGCTAACGTCCTTCTCTTCCCCACAATTTAATACATCTCAAACCAC
This sequence comes from Ruminococcus sp., assembly GCA_021205185.1. Lineage (GTDB taxonomy): Bacteria > Bacillota > Clostridia > Oscillospirales > Ruminococcaceae > UMGS1601. Next base: position 203,964 of record JAJPYB010000007.1, on the reverse strand, counting down.
ACAACCCTGCTCTCACTTGTAAGGTGAGAACAGGGTAGCTTTCAACTTTTAAAAAATATCTATCCGCTTAGCTGCCCGAATACGCCGTTTGCGATAAGCGAGTGGCAAATTGTCATAAAATCTTCCGGCGAGCTTTTCTTGTCCGTTTCGTACCAATATTCAATAAGCCCCAGACCGCTTGATACAACAAATGTTAAAACATACTCCGATTGCTCAGTGCTTAGGTGGTCTTTAAAAGCCTCTTTTAACGGCTCCTGTAGCATTCTTTTCAGCCTTTTTCTGAAATCTATATTGCTGTTTCTTACAAGCAGAATGTAGAGCGTGTAGCTGTACTGCTCAAAAACCGAAAACATCATCGGAAACACAGCGTTCAAGTCCATCGGTATGCCGTTTGAAAATGCTTTTGTGATTTTAGGCTTCATATCAGCTATCAGCGTATTCTCAATTTCATCGAGCATACTCGTAATATCATCGTAATAATTATAAAATGTAGAGCGATTGTACCCGGCTTTTTTGGTAATTGCTCCTACCGTTATGCCGGAAATTCCTCCGTCGGCATAAAGCTCTAAAAAGGCTTCCTTCAGCTTTTTTCTTGTATTATCCGAAGCGGCAGTTTTCTTGTTCATAATAGTCCTCCTATACAACAACTTTTTGAAATGTGTTGTTGCAAAACTCTTTGCAATCTGTTAATATACATTATACAACAACTTGTTGTATAATTCAAGTAGAAAGGAAATGAAAATGTCTGTTATTGATTTATCACATTTGACTAAGGATTACGGTCATGGCAGAGGCGTTTTCGATATTAACATATCGGTAAACGAAGGCGAATGCTACGGCTTTTTAGGTCCTAACGGCGCAGGAAAGACGACAAGCATCCGACATTTGATGGGCTTTTCAAAGCCGCAAAGCGGAAGCACCGCAATTTGCGGCAAGGATAGCTGGAAGCACGCTGCCGAGCTTCAGAACACAGTTGGCTATCTGCCCGGCGAAATTGCCCTTCCGTCAGGAATTACGGGCTCTGCGTTTCTTAATATGATGAAGAAAATGCGGCACTTGACCGACGACAGCTTTTTAAACAAGCTTCTTGAGCGCTTTGAGCTTGATCCAAATATGGATACAAAGCGAATGAGCCTTGGCGTAAAAAGAAAGCTTGCTATCGTCACAGCGTTTATGCACGACCCTGACATTCTGATTCTCGATGAACCAACGTCAGGTCTTGACCCGATAATGCAGCAAACATTTATCGACTATATTCTTGAGGAAAAGAAGCGAGGAAAAACAATTTTCCTATCCTCTCACATATTCCACGAGGTTGACGCTACCTGCGACAGAATAGCAATCATCAAGGACGGAAAAATTGTTTCAGAGTTTGTCGCAGATCAGCTAAAGAAGGAAAGCGACAAAATTTACCGGATTACCGTTCGGGATAACGATTCCTTTGAACGGCTCAAAAAACTCGACTATAGCTTTTCTTCGGTTAATGATAAAAAGCTTCGAGCAAGAGTACGAATCAAAGAGGAACAGCTAGGCAGTTTAATTTCGGATATATCAACGCTTAACGTTGAGGACTTTCACGAGTTTCCGTTTACCCTTGAGGACTACTTTATGAAGTTCTACAAGGAGGATAAAACGTTCGAGGGGGTTAGACAATGAGCGATACTATTATTAAAACTGAAGGTCTTACAAAGGACTATGGCTACGGACGTGGAATTTTCGACATAAATCTTGAAATTAAAAAGGGCGAGGTTTTCGGCTACGTCGGTACTAACGGTTCAGGAAAGACTACTACAATTCGCAGTATGATGGGATTTATTAAGCCTGACGGCGGAAGCTCAAGTATACTCGGCTTAGATTCCTGGAAAAAAGCGCCTGAGATTATGAAGGATGTAAGCTACATTCCGGGCGAGATTGCTTTTCCTTCTTTGCCGACAGGAACAGCTTTTTTAAAGTCACAGGCTGAATATCTTGGAGTTACGGATTACACTTATATGAATCACATCATTGAGATGCTGCAGCTTGACCCGACAGCTAATCTGAAGCGAATGAGCAAGGGTATGAAGCAGAAAACTGCTATTGTTGCAGCTCTTATGGGTGAAAAGGATATATTGGTGCTTGACGAGCCTACTACCGGTCTTGACCCACTGATGCGTGATTCGTTCCTCGATCTGATTCGTGAAGAAAAAGCAAAGGGACACACCGTATTTATGTCAAGCCACATTTTCGAGGAAATTGAAGAGGTGTGCGACAGAGTTGCAATGATTAAGGACGGTAAAATTGTAGATGTAGCAAATCTTTATGACCTTCGTCATAGCAAAACTAAAGACTACACTATCACCTTTAATAGCAGCGATGAAGCGGCTAAATTTGCAAGTCACACACAGCTTTCACCGACGCTTGAAAAGGACACCTGCAGGGTTGTGTTCCCGAAAACCGATATAAATGAGTTCTTTGCAATTTTAAAAGGCTACTCAATTTGCTCGCTTCACGAAAACAAAATCACGCTAGAGGATTATTTTATAAAGATGTATGAGAAAGGAGCTAAATAGAAATGGAAACAAAGGTAACTAAGCATTTTTCAGGGCCGCTGATGAAGCAAAATATCAGATCGAATATTGTGCTTATTGTAGCAATTACGCTGATAATGCTTTTAATGAGTACGGTTATGAACTACGCTATGAGCATAATGGGAGGCGGCACATCCAGCGAGGACTTGACCGAATATCAAACGGAGTTTTACACCTATCTCGGCGCAATGGCGCAGTACGACGAATTAAGCGGCGCAGAGCTGTCCTATTCGGATTTTGTAGAAGCTCAGGACAAAACAGCTTACGAAACAGCGTTTACAATGCTGAACGCCGAAGGAGATTTATCCCTTTCGGTAGACGGATTTCAAGCGTCAATTGACGGGCTTTCCAAGGGTAGCGTTTCGATAGACACTTATGTGCAGGAATTTGAATACAACTATGTTTTACTTCAAAGCGAAGGCTATTTCACTGGAGACGACCTTACCATACAAGGCTTAATGGACGTTATGTTTGAAAGTATGGGAATAGACTCCAAAATGATTGACACAATGATGTCTATGGACCCTACAGTTATGATAAATCAAATGTGTTATACTGTAGCAGGTCTGCTTCCGATGTTCTTGCTTATCGTCTTTTTAGCAAATTCTCTTGTTGTAGATCAGGTTGACAAAGGCTCTATGGCATATGTTTTATCAACTCCAACAAAGCGTTCAGCCGTTGCTAAAACGCAAATGCTGTTTATGATTTTTGTGCCGTTTATAATAATCCTGCTGGTTTGTATTTCAAGGCTCATTTCAACTCAGGCGTTCTTTGGCGAGGTAGATGTTGCTTCAACCATTGCTTTATTTGCCGGAATGTATATCCTTTCCGAAGCTGTTTCGGCTATTTGCTATATGGGCAGCTGTATATTCAACCGCAGCAGAAGCTCTATGGCGTTCGGCGGAGGACTTTCAGTTTGGTTTTTCCTGGCTTCCTTGCTTGGTATGTTCGGTTCGGATATGATGGTCGATATGGGAATGGGAGTAAAGGAGCTCGGATACTTTAACAGGCTGACTTTAGTAGGTCTTTACGACATCGACTCGCTTTCAACTGTCGGCTCAAGCTCAGTTGACTATGCGTTTGTATGGAAGCTTCTGATACTGGTAGGCGTTGCAATAGTTTGCTACGCAGTCGGAGCTGTTCGCTTCAAGAAGAGAGATTTACCTCTTTAATTCTTATGAGTTTTCCATCCCTGAAATAGACTCACAAAAAATATCCTCACTTGCGTGGGGATATTTTTGTATTCTCAAATATTCTATTGCTTGTCGCTGCTTGCCAGCTCTTTAATAACTTCTCCTGCAATGATAAGTCCTGCAACGGACGGCACAAACGCAACGCTTGCAGGAACACGTTTAGATTCGTCCTCCTCAAAACGCTTTATAGGGGGCTCCTTTGAATAAACCACCTTGAGCTTTTTTATGTCTCTGCGCTTTAGCTCGTATCTCATTACCCTTGCAAGCGGGCAAACGGAGGTTTTGTAAATATCTGCAACCTCAAACGCAGTCGGGTCGAGCTTGTTTCCAGCACCCATAGAGCTTATTATCGGAACGCCCGCTTTGTCAGCCGCCATTACAAGCTCGATTTTTGCAGTAACGGTATCGACTGCGTCTACTATATAATCGTACTTTGTAAAATCAAAGCCTGCTGCCGTTTCGGGAGAAAAGAAGGTCTTGAAAGCGTTTACTTCTGCGTTCGGATTTATATCCTGAATACGCCTTTTTGCAACGTCTACCTTGTACTCGCCGATCGTGCTGTGCAAGGCATAAAGCTGTCGGTTGATGTTGCTTTTTGAAACACGGTCGTTGTCGATTATATCAAGCTTACCGATTCCGCTTCGCGCAAGCGCTTCAGCTGTATAGCTGCCAACTCCGCCGATTCCAAAAACCGCAACGTGAGAGCTTGCAAGGCGGCTTAGAGCGACATCGCCTAAAAGAAGCTGCGTTCGTGAAAACTCCTCAATCATCAGTTACCTCTCTTTTTTACCTTTAAAAATAAAATTCCAACAACCAAAACTACAGGGAAAATAATTGCCGCAAGCAGTCCTGTCTTTATGCTTCCCTGAGAATCGGCTACAAAGCCTGCAAGCGTCGGGCCGGAAAGGCAGCCTATATCGCCTGCAAGAGCTAAAACGGCAAACATTGCAGTAGAACCTTCAGGGTAACGCTGAGCTGCTAAGCTATAGATTCCCGGCCACATTATTCCAACAGACAGTCCGCAAACGGCACAGCCGATAAGGCTTATAATCGGGATTGGCGCAAAAACTGCAGTCAGATAGCTTATTACACACAGAACTCCGCTTGCGAGAATAAAACGCTTCAGGTTGATTCTTGAGCCGAAAGTCCCAAAGAAAAGCCTTGACAGACCCATTAAAAACGCAAACGCACATGGGCCCATTAAATCGCCGAGCGTTTTATTAACGCCCAGTCCCTCTTCGGCAAAAAGCGACGCCCATTGGCTCATAGCAAGCTCGCTTGCTCCAGCGCAAATCATCAGCACCAAAAACAGCAAAAACGCCTTTATGCAAAAGAGCTTTCTTATCGGTATCGGTTCGGCGTCCTCGCAAAGCTCTCTTATTGGAACTTTTGAGAAGAAGAAAATATTGAAAAACGGAATCAGCGCCCATATCAGCGGCAAAAACCGCCAGCTTCCTATTCCTACTATGTTAAAATATGCGGTTGAAACAAGCACAACCAAAACCTGACCCCAGCAGTAAAACGAGTGGAGCATACTCATTGCGCTTTCCTTTTGATCGCCCGGCAAGGCTTCAACAACAGGCGAAATCACAACCTCTGTCAAGCCCCCGCCAACAGCGCACAGCACCGATGAAGCGGCAAGTCCCACAAACGGAGAAATTACAAACGGCAGGAAAGAGTATCCTACAAGTCCTAAGACCGCAAAAATATGCGCTCCGACGCAGGAGGCTCTATACCCTATCCTGTCAATCAGCCTTGCGGCGATTATATCCGTTATTATCTGAACGGCAAAATTCACCGTTATCAGCAGACTTATTTTATCGAGAGTCAGCGAAAATTCCCGTTGAAAGGAAACAAACAAAAGCGGCGAAAGATTATTTACGATAGCTTGCGTTATGTAGCCTATATATGATGCGTATTTGGTGTGTTTATAGGTTAATGTCATATGATGTTCTCTCCTGTATTTTTAGTCTTTGAAAATTATAGCATATCCTGGGGAAATGTCAATATTGAAGTGAGGGCGTCATAAAAAAAGAGCAAGCTTGGGCTTGCTCTGAATTAGCGGTTACTCTCCCATCACCCTAAATACTCCATTAAATCGCTCTTGTCGGGTGAAACGGCAAGGGCGTTTTGCTTTGAAATTACGCCGCTTGCAACCAAGCGTGACAGGTCGGAGTTTAACGTGTGCATTCCTAGTCCTGCGCCGGACTGCATTACAGTTTGAAGCTGGTGGCATTTATTTTCCCGGATGAGGTTGCAGGCAGCGTCGGTTCCGATCAGAATTTCTGTTGCCGCAACTCGTTCCTTGCCGTTTAGCGTAGGAATCAGCGACTGGGTTATAACACCCTTTACAACGCTTGAAAGCTGGGTTCTGATCTGATTTTGCTTTTCAGGCGGACAGGAGTCGATAATTCTGTCAATCGTCTGAGCGGCGCCGATAGTATGAAGCGTACTCAATACCAAGTGTCCTGTTTCTGCGGCGGTAACTGCTGCTGAAATAGTTTCGTAGTCACGCATTTCGCCTACTAAGATTATGTCGGGGTCCTCACGAAGCGCCGAACGTAAAGCGCCGGCAAAGCTTTTGACGTCGCTTCCCACCTCACGCTGGTGGATTGTCGCCTTGTCAAGCGTATAAACGTACTCGATCGGATCCTCAATCGTTAAAATATGCTCCGCTCTTGTGTGATTTATGTGGTCAATCATAGCCGCTAGGGTGGTTGATTTTCCGCTTCCTGTAGGGCCGGTAACAAGTATTAACCCTCTCGGCTCGTCTGCAAGCTTTTGCAAAACGTCAGGCAGGTTAAGCTCACTTAAGGTTGGAATTTTATCGTTTAAAAGTCTGATAGTAGCCGCAAGCTTACCCTTGAAGCGAAAGACGTTTACTCTCTGCCTGCAAAAATCAGGCGTTTCAAACGCAAAATCGAGGTCGTTTCCGTCCTGAAGCATTGCCAATTGCTCATCGTTTAAAAGGGATAAAATCATTTCCTTAGCGCTTTTGCTTGAAATTGTATAGCCGCAGTCGTAAAGAGTTCCGTTAATTCTCCAGGTAGTGGGAATTGAAGCGGAAATATGAATATCGCTTGCGCCCTTTTCTCTCGCCTGCATTACAAGCTCGTTTATAGTCATTACCTTCTCACCTTTCGTTAGCCTTTAGTCTGAGTAATATGTAACCTTCAAAACCTCTTCGGGGGTTGTGATTCCCTGTCGCACAAGGTCAATAGCGCTATCTCCGAGCATTTTCATACCCTGCTCCTTCTTGCAATACTCAAGCATATCCTCAGTTTCAGCACCGTTTGAAATCATTCGCTTTAACGTTTTGTCAACAAGCACCATTTCGTGGATCGAAACTCTGCCCTTGTAGCCTGTGTTGTTGCAAAGGTTACAGCCTCGTCCCTTTCTGATTTTTGGAATATCGTTTCCGATTATCGCCTTTTCCTCCTCTGTCGGCTCGCAGGTATAAGCGCAGTTTTCGCATACCTTTCTGACAAGCCGCTGGGCTACTATTCCGACAACGGAATTTGCAACCAGGTATGGCGCAAGTCCCATATCCTCAAGTCTTACTATTGAAGAAATAGCGTCGTTTGTATGAAGGGTTGACAGAACCAAATGTCCTGTGATTGCCGCACGAACGGAAATTGAAGCCGTTTCAGAGTCACGGGTTTCTCCAACCATTATAATGTCAGGGTCCTGTCTTAAAAGCGCACGCAAACCCGTTTCAAAGGTGAGTCCAGCGGCAGTATTTACCGACATCTGATTTATTCTCGGGAGCGCCTTTTCAACAGGGTCCTCAATAGTGGAAATGTTTACCTGTCCTTGTGAAATACTTTCAAGTATCATATAAAGAGTTGTGGTTTTTCCGCTGCCTGTAGGACCTGTTATGTAAATGATTCCGTTCGGCGCGCTTAGCATTTTCAGGATTTTATTGTAAGCGTCAGGCTCCATTCCAAAATGGCCAGCTTTGTCGATTGCTGTATTTGACGACAAAAACCTGAGCACTGCCTTTTCGCCGTGAACGGTTGGGATAACTGAAACTCTGACTGAAATATCGTAGCCTTCAACTACCGCTCTGAAATTTCCGTCCTGCGGAACTCGCTTTTCTGCAATGTCAAGGTTTGACATGATTTTTATTCTTGCGATAACGGATGCATGAAGCGACTTTGACAGCGTTACATAGTCGATAATCATTCCGTCAACTCTCATTCTGACCTGAGTATAATCCTCAAACGGTTCAATGTGAATATCCGAAACATTGGTCGTATATCCCCTTGCGAGCAGGCTGTTAATAAGATTGATAACAGGAACGTCGTCGTCCTCATCGGTTGTATCCAGAGTTGGGATTTCAATATCAGCCGCTGAAATATTAGCCTTTTTAGCGGCGATTTTTGCGCCAACCTCAGAGTAGTTATGCTCGATAGCGGAATCTATAACGCTTTTTTCTGCGAGCAGAATGCGAAGCGGCATTCCTGCAATTTGCTTTAAATCCTCCTGAGCGTAAAAGTTAAGCGGGTCGCTCATAACGACAGTCATTCTGCCGTCAGAAATTTCCGCCGCCAAAGCGTTATACTTTATAGCGAGCTGCTTTGGAATTTTCGCTGTAACGTCGGTATCAACCTTCAGGTTCGCCATATCGGCAAGCTCGATTTCAAGCTTTTTGCCGAGAGCCTCTAAAACCTGACGTTCGGTAACAAAGCCAAGCTCCTTTAAGAGGTCGCCTAAACGCTTACCCTTTCCTGCCTCAGTCTTTTGATAATCCAAAGCTTCCTTTATATTTTCCTCGGTAATATATCCGTATTCTTTAAGCACCTCTCCGATAGGTACGTTTTTCAAGGCTATTCACTTCCCTTATATATAATAGTATATTTATTGTGCCAGGCTATAGTTTATGTACAGGTCGCTTACTTCGTTTGAAGGAGTTGAATCAATTCCCGTAATTTCACAAGCAGAATTTAAAAGCTCGATTGAAGCGTCCTTTGTATACATCAGCTCATCGTCTGAATATATTGAGATTTTTACATTTAAAAGCGTCATATTGTTTTTGCCGTTTGTGGTTTTTGTAACCCCCTCAAGGGAAAGCAGAACATCAAAGTCCCCCGTTTCACAAACGCCGTCAAAGTCTGAGCTGTTTTCCCGACGGATAGAAACTCTCTCATCGCCTGATGATGAGCTGCCCTTCTTTTCTAGCTTAATGCACTCGTTATATCCGTCGCCGTCCGGTGAAAACTCGTCCTTGGTTAAATCTATGCTTGTTGCAAAGGACAGTCTTTCATTTAAAATATCATATACGCTGTCAGCAGTTTCGCTTGCGCTTACTCTGTTTGTATTTCTTGCAAAAATATTCGAGCCTGAAATGATAATTCCCGAAGCGAGCGTTACTAAAATTGCAAATACTGCCAGCGCAACGGTCACTTCAACAAGCGTAAAACCTTTTTTATTCCGTGCCACGCTGCAGCTCACCTCCTGAAAAAAAGAACAACCGCTTTACTTGATTGCGTAATAATAAAAGCTTCCGATTATGCTGTCTGAATCAGCGTCCGTTTTGACCTTGTTAAGCGTTATCTTGCCCTGCTCGTCGCCGTCGATTGAAACTAATACGCTTTTGTCGTTTGAAGAAGTATCATCGAGCTTTGTTACCATATCTTCAAGCGCACTTTTATATTCAGAGGACACTTCATCTCCCCTGTCTAAAATTTTCAAGGAAAAGGAAATCGCAGAAAAGGCAATCGCTACTGTCAGCGCTAAAATTGCCATTGAAACGACAACCTCAACGAGCGTCATTCCGGATTTATTTTTTCTCAACTCAAAGCGCCTCCTAATCTATGTACACTAAGCTATCCCATATCGGCGTGCTTTCAAACGGCTGCTGCTCAGCCTTCGCCATTAAAACGCACTCGTCAGATGAGGTATTGCTGGTTGAAGTCAAAATAAGAGTAAGCTCAGTTTCTCTCTTTACGTTTACTGTTACATATTCTCCGTCGTCGCTTGAGGACAAGGAAATATCAGTTTCATCGCCGACGCTTAAATCTGCAACCTTATCGTATATCGTCCGTTCGGTTGAAGAGTCGTCGGGAACGGAAGAGATGCAGGAATAAACCGTTTCTATTCCGCTTTTGGCGTTTAAATAGCTTTGGGTAATATCCATAGAATCGGCTTTTTGTGTGTTGTAATATGAAAGTGAAATAGCTATAAGGCCTGCTGAAATTACTGCCATAACGCTAGCAGCAAGCACCACCCATATAAGAGCAGCGCCGTGAGCTGTACACTTTTTCATATTGTCACCTCAAATCCATTGCCAAAGCTTTAAAGCTTAACCCTCAGCTTCTGCTTCGTTTGCTTCCTCCGCTTCGTACTCCTGTGGAGTATAAACAAAAGAAACTATCGAAAAATTCATAGTTATTTCGCTGTCGTCTTTATTATCGTCAACCTGCATAGTAAAGGTAAGGTCGGTCATATACATAGCTTCCTGCTCGCCAACAAGCCCGATAAGCTTTACAAGCTCGTCATAAGTACCTGCGGTTGTAACGCTTGAAGTAATTGACTTTACTGTGCTTGAGGTTTGTGTTTCCTCGCTCGATTGAGCATCAGCGTCAACAGCAGAATCGGCAGCCAAGGAAGCGTCCGTTACGTCGACAGGGTCGTTTACTGTAAGTGAAACGGCGGAAAGTCCGCTTTCCTTTATAAGCTCGCTAATCTTAGCGTCGATATTGCTCGTTTTCAGATCACTCTGAAAGCTCTCGCTTACCTCAGCAATATCCGCTTCTAACTGCTCGTTTAAGGTTTCGTAAACGGCAGACTGCTGACTTTCGATAACAAGACTGTCGTACTCGGACATTTTGGCAGTTAGCTCAGCGCTCTTTTCGGAATTGGATTCCATCATCGGAATTATTGCGTACCTGATTGCCAAAACTGCTACTAAAAAAGCTATCAGCACATATAAAAGTATAATCTGTCTTTTGGTTACTCCTTTAAGCATTACTCTGTCGCCTCGCTTTCTTCCTCGAAGCTGCAAATAACGCTGAACGAATAAGCTTCGTCAGAAAACTTTGAATATCCCGTATAGGTTACTTCGTTAAAATATTCAAGCTCCTCAATATTTTTAACAATTACGTTTATATCATCGTAGTTGAGAGCGGATGTCTGAAATGTAAACAAAATGCCCTCCGTTGAAAAGTCCATTAGCTTAACCTCGGCCTTGTCGTCGCAAGCGGCAGTTATGTCAGTTAAGAGCTTTGAATCCAGATAATCGTACCGTGAAGCTTCGCTGCTCGCCTTTTCCTTGGACTCGGTAAGGATTTTCAAATCCGCTGTGAGTGAGGAATTTTTTTCCTGCAAAGCAAGCGCGTCGGTTCTTGACGCTTCAAGCTCAGAAATTTTAGCTTCATAATCGCTTATTTGATTATCAAGGCTGATTCTCTCGTATAGGTTATACCCGATAAGCGCAAGCAGCAAAACCAAAACCAATGCGCCCGGCAGAGTATATGACAGTATTTTATTTCTCTTGTCCCTTTTTGCGGGGTCGTAATTATATCTTGCAAGCAAGTCTATGTTGGCTTTTGCGCCGCCAAATAAGTCCATTGCCTTCTCCTCCTATGTATTTACAGATTTCCCAGCGTATAAAAAAGCTTGTTAAACTGATACCTGTCTGATAAATTTGACACGCTCGGAACATCAAGCGTACCCACCTTCACTTCAAGTACACGTGATAGCTGCTCTCCGATTTGAGTAGACTGCTCGTTTATATCGCCTGTAAAGTAAATGTTTGTAATGTCAAAGCCTGTCTTTTGCGACTTGTTAAACTGAACGAGCGAGCTTAAAATCCTATACATCTCGTTGTCGGCATCTTCTGTTCCAAAATCCTCTAAAAGTCTTGACCTTGAAGAGTAGTAAAACTCGCCGTTTACAAAAAGCGTATTTGCAAGGTTATTTCCGTCAAGATTTGCAATCACATAGGTTCCGTGCGAAAGCTCCTTATAAAGCGAGGTTGTGTTTATAATTGACGAAAGCGCCGGAGTTATCGTTTCAAGCGTAATACCGCTCTTTTCAAAAAGGCTTATGTAGCTTTCAATAAATTCCCTTTCACAGGCGCAGGCTAAAACATCCATGCCGCCTTCCTTAGCCTTCGGATTCAAAACACGATAATCGTAAACCAGGTTGTTGTAATTTTCAACCTCTGAATACTCGTCCTTTATGATATCCAAAAGCTTTCTGTCGTTAGCTACCGGAACTCTTAGCTTCTTTATTAAAACTGAGGTAGAGGAAACCACAAGCTTTGCGCTTTTTGCAAGTCCGTCATTGTCCGCCCAGACGTTTTTTAAAGCGTCAGCTAAACGGTCCTCATTCATAATAATTCCGTTTATAACCAAGCCCTCCTGAATAGGCGTTTTTATGCACTTTGTAACATTGAGCTTATTTTTTTGCAAGCTGCCTGCTGTCACGTTTATGAAATTATTTGAAATAAAGATTGAAACAGCCATTTTAAAACTCCTCTGTATAATTTTCAATGCCAGAATTCACACTACACATTTCCCATCTGCTCAATCTGACTGTACATTCCGAATATCGGCATCAGTACAGCAAGCATTATCACTACTACAAAAAACGCAAGTATTATTATCATCAGCGGTTCTATCATAGTCATCATCTTTTTGATCGCCATATCCGAATCGTAATCATACGAATCTGCAATGGAAACCAAAAGCGAATCGAGCTGTCCCGTTTCCTCGCCGACAGCTATCGTTTCAGAGAGCTTTTTATCAAAGCCGTCTACCATTGCAAGCGTTGCGGAAAGGGAATTTCCTGCTCTTACCGAGCGAACGACCTCGTCAAACTGCTGAGTTATATATCTGTTGCCTATTGTGTCCTTTGAAATTTGCAATGCGTTTATTATTGAAAGTCCGCTTGAATAAAGCGACGCTAAGGTTCTTGCAAAGCGAGCGGTATAAATGATTTTTAAAAGCTTTCCGATTACAGGCATTTTAAGCTTCAGCTTGTCAATTCCAAAGCGCACCTTTTCAATCTGCATTATAAAATATACCGCTATGCAGACAATAGCTACTACAATTACTATCTGAACAAAGTTATCGGTCAAAGCGTTTGAAATTGTCATAACTATTCTGGTAACAAGCGGCAGCGTCATACCGTCGAAAATATCCGCAAACATCGGTACCACAAAGGTCATAAGTCCTACCGCTACACAAACGGTTAAAACCGCTAAGATTATAGGATATGTAAGCGCTCCTCGAATGCTCTTGTTAAGTCTGTCGTCCTTTTCATAATAATTCGCCATTTTTTCCATAGTTTCGTCAAGACGGCCTGAAGCTTCTCCTGCCTTGACCATATTTATAAGCATTGGCGGAAATGTTCTTCCTAAAAGCTCCATAGCGTCCGACAAGGCTATTCCCTTTTTTATAGACGACAAAAGCTCGCCGAATGCATATTTAAGCTTCGGGGTTAAATCTCTGTTGTTTATAATGTTCATAGATCTTACTAGCGAAATACCTGACGCCAACATAGTCGATATTTCACGGCAGAAGGTAGATATTTCTTCAGCTTTAAGCTTCTTGCCTTGATTTTTATCAATCTTTTCGGTAAAGCTTGAAAGATAAAGTCCCGTTTCCCTGAGTCCCTTTTTCAAAGCCTCCGGGTCAGCGGCATTAAGCACGCCTTTTTTTACCTTTCCCGAAATATCCTTTGCAGTATATTTGTATAATGGCATACTTGCCTCCACGAAATAATGAAATTTGGGCATAATAAACCTAATTGTAACTATTAGTATAACACATACCTACACTTTTTGCAACAAAAATTTGCGTTTTCTTTGCTTTTTCATTGTGCAAGCTGTACAAATAAAAAGCTAAGCACCTCACGCCGTCGGCGTGAGGTGCTAAAAAGAAATATATTCTGTTTTTACTTACCAAAATATCTGTCGTAAAGTCCTTTGAAGCCGCAGCCGTGACGAGCTTCGTCCTTAGCCATTTCATGAACAGTATCGTGAACTGCGTCGTAGCCTAGCTCCTTTGCACGCTTTGCAAGCTTCATTTTACCCTCGCAAGCACCGTTTTCAGCCATATATCTGAGCTCGAGGTTCTTCTTGGTCGAAGGCGTTACAACCTCGCCTAAAAGCTCTGCAAACTTAGCTGCGTGTTCAGCTTCCTCGTAAGCAGCCTTTTCGTAATAAAGACCAACCTCAGGATAGCCCTCTCTGTATGCGACTCTAGCCATTGCCAGATACATACCAACCTCTGAGCATTCGCCGTTAAAGTTATCGCGAAGACCTTCAACAACCTCTGCGTCAAGGCCCTGCGCCGAGCCTACCTTATGCTCGTCAGCCCATACGATTTCTTCGCTTTCCTGCTTTGTGAACTTCTCACCCGGTACTCCACACTGTGGGCACTTCTCTGGTGGTGTATCTCCTTCGTGAACATATCCGCATACCGGACAAACCCATTTTGCCATAGCATTTACCTCCTGTAATTTTTAATTTCCTCTGAGTTTTTTAAGCTTCTTAGCTTAATAGTAGTATAGCATATTCCTTTATCGAAAACTGTTGCATTTGCAACTTTTCTAAAAATTATTGATACAAAATCTCAATAACCAAAAAGTGGGTGGCAATATATATATGAGTCATCTATGGTGATTCCCTTAATTTTGACCACATTTTAAGGGAAAAGTCAATTTTTTAAGGGAAAATCCCTCAAAAAATATGTTGCTCTCAGTCACGCTGATAATGCATCATACAAAAAATAAAGGCAAGCGTCTTTATAAAAGCCACCTGCCCTATTTCTTTAAATTCAAGACAAATTAAAGATCAATCTTTCCTGAAACCTTTGCGTTTACAACATAGTAAGCAGCATTGTCCTCAGGCTTAACATAAACGTCGATTGACTTTACAGCTTCCTTGTTCTCAGCCTTGTACGCTGCAATACAGTTGTCAACAACGTCCTTAGCGATAATCTGCTTGCCGTAAAATTCTACAACGACATTCTTTTTAGGCTCTGCCTTCTTAGCAGGTGCCTTCTTTGCTGCCGGCTTCTTAGCAGGAGCCTTAGATGCAGTCTTAGCGGCAGTCTTAGCCGGAGTCTTCTTTGCGGTAGTCTTAGCAGCTGCCTTTGGAGCCTGTGCTTCGATTGCCATTTGTTCTTCAGTTTTTTTCGTAGCCATAATAAACCTTTCCTTTCTGGTATCAGATACTAAGCAATAGTATCCTTCAGTCCCTTTCCTGCTTTAAAGGTAACAGCCTTCTTTGCAGGTACGTTTACAACTTCCTTGGTCTGAGGATTCAAAGCAGTTCTTGCAGCTCTTTCCTTGACCTCAAAAGTTCCAAATCCGACAAGAGAAATCTTCTCACCCTTAATTAGTGAATCGGTAATTGTGTCTATAACGGTTTTAACAGCTTTCTCTGCGTCCTTCTTTGAAAAAGCGCCGTTTAATGCGACAGCTTCAACAAATTCAGCCTTTGTCATAACTTTTCCTCCGTTTTCTTTTTATGCCTAAAGTATACCCCTGAAATTTTCAAAAGTCAAGCTTTGAAAAATATAATCAACTTTTTAACTAGCAAACTGTTCGTTCAAAGCGATAATACTATGCAAAAAGCACAAAAATTTGCGTACATTTCAGGTTTTTCAAGCAACACGCTATCTTTCACACTTTAAGATATAGCTTGTGTACGGCGCTAAATGCGAGCCGCCGCCAAAGTCATATCTTTCACCGTTTAACATATTGACCGCTTCGCCGCAGCCTGCGTCAAAGTGAGCTACATACTCCTCAGCGTCAGCATTTATTGCTATTAAAATTCTCTCGTCTTCAAAACGTCTTTGAATAATACATTGCTTGTTTGTTAAAACAGGAACGGTAATATCTCCATAATTTAAAGCCTTTGAAGCCTTTTTTATCTCGCTGAGCTTTGCAATATGCTCTGTCAGCTCATTGAAAACGGGCTTGTCAAACGAAGCTCTGAGAGCTTCATCGCCCTCGCTTTTTAAAGCCTTCGCTCCCCACTCGCTTCCATAATAAACGCAGGGCATTCCCGGCATTGAAAACAAAAGCGTGTAGATAAGCGGCAGATGACGCTCGTTTGTAAGCGTGCTTGCTATTCTTGAAACGTCGTGGTTGTCGACGAAGGAAAGAAGATGTAAGCCTCTGTAGCGGCACCAATTTTCGGCGCCAAACTGATTTTTCAGCGAGTGGCAAATTTCAAACATATTCATGCTGTTAAAGCTTGAATACAAGCCCTTGTAGCATTCGTAATTTGTTGCGCTGTGAAGCATTTGCTCGTTGACTATCTGATTGTAATCGCCGTGAATCATTTCTCCGATAAGCGCAAAGTCAGCCTTCAGGCTGTCGCAGTAGCTTCTCAGGCGGCGAAGAAAATCCCTGTCTATCATATAGGCCACGTCAAGACGCAAGCCGTCAATTTCAAATTCGTCAATCCAGAGCTTTACACACTCGAAGATGTGATTTACTACCTCCTCGTTTTTCAGGTTCAGCTTTACAAGGTCGTAATGGCCCTCCCAGCCTTCATACCACAAGCCGTCGTTGTATGGAGAGTTTCCGCCGAAATCGATATTAAACCAATAGCGGTATGGCGAGCTTTCTCTGTTCTTCAAAACGTCCTGAAACGCCCAGAATCCACGTCCTACATGGTTGAAAACTCCGTCAAAGACAATTTTTATACCCTCATTGTGAAGTGCCTTACAAACGTCCTTCAGGTCGTCGTTTGTTCCAAGCCTTACATCTACCTTTCTATAATCTCTTGTATTGTAGCCGTGCGTGTCAGACTCAAAAAGCGGCGAAAAGTATATAGCGTTTGCGCCTACCTTTTTAATATGTACTATCCAGTCCTTTACCTTTTTAATTCTGTTAGTTAAAGCTCCGTCGTTCTCAAACGGCGCATCGCAAAAGCCGAGCGGATAAATCTGATAAAATACACTCTCGTATGCCCACATTTTATTTTTTCTGTCCTTTCATTTTGTATTGTGAATTTAAAAGCTTACGCATTTAAATTCACCCGTGCTTTAGTATACCATTTCATTTTCTATCCGTCAAGCAAAATTAACCCGCTTAAAGCTTTCCCGTGTTGACTTTTTGCTTTCTAAAAGCTATAATAAGTACATAATGTCATACTGCGTATGATATACTCTGAGCTGACGCTCAGAATGTCTTTTTGAAAGCTGTCCTCGCAAGCTTATTCCGCTTTGAATAAGTACATAATAACGCCTTTTGACACGGAGGTAAAAGATGTCTAAAAAATTGAAATGTAAAAATTGCGGTGAGGAAATTACCAAGAACACCAGAATTTGCCCTTACTGCGACACTGAAATAAATCCAAAAAAGCCGAAAAAAAGACGTGCTATGAAGATTTTTGTAGTTCTTATATGGATTATTCTTATTCTGGCAATTATTGCGTCAGCGCTCTGGGCGATATATACATTTGCTTTTCGCTCTTACGACTGCGAGGAGCTTTTAAGCGTAAATTTTGACGGAAGCAACAAAAGCGCTATCGGCTACGTTACTCTAAATGAGGATAACAGCCTGTTTACCGCTACAGAAACCGGTAAGGACAACACACCGCTTCTGTCCGACGTATACAACATGGATACAGATAAAGCGAGCGAGCTTCAGACGCTTCTTATAGACTCAATTTATATTGCCGATGACCCCAGAGATGAAACGTATAAAACTGAGGTAAACGGAAAAATTTACACGGGCACTTCCCTTTCAAAGAGAGAAAACATAAAGAACGGCGACGTTATAACCGTTACTGTAAGCTATGACAAGTGGGGACTGTTTTTCAAGGGAATAAGGCTTGAAAACACGGAATTTGACATTAAGGTTTCGGGACTTACCACCTCATCTACTATCGACCCGTTTGAAGGACTGAACTACATATTTACAGGCGTTGAAGGCTATGGAGAGGTAACGCTCGACACGTCGGGCTGCTCAAGTCTTGTAGCTAATAATTTTGAGTACAGCGTATCGCCTTCTACATATTTAAGCGAGGGCGACGAAATAACAGTTACCGCTACATATACTGGAAAAACCTACGACGACGAATCGGGAACTATCGAATATGATGGAAAGTATTATTCCTGCTTAAAGGAATCAACAAAAACCGTAACCGTTACTACTCTTAGCTCAACGGAGGTTCTCGACCCGTTTGAAAACGTAACTATAGAGTACGACGGAATCGATCCATTCTTATCGATTTCCAGCTACGACACCTCTCAGGCGAACAAGGTAATTTCTACCTATTTTGAATTTGAGGCAAGCAAGAGTGAAAACCTGAAGGCTGGAGATGTTATAACTGTAACGGCAGTATACAAAACGGTTGACGACAAGCAATATACCGACAAGGACTTAGAAAGCGCAGGATATACGCTTCTTAAAACGGAGCGTACATATACCATTCCCGACGAGGTTGCAAAGTACGCTAAAAAGAGCAGCTCGTTTAACCAGAACAAGGTTTCAAAGAGCTTTACTACTGCGCTGTCAGCATATATGGTTGACGAAAACAAGGTAAAGCTTGTAAGATGCTATTTCGGCTTGAGAAAAAGCAGCGATACGTCACTTGCGTACAATAAATATTACGAAATTTATGAAGTTACAGTAGATTCCAGCAAGACGTATCTTGTGTTCTCAGCGGAAAACATCTACACAGACGAAGACGGAAATCTAAACTTCTCAATTAACGTTTATGATGAGTCAAGTCCTAATATAAGCGTTATGAAATCGAAGTACGTAGATACTGACAAAACGGACTACACAATAAGTGAGGTTGACGTTCCGGATTCTCCTGTCAACAACTTTAATATAACAACTACAACGACGACAACCACAGCGACAGATGAAAGCTCATCAAGTGATGATGATTCTGACAGCTCGGAAAGCGAAGAATAGCTAAAAATTAAACGTCCTGCACCAATGCTGTGCGGGACGCTTTTATTTTACGTTTAGCTGTTTTCCTCGATATATTCAATCGGATTTATCCACTCGCCATTTTGCTTCATAGCAAAGTGGATGTGAGTTTCCTCCTTGCTTTCAATTTCTGCTGTATCTCCGACAAAGCCGATTCTCTGCCCTGTCACGACTAAATCTCCGACAGATACTTCAATGTCCTCGCCCAGTCCAAAGTAGTAGCTGAACACTCCGTTTTGGTGGTCGATTTCAATACAGACGCCCCAGCGTGTATCGTCGTAAATGTCAATTACCTCGCCCTCTCCGGCAGACAGCACATCAGCTCCGTCTTCCGCTTGTATATCAACTCCGTCATGTGTTATCCAGTACCCTAAAGTTTTTGACTTTACAAGCTCGCCGTCAGAAAATTCGTTTATTACCTCTCCCTCTACAGGTAGCGCAAAGCCCATATTGTTAGCCGACTGAGCTGCAGGCTCAGCTTCGGTTGTTTCTTCCTCTGTAACGTCCTCCTTGGTAGTGTCTGCGGCAATGCTGCTGACGCTTGTTCCACTTAAAATTCCGCCGTCTAAAAGCTTTTGCATTGTACGCTGGTACGACCAATAGCTTATAAATCCTATCAGCAAAAATACAGCTAAAACAATAAGCAGCACCCTTTTCGCTTTGACTGCTTTTAAAACTCCGCTAAACACGTCACTTGCTTTTTTCATATTTGAAACTTCCTTTCGGTTTTATTTTCCTAAAGGTAGTTTTAGCCAGATTTTCAATTATATTCACTAACGCCGCCGTTTTTCTCAAATTTTTCTCTGAGCTTCAACAGCGCCTTTTTCTCAATCCTTGAAACGTAGCTTCTTGAAATTTTAAATCTGCTTGCAACCTCTCTTTGGGTAAGCGGCTTTTTTGAAAAAAGTCCGTACCTCAAAATTATAATTTCACGCTCCCTGCTGTCAAGTGTGTTATCTATAAATTCGTAAAGCTGCTTCGTCTTGATTGAAAGGTCGATTTTGTCGATAACATTATCGTCCTTCGCAATTATGTCCATAAGCGTCAGGGTATTTCCGTCCTTGTCCGTATCAATCGGGTCGTCAAAGTAAACCTCGTTTCCGGTTTTCTTCAGGCTTCTGAAATACATAAGTATCTCGTTTTCAATGCACTTGCTCGCATAGGTAGCAAAGCGAGTTCCCTTAAGATAATTAAAGGTAGAAACCGCCTTGATAAGTCCTATAGTGCCGATTGACAAAAGGTCCTCGTGATCAACTCCAGACGACGAATACTTTTTAACAATATGCGCTATCAGCCGCAAATTGTGCTCTATCATTTTTGCTCTCGCCGCCTCATCTCCATTTGCGATCTGCTCGAAGCACTCCCTTTCCTCCTTCTCGCTAAGCGGCTTTGGAAAAGACATACTCTTTTCCAAGTGAAGTGCTAAAATCAAAACGTTAGTCAGCAGAGTTTCCAAAAAAGAAAACATAAAAAATCCTCCTCATACCTTTTTAAAAGAATATGAGAGAGGACAGTTTGTTAATGCGAGGTTACTCCAAAATAACCGTGAACGGGCCGTCGTTTACAAGCGATACCTTCATATCCGCACCGAAGATTCCTGTTTCAACTCTGGTGCTTGTCTTTTGGCGGCAAAGGCTTACAAAATACTCGTAAAGCTCGTTCGCACGCTCGGGCTTTTCAGCATTAACAAAGCTCGGACGATTTCCCTTCCTGCAATCCGCATAAAGAGTAAACTGCGACACTATCAGAAGCTCTCCCGAAACGTCCCTAAGAGATAGATTTATTTTATCGTTTTCATCTGAGAAAATTCGCAGATTTACAAGCTTCTCCGAAAGCCTTTCACAATCCTTTTCGGGATCTCCTGCCCCTGCGCCGAACAGAACCAAATACCCCTTAGAAATTGAGCCAACTATTTTCTTGTCAACCTCAACAGACGCTGACAAAACCCTTTGCACTACAAGCTTCAAAATATCATCTCCAGAATCATGTTTTGTTTTATTGATTTTAGCATAGCGGAGGGCGGGGTGTCAAGGGGGGGATATGGATCTGGATGCTTAGTTCCTGCCCTACAACAAGAGCAGCAGACAAAAAATGCCTGCTGCTCTTTTCTTAGTTTCCTAAGTCTACATAAATGTGTTTATTGAAGTGTTATTTCTTTAACATTTCCTATTCTTCTACAGCTTCCGTTGACGATTCTGTAACTTCTTCAGTCTCTGTTGTTTTTTCAGCTTCAGTTGTAGCTTCTGTAGATTCTTCAGCAGAGGATTCCTCTGTTGATTGCTGATTATAAACACCCTTTACGATGCTATTTATAATTCCAACATCAGCAGTAGTTACATTTTCATCGCCATTTACGTCAGCGCGCACTAAGCAGTCATCGAAAAGTAACTGAACTCCTTTAACATGAGCGTTTACGAGGCCTACATCGGCAGTCGTTACACTCTCGTCGCCGTTTACATCGCCTATAACTTCAGTTACCTCTTCCGTGGTCTCGTCTACACTTTCATCATCAGCTGCTGCCGGCAGTGCAAACATAGAACACATAAGCAAAAGGGCTGCTGTTATTGCTAGTAGCTTACTTAAAACTTTTCTACTTGTCATAATAAAACATCTCCTAAGAAAAAATTGTTTATACAAGACAGTCAGTATATCTTATCTACAAGCTATTATCTGTAAGGTTAAGCTATTTACGACTTATCTTGTTTGATTTATAGTACAGGTTCTCAACCTATAGCTAACTGCTTAATTGTAAATCTCTAAATTTACTTCTTTCTCTTCTTGATTGCAACTGCGCCAATAACGCCAACAACAACAAATAACGATGCGCCGAATGCCACCTTTACACCTGTACTCGGAGTGCTGTCTGATGAAGAGGAATCAGTTGAACCGTCATCGCTGCTATCGCTAGAATTTGTTGCGCTGCCGCTCGAACTCGAATCGGAATTTGTGTCTGTATCCTCATCGTTTGCTGATGTTGCGGAAGTATTAGAATCATCGTCTTCATCTTCGTCGTCTGCCGCAGCTGCTGTTGTAGTAGCACTGTTTTCTGCAGCTTCAATTTCTTCAGAGGTTATCGTTACAGTATCACCTGCTGTTACGCCGTCAGATGTGTATGACGCTGTTGTCAGAACCATTTCGTAAGTGATAATGCTATAATCCGTATCTGTAAACTCGCAATATGTAAGCGTTGGAGTGTATACGCTATCGTCTGCGACTGTTACCTTGAATGTTCCGACAACAACCTCTGTACCTGCTGTATAGTCGTCAAACACGGCAGACAAGCAGTAACCGCTAACTATCTGGGTGGATTCTGTCCATTCAATAATATTTCCGCCATACCAGCCTAGCTCAGTAGCGGCAGTCGAGCTAACCTCGAACGAATCAGCAACATACTCAAGTCCTTCCGGAAAATCCAATTGCATCTGCAGTGTACCAATTTGCTGATTTGGAACAATTGAGATTGTGTAGGTCGCTTCGTTACCCGTGCTTGACGCATCGGTATCAAGAGTTACATATATAGTAACGTCCGAATCCGCAGCTGATGCAGCTGTTATCGTTGCCATAGAAATTGTTGAAGCTGCAACAACAGCAGCCAGGATTCCACTTAATAATTTTTTTAGCTTCATCAGAAAACCTCCCGGATAATATTATTCATAAGCCTTTAAGAATTATCAGCAGAGCCATTTGCTGATTTCAATATTATTTTAGCACTAATATGCGCTCTCGTCAATCTGCAGATTAGCCAAAAAATTTTTGAAAATTTGTGCAGTTTGCATAATGATGTAATTTTTGACGTGAAAATTGTAATTTTTGGCAGGACAGAAAACATAAATTCCGCAGACGAGAACCACACGTCTACGGATAATTTCACCTTAATACGCTATCTGCAGTAATAAACTCTGCCGTCAACGATTTTGGTCTTTTCCTTTTCCTCTTCAGCATAGCCTAAAATGCAAAAGCCAATACCCTCGACATCCTCTTCAATTCCCCATTGCTTTAAAAGCGATTTTCCTTCGTCGCTTTCAAAAACCTCTTTGGCGCGGTGAATCCACCTGCTGTCAATTCCCATTGACCATGCGGCATTCATAAGATTTCCCATTGCTAGGCTTCCGTCATAAATATATGTGCATTCCTTCTTTGCAAGAACTACTATAACGTCCTGAGCGCCGTAAAATGGATCGACGTCAGCGTTCATAACGCCGGCATTTAGCTTAGAGAGCTTTTTAACCATTTCGTCATTCTGAACTACTACAAAGCGTGGCGTTTGCTTGTTCATTCCGCTTGGCGCATTAAGTCCTGCTGCAACAATCTCATCAACACACTTGGCAGGAACGTGCATCTTCTTATAGCTTCTACAGCTTTTTCTGGTTGTGATATTTTTTACTGTTTCATTCATAGCAATTTCCTCCTTTTAAGTGAAACCATTAAACGCTCGATAGAGCAAAAATTGTGAACTGTTAGATAAAGCTTTTGTGGAAAAACAGCGAGATAAATGCTCCGCCTAAAAATATTATAGAAAACAGCGCCGCTTTAAGCTCGAAAAATCCTGCAAGCTCGGTTCCAAGTATTGCACCGAGAACGAATACGAAAATTATTCCGAAATATTGAATTGCCTTGTTGCGGTAGTATTTATCCTTCGTTTCAAAAAACAAAAACAAATTTTCGGAGCCGCTTCTAAGATTTCCAGTACACATTGTTGACGCAAAGGCTTTTCCTCTGAGCGTGTGAAACGACTCGTATTGAAGCGCGCTGACAAGAGAGATTAAAATAATAGCAAGTGCGTTTGTAGATTTTCCTACTGGGATAAAACAAACGACTACAACTATTATCGCTTCAATAACCAGTACCGTCTGCCGCCAATGTCTTGGATGGGTGGAAAAATTCTTACGTAAAAGCTCCACGATAAAAACTCCCAGAACAAAAGTGACTATCGGTATCAGGTACACAAGCGCCTGAAGGTACTGACCCTTTCCCATATTTATTCCCATTAAAACTATATTTCCCGTTTGCGCATAAGCAAATACGCCGCCACGGGTTATATAGGTATAAGCGTCAATAAATCCGCCTGCCGCCGCTAAAAGTATTCCTATTAAATAGGACTGTGACATATCCGTTTCGTGTGTTGTTGAAATTGAAAGTTTAATTGTTATCACTCCTGTCGCTTTCTTTACATAGCTTTTGCAAAGCTGGTATTATAAACGCACCTATAGAATTTCCGAGCGTCATTATAATAAGATACACAAGAGTTTTCAGGCTAAACGAGAAGGAAATCCAAAAGTAGAACATATTTGCAACACAGTGCTCAAATGAGCAAAGAATAAATACCGCTACACAAATAAATGTCGCTATGTACTTCTGAAGCGGACTGGTGCCGTTTTTATAGCTGTATGCGGCAATATACATAAGCACTCCGCAAAACATCGCCAAAATGAATATTGAAAGCGGATTATCGGCAAGCTTTACCTCGCAAAGCGACTCAGCTTTTGCGGACAATGCGTCTGAAACTCTTGTGAGCCGCAGGCAAAGCGCTACAAAGCCTGTTCCTATAATATTTCCGAGCCAGATAAAAAGTAAATCCAGCGCAAAGCTTCGCTTGTTTTTCTCGGTTATCAAAAATCCTATCTTGCCGGTATAAAGGTTAAATCCAAAGGAAAAGATACAAAACAAACCAATCGCAAAGAGAAAAGCGCCTATATATTTGTTGTCAACCGACAAATAAAGCGCGCCGCCAATGCCAATGGAAATTCCTGCGAGTATCGCCTTAACCGTAACCGCTGTTATTCTTTTAACCATAATCCACCTCAACCGTTATTAACATTCTCCTGATTTCGACTCTTATCCTGCTATTTCTCATTTTAAGCTTTATGGCATAACTTGTCAAGTAAAATCATAGATTTATTTAAAGAGGGTTCTTGGAAAAATAAAATGCCCGACTTTTAAATCGAGCATTTCTACTAATTAAGGAGTTTTATGAAAATCTTAAAAAAGAGATTATTGTTTGCCGAAGGCGGGTCGCTTGATTGCAATAAGTAAAATGTTTAAGGAAGAGATCATTTTCGGGGTATGCCTCCCCGAATGAAAAATTTGCGTTTGTCTACTTTAGGAGAAGTATTTAACGTCTTAAAGCAACCAAGTTCCTCTTGCGCCTTCTATTTATCTAGCTTTCATCTAATGGCCTATCAGATGTTTGGGATAACCTTTCCCTTGCTACAACCATATAATAAAGCTCTCAGGTGTGAGTGATATATAGAATTGTTGAAAAATTTGTGAAAAGGAAATTTTTTTGAAAGCGTGTCGGCAATTTTTTAACTGTCCAAAAAAAGGTATTGACAAACATATGTTTCTGTGCTAGTATTTATGTGCGGAACATTTGTTTTATGGAGGAAGAGCTATGAAAAGCACATTTGAAGAAAGAGTTATACTTCACGTTGATATAAACAACTGCTATGCGTCTATCGAATGCAGAATGAATCCGTCGCTTAAAGGTAAAGCTGTAGCCGTTTCAGGAAGCATTGAGGACAGGCATGGCATAATTTTAGCAAAAAACGAGCTTGCAAAGAAAATGGGCGTAAAAACCGGCGAAGCTATATTTGAAGCTAAAGCTAAATGCCCTGAGCTTATTTTGTGCGAACCGCATTACGACCTGTATCTCAAGTTTTCAAAGGCCGCAAGGAAAATATATTCCGACTACACAGACAGAATAGAACCGTTCGGAATAGACGAAGCGTGGCTTGATATAACAGGGCTTTACAGAAACGGAAGGCAAGCTGACGGAGAGGAAATTGCAAATGAAATCAGAAATCGTGTATTTAAAGAGCTTGGCATTACCGTTTCGGTCGGAGTCAGCTTTAACAAGATTTTTGCAAAGCTAGGCTCCGACCTTAAAAAGCCTGATGCAGTTACTGTAATTTCAAGAGAAAACTTCAAGCAAAAGGTATGGGAGCTTGACTGCGGCGAGCTTTTATATGTCGGCAGAAAAACAAGAGCTCTTTTAAGGCGGCGAGGAATACTGACGATCGGAGACTTAGCGAACGCCGACGATAAAATGCTGCAATGCGCTCTTGGCGTAAACGGCTTAAAGCTCAAAAGGTTTGCAAGGGGCGAGGACAAAAGCAGGGTATCGCTTGAGGGCGAAACGGCAGTGGTTAAATCTGTTGGAAATTCAACAACCTCTCCCAAGGATTTGTGCAACGATACTGATGTGAAAATTGTTCTCAATGCGTTAAGCGAAAGCGTTGCAACAAGGCTTCGGGAGCTTAACGTCAAGTCGGGAGTTATAACAGTAAGCGTCAGGAACAAGCTTTTGTGCGTTTATTCAAAGCAACGCCACACAGACCTGTTTACAAACGACGCTAAGGATATAGCGGATTTTGCATTTTCTCTTTATAAGGAGTCGCTTCCGAAGGCAAACAATCAGCCGATACGGAGCATTGGCATAAGCGCGGGCGATTTAAGGAGTGAAAATGACTGCGAACAGCTTACGCTTTTTGAAAGCATAGAGCAAAGTGAAAAAAAGAAAAGACTTAATAACGCAGTTGACATTCTTCGGAAAAAGTACGGCTATTCCTGCGTCAGAAGGGGTATAATTCTGATTGACGATTACTTCAAGGGCTTTTCAACTCAGATTCAAAACGAGGTCCACCCAATTAGCTTTATGAAATCAATGTGAAATTTCTGTGAAACCTGTTGACAATGCGAAATATTCTATTTATAATGTAGATATGAAGTATCAATCTTCCGTCTTGAACATAATCTTAAGTTTCTGCTAAAGGGACGGACAAGCCGTGATACTATTATTTTAAATCAACATTGCGAAAGGAGCAAACAGGTATGGATTACGAAGAAAGAGGAACATTGAACAAGCTTACAGCAAAAATCAATGACGTTTCAAAAATATTTAACGATGAGCTTAACGCAAAGTGTGCTACTATGGGAATCACACCGGCTACTAGAAAGATTCTATTTTATCTTTCATCTAAGGAGCCGGTAAACCAGCTTTACATTGTAAACAAGACAAAGCTCAAGGCACCGACAATTTCTGTATCTCTCGGAAGACTTGAAAAGAAGGGTCTTGTCAGAAGAGAAACCTGCGATATTGATATGAGAAATATCGACGTTTATCTCAGCGACAAGGGTAAGGACGTTGACGACGAGATTAAAGAGTACGCTGAGGTTATCGACGAAAAGATGATGAAGGACATTACTCAGGAAGAGATTGACACCTGTATGTCAGTTTTAGACAAGCTTATGATGAACATTCTCGGCGACGATTACTACTACTTCTACGAATAATAACAAGCAAAAAAGCTTCGGCAGGCACTACTTACTGGTGCCTGCCGTTTTTGTGTATTTAAGGCTATCTGATTGTTTTGGCGTCACCTCTGTCGGTTACGATTTTGTAGCCGACGCTTTTTACTCGTCGGTCAAGGCAATCTCTGCATTGAGCGGATTCCTCGCCAGTACAAATTTTATTGTCGTAAAGCTCGTACTTTTTCCTGAAACGAACGGGAGATAAGTTTGGCATTACAACATTTGCGCCGCATTTAAGTCCCAGTTCTCTGCCGTTTGGGTGAAGAGTTCCTAGTGCAGTTGTTGCCGGTATCAAAGCCTTCGGGAAAACGAGCCTTAACAGAGCAACAAGGCGAAGCGTCAGGTCAAGGCTGCCGTTTGGGAAATCCTTAAACGGAGTGCTTTTATGCGAAATAAACGGTCCTATTCCTATCATATCAGGACCCAGCATTTGCAAAAATTTAAAATCCTCAACCAGATTTTCAAGCGTTTGGAAAGGACTCCCAACCATAAATCCAGAGCCGACCTGATAGCCCAGCTCCTTTAGAGTAAACAGACAGTTCTTTCTGTTTTCAAGACTCATAGACTGCGGGTGAAGCTTTGAATAATGCTCGGCGTTTGCTGTTTCGTGACGCAAAAGATAGCGGTCGGCACCTGCTGATTTAAAAGCCGAGTAGGAATCTCTTGACCTTTCGCCAATAGAAAGCGTAACGGCACATTCGGGATAACGGCTTTTGATATTATATACAATCTCACAGATGTCGTCGTCCTTAAAGGACATATCCTCGCCGCCCTGAAGCACGAAGGTCCGAAATCCCAGTGAATAACCTTCCGCGCAGCAGCCGTAAATATCCTCTTTTGTAAGTCTGTATCTGTCGCAGTCTGAATTTGACCTTCTTATTCCGCAGTAAAGGCAGTCGTTTTTGCAATAATTTGTAAATTCAATCAAGCCCCTTATATAAACATCAGTACCGTAAATGCTTCGGCGAATTTCGTCCGCTGAAGAAAATAGCTCCTGGTCGTACTTATCTTCTGATAAAACCTCCAGAAGAGCTTTATCGCTGAAGCTATGGCTGCTTGCAATTTTGCTTATTACTGACATCAAACATTCACCTCGCAAATAGTTCCGCCGCCAACAACCGTATCGCCGTCGTACATAACGACTGCCTGACCTTTGGTTATTGCTCTTTGCGGCTGGTCAAATTTTATATGAATCCTTCCATTTTCAAGTCCTGTAACAACGGCAGGCTGCTCGGTATGACGGTATCTCACCTTCGCTTTGATTCTCATTGGCGAAGAAATTTTCCCGACGCTTATAAGATTTACGTTTTCCGCTATCAGGGAGCTGCTGTAAAGCTCCTCCTCCGTTCCTAAAACGACCTCATTTGTACCGGGTCTTATATCAGTAACGTAAAGCGGACAACTATAGGAAATTCCGAGTCCCTTTCTCTGCCCTATTGTGTAGTGAGAAATGCCTTTATGCTCGCCAAAAATATGTCCGTCCGAAGAAACTAAGCTTCCGCACTTATCCTTTCTGCCTGTATATTTTTCGATAAAAGCGGAATAATCTCCGTCGGGAACAAAACATATATCCTGGCTGTCCTTTTTGGAAGCGTTGACAAAGCCGTTCTGAAGGGCAATTTCTCTCGCTTCGCTTTTTAAAAGCTTACCTAGCGGAAAAATTGTCGAGCTTAGCTGCTCCTGAGTCAGCATATACAAAACATAGCTCTGGTCTTTTGTCAGGTCCCTCGCCTTTTTCAAAAGATACCTGCCCGTATTTTTATCCTGCTCGATTACAGCGTAATGGCCCGTTACAACGCAATCATAACCCAGCTCCTTCATTCGCAAAAACATTTTGTCAAATTTAAGGCTTCTGTTGCACTCGATACAAGGATTTGGCGTTGCACCGGAAAGATAAGCATTAACAAATTTGTCGATAACGCACTCGTTGAATTTACCGGAAAAATTGAAAACATAATAAGGTATATCAAGTCTCAGGCAAACGCTTCTTGCATCCTCAACGTCAGAAAGCGAGCAGCAGCTTTTTTCCCGACTGACGTTTACATCGTCGTTTGAAAAAAGCTTCATTGTAGCGCCGATACACTCGTAACCCTGCTTCTTTATCAAATATGCCGCAACGGAGGAATCAACTCCACCGCTCATTGCTATTATTGCCTTCTTATTCATTATCTCACCATTTATCTCAATTTTTAAATTTTCGTTCTTCACTATTCTAGCATATATTTTTTATTTGAGCAACTGTTTTTTGAAATTTAAAATAATGCAGAAATCTTGATAAAAATTACCGCTGATAAAAACAAAAGTATTTCACATAATACTTTTGCAACCCGAAATAACCAGAAAAGGAGTGAAAAATAATGAAAGGAATTACAACTGAGCAGGGCAGACAGACTCTTGAAAAGTTCAAGATTGAAGCTGCCAACGAAGTAGGAGTTAACCTCAAGCAGGGATACAACGGTGATCTTACAGCAAGAGAAGTTGGAAGCGTTGGAGGTCAGATGGTCAAGAAGATGATCGACGCTTACAAGACAGGTTCAGCTAAGTAAAAATTGTAGTCAGATGTTAAAAACCCCGCAAGCGAGAATTCTCGCTTGCGGGGTTGGTGGTTTGTGGTTAGAACTTCATCTTCTTAAATCTTTCCATTGCTTCTTTGGTTCGTTCTGCGTCGCCGAAGGCTGTTAATCTGAACCAGCCTTCTCCGTTTTTGCCAAAGCCAGCACCCGGGGTTCCAACTACGTTAGCTTCATTCAAAAGCTTGTCAAAAAACTCCCAGCTTCCCATTCCATTCGGGCACTTTAACCAGATGTACGGTGAGTTCTTACCGCCTGTATACTTGATTCCAAGCTCGTCCAAAGCGGCTGAGATCACCTTTGCGTTTTGCTGGTAATACTTTATGTTTTCCTTAGTCTGCTTTAAGCCCTCTCCGGAAAATACAGCTGCTGCAGCGCATTGAACAGGATACGAAACTCCGTTAAACTTTGAGCCCTCTCTCCTTCCCCAGAGGTCTGAAATGCTGACCTCTGTGCCGTCGCTTGCGATTACCGAAAGCTCCTTTGGAATAACAGTATAGCCGCATCTCATACCGGTAAAGCCTGCTGTTTTTGAAAGCGAGCACATTTCAATAGCGCACTGTCTTGCTCCTTCAACGGCGAAAATACTTCTCGGAATATCTTCTGTAATGAACGCTTCGTAGGCTGCGTCGTAAATGATTATCGCCTTATTTTTTAAAGCGTAGTCAATCCAAGCCTTTAGCTGCGAAGCGGTGTAAGCTGAGCCTGTCGGGTTGTTTGGCGAGCAGAGGTAAATAAGATCTGCGTGAACGCTTTCGTCAGGCATTGCAGCAAAGCCGTTTTCCTCATTGGAATCAGCGTAAATTACAGTTCTGCCATTCATAAGGTTAGTATCAACGTATACAGGGTACGCCGGGTCGGTAATTAAGACTACATTGTCGTCGCCGAAAATGTCAACAATATTTCCGCAGTCAGCCTTTGCGCCGTCGTTAATTCTGATTTCGTCAGGTAAAACGGTAACGCCAAAGCTCTTGTAGTAGCCTGAAACTGCTTCCTTTAAAAAGTCATAGCCTGTACCGCTGTCCTCATAGCCTTTGAAGGTTTCCTTAACGCCCATTTCGTCAGCGCCCTTTTTCATAGCGTCAACAACGCACTTAGCGATTGGCTGAGTAACGTCGCCTATTCCCATTCTGATAATATCAGCGTCGGGATTTGCCTCCTTATAAGCGTTTACCTTTTTTGCAATGTTGATAAAAAGATAGTTCTTTTCAAGTTTCAAAAAGTTTTCGTTGATTGATGGCATTTTGTATCATCCTTTCGTTTATGTCGTTATATAATAACCTCTCCGTCAAATACGTTTACAGCGTTTCCTGACAAGAATACCTCGCCGTCTGATGCGTACTTAACAGTTAAATCTCCGCCTAAGAGCTTAACGGTTATGTCCTCATCTTTATTGCAGTAACCGTTTTCACAAGCAGCTACTACACTTGCGCAAGCGCCGGTTCCGCAAGCCCATGTTTCGCCGCTTCCTCTTTCCCAGACTCTCATCTTAAGAGTGTTCTTATCAATAAATTGAATAAACTCAGCGTTTACTCTTTCAGGGAAAAGCTCGTTTCTCTCAAACAACGGTCCGTACTTTTCAAGCTCAAACGTATCGACGTTCTTTATAAATGTAACGCAATGAGGATTTCCCATTGAAACGCAGGTAATGTTCCATTCCCTGTCGCCTATTGTAACAGGTTTATTTATTGCCTTGTCGCCCTCAAGCTTCACAGGAATCTCAGCAGGATTTAAAATTGCCTTGCCCATATCTACTCTTGCGCCGACAACCTCGCCGTAATGTCTCATAAGCTCGACGCCGATAATTCCGCTAAGCGTTTCAATTTCAAACTTATCCTTGTCGACAAGTCCGTTATCTCTCATAAACTTAGCGACACATCTTATTCCGTTGCCGCACATTTTTCCTTCGCTTCCGTCAAGATTAAACATTCTCATCTTTCCGTCAGCTACCTTTGACTTACAGATTAAAATCACTCCGTCGCCGCCAATGCCAAAGTGCCTGTCTGAAAGCCTGATAGAAAGTCCCTCAGGGTTGTCAATTCTCTGGTCGAAGCAGTTAAAGTAAATATAATCGTTTCCGCAGCCGTGCATTTTTGAGAACTTAACCTTTTGCTTCTTGGTTCTCATATTGTTTATGTCTACAAGTTCTGTCGACTGCTCTGAATATTTACTTCTGATTGATGAAACTATTGCGTTTGCCGTGTCAATGGACGTAAGGCAAGGAATATTTCTGTCAACAGTTTTTCTTCTTATCTTAACGCTGTCTCTTGACGGCATTCTTCCCTTTGAAGAGGTAGAAATAACATACTGAATATCTCCGCTTTCGATAAGCTTTAGCGTATTGTTCTCGCCCTCGTGAATTTTATCAACCACCTGAGCTTTGATTCCGTTGTCCGCAAGCGTTTTCGCGGTTCCTCTTGTAGCGTAAATCTTAAAACCTAAATCCTCAAACTGCTTGGCAACCTCTGAAATTTCAGGCTTGTCTGAATCTCTTACTGTGATAAATACTCCGCCGTTTTTCTCTAGCGTATAGCCGGCTGCAATAAGTCCTTTATATAAAGCTTCCTCAAGAGTATTTGCAAGCGCCAAAACCTCGCCTGTCGACTTCATTTCAGGTCCTAAATGGTTGTCAACGTCTGTAAGCTTCTCAAATGAGAAAACAGGAACCTTTACCGCCATATAAGGCGAATGCGGGTAAAGTCCAGGCTCGTAGCCCATATCTTTAAGCTTTTCACCGAGCATTGCTCTTGTAGCAAGCTCAACCATCGGAACTCCCGTTACCTTTGAAATGTATGGGATAGTTCTGGACGAACGAGGATTAACCTCAATTACATAAAGCTCGCCGTGATAAATCAGATACTGAATGTTTACAAGCCCCTTTGTCTTTAGCGAAACAGCTAGGTTCTTTGAGCATTCTACTATTCTGTTTACCATTTCGTCAGGAAGATTCCAAGCAGGATATACAGCGATTGAGTCGCCCGAGTGTATACCGGCTCTTTCGACGTGCTCCATAATTCCTGGAATTAAAATTTCCTCTCCGTCGCAAATAGCGTCTACTTCAAGCTCCGGTCCCATCAGATACTTGTCTATCAGAATTGGATTTTCAATTTCCTGAGCTAAAATAATCGCCATATACTCCTTGATGTCGTCGTCGTTAAAGGCGATAATCATATTCTGTCCGCCTAAAACATATGAAGGACGCATCAAAACCGGGTAGTGAAGCTTGTTTGCAACCTCTAAAGCCTCGTCTGTTGTCATAACTGTAAAGCCCTGAGGACGCTTGATTTTATGAAGCTCCAAAAGCTCGTCGAAACGCTCTCTGTCCTCTGCGGCGTCAATGCTGTCGGGAGGAGTTCCCAAAATATTAACTCCGTTTGCAGCCATGTGCTTTGTAAGCTTGATAGCGGTCTGACCGCCAAAAGCGACAACAACGCCGTATGGCTTTTCGACATTTATAATGTTCATTACATCTTCGTTTGTTAGCGGTTCAAAATACAGTCTGTCCGCTGTGTCGAAGTCTGTTGAAACGGTTTCAGGGTTATTGTTTACAATTACAACGTCAAAGCCCTGACGCTTTAGCGCCCATACGCATTGAACCGACGCATAGTCAAACTCGATTCCCTGTCCGATTCTTATAGGGCCCGAACCGAAAACGATAACCGTCTTATTTTCTGAATTACCTGCTGCTATATGCTTTGAAGCTTCGTCCTCATCGTCAAATGTTGAATAAAAATACGGTGTCTGAGCTGCAAATTCAGCGGCGCAGGTATCAACCATTTTAAACGAAGCGTGTCTTGGATTTTCAATTTCGCAGCCTGAAAGCTCCTTGATAACCCTATCAAGATAGCCCTGTTTTTTAGCAGTAAGATAAAGCTCGTCAGTCAAAACGCCCTTTCTGAGCTCCTTCTCGGTGTCGATAAGCTTTTCGAGCTTATACAAAAACCAAAGGTCGATTTTTGTAATATCGTGAATGTATTCAGGCGTTACGCCTCTTCTCAGATTCTCGTAAATAACAAACAGACGCTCGTCGTTGCATTCGCTTATTCTGCTCTTTAGCTCCTCGTCTGAAAGGGATAAAAGCGGCTCGCTTATAAGACAGTCGTGTCCGATTTCAGCTCCTCTTACAGCCTTCATGATTGCCTGCTCGAAGGTTGTGCCTATTGCCATTACCTCGCCTGTAGCCTTCATCTGTGTGCCAAGAGTTCTCTTAGCGTAAACGAATTTATCAAACGGCCACTTTGGAAGCTTTACTACAACATAGTCAAGAGCAGGCTCAAAGCAAGCGTATGTTTTTCCTGTAACGGCATTCTTGATTTCATCAAGCGTATAGCCTATTGCAATTTTAGCTGCAACCTTTGCGATTGGATAGCCTGTTGCCTTTGAAGCAAGCGCCGATGAACGTGAAACTCTCGGGTTTACCTCAATTACTGCGTATTCAAACGAATCAGGCTTCAGAGCGAACTGACAGTTACAGCCGCCCTCGACCTCCAGAGTGTCGATAATTTTCAATGCCGCTGAACGAAGCATCTGATATTCCTTATCGGCAAGCGTTACTGTTGGCGCAATAACGATAGAATCCCCTGTGTGAACGCCTACCGGGTCGAAGTTTTCCATAGAGCAGACAGTAATAACATTTCCCTTACTGTCACGCATTACCTCAAATTCGATTTCCTTCCAGCCAGCAATACACTTTTCAACCAGAACCTGAGTGATTGGAGACAGGTAAAGTCCGTTTCTTGTTACGTCACGAAGTTCAGCTTCGTTGTTTACAATTCCGCCGCCTGTTCCGCCGAGCGTAAACGCAGGACGAATGATAAGCGGGTAACCGATTCCTTCGCTGTTTGCAAATTCAACTGCAGACTCAACGTCGTTTACAACTGTTGACGGAATGCAAGGCTGACCTATCGACTGCATAGTGTCCTTGAACATCTGCCTGTCCTCAGCCTTATCTATTGTTTCCGGTCTTGCGCCTAAAAGCTTAACTCCGTATTTATCCAAGAAGCCTTCCTTTGCAAGCTCCATTGAAAGGGTAAGTCCTGTCTGTCCTCCAAGAGTTGAAAGCAGGCTGTCAGGACGCTCCTTTTTAATTATTCTCTTTACCGTTTCAAGGGTAAGCGGCTCAATGTAAATTTTGTCCGCCATAGCCTTATCTGTCATAATTGTAGCAGGGTTTGAGTTTACAAGTATTACCTCAAGTCCCTCTTCTTTAAGAGCCCTGCAAGCCTGTGTTCCGGCGTAGTCAAACTCCGCCGCCTGTCCTATTACAATAGGACCCGAACCGATTACAAGAACTCTTTTAAGCTCTTTATTTAAAGGCATAACCAATTTCCTTTCTCAAAAAATTTTTTGTCAAGTAGCTAGTTATTATCTATCATATCGATAAATTTGTCGAACAAAAATCCCGTATCAAGCGGTCCGCCGCAAGCCTCAGGGTGGAACTGTACGGAAAATGCCGGCATATAGTTGTAGTCTACTCCCTCGCAGGTTCCGTCGTTTGCGTTAAAGAAGCTTTCAACAGCTCCCTCAGGCAACGTGCTTGAAACTACAGCGTAGCCGTGATTCTGGCTTGTTATATAAACTCTGCCTGTGTCCTTGTATGAAGCAGGCTGGTTAGCTCCTCTGTGTCCGTATTTGAGCTTTTCTGTTTTGGCACCCTGTGAAAGAGCTAAAAGCTGATGTCCCAAGCAGATTCCGAAGATTGGAATATTAAATGTACACATTTCCTTTAGCTGCTCGATTATTTCAGTATTTTCAGCCGGATCGCCCGGTCCGTTTGAAAGCATTATTCCGTCAGGGGCAAGCTCCAAAACTCTCTTGGCAGTTGTACTTGCCGGCAAAACAGTTACCTCGCAACCGCGCTTTTGAAGCTCTCTGCAAATGTTCCTCTTAGCACCGTAATCCAAAAGGCAAACTCTTCTTTTAGCTTCCCCGACGGCCGGCATAACCGTTTCCTCCTTGCAGGTTGTATTTTCAACTGCACCTACAATTTTATAATTTTTAAGATCGGTAAGACCGAAATCGGTAGTACCCTCCATTACAATTTTTCCGTTCATTACTCCTGATTCACGAACGATTTTGGTCAGCGCTCTGGTGTCGATTCCGTAAAGCCCTACAATTCCTGACTGCTTTAAAAAAGTGTCAAGGTCACCCTCACAACGAAAGTTCGAAGGCTCTTGACACCAATCTCTAACAATATAACCCTTAACGTACGGATGGTCGCTCTCAAAATCGGAAGGAATAACTCCGTAATTTCCTATAAGAGGAAATGTCTGAACAACTATTTGTCCGTAATAGCTGGGATCAGTCAAGGTTTCCAAATAACCGGTCATGGCTGTTGTAAAAACAATTTCGCCAACAGTCTCGCCGCTTTTACCAAAGCTTTTTCCCTCAAAAATTGTCCCATTTTCAAGTATGAGATATGCTTTTTGCACGAGAAAATCCCCTTTCTTCCTTAGATTTTTATGTAAGCAAGTAGCTTTGCCGCTCAAAACAGTACATCATCTTGCTTTTAGTTATCTTATTTATTATACTACAATTTCACACGATTGTCTGTAAAGAAACTGTGAACTTTCAGTTCTCATATGTTTTAATTATCTGCGTGGCGATCTGGTACTTCGTAACTCGCTTGTCCATCGCCTGTTTTTCAATGTATCTGTGCGCCTGCGCTTCATCAAAGCCTAAATATTGCATCAGCGCAAACTTCGCCCTGTTGACGATACGCATTTCCTCTATCTTGTTCTGAAGCTTGATATTTTCCTGCTTTAAGCCTAAAAGCCTGTTTCTTGTTGCGCTTATCCACCTGAGTGCCTGAATGAACATAAGTCTGTTCACAGGCTTTGAAATGCAAAGTCCGCCAAGTCCTTCAAGCTTTGCGCTTGCGCTTTCAAAATGCTCCGACTTTACTATAAAAAGGCAGCTTGACATAGAATTGTTTAAAACCTGACCTGCAAGCTCAAAGCCGTATTCATCGCCAAGCGGCGCATTTATCATTACCAGATCATAATCGTTTGACAAAACAGCTCTTTTAGCTTCGGAAGCGCTTTTCGCTGTCGATATACTGATATGTCCAAACTCTCTGA
Source organism: Ruminococcus sp. (assembly GCA_021205185.1). Lineage (GTDB taxonomy): Bacteria > Bacillota > Clostridia > Oscillospirales > Ruminococcaceae > UMGS1601. The sequence continues at coordinate 167,335 of JAJPYB010000007.1, read as the reverse complement.
GCATCGGGACGAGGGCATTTGTTGCTTTTTCATTTCCCGATACAATCAAAACACTCTCCACCTAGCATCACCTCCGAACCAGAGCTTGTACCGATAAGCATTATCAAAGCGTTAAAAAGTAATTTTCCGTTTCAAATGCCGTCTTATCCTCAGCGTTTTCGTATTTAGAATACTGCTCCTTTGCAATATCGCTATAAGTCTTTGTGATTTTGTCGTCCATATACTTCTTTATAAAGTCGCTGTTGCTGGCTACCTCCGCCGCTTTGACTACATTTTCAGGAATCTGCTTTGACGAAGCCGAAGATAAGCGTTCGTCATTTTCAATCCCCTCAAGGCAAGCGTAGATAATAAGTGCCAGTACGATATAAGGATTGCAAGCGCAGTCCGGCGACCGCAAAATAAGCTTTGCGCTCTTATCCGCCGCTATAGGAACTCTTAAAAGCTCAGCTGTATTATTGTTGCTCCAGGAAATGTCCTTTGAAACATTGAATTTTCCGAAGCGCTTATAGCTGTTGACAGTAGGACTTGCAAACAGCGCCATATCGCTTATTCTGTTTAAAATGCCAGCGATAATGTTTTCCTGAAGCTTATCCTTTTCAGGCTGATAAACCTCGAAGATATTCTTTTTGTCTTTGTAAAGCTTTATACCGATGTGAAGTCCGCTTCCCGGCTTGTCGTCAAACGGCTTTGGCATAAATGTAGCGTACAAGCCGTTTATGTCGGAAATGTTTTTAACTACCGATTTAAATGTAATAAAGTTGTCGGCAGCACTCAAAGGAGAAGCATACTGAAAGTCAATCTCGTTGTGTCCGGAACCTGCCTCGTGGCTTGAAGCTTCGGGAGAAAAGTCCATTTGCTCAAGCGCTAAGCAAATTTCTCTCCTTATATTTTCACCTCTGTCCATTGGAGCTGCGTCCATATATCCTGCATTATCCTGAGGAATTTTAGTCGGATTTCCGTCGTCGTCGTTTTTGAACAGGTAAAATTCGCAGGAGGTCTTTATTTTAAAGGTAATTCCCTTTTGCTTTGCAGCCTTTACAGCCTTATTAAGTATTGTTCGGCTGTTGGCGATAAAATCGTTTCCGTCTAAGGTTCTGACATCGCAAAGAAGCCTTGCAACGCCGCCCTGATGAGGGCGCCAGGGAAGAATTGAAAGAGTTGAAGCGTCGGGAATCAGAAGAAGATTTTTCTCACAGTTTAAAAGTCCTCTCTGATAAAAGGCGTCTAAGGAAAAACCCTTTGAAAAAGCGTCGTAAAGCTCAGATGTGTTTATAGATATGTTCTTCTGAAAGCCGAAAATATCAGAAAACTGAAGCTTTACAAATTTTACATCATTTTCTCTGACATATTGAAGCACGTCCGTTTGAGTGTAAATCATATTGACCTCCAAAAATTTAAAATCAGTATGTTCAAGGCTGACGCCTTGCGCGTAAATCTCCGTTTCCTATTTTAACACATTTAATTCCCGCTGTAAAGATGTTAGCTGGCGAAAAAATTCAAGCGGGATTGAAATTGCTACATCTTAAAGCTTGACAAAAATTCCCCGTTCGCAGTTTTAAACTTTCGTTTTGTAAAAATTGTATCAAAATTCCTGCAAGATTTGTTTCTGAGTTATGAAATTGCACAAATCTCACAAAAAACGCAAAAAAGTCTTGACAAATCAAAAATATTGGAATATACTGTTTATTGTAAACAGCAAAGGCGCTGTGAGCATTTATGCTCGCAGTGCCTTTTTTATTTTATTTTATGAATGGAGGACAAAGCATATGAGCAATGTTCCTGAGCTATTTGCAGAAGACGTGTTCAACCTGAAGGTTATGAAAGAACGCCTTCCAAAAGAAACCTTTAAGGCTATCAAAAAGACTATCGAGGATGGGACAACACTTGATACGACAGTTGCAAATGTCGTTGCAAACGCAATGAAGGACTGGGCGATTGAAAAGGGCGCTACGCACTTTACTCACTGGTTCCAGCCAATGACAGGCATTACGGCTGAAAAGCACGACAGCTTCATTTCCCCTACCGTTGACGGTCAGGTAATTATGGAGTTTTCCGGAAAGGAGCTTATCAAGGGTGAGCCTGACGCTTCAAGCTTTCCATCAGGCGGCTTGAGAGCAACATTTGAAGCAAGAGGATATACCGCATGGGATCCAACCTCTTACGCATTCATTAAAGATGGTACACTTTGTATACCGACAGCCTTCTGTTCCTACACAGGAGAAGCGCTTGACAAGAAGACACCTCTTCTTCGTTCAATGGAAGCTATTAACAAATCAGCGCTAAGGATTTTAAAGCTGTTCGGCAGCGACGCTAAGCGCGTAACTTCAACAGTTGGCGCAGAACAGGAATACTTCCTGATTGAGAGAGAGGATTACGCTAAGAGAAAGGACCTTATTTATACTGGCAGAACTCTTTACGGCGCTCCTGCTCCTAAGGGACAAGAGCTTGAGGATCACTACTTCGGTTCCGTTAAGATGAGAGTTTCCGCTTATATGAAGGATCTTGACGAGGAGCTTTGGAAACTTGGAATTATGGCTAAGACCGAGCACAACGAGGTTGCTCCTGCACAGCACGAGCTTGCTCCTATCTTTTCAACTACAAATATTGCAACCGACCACAACCAGCTGATGATGGAGGCTATGAGAAAGGTTGCTAAAAGGCATGGATTTAAGTGCCTGCTTCACGAAAAGCCGTTCGCAGGCGTAAACGGAAGCGGAAAGCACAACAACTGGTCAATTTCAACAGATACAGGCGTAAACCTGTTAGATCCGGGTACTACTCCTGCTGAGAACGCACAGTTCTTAACCTTCTTAGTAGCCGTTGTTAAGGCGGTAAACAAGTATCAGGATCTTCTAAGACTTTCAGTTGCTACTGCAGGCAACGATCACAGATTAGGCGCTAACGAAGCTCCACCGGCTATCATTTCAATTTTCTTAGGAGATGAGCTTACAGCAGTTCTGGACGCTATCAGAAATGACGTTGACTATGACGGTGACGGAGTTCTGGATATGCAGATTGGCGTTGACGTATTGCCTTCCTTCCCGAAGGACAATACAGACAGAAACAGAACCTCACCTTTCGCATTCACAGGAAACAAGTTCGAGTTCAGAATGCCAGGTTCAAGACTTTCAATCGCCGGTCCTAACACAGTTCTTAATACAATCGTTGCAGAGGTTCTGGATGAATTCTATGAAGAGCTTGAGGGCGCTGAGGACTTTAACGCTGCTCTTCACGAGCTTATCAAGAGAACAATCAATGAAAACTGGAACATAATCTTCAACGGCGACGGCTACAGCGCACAATGGCCTGAAGAGGCTGAGAAGAGAGGACTTTTGAATCTCAAGTCAACTCCTGAAGCTGTTCCTCACTTCGCTGATCCGAAGAACGTAGAGGTATTTGAGAAGCATGGCGTTTATACCGAAACGGAAATTCATTCCCGTGTTGAGATTCTTCTCGAAGAATACACTAAGATTCTCAATATCGAAGCTCTTACAATGGTTGATATGGCTAAGAAGGATATTCTTCCTGCTATTGCCACCTATATCAAGGAGCTGGCATCTACCGCTAAGCTTTCTAAGGAATGCGGTGCTGAGGCATCATTTGAAACAGAGCTTGTCAAGAAGCTTTCAGGTCTTGAGGCTGACATTTACGCTAAGCTTTCAGCTCTGGAGAGCGACATTACAACAGCTACAGGAATCGAAGACGTTCAGGAAGCTGCTACATACTACCACGATGTAGTATTTACGGCAATGGGCGAGCTGAGAGCTCCTGCTGATGAAGCTGAAAAGCTCTGCGGAGAAAAGTATTGGCCATATCCAACATATGGAAAGATGCTGTTCTACGTATAATTCAAAGGTATGAAATAGAAAAAACCGAATAATAATGTACAATGAAGTGCAAACCCGAAAATGTATTAAAACCTCCTTTTCGGGATTGCACTTTTATTTATTTAAATCTTAAAGAAAAGGGAGAGATTTTCATGGATTTGGAAACAATTATGGAATCCGTAAATTCTGAAGTGTTTGGCGTTTGGTTTTTAATCGGCGCAGCTTTGGTATTCTGGATGCAGGCTGGATTTGCAATGGTAGAAACTGGTTTCACCAGAGCGAAAAATGCAGGTAACATTATAATGAAGAACCTGATGGACTTCTGTATTGGTACTGTAATGTTCATCATCATCGGATTTAGCTTGTTGCTTGGAGAGGACGTTGTGGGTCTTATCGGAAAGCCGGGATTTGACATTTTGACACAATACGAGAACTTTGATTGGTCGAACTTCGTATTTAACCTTGTTTTCTGTGCTACTACTGCTACTATCGTTTCGGGTGCTATGGCAGAAAGAACAAAGTTCCTTTCTTACTGTATTTACTCGGCGGTAATATCAGGACTTATTTACCCGATTGAAGCGCACTGGATCTGGGGCGGCGGCTGGCTTTCAGAGCTTGGCTTCCACGATTTCGCCGGTTCTTGTGCTATTCATATGGTTGGTGGTATTTCAGCACTCGTTGGTGCCGCTATACTCGGACCCAGAATTGGTAAGTTTACAAAGGGCAAAGACGGAAAAATCAAGGTTCACGCATTCCCGGGACACAACCTTACACTTGGAGCTTTAGGTTGCTTTATCCTCTGGCTTGGTTGGTACGGATTTAACGGTGCTGCTGCTACAAGTGTAGATCAGCTCGGTTCAATCTTCCTGACGACAACTATTGCTCCTGCTGTTGCGACAGTAACTTGTATGATTTTCACCTGGATCAAATATGGCAAGCCTGATGTTTCAATGTGCTTGAACGCATCGCTTGCAGGACTTGTAGGAATTACAGCAGGCTGTGATGTTATGGACTGCACAGGTTCATTCATCGTTGGTATTGTTTCAGGACTTTTGGTAGTATTCGGCGTTTGGTTCTTGGATTACGTTCTTCACGTTGACGACCCTGTTGGTGCAGTAGCCGTACATATGATGAACGGTATCTGGGGAACTCTTGCAGTCGGACTATTTGCAACAGATTCAGCTCCTGGAAACGACCTTGTTGGTCTTTTCTACGGCGGAGGCTTCTCACTTCTCGGCAAGCAAGCACTCGGCGTTCTCGCAGTAGCAGCTTGGACAGCAGTAACGATGACTATAGTATTCTTCGCTATCAAGAAGATTGTTGGTCTTCGTGCTTCCCGTGAAGAAGAAATCATTGGTCTTGACGCTACAGAGCATGGTCTTGTATCTTCTTACGCAGACTTTGCGCCGGCTATCGAAATTACTCAAACTACTGTTGAACACGAATCAAGCATTCCTGAGCCGCCAATTGCTCCTAAGGTTCCGCTTGAAAAGGCTGTTGAGGTTGAAAGCTATGTAGCTCCAAACTCAGAGATTTCCAAGGTTGTAATGATTTGTAAGAGGCAGAAGCTCAATTCGTTGCTTTCAGCTCTTGAAGCTATTTCAGTTACCGGCGTTACTGTTACAAATGTACTCGGCATGGGTATGCAGAAAGGTCAGCCTGAATACTACAGAGGAGTTGAGCTTGAATCTAACCTGCTTCCTAAGACAAAAGTTGAGGTTGTAGTTTGCAAGGTACCTGTTTCCAAGGTCGTTGAAACTGCTAAGAGCGCTCTTTACACTGGTCACATCGGCGACGGTAAGATCTTCGTTTACCCTGTAACAGAGGTTGTTAAGGTAAGAACAGGCGAAGTTGGTTACGATGCACTACAGGATGAGGACTGATTGAGTTCAAGGGATAAACACATTAACTAAGCCCATCCCACTTATATAGAAAGAAGCCTTGCTGCCGACAGGCAGTGGGGCTTCTTTCTTGTTATCTCTGCTTTGTATGAGGGCATAAAAAAGCCTTGCTGGAAAATTCCTGCAAGGCTTGAATTTTTATGTCAGACGTTCGCTGCTACGATAGTATTGATTAAAACGTACAAAAGATATACAGCATAAAGGGTTGGAATATTAAGCGTTATAGCTTTTATCTTATCGCCGTTAGTAAGCGAGGTTTCAGGCTCCTTGCCAATGGTGAAGGTTTTGTACTTTGATAGGAAAATATAAATTCCCACAAACATTACAGAGTACAAAAGCACATAGTAAGCAACCATCAGAATATTCGAGTCAACCGCCGAGCCGATATTGTAAATAGTAGGAAGCGCATTGTTAAGAGCGTGAATTATGAGCGACGGAATAATCGAGCCGTACTTTATATCAACCGACGCAAAAATAATTCCGCAGATAAACGCTCCGATAAACTGCTTTATATTTCCGTGCATCAGTCCGAAAAACAAAGCTGAAACAAATATAGCTATCTTCTTTCCATAAGGCGCAATGGTCTTTAGCACCAGTCCTCGATAAATAAGCTCCTCCGCAAGCGGCGCTACAACCACAAGATACAAGGCTTCAAAAATAATAGCTGCCGCATTAGGATCAGAAATTGAAAAATCAGCCGATGGTATAACAGTTCCGCTGCTTTCTATGCGGTTGACAACAAAGCTTACGATAGTAGTAACTGCGCTGTTTATCAAAAGCGCAACAGGAAAGGCAGTAAAGCCGCCCTTTACCGCCCCCTTCTCTTCCGACTTAAAAGCGGAAAGCAGCTTGACTCCCATTATTCTTGCGGCTATTATAACCAGCACAAGCGACATCAGCACAACGCCGCAGGAATAAATCATTTCAAAGGCTGTATAGGACGAGAAGTTATCAGTATTTGCGTAAAAGGCATTTATTATAGTTTTATCTCTTGTAAAATTTCGGGTTGCGAACCAGTAATAAAGATACAGAAACGCTTTTTTTGACAGATACAAAAACACGATGTCGTACAAAATCAGGATAATACCAAGCTTCGCCGCATTTTTTGCAAGTCCCCTTTTCTGAACCTCTGCTACCCCTGGTTCACCTTCATACATATCATCATTCATATAAATTACCTCATAGAATCTATTGCGCTGAAAATCCTTTGAGCAACAGCGGGGTTGTTCATAGTGTACAGGTGTATTCCGTCCACACCATTTGAAATCAAATCTATAATCTGGTCAATGGCGTAAGCTACTCCTGCGTCGAAAAGCGCCTGTGGATTGTCAGCAAAGCGGCTCATAGTTTTTGAAAACTTAGCAGGCAGGCTTGCTCCGCACATTGAAACCATTCTGTTTATCTGATGTACGTTTACAACAGGCATAATTCCGGCTTCTATAGGAACGTCAATTCCTGCTATTCTCGCTTTTTCTAAGAAGGAATAGAATGCGTTGTTGTCAAAGAAAAGCTGTGAAACCAAATGCTCGGCACCGCACTCAACCTTTTTCTTTAAAGCTAAAATATCGCTGACAGGACTTTCGGCGTCAATATGAACCTCAGGATAGCAGGCTCCGCTTACTGAAAAGTCATAGCCGCTGTTCTTTATATACTCAACCAAATCGCTTGCGTGCTTGAAATCGTCCTTCGGCGTAACGCCTTCACGAATATCGCCCCTTAAAGCAAGAATGTTTTCTATATTGCTCTCGTTAAGCCTTTGCAATATATAGTCTATGTCCTCACGAGTTGAATTAACACAGGTTAAGTGTGCCAGAGCTTCAAGATTATACTTTTCCTTTATAATTTTGCAAATTTCAAAGGTGGTTAAGTCCGCTCTGTTTCCGCCTGCTCCGTAGGTTACTGAAATAAAGTCGGGCTTTATGCTTTCAAGTCCGTCGAGCGTTTTGTAAATGGTGCTTATATCCCCCGTTTCCTTTTTGGGCGGAAAAATTTCAAGTGAAAAAACCGTTTTCCCACTTTTAAAAGCTGAAGAAATTCTCAAATATATCAATCCTTTCGATAGTGTTTCAATTCAAAAAAGCTGTGCAAAAGCACAACTATAATGATACTTTTTCTATTGTAAACTGATAAAGGGATGGAAATGTGACTAATATGTAAACAAAATGTGTATTTTCATTGCTTTTGCTTGATTTTCAGTATTTAAGCGTTATAATGTATTTAGCACTTGGGCGATGAGAGTGCTAAAAACTGTGAAAGGAAGTTATAAACTATGGAAACGAAGGAATTTAAAGCGGAATCCAAAAGGCTTTTGGAAATGATGATTAACTCTATCTATACTCATAAAGAGATTTTCTTGAGAGAGCTTATTTCCAATGCCAGCGACGCTATTGACAAGCTATATTTCAAATCACTGACAGACTCCTCTGTCGGACTTAAAAAGGACGATTTTGAAATATTTATAGAGCTTGACAAGGACAACCGCACTCTTGTTATCAGGGACAACGGAATCGGCATGACAAAGGACGAGCTTGAAAACAATTTAGGTACAATCGCCAAGAGCGGTTCTCTAGCCTTTAAGTCTGAAAACGACGCTTCTGAGGATATAGATATTATCGGTCAGTTCGGAGTAGGTTTTTATTCAGCGTTTATGGTAGCTAAGGAGGTTGAGGTCAAGAGCTTAGCCTTTGGAAGCGACACCGCTTATGTCTGGAAGTCTGAGGGCGTTTCAGGCTACACTATTGACGAATGCGAAAAGGATACGGTCGGCACTGTTATCACATTGAAAATCAAGGACAATACAGACGATGAAAGCTATGACGAGTATCTTGAGCAGTACAAAATTGAATCGCTGATTAAAAAGTATTCTGATTATATACGCTTCCCTATCAAAATGGAGGTAGAGGTTCCGCATTTTGAAGAGGACAAGGAAACGACCTACACTAAGGAGATTAAAACTCTCAACAGTATGGTTCCTATCTGGAAGAAGAATAAGTCCGAGCTTAAAGACGAGGATTACAACGCATTCTATACTGATAAGTTTATGGATTATCAGCCGCCGCTTGCACACATTCATGCAAAGAACGAAGGCGTTGCAACCTACGACGCACTGATGTTTATTCCTTCAAAGGCGCCTTACAATTACTATTCAAAGAACTACGAAAAGGGTCTTCAGCTTTATTCAAGCGGCGTTATGATTATGGAAAACTGCTCGGATCTTTTGCCTGATTACTTCAGCTTTGTAAAGGGCTTGGTTGATTCTCAGGATTTGTCGCTTAACATTTCAAGAGAAATGCTTCAGCACGACAGACAGCTAAAGATTATTGCCAAGAATATTGAAAAGTCGATAAAGAACGAGCTTACAAAAATGCTAAAGAACAAGCGTGAGGACTACGAGAAGTTCTACAAGGAATTTGGACTACAGCTAAAATTCGGCATTTATCAATCCTACGGAGCGGCTAAGAATACTCTGGAGGAACTTTTGATGTTCACATCAAGCTTTGAAAACAAGCCTGTTACGCTTTCTGAATACGTTTCAAGAATGGCTGAGGATCAGAAGTACATCTACTATGCGTGCGGAGAAAGTGCAGCGAGAATTGATATGCTTCCACAGGCTGAAGCTGTCAAGGACAGCGGCTATGAGCTTTTGTACTTTACAGACGATGTTGATGAGTTTGCAATTAAAATGCTTGGCAACTACAAGGAGAAGGAATTTAAGTCGATAAGTGCAAGCGACTTAGACCTCACTACCGAATCTGAAAAGGAAGAGGTTAAAAAGGAAGAGGAAAGCTCAAAGGATATGTTTGAGTATATGAAAAACTCTCTGGGCGATAAGGTATCGAGCGTTCGCCTTTCAAACAAGCTGAAATCTCACCCGGTTTGTCTCACAGCAGACGGCGAGGTTTCTCTTGAAATGGAAAAGGTTCTGAACTCTATGCCGAACAACAATGAAAGCGTAAAGAGTCAAAAGGCGCTTGAGATAAATCCTAACCACCCGATTTTTGCAAAGCTAAAGTCGCTTTATGAAAGCGACAAGGAAAAGCTCGACGTTTACACAGAGCTTTTATACAATCAGGCTCTTCTGATTGAGGGTATATCAATAGAAAATCCGCTTGATTTTTCAAATAAAATCTGCGACCTGATGATTTAAACTTATTAAACAGGAGTGAATACAAGTGCCTTTGAAAACCAACGTGATGAGGATTCTCGACTCGACGAAAATAAGCTACAAGACATATGACTATTCAAAAAGCGATGTAATTTCTGGCGGCGACGTTGCAAAATATTTGCAGCAGGATCCTGAAAGAGTGTTTAAAACGCTGGTAACGCAAGCTAAAAGCAAGGAATATTACGTTTTTATGGTGCCTGTGTGCTGCGAGCTTGATTTAAAGAAGGCGGCTCAGGCGGTCGGCGAAAAGGCGCTTGAAATGATTCCTCAAAAGGAGCTTTTAAAGGTAACCGGATACATTCATGGCGGCTGTTCACCAATAGGTATGAAAAAAAGCTACCGCCTTACCATTCACCAAAGCGCAGAAAATTTTCAAACCATTATTTTCAGCGCCGGCAAGGTAGGCTATCAGGTGGAGCTTTCGCCTTGCGATTTAGGTAAAATTGTACCCTTTGAGCTTTACGATATTGTAAAGGGCAGGAATATATAGCCGCTTTTTGGTAAAAATAACTAAAGGGATAGCGCTATATTTGTAACTTTTGCCTATTGACATATGTAACTTACTGATATATAATATCAATAAGAACTATGCTGAGGTAAGAAAATGAATAAGCGGAATACTATTCAAAAGAAAATTGTTTTAGAGACGTTGAGGGAAATGGGAAACCACCCTACTGCTGAAATGGTATATACTCGCATCAACGAGAAATACCCTTCTATGAGCAGAGCTACTGTTTTCAGAGATCTAAAAAGCTTAGCTGAGGACGGAACTATTTTGCACGTTCCGATGTTTGATTCAGCGGATAGGTTTGACCACACGAACACCGAGCATTATCACTTCAAGTGCATAAAATGCAATAATGTGTTTGATGTGAACATTCCCTACTTTGACGATATTGAGGACAAAATTACCGATATGGACGATTTTCTTATCAAATCGCACAGCATAGTATTTTCAGGGCTGTGTCCCGAATGTTTAAAGGAGGATAAATCATGTCAGAATTAAAAGGAACAAAAACAGAAGCTAATCTTATGGCGGCATTTGCAGGTGAATCTCAGGCGAGAAACAAGTACACCTATTACGCAAGCAAGGCTAAGAAGGAAGGCTATCAGCAGATAGCGGCAATTTTTGAAGAAACTGCCAACAACGAAAAGGAACACGCAAAGATCTGGTTTAAGCTTTTGCACGACGGCGATATTCCGTCTACAAGCGAAAATCTTGAGGACGCTGCTGCCAGCGAAAACTACGAGTGGACAGATATGTACGCTACCTTCGCAAAGGAAGCAAAAGAGGAAGGCTTCACTAAGATTGCGGCTTTATTTGAAATGGTTGGAAAGATTGAAAAGGAACACGAGGATCGTTACAGAAAGCTTATAGCTAACCTTGAAAACGGCCTTGTATTCTCAAGGGACGGCGACGCTATCTGGGTTTGCAGAAACTGCGGTCACATTGTAATCGGCCCGAAGGCACCAGAGGTTTGCCCTGTATGCGCTCATCCAAAGGCATACTTTGAACTAAAGGCTTCAAACTATTAAACAATAAGCTATACAAAAAGCTATACAAAAATGCCCCTTGTACCTGAAACGGTGCAAGGGGTTGTTCTTTTAAGAATAAAAAAGAGCCTGACTTAACGCAAAAGACAGGCTTAAGACTCGAGTATCTAAATTGTAATATAACTAGGGGGGAATATGAAGTTATGAAGAATATACGCAAAAAGTGCAGATACTTTTATGAGTCTTTTACAATTCATATTATATAACATTTACCTGAAATTTCAAGTGATTTAGAGCAAATTCGGCAATTCGTACACTTTCTTTAAAAACAAAGCGATTTACTTAAACAAAGTGACAAGCGGGCAGTTTTGAGATTTAAATATTTCCGCTCAGATTCATAATAATAGAAATAGCGCAAATCGGCGCAGTTTCACAACGCAAAATTCTGTTTCCAAGAGTTATGGGGATTGCTCCCTTTTGAGCTGCAGCTAAAACCTCCTCTTCGTCAAAGCCGCCCTCGCTTCCGATAAAAAGGCTGACAGATTTTGCTTCCTTCAGAGAATCAATCTCGCTTAATTTTCTGCCGCCGCCCTCGTAGCACAAAAGATTTAAATCAAAATCATCAAGACACTCGCAGTAGTCATCAAGAGAAATAATGCTACTTATTTTTGGCACTATTCCCCTGCCCGACTGCATAGCCGCTTCCTTAGCGATTTTTTGAAGCCGCGCAAGCTTTTTTGCAAACGACTTTTCATCGTACTTAGCAACGCATCTTCTTGTAAGCACAGGAACTACTTGCACCGCTCCCAGCTCGACAGCCTTCTGAACTATAAGTTCCAGCTTGTCAGCCTTTGGAACAGCTTGAAAAAGAGTAAGCAAAATATCAGGCTCGGAGATGTTTTTCGTTACGGAAATAATGCTTGCGACAACCTCCTCGTCAGAAATCGATTTAATCTCGCACTCATAATCTGTATTCTGACAGCAGACGGTAATTTTCTCAGAGAGCTTCATTCTAAGGCTCCTGCCAATGTGTCTTGCGTCATCGCCGCATATAGTAATATATGTATCAGAAATATTCTTTTTTTCTACAAAAAATCGTGGCATTTTACGCTCCCTTCTTTTCAGTATCCGTTCAAATCATTAACACATACCTATCACAAATGAACTATAAACTAATAATCAGAGGTTAGGAAGTAACCTCTATGAAATTGGTATAAAGGCTTTTACCCCTAGCCTTTATATAAATGCTTGATTTTTTCATATCAAGCTTCTCCCCTATATTTTTTGTGCTTTGGACATTCCAAACAGGCAGCCGCTTGGTAATCAAGCGGCTGTTTCTTTTAATACAGGTTCATATTTTCCTTAAAGCCTTCGCCGTATATTTCACTCGCTGAGGTAACAATCATAAACGAGTTCTTGTCAATTTTCAAAACCATTTCTTCGAGTCTTGGCAAAAGCTGCTTTCTTGTTGCGCACATAACGATATGCTTGGTTTGCTTTGAATATGCGCCTACTGCGTCTAAAATACTGGCGCTTATATCAAGCCCTTCTAATATATTCTTTACGATTTCGTCCTGCTTTTCTGTTACTATAAACGCAAGCTTCGCTTCGTCGCCACCGTAGAGAATTATATCCATAACAACGCTTGAAACCACAAGCGACAGCACAGCATAAAGCGCAACATTTATGTCACGATAAACAAAATACGAAAACAGCGAGATAATTCCGTCTATTACAAACATAATAGTTCCGGATTTTACATGCTTGAATTTAAGACGCAAAAGTCTTATAACTATATCTCCGCCGCCGGTAGTAGCTCCTGTTTTAAATATAAGTGCAAGTCCTACAGCTAAAATTGCGCCGCCTGCAAGGGAAGCTAAAAGCCGATCGTCGGTTATTGGCTTTATAAGTGAAAATAAGTCTACAAGAACTGATGTAAGCAAAACGCAAACGCCTGTGCTCAGCACGAATGAACGCCCAAGCTTTATAAGAGCTATTATCATAAGCGGAACGTTTAAAACAACTGTTACGAATCCAACGCTTAAAGGCGTCAGGTAATTTACCATAATACCAATACCTGAAACGCCGCCCGGCGCTAGGTTGTTAGGCTCTAAAAACAGACTGATTCCAACAGCATAGCAAACAGAGCCGATTATTACCATAACGACATTATGAATAAGCTTCTTGTTTATGAGCTTCATTAAAATTTCTCCTCAAGAATTTTTGCGGCGATATATACTATCTCAGCGCAAGGACGCTTTTTGTAGTATTCCTTGGTTCTCGCGGAGGGGTTTGGATCGCTGTTTTCATTCTTTGAAAGCCCTAGCAGCTCCCGACAGATTATCGAGCCGTTTTCCTCTTTGAAATATTTTGCGAACTCCTGAACCCGCTTGTAATGCTCCGCTTTTTTATCAGGCTCGCTTTTATCAGTATACCCATATTTTACGCCTAAAACCATTAAAGCGCCGCTTACAGCTCCGCACACCTCTCTCATTCTTCCCATTCCGCCACCGAACGACGAGGAAATAGCCTGAGCTAAATCGGGGTCTATTGAAAGCTCGTCGCAATAGGCACAGAAAACCGCCTGAGCGCAATTGTATCCGCTTAAAAAAAGCTCCTTAGCCTTATCTGCATGAGTCATAAAATTCACTCTCCCTGGAAGATTCTTTACGGTAATTTTACCATAACATTCGACTTATTTCAAGAGTTAAGATTGACTTATGCCTGCTTTAATAGTATAATATTCTAGGGTTGTTATGACCAATCGCTAAGCGGTACGATTTCACTCCGCTTGGCTAAGAGAATTTTTTGCAAAGGATATGTTATGAAGTATTTGTTGACGGCGACTACATCTGTCGGAAATTACAGAAACCACAACGAGGACGCTATTTTGCTCGGCGAAAGCGTTTTACTTGACGGCAGCAGACAAGGAAATATTTTTCCGCCCTTTTTGTGCGCTGTTTGCGACGGGGTCGGCGGCGAAAACGCAGGCGAGGTTGCATCAAGAATGACAGCGGAGCTTTTGTCGGTCTGCGAATATAAAAATCCGTCGGAGCTTAAAAACCGGATATTTGAAATTCACGACAAGCTTGTTAAAGCCGGCGACGCTAAAAGCGAGATTTTTAATATGCAGACAACCCTTTGCCTTATTATGGTGGACAAGCAGGACAACGCATTTTGCTTAAACGTCGGCGACAGCAGAGCTTATATTTTCAGAGATAAAAGGCTTACTCAGATAACGACAGATCAATCGCTCGCTCAATATCTTACGGAAACAGGAAGAGCTGAAAAGTTTGACATAGACCTTAAAAGCTACAAGAACATTATTATTTCTTCCGTTGGAAACCCGAAGCAGTACCCGATGATTGATTTGTTTTCCTGCGGAGGGGCGCTTGGAAACGAGGATTTGTTTATTCTTTGCTCGGACGGAATAACAGACTACATTTCAGACGATACTTTTATAGAGGTTTTAAATTCAGATTTGACGCTGCTCGACAAGCAAAAAAGGCTTATTGATTCAGCGCTAGTGGGCGGTTCAAAGGACAATTTATCGGTTGTCTTTGTATCGCTTGACGAACAAACTCAAAAACAAAATGAACAAGAGAAAGGAAACCCAGAAAACGAAAAATGAATACATTAAATTATGAGGTTTGCGACGCACACGCACATATTTTCCCTGAGGCTATAGCTCAAAAGGCTGTAGCATCTATCGGCGATTTTTATTCGCTCGATATGTACTACAATTCAGGCTCGCCTGCTTCTCTTATCGAAGGCGGAAGGAGAATCGGCGTTACGCATTATCTGGTTTGTTCGGTGGCGACAGTTCCGCATCAGGTAAAAAGCATAAACAGCTTTATCTTAAACGAGTGCAGGGAGCATCCTGAGTTCGTCGGACTTGGAACGCTTCACCCCGATTGCGACGACACGGACGAGGAAATTGAAAAGCTTATAGCGTCCGGCATCAAGGGAATAAAGCTTCACCCTGATTTCCAACGCTTTAACATTGACGATGAGCGAGCGATGAAAATTTACGAAAGAATTGAAGGGCGGCTGCCTGTTTTGATTCATATGGGCGACTCAAGATACGACTACTCACGTCCCTATCGGCTTGAAAGGGTTGTAAACGCTTTTCCGAAGCTTAAAGTAATTGCCGCACATCTCGGAGGCTATGAACGCTGGGAGGAGGCTATAACCTGTCTTTACTCGGAAAATGTGTATTTTGACACATCCTCATCCTTGGCGTTTATTACGCCTGACTTTGCCAAAGAGTTAATTTTGACTTACGGTACAGACAGAATATTTTTCGGAACGGATTTTCCAATGTGGGATCACGTCTCAGAGCTTGAAAGATTTTTAGCTTTAGGCTTTGACGAGGAAACAAACAGAAAAATTCTCTCGGGAAACTTCAAAAGATTTTTTAACATCACAGATTAAGCAAAAAGGAGAAGCAGCAATGACACTTCCGATTAACCTTCCCATATCAATAATTTCTTATGTTGTTCTTGCAGTTATAGTAGTGCTGGTTTCAAACAAGCTTGCAAACTACGTTGACCTTATTGACAAAAAGACAAATATCAGCGGTGCCTTTATAGGCGGAGTAATTTTAGCGGCTGTTACAAGCCTGCCGGAGCTTTTCACTTCAATTTCAGCGGTAGCGATTGTAAGGCAGCCTGACCTCGTTATCGGAAATATACTGGGAAGTAATCTGTTCAACGAAACGGTGCTGGGAGTTGTGCTATTATTTTGCGCTAAAGGCTTTTCAAGAGCGTCGGTCGGTAAAAGTCACTTGATCACAACAGGCTTTTCAATTTTTATATTCCTGCTGATGATTATAACCTCTGTTTTAGGAATTGACTACACGGTATTTCATATAAGTATATTCTCGGTAATTATTATCATAGCTTATGCGCTGTCTATAAAATATATGGCAAACGACGACTCGGATAACGACGAGTCAACCGACTCGCCTCTTACAATAAAGCAAATTGCAATTCGCTTCATTGTCTTAGCAGTAGTGCTTGTTGCATCGTCGATTATGCTGACGCTCGTTACCGATTCGCTTCAGCAAAACCTTGAAAGCGTCGGTATAAATTTAGGCAAGACAGTAGCAGGAGCAATATTCCTTGGAATTGCGACAAGCCTACCGGAGCTTACAAGCTCGTTTGCTTTGGTTAAGAAGAAAAACTTCAATGCAACGACAGGAAATTTACTCGGAAGCGGAGTTTTTAACTTCTGTATTCTGGCAATAGCTGATATACTATATGTAGGCGGTTCAGTTTACGGAAGCGATAACGCTCTCGGTAAAAAGGTTGGTATATCACATATTTTCAGTCACATAAAAGAGCTTAACAGCACAGGAATTTTAGCGCTCTTTGGAACGCTTGCTACATTATTTACAGGAGCAGCGCTTTTGCTTCACAGAAAGCCTTCCAAGAGCGGCGGCGCAGTTTTAGCCTACAGAGCATTAGGATTTTTAATAATCGCCTGCTATTTGCTGTTCATTGTTCTTTCATCGGTGGGCTAGTTTCAATATATGCTGATAAAGGATTTTTGGGGGAATTTTAAAGCATAAAATTGACGAAACGGAGAATGAAAAATGGAAACACAAGTTTACGAAAACAGAGAGCTTTCCTGGCTTAAATTCAACGAGCGAGTTATGGAGGAGGCTAACGACAAGGCTACGCCTATCGGCGAGCGTCTGTCGTTCTCATCTATCTTTTCCAGCAACTTAGACGAGTTTTTTATGGTGAGAGTAGGCTCTTTGCACGACAAAATGCTGATTGACGACGACGATCGTGACGGAAAAACGAATATGCGTCCGAGCGAACAGATTGACGCTATCCTTTACAGGGTAATGGAGCTTTCAAGAATGCAGGACAAAAGCTTTGAAAAGATTTGCTCGCAACTTGAAAACAACGGCGTTAAAAAGGTCAACCCCGAAAAGGCTTCAAAGGAGGACAAGGAATTTATCGACAAATTCTTCAAGCACGAGGTAAGTCCATTCCTGTCGCCGCTTGTTGTAAATTCCCGTCAGCCATTCCCGTTTTTAAGCGGAAAAACTGTGTTTATTGCAGTTGGCTTAAAGGCGGAAAACGAAACAATGCTAGGTATCGTTCCAACGGCAGGAGTATTCAAGCGGCTTATTCTGCTCCCTCCTACCGAAAAGCACGAGGTCAGGTATATGCTTGCTGAGGACTTGATTTTAAGCAAGGTTCACAAGCTTTTCCCTGATTATGAAATTTGCTCGAAGGCACTGGCGAGAGTAACAAGAAATGCGGATATTGACGTGAATGAAGCGCTTTTTGACCACGAGCTTGATTTTCGCTCAATTATGAGCGAGCTTATAAAAAAGAGAAAAAAGCTTTGCGCTGTAAGGCTTCAGCTTTCTGCTCCGCTTGACGACAATTCTTTAAACACCTTAAAGAAAAAGCTCGACATTCACAAGTCGCAGATTTTTATTCAAAGCTCCCCTCTTGATATGTCGTTTACATCAGACCTGCTCGATATATTGAGAGATAAGAAAATGGTTGAGCTTTTCTACCAGCCGCACACACCGCAAAAATCAATTATGGTAAACGATAATCTGCCGATGATTTCGCAGATAGACAACAAGGACATTTTCCTTTCATATCCTTATGAAAGCATAAAGCCGTTTATACGTTTGCTAAAGGAAGCGGCGTCAGACAAGGACGTTGTTTCAATTAAAATAACACTTTATCGAGTTGCTAAAAACTCACAGGTGGTTGAAGCGTTAATTGACGCCGCCGAAAATGGCAAGGATGTTCTGGTTTTAGTAGAGCTAAGGGCAAGATTTGACGAGGAAAACAACATCGGCTGGTCTAAAAGGCTGGAGCAGTCGGGAGTTCGGGTTATTTACGGACCTGAAGAGCTTAAGGTTCACTCAAAGCTTTTGCTTATTACCAGAAAGATTGGAAGCAGCATAAAGTATACCACTCAGATTGGAACGGGAAACTACAACGAGAAAACCTCCGCTTTGTATACGGACGTTTCTTTGATGACTGCTAATGAGAATATTGCAAAGGAAGCCGCAGAGGTGTTTAACTGTCTGTCTACCGACAGACTTGTTGAAGAATCACGCTACCTTTTGGTTTCGCCGCTTACATTAAGGCCGGCGGTTGTACGTCTTATGGACGCTGAAATTGCAAAGGCAAAGCGTGGCGAGGAGGCTTTTGTTGGAGCTAAGCTTAATTCCCTGACCGACAAGGTTCTCATAGACAAGCTTATAGAATGCTCGCAGGCGGGCGTTAAGGTAAATCTTGTGATAAGAGGAATATGCTGTCTTATTCCGCAGGTTAAAGGCTATACCGACAACATAACGGTAGTATCTATAGTTGGAAGGTATCTTGAACACGCAAGATTTTATATGTTCGGCGCAGACGAGGAAACCAGAAAGGTATACATATCCTCTGCCGACTTTATGACAAGAAATACAATTCGCCGTGTTGAGGTTGCAACGCCTATTTACGACAAGGAAATAAAGGCGAGAATTATAGATATGTTTAACACAATGCTTAACGATAATATCAAGGCGAGAGTTTTAGGGGGCGACGGAATTTATTTAAAGCGTTCTCCGAACGGCGAAGAGGTTATAAACGCTCAGGAGGTATTTTATCGTGAAGCGGTTGAAAAGGCAAGGCTGTTTGAAGACTCTCAGTCTAAGCCTTCAAAGCAAAGCATATTCAGAAGAATACTAAATCTATTTACAAGGAAAAGGACGTAAATGAATCTTTCAGGAATCAATGAAATAAACAAGCGTGAAGCGTACCGATATATGGGATTTCGCAGTTCTACTCCGCCGGACAGCTTTATAGCTATAACACTGGAGTGTGAAAAGAAGCTTCTAAAAGTGGCAAAGCCTAAAATGGTTTACAGAGTTTTTGAAGCAGAAGACTTTACAGACGATGGCGTTAAGCTTAAAGGCAGTTCCCTTTTTCTTAAAGGTCAAAATATAAAAAAGCTACTCGGCGGCTGCCGCCACGCAGGAATTTTTGCGGCGACGCTCGGCGTTGGAGTTGATACGCTTATAAGGCAGCTTGAAGCGGCGGATATAACAAGCGGCTTTATTGCTGACAATTTAGCGTCAGCTCTTATCGAGCAGGTTTGCGACCAGACGGAAAAGGAAATTGCAAACGCTTTAGGAAACGTCACACTTACAACTCGTTTTTCCTGCGGCTACGGAGATTTGCCGCTTGAAAGTCAGGGCGAGTTTTTAAAGGCGGTTGACGCTACGAAGGAAATCGGAATATGTATGACTGACACGCTTATTATGATTCCACGGAAATCAGTAACGGCAGTAATGGGGATAAAGGATTATGGATTTTAAAACACTACTTGAAAAGGATTTTATATTTTTGGACGGCGGCTTTGGAACTGAGCTTCAGCGACTGGGTATGGAACCTGGTGAGAACCCGGTTTTGCTGAATGTCAAAAATCCTGAAATGATAAAGACGGTAATTTCGTCTTATGTTGAAGCTGGAAGCGACATAGTAACGGCCAACACATTCGGCTGTAATTCGTACAAGCTTGCAGGCTCAGGGTACAAGCCCTGCGATATAATTCCCAAAGCCTTGGAAATTGCAAAGGAATGTGCGGGAGATAAGGCTCTGGTAGCTCTTGATTTATCACCTGTCGGAAAGCTTTGCGAACCAAACGGCACTATGACGTTTGAGGAGGCTTACGAATACTACAAGGAGCAGATTGTCTGCGCCGACTTAGCGGACGTTATTTTCCTTGAAACGCAAACTGACCTATATGAGCTAAAGGCTGGAGTATTAGCGGCACGAGAAAATTCCGACAAGCCGATACTCTGCTCTATGACATTTGAGGAAAGCGGCAGAACCTTTACAGGCTGCGACCCGATTTCAATGATAACTACGCTTGAAGGACTGGGAGTTTCCGCACTTGGACTTAACTGCTCAAGAGGGCCAGACGAGCTTATCGACGTTATCAAAGAATTTTCAAAATACTGCTCGCTTCCGATTATTGTAAAACCAAACGCAGGGCTTCCGGACCCCGTTACCGGACTTTATTCAACAGACGCAAAAACGTTCGCCGAGCAAATGGCTGAGACTATTCCGCTTGGCGCAAAAATCGTCGGCGGCTGCTGCGGCACTAAGCCTGAATACATTTCTCTTTTGAAAAAGCGTTTTGAAAAGGAACGCTACCAGAAAAATACGCCTGAACAGGTAAGCGCCGTTTGTTCAAATTCCAAAACGGTGGTTATCTCCTGCCCCAGAATTATTGGAGAGAGAATAAACCCTACCGGCAAAAAGCGTTTTAAGGAAGCTCTTCTTGCAAATGACGTAGACTACATACTCGCTCAGGCGATAGAGCAGGCAGACGCAGGAGCTGATATTTTAGACGTAAACGTCGGACTTCCAGGAGTTGACGAAAAGGAAATGATGGTGCGGGTTGTCAAGGCAATTCAAGGCATCACCGACCTGCCATTGCAGATAGATTCTACAAACCCTGAGGTGCTGGAAGCTGCACTTCGCATTTACAACGGCAAGGCGATAGTAAACTCTGTAAACGGCGAGGAAAAGTCTTTAAGCACGGTTTTGCCGATTGTTAAGAAATATTCGGCGGCGGTAGTTGGCTTAGCGCTTGATGAAAACGGAATACCAAAAAGCGCAGACGAGAGATTTGAAATCGCAAAGAGGATTTTAAATCGGGCAAGGGAGATTGGGATTCCAGACAAGGACGTATACATCGACTGCCTGACGCTTACAGCTTCAGCTGAGCAGGAGGGGGTTATGCAAACGCTTGAGGCGCTTGGACGAGTTCACAACGAGCTTGGACTTAAAACTGTACTCGGCGTTTCAAATATAAGCTTTGGACTTCCAAACCGCCCGCTTGTAAATCAGAACTTTTTGACTATGGCTTTAACCTATGGACTGGATCTTCCAATTATAAACCCGAACATTGAAGGAATGAGCGGAGCGGTAAGAGCGTTTAAGCTACTAAAAGGATATGACAAAAATTCTACGGAGTTTATTGCCGCTTATTCGGGCGATAGCAAGGCCGCTTCAAAGCCTAAAGACGGCGAGATTACTCTTTCCTACGCCGTTTCAAACGGACTTAAAAGCGAAGCGAAGCAGATAACGCAAAACCTCATTTTGACAAAAGAACCGCTTGAAATTGTAAACGGCGAGCTTATACCTATTCTTGACAAGGCTGGAGATGATTTTGAAAAGGGAAAAATATTCCTTCCGCAGCTTATTCTTGCGGCGTCCGGCGCACAGGCTTGCTTTGAAGTAATCAAAAACGAGCTTTCAAAAACTCAGCAGGAAAGCGTTTCAAAGGGCAGAATTATAATCGCCACCGTAAAGGGCGACGTTCACGACATTGGAAAAAATATCGTAAAGGTAATTTTGCAAAACTACGGCTTTGACGTAATTGATCTTGGAAAGGACGTGCCGCCTGAGGTGGTTGTCGAAACGGCGATAAAGGAAAACATAAAGCTTGTTGGACTTTCAGCCTTAATGACGACGACGCTCGGCGCAATGGAGGAAACGATAAAGCTTCTCAAAGCTAAAAAGCCAGACACGATAGTCTGGGTTGGCGGCGCAGTTTTAACTCCCGAATACGCCAAAAAGATAGGCGCAGATTACTACACAAAGGACGCTAAGGAATCAGCGGATCTTGCAAAGAAAATTTTTAGTGAATAATATTTAAATGGCAAAATAAAAGCGGCAGACTAAAGTCTGTCGCTTTTTTATAAACAAATTTTTTCTACCCTCTCAAAACGCAACGGATTGTCACACGGGATCTTCCGCTCCACGTACAGGTGAAAAGCGTTAAATCCCACGAATCAAAATCGCTTTTCATTCGTGCTGGATTTCCGCCGCCGATAAGCTCGGTAGTTGAAACCTCGTATTCGTACTTAATTCCGTCGGCGGTAACGAAAATTACTATGTCGCCAGGAACAAGATTTTCAACCTTGTCGAAATAGGTCGCATAGTTGTGCGCCGCAATAATCAGATTGTTCTCCGCAACGCTTCCGTAATAACGGCAAGGCGCTATGTCAAGATTGTCGTTGCTCCAGTCCTTGATTACAGGAAGCTCTGTGTCAATCGAAGGAATGTATATAACTCCCAAATACTCGTTTCCGTCAACCTCAATTGTTGGAACGTAACCCTGCTCCAGCTCAATTTGCTCTAAAGCTTTGGAATCGGTGCTATCAATCGTTTCGCTCGGCATTTTTTCCTGAAGCTCAGACAGTATCGACTGTGCTTTATCGTAAGCTGAATCGGATTGATATTTATTGAACAAAACAAGGGACAAGGCTGCTATAAGCAGCACTGCCCCTACAAGTATAAAACATTTTCCTAGCTTATTCGTCATCTTTGCCGTCCTTCTTCTTGTTTAGCCTTACTCCTGTGGCAATCATTACAAGTCCTCCGCCGGCAAATATAGGAACGGGCCACCAAAGCTGTCCGGTCTGTGGAAGCGAGCTATAAACAAGCTTACTCTGTGCAGTTTTTAGCTCCTGCAAAATTGCTGTGATTTCCTCATCCGTCGCGTCACCGCCGCTCAGAATCAGCTTTGCACGATCTAAAATCTCTTTAAATTCCGCCCAGCTTTCTTCGGTATAATCAAACTCGTTGAGCTCCTCAAGCTCATCAATCAGCCGCTCAAGCTCATCTCTCGGAGGCGCTGTGGTCGTCGTTGTAGCTACTGTCGAAGCGGTAGTCGTGGTTGTCGTTTGCTTCGAGCTTGTAGTCGTAGTAGTCGTAGATTCGGTTGTATCAGTTGTGGTGGTTGTGGTTACGGTTGTTGTGGTGGTCGGCGCCGTGGTTGTAGTCGTCGGCTCGGTAGTAGTTGTAGTTGTCGAATAGGTATTTGTAATGTAAAACTTCGTGTCGCTTGAAGTGTAGCTTACTGTGTAGTCGGTTGGAATATTCTTCTCGGCTACACGCCATACAGCTGAGTCGTCAGACTTCCACTCGTAATACCAACCGTTCGACGAGTCAAGCGTAATCGTGTCGTAAAGAACGCCGTCCTTATAAAGCTCAACCTTTAAGGAGGTAGGACGAGCTGCATCGGACGTTTCATTCGTCCAGATTTTTCTAACCGAATAGGTTGTGGTTTCGTGAGTTATCGTTGTTATTGAGGTTTTCGGAGTTATCGTTACGTTTTTGTCCTCAAAGCCGCCAACCTCAACTATCGACGGCTGCGACTGGTAAATATAATCATCAGTCGTTACGTCCTCGGAAAAGAGAAGATATATTCCTTCCTCCAAGCCGCTGAGCGTCAGCGTTCCGGACGTATTTGTCGTGCCAGTTGCATCTGCTTTCAAGCCGTTTGCTATTGCATAGGTTTCAAGCGAATATGCAGCCTCGCTAAGTGCTTCGGCCGTTAAGCCCTCAAGGGTAATAGACGTGTCGGCGAAGCTTCCTTCAAGCGTAAAGCCGCCATAAGGATTTCTTGAACCGATTTTATATGCGCTCCATGTCGTCTGCGGCGGAGTCGTACTATTTGCTGAATAGCTAACGTTAATCGAACAGTCGCCTGCTGCGAATGCGTAGCTTGCCGGGATAAATGCAGCCGACAATATTAGCATAAGCATTCCAATTAAGCATAGTATTGCCCCGAAGCTAAATTTCTTTGCTCGCATATTATCCCTCCTTTACGTTTTTGTATCGTGATCCTCATCCTGTTTGTAAGCCTCATCAGGCGGCTTTACCTTTTCGTCAGTCAGCATAAAGTCACTGGCTAATTTATCAACTGATTTTTTCTTCCTGCCTTTTCTTCCGCCCCATACCCAGTAAATTATCAGAAGTATCAGAAGCGGAGCCGCAATAAACGGCACAACAAGAAGCGAATCAAGCTGTATTGCGTCAACAGACGCAGTTTTCGTTTCTTTATCGTAGATTGTATCAATTCTGTGCGCTCTGACAAGCAGTCTGTGCGTGTTTACTCCGTAAGGAGTACAAGTCATCAACGTTACTAAATCCTCGCCGTCAACGCACAGCAGCTTTTCCATCTGGTCAGGCTCTACTATGTTTATCTCCTCAACCTCATATGTGTAAACCTCTTTTAAGACTGTGATTGTGAACGTGTCGCCAACCACTAAATCGTCAAGGTCGGTAAATAGCTTCGCCGACGGCAAGCCTCTGTGTGCGGAGATAACCGAATGCGTTCCCTCGCCGCCAACCGGCAGGGTCGAGCCCTGAAGGTGTCCGACCGCTACGTTTAAAACTCCCTCGCTTGTGCCATGATAAATGGGAAGCTCTACGTTTATCTGCGGAATGGATATGTAGCCCATTACGCCGTTTCCTGCGACGTCAAGTATATCCTCGTAGCCCTCAACCTCGTCATAGTCGGTAAATGGCGAGCTTAGCTGTTTTATCTGCTCGTTGTATTCGTTTGCGCGCTCTAAAATTGCTTCGTAATCTACCTCGTCAAGCTTTTCTACCTGCTCGACGTATTGAGCAATCGCTCTCGACTGCGTTTTTGAATTCCACCAGTCGCTGACTGTTGGATATAGCATTACGGAGAGCCCCACCAGTAAGGCGGCAATTAAGAGAATTGTTGATAATCTGCCTTTTTTCTTTCTCATGAAGCCCTCCCTAATGCCTGCTGAGAATATTCAGATTCTCAGCAGACGCATAAGGTGAAAAAATTATTTTCAAAGTATTTGTAGTTCGGATTTGGTACTTTCCGGCTTTTTTATTTATCCACTCCCGCCGCAAAAGCGGCGGGCGGATAAATTTATTTGTCTCTTAAGAAGCTATAGAAAATATGCCAGCACGTACTTCAAATCTTAAATTTTTAATTTCTCCGCTTTTGCGGAAATGTCAAATTTAAACCTGTGATTTAAATTATTCAGCTGTCTTCATTCTTCTCTTAACGATAAGGAGAATTACTGCGCCTGCTACTATGATAGCGCCGCCAACGTAGAAGATAGTTGTACCAATTCCACCTGTCTCTGGAAGAACTGAACCTGAGTTATTTTCTACTGTAGCTGAAACTGTACCTGTATCAGGATCGCCACTATTTGCAGTACCGTTTACTGTAATTTCAATAGCTGTAAGCTCTGAAGAAGCGTTTGTTCCGTCATATTCTACATTATGAACGTCTGTTGCGTTGATAACTACTGTGATAGGGCTTGAAAGGAGGTTGTATCCTGCAGGAGCCTTTGTTTCCTTCAAATAGTATGTGCCTTCGTCAAGACCGATTACTACGAAGTTACCGTCTGCGTCTGAAGTAAGTGTTGAAGCATTGTCAATATCTGTTGCCCAGCCTGTTACCTTACCGTTTTCGTCAACGATTGCGTAATTTCCAGCTTCATCATAAAGAACGAATTCTGCACCTTCAAGAACTTTTGTATTGTCGTCGCCGTCAACCTTAGTTACGTCAAGCTTATAAGTAAATACTAAAGCGTATTCTTCAGGTGTGCTACCTGTGTCGCCTTCGCCGCCCTGATTCGGGTTATTTGAGTATTCAAGGTAAACTTCGTTCGGGTTACCATTAAGACCGATAACTGCATTTGAGTTAAGTGTAGCGTTGTAGGTAACTATTACTTGTGATGAATTTGAAAGAGTCACTGATGTGCTATTATTTGTTGCTGCAGAAATAATATCAGTAAATGCTACTTCAAATGTGCATCCGCAAGTATCTTCACCAGTTTTTACTGTATAAGCTGAGCTATCAATTGTAACTCCGTCAATTGTTACTGCGATAGAAGTAGAGTCTAGTGTAAGACCGTCTGACAGTGTATCGTGGAAGATATAAGTATAAGTCTCATAGTCGCCAAGTGTTGAAGGCATTGTACCTGTTAGCTTAAATGGTACTGCATCGCCGATGTCATAGTCAGCTACGTCGTTCCAGCCAGCTGAATCGTCGTCGTCATAAACCTGCTTATCAACTGTTGGTGTGCTGGATTTTACAGCAGCACTAGCGTCGCCAACAATCTTGATGATAAATCTTGTGTATGCCTCGTCTTCACCGTCAAGTGTGTTGTCAGCATCCTTTACAAGATAGTAACCAACTTCGATGTCATCAAATACTGCTGCGGTATTGCCTGATGCTACTGTTGCTGTAGCTGAAGGTGAAGTTGCAAGATAATCACTGATAAAGTCTGCGAATGCCTGAGCTGCTGTTGAATCATGGCCAGAACCATTTTCTGCAAGTATTTTTGCTACGTCTGCAGCGCTTGTAGCTGATGAATAGTCAACGCCGCCGAGGTCTACCTGTGACTCAAGAGCTGTTAAAAGAGCGTCTCCGTCAGCAATTCCTGAACCCCATACAATGTTTGAAAGGGTTGAGCCTTCAAGGTCACCAGCGAAAATCTGGTAAGCCTCATAAGAGTGGTTTTCGTTTGTGCCTGTGATAGTTAAGTCAGCAGTTTGCGTTGCCGCTGAAACAGCTGAGAACATTGCAGTTGCAGCGAGTGCGCCTGCTACGAAAGCTGATGCTACAGCTTTCAAAATTTTTGCCATTTTCATAGTTTTTCTCCTTTATAAATGAATTTTTTTATTTTAACGGTTTGTCGCTCGTTTAGGAACGTTCGTGCAAAAACCGTTTGCGCAGAATGTAAGCGGCTGCCGATAGGGCAATTATTATTCCCCCTGTTAAGGTATAGGCGAAGGTGCCAGGGCAGCCGGTTTCCGGCATTTCGCCAACCACAATTTTTGTGGATTTATTATAGATTTCAATTACTCCTGTGGAGCCTGAACCGTTTCCGATATAGCTTACCTTGTTGTCGCTAAGGTCCGTTACTTCAACAACGTAGTAATAGTAATCTTCTCCGTCATCATTTTCGGGCGGTGCTTTAGCAAATGTCATCATCCAGTCATTGCTTGAGCTTAACGAGTAGCCGTAGCCCGAAATATATCCGTCACCCGATGTGTATTCAACTGCGTCGCTTGGAAGCGAGCCGTTTGTTGATTGAGTTGTCGAATAGTAAAGCTTGAAGTAAATTTGAGTTGCCGCCGCCGAGGTTGAATTTCCGTCGTAGTCGAGCCACTTTTTCTCAACTGTCAAGCCTGACGTGTTGGTAACGGTAATCGTTGAGGTTTCGTCGGTTGCGTTTCCAACATAGTAAGCGGTGTAGCTTACTGCGCTTTCGCCTTCGCCCTCAGAGTAATCAGCTTCCTTAACGTAGTAGTAATAAGCCTTTCCGCCTGTTGTTCCGCTCGGAAGCTCTGCCCACGTGTAGGTGTAGCCGTTTGTGCTATTTAGCGTTTGAGTGTCAATTTCCTCTAAATCGCTATCGTCAGGGAAGCCGTTAGTTACAAGGGTTGTCGAGCGGTAAAGGGTAACTGTTATATCTCCGTGAGTTGAAGCTCCGTCCGCCCAGATTTTCTGAACCGTAACGTCTATATCCTTGTAGTTTGGAACGTTCAGCGTTCCGCTGGAACCGACGATAGTGTAGCTCGTCACCCCGTCAGGCAACGCTGCTGCATATATGCCAGTTGAGAAGTAAACGGTAGTGCCCTCGTTAGTGGTATTGTAGCCGTCAGGAACGGTTGCCTCCACGAGCTTGTATAAAACGTCGTCTTCAAGCGCAACGTTAAAGCCGCTTGTGGGAACTGTTATTTCTACCGGGTCTTCGCTGGTGCTTCCCCAGCCGACCATATAATACTTACCAACGTCGCTGTAGGTAACGCTCGTTACAGGCATCCACTCAGCGGTGGTTTCTTCTGTAACCTGAAGGACGATAGATTCGCTGCTGCCTATAATTGATGCGGCGTTTCCGTCAGAACCTGTTGTTGTGTAAAGGGTCGTTGGATCGTCTTCTGAACTATACCACCAAACATTCGGCAGACCGTTACTATAATTTTCTTCCGAATCAGGATCATAGGTGAGACTTGAATTTATACTAAACGTATAAGTGTCATTTATGGTTATAGATGTAATTGTTAATTCTGTATAGGCATCAGATGTGAAGTAACCTAAATTACAAAGCGCCGCCGCGTCAATTCCGGTTAAGGTTACCGAATAGGTTCCGCCTCCGGTTATATCAACGCTATCTGATGCAACCTCCCAGTTTGCGTTCTGGTTATAAAACGTTAAAATTCCCTCAGCGTCGTTTGTTACCGTAAAGTTATAGGTAATCGAGTTTATAGTTTCGTCGAAGGTGGTTGTCGAACCCGTACCGACGTACTTGTAAAGGTAGAAGCCTGCTTCCAGCTTTTTCGAGTAGTCGGCGACGTCAACCTTTTGTATGGTGACTAAGCCTTGGGTTGAAAGCGACGCTCCCGTTTCGGAGTTGATGTTGAAGGTTTCCTCTGTGCTGTCCGATTCGACTCCGTAAGAGGTTGTAACATCAACTGTATTCGTCAGCGTACAGCTTGCGTCTTCCTTTACAGAATAATCATAAGTCGTATCATAGCCCATATAGGTGTATACAATCTTGATTGGTATAGAGTCAGGAATTGTAAGCGTTAGCTTAGCGATATAAGGCAGCTCGCCGCCTTCCGATTGAGTGGTTATACTACTTATAGTTATATCTTGATCACCGTCAGTCCAGCCATTATAGTAAAAATCAAATGCTAGTGAAAAATTGCTATAATTTGAAGCATCGAATTCAAACTTTCCCACGCCATCCGCATCTGTGGTAAAAGTAATTCCACTATTTAAATCATTGCCACCAACCTTAACATATACAGTATAAGTTGTATTTGAAAGACCTTTTACATTAACTGTATATACACCGCCAGCACTTACTTCCGAACCTAATATCCAATTGCCACTATAATATAAACTGCTTATATCCATCGCTACTTCTGAAGCCTCAGACGCTTCCGGATCATTATCGAGAATATAGGTGTACTGACTGGAGTCAAGCTCGACTGTATAATTGCCGTCCTCATCGGTCGTGTAAAGCGTAATGGATTCGAGATAAGCCTTTAGCGACGAGTTGTCGGTCGAGGTCATTACGTCGGTTACAACCAGCTTTCCGTCGGTCGAAAGAGTAGCTCCCTCCGGGTTTACATAAACCTCATACGAAATATATCCTGTCGCCGCATTCTGCGTCATATTTTTCGTAATGGTAGCTTCTTCAAACTCCTGCGTCTGAGTAACCTCCGGGTACTTGCCGGATGAATCGCTTATAGTATTTACAATCTGATAATCTGGGTCGTCTGCAAGTATCTGATCCAGCGTTTCCTTTTCCATTATAAGGCTGTAATAGAACTTGATAGTTCCGCTGTAATTCTTTTGATTATAAATTGTAAGGGTTGTTCCGTCTGAAGATAACGTAGGAACTACCGTATCATTCCAATCCCAGACATCGTAAGTCGAATTATTATAATCCATGCATACTACATATCCGCCCGTAATGCTCGGATAAGTATTTTCAGTTTTACCCTGATATAGCGACCAGCCTTCGGGGAATACATCAACTAAGGTATAAGCGCTTGTATATTGAGCGTCACCCTCGTTGACTGATATAATATAATCCAGCTTGTAATACTCTACTCCGTCAATTGTTATTGTTGTAAGGTCGGAGGTGCTGCTGTTTGTGGTTGAGGTATTTCCGCTTGAGTCGGTTTTTACATACGGGGCGACTGTATAGTCGATCGCCGTATACGGGTAATCTTCTGAATCTTCTTCGCCCTCGAAGCTGACTGTATTGTTGTAGTATACCGTTTCGCCAGGAGAAACATCGCCTATCAGAGCAGTAGTATAGTAGTTGATGTAAACCTTTGTGTAGTTAGCAAGCGTTGCTTCATCGGTAAACGTAATTGTAAAGCTTGTGATTATTGTGTCATCGTCTTCTGCTGTGGTATATGAGATTGTATAGTAGTCTGACGGTATATCGCTCCAAGTATAGTTATTAGTTATCTTGATTGCGTTAAGCTGATCAATCGTCATATAGTGAGTGATGTTCGCAGCTTCGGTTTCAGTTGTAATAACGTCGGTTATTGTTTTGTTTGCAAAGGTGTCGTTTGCTTGCTCCGCGGTAATCGACCAGGAAACGGCTACTGTTCCTGTTGTTTCGTCTACTGTGGTTGAAGTTGAATTATAGCTCTTATAAACACCATAGCTTGAAGTAGCTTCGGTAGATTCGGTTGTAGTTTCGGGTTTCCAGGTTACTTCACCTGAAGCAGAGCCATAATCTGCTCCGTCAGGACCGATAACAGTAGCTTCATTAGTAATAGTTACATTTTCTTCACCTGTTGCGTATCCGTTTTCAACGCCCTCAGGCTCTGTGTAATATTGAATGTATAAGCTTGTAAGATCAACGCCTAGATTTTCAAGATTTTTAAATGTAATCGTGCCTGTTTCAGAGTCATAATCGTAGTAGTCGGATGAAAGTATATTGCTGTTGCTTGCTCCGTTTGTATTATATGCTATATGAAGATTGTTTTCGTCATACGTTACCCACTCTGATACAGATGCAATCGATACAAGCATATCATCTTGTATGCTAAAGCCGTTAAGCTCTTCATTACTTGATACATTTATACCAAGTGAAATCTTCCAAAGGTTTAAGCCATAGTAAGCAGAACCACTCTTGTAAATCCACGAGATGGCACTTGTTGTAACTTTTTTTGTTACGCTATCCAACGGCTCATCCTTTTCAACCTGAGCTGTATTTGAAACTTCTGTCTTGGTTGCCTCAGTAGTTGTATATGTTATTGTAATGTCGCCTGTGTATGGATCTTCTGAATCGACTGACGAGAAAACAATTCTCGTGCTGTCGTCGTCAACAAACTCTGCTGTTACGCTGTCGCTAGGTTCAACTGTTATATTACTGATGTCGGTAACCGAGCTTCCGAACATTGAGTCGTAAAGCTTTATACCGTCAACCGCTAAGCCGTACTTGTTGGTAATTGTAATAGTCCAGGTAACCTCAGCACCGCTACTTGTATACTTAGTCGAAGCAGTTTTTTCAATTGAAAAACCAAGGTCATAGGTTACGCTTGCTGTATCGGTGTATTCGGTTGAATCTGTATCTTTAAGCGTTGCGGTATTTGAAAGCGTTGCCGATGCATCGGTGAGCTGATCTGCTGTAAGAGTAGTCGTATAGGTGAGCGTTATCGTCTGATCGGTAACGCTGCCAAATGTGTAGGTACCAGTTGACGCGTCATACGTTCCGGCATCAGCAGGGTCTGATGTAACGGTAGTGTCTGTACCGAACATAGTATCGGTTAATGTATAACCGTCTAAATTGTTTGCAACATATGTAATATTTCCATTGCCGTCATCTATCATATTATAAGGATTGGTAATGACAACCGTCCATGTAACTGTTGGAGCTTCACCATCTGTATAATTAACAACGCCTGTCTTTTCAATTCCAAGCGATTTCTTTGTAAAGCCTGAAATCGTTACAGTTTGAGTTCCGATTGTAACCTGCGTAAAGTCGGAGGATTCTTTATCGGTTCGTTCAACTGTCGCTTTAAATGTAACGGCGCCCTGGAAGCCAGCTGATAAATCAACTTCGTCAGCAACCTTGATAATTACAAGACCTGTTTCAGGGTCGATTACGTAAGTACCCATTGCCGTACTTCCGTTATAAACGGTTCCCGATAGTGTAAGCAATGCTATCTCTTCATCTGTCATCGACGAAAAGAGTCTTGGATCTATTGAAAAGTATAGGTATGTAGTATTCTCTGACGCAATAGTAGTAGTATCATAGCAGCTAAAGCTTGCTGTAATATTAACATCAACTGAATTTCCGTCTGCACTTGCAGTTTCCGAGTTTACAGTTGCTGAAACGTATTTTGATATATCAAAATATTGACAGTCGCCAGAATTATAGCTAGCCCAGAAAGCAGCAAACTCATCGCTTGAAGCCGTAAGCGAGGTAACCTCTTCGGGGTCGTCGGCGCTTATAGCTGGCATGATAAGGCTTGTGCAGACCGATACGACAACGACAAGCGATAAAACTGCCGCAATTACTTTATGCGCTCTTTTTCCGCAAAAAAGCGAACCGAGCTTTTTAAAAGCCTTGATAAGCTTGTTCAATCTGCACACCTCCTTGTATGAATTTTTTTAAATTTACCCTACCAGACCAATGCTGCCGAGCGGCCAGAGCCTTAGGGTTACCTTTCCAACAACCGATTCCTCAGAAACACAGCCAACAGTAGTTGAACGGCTGTCGATTGAGGTAGCTCTATTATCTCCCATTACGAAAATACGTTGATCGGGAACCTGATAAGGTAGCGTTATATCGCATTCGCCGAGAGCCTTTTCGGTAACGTAAGGCTCGTCGAGCATTTGGTATTCGTCCTCGCCTTGTTTTTTCACCCAAACGTTTCCGTTATCGTCAATATCCACATAATCTCCCGAAACTGCGATAACACGCTTGAGAAGAATTTTATTGTTATAATAGAACGCTATAACGTCGCCCTGCTCGAAGCTTCCCCGCTTCTGGCAAACCACCAGATCTTCATTCTGAAGAGTTGGCATCATGCTTGTTCCTGTAACTCGTAAAACTGGAAGGAAAAGCATTGAAATAAGCACCGCCAGCGCCGCTACAACCAAAAGAGAAGCTATCGTGCTATAAAGCACCTTAAAGAAAGCTCTGCGGTTGTTAAGTCTGTTAAGCTCGTGCTGTAAAACGTCCGCTTCAGGCAGTTGTATCTTCTTGTCTTCCAACGTTTTGAGCCCTCCGCTTGTTGTTTTTCCGTTTGTTGTTTCTGGGTTCAGCGTTCGGCTTGCTTTCCGCCGCTTCACCATTTTGCGTTCTTGCCAATCTACTGAGCTGACCGTTCATTTTCTCAACCGTCTTTAAAATTCTGTCAATATTTCCGTCCCGCTCGGTAGCTTGTGTTTTAAGTCGTTCATTTTCGAGCTTAACCTCGTCAAGCTCTTTTCTTAAATATAGCAACAGTTCAACAAGCTCTCGCCTGCTAAGCTTTTTAAGTTCCTTTTCAGTCATTCGTTTTCTCCGATAATTCTATGGCTGGATATACTCTTGATATTCTATTTATATATAGCATTATACACCCTTTTTGTGGGAATTGTCAATAAAATTAAAACATTTACGATTTATTTCTACATTTCGCACAAATTATTGCTTCTCAAATTGTGCAACATTTCAGTCAGACTCAAAAATCCAGCAATTTTGGCACCTTTTTTGTAATTTTTGGCACCTTTCCTCTCACTTTTTTGATTAAAACAATTCACTAAAATGATTGAAAGCGAAAAGCCTGCCAAGCGAAGGCAAGCTTTGTTTAACACTATTCTTTTTCTTTCTTTTCCTCTGTTCCCACTACGTCCTTTGTAGTTCGAACCTTTATGTGATTTCTGTTTTTGTATTCGTTAAATTTGTTAGCTGCAAAGTCTTTCGCTTCAACGCCGGCGTCGTAAAGCTCGTTTCCGACATCTTTTGCAAAATCCTTAACGACAGGCGCTTTTTCCTTTGCAAATTTTGAAGCCTTGTCGGCGCTCTTTTTTGCGAAGTCTACCGCTTTAGGAGCTTTTTCCTTTGCAAGCTTTACGCCCTTGTCAGCTCCGTCTTTAACCTTTTCCTCAGCCTTTTTGGCAAAATTCAAAATATCCTTTTTGTAGTCACTCATTATAATGACCTCCTTGCGTTTGCTACAATATATTCGGCACAAAGCCGTTTTGTTAAATATAATACTCGTTGGCGAGCTTTTGCTTTTGCGTATCGAGAATTGTTTGAAGAGTAATCGAATCGAGATATTCGTCAATTACCTTAGCAAGTCCCGTCCACACATCAAGCGTCATACATTCAGCCGCTCGTGGGCATAGATTTTCCTCATCTTCAAGACAAGCAACAGGAACAAGCTTTCCCTCAGTAGTTCTCAGAATATCGCCGACTGTGTATTTATCTGGCGAGTGCGCAAGCATATAGCCGCCTTGAAATCCCCTGTTTGTGCGAAGCATATTCGATTTATTGACAAGCGGAATTATCTGCTCTAAATACTTCTTTGAAATGTTTTGCCTTTGAGCTATATCCTTCAAAGCTATATATCCCTCGTC
Source organism: Ruminococcus sp. (assembly GCA_021205185.1). Taxonomy (GTDB): domain Bacteria; phylum Bacillota; class Clostridia; order Oscillospirales; family Ruminococcaceae; genus UMGS1601. The sequence goes on along the minus strand of JAJPYB010000007.1, from coordinate 133,022 downwards.
TTTATGTTCAGCGAGGTCAAGCATCAGCCGAAGCGCATACCTGCCCTTTGTTGAAATTTTCATAAAAGCTGCTCCTTTTCGTAGTTTAAAACAAATTTCCTTAATACATAGTATATCACAGGGTATTGAATTTTTCAAGAGAATTGCCGAAAAACATATCAATTTACAAGGTTTTTAAAAAAATCAAAAAATTCTTTAAAACCTATTGACAAATGCTCGGACATAGTGTAAAATATAAAACATACCAAACAGATAGGTATTATAAAAATTGACGGAGGTTTTGCAAATGAAGGCACTACTACTAAAAATGATACGACACAATTTCAGACAAGGACGAATGTGTAGCTGTTAAATTTCCCGAACACAAATCATAACGACAAAATCAAAAAACACAAACATCAGAAAGAGGTAAATTAAAATGAGCTATACATTAGATAAATATAAATTTGAAACGATTCAGCTTCACGCAGGACAGGAGTCGCCAGATGTCGCTTCCGACGCAAGAGCCGTTCCTATTTATCAGACAACGTCCTACGTTTTTAAAAATTCAGCGCACGCAGCTGCAAGATTCGGTCTTGCTGATCCCGGCAACATTTACGGCAGATTAACGAACTCAACAGTTGACGCTTTTGAAGCGAGAATAGCCGCTTTAGAGGGCGGCGTTGCGGCACTTGGCGTAGCGTCAGGTGCGGCGGCTATAACCTACACTATTTTAAATCTCGCAGGTACCGGCGATAATATAGTTTCCGCAAAAACCATTTACGGCGGAACCTACAACTTATTGGAGCATACGCTTCCGCAATACGGAATTACTGCTAAGTTTGTCGACCCTGACGAGGAGGGTTCGTTTGAAAATGCTATTGACGACAACACCAAGGCGATTTTTATTGAAACTATCGGCAATCCGAACGCTAACCTTATCGACATTGAAAAGGTCGCAGGCATTGCTCACGCACACAAAATTCCGCTGGTGGTTGACTCGACCTTTGCAACTCCTTATCTTGTTCGTCCATTTGAATACGGCGCAGATATAGTTGTTCATTCAGCGACAAAGTTTATAGGCGGACATGGCACGGCAATAGGCGGAGTTATAGTTGACAGCGGCAAGTTCGACTGGGAGGCAAGCGGAAAGTTCCCATCGCTCGTTGAGCCTAACCCCAGCTACCACGGAATCAGCTTTACGAAGGCTGTCGGAGCAGCGGCGTTCGTAACAAAAATAAGAGCTATACTGCTTCGTGACACAGGAGCAACCCTCGCACCGCTTCACGCATTTTTATTCCTGCAGGGACTTGAAACGCTCTCGCTTAGAGTTGAGCGGCACGTTGAAAACACGCTAAAGGTTGTTGAGTTTTTAAATAATAACCCTCATGTTGAAAGAGTAAATCACCCTTCCCTTCCAGACAGTCCGTACAATGCTCTTTACAAAAAGTATTTTCCAAACGGCGGAGCGTCGATTTTCACATTTGAAATCAAGGGCGGCGCAAAGGAAGCGCAGGAGTTTATCGACAAGCTTCAGATATTCTCACTTCTGGCAAATGTTGCTGACGTTAAGTCGCTTGTTATTCATCCTGCCTCTACAACCCACTCTCAGCTAAACGAGGAGGAGCTTTTGGACCAGGGCATCAAGCCAAACACCATTCGTCTTTCAATAGGCACCGAGCATATCGACGATATTATCGCCGATCTATCGCAGGCGTTTGGCGACTAAAAAAGAAAAATTCAAAGCACTGAAGTCGGACTGAAGCTTTTCGGTCCGACTTTTTAGGAGGTTAAAAATGAACGTATATGAGCTTCAACAGGAAATTCTGAAACTTAAAAAGCAAAAGGATATATGTATTCTGGCGCACAGCTATCAGGCTCGTGAAATTTGCGAAATTGCAGACTTTACAGGCGATTCCTATCAGCTTAGCGTAATGGCAAAATCTGCGCCGCAAAAGAATATTCTGATGTGCGGAGTCAGATTTATGGCTGAAACGGTTAAGATTTTATCCCCTGACAAGAACGTATATCTGTCAAGCAAGGTAGCTTCCTGCCCAATGGCGGAGCAAATGGATAAGGAAATGATAGCTTCCGTCAAGGAGCGTTACCCGGATTACACAGTAGTTGCTTACATCAATACGACAGCTGAGCTTAAAACCGTCTGCGACGTTTGCGTTACAAGCTCAAGCGCAGTAAAAATTATAAACCACATAGAAAACGACAGGATTTTGTTTATTCCCGACTGCAATCTCGGAGATTATGTGCAAAGGCAAATTCCTGACAAGACCTTTAAGCTTTTGCAGGGCGGCTGTCCTATTCACGCAAGAGCAACTCTGACAGACGTTAAAAAAGCAAAAGCTCTTCACCCTGACGCTAAGCTTTTGGTTCACCCTGAATGTGTCCCGGCTGTTGTCAAGCAGGCTGACTTTGTAGGCTCGACGAGCGGCATTATAAATTACGCCAAAGGCTCAGACGACAAGGAATTTCTTATCGGTACGGAAATAAGTATTGCCGAGCATCTAGGATTTGACTGCCCCGACAAGAGATTTTATCCGCTCTCAAAGGATCTTATCTGCCCGAATATGAAGTCAACTACTTTAGTTGACGTATATAACGCCGTTTGCGGCGAAGGAGAAGAAATAATTATGAGCGACGAGCTTATAAGAGAAGCAGGAAGATGTATTTTTAAAATGATTGAGCTTGGAGGATAAGATACAAAACCCATACAAACCGCATTTGTCTGAAATGAAGGGCAGGTGCGGTTGATTTTTTTAAAATTTATGGTATACTATATTTTAGAATATTTCAGGGGGCTTCCCCTTAAAAGGAGTAATAAAATATGGGTTGTACACATGATTGTTCTAGTTGCAGCAGCAACTGCTCAAACGAGCCTGAAAGCTTAATCAAAGAGCCGCACGAGGGAACAAAGGTCAAAAAAATAATCGCAGTAGTTTCCGGAAAGGGCGGCGTTGGAAAGTCGCTTGTAACCTCGCTTATGGCGGTTTTACAAAACAGAAAGGGATACAGCACAGCTATTCTGGACGCCGATATTACAGGGCCTTCTATTCCGAAGTCGTTTTCAATAAAGGAAAAGGCTGATTCTACTGAAAACGCATTATTCCCTGTTGTCACAAAAACGGGAATCAAAATAATGTCTTTGAATCTCTTAACCGAAAACGATACCGATCCTGTCATCTGGAGAGGGCCTGTTATAGCGGGAGCGGTTACTCAGTTCTGGACCGATGTAATCTGGGACGAGGTTGACTATATGTTTGTCGATATGCCGCCTGGAACAGGAGATGTTCCGCTTACAGTTTTTCAGTCGCTTCCTGTTGACGGAATTATCGTTGTTACAAGTCCTCAAGAGCTTGTTTCTATGATAGTTGAAAAGGCTGTAAAAATGGCAAAGCTTATGGACGTTCCTGTAGTTGGAATTGTTGAAAATATGTCCTACTTTGTCTGCGACAACTGCGGCGAGGAGCATCATATCTTCGGCGACAGTCACATTGAGGAAATTGCAAGCAAATATGGCATTGAAAACATTTCCAAAATTCCAATCACCAAAAAGCTTTCAGCGGCGGTTGATAAAGGTATGACTGAGCTGTTCGAGGGCGATTGGCTTGACAATATGTCAGACGCTATCGAAAAGCTTTAAAGCAAAATTTACACACATGGAGAGAGGTTAATGAACAGAGCTTTTAAACCGGCAGATATTTTACTTCCGAAAAATGTCGATATGAAAAAGTGGGCGACTATCGCCTGCGACCAATACACAAGCGAGCCTGAATACTGGGAGAGCGCTTACTCGCTCGTTGGGAACAGCCTTTCAACGCTTAGACTTATACTTCCTGAAATTTATCTTAACGAGAAGGATGTTGAAAAGAGAATCGAGAGCATAAATAAGAATATGAGCGAGTACCTTTCAAACGGCGTGTTTGAGGAATATAAAAATGCGTTTTTCTACGTTGAAAGAGTACAGTCAAACGGAATTTTGCGTCAGGGAATTGTCGGAATGATAGACCTTGAGGAATACGATTATTCAAAAGGCAGTCGGTCGCTTGTTCGAGCTACGGAGGCTACAGTTTTAGAAAGAATACCTCCCAGAATCAAGGTTCGTGAAAATGCAAGCATTGAGCTTCCGCACATAATGATTTTAATTGACGACGAGGATAAAACCGTTATCGAGCCTATTGGCGAAAAGACAGACGATATGAAGCTTCTTTACGATACTTCGCTTTCGCAAGGCGGGGGCAGCATAAAGGGTTATTTAGTAAACAGCGCAGACAACGAAAAAATCATCGTAGCGCTTGACAGCCTTGCAGACGCTAAAGTGTTTGAAGAAAAGTACGGAATCAAAAACGCTTCGCCGCTTGTTTTTGCAATGGGCGACGGAAACCACTCGCTCGCAACAGCTAAGACCTATTACGAGCAGCTAAAGGCGAAAAATCCCGACAAGGATTTAAGCTGCCACCCCGCAAGATACGCACTTGTTGAAATTGTAAATCTTCACAGCGAAGCGCTTCAATTTGAAGCTATACACCGCTTTGTCAAAAACGTAAATGTAAGCGACCTGCTGGAGAAAATGAAAGCTGAGCTTTCGGCTTCTACAGACAAGAGTAACGCCCAACAGAGCTTTAAAGTTATAACCCGCAACGAAGAGCAAACCTATTACATAAACAAGCCTACTTCAAATCTTACAGTCGGCAGTCTTCAAGGCTTTTTGGATGATTATCTCTCTGAAACTGACGCTGAGATTGATTACATTCACGGCACACAGACGATAAAGAAGCTTGTCGACAGCGACGACAAAATAGGCTTTATCCTGCCTGATATACATAAATCAGAGCTTTTCCCGACAGTAATCAAGGACGGAGTTTTACCGAGAAAGACCTTTTCTATGGGTCACGCTGAGGATAAGAGATATTATATCGAGTGCAGAAAAATTGTCTGAGAAAAAGCATAAAAATAACGCCTTTGTGAGTAGCTTCTCACAAGGGCGTTTTTGTATCTACTGGTCTTGCTTTGCATGGCGGATTGCACGCTGACGTTCAATTGTATTCTTCATCGTCTGACTAAGCCGCTCGACAGTAGCTTCAGGAAAGGTCGCAATAAATGTAAGCGCCTGCTCGTCCGCCTGCTCGTCGTCAAGCTTTAAAACCTTTCTAAAAAAGAGCAATGCGTATCTGTAGTTGTTGAAAAGCTCCTTGCCGACAGCTTTACCGCTCTCGGTTAAAACAACCTCGTTTGAAAAGTCATCGTCTACAAAGCCGTTTTTGGAAAGGCATTTAAGCGTTTTGCTGACGCTTGGGCGTGAAACGTCAAGCCGCTTTGCTATGTCAACGCTTTTTACCTTCTTATCTCCCTTTGAAAGCTCATAAACCGCCAACAAATATTTAAACTGTGCATAACAATTTTTCATTTTTCGTCCCTTCAAGTGGTGTCTTTTCTTTAAAGTCCGTTTGGATTATTTTTAGTGAAGTTCCAGCCGTCCGCAGTCATTTCGTCAAGCGTATATTTCGCCTTCCAGCCGAAAAGCTCAAAAGCCTTTGTGGTATCGGCATAGCAGGTTGCGATATCCCCTGCTCTTCTCGGCATTATTTTGTACGGAAGCTCTCTGCCACAAGCCTTTTCAAAGCTGTGCAAAACCTCCATTACGCTGGAGCCTTTACCAGTTCCTAAATTTACAGCTTCAACGCCTTTATGCTCCAAAACGTATTTAACGGCAGCTAAATGACCTGTTGCAAGGTCGACAACGTGAATGTAATCTCTGACTCCCGTGCCGTCAGGGGTATCGTAGTCGTTTCCGAAAACTCCCAAGCATTCAAGCTTACCGACAGCTACCTGAGCGATATACGGCAAAAGATTGTTTGGTATTCCGTTAGGGTCCTCGCCGATAAGTCCGCTCTTGTGCGCTCCAATCGGGTTAAAGTAACGAAGCAGAGAAACGCTCCACTCATTATCTGATGTATAAACGTCCTTTAAAATCTGCTCAATCATTACCTTTGTGTATCCATAAGGATTTGTAGCGCTTGTCGGCATATCCTCAACATAAGGCGCTTTGTTGTACATTCCGTAAACTGTTGCTGATGATGAAAAAACAATCTTCTTTACACCTGCCGCTTTCATAGCAGTTATCAGCATCAGAGTTCCTGTAATGTTGTTGTGATAATATTCAACAGGCTTTTCAACAGATTCGCCTACCGCTTTAAGTCCTGCAAAATGAATAACTGCGTCTATTTCATTTTCAGAAAATATTTTATTCATTGCGTCAAGGTCAAGAAGGTCAGCTTCGTAAAACTTAAAATCCTTGCCTGTGATTTTTTTTATTCTGTTGAGAGCCTCCGGCTTTGAATTTGAAAAGTTGTCAACAATTACTATATCATAGCCTGCTTCCAGCAGCTCAACGCTTGTATGACTTCCGATAAAGCCTGCTCCGCCTGTTACTAAAATGGTACTCATAAAAATTCCTCCGTAAAGTAATTGAGTATTCGCTACAATATATTTTAACACAACAACGTCTCTTTATCAATAGTTATTTTCCAAAAATACAGCATTTTGAGATAAAAAAATCGGCGCAGAAGCCAGACCTCCACGCCGAATTTTTAGTAAAATCAGATTAGCATCCGCATCCGCAATCGTTGTTGCCACAGCCACAGCCGTTACCGCAGCCACAGCAAGCGATGATAAGGATAAGAATAATAATCCACCAGCATCCACCAAATCCGCATCCGTTCATTATAAAAACACTCCTTTACAGTAATTTAAAGCAATACTCGTTTATTCCGAGTATTTTTTTGCTTTATAGTACAGTTTATGAATTCTCATAAAATGTGTTACAGACAAATTCACAAAGCATACAATAAGAAGAGATTAAAAAAATTATTTCAGACAAAAATGATAGTATCACAGAAAGGAGCAATGAAATGGACAAATTCACGAAGCTTTTAAATGAGTTTACTCCTCAAGCAAAGGAGCTTATAAAAAAGAGCATTGACATTGCGCAGGAAAAGGGATACGAATATATAGGAAGCGAGCATTTACTTCTGTCGTTTTTTGAAATTGAAAATTCCGTCGGAACATATCTTTTAAAGCGACAGGGCGTCAAAAAGAGTGATTTGACGCGTTATCTTGACGATTTTTCTGATTCGGGTCGGGAGATAGCTCTTAGCGACAAGAGCTTTTCACAAAACGCCAGAAGAATAATTTCAGGCAGCGTAACGCTTGCTAAAAATTTAGGACTTTCTAAAGCCGGTACCGAGCATATTCTGATGATGCTTTTACGGCTTGAAGGCTCGGCGGCAATGGACGCTCTGCGAAGTCAGGACGTATCAATTTCGAGCCTTTACTGCGACTGCGCAAACGTCGGTAACGGAGATTTAAAGTCGGTTACCGTAAAGACCAAAAAGTACAAGGCTCTCGAAAAGTATTCCAAAGAGCTTACAGACGAAAAGAATGTTAAAACGCTTGATACCTGCTTTGAGCGTGACGAGCAAATGGCGAGAATTTCGCAAATTCTCCTACGGCGAAACAAAAATAACCCCTGCCTTATCGGCGAGGCGGGGGTTGGAAAATCAGCGATTGTCGAAGGGCTTGCTAAAAGAATTTACGAGAAATCAGCTCCCTCACCGCTTATTGGAAAAAGAATTTTTGCACTTGATTTAAGTCTTATTCTTGCGGGAGCTAAATATCGGGGCGACTTTGAGGAGCGGCTTAAGGAATGCTTAGCGGAAGCGTCGGGCGACAAAAATATAATACTGTTCATTGACGAAATACACTCTATTATGGGAACGGGCGCTGCTGAGGGAGCTATTGACGCTGCAAGCATATTAAAACCAGAGCTTGCAAGAGGATCGTTACAGCTTATCGGCGCTACAACCTATGAGGAATACAGAAGCTGTATTGAAAAGGACGCGGCATTGGAAAGAAGATTTCAAAAGGTATTTGTAAACGAGCCTGACGAAGCGCAAACAAGACTGATTTTAAACGGCATAAAGCCTGAATACGAAAAATTTCACGGAGTAAAAATACTTGACAGCGCAATTACGGAAGCGATAAGACTTTCAAAGCGCTACATTACCGACAGGTATTTTCCAGACAAAGCGATAGACTTAATCGACGAAGCCTGCTCAAAGCTACGGCTTGAAAACAGCGACACGAGCGACAATAATATGTACGACGCATTTAACAGCTATGTGTCAGGCGAAATTTCAAGGGATAAGTACCTTTCTCTTATTTCAGACAAAACCAATACCGGCACTCCTGCTTTGAGCGCCGAGCATATAAGGCAGCATATCAGCGAAAGCTTAGGCGTTCCGGCGAGTAGAATTTCAAAAAGCGAAATGGGTGAGCTTTGTATAAACGACGGAAAAATAAAAGAGAAAATTTTTGGACAAAACGATGTAGTTGATGCACTGATTAAAGCGATAAAGCGAAGCCGCATTGACTTGGACGAAGGATCGGGTCCTATCGGCGCATTCGTTTTTATGGGAAGAAGCGGCGTTGGCAAAACGCATTTAGCGAGTCTTATTTCCGAGGAAATTTTCGGTAAAGGCTCTCTTATAAGATTTGATATGAGCGAATTTTCTCAGCAGCATACCATTTCAAGGCTTATAGGCTCGCCGGCAGGCTACGTCGGCTACGAAAACGCAGGAGAGCTGACCGAGAAGGTTCGCAAAAAGCCGTATTGCGTTCTTTTGTTTGACGAAATTGAAAAGGCGCACAAGGACATTTATAATCTTTTGCTTCAAGTCCTGGATACCGGCTTTTTAAGCGACTCAAAGGGCAAGCGAGTGTCGTTTAAAAATACACTTATCATTATGACTACCAATTTAGGAGCCGCTTGCCAATCCTCTTCCGTCGGGTTTAATCAATCGGACGAAAGTAAGCTTGAGCGTGAGCGAATGAACAAAAGCGTCAGGGAATTTTTCTCTACCGAGCTTTTAAACAGAATTGACGAATGCGTATATTTCAAGCCGCTCGACAGACAGTCGCTTTATAAAATTGCAGAAGCTAATCTGCTCGCCCTTTCAAATAGCTGTAATAGCAATGGGATAACTCTTAATCTTTCAAGCAGAGTAATTCCTCGGATTGTAGAAAAAGCGTCACAAAGAAAAAGCGGCGAAGCAAGAGAGATTATTAAAATAATTTCAAACGACATCAAACCGATTGTAGGCGATGAAATAATAAAGGGCGGGTCGTCTGAAATAAAGCTTACTGTAACAGGCGATGAATTTAAAACGGTTGCCGTCGAAAAGGCACTTAAAGAAAGCGCTATATAAACATCAAAGTCCTCCGAGCTATTCTCGAAGGACTTAATTTTATCTATTTTTTTGTACTCTTGAAATATTTGCAAATATGGCTCAGCTCACATATATCGCACCTTTCTCCCCTTGCCTTGCAGGTATCTCTTCCAAACAAAACAAGTCGGTGACAAAAGGCGTTTCCTTCATAAGGCTCGATAACCCTTCTGAGGTCGTCTTCAACCTTTTTAGGCTCTGTGTTTTTTGTAAGACCTAATCTTCCGCAAATCCTTATACAATGCGTATCGGTAACGATTGCCGGTTTATTATAAATATCGCCGACAATTAAATTTGCGGTTTTGCGCCCTACTCCGCTGAGCTTTGTAAGCTCCTCTATTGTATCAGGAAGCGTGTAATTATACTCCTCCCGAAGCTGAATGCACATCTCCTTTATGCTTTTAGCCTTTGTTTTATAAAGTCCGCAGGGCTTTATAATCTCCTCAATTTCGCTTATTTCAGCGTCGGCAAAGTCGTCAATCGAGCGAAACCTTTCAAACAGGGCTTTCGTTACAATATTGACTCTCTTGTCTGTGCATTGCGCTGAAAGCCGTGTTGCAATCAAAAGCTCGTGAGGCAGCTTATATTCAAGCGAGCATCTGGCGTCGGGATATTTTTCTTTCAAAAGCCTGACCGCCTCCGCTCCCCGTTCCTTTCTCGTCATTTAAAGCTCCTTTGTAGTTTATAGTTACACGCTACCACTCAATCTCACTTACATCGGTCGGATTTTCATTAAGCGTAACCTTGCTCACCTTTGCATTTTTGAGAGCGATTACCCTGTCCGCCATTGGAGCGATAGCTGAGTTGTGAGTGATAACTATTACTGTCATTCCCATATTTCGGCAGGTGTCCTGTAAAAGCTTCAGAATTGTTTTTCCCGTGTTGTAATCAAGAGCGCCTGTCGGCTCGTCGCACAATAGCAGCTTCGGATTTTTTGCAAGCGCACGGGCAATAGAAACTCTTTGCTGCTCGCCGCCAGAAAGCTGTGCCGGGAAGTTATTCATTCTCTCTTCAAGCCCCACCTCTTTCAACACCTCTTCGCTATCTCTGACGTTCTTGCAAATCTGTGTTGCAAGCTCGACGTTCTCCTTCGCGGTAAGGTTGTTTATGAGATTGTAGAACTGAAAGACAAAGCCGACGTCATTTCTCCTATAGGAAATCAATTCCTTCTTTTTGTATTTTGCAATATCCTCACCGTCTACAAAAATTTCTCCGCCATTTGAGGTGTCCATTCCGCCGAGCATATTAAGCACGGTTGTCTTTCCGGCGCCAGACGCTCCGACAATTACAGCAAACTCGCCCTTTTCGACCTCAAAGCTGACACCGTCTGAAGCGTGTATTTCAACGTCGCCCATTTTATAGGTTTTGTAAACGTCCTTAAGTTCGACAAAAGCCATTACTCTTCCTCCAGGTAAGCTCTAAACGTTAAATCTGAACAGGACTATATCACCGTCCTGCATAACGTAATCCTTTCCTTCAAGCCTTACAAGTCCCAGCTCCTTTGCATGAGCCATTGTTTTGCATTCCATTAAATCGTCAAATGAAACAACCTCAGCTCGGATAAATCCCTTTTCAAAATCCGTGTGAATTTTTCCTGCCGCTTGCGGAGCCTTAGTTCCCTTCGTTATCGTCCAGGCTCTGACCTCTGGCTCGCCGGCTGTCAAAAATGAAATAAGTCCTAACAGCGCATAGCCTTCCTTTATAATTCTGTTAAGTCCTGAAATTTCAAGTCCAAGCTCTGAGAGGAACATCGCCTTGTCTTCCTCGTCCATATCGGCAATTTCAGCTTCTATCTGAGCGCAAATAGGAAGCACCGCCGAGCCTGTGCTTTGAGCGATCTCCTTAACTGTCAGGTAGTTTTCGTTTGTTTCAATGTTGTTTATAAAATCGTCCTCGGACATATTTGCGGCATAGATAACAGGCTTCAGCGACAAAAGCGGCGTTTCCTTTATCCACTCCTGTTCGTCCTCGTTCATATCAAAGCTTCTTGCAGGCTTACCTTCCTCAAGGTGTGCCTTCAGCCTTTCTAAAAAGTCGCAAACGGCGGACAGCGACTTGTCGCCCTTCATAGCCTTTTTAGTCCTGTCAATTCGTCTGTCCAGCATTTCAAGATCTGAGAAAATAAGCTCAAGCTCTATAGTTTCAATATCACGCTTCGGGTCTATGCTTCCATCAACGTGAGCGATATTATCGTCCTCAAAGCATCTTACAACGTGAACTATTGCGTCAACCTCTCTGATATTTGACAAAAACTTGTTTCCAAGTCCCTCGCCCTTGGAAGCTCCCTTTACAAGTCCGGCAATGTCGACAAATTCAAGCGTTGCAGGCGTAAACTTCTTTGGGTTGTACATTTCAGCAAGCTTATCAAGTCGTTCGTCGGGAACAGAAACTATTCCGACATTCGGCTCTATCGTACAAAACGGATAGTTAGCCGACTCAGCTCCTGCGTTTGTAAGTGCGTTAAATAGGGTTGATTTTCCAACATTTGGTAGTCCTACCATACCTAGTTTCATTCTTTGATCTCCTTATCCTCATAATTATCATTGTTCTCGTTCATATTATAAACCTCCGGAAATTATTCAACCGACTTGAGCGATTCCACCATTTTTATCTTGCTAAGCTTAAAGTACAAAACAAAGTTTACCGCTACCGCAAACAAAATTGTGAGCAAAGCTCCAAGGGCGTAAGCCCACCAGACAAGCTCCCGGTTAAACATTACAAGGTCGACCTCAGCGGTGCTTACAACGAATTTGTGCAAAAATACGCCCATAACAAATCCTAGTAAAATTCCCAGAATACAGGAAATTACATTTTCACGGTAGATGTACGTCGCCACCTCGCCGTCGTAAAAACCTAAAACCTTAATGGTTGCAATTTCCCGTACTCTCTCGGTGATGTTTATGTTTGCAAGATTATAGAGCACGACGATTGCAAGCGCACCGGCGCATATAATCAGAACCCAGATAATAATATCAAGGCTATCCATACTGTCGGTAAAGCTCTCGCCCGATTCTTCCGTATAGCTTATTCCTAAAAAGTCGCCTGAAGCGATAAGTGCCGCTGAAAAGTCGTCCTTGTCCGTGCCATCGTTAAGAGTTAAGCAAACGGAGTTATATTCAACGCTCTCGCCAAATTCCCTTTCATAAGTAGACGGCGACATATATATGTAGTGCATAGCGTAGTTTTCGACTATTCCTGTAACTGTAACACTTACCTCGTCAAGTCCCGACACTATTGTAATTTTATCTCCTGCTTCAACGCCTAAAAGCTGAGAAAGCTTATTAGTAATCAAAATCTCGCCGTCCGAAAGGCTTAAGGTTTCACCGTTATCCACTGAATTTAACGCTACCAGACTTTCAAAAGCTTCCGTATTCTGTGGAACGGTTACATAAGCGCTCTGATGATTGTCGTTTGCGTATACGTCTAAGCTTTCCATCGACTGTAGACAGGAAGAGCTAACCTCAGAATACTCGCCTATTGCGCTTTCGATTTCCTCTTCGTCTGTCAGGGCATCGGTATTTACAGACGCCGTGGCGTCGTACAAAAATACCTCGCCGTACTGCTTGTCGGCAATCGAGGAAATAGAATATTTAAGTCCAAAGCCTGCGATAATAAGCGCAGTACAGCCTGCCACGCCAACAACCGACATCAGGAACCGCTTCTTGTAGCGAAGCAGATTTCTGACCGTTACCTTTGACAAAAAGCTTATCTTGTTCCAGATAACAGGAATTTTTTCAAGTATAACTCTCTTTCCTGCAGGCGGCGACTTCGGTCGCATTATCTGACTGGGCTCCTGTCGAAGCTCGTTTTTTATTGAAACTATAACCGTTGTGAGCGTTACCGCTAAAGCACAAAGAGTACATGAAATATAGTAGCTCCACTTAAACGGCGTATTGATTTTCGGTATATTGTAGAGCATTTTGTATGCGTTGAAAATTATCTTCGGGAACAGCTGAAAGCCTATCGCCATTCCTATTGTGCAGCCCAAAATGGTTGCGCAAAAAGCGTAAATCAAATACTTTTCGGCAATTCTGAAACCGCTGTAGCCAAGCGCCTTATAGGTTCCTATTTCAACTCGCTTTTCATCCACCATTCTTGTCATTGTAGTAAGGCAGACAAGCGCCGCTACAATTATGAAGAATACAGGGAACACCTTTGAGACGTTGTCTACCCTTTCGCTGTCCGACGAATATGACGAATAGTCAGAGCTGTCAAATCTATCATAAGAAGCGACAACAGGCTCCGTCATTTCAGAAAGCTCCTGCTTCGCCGACGCAATCTGAAGCTGAGCTGTAACAAGCTCGTTCCCCATTTCAGACAGCACAGTTTCATCGTTGCTTCTTATCGCTTCCAAAAGAGTTGACGCTTTTCCAAGCGCTTCGCTTACCGCACTATATTCAGCAGAATCGCTGTCAAGAACAGATAGCTGAGCTTGTAAATTATCTACTGTCTGAACCAAAGTATCATAGTCGGAATTCAACAGCGCTTCGTACTCCTCCGCTTCGCTTTCAGCGCTTTCAATATCCGCCTCGGCGTCTGCTAAGAGTGCGGAATACCGCTCGTTTACGCTTTGCTCAAAGGTTTCAGTTATAGCTTCCGACTTTTCCTCAACGTAGCTTTTATACTCGTCGGAAAACGGCTCGTACTCATCTGCGCCCTCAATCGTCAGATAAACCTCTGTATAATAGTCGGAAACGAAATCGTCCTCAAGAATAAAAATGTTGCTGTCGACGGTACCGCTGCCGACGGTAGTTTTATCCCTTTCATAGCCTATATACATCGGCGAGCTTACAATTCCGACAATTTCATACTCGTCCGTTTTTAGGCTTTCAGAAAGTGACTTTGATTCGTCAGGCTCTGAAAGCGTAATAGTTTCTCCAACCTCAAACGTATCGGGCGAGCTTAGCTTTTGCTCAACCACGCACTCGCCGCTGTTTTCGGGAAGACGGCCCTCTGAAACCACAAGCTTGTTCAAAACATTTTTGTCAGAAACGCTGGGATTGTCATTATATGAAATTACTTTCAGGACAAGGTTGTTCCCCTCGTAAGAATAGTAAACGTCCTTGGAATATCCCGCCATAACGCCTTTGACGTCGTCAAGCTCCTTGAGCGCTTCTATATCCTCATACTTTACTCCGTAAGAGGATTTAAGAGTCAAGTCGGCAAGGTTATTTTCCTCAAAATATTCCGCAGCCGTATCAATCATATCAGGCATTGTAGCTTTAAGACCTGCGAAAAAGCCGCAGCCGAGCATTACAATTACCAAAATCGACATAAACCGCCCGAACGAATTTTTTATTTCTAAAAAAGTATCCTTTAATAGTGCGCGTTTCATTTATCTTTCCTTGTAGATTTATCTGGCGTCGACAAATCCTACTTTTCTATATGCCTTAGTAACTGTTCTTTGCGCTATACTTTGAGCCTTCATTGCGCCCTCTGTATAGCACTTCTTGAGATACGCCCTGTCCGCCATAAGTCTTGCGTGCTCCTCTCGAATTGGCGCAAGCTTATCAGCTACAACCTCGCCGACTGCAAGCTTGAACTCTCCGTAGCCCTTGCCAGAAAACTCGGCTTCAGCCTCCTCTACCGTCTTTGAAGTTATTACAGAATAAATAGTGAGCAGGTTGTTGATTCCGTCCTTGCCCTCAGCAAACTTTATTTCAGCGTCGGAATCGGTAACTGCCTTTTTAAACTTCCTGATAATCGTGTCCTTGTCGTCAAGAACATAAATACAGCCGTTCTGATTCTCATCCGACTTGCTCATCTTCTTTGTAGGGTCGGTAAGCGACATAATCTTTGCGCCAACCTTTGGAATATACGCCTCAGGCACCTTAAAGAAGTCGCCGTAAACATAGTTAAATCTCTGAGCTACGTTTCTTGCAAGCTCCAGATGCTGCTTCTGGTCAATTCCTACAGGAACGAGATCAGCATTATAAACCAAAATATCCGCCGCCATTAAAACAGGATATGTAAACAGTCCTGCGTTGATGTTGTCGGGGTGCTTTGCTGACTTATCCTTAAACTGCGTCATTCTTGAAAGCTCGCCAAACTGAGTATTACAAGCTAAAATCCAGTTAAGCTCTGCATGGCACTTGTTGTGGCTTTGGAAAAACGCAACGCTCTTTTCTGGGTCGATTCCGCAGGCAAGCATCAAAGCATAAGCTGAAAGAGAATTCTTTCTAAGCTCTACAGGGTTCTGCTTTACGGTTATTGCGTGAAGGTCTGCGATTCCATAAACGCAGTTGTACTCGTCCTGAAGCTTTCCCCAGTTTCCGACTGAGCCTATATAATTTCCCAGCGTAAACGATTTCGCAGACGGCTGTATAAGACTTAATATCAGCTTCTTTTCCTTATCCATACTAAAACTCCTAATCTATGTATTTTACTCAAATTACTCGCCGAACATTTCCTTTGAAAGCGCGCCTATCAGCTCGCAGCCCTTGATAATCTGCTCATCGGTAGGAGTTGAAAAATTAACTCTGAAGGATGAGGTCTTTTCCTCCTCGCTTACCAAAAACGCCGTTCCGGGAACTACAGCTACCTTGTATTCTTCAACTGCGCGCTTGCAGAACGTCATCATATCATATCCTTCTGGCAGAGTACACCAGATGAACAAGCCGCCCTGAGGGCGAGTGTATTTAACCTTTGAAGAAAAGTTCTTTTCAAGACAGCTCAGCATCAGTCCGCACTTTTTGCGGTAAATCTCCTGAAGGGAAGCAAAATGCTTATCAATATCGCACTCGTTTAAGAATCTGTCGGCGATTATCTGTCCCCACATATTTGTGTGAACGTCAGCTACCTGCTTGCAGACTATCATTTTTGAAATGATGTCCTTTGGAGCTGACGAATAACCAACTCTGATTGCTGGAGCTAAAATCTTCGAGAAGGTTCCCGAATAGATTACTCTGCCGTCGTCGTCCATACTTTTGATGCTGGGAATGCTCTCGCCGTCAAATCTCAGATCTCCGTAAGGATTGTCCTCCAAAATTATAGCGTCATACCTCTTTGCAAGCTCAAGCACCTTGACTCTCTTTTCATAGCTCATAGTAAGACCTGTCGGGTTCTGGAAATTCGGAATCAAATAAATGAGCTTTACTCGCTTTGCCTTCAATACCTCTTCAAGCTTTTCAAGGTTTATTCCGTCCTCTTCAAGCTCAACTCCTACAAGGTCTACATTATACGACTTGAAAGCGTTAAGCGAGCCGATAAAGGAAGGCGCTTCGCAAACGATAGTATCGCCCTCATTACACAAAACCTTTGCCGCAAGCTCGTTTGCCTGCTGTGCTCCTGACATTATAATAAGCTCGTCTGTTTCAGGGCTGAAGCAATTATCCTTAGCCAGCCGCTTCTTTAAAGTATCTCTCAGCGGCGTATAGCCTTCGGTAACAGAATATTGAAGCGCAAGTATCGGGTCGTTTTCCAGAATGTCGTTTGAAATTCTCTTAACCTCGTCTACCGGAAAAGCCTCCGGCGCCGGGTTTCCCGCCGCAAAGGAAATAACCTCCGGGTCGCTTGTAAATTTAAGTATTTCTCTGATTGCGGAAGCTTGAAGTCCCGCTACCTTTTTTGAAAATTCGTATTTCATAATTAAAACTCCTTGAACTGTCATTTTTCATTTTTCACAAAATGTCTTTATATAATAAGTATACCATAATAGCTCTTTTTTTACAAGGCTTTTTTACTCAAGCTCCGCCCATTCCTCTAAAAGCTTATCAATTTGCGCTTTTGTCTCATCTAGCTCCTCACAAAGACGATTTACCTCCATATAGTCGGCGGCAATTTCAGGTGTCGCCATTTTTTCGCTTATTTCCTTCGCCTGCTCTTCAAGCTCGGATACCTCCCCTTCAATTTCACGAATGCGCTGCTTGCGCTTTGCGTCATCCGCTCGCTGCTTCTTTGTTCTATAGGTTTTAGTCTTTGGCTTTTCATCTCGCTTTTCAGGCGCCGCCTCGCTTTTAGCGCTTTGCAGCCGCTTTCCTTCGATATACTTTTTAAAGCCGCAGTCAAACTGATTTAAAGCTCCGTCCTCGATTTCAAAAATCCTTGTCGCCAGTCTGTTGAGCAGGTACCTGTCGTGCGATACGAAAATTATCGTTCCCTCGTAATCGTTAAGCGCCGCTTCCAAAACCTCCTTTGAGGTTAAATCCAGATGGTTTGTAGGCTCGTCAAGCAGGAGTACGTTGGCTCTTGTCAGAAGCATTACCGCAAACATAAGCTTGACCTTTTCACCGCCTGACAGGATATTTACGCTTTTAAATACATTCTCGCCCGAAAATAAAACGCTCGCTAGGGTCTTTCGTATATCGCCGTCGGTAAGCGACGGAAAGCGGCTATGCAAAAAGTCCATAACAGTATCGTATGTGCTGAGCATTTTAAGCTCCTGATCAAAGTAAAATCTCTTTACATTTTCCGCCCAGATAATTTTGCCCTGCTCTTTTGGTACTTCTCCTAAGACAAGCTTTAAAAGAGTTGACTTCCCCATTCCGTTGCTGCCGACAATTCCGACTCTTTCCCCTCGCCTTATCTCAAACGAAAAGCTATCAATCAGCGTCCTGCCGCCAATTTCAAGCCTTGCATTCATCACCTTTAAAAGCTCCTTCGGCGGCTCAATATCATAGCTTAAATTTAAACGAACGTGGCTTTTGTATTCAAACGGCTTGTCTAACAACTCTATTTTTTCAAGCTGCTTTTCACGGCTTTTTGCCATTGCGGCGGTTGAAGCCCGAACCTTGTTTTTAGCTATATAGTCTTTAAGCTTTGCGATCTCCTCCTGCTGCTTTCTGTATGCTTTAAGCTGGGCTTCAAAGCTCTGCTCCTTTAAGACGACATATCTGCTGTATCCGCCCTTGTAGGAGCGAAGTCTCTTATTCTCAATTTCAAGTATTCTTATGCAAAGAGCGTCAAGAAAGTATCTGTCGTGGGAAACTACCAGAACCGCTCCGCTGTACGACTTTAAGTAATCCTCAAGCCACATCAACGTTTCAAAGTCAAGGTGGTTGGTAGGCTCGTCTAAAATAAGAAGGTCGGGGCGTTCAAGCAGCAGCTTTGCTAAAGCAAGCCTTGTTTTTTCACCGCCCGAAAGGGTTGAAACCTCTCGGCTTTTGTCGAAGCTTGAAAATCCCATTCCGTTTAAAACACGATTTATAAAAACGTCAATATTGTAGCCGTCGTTTGCTTCATAATATGAGGAAAGCTTAGCGTATTCATCAGCGCTTTCCTCAGTCATATTTTTCTCAAGCTCCTTCATTCGCTCAAGCGTTTTATCAAGCTTGATAAACGGCTTTCGCATTTCCTCAGCTATTGTTGCGCTTGATTCAAGTCCTGAATTTTGTCTTAAAAATCCTATTCGAGCGCCGTTTTTCAGGCTGACGCTTCCCTCGCCCTTTTCGTTTGTGTCAAAATCCAGATCGCCTGAAATTATATTTAAAAGAGTTGACTTTCCGCAGCCGTTTACGCCGATAAGTCCGACCGTTTCATTTTCCTCAATAGAAAACGAAACGTCCTTGAATACCGTCTGCACTCCAAAATATTTACTTATCTTTTTTACTTCGAGTAACATAAACTTCTCCGTTTCTGTTAACGTTTGTCTTGTGGATAAATTTCCTAAATTATATAATAATATACTTCGGGGAAAATATCAATACAAAAGAAACAAACTTGTGTTTAAAAGAGGGATTTCTATGAAAAAATTATTCGGTGCGCTTTTAGCAGTCTGTACGCTTATTTGTTTTTGTATAAGCAGCTTTTCCTTTGCTGACGACGAGAGCGAGATTACAACTCCGCCTCGAAGTATGCTGGTGCTCGGCGATTCAATTTCAACAGGCTACAAGCTTTACGCCTATAGCTCGGGCAACAACTACAACACCGACAGCTACGCAAACCTCTTAGCAAGCTCGCTTCACTTAACGCAAGGAAATTCTTACCAAAACCTTGCCGTTGACGGAATTACCTCAACCGAGCTTTTGACATCCCTTCAAGACGGCGAATACGACGAGTATTTGGCTTCAAGTCTTATATGTATTACAGTTGGCGGAAACGACCTGCTCGGCGATTTTATCGACTTTTTAAAGGAAAGCGTCGGACTTGAGCTTATTGGCACGGACGGCGGCTTTATAAACGCCGATTTCACAAACCCTGAGCTTATCGCAAAGCTAAGCGAGTGCTTAAATCAGATAGACCAAAACATAATTGAATTCAGCGATAATCTCATCTCTATCCTGTCAACCATTCACGAGTATAACGAAAGCGCATATATAATCTGTCAAACGGTTTTCAACCCTCTTGATTGCTTACCGATTCCCGAAACGATAAAAACGCTCTTTGACAGCAAAATCTGCGACTTAAACGACGCTATAAAAAGCTGCGTTAAAGAGCTAAACGACAGCTCAGAATTTGTAAAAGCTGTAGACGTTTACAGACTTTTTAAAGGACAGACTGACGTTTTAACAAATATGCTTGACGGCGACATTCACCCGAGCGCTAAGGGCCACAAAAAAATTTATGAAGCGCTCCTTGATGTTGTAAACAGTCATAGCTTTCAAGTCTCAGAGGAAACAACAGAAGCAGAAACTGAAAGTGCCAGACAGGCCAGCACTCAGCTTGAAAACGTCAGAAAAAGCGAGCTTACAAGCGTAATTTATATGTGCGTATTTGTCGCTGCATTTGGTGTTGCTTTGTTTATTGCGCTGATTTTCTATATCAGAAGAAAACGCTCAGGGCGGTAGAAATACAAAGCAGCAGGAAATAAGGTGCGGACTTAAATTCGCACCTTATTTTTTCCGTTTTCATAATATAACTAACGACTGATACCCCTTATTGAATTTCGAGGTGAGTAAATTTGAGAATTTCACAGCTTTCACGATATACCTTTAAGGTGACGCTCACAAGGCAGGACGTGGAAAGAATGGACCCTGAATTTGATGTAAGCGACAAGCAAAGCTACACAGGCGTATTCATTTCAAGCCTTATTGCCATTATAGAAAAATCAATGAATACAAAAATAGCCCGAAGCAAGCTTTTTGTCGAAATCTTTGAGGATACTAGCGGCGGCTGTGTGGTTTATATTTGCTCAAACGAAGCCTTTTCAAAAGGCGGCGGCGAAAAACCGAATCCCGAACAGGAGATAGTGTTTTCTTTGAATTTTAAAAAGCTTTGTGCCTTGGCGAAGGCTTTGAGGAAAGCTAAAATTCAAGCTTCTTCCAGTCTTTATTACCTTTCAGATTATCGGCTGGTTTTAAAAATAAAAAAAGCCGACGAGCAATGCAAGGCATTGAGCCGACTGATTTCAATCTATCACGCTTCAACGCAAAAGAGCGACATACTTTTTACCGCCGAGCATTACAAGCTTTTGTGCGGTGAAAACGCTATTGAAAGAATTTTAAGCGTGGTTTGATTCCTTTAGTCGCTTTATTGCAAGCGGCATATCGCTCGCTTTAAACAAATAGGTTCCGGCAACTAAATCTGTCGCACCGCTCAAAACTGCCAGCGGTGCGGTTTTTTCGTTTATTCCGCCGTCAACCTGAACCACCGTATCTGTTTTAAGCTCTTTTATTTTTTGACTTATTTTCTTTATCTTATCAAGCGTTCCTTCAATAAAGCCCTGTCCGCCAAATCCCGGTTCGACAGTCATAACAAGCACCTTGTCAACAACCTCAAGATACGGGAAGACCTCCTCTGCGGGCGTTGTCGGCTTTATAGAAATTCCGACGCCAACTGCGCTTTTTCTGCAAAGGGATATACACTCCGAAACATTGTCGGTAGCTTCCAGATGAAAGGTAATGCTGTCAGCTCCCGCTTCGGCAAAGCGAGTAATATATTTTTCAGGCTTTGTTATCATCAGATGAACGTCAAACGGCAATCCAGACTTCATTTTTGCGCTTTGCAAAACAGGTAGTCCGAAGCTTATATTGTTCACGAAAACTCCGTCCATCACGTCAAAATGTATACAGTCTGCGCCGCTTAGCTCAGCACGCATAATCTCCCCGGCAATATTTGAAAGGTCGCACCCTAAAATCGAAGCGCTGATTTCTATTGACATAAAATCCTCTCCCTTAATAGCTATAAATACTTCCGCCGATAAATTCCCGAATAAGCGAATCAGCAGGCACTATCTCGTCGCTCATACCCTCAGCCTGCTGTAAGGCCTCGCAAATTCCAAAGCGGTCTGTCTCTGTATGACTGATTTCAAATCCGTTTAAAACTATATTCTTAAAAACGCACAGCTCGTAATCCAAAAATGAATTGATGCAAAAGCTTGCCCGACGTTTATATGGCATTACATAATTCTTCGTTCCGTTTTTTACTCGCTCAAAGCTCTTCAGCGTTTCCTCAAAGCTTCTTCCTCTGTAGTTTAAATCCCTGACAAGGCGTCTAATAAGCCGTAGCTTTGAAGACTCAAGCGTAACGCCGTCTTTAGCTTCAACCACGCTGTCAATTCCGACAAAAACACGCTGAGTGAAGTTGTCGTTATAGCCTGTAACATCAGGATTCAAAGCGTGAATACCCTCTAAAATAATAAGCTCGTTATTCTTTCTTTTCAGAGGTCTGTAGCCGTTTACCGACTGCGTTTTAAAGCTAAACAATGGAATTTCTACCTGCTCGCAGTTTGCGATTTTTACAATGTGACTTTGCAAAAGCTCAATATCCATTCGCTCGGGCGATTCAAGGTCAGAGCCTTCTTCGATTTTAAGCGGCGTGAAATAATTGTCCATTGAAATGGTGTGTGTTTCAAGTCCTACGTTGTCAAGAATTGCTTCAAGCTTCAGAGCAGTAGTAGTTTTTCCAGAGCCTGACGGACCTGAAAGCAAAATAACAGGCCTTTGACTTTGCTCGCTCATCACAAGACTTGCAAGCTCGGTTATCTGGTCGTTATATTCCTTTTCGCAAGCGTCAACTAGCTCCTTCGGATTACTTTTAATCTGTTCATTTATAGCTTCAAGCGCAACCTTTTTCATCAGCTGTTCTCCTTAAACCACGAGGACAAATTTGCAAATAGTACCCCACTACATTTATATTACCACATTTCGCCTGCTTTTACAAGTGCGGGGTGGTCACCCCCGCAAGTTTTTTCGCATACTATGTGATATATTAAAAACGGTTTCAGCGGCAGGGAGGAGAATTTATGAATTTAAATAAAAATGTTTTAATTGCAGGCGGCGATTGCCGTCAAACATATTTGGCAAGATTTTTACTCGGATATTTCGAGAAAATTTATACTATCGGATTTAACATGACTCTTAGCTTTGACAGGATAATACCGCTCGATACGCTTGATAGCCTTGACAAAAAAATAGACGTGCTTATCCTTCCGCCTGTAACGACCAACGACGGAGCTACGGTAAATACGCCGTTTTACGATAAAAACTTGTACATTGACGATGTCTTACAGCGCTTAAATAAGGGCGCAAGAGTTTATGGCGGAAAACTAAGCGACAAGCTTAAAGGTTCGCTTTCTTATCAGGGATTTTGCCCTTTTGATTACCTTTTGGACGAACGGTTTATAGTAAATAATACTCTTCCGACAGCTGAGGGTGCGCTGATGATTGCTCTTGAGGAAACGCCGTTTGTTCTGTATGGTGCAAAAACGGCAATTTTAGGCTACGGGCGAGTCGGCGCTACTACTGCGTCGCTTTTCAAAAATGTCGGCGCAGAGGTTTTTGTTTTCGACCGAAAGGAAGAAAAACGAAAAATCGCTCAGAGCAAAAACTTAAACGCTTTTGATTTTTTCGACGACAAGCTTTTTGACTGCGATATTATTATAAACACGGTGTCCAGCAAAGTTCTGACAAAAGAGCGGCTCAAACAGATTAAACGAGAAGCTCTTATTATCGACCTTGCTTCAAAGCCGGGCGGCGTTGACCTCGAATATGCAAAGCTTCGAGGACTTAATGTGATATGGGCGCTGTCGCTTCCCGGGCGAGTAGCTCCAGTCACAAGCGGAGAAATTATAGGAAAGACAATCATTTCGGATTTGACAAAAGGAGGAGTATAAAATGATTGGAACTCTTGAGGGACTCAGAATTGGCTATTGTGTGACGGGTTCGTTTTGCACCTTTAAAAAGTCGTTTGAAACGCTCTCGCAGCTTGTTTCAACAAAAGCGTGGGTAGTGCCGATAATGTCATTTAATGCCGCCAGCCTTGACACACGCTTTGGCAAAGCGAGCGACCACATAGCCTATCTTGAAAATATAACAAACAGAAAGGTAATAAAAACTATCGAGGACGCAGAGCCGATAGGACCGAAAAACCTGTTCGACATTCTTGTGGTGGCGCCTTGTACCGCAAATACTTTAGCTAAGCTTAGCGTTGGAATTACAGATACGCCTGTCACTATGGCTGTAAAATCTCACATCCGCAACAACAAGCCTGTGCTTATTGCAGTTTCAACAAACGACGCTCTGGGAGCCGCATCTAAAAATATTGGAATGCTTCAAAACTACAAAAATTACTACTTTGTGCCATACACACAGGACGATTATGTAAACAAGCCGAAGTCTGTCGTTGCGAGGTTTGAGCTTATTCCGCAGGCGACAATAGACGCTATGAACGGCGTTCAGTCGCAGCCGATACTGTACAGAAATTAGGACACGAGCAAAAATTTTGCTATAAAGTAAGCACCCCCGCCTTTGGCGGGGGTGCTTACTTATATGTGTTATTACCAATCGTCTTACTGCTGGATCCTAATTTCTAGCCATCTAGTCTCTGGTCCTCTAGCTTCTAGTAGTACATTATTACAACAGTTCCGAGCGGAACGCTCTCGTAAATAAACTCTGCGGAATCATAAGAAACTCCAACGCAGCCGTGCGAACCAGCATAAGTGTATCTGTCGCCGCCAAAGGACGATTGCCATACTGCGTCGTGGATACCAATGCTTCGTACAGAAATATAATTCCAGAAGCTACAGGTGGATTCGTATTCGCCCTCTGTCGTTTCGCCAGTCATCGTCTTGTCGGTTTCCTTATACCAGAGCTGATATATTCCCGGGTAGGTCATTCTCTCGGCAGTCGGAAGTCCCGATACAACGCCGCATTCAAACACCAGCTCGCCGTCCTCGTAATACCAGAGCTCCTGATTTGTAAGGTCAACCTCGATATACGAGTCTATTCTTGAAATGTCAGTAATTACGTCTGCTTCGTCGCTTTCGTCGTGCTCCACCTGACCCATAGTGTCATAGTAGTAGCCGCCGTTATGATAATAAACAGGCTCTATTGTCGTGCTTTCTCCAGCCATAAACGCTTCGACTATCGCTGCCGCTGTTTCATCAGAATCCAGCATATAGCCGAAAATTGCGTCCTTCTTTCCGTAATAATCCTCCTGTGAATCAATAGTGATTTCACCTTGAAGGGTAGCTGTGAACTTTCTGGTCTTGTGAAGGGTATCGTACTTATCTCTGAGCGTTTCAACCCACGCCCAGACTACCTCCTGGTCGATTGTGTATGTTCCGTCGTCTTCAAATGTAAAAGCGTCCTCTATCGTATCATAAGAGATTTTCTCGGTTGTGTAGTCAAAATCAAGCTCGATCACTACGTCGAAAATCTTGTTGAGTTCTTCAAGCTTATCCTCTAAGTCCTCGCTTGTAATTTCAGGCTGTTTGTAGCAGCCCTCCGCTTCAAGGTCAACCTCCTCAACGCCTGCGTCAATCGCTTCGATTGCTGCCGCTAAGACCTTATCGGTTTCAACAACCGTACCTTCCTTCTCTGCGGAAATGGTAAACTTTCCGTCGTCGCCCTGAACAATTTTAGCGTTTGTCGGCTCCTTTGTACCAAAGCTTGCGTTGTTGATTTCCTCTTCAAGCTCGCTTTCATCATAAGAACCAACTATCTCGTCGGTTATCTCTGTCGTCTTAAAGAAATGCAGGAAATACAGATACTCGTTTGTTCCTGAAATAGCTTCTTCGACTACCTCTTCGGTATTGAACTCGTATCCAAAGCGCTCGTAGGGAATGGTTACAGAGCTTCCGTCATTTTTCAAAAATACAATTTTATCAAGTTGATTTCCCAGCTCCTCAATCGTTTCAACCGCTTGCTCGGCAGTCATTCCCGAAACATTTACTCCGTTTATATATGTATTTGGCAGGAACTTATCCTTAGTCATCATAAGACCGATAGCATATGCACCAGCAAGGAGTATTATAATAAGTCCTAAAACAAAGAGCGCTGCTGTTTTCTTCTTTTTCTTCTTTTTCTTTTTTGGCGCTTTGTCCTCTTTAGCTTCAGGCTCATCCTTTTTTGCTTCAGGCTTTTTCTTTTCTTCCGGCTCGCTTACAGCATCACTATGCTTATCATTCAACGAAGAAGCTATCATATCAGCCATTTGCGACTTGTCATTTTCACCTTCGGATAGATTATTTTTCTCTACAATACTGTTTACTGCCGATTCGGCGCTTTTTTCGCTATTCAGCGCCTGCTCCTTTTCTTCCTTGAGCTTGTTTACCTCAGCGATTATCTCATCAATTTCGCCGCTATCTTTAAACTTTTCACTCATCAGGCATTTCCTTTCTTGCGTTTTGTTGTCCTTTTTTGCGTTTTGCCCCATATCCTTTTTATTTTAGCATATTGTTCTCTCTTTTGCAAGATAACAATACAAAATATAGCCTATTCGTTAATATACGCCTTGACTATTTCGCCTGTATAAAAGGTGTGGAAATCTCCCGTCGGATAAATTTCTTCCTTTAAAGCCTCGTCATAGAACTTAGCGTCCGACTGCTCCATTGAAAATAGCTTCTTGCAAACAAGCACCAATGAAGCCTGCTTATAATACACGCTATTGTCAGAAAACTCAGCTTCCATTCCCTCTACATTCATCTTATCAACGTCTGCGCCGCTATGCGAGCCTAAGTAGGCAAGCGTCTTTTTATACTTGTCGTCAAAGAATGAAACTGTAAAGTATTCGCTGCTATCCACAAACTTTTTTGTATATCTTTGCGGGCGAACAACCGTTAAGAACACATTCTTTCCGCACATAACTCCCATATATCCCCAGCTTATTGTCATAGAGTTATATGACGTCTTTTCTCCTGCCATTAAAAGCGCCCAGTCGTCGCCTATCTTCTTAAACGGATTCAGGTCTACCGTTTTGATGTCAATTTCTTTAAGCATTGCTGTTTCCTCCAGTGTAACTATATAATATACTATGTATTTGACAAAAATGTGTTTACTTTTCCTTGTTTTCAATCACCAGATCCAAAAGGTTTGAATAAAATTCAGACGGATTTTCCATAATCTTCGCTTTCATATACTCAGCCTGTGTAGTGTCCGGCGCAAAAAGCTTAAGGTTTACAAGTTCCTCACCGCCGTCTGTGCAGATAAAATGAACGCTTGCGCCCTTTTTAGCCTCCTCAATCTCACACTTTACATGACCTGATTTCAGCCTTGCAAAAAACCTGAGTCCTGCCGCTAAAATCTTATCTCTGAAGCTTTTAGGAACTATGCCCTTAAACTCGTCAGCCGTCTGCTCGGCAGCGTCGCTCATTCTTACATACTCTACGCCGTCGACCTCGCTTAAATACAAAAGCCCGTTTTGCAAAAGCTCCTCAAGAGATTCCATATACAAAAAGTAATTTATAACGCCGTCGCCTGTCACAATTTCAGTAAGCTGATTTTGAGTAATCGGGCGGTCAATCTGCTTGAGAAAATAGCATAGCAAAATCTTTATTGCGTACTTGTCAGTCAGATTAAGCATATTTGGCGTTACGTATTTTTCAAAATTATGATCCATTTTTTCTCCTTTCAAAGAAATAATTCCCCGCCGATTCGTTTTTATTTAAAGTTCGGATAATCGAGCATATGACCTAAAAGCGCAATATTTACCGCAGCTTCAACGCAAGGCACCGCACGAGGCACAACGCAAGGGTCGTGTCTGCCCTTAATGGTAAGAGTTTCGTTCTTCATTGCCGAGTAGTCAACAGTCTGCTGCGGCTTTGAGATTGAAGGGGTCGGCTTGAACGCAACTTTAAGAGTTATCGGCATACCCGATGAAATTCCGCCTAAAATTCCGCCGTGGAAATTCGTTCTTGTTACAACGTGTCCGTTGTCGTCAACATAAAACTCGTCGTTGTTTTCGCTTCCAAGCATTTTAGCGCAGTTAAAGCCTGCTCCAAATTCCAAGCCCTTGACTGCCGGTATTCCAAACACCAAGCTTGCTATTGAATTTTCAAGTCCTTCAAAAATAGGCGAGCCTATTCCAGCAGGAACGTTTATAGCAATGCACTCGACAATTCCGCCCACTGAATCCTGACAGCTTCTCGCCTTTTCAATATCGGCAATCATCTTCTCTCCCTGCTTGTCGTCAATTACAGGAAATTCCTTTTCCTTGATGCTTAAAATTTCCTCTCTGGAGGTTCTAATTGGGTCGAACGACTTATCCTTCGTTCCGTGGATTTCAAGAATGTGCGCTCCTGTATGTATTCCTCTTCTCGACAGAATCTGTCCCGCAACAGCGCCTGCAAAAACAAGCGGTGCCGTAAGTCTTCCGGAAAAATGTCCGCCGCCACGAGCGTCGTTAAAGCCGCCGTAGCGAACAGCTCCCGTATAGTCTGCGTGACCGGGACGGGCAATCTTAGACAGCTTCGAGTAGTCGTCCGAATGCTGATCGGTATTTCTTATAAGCGCACAAAGCGGAGTGCCGGTAGTTTTGCCGTTAAAAAGTCCCGACATAATCTGCGGCATATCGGTTTCTCTGCGCTGTGTAGAGGTCTTGTTCTTTTTTGGCGCTCTCCTTGCCATAAAGTGCATTAGCTCGTTTGTGTCAATGTACTCGCCTGCCGGAATGTTGTCTAAAACAACGCCTATTGCAGGGCCATGACTTTCCCCAAAAATTGAAATGTTGATATTGTGATTCCATACTGAAGCCATCTGTTCTACCTCCAAAAATAATAATTACAAATTTTTTGCTTTCCACCCACATATATCCCAAAGCGCAAAGAGTACGCCTTACTTCATATTAAGGATTATTTTTTCAATGCTCTCTCTCGGAACTTTAAGTGCCCAGGAGTTTTCAAACTGTTTTACCCTGCCGATTCCGTCCTGAAGGACAAATCTCAAGCAACCGTCACGCACCTTTTTGTCGGTATAAAGCTTATCGACCAATGCGTTTCTGTCGATATAATCAGGTATATCGGTTGAGAGCTGTGCGTTATTTAAAAGCGCCTTTACACGAGCTACCTCATCACTTGTCATAAATCCCAGAGAGCAGGACAGCTCGCATTCGGCTAAAAGTCCGATTGCTACCGCTTCGCCGTGAAGCAGTCGGTAATCACTTACCGTTTCTATCGCTCTGCCGACTGTGTGGCCGAGATTTAAAATTTCACGAAGCGACAACTCCAATTCATCCTTCATCACAACGCTATACTTGATCTCGCAATTTTTCTCAGCTATATGCTCGCAGACTTGTTCATCAAATTCAAAAACCCGCTGAACATTTTGCTCCAGGTATTCAAAAAACTCAATATCCGCCATCATAGCGTGCTTTATCGTTTCAGCAAGTCCAGATGAAATTTGTCTTTTCGGCAGAGTTTTCCATGCTGCCAGATCAATATACACCTTTTTAGGCTGGTTAAAAATTCCTATAAGGTTTGTAGCAACAGGTGTATCGACTGCCGTTTTTCCGCCGACAGATGCGTCCGCTGCCGCTAAAAGCGTTGTCGCATAATTTACAAACGGAACTCCTCGGCCGAAGGTTCCCGCAAGGAAACCAGCGAGGTCGGTTACTACTCCTCCACCGACTGCCACAACGCAGCAGTCACGGCGAAAGCCAGCCTCAAGCATTGCGTCCTCAAGCATTTCTTTTGTCTTTCTGACCTTGCTCTTTTCCCCCTCGGGGAACACAAAAAGCTTCGGCGAAAAGCCGCTTTGCTCAAGCCTTTCTACTATACTCTCAGCGTAAAGCGACGCTACTGTGCTGTCGCTTATAACCGCCACCTTTTTATACCCTTTGCAAAGACCGTTTTTAAGGTCGTCTACCAGTCGGTCGCTGAGATTATAGCCTATATCAATATTATAAGAATTGTCAACAACCTTTTTAAGCGTTACATTAAAGCTTTTCAAATGAACTCTCCCTTTTTAGCCGATCTGTTATTCGCTGACAAGCGTCAGGTAATCGGTTGAAACATAGCCCCAGTCGCCGTCATAGTCTATTATCGCCCAGCCGTTTTCAATAGTATAAACGCCTACCGTTTCGCCTGCTGTGAGCGTTCCTAAAATTGTAGAATTATAGTCCGGCTCTTCTCTTACGTTTACTTCCTGATCGGCTGTGTACTGAACGGTTTCCTCGTCAGCTTCCTCCTCTGTCACTTCCTCAGTTGCTTCTTCTGTGGTTTCCTCTTCCTCAGAGGTATCCTCCTCAACAGTCGCTGCTGTTGTAGTAGTTGTGGTTTTTCTTACAAATGTTATGTCGACGTCTCCGTTTGAAGAACAAGCGCACAGCGATAAAGCTACCACCAATATCGACAATGTACAAAGCGCCTTTTTAAGCATTTTGACTCTCCCTTTCTTTTCTTTCTATTTAGTTCTTATTTTAGTTTTCGTCCATTTCTCTACCAACAAACTCAACGCAAGCCTTGATTCTATCCATTACGCTTTCAAAGCTCTCAGGCGTTAAGCATTGCGCTCCGTCGCTCAGCGCATTTTTCGGGTCGGGGTGAACTTCAATTTCAAGTCCGTCTGCTCCTGAAACTACTGCGCAAAGGCTCATCGGCTCGATAAGTGAAGTCATACCCGTTGCGTGGCTAGGATCAACTATAATCGGCAGGTGTGATTTTTGCTTTAAAAGCGGAACGGCTGAAATGTCAAGCGTATTTCTTGTCATCGGCTCGAAGGTTCTGATTCCTCTTTCACACAAAATTACATTCATATTTCCGTTTGACATAATGTACTCGGCGCTCATCAAAAGCTCCTCAAGAGTATTCGTAAGACCTCTCTTTAAAAGAATCGGCTTGTTGGTCTTGCCAAGCTCCTTTAAAAGCTCGAAGTTTTGCATATTTCTTGCACCAACCTGTAAAACGTCAATGTCCTCAAACTGATCTAAATGCGAAACCGACATAATTTCAGTAACAATCGGTAGACCTGTTTCCTTTTTTGCCTTCAGCAAATAGTCAAGTCCCTTTTTGCCGAGCCCCTGAAATGAATACGGCGAGGTTCTCGGCTTGTAAGCTCCGCCACGAAGCATAGTAGCTCCCGCCTTTTTAACAGCTATGGCAGTTTCAATAATTTGCTTCTCACTTTCAACCGAGCATGGTCCGGCGATAACATTAAACTTTCCGCCGCCTATTTTTCTGTTTTCAATTTCTATTACAGTATCGTCTGGGTGAAATCTTCTGTTCGCCTGCTTGTACGGCTCCTGAACTCGTTTAACCTCGTATACCATATCCTTAGCCTGAACGCTTTCAAGGTCAATCTTCGTTGTGTCGCCGACAAGTCCTATAACCTTTGAATGAAGTCCTCTGATTAAATTTGTCTTGACGTCAAATGTCTGAAGCCACTCGACAAGCTCGTCAATTTGTGCGTCTGTTACGTCGTTTTTTAATACTATTACCATTATATTTTTCCTCCGGTTAATCTATTTTTGTAATTCTGGCAAAATTTGCCATAACCTTTTTAGTTCCCTTTGTATCGAATGCTATTTCAAGCATTGTGTCATTCGCCATTGCTTTTGCATTTAAAATAGTTCCCTCACCGAACACGTTGTGCTTAACTCTGTCGCCTACACTAAAGGTTTGAGTGTTCTTTTGCGGTCTGTCCTTCAGGTTCCGCTTAATCTGATTTTCAAGAGACATACTGTTTGTCGCTCGATTGCCAAGCGGATTGTATCTGCTCGCCGCAGAATGAGTTATAATCTGCTCCTCTTCCTCTTCGGTTGCCTGCTTGTCAAGCTCAAACAAAAACCTTGACGGCTGATTGTGATTTGTCATTCCGTAAAGCAATCTGTTTCGGGCGTTTGTAAGGTAGAGCTTGTTTTTTGCTCTCGTTATTGCAACATAGCAAAGTCTGCGTTCCTCTTCGATATCTGCGT
Source organism: Ruminococcus sp. (assembly GCA_021205185.1). Taxonomy (GTDB): domain Bacteria; phylum Bacillota; class Clostridia; order Oscillospirales; family Ruminococcaceae; genus UMGS1601. The sequence continues at coordinate 101,742 of JAJPYB010000007.1, read as the reverse complement.
CGTCGATAATACTTCTTTGCGACGGGAAGATATTTTCTTCCATTCCCACAGCAAAAACAGTATCAAATTCAAGTCCCTTCGCAGAGTGCATTGTCATCATTACAACATAATCGCCGTTTTCGTCCATATTATCCATATCGGTGAAAAGTGCGATTTCCTCCAAAAAGCCTGAAAGCGAAGGCTCGTCAGCACTTTCCTCGTAGTTTGCCATTGTGCTTTTAAGCTCCTCGATATTTTCAAGCCACATCAATCCCTCGTCGCCCTGAGCTCTTAAATATTCGCCGTAGCCTGAGCGCTCCAAAAGCTCGTCAAGCAGCGTTTCCAATGGCTCCTGCTCGGAAATTTCCTGAAGTGATAAAAACATTTCAGCTAACGGCACCAGCACCTTTGCTTTCTTTGAAAGCGGCATCAGCGACTCGGAATCTCTCATAACCTCAATCGGCGTCAGAGAAAGATCGGAAGCTATTTGCTCTATTGCAGTAACGGTCGCTTCGCCTATCGAGCGCTTCGGCTCGTTGATAATTCGTCTGAGCCTTAAAAGGTCGCCGTTATTGTTCACAACCGAGAGATAGGATAAAACATCCTTTATTTCCTTTCGGTCGTAGAATTTTGTTCCGCCGAAGATTTTATATGAAACTCCGCTTTGAATAAACGCCTGCTCGATAGCGTTCGACTGAGCGTTCATTCTGTATAGAACGGCAAAATCGCTTTGCTTTTTTCCGTTTTTGATTCCCTCTAAAACGGTATCTGCAACAAACTTTGCTTCGCTCTTTTCGTTGTTTGCAGTATAAAGAGTAACCTTATCGCCGCTTCCGATTGAAGTAAACAGCGTTTTACCCTTCCTGCCACGATTGTTCTTAATAAGAGTATTGGCACAGTTTAAAATATTTTGCGTCGATCTGTAATTTTGTTCAAGTCTTATTACAGCCGTGTTTGCAAACGTGTTCTCAAAGCTCAGAATGTTTTCGATAGTCGCTCCTCTGAATTTATAAATGCTTTGGTCATCGTCGCCGACAACGCAGAGATTTTTATACTTGGCGCTAAGCAATGAAATAAGCTTGTACTGCACCATATTGGTGTCCTGATACTCGTCGACTACTATGTACTTATAAAGATTTTGGTAATGATTTAAAACATCCGGATTTTCCTCAAACAGCTTTACCGTCAGAGCGATAATATCGTCAAAGTCCATAGCGTTCGCACGAAGAAGCCGCCTTTGATATTCCTTATAAATTCTCGCTTGAATTTTCTTTTGATAATCCTGTGCGTTTTCCTGCTCTAATGCGTCGGGAGTAATAAGCGATTCCTTGCATCTTGAAATAATTCCCAGCATACTTTTAGGCGGAAACATTTTGTCGCTTATATTCAAATCCTTCAGAACACTTTTTATAACCCTCTTCTGGTCGTCGGTATCGTAGATTGTAAAGTTCGAGCCGTAATCGGTATGCTCGCTTTCACGTCTTAAAATTCTGATGCAAGCCGAGTGAAAGGTTGCGGCTAAAATACCGCCTGCGCTTTCCCCCAGCATTAAAGAAATTCTCTCTTTAAGCTCAGACGCCGCCTTATTTGTAAATGTTATTGCCAGAATGTTCCAAGGGTTTATAGGATTTACGCTTACTATTTTGCGCAGCGTCTCCTTGTCGTCACTTTTCCCATCAATATAGCTTTTTAAAAATGCTCGTTCGCTTTCATTATATTCTGGCGTTTCGGCGTGATATGAATTTCCAAAATATATCATATTGGCAATTCTGTTTACTAAAACTGTCGTCTTTCCGCTTCCGGCGCCCGCCAGAATCAGCACAGGCCCGTCTATTTGAAAAACCGCTCTTTGCTGTTCAGGGTTAAGCCTGTTAAAATATTTCTCAAGCGCTTTTTGCTTTAATTGTTTATTGCTTTCCGTTGTAAGCACCAAGCTTTCCTCCAACTCTTCTGCATTTATTCTCTATTTTTACACGGCAATACAGCTATGTACAGTAATACACAATATATTGTAACACAAATATCGAAATTTGAAAAGACTTTTTCAATCTTTTTTTGATGTCATCACAAAAAAAGGTGGATTTTTTACGCAAAGTATTGTATAATGTAAGGCAAGGTCACAACCGTTTACGAATATATTAAAGTCAGGGGGCGCATAGATTGAAAAAATACACTAATTCACGTTACAATACAATAGCCATTTATGTGATTGTAGTAATTGCGATAGCTCTGCTGATGGTGCTTTGCGTTTTTGAATTTTCAACAATTTTAAACATTCTCAGCGAGGCGGTAAATGTATTAAAGCCTGCAATCTGGGGCTTTGCGATAGCGTTTATATTAAACCCCGTTATGAAGCTTTTTGACAAGCTGCTCGTGAAGTACATCTTCAAAAAGAAACCGTATCCAAGACTTACCCGCGCTATTTCAGTTTCGCTTGTAACGATATTGTTTTTGCTTTTGATTTTCGGCGTTATCGCTATAATCCTGCCAAGTCTTTTAGAATCGCTTTTGGAAATATTCAAAAGCACTCCTGAACTGGTATCAAAGGTACAGGACTTCATAAACAACACATTTAAAAACAATCAGGACATTTTGAATTTTCTGACTGAAAAGCTAACCTCGTTCTCTCAGGACACTACTGCTCTCTGGACGCAGATTGAACCAATGATTACGAATCTGATGTCAAGCATTTGGAGCGTTCTGACATTTCTTAAAAACTTCCTTATTGGCATTATCATTTCTATTTACCTGCTTTACAGTAAGGAACGTCTTATCGCTCAAAGTAAGAAAATTACGCTTGCCTTTGTCAAGAAAAAAAGATATGACACAACCGCTCGCATTTTAAGCAAGGCAAACAAGACCTTCTCAGGCTTTATTTCAGGAAAGCTTTTAGACTCGCTTATAATTGGCGTTCTTTGCGGAATTATTCTTACGGTCTTTAACTTCCCTTATCCGCTGATGATTTCAGTTTTCGTGGGAGTTACAAATATAATTCCGTTCTTCGGTCCGTTTATAGGCGCAATTCCGTCGGCGATACTCATCCTTTTGGTCGAGCCGAAAATGGTAATCTGGTTTGTTATCATTATTGTTGTGCTTCAGCAGTTTGACGGCAACATTTTAGGCCCGAAGATTTTAGGCGACTCAACAGGACTTCCTGCTATATGGGTGCTTATTTCAATTCTGGTCGGCGGCGGACTGTTCGGATTTTTAGGAATGCTGCTTGCAGTTCCTACCTTCGCTCTTATATACGACCTGTTCAGGGAGTACATTTGCGAAAGGCTTAAAAAGAAGCATCTTCCAACCAGCACAGAGTTTTACAAAAGCGAGAACCCGTCCGTTTACGAGACTCGAAAGGGTACTCACATAACTAAGGAAAAGCTCGACGATATTGTAATTCCTTCAGCAGACGATGTAAATCAGGCAAAGTAGGTACACAAAATACAGATTAGCACAAACGCTCCGTCTTATTTAAGGCGAAGCGTTTTTTATTATTGTGTTGTTGGCAAGTTCTATTCGAGCAAAAAGGCAACAAAAAAGCTGACCCTTAAAAATCGGGTCAGCTTAAATTTTTGCTATTTGAAATTACTCTGAGTATTCCTCAGCAATTTCTTCAATCTTTTCAGGTGTGTACTTGTCTACCGCCTTATCGTTGGCATCAATATCCATTGAATCAGCAGTGTCGTCGAGTCGCTCGTTAAACTCGTCTGTCTTCATCGTTGTGATTATGCTGTCGTGGTTAGTTCCGCCCGACATATAATCCTCTCTCTCGCTTGGATCGAGCTTTAAGATGATGTAGTAATAATCGTCGTCAGACTCTAAAACAGGAGTACCTGTGATTTCCATTTCATTTATAGTTGTCTGAATATCGCTTGCGCTGTCCTCATCATAAGTTGTCAGAACTTCGTTTGTTGAGAAGCAAGCATAAACTGTTGTATCAGCAGTTATAGGTTCGTCGAAGTCAAACTCTGTTGAACCGTAAGAATCAGCGTACCAGCCGTCAAACAGATAGTAGGTTTTTTCAGGGTCAGTTTCAGGCTTAGTAATTGTATCTCCGCCGTTTACAGTAATCGGAGGATAATCTGAATCCTCGTCGTACTCTTCTCCGTCGCCGTCAACGAATGTTACTGTATACTCAGCAGTAGTATCAATCTCGGTATCGTCTTCTTCCTCTTCCTCGTCGGTTGAATCGTCGTCCGTATCTTCCTCTGCTGTTTCTTCCTCATATTGAGCGATTACATCGTCAAAGCCGTCAGCTCCGCCTTCCTCAGCAAGCTCTAAATACTTGTCAGCCAAAGCCTTTGCTTCTTCCTCAGCCGCTTCGATTTCCTCGTCTGTTGCCTCTTCGTCTTCAGTCGATTCAGGAGCTCTTGAAATTGAAATCATCTTGTATCTCAAGTAATTTTCACCAAGGTATGTCTGAATATCCTCGTCGGTTACCTCTTCCGTACCGCCCTCAGCGTAGTAGTAGTCAAACAGAAGATCCATTTCCTTATCGTAAGTGTAGCAAATTTCAACAGACTCCTCTGAAATTCCCTGAGCGCTCAGGTAATCCTCGCCGTAGCCTTCCATTGCCTGTTCAACGCTGTCAGCAATTTCTTCCTTGTCCTCATCTGAAAGCTCAAGTCCTGCGTCCTTAAACAGCTTGTCCGCTGCAACGCCTCTTAATGTCTGCTCCATAGCGGAATCGAGGAAATACTCGCTATAGGTAACGCCGTCGTCGTATTCCTGATCCAGGAAATCAGTGTCGCTGTCATCGCTTGAAAAATAACTAGCGTAGTAAGCCTGAACAGTATATTCGGACAGCATATTGAAAATATATACTCCAGCGTTAAGTTCCTCGCCCTCAACTGTCATAATCTTAGACATATCAGTACAGCCGGTAAATCCTATCACCATTGCCGCTGCACACAAAACTGCAACAATCTTCTTTTTTAGCATCGTAATGCCTCCCTGTATTATTTACAATTTAAAGCGAAGCAGTTTGTGGCTCACAAGAACAGCCAAAACAAGCTCGCTGAATTTCAGTGGGGATATTGCCCCAGCAAAGATTGCGATAGTCCTTCGCCAAAAGCAAAGCGACATCATTATTTGATTATACAATACTCAGCCGAAAAAGTCAACTGCAAAGAGTTTTATTTTTGTATTTTGCAAACACACCAGAGCTTCACAAAAAGAAAAGTCAGGACGCTTTGCCTGACTTTTTCGATTTATCTGGATATTAAATTTTCCAAAAACTACTTATTTCATTGGACCGTACCTATTTTCTAAAATTTCAAATCTCATAAATCCTGTTACAAAGCTTACTTACTTCATTGGACTGTACCTGATTTCTTAAAATTTTAAATCCTTTAATTGCTTCTTACAAGCCTAACTTACTTCATTGGAGTGTACTTCCTTTTAAAATTTCGTGTCGGTTAAAAGCTTACTGGAATGGTTTAATCCCCTCCCGACTTTATGAATTCATATCCAAATTCATATTACTTAGCTAGTTTTTGCTCCGTCTTTACGGATAGCGTCCTATATCAAAGTACTTACCTGAATCACTCGTGATTATTTTCTTTCAATTTCTTAAGCTTTATCAGCTCTTGCCGTCTGAGTTCCAAGCTTCTTATATTTTCACCGAGTCACTCAGGAAAGATGACTTTGATGATTCTTCTATTGCCATTGGACTCGCCCCTTTCTCATTTGATAATTCGGATAGATGTCAGATAATAAGCTTTCATACTCATCATCACCTTTCTTCTCTTTTCCTTGTCTATAATATACCACACTTTTTATGCATTGTCAACAGTTTTTTTCAAAAAAATCAAACTTTTTTATTTAACATTACTTTCACAAAATCTGCTTGACTTCATTCACATTATATAGTATAATATATATGTTGCGGTGAAAAAATTCTTTTTCACAATTTTTATTTACAGGAGGATTTATTATGCCAAGTGAATACGCACCCGACCTATACACTCTTATTGACGAGGACGGAAAAGAGCAGACTTTTGAGGTTCTGGCTGAGACAGAATACGAGGGCGACGTTTATTACGCAATGACCCCCTATTACGCAAATCCTGATGAAGCTGTTGACGACGACGGCTTATTGGTTATTCTCAAAAGCACTTACGAGGACGACGAGGAAATCTTAGTTTCGGTTGACGACGAAGAAACCTTTGACAAGGTTGGCGAGATTTTTATGTCGATTCTTGAGGATATGTACGAGGAAGAATGTGACGACGAGGATTGCGATTGTCACAGCAATGAGGACAACTGATTTTGCAAGTCTTGTGAATAAACTCTACGCCCTTTGCAAACAATATATTTGTGAATTTTCTGCCTTGTTCGAGCAATCATAGTTTTTTATAAATCCAACACATTTATTAAGGGAACTAAGCTCTGTTTGGAGATTGAAGGCCCTCCTCTGAGGCTCCGCCAAAGCTTTTGCTTTGTGCCGAGAAATCCTTATGGGACGAGGGGATCATGAAACAAGCAGGCCGTTACCCACCTGCCTGAGTGCGGGTTTTATCATACTATGTGACGGCAAGGTGGATTTTTTGTAGGAAAATATGTCTTCCGCTTATTGGCGGGAGGCATTTTTATTTGTGCTGTCCGCAAACCGATTGCAGTTTTCAGGCTTTTATGGTATAATTTATTTATCAGGATTTGAGAGGAGGCTTTAAAGTATGGCTCTTGAAAACAAGCTTAATATTACAAGCTCCGCTGAGCTTGCACTTGAAGAAGAAAAGATAAGCAAGAAAAAAGCAGTACAGCTATTTGAGGACAAATTGCTCGACAGCCTTGAAGCCGGTACGTTTTCATCTCTGCAGGCAATTCACAAGTACCTATTTGAGGATATATACGACTTTGCCGGAAAGGTAAGAACTGTAAATCTTGCAAAGGGAAGCTTTCGCTTTGCGCCGCTGATGTATCTGGAGACCTCCTTACAAAACATAGATAAAATGCCGCAATCGACGTTTGACGAGATTGTTGAAAAGTATGTTGAAATGAACGTCGCTCACCCTTTCAGAGAGGGAAACGGTCGCAGTATGAGAATCTGGCTTGACCATATTTTAAAGACAGAGCTTGGAAGAGTTGTGGACTGGAGCAGGATTGACAAGGAGGATTATCTGCTTGCTATGGAGCGCAGTCCGATAAGAGATATTGAAATCAAGCATCTTTTAAAAAATGCGCTGACAGATGAAATTGACAGCCGAGAGGTTTATATGAAGGGCATCGATCACAGCTATTATTACGAAGGATATGTTGCATTTAAAGCCGAAAGGCTCTGAGCTTTTGCAGGATTAGATTCTGTAAGATGATTAAGTTAAACGATTTTAATAATTAACGCGAGATTACACAATGTTAATTTTCTGTTAATAAATGACAGTCGCAAATGTGTTATAATAGAAAATAGTATGAAGAATTGCGTTTACTGGTTCAAATTGTTAAAGCAGTATCGTATCACTCTTTTGTAAAGGAGGGAATTCTCTTGAAAAGACCTTGTATCGGCATCGTAGCAAGGAGCATAGACGAAACGTACCCGAGAGAGATTATAGAGGGTGCGGCAACTCAAGCTTTCAAAATGGACTATGATGTTGCGGTTTTTTGCGTGTTCGACGAAAATACATACAACAAGGACTACCACGAAGGAGAAATGAATATTTTCAGCCTCATAAACGCTGATAAATTTGACGGCTTTTTATACCCTGCTGCTATGTTTAACGACTCTGGTATGCGGCAGCAGATTTCAGATACTTTAAAGTCAACAGGCAAGCCTATCGTCACAATAGATAACGATGAAACTGACTATATTGCGGTATTAAGAGATGAAAGACAGCCTTTCAAAGAGGTTGTCAATCACCTTATTGACGTTCACGGATTTACCGATATTATGTGCCTGACGGGAAGAAAGGATACCTTCCAGGCTGAAGAGCGACTTGACGCGTATAAGGAAACTCTCAGAGAGCACAACATTGAGGTGCAAGAGGACCATTGCATCTATGGCGACTATTGGAGCGACGTTGCCTGGGACTTAGCTGAGAAAATGGACAGAGGTGAAATGGCTGTTCCTCAGGCGCTCGTTTGCGCAAACGACAGAATGGCAATGTTTTTCATCGAGAGATTTACCGAGCTTGGTCACAAGATTCCCGAAGAAATAGCTGTAGTCGGCTATGACGGAATCACCGAATCAAGAGATAACGTGCCTACTATTTGTACATATAAGGTTCCTGACGCTCAGCTTGGCGCAGACGGCTTTTCCAAGCTTTACGAGCTGATGACAGGAAAAACCTGCGAAACGATAAATATACACTCCGGCTTTGTTATTCGTGGAGAAAGCTGCGGCTGTCTTGAAGACAATTCTACAAATGTACGACTAATGCGTCAAAATACAAGAATTGAGCAAAACAGGCGTGAGTATTTCAGAACGGCTAACGTTTTTGAAAACCTTTCAAGGACCAATACCTTTAACGACTTTATAACCTATTTAGGACAGACAATTTATACCTTCGCTGCCGGCAAAAAGGAATGCAAGTACGATCTTTGCCTTTGCAAGGATTGGGACTCTATGGCAAGTGATGAAAATTACATCAAAAAGGGCTATGGAAAGGTTGTACAGTCGGTTTGCAAGGACTTAGAGGAACGCTTTGATTTTGACCCCAACGAGATTTACCCACTGATGTGGGAGGAAAAGGATTATTCAAGCATCTACTACTTCTTCCCTGTTCACTTTAACGACAGATGCTTAGGCTACTCTGTCGTATGGTACGACGGTCACGTAGACGTTTGCGGAAGAACCTTCTGGGATTGGCACAAGGCGGTTACAAACGCTATAGAATTCAGACGTGTAAGAATCTGTCTTGAAAGCTTAAACCGCATCACCTACTTAAATTCAATCAAGGATAAGCTTACAGGCATTTACAACCGAAACGGTTTTGAAAAATACGCTGATGAGTTTATGCAAGCGGCTAAGGAAACAGGAAAGAAGCTTATGCTTATCTCCTGCGATATGGACGGACTTAAGTACGTAAACGACACCTTCGGACATCTTGAAGGCGACGTATCGCTCAGAATTATTGCAAACGGCTTGAGCTACGTTTGTCTTAGCAATGAGATTTGCGCAAGGGTCGGCGGCGACGAGTTTATGGTTATCGGCTACGGCGACTACAACGACACGGTCGTTAAGGAAACTATCAGTCAGTTTGAAAAGTATCTCGACAGATATAATCTTGCCAACAATAACAAATACAAGGTAGCGGCTTCAACTGGTTATGTTGTATGCGACATTGACAAGAATACAACGCTTAACCAGCTTGAAAGAATTGCAGACGAACTGATGTATGTCAATAAGTTTTCAAAGCCAGACAGGCACAAGCGAACTGAAACTGAATAGAAAAAAATTACCGCTATGGGATTTACCTCTCATAGCGGTTTTTCAGTAAAAAATATCCCCTGCTGTTGGTAGGGATATTTTGATTTATTATTCCATTACTTCGTAGGTTTCCATATCGTTTAAAAGCTTTATGCCACTGCTTTCAAATTGTGCTACTCGTTCGCTTCCGTATTTTTTGGAAATTATATCGAGCGCCATCGAAACAGGCTTACCTCTGTCCTCGTGGTGAATATCGCTTCCAAGCACCTGAATATAACCCTTGTTCATCAGCTTAAAGCAGTTTCTTTTTGTTTTAAAGCTTAAAAACGAATTTGCGTTAAGCTGTCCTAAAACGTCAAGCGACATCAGCTCGTCCACATCCTCAAAGCTTGTAAAGTTTAAGTACCGCTCAACATGAGCTATCAGAAGCTTTACAACGCCCGAATCTGCAAGCTCCGAAACGCTGTCTGTAATCTGCTTTGAAAGCCTGATATATGGCATTTCAAGCAGCAAATAATTGGTACCCTGAATGGCAAGCTTTTTAAGCTCGCTTAATTTTTTAAGCTCGCTTGAAAACAAAACCTCTGCGCCGAGCAGAATTTTCGGGTGGTTCGGCTTCAGGTGCGGCTTCAAGCGTTCAAACGATTCATTCCTTGCCGCCAAAAATCTTTCAGCTGAAATTTCGTGGCAGTAAAAGTGCGGCGTCGCAACTACCAGCTCAGTACCACTTTGAGCTAAAATATCAAGCAGCCGAACCGACTCCTCAACAGATGCCGAGCCGTCGTCAAGTGACGGCAAAATATGGGAATGAAAATCAATAATCATAGTACCACTTCTTTTAAGCTTTTAGCCTCGCTACTAGGAATGCTTATGGTCGGCAGGCTCAGAATATGAATAGTTGTAATTGTAGTAGCTCTTCTTGTAATAACCAGAACCGCCTGAAACCTCGCAAGCAGTTTTAATAAAGCCTAAAACCTTTCCGTTAGCAAGCTTAATCTGCTCGAGCGCTTTTGCAAGCTCGTTGTGTCTTGAGTAATTATCTCTGAGAATAAATACCGTTCCTGCGATATAGTTGTTTAAAAGCTGAGAGTCTGTAACAACATTTACAGGAGGTGTGTCTATCAGAATATAATCGTAATGAGAGCGAAGCACCTCAATCAGCTTTCCTGTATTTGGCGAGGACAAAATTTCCGACGGGTTCGGTGGAATAGGTCCTGACGGAATAACGTCAAGATTAGGTCTTACCTCTTTTACTATTGCTTCTGAAACGGTGCATTGACCGCTCAGAATGGTGCTTGTTCCGACAGCACGATTCAGCTTTAACAGCGAATGCTGTACAGGCTTTCTCAGGTCCATATCAATAAGCAGCACCTTAGCGCCGGTTGAAGCGAATGTTATCGCCATATTAAGGCAGGTTGTACTCTTTCCTTCAGCAGCGCCTGACGAGGTAAATGAAATCGCCTTATTATCCGTTTGTGAAAGTGCAAAGATAAGGTTGGTTCTCGCTGTATTATACGCTTCGGTAATAATAAACTTCGTGCCTTCGTTTAAAATATATTTTCTCGATTGAGATTTTGATTGTCTTAACTTAGTGTCGGAGGACTTTTTAGTTTTTGTACTCATAGTTATAACCTCCCTTTATATTAGCGTCAAAGTCAACAATTTCAGCAAACATTGGAATACCGTACATTGCAAGCAAATCGTCGTTCGGCTTGATCTTGTTGTCAACCATTTCAAGAATGATAATAATTGCACAGCCTAAAACAAATCCTACTACAAGTCCTAAAAGCGTATTTCTTGGAATGTTCGGGTAGGAATGAGAGGTAGGAATCTCAGCCTGAACGACTTCCTTAACGATGCCCGATTCAACAATCGAGGAATAAACCTCGTGAGCGTTTAAATCAAGGCTTTGCGCTACTGCGGCGGAAAGGTCAGGGTCGGTTGTTGTAACGCTGACTTCCAGAATTGCAGTATCCTCAACAGCAGTTACAGTAATCCAGCTTTGAACGTCAGCGTCAGAATACTGTGTTACGTTATAGTCCTCAGCTAAGTCCTCGAGAATAAGGCTTGTCATTTTCTTGCTCGTGAAAAGCGTCTGGCAGGTATTTGCAAGCTTTTCAGAGGTTTGCAAATCGCTGTAGCTTACCGAGCTTGAAGACGTGTCTGAAGAAACATCCTCATTAGACTGAACATATAGCATAACGCTTGAAGTATATTCCTTAGTGATGAAAAACGCAGAAATAATATACGCCAAAATACCACATACTAGAGTAAGGATTATGATGAATTTTATGTGCTTCAACAGCATTTGGTATATGTTTTTCAGGTCAATGGTTTTCACATCTTTATCCATTTGCACAACTCCTAATCAAAATAGTTCGTACAAAATATAATACCATAATTTTTTATTTGTGTCAACAACGAGAGGTTCAAAACGAGTAGCTTTTGTAAGGTGCGAAGCCCGGACGTAACAACTGAACAAAAAAATGTAATTTTTTGTCATATTAGCTTGGCAAAATATACAAGACGCAGACAAAAATTTCTGATTTCTCCTCCCCTTTCCTTATCACAAATTTTAAAATTTGGAATATTCCCCTGTTCATTGCAGATAATACATTTACAAATGATAGAAAGCAAAGGAGATTAAGATATGAAAGCAACGGGAATAGTAAGGCGTATTGACGATCTCGGAAGAGTTGTAATTCCAAAAGAGATAAGGCGAACGCTTCGGATTCGTGAGGGAGATCCTCTGGAAATTTTTGTAAACAGCGAGGGCGAGGTAATATTTAAAAAGTATTCGTCAATCGGCGAAATAAACGAAGCTGCAAGCTCGGCAGCGGAGGTAATTTTCAAGCTTGGCGGCGCGCCCGCTGTGGTTTTTGACAGAGATCATGTGGTTGCAGTTGCAGGAACCTCAAAGAAGGAATACAGCGAGAGAAGAGTTTCCGCAGCGCTTGAGGACCTGATTGAAAGCAGAAGCACATATATTAAAAAGGGCGACAAGCTTATGCCTATTGAAGGAATTTCAAAATCCGCCTTGGCTATAACGCCGATTATTTCATCAGGCGATGTAACGGGAGCTGTGGCGTTTGTCGAAAGCGACAGCGAGCAAAAAGCAAGCGATAAGCATCTTATGCTCACAAAGGCGGCTGCTATGTTTTTGGGAAAGCAGATTGAAAGTTAGGAGGTAGTGCTTTGATACAGCAGGATACAGTAAGACTTTTGCGGGAGTGCAGCTCAGGGGTACAAATGGGGGCGGCGTCTATTGAGAATGTTTTAGACTCTGTTCAAAGCGGCAGCTTAAAGAAAAGCCTTGCCGACTGCAAGGACAAGCACTTAGCGCTTGACAGGAAAATCAGCGAGCTTTTAAACCGCTACGGAGATGATGAAAAGTCGCCTAACGCTATGGCGAAGGCAATGTCAAAAGCAAAGGTGACTATGAAGCTTGCAATGAACGATTCTGATGAAACGATTGCCGATTTAATGACTGAGGGGTGCAACATGGGCGTTAAAACGCTAAGCCGATACCTCAACCAATACAAAGCGGCTGACGAGCAGTCAAAAAACATCACGAAGGATTTAATAAGTCTTGAGGAAACGCTCGCTAAGGATATTCGCAGGTTTTTATGAGTACCATTAAAAATGTCCCTTGTCTTAAAAAGGCAGGGGACGGTTTCTTAAATTTCCTCTTTATCAAGCTCTAAGCAGGCGGCAAAAAGCTCATCGATTCTTTGCTCGTCGCCGATAAGCTCCAGATAACCAAACAACGCTTCAAGCCCTGTTGCAAGCTTATATTCTGCTACATCTGTATGCTTTGGAACGGTTAAGCTTTTAGCGTTCCTACCTCGCCTGAAAATGTCAGCTTCATCCTGAGTGAAGGCTTTCTCTAACGCCTTAGCGCAAGCGGCCTGGAAGTGAGCGTTTACCAGATGCACTCCCTTTTTGTGAAGCTTTCCAGCGGACATATTAGCTTTTTTTACAAGATACAGCCGTACCTTTCGCTCGTATACGGCATCGCCTAAAAAGGCAAGCGCCAGCGGCGAATACTGCTTTGCTTCTCTTTTCTCCATTTTTTGCTTCTCCTTATTTAAAGATAAAAAAGTGAGAACTACCTCATATATTCAAATTCAAAATCGAAAATCGCAACCGTATCTCCCTCGTTGATTCCCATTTGCTCGAGCTTATCAATTATTCCGCTTGTTTGCAAAACTCTTTGAAAATACTGCAATGACGAATAGTCGTCCATATTGACAACTCGCAAAATATCGTAAAGCCAATCCGCTTCGACAAAATATACGCCGTCCTCAACCGTTACGCTGAAGTCCTTATTTGTAAGAAGCTTTTCGTCAAGCTCCTCACGAGTAAGCGGCTGAGCCTCATATCTCTTTACAGGCGGCAGGGCTGCAAGCATTTCGGAAATTTTATTGACAAGCTCGTCTGTGCCGCTTGTAGTAGCAGCTGAAATTGCAACAACGTCAAGACCCATTTGCTCTATAAACTGCTTGAAGTCGTCAATCTGTTCAGGCGTTGCCATATCGCACTTATTAGCGGCTACCAGCATTGGCACCTGACTTAGCTCTTCGTTAAAGCTTTCAAGCTCCCGACAGATAGTTGCGTAATCCTCCTTCGGATCACGGCCCTCACTTCCCGAAACGTCGACAACATGAACTATAAGGCGGCATCTTTCAACGTGACGTAAAAACTCGTGTCCTAATCCAACGCCCTCGCTTGCGCCTTCGATAAGTCCCGGAATGTCCGCCATTACAAATGAAGTGTCGTTTGTCTTTACAACTCCTAAAACAGGTGTGAGGGTTGTAAAATGATAGTTGGCGATTTTAGGCTTTGCCGCCGAAACAACGGAAATAAGCGTGCTTTTTCCGACGTTCGGAAATCCAACCAATCCAACGTCCGCTATAAGCTTAAGCTCCAAGCGAAGGTTATAGGAATCGCCTTTAAATCCCGGCTTTGCAAATTTAGGAATCTGTCTTGTGGAGGTCGCAAAATGAGCGTTTCCCTTTCCGCCCTTTCCGCCGACAGCAATAACCTGCGGCGTATTGTCAGAAATATCAGCGAGTATTCTGCCTGTATCGTCGTCGTAGACGACAGTTCCGACAGGAACCTTAACGATAAGGTCGGGGGCGTTTTTCCCGTAGCATCTTTTCTTGCTTCCGTTTTCACCCTTCTCAGCGACAAACTTTCTCTTGTATTTAAAATCTATAAGGTTTGACATATTGCTGTCTGCGACGAAAACAACGTCTCCGCCCTTTCCGCCGTCGCCTCCGTCAGGACCACCTGCCGCTACATATTTTTCTCTGTGAAACGAAACTGCTCCGTCGCCGCCGTCTCCTGCCTTGACAAACACCCTTGCTATATCTACAAACATTTCTATCCTCCGTTCGGGTGAAATTAAAACAAAGACCCCTGAGCAATACGCTAAGGGGTCGAAATTTTAACGATTAGTTCTCCGGATAAACCGAAACCTGCTTGCGGTCACGACCGAGTCTTTCAAACTTAACTACTCCGTCAACCATTGCAAAAAGCGTATCGTCTGATCCTCTTCCTACATTGTTTCCCGGATGAATCTTTGTTCCTCTTTGGCGAACAAGGATATTTCCTGAAAGAACAAACTGTCCGTCTGCTCTCTTAACGCCAAGTCTTTTTGATTCTGAGTCACGTCCGTTCTTTGTGGAGCCCATTCCCTTTTTATGAGCGAAGAACTGCATACTAATTCTGATCATCGTTACTTACCTATCCTTTCTGACTTAAAGTAAGCCAAACTGCCACAACCTATCTGTCGTAAATTGTGATTTCAACGCTTGACGGATACTGATGCTGAATTTCATACAGCTGTGTCAAAAGCGAAAGTAAAAGCTTATCGCCAATATCGTCAGCTCCGTTAAGCTTTAGCATAATTTCATTTTCCTGTACTCCGACCTTTGCGTCAAGCTTAAAAATGTCAGTCATAGCGTTAGCTGTCAGCATAACTGCGCTTGAAATGCTTGCGCAAGCGACATCATCGCCCATCGCAGCGTAGTCAGAGTGTCCTGAAATACAAAAGCCTAAAAGCTTGTTCTCGGAATTTTTGAAAAAATCTGCTTTAACCATTATGCCTTAATAGATTCAATTCTAACCTGTGTGTAAGGCTGTCTGTGTCCCATAGCTCTCTTCTTGCTCTTCTTTGGCTTGTAAGTGAACACACGAATTTTCTTAGCCTTTCCGTTCTTTAAAACCTTTGCTGTAACAGCTGCGCCGTCAACATAAGGAGTTCCTACTGTAAGGCTGTCTGCACCTACTGCAACTACCTTGTCAAAGGTTACTGTTTCATCAGCCTCGACAGGAAGCTTCTCAACGAAGATTACGTCACCTTCGTTTACCTGATACTGCTTTCCGCCTGTTTCAATAACTGCGTACATCTTAAAAATGCACCTCTCTTTTCATAAGTCTCGCTACTAAACGGTGTGCGTAAATTTACGCAACTTAAATAAACCGTCAATATGCGGCTTTACTATCATATCATACCTCAAATGCAAAGTCAACAACATTTAACAGAAAGTTTACAAATGGAGTGATGCAAAAAGTGCAAAGCAGACACGGCAGGATTGACATTACTGAGATAATTATGATATAATACGGATAGAATAATTTTAAAGGTGTTGATTTATATGATGATAAAGCCGTCAACCTCTCTGAGAAATGAATACAATGACATTTCGCAGTTTTGCAAGCAGTCAGGCGAGCCTGTCTTTTTGACAAAAAACGGCGAGGGAGACCTTGTTGTAATGAGCATAGAGCAATATGAGCGACGTGAGGAAATGCTTGATCTTCGTCAGAAGCTTCTCGAAGCGGAAGCGCACCGCCTTAGCGGAGCAAAGACCTTCTCTCCTGATGAGGTAAATGCACGATTGGAGGAAATAATCGGTGGATCAGATGGGTCCTTATAAGGTTGAATTTCTCGTTGATGCCGTAAATGATATGTCGGAAATTGTTTCCTCTTTTATAATGCTTGAAAGCAAGCAAGGCGCTGTTCGGATTAAAAATAAAATGAACAAGGCTACCCAGCAGATTGCTGCCTTTCCCTATTCAGGCGTTTGCATACCTGACAATAAGCTGGCATCACTTGGATTTCGTATGATTATTGTCGAAAAATATCTGATGTTTTACCGCGTTTTTGAATCTGAACGCAAGGTAATTTTTTATCGTGTTTTAAATGGCGCAAGAGATTATCCAAATCTGCTTGGCGGTCTTGCTGAGGATATGTAATAACCAAAAAATTCTGACCGATTGTACTTATAAGCTACAGTCGGTCAGGTTTTTTAATGTCAACTCTCTATTGCAAAATAACAGTTTACAAAATGGAAGGGTCATCTACCATATTAAAGCAGGATATTGCATACAATGGCAAGTTTAAAAGCCAATTTTCTTTTTTGTAGTCCGCCATTGAAGTGCGGACAGCAATTTGAGGAGAGTATTTCTCGCAATATGTCTTTAAACTTTTTGACTTGAGGTTCGCCTCTGCCTTTACCTCTACAGGAACAATCTGAACTCCTGTGTCAACGACAAAGTCAACTTCGCACGAGTTCCTGCTGTTAGTGTAATAGTAAATATTCAAATTGTCAATTGCTTTAAGCTGCTGGCAAACATATTGTTCTGTTAATGCTCCTTTAAATTCTACAAAAAGATCATTGCCATCTAACAATGTATGCTGGTTAAGTCCAGTCATACATCCGAGAAGGCCAACATCAACAACATACAGCTTGAACGCTTTTAAATCCTCGTAAGCTTTCAAGGGAATACCAGCCGCATTAACACGGCTGACCTTATGAACAAGACCACAGTCTGTCAGCCACATAATTGCGGTTTCGTAATCCTTTGCACGTCCTCCCTCACGGACAAGGCCGTAAACAAACTTTTTGTTCTCTTTGGCGAGTTGAGAAGGAATACTGTTCCAGACCATTCGGATTTTCGGTACAATTTCATTAGGAGCGTGTTTGGAAAAATCCTGCTCATAAGCCGCAAGTATACGTTTTTGAATGTCACGAACCTCGTTAAAATCATTATCCTCTGCGAAGCTTTGAACAGCCTCGGGCATACCGCCTACAAAATAGTATTGCTTCAAAGCATCAATATATGTCTGTTTAAAAGCTGAAATCAGATCGAAATCTCGTATTGCGAGCAATTCTGCATAGCGTTCCTTGCCGACCGCCATTAAAAACTCAACAAAAGAAAGAGGATAAAGCTTTAAAAAATCCACCTTGCCTACTGGAAATGAAGTACCCTCATGCAATGCAATACCTAAAAGCGAATCTGCACAAACGATGTGGTATTGAGGAGCGTTCTCGCAAAAATACTTGAGTGAGGAAAGCGCTCTCGGAACCTCCTGAACCTCATCAAAAATCAAAAGTGTGTTTTCAGGGTCTATTTTGCTGCCAGCATACAGCTCCAATCCCATAATTATACGGCTTGTGTCCAAGTCAGACGAGAACAGCTCCGCCATTTGTGAATTAGAATCGAAGTTAATGTATACCGTGCTGGAATAAGCCTGCCTTCCGAATTCCTTCATCAACCAGGTTTTACCGACCTGCCTGGCTCCCTCGATAATAAGCGGCTTGCGGTGCTTGCTTTCTTTCCATTTCAGCAGCTTTTCTATTGCAGTTCTATACATATGCCCACCTCCAAAGTATATTATGGGTATATTATAGCACACTTATACAAAAAATGCAACGAAAAAATGTAACTCCCTACACTTTTTCCACCGAAAAAATGTAACTTGCCACACTTTTTACAACGAAAAATTGTTTTTGCGCTGGTTTAACTGAGC
This sequence comes from Ruminococcus sp., assembly GCA_021205185.1. Taxonomy (GTDB): domain Bacteria; phylum Bacillota; class Clostridia; order Oscillospirales; family Ruminococcaceae; genus UMGS1601. The sequence goes on along the minus strand of JAJPYB010000007.1, from coordinate 83,584 downwards.
TTCAGACGGAGGGCGGGACGGAGGCATTATGCTTTGCCAAACGCTGGGCAGCATAGCCGCCCTAATAGTAAACCAAACAGCAGGCAGTACGAGATTCTATTCTACTAAAATTGTCAGATTTCAGTTACCTCTATATCCCGCATTATGCTTCGCAAAACGCTAGGCGACCGCATTAAAATGCTTGTCGCCCCCTGCAAAACAAAAATCGGCAGAGTTTTCACCCTGCCGATTTTTGCAACTATTTTTTCTCAGAGATCTAATAATAGATCACATTAAGGAAGGATTAGCTTTACCATAGAGCTACTACGCCCTTTGCATGACTGTTGATCTTTCCAACGTCTGCTGTTGTTACGCTTTCGTCAAGATTTACGTCTGCGCAATCAAACTCGTAGTCTTCAAGAAGCGTTACGCCCTTTGCGTGGCTGTTTGCAAGTCCAACATCTGCTGTCGTTACAACGCCGTCACCGTTTACGTCTCCGTATGGATTTAAGTAAACGTCCTGCGATAGGCTTTCGGATACTTCAACATCATAGCTTCTCGGAGTATACTTACCACCACTAATTGTGATTGTGTATGTTCCTTCGTCTAAGTCGTCAATAGTGTACTCGCCCATACTTAGCGCTTCAACTGAAACCTCTGTTCCGTCTTCAAGTGCTACTGATACCGTCATCGTTGTTTCTGTATCAGAATCTGAAACATAAATTGTTCCCGAAATCGAGTATTTTGTTGCAAGTGCATTTATTGCTTCTGTCAAAGCATCTACTGCTGCATTAACCTCGTCCTGAGTTGCGTCTGCATTGTCAAGGACTGCCTTTGCGTCTTCAAGTGCTGCTTCTAAAGCTGCTACGCTTGAAGATGTGTAAAGTGAAGTGTCAACAGCTTCCGCGTCTGTGATTGCTCCAACAAGATCCGATGTGTCAGCAAGCTCTGTCAAGCCGTTAATTGCTTCTGTCAGAGCATCTACCGCCGCATTTACTTCGTCCTGTGTTACATCTGCGTTTGCAAGCGTTTCCTTTGCACTTTCAAGTGCTTCGGTCATTGCCGCTACGCTCGATGGCGTAAACGCCGACGTATCAATATCTTCCGCTGTTGCGATTGTTCCCTCAAGGTCTGAAGTGTCAACAAGGCCAGCAATTGCTGCTGTCAAAGCTGCTGTTGCTGCGTCAACTTCATCCTGAGTTGCATCTGCGTTACCAATAACTGTTATAGCTGCTGCGAGAGCTTCATTCATTGTAGCTACGCTGTTGTCTGTATAAACTGTTTCGTCAACCGCGTCAGCTTCTACTATCGCTGCCTTTAACTCTGTTACGTCTACTTCAGCACTGGTTGTATCAACTGTTGCCAGCACAGCGCCAGAGTCATCCAAAAACTCTACCTTAGTTACTGCATATACGTAATCTTCCGCACTAGTCCATGAATATGTAACTCCGGAAATTGTATATGTGTCGCCCTCTGCTATCGCATTTGTAAGCGACAGAGTTTCCGACCAGCCTGTTGAACCTAACGAGTATGAGCTGTCTGTTCCCTTGAACTGTGCGTAGTTTTGCGTCGAATTTACTACCGCATATAAATCAATCGATGCATATGGGTTGTATGACGTGTCGGACGCGCAGTCAAAGTATACTTTGACGCTTGTCGCTCCTGCAATGTCAGAACCTGCTGTTCCTGAAGCTAACGTGTACAATGTTGTTGTGCCAACGCTAGGATATATACAGCCAGCCATTACGCTGTTATAATCAGCTACATAAACTACCGTTGCGCTTGTTGCCGCTGATGAAATCGAGTTGTATAGCTCTTCATCTTCGGTTACGTAAATTACGCCTTCAAGCTCTGCTACCGCTGTATTTACCGCTTCTGTCGCAGCTTCAACTGAATCAACAGTCACCGATTCGTCAGCTATCGCTGTTTTTGCCGCTTCTATAGCCGCTGTCAACGCTGCTGCGCTATCCTCTGTACAATCAGAAGTATCAATCATTTCCGCCGCTTCAATTGCCGACTCTGCGTTTTCAATCGCTTCAGCTAAAAGGGTTACGAGCGCATCAATTGCGTCGGTTATAGCTGTTGTAGCTGCATCAACCTCATCTTGCATTGCGTCTTCATTTGCCAGAACTGTCTTACCTGCTGTAATGGCATCGGTTAAAGTCGCTACGCTTGCCGTTGTATAAACGCTTGTGTCGATAGCTTCTGCTGCTGTAATTGCTGCTTCAAGCTCGGAAGTGTCCGCTTCCCCTGCATAAATTAAGGTTACGTTTTTTAAATTCCAATATGTGGTGTCACTCACACAGTAATTGTAAACATCCTCATTGTAAATATATATTGTGAAATCGTAGGTAGAAAACATATCACCAGCGACACTTGTAATTGAGTCAGAGTGCAAGTGTATCGTTGCCCCTCGCGTGATGCGAAAACATGATTTACCAAATTCAGTGGCAGTAGAAGGAATGCTAATATATCTTAAATTCTGGCAAGACTCAAAAGTACTCGTTCCGATTGTAACATATCCTTCCGGCACGGTTACAGATGTTATATTAAGATAATTAGCACAATAAGTAGGTCCATAGAAAGTATGTAATGTTTTCACCATTTCTATAGTTCCCTCAGTTTCATTTGTAAAAGAAGTAGGCATGGTGATTACAGAATCGCTTCCATTATAATATGTTACAGAGCCAACAGCATTATATGTCCAATTGCCATCATCAGATGTATATACAGCAGCAGCTGCTGAAGCGAAAGAAAGAGAACTAAATGTCATACCGAAAATAGTTATTGACAAAAATACAGCCAAAATCTTACCAATTCTTTTCATTTTTCAACTACTCCTCTTCTTCCTCATAGTAGTTATAGCCTGCGGAAATTTGGGAAATAATATCTTTGCCTGTATCAGTTGCTACATTAGTAGTTCTATTAAACAGGCCTGAACCATAAGTAGATGTGACACCATTATCCCAATAAGCTAATACTACAGTTACACCACTCGTGTTAGTAACAGCGCATTTATTAAGATTGTAGCAATACGCTGTTCTATCATTAGTATTGTTCTTATCAATCGGACTGTACTCGCCGATAAATACAGGCATACCTAAATCAGCTGCAAATCCACAAATGTTCTCAATTGAACTTTCCATAGATGTAGTATAGGATTCTTCATAGCTTGATGTTCCACTTTCATTAAGAACGAAGTCATAAGGACTATAATAATGAACTGAAAGCATCAATTTATTTGTTGATGAATCTTCAGGAGCTTTAAAGCCTGTTATAGTGCAATCAATATCAGTGTTATAACCCGCTACGATAAGGATACGGTCGTCATTAGCGTCGTCTCCTGTCGAGCGTACTGCGCTTACAAAGGCATTATTTAATGTATTTATATTAGTATACAAATACGAGTCTTCAGCCGGCGTAGTGCTATAATCGCCGTTCATCAGCTCATTAAAGCCTTCAAATATAAGCTTCTGGTCATAATCTGCAAAGTATGTTGCAATATCGGTCCATACATCTGAGAACTTGTTTACAATTTCTGTAAACTCGTCGCCCGACTTAGTAATATCGAGCCACTTTCCTGTTACGCCTTCTCCGCCATCGTTATGCATATCAATTACAACATACATACCCATATCATAAGCATAATCAACAACCTGCTTAATTCTGGCGAGATAGTCGTCGTCAACAGTATAGGTTGCAGAACCGTTCTCAGTAGATTCTACAATCTTATCCAGATAGGAGATTGGAATCCTTATCGTGTTAAAGCCCTGTTCCTTAACAGCCTGGATAAGCTTTTTGGTTGTAACAGGATTTCCCCAGCAGGTTTCATCAACCTTACCAGTCTCGCTGTTTACACAGTCAAGGGCATTTCCCAAATTCCAAGCCATTCCCATATCGTTTGCTATCTCAGTTGCTGATTTACCTGATACAGAGTATTCGGTATTTCCGTCTGTATTGTCGTAAATTTTGATAGCAGTTACTGTACAGCTATCATAGCAAAGAGATAACGCTGTGAGGTCGCTATCGAACTCGGTCGTATAGGTAACCTCTCCCGATTCGGAAACGTAAGGGTAATTTGAGACGATTGGATTTCCTTGGTTGTCGAGAATTTCCGCCTGAACATAATCGTTCGGTGCTGTTTCGTAATTAACTGTTACATCAATCGTTGGATTGGTAAAGCTATATACGCAAAGCTCGGAAATATCGATTTTCCATTCGTCAAAGGTAACAGTAGCTGATCCCGACGATACGGACATTGTGCCGCCTGTTCCTTTAACCCAGCTTCCAGATGCTTCAAGACTTGAGCTTTCAGCAGAAGTATCGTTTACATATTTCAGAGAAACGATTGTAACTGCTGTATCGCCAATTCTACCTGTTTCAAGGTTAATGCCATAAGGCGTAACACTATCACCGAGTGTAGCTTCGATAGCTGAAATTGAAACGGTAGCTGTATAAACTGTGCCAGCTTCTGGAGTACCTGATACTCCCACTTTTGTAGCAGTCCATCCGCTCCAATTAGTATCAAAAGCTAAAAACTCGAAGGTATCTGAATAGTCAATAGCAGTTTCTTCGTTAGTATCTCTGTCAGTATACTTTCCGTCACCGTCTAAGCTCGTATACTTATACTGAATCTCAAATGCACTTTTAGCATAATAGGTAGAAGTGTAATAGGTGTCAATATAAGAATATCCGCCTGAAACATCCAGATTCTCAATAAGCGTGTTAGCGTCAGCGGCACTGGCGGTTAAGCCTGTAAGACAGGTTGCGCCAAGAGCCAAAGCGGAAACTACGCTCAAGAGTTTCTTTTTTAGAGACAAATAAAATCCCTCCTTTTCTAAAAAAATATAGTTCAGGGTGCTACGCAAGCACAGGCAAGTCACCCAGGTTCCCTTACCTGATAATTGAGAATCCACCTCTCAATTTTCTACTCATTAAAGGCTTTACCCGAAGAAATTCGCTGAAAATATGCTAAAATAATGAGTATATTTATATTTTAATACCTAACCCCCCCCCGTCAATATACAAGTTGCACAAACTTTCTCGCGATTTTTGTGCAGTTTCCACAAAATGTAAGGATTTTGCACAAAATCGTTACATTTTGGTAATTTTGCACAAATGAAAATTCAGGAGCGAATTGTAAAAATTTGAATGGGTTTTGGCAACGGCGAGAAAATGGCGGCAAACCGACGTTTCAGAGATTTGGATTTTTGAAAAGGAGAATTTCTGTGTGGTTGAGCTTTGTATTTTCTCCAAAAAGAGAGCAGATTATTTCATTTTAATAGGTTTTATTCACCAAATTTTCGGGCAAGAAAAAAGTTGCACAAACTTTTGGCTTGAAATTTGTGCAACTTGCATAAAAGTGTCATTTTTGACCACTTTTTTGTAACTTTTGGATTTTCGCCTTGAGCGAGGGAAAACAGAAAATAAATTGGTGGAGGCGACGGGAGTCGAACCCGTGTCCGAAAACCAATCCACAAGAATTTCTACGAGTGTAGTTTGTTATAAAATCTCCCTTGAAAGCCCGCAAACAAACACGCAGGCAGTAAGGCAGTCCTTAAAGTAGATTGCTGCGGCAAGGACAATCCGCATCAATCGTTCCTGCTAGTCGACGTCAGGCTCAAAGCCGCAGGCAGCAATGAGGTGACGAGCAGCAATTAAGCAGCTGCTAATTCAAAATTATTTTCGTCGTTTAATTTTAAAAACGTGTGCGCTTTAAAGAGTTCGCACAGCTCTACTCGCTTATCTCGCTTCAAAGTCCCCGTCGAAACCTTTACGCCCCCTTGAAAAATCAGGAGATGCTGTTTTTGACAGCACGCTCAATATCTCTTTGCGCCGCACGGTTAGCCATATCCTCACGCTTGTCGTACAGCTTTTTACCCTTGCAAACGCCTACCGAAACCTTGACTCTTGAGCCTTTAAAGTAAAGGGAAAGAGGAATGAGAGTAAGTCCGGATTGCTTCACAAGACCAAGGAGCTTTAAAATCTCCCGCTTGTGCAAAAGAAGTCGGCGTTCGCGGTAAGGATCCTTGTTAAAGATATTCCCCTTTTCGTAAGGCGATATATGCATTTGCTTTATTACTGCCTCGCCGTTTTCGATTGAAATCCAGGCGTCCTTTAAATTAGCTCCGCCCTGTCGGATTGACTTAACCTCCGTGCCGACAAGCTCAATTCCAGCTTCGTAAGTTTCCAGGACAAAGTAATCGTGTCTTGCTTTTCTGTTGTCGGCGATTGTCGCCGAGCTTTTCTTTTGCGGCACTTTGGTCACTCCCCCCTCAAAAATTTGGTAGTATTACATTATACGATATAATCTCGTTTCTGTCAAGCAAAAAGGCTCGCATTGTGAAAATTCCCCTCAGATTTACTCCAGGCAACAAATCTCTTACTTTGCTTGCATTTTAACGAATAATGGGTTATAATAATAGAAGACTTAAAAATTAACGGAGGTATAATTATGGCTGAATTTAAAGTAACTGTAGATTCGATTATTGGCGATATTCTCGATATGGATGCAGACACAGCGCCTTTCTTCCTTGAAATGGGAATGCATTGCTTGGGCTGCCCTGCTTCAAGAGGCGAGTCAATCGCTGAGGCTTGCGCTGTACACGGCGTTGACCCGACAGATCTGGTTGAAAAGCTAAACGAGCATTTTGGCAACTAACGCTCATAAAAACAAACAGCAAAAAGGGTGACAAGAGCTTCTGTCACCCTATTTTTTCAGGATACAGGAACTTAAATAATGACAGACAAAAGACTTTTAAAATGTGCAGAATTTGTAAGCGGCGGAAATATTGCCGTTGACGTTGGAACCGACCACGCATATCTGCCTGTATATCTTGTCGAAGAAGGAATTTCGCCCGCGGCTATTGCCTGCGACATCAAGGACGGACCTCTCGCTGCAGCAAAGGCGACAGTTTCGGCAAGCGGATTAGATGAAAAAATCTCAATAGTCAAGTCCGACGGACTGGATGAAGTAAATCTGAGCGGCGTTTCCGACGTTATTATTGCCGGAATGGGCGGAGAAATGATTGTAAGCATTCTTGAAAGATGCGAATATTTAAAAAGCCACAAGGTAAACCTTGTTTTACAACCGATGACTAAGGCGCACGTCTTGCGAAAATACCTTTTTGAAAATGGGTTTTCAATAAAGCAGGAATGTGCGGTTACGTCGGGAAGCTTTTGCTACACGGTGATAAACGCTGAATTTTCGGGCGAGAAAATAAGCGTTGATGATTTTTCTTTGTATGTTGGAAAAATTTCAAACGCTACTGATGACGACAGAAAATATCTGGAAAACCTGTCCCGAAGATTAAGAACCGCTTCGCTTGGAATGAAAATCTCAAGTGACAAGTCACCTCAAGCGGATAGACTTAATGACATTTGCAAGCGGATTGATAGCTATTTAAAAGGAGCAGAAAAATGACAGTTAATGAAATTTACAGCTACATAAATTCCTTTGCGCCGTTTTGCGCTCAGGAAAGCTGGGACAACAGCGGACTTTTGGTTGGCGACGGAAAAAACGAGGTAAAAAGCATTATGCTTTGTCTTGATATTACAAAAGCGGTAGCGCTTGAAGCAAAGGCGAAAAACGTATCTCTTGTAATTTCACACCACCCTGTTATCTTTTCGCCGCTTAAAGCCTTGTCGCCAGAAAATCCTGCAGTTATTTTAGCGAGTAGCGGCATCAGCGCTATTTGTATGCACACAAGCTTTGACTTTGCAAACGGCGGATTAAACGACTTTCTTGCAAAAAAGCTCGCTCTTGGAAACGTAACTGATGATGCGATTGACGAGAACTCAGGACTTGGCAGAATTATAAAGCTTGATAAAGAAATGACTGCAAGAGAGATAGCAAAAGCCGCTAAGCAGGCGCTCGGCTGCAAAGTGGTAAGAGTAAACAACGCCGACAAAAAAGTATCAACGCTCGGAGTTATTTCAGGCTCAGGCGCCGACTATTTCAGACTTGCAGCAAACAAAGGCTGCGATGCGCTTCTGACAGGAGATGTCAAGCACGACAAGTTTATCGACGCTCTGAATGAGAACTTCTCAATAATTGACGCTTCGCATTATTATACTGAAAATATTATTACCGAATTTCTGATGGATAAGCTAAAGGGATTAGACGAGGAAATTTTTGTAGCCTGTGAAGACAAGGACATAACAGAAACTATTTAATTAAAGGAATGAGTAGCTATGGCTCTTGACGGAGTTTACCTTAATATAATAAAGAAAGACCTCGAAGAAAAGCTTATAGGCTCAAGAGTTGACAAGATTCATCAGCCCTCCAAGGAGGAAATTATTATAACCTTTCGCACAAGACAGGGTTCGCACAGGGTGCTTTTTAACGTAAACGCTTCGCAGGCCAGAGTTCACGAAACGGCAATCTCTGCTGAAAATCCAAAGGCACCGCCGATGTTTTGTATGCTTTTAAGAAAGCACCTTTCCTCCGGCAAGCTGATTGCTATTCGTCAGGACGGCAAGGAGCGTATACTTTCCTTCGACTTCGATTCCGCAAACGAAATGGGCGACATAGTTCGCTTGACGCTTATTATTGAAATAATGGGCAGACACTCGAATTTAATGCTTATAAATGCGGAGGGGAAAATTCTTGACAGCATAAAGAGAATAGGTCAGGACGTTTCAAGCGTTCGACCCGTTCTGCCGGGAATGATATACTCTCCCCCACCGAAGGAGAACAGACTTAGCATTTTTGACTTTGACGAAGCAGAGCTAATAAATATTCTTTCACAAAACGGCGACAAGGATTTATCGAAATGTCTGCTTCACACATTTGAGGGAATTTCACCAGTAATTGCAAGGGAAGCGGTTTTTTACGCTGCTAAGACTGACTCTTTGCGCTTTAACGACTTGAGCGATGGTCAAAGGGATAAGCTTTGCTTTTTCTTTAAGAATATCGCACAGCTGGTTGAGGAGAAAAAGAACAAATTTGTAGTTTTAAAAACTCGTGACAATCAGCTCAAGGACTTTTGCTTTATAGATATTTTGCAGTACGGCTCGCTTATGATACGAAAGGATTTTTCTTCGCCAAACGAGCTTTTGGATTACTTTTACGCAGAGCGTGACAGGCTAAGCCGAACAAAGCAATGGGCGGACGATTTGTTTAAGCTTCTGCTAAGCACAAGCGAGCGTATCAGCAGGCGAATTTCAAACCAGCTTGTTGAGCTTGACGAATGTAAAAACAGAGAGATTTATAAAAAGTCTGGCGACCTTATAATCTCAAACATATACAAGATTAAAAAGGGTGACGGCGTGGTTATGCTTACCGATTATACCGACCCCGATTTATGTGAGGTAAGCGTTACTTTCGACAAGCGGCTTACCCCTCAGCAAAACGCTCAGAAATACTACAACGAATATAAGAAATGCGATACGGCTGAAAAAATGCTTACTCGTCTTATCGAAGAGGGTAAGCAGGAGCTTGTATATATCGACTCGGTTTTTGATTCGCTGACCCGTGCCACAAGCGAAGCTGATATTTTAGCTCTCAGAGAGGAGCTTTCAGAGCAAGGCTACCTGAAGCTTCGCAAAAGCGGTAAGGCAAAGCCGCAAAAGGGGCTTCCGCCTCTAAAATTCAAAACTACGGGCGGCTTCGACATTTTAGTTGGAAGAAACAACAGGCAAAATGACAAGCTCACCTTAAAGGACAGCTTAAAAAGCGACATCTGGCTTCACACAAAGGATATTCCCGGCTCGCACGTGATTTTAAAAGCTGACGGAAGATCTCCGAGTGAGCAGGATATTTTTGAAGCGGCTTGTATTGCGGCGTACCATTCAAAGGCTAAAAGCTCGTCATCTGTGGGAGTTGACTACACGCTTGTTAAGAATGTCAAAAAGCCGAACGGCGCAAAGCCAGGAATGGTAATTTTCACCGACAACAAAACGCTCTTTGTAACTCCAGACGAGGAGCTTATCGAGGGACTTAGAATAAAATGAAGCTAGGCAGAGATTTTTTTGACAGAGATGTATTGAGCGTTGCGCCCGACCTTTTAGGCAAACGGCTTGTAACCCAACTAGACGGAGAAATGCGTTCGCTTATAATAACTGAAACGGAAGCGTATCGTGGCGAGGAGGATACCGCCTGCCACGCTTCAAAGGGCAAGACAAAAAGAACCGAGCTTCTCTATCGTGACAGCGGGACGTTATACGTTTACCTTTGCTACGGTATGCATTGGCTTTTTAATATTGTAACAGGCGGCAAGGACAATCCGCAAGCAGTTTTAATTCGTGCCTGCGAGGGGAGTTTTAACGGCCCTGCCAAGCTTACGAAATTTCTTAATATCACCGGCGAGCTAAACGGTGAAAGCATTTTGGATAGCCCGAAAATCTGGATTGAAGATACCGACCTGCCTTACGAATACCTGACTGATAAACGAGTGGGAATTAACTACGCCACACCATATTACAGAGATATTAACTGGCGTTTTATTTTAAAGAACGATCAGTCCCCTGTTATTACAAAAATTTGACATTTAAGCACTTGACATTAACAAAAAACGTGCTATAATAATTACTAGTATGATTTTAGTCATTAAAAGCAAAAAGCAATGATGGGTGCAGAGGTTTCTGCGAGTATTGTTTTAAAATGATTTCAGAGAAGCAGCGGTTGGTGCGAGCTGTTACATTTTCTCAATATTCATCCGCCCTGAGCTGACGCCCTAAAGATTTCTATCAATTAAGGCTGTTCGGGTTCCCCCGTTATAGGGAAGCGTATTGTCAGATACGAATAAGTGGTCGCTTTTAAAGCGGCAATAAGAGTGGTACCACGGAGTAATCAGCTTCGCCTCTTTAATTTGAGGCGGAGCTTTTATTTTTACATTTTCAAGGAGGTCAATATGCTAACGCTTGACAAAGTTTATCACGCTTCCTTTGTTTTAAAGGAAGTAATCAGAGATACCGATGTAATTTATGCGCCGAAGCTAAGCCAGAATTGCAAGGTATATTTAAAAACCGAAAACCTGCAAACGACAGGTTCTTTTAAGGTAAGAGGAGCGTACTACAAGATTTCTCAGCTGACAGATGAGGAAAAATCAAAGGGCGTTATCGCTTGCTCGGCAGGTAACCACGCTCAGGGAGTTGCTCTCGCCGCTACAAAAAGCGGAATCAAATCTATAATTTGTCTTCCTGACGGCGCACCTATTTCAAAGGTCGAGGCTACAAAGGCTTACGGAGCTGAGGTTTGCCTGGTTCCTGGAGTTTACGACGACGCCTATCAAAAGGCTTTACAGCTAAAGGACGAGAAGGGTTACACCTTCATTCACCCATTCAACGATGAGAACGTCATTGCGGGTCAGGGTACTATCGGACTTGAACTGTTAGAGCAGCTTCCGAACATGGATGCTGTTGTAGTTCCTATCGGCGGCGGCGGTCTGATCTCTGGCGTTGCGTTTGCAATCAAGCAGTTAAATCCAAAGATCAAGGTCTACGGCGTTCAGGCTCAGGGCGCAGCAAGTATGTTTAACTCTATCAAGGATCATGAAATCGAGTGCCTTGAAAGCGTATCTACTATCGCTGACGGAATCGCAGTTAAAGAACCTGGCGACCTGACATTCGAGCTGGTTGACAAATACGTTGACGACATCGTTACAGTAAACGACGACGAAATCTCAACTGCCATTCTGACTCTTATGGAGCAGCAAAAGCTGGTTGTTGAGGGCGCAGGAGCAGTTGCAGTTGCAGCGGTACTGTTCAACAAGCTTCCACTTGAGGGCAAGAATGTTGCTTGCCTTTTGTCGGGCGGTAACATCGACGTTACTATTCTTTCGCGTGTTATCAAGCGTGGACTTATTATGACTGGCAGAAGCGCACAGCTTACTATCGAGCTTATTGACAAGCCGGGTCAGCTAAAGGGAGTTGCTGATATTATTGCGGCTCTCGGCGGAAACGTAACTTCAATTCACCACGAAAGAGCTAACGAGGGAAGCGACGTTAACGGCTGCTTCTTAAGAATTATTCTTGAAACCAAAAATCAGGAGCATATCGACGAAATAACTTCGGCGCTTACTAACGCCGGCTATCATCTTTGTTAAGAAAGGAGTTTTTATAATGGAAAAGGTTTACACAAGCAATGCGCCAGAAGCGCTCGGTCCATACTCTCAGGCTATAAAGGCTGGAGGATTTGTTTTCACTTCGGGACAGATCGCAATCAACCCTGAAACAAACGCTGTTGAGGGAACGACAATCGAGGAGCAAACCCGTCAGGTTATGAAAAATCTGACAGCTGTTTTAGCTGAGGCTGGAACAACTCCGCAAAAGGCAGTCAAGACAGTTTGCTTTTTGAAAAATATGTCCGACTTTGCGGCATTCAACGCAATTTACGGAGAAACTTTTACTGAAAAGCCAGCTCGAAGCTGCGTTGCAGTAAAAGAGCTTCCAAAGGACGTTCTAGTTGAAGTTGAAGTTATAGCAGAGCTTTAAGCAAAGACAAAACGGCAGGGTTTTCACCCTGCCGATTTTTTCGCACAAAAAAGAACGACTGGAAAACCAGCCGTTCTTATATTTTTGCTTGTTAGCTTTTTATGCTTACTTTCTCTTTCTTGAGATTACATATCCTGCGCCAACCATCAGTGCCATTGCTGCTGTTACTGCAACACCTGCGCCTGTGCTTGGGTTGGAATCTGTTGCACTGCTGCTTGATGATGAGCTGTCGTCAGATGATGAACTGCTGTCGCTGTCTGAATCAGATGAGCTGCTATCGCTGTCGCTATCTGAATCGTCATCGTCTTCGCTGTCGCTGCTGCTTGTTGAAGATGTAGCTTCAAGTGGCTCAAGTGCATCAATTGCTGCAAGAATTGCTTCTGTTGCCGCATCGATGTCATCCTGAGTTACGTCTTCGCCGTTCTCATATGCTGCGATAAGATCCTTAGCTGCCTGTACTGCTTCCATAAGAGCTTCGTAAGACTCTGTTGTGTATGCTGATGAATCTACTGCCAAAGCCTTTTCGATTGCATCATTTAAGCTTGACCATACAAGTCCGCCTGCGTTTGCAACTGCTGTTGTGATTGCAAGCTGTGCAGCGTCGATATCGCCCTGGTAACCAAATACGTCAGCGTCACCCTCTGCAACTGTGAACTCTATTTCAAGAGCATAAGTAGGAAGTGTTGATGTAGCTCCACTTGATGATGCACGAACTGAATATCCGATTGCGTCAAGCGTGCCATCTGTTGTATTATAGTTAATTGTTCCTGTTGTGTAGCCTGACATCTCGCCGTCTTCACCTTCAGTAGGAGTTGATGTTAAATCAGCAAATCCCTTATCAATAGAGTATACGTTTACGATATTGTAATCACAGAAATCATATTCTGTCGGATCTCCACTTGTCGAAGTAACAAATCCAGGTACTGCATATGTTTCATCAGGTGTTCCAGCTTCGTAAGCTTCTGCGCTGTCGTAGCCGTAAACTGTCATGGATGAAATCTTCAGATGATAATCGCTTTCAAGAGCTGTGCCGTCATACTTAGCTGCAGCTTCACCAGCAGCGATTGCTTCTTCAAGAGCTGCGATGTTAGCTTCTAACTCTTCGATCTCAGCCTGAAGATCGTCTTCTGTTTCATCTGTTGCATCAGTTGCGTCTGTAGCATCTGTTGCATCAGTCGTATCTTCTGCGTCTGTTGTTTCTTCTTCAGCGTCTGTAGTTTCTTCTTCCTCAGCTACTAATGCTTCAAGCTCAGCAAGGTCCTCATAAAGAGTATCTAAGAACTCCTTAGCCTCTGTGATAGTGGCCTTAAGAGTTTCACCGTCTACTGTGTATGCAACGTTTGAAACCTCACCATTGTAGTAACCGATGTTAGATGTCAGATACAACCAGTTAAAGCCCTGTGCATCATCTGTATCCTGGAAGTTATATCCAACGATAGCAGCCTTGTATGTTCCAGCGCCTGTGATTGTTGCGTCAACAAGCTCTGCTTCCTTGAAGTACTGTGTAACTCCGTCTGGAATGTTGTCAGTATCAGTTACCTCAACCTCGTTACCGTTTTCGTCATAGTAAACGTTATCTCCACCTGGCTGTGCAACGGCTACAGTCATCGTAGCTTTACCCTTCTTGTTGTAAAGCTGTACGCCGTCCTCAGTATAAGCGATAGCAGCACCGTGTACAAAGAAATGTGACCACATGGATGATTTGTAAGTAATCTCGTACTTATCAGTACCGTTTCCTGTTGTTCCATCGCCGTCAACTAAAACGTATGCTGAACTTGTCGACTCAGACAATGGTACAGAGAATCCGTTTCTGTAAGAATAGGTTGCACCCATCTGAACAGAAATACCTACTGTTGGCTGTGTTGGTAAATCCTTAGCTGTTGAATAAACTTCATTAGCCTTAAGGTCAATGCCGTTCTTACGAAGCTCTGGTGCTGAAGACCAACTTGGTAGCTCATATGTAACATCAGCAGCACTAGCGTAAGTAGCTGAAAGCATTGTAGCTGCAACTGTCAAGGAAACAGCAGTAGCCAAAATTCTTTTGCTCAATTTCATATTGATTTTCCTCCTCAATTTTAATAAACAAATGTTGTGCCGCGTCAAGTTGCTGAAACGCTACACTACACTCATATTATCATATCGTACTCTTATTCTATCACATTTTCGTCGCACTTGCAATAGCTAATGTCACAAATTTTTCCGTGAATTTATGGTTATTTTGTACAAAAGCTATTGTTGATAGGCGAAAATTGTAATCTACTTCTCTTTAGGTTTGCCCATAATTAGAACAACTACCGATGCGATTATAAAAACTACAATTACTCCGCCACCAATGTAAAAGCTTGTCGGAATTTCAAAACCGTCGGCGTCAGCGAGCGGATCCTCATCATCCGTTCTCGCTTCGGTTTCCTCCTCAGCTTCCGAATCGCTTGATTCGTCAGCGCTGTCTGTTTCTTCTTCTGCCGCTGTCGTTTCTGCTTCGTCGGATGATGAATCCTCCGCAAAAGCGTTAAAGACACAAAACGGACTTACAATCAAAATCAAGCAAGCAAGTAAGGCTATAATTCTTTTCATTCTCTGTCCCTCTTTTCAATATCTCTGGGCGCTTTATCCTTTTTGCCCTTTTTATCCTTCTTGTCAGTTTCAGTACGTTCCTTCTTATGCTTTTTCCTTGACATCATAGCTCCCGCTACAATAAACAAGATTCCAATTATCAAAAACAACCCTGCAAGAATCCAGATAATTCTTACTCCAAAAATTTCCACGCTTAAAAGATCGAAAATTCCAAGATCGCTAAGCGAGCTTGAACTGTCGTCGCTTTCTGTGGTAGTAACTGTTATAATTTCAGTTTCCGCTTCGGTTGTTTCCTCTGTAGTTTCCTCAGTTGTAGTTTGCTGCTCGGTTAATACAAACTCGTCGACCTTTCCCTCGGTTGGCGTATAACAGCCGACAGTAGAGGTTTTTATCTCGCCGCTTGAATGTATAATCTCATCGTCTTCGTTAAGGTAATAAACTCCGTAAACCTTAGCGGTTCCCTGCCAGAGCTCAAGCTTGATGTTTGTCATTTCGCCCTCAGCGGTAACGTCAAACTTCAGGTTGTAAATTCCCTCACCCTCAGGCTCTATAGGGTCTTGCACTACGCCATAGCCTGAATCGACAGTCGCCCAGCTGTTAGTTGCCAGCGTTAAAAAATAGTAATCGTTAGCTGCCGACTGGTCGTTGACAACCATTTTAAGCGCAAAGCCGTTTTCCTCGTTGTAGCTTACAAGCTCAAAGCTGACTACAACCGACGCTATATCAAGCGAATAATCATAGCTTAAGTCCTCGTCGAAGATAACCGCCGGGTCCTCGTCGTAGCCTGTATACTCTGTGTCAAGCTCTAAGGTTTCGTCCTCAGCGAAAGCGGTAATTGGAATAAGAAATGTCATCAAAGCGGCGCAAACGCCCGATAATACTCTTTTTAAAATCATCTGACTTCCTCCGTAAATTTCAATACTGTCGTTTGTTCACTCTCTTTAAAATCACAACACCATTTTGTCTGAAAGCGAATCAGTAGCGGTTTTGGAATAAAGCTGCATGAGCGATTCGACCGTCATATTCCTTCGTTCCTCGCCTGTTATATCCATTAAAAGCTCGCCCTGCGAAAGCACAAGTGTTTTGTTACCGAAAGCAAGCGCGCTTGCGATATTATGAGTTATCATAAGAGTTGTTATCTTATCATTTTTGACAATTTCATCAGTTATCTCCATTACCTTTTTAGCGGTAACAGGGTCTAAAGCAGCAGTATGCTCGTCAAGCAGCAGAAGCTTTGGCGTTACAATGGTCGCCATTAAAAGAGTCAGTGCCTGTCTTTGTCCGCCGGACAAAAGTCCTACCGGAGTTTTCATTCTGTCCTCAAGGCCTAGCCCTAAAAGCTCAAGCCGCTCACGGAACAGGGATAAATCTTTTTTGCTGATTCCAATATTCAGCGTTCGCTTTTTACCTCTTGAATATGCAAGCCCTAAATTCTCCTCAATAGTCATATTCGGAGCGGTTCCCTTTAACGGGTCCTGAAAAAGCCTGCCTATAAATCTTGCTCGTTTGTGTTCCTTGAAATGAGTAATATCCCTGCCGTCGAGAATAATTCTTCCGCTGTCAAGCGTTAAGCTTCCCGAAACGGCGTTCATAAGAGTAGATTTTCCTGCTCCGTTCGAGCCGATAACGGTTATAAAATCTCCGTCCTCAATCTCATAGGAAAAGTCCTTGAGCGCTCTTTTTTCGTTGACGGTTTTTGCGTTAAAAACAACATTTGCGTTTTCAATTTTAAGCACTCTTACCACCCCTTTCCTTTATTCTGGAAAATGCGTTCAAAACGCCTTTCTTGATGACCGGAAGGGCGATAGCTATTGCAACAATAATCGCCGACAGGAGCTTTGTATACATAGTATCAATTCCAAGACTCATTGCAAAGCTTAATATGTATCTGTACGCTACAGCTCCAAAAACCGCCGCCAGAAGTCCTGAAAGAATTGTGTGCTGCGAGAAAAATATTTCGCCTATTATAATTGAAGCTAAACCAACTACCAGCATTCCTGTTCCGCTATTGGTGTCGCCCGTTTGAGTATATTGAGCGTACATTGCTCCCGACAGAGAAACAAGAGCGTTTGCAATCGCAAAGCCGAGTATTTTCATAGTGTCTGAATTTATCGAGGAAGCTCTTACCATAAATTCATTGTCGCCAGTCGCTCGAAGGCTCATACCAATCTGAGTTTTTAAAAACCAGAACATCAACAAAAATACAACTGCCAGAACTATAAACGTCATTATAAGCTGATTGTACTCGCCGAAAACACTTTCGGTCAGCTTAAAAATTGTGGGGCTTTTCCAAAGCGACAGATTCGGCGCTCCGAGAATCGCTAAGTTAATCGAATAAAGCGCTGTCATTGTAATGATTCCGCCTAAAATAGGCTGAACCTTAAACTTCGTAATTAAAACTCCTGTAACACAGCCCGCAAGCGCGCCTGAGACAAGTCCTAAAAGCATTCCTAAAATCGGGTGACCGTTTGAAGCTACAATAGCTGAAACGGAAACTCCGAGCGCAAATGTTCCGTCAACGGACAGGTCGGGAATATCCAGAATTCTATAGGAAATAAAAATTCCAAGAGCTAAAAGCGCAAATACAAATCCGTATTCTAATGTATCAATTATCTGGCTTTGATAAAGCTGCGTGTTTATAAGCACAAGCATTACAACAAGCACTACTATTCTCGGAATCCAGGATATAAGCTTCTTCTTGTTTATCTTCATAAAAAATCTCCGTAAAAAATATCAGAGCAGTATATTTCTGACTGGAACCGAAAAACATACCCGCTCTGATAAATTTAAGCGCAATTATTCGGGCGTAATTTAATTATTCAAAGAAAACTGTCTTTTCTCCGTTTTCGATATCCTCAGGAATTGTAACACCTATTGCTTCAGCAGTAGACTTGTTGATATAAGTGCTTAAATCCTCGTTGAATACCTTAACAGGAATATCTCCTGCCTGCTCGCCCTGTAAAATCTGATCGACCATATTAGCCGTTTCAATACCCAAGTCTGTATACTCGATTCCGACTGTCGCAAAGCCGCCGTCCTGAACCATTGAATCTGCTCCAACGTACATCGGCTTACCAGCGTCAATAGCAACCTGCGCTACCGTTCCCATTGCTCCTGCTACTGTGTTGTCGTTAGGTGAAAATACAGCGTCGCACTTTGAGAACAATGTAGTAGCCGCCTCTGCAAGCTCAGTTGCTGTTGTAGCCGAAGCCTCAACAAGCTCTATTCCGTTTTCGTCGCAATACTCCTTAACCTCTTCAAGGCAGGATACAGAGTTTGACTCACCCGTATTATAAAGGTAGCCGAGAGTCTTAATATCAGGCGTGATAGTAAGAGCTGTATCCAAAATTTTTGTAATGTCGAGCTTGTCAGACGTACCAGTTAAGTTTTCATCTCCTGAATTTTCCCAGTCCTGAACGAGTCCTGCGCTTACAGGATCTGTAACCGCTGAAAATACAACTGGAATTTCATCAGAATATGCTGCCGCAGCAGTAGCGCAAGGAGTTGTAATAGCAACGATAATATCGTCGCCGTCAGCCTTGAACTTATCTAAAATCTGAGTTACCATAGTAGCTTCGTTGTTTGCCTGCTGAAGGTCGATAGTACAGTTTTCTCCGTCCTTATAGCCTAGCTCCTCAAGCTGAGCCACTACTGCATCTCTAATTGTATTAAGAGATGTATGCTCCATAATCTGCACGATACCAATTTTGTAATTTTTTGCTTCTTCTGTTGCTGTCGACGACTCGTCGTCAGATTTCCCACAGCCTGCCATAATACCAACTGCCAACACGCAAGCCGACAAAACAGAAAGTACCCTCTTTAATCCCATATAAAACTCCTCTTTCCTATACTAAAAATCTTACCTCGATACTTTTGTACATCAATGGTAAGTATTATGCACACATTATACAACGAATTATATGCGTTTGTCAAATTTTTAAGTCTTGTGGCTAAAATAAAAGGTTTGCCAGAAAGCCTGTAATAACTGCCACGACATAAAGAATACCAAGTATTGCCAGATTTTGCTTTATGTGCTTGTTTGTCTTAAACAGCACCAACAGTCCCATTCCAGCACCGGTACAAAGTCCTGCTATACAAGAGCCGAAGCTTATGACCTCCTGCAAATAAAGCTCGGTCAGCAAAACGCTCGCAGCACAGTTCGGAATAAAACCGACTATCGCACAGATAAACGGCTGAAGCACAGAATCGGAAATTAAAATACTCTTTAAAAAGTCCTGACCTAAATATTCCATAACAAAGCCGAGAGCAATATTTATAATGAGTACAAAAACAAATATCTCTACGGTGTGCTTTAAAGCCGGAAGCAAAACCGAGTGAGCGCCAGCTTCCTCCTCGTGGTCGTGACAGCCGCAATGCTCGCAAAGCTCATCAAACGGCTTTTCTTCCTTTTTATTCTTAAATACAGCCTTTGAAATCAGGTCAACTACAATTCCCGCTGCTATCGCCGCTACAACCTTGACGACAATAAGCTTCCAGAGAGCGCCTATTTTTTCAGGGTTTGCTAAAATTATAGGAATTGCCTCGTCGCTTGTGGCGATATAGACAGCAATAATAGTTCCCAACGTTATAACTCTGCCGGAATACAGATTTGTCGCCGCTACTGAAATTCCGCATTGCGGAATAGCGCCTAGAGCCGCACCGCCGACAGGTCCAAAAAAGCCTAAGCGCTTGAAAAAGCCCTCAAAGCCTTTGGAGTTTTTATACTCCATATACTCAATCAAGAGATAAACTCCGAACAAAAACGGCAGCATTTTCAATGCGTCAAGCAGCCCGTCCCATAAAACCTCTAAAATCTCACTCAAATTCTAAACCTCTTCTTGTTTCTCAGCGTTGTATGGATTTACATGAATCATACAATGCTTAACGTCCTGAAAATTTCTTTCTATTTCATCGTGAACCTCTTGCGCCGTCTGGTGCGCCGCAAAAAGCGTCATATCTCCGTCGAGCGATATTTCAACATCGACATATATCCTTGAGCCGAAAAGTCTGGTCTTTAAAACGTCTATTCCCAGAACCTTATCGTTTTTCAAAATGATTTCCCTTATTCCCGCCGTAACCTCAATGCTCGCCGACTTGTCCGTCAGCTTTGAAACAGCGTCCTTATAAATATCAAACGCCGCCTTGATTATAAACAGACAAATGACAATAGAAGCAAGTGGGTCTAAAAATTCGTAGCCCAGCATCGCGCCTCCGACACCGATAATACTTCCGACAGACGAAAGCGCGTCGCTTCTGTGGTGCCATGCGTCAGCCATTAAAGCGTCGCTACGAAGCTTTTTAGCGGCTCTTCTCGTGTACCAGTACATCGCTTCCTTGACAACTATCGAAAGTGCCGCCGCCAGAAGCGCTATAAAGTGAGGTCGCTCAAGGTTTACAAATTCCTTTGTGGCAAACAGCTTTACTCCGCTAAAACCAATACCGACGCCCGTTACCATCAAAACTGAGGCTAAAATAAGCGCCGCTATACATTCGATTCTTTCGTGTCCGTATTGATGATCCTCATCGTCCGCCTTGCTTGAAAGCTTAACGCCTATAATCACCACAATAGTTGAAAAAACGTCGCTTAGCGAATGAACGGCGTCAGAAACCAAAGCCGAGCTGTTCGCAAAAATACCTGCTAAAAGCTTTATAGCTGAAAGCGCTATATTTACAAAAATGCTCAAAGCGGAAACTCTATATGCAATTTTTACATTTTCACCATTTTCGCTCATGACCCCACGCCCTTTTGAGCATCGCCTTAATCGCTTTTCTTAAAGACAAAAAGCTTGCTTATTACATAGTTTAAAATCAGCACGACAACATTCGCCAAAATTTTTGTAATCCAGTAGTTTACTTGAAGCAACGAATAGCCGAGCCACATTATAAGAGTTTCTACAACAAGCGTAAAAACTCTGCCGCCGTAAAAGGAAGCCGCTTCTTTAGTGATTTTTCCTGCTCCCTTTGCTTTTGAATTGAACACCCATATTCTGTTTGTAATATATGCAAACGTCACCGAACATATCCAGGAAAACACCGTGCTTGCAGTTGAAACAAAATCCTTGCCAAAGCTCATCGCCTCGAGCGTTTCCTTGCCGACAAGCGCCGCCAAAAAGCTCACGGCAGTTGTTAAAACTCCGAAAAAGAGATAAAGCAGCACCGACTTGTTTTTCTTATAAAAGCCTTCAAAGATATTTAAAATCGGCAGCGACATTATTTTATCGAAAATATCCTTTTTGGGTTGCTCATTTTCAGTAGTAACGCTAAGATTATCATTATCCATTTCTTACTGTACTCCGTAAAGGCTTCTGTATTCTATCATCTTGTCCAGATATTCCTTGCCTTCAACAATTCCCGACTTTATAGCTTCAATAATGTCGTTGATGTTGACTATTGAATAAACTCTGACTCCATACTCGTCAAAAGCGTTTTGAACTGCGCTTTTGTCGCTGTCAAGCGCCTTTTCCATTCTGTCAACTGTAATTACCATTGATGTAACGTCAACGTCAGCGGCACCCTTTAGCTTCGGCATAGTTTCCTTCAAAGCCTTTCCGCTTGTCATAACATCCTCGATTATAACTACCTTTTCGCCATTTTCAAGCTTCTTGCCAACGAACATTCCGCCCTCGCCGTGATCCTTAGCTTCCTTTCTGTCAAAGGTATAGTTTATTTCCTCGCCGTATTTATTGTACATAGCTACTGCCGCAGAAACAGCAAGCGGAATACCCTTATATGCAGGGCCGAAAAAGGTTTCGGCTTCAATGCCGTTTTCCTTTATACAATCAGCGTAAAAGCCGCCAAGTCTTGCAAGCTGTGCGCCGGTCTTATAGTTTCCCGTATTTATAAAATACGGCGCCTTTCTTCCGCTTTTAAGGGTAAACTCTCCGAAGGTTAAAACTCCGCTGTCAACCATAAATCTGATAAATTCTTCCTTGTAAGTCATTTTACTTCTCTCCGTTTCATTTTTTAATCTAAGTGCAAAAGCCTTTCGGCATTCTTGTGAAAAATCTTTTCTCTGTCATCTTCCGTTAAAGAGAGCCTGTTTATCATATCGATCTCAGCCTTTCCGGAACACCACGGGCAGTCGGTAGCGAACAGTATTCTGTCAGTACCATGCTTTAAAATAATTTCCTCGACTACCGAGTCATCGTAAACGTCGGCTACAAAGCTTGTATCAAAATAAAGCTCGCCCTCCTCGCCTGCTAAGTATTTTAAAACATCGTCTGACAGATAGTTTCCGCCTAAGTGCGCCAGAACCATTGTCATTTCAGGAACTCTGCGGTGTACTCGTAAAGACGCTTCGGGTATTGCGTGAATGTAATCCGGCGATACGCAGTCGTAGCCCGCATGAAAAAGCACCACAAGTCCCAGACTTGCGCACTTTTTATATATTGGCGTCAAGCGTTCGTCGTCAATTTCAAAGCCTTGATAATCCGGGTGAAGCTTTACGCCCTTTAGCCCAAGCTCCTTGATTCGCTCAAGCTCCGCTTCCCAGTCGTCAGCTAAAAAATGCACCGAGCCGAATGGAATCAGTCTGTCGCTTTTAATGCTTGCCGCCCAATTGTTGATTGTAGTCTGTTGAGAAGGCTTTGTAGCTATTGTCAGAACTACTCCCTTGTCAACTCCCCATTCGTCAAACCTCTGCAAAAGCGAAGCGACAGTACCGTCTGTCAAAGCCTTTTGCTGAGCTAAGCCCTCAAGCTTTGTTATTGCTCTTTGAGCAATAGATTCGGTAAAAGCATGAGTGTGAAAATCTATTTTCATATTTCCTCTTTAATCTCCTGTCTATATCTTTTTAAATGAAAGAAGCTTACCGCTCCTAATATCACTATAAAAGCTAATGCAAATCCCAGCAAAAGCCAACGCAAATGTACATCGTCAAGAAAATCGTAGTAGCTTTCTACTGTATCGCCAATCTGACTTAGCACAAACTCGTCGTTTCCTGCGCTGTAAGCGTAAACTGTATAAACCCACTTACAGTTAAGCAGCAAAAATACGCTTGAAACTGTCATCAGAAGCGTGCTTACCATCAGGTTTGCCGCTCCTGTTTTTTTCATTGCCACCCAGCAGACAATCAGCGTTGCCAGAGTCATTATAACGAGCGCAAAGAAAATGCTTGAAAGCACGCCGCAAGCAGTTTTTACATTTTCTTCATTTCCGACAACCGCCTTTACGACTATCAGGCTTGCAAGCAGCAAAAGCAAAAACAAAGCGCTTATAAATATTATAAACAGCCGATAGCAAAGCTCCGCCGAGCCCATTTTATTCCTGTTGTCCGAGTTCTTCATTGTCCTTATCCTTAATTTCGACCTCAATTCTCTCTATCCATTGATCCTCAATCTGAGTTGCTGTAAGGCGCAGCATTTTATATTCAACCTTGTCGTTTTGGCAGGCTACTCTGTGAAGCTGATCCATAAACAGTCCGCCTAAGGAATTGCAGTCGGTTTCAAACTCGTCCTCGTCGATTCCTATACGCTCTGCAAAATCGCTGATTGAAAGGTCGGCTAAGACGTCGTATTTGTTTTCGGCTACCTTTATAAAGGAATTGTCCTCGTCGTCGCTCTCGTCGTAAATTTCACCAACCAGCTCTTCGATTATATCCTCGAGCGTAACAATTCCGCTTGTGCCGCCGTATTCGTCTAAAACGACCGCCATGTGAACCTTTTCCTTTTGCATAGCTTTAAGGGTATCTGAAATCTTTTGATGCTCAGACACAAACAGCGGCTTTTTCAAATGAGGAGTTATATCCCTTCCGCCGTTCAGGTAAGCCTTGCAAAAGTCGTTTTGGTGAAGTATTCCTATTATATTATCTATGCTTTCGTCATACACAGGAAAGCGAGAGTAGGAATTTTCAAAAAAGCAGTCCTTGATTTTTTCTATATCCTCGTTTTTGTCAATCGCTATAACGTTTACACGAGGAATTAAAATCTCCTCCACCTGAGTTTCGTCAAATTCAAGCGCGCTTCGCACAAGATTCGATTCCTGCTCCTCTAAAACTCCCTCGTCCTCAATTTCATCAATCATATACATAAGCTCCTCCTCGGTAACGGTTGGAGCTTTTTTCTTGCGGCTTGAAAGCCTTGTCATTATATTCTTTAAGAAAATAAAGAAAGCAATCAGCGGCGTAAAAACTGTCATTAAAGCCTTTAGCGGATAAGCCATAGCAAGGCATACCGCCTCGGCGTTTTCCTTAGCGAAATTTTTAGGAATTATTTCGCCGAAGATTAAAACTACAACAGTCATAACAATCGTTGAAATTGCCGCTCCGTTAGAGCCAAATGTAGCAGTAAACAAAACGGTAGCGATTGAGGACGCTCCAATGTTTACAATATTGTTTCCAATTAAAACCGCCGTCAGTGCCTTGTCGTAACGCTCGATTATTCCGACAGCCGTTTTTGCTGACTTTTTACCTCCCGCCGCCAGGCTTTTTAACCTGATGAGATTTGCAGAGGAAAAGGCAGTTTCAGTTCCCGAAAAAATCGCAGACATCACAACAAAAAAGACGATTATAGCTATTTTCATATATTCTTTATTACCATCCTTTAAAGCTTTTTTCAGCTTTGAATATTCCCATTTATCCTATTTAAATATATAGTATATCACAGTATCAAAAGAAATTCAATAGCTGGGCGCAAGGAAAGAAAAAGAGTCAAAATTTCTTAAAGCTCCAAATATTGCAAACGCAAATAAGCATATCAAAGCGAACACTATATACCACCTCGTTTGCTTTTTCTCCTTTTGAGTTATATATTGATAAGCTCTGAACAGCGTTGCCACTACAAAAATCGGGTGTACAATAAACAAAAACGGATTCATTAAAAAAGCTCCCCTAAAATCAAGCTGAAGCAAAGAAATAAACATTCTGCTTGAACCGCAGCCCGGGCACCAGATACCAAAAAGGCTGTGATAAACGCAAGGAATTGAAATTCCAGCAAGCGTTACAAGCAAAGCGTATAGACCTCCTGCAAGGAGGATAATTGCAGTTATAAGCAAAACTCGCTTTATCCGGCGGTTTTTTATTTTTGTGTACTCTTCCATTTCTCCTCCATACAAAAGACAAATTGTAAAATTTAAAGTCTGGCAAAATTTAACCCAAAATCTTCACATATTATTCATAATAGTATAGTATTATATTTGTGGGTGAGAAGGCTTGCTGCTTTCTCTTCGCTTTCAGGCGACAAAAACGCATACACTTAAACACCAGAAAGGAATTAACTGATGAACATCCTATCGCTTTTAAAACCTAAAGCCAGCGTTTCATATATTTACGATTCAAGCTCCGTAAGGCAGGGACTTGAACAGATGAAGGCGCATAAATTTACCGCAACGCCTGTAATCAACAAAGGCGGAAAATATATAGGCGTTGTTTCCGAAGGCGATTTTCTTCGCCACATACTTGACAATTACACAACTGTCGATTTAAGGCTTTTAGAGGACGTAAAAATAAAGGATATTATCAATACGAAAAGATATAAACCCGTAAGAATCAATGCTACTATGCAGGATTTACTGCTGCTTGTTATGAACCAGAACTTTGTGTCCGTCATAGACGACAGAGATTGCTTTATCGGTATTATAACAAGAAAATCTGTAATTGAGTATTTTTACAATCTCGAAAAGGCAAGGCACGCAGAAGCCGCTTCAAAAGAAAAGCCCGAACAAGCTGCAGAAATGCCGATAAGCTGATTTTTTGAAAATTTTAGTTGTAACAAAAATCCTATTGCTCTATGCTTTGCAATAGGATTTTTTTCGTTAGTAAAAGGTATTCATTTCATTGCCGTAGCTGTATGATGAATCGTCATCGCTTGAATAATAGTCGTACGAGCTATCGTCGTCATCTGAACTATAATAATCATACGAGCTATCGTCCTCGTCGTCTTCATCGTCATAGCTTGTATAGCCGTAAACCGTTTCCTGAAAAAGCTTGATGCTCGCTTCGAGATCAACCACCAATACTGCCGAGCCACGAATAGTTTCGTTTGAATACATTCCGTCAGCAGGTATTCTGAGCTGATTTATATCATAAGACAAGAGCGTTGAAGAATGGTAAAGCAAATATGCAATTTCTCCGTCAGTGAGATTAGTTTCAAGCTCTCGCAAGACCGTGTCCAGAAGGTCTGAAAGCTCTACCAGGCTCATATCCTGTGCCTGCTCAGCGATTTTTGTAACAACTCTTCTTTGTCTTTCGGTTCTCTCAAAATCGGCGTTTCCGACATATCTCAGTCTTGCATATGCCAGCGCCTGATTTCCGTTCATATGGTAGGTTCCGCCCTCTGTCAGATAGTCGGTACCGGTTTCGTTTCCAAGATAGTTGTTCTGCTCCGCCATCGGGTCCTGCATACCCTCTGCTTCTTCGTCGGAAATTCTTATATCAACTCCGCCGCAAGCATCAACTATATCTATAAATGTATAGAAGTTAAACAGCACATACTTGTCAACGTCAACGCCGAAGTTATTCTGAAGCGTCTTCATAGTAAGCTCCGCTCCGCCCATTGAATAAGCGGCGTTAAGCTTTGCGTAAGTGCCTCCTGTATCGGCAATTTCCACGTACATATCTCTCATAAACGAGGTGAGAGTAACCTCCTGAGTTTCGCTGTTTATCGAGCATAGCATCATAACGTCGGTATTGCCTGTCGTTTCGTTTTCTGTATCTCGGATATCCTCGCCTATTATTAAAATGTTAGTGACGTTGTCGTCTGAAACGAAATTTTCCTGAGCCGCTTTAAGCTGCTCTCTTAGCTCCTCCTCACGAGTTAAATCGTCGTCGTCAGCTGTTCCTATTGAAAGTATTCCTGTTCCGCCTGTTGTATTTACGCTTCTTTGCAAAAGTCCCGTATAATAACCGAATACAGAAACTCCCGCCGAAAGTAAAATAAATACAACTCCTACTATGTAGCAAACGACAACTGATGTAAAGCGCTTCTTAGTAAGCTTTTTCTTTGGTTCGTCTTCAAACTCCTCGCTCTCAGACGTATATTCGTCGTCGATTCCTTCGATCGGCTGTTTTGTGCTTACTGCAACTCGTCCGTCAAGCTTTTGGTCTAAGCCTGTATTCTCGCCTTCCTCCTGCATAGTTTTCTTCTGAATAACCTCAGCTATAAGGTCGGCTACACTTTTTTGCTCTCCCTCTCCGTCTTTTGCATCGTCGGCAAAAGAGCTGTCAAGGCTGTTGTCAATATTATCGTCAATAGTATCGTTAAAGGTATCGTCTGAATCAAAATCCAGAAGGTAATCGTCTGCGTTTATCATAACGCCCAGATCGTCGTCAGCCTGCTTGTCGGGCGCTGCCTGCTGCTCGTCTGAAGCCTTCTTCTCAACTGCGCTTTTTTTCATCATAACGTCGTTTATGATATCGTCGACAGACATTTCCTTCTTCTCATTTAAATCGTTTGGCTTATTTTTATCTTCCATTAACCGTGCCTCCGCAATTTAATAGGTACTGTTAAAACATTTGTTTCTTGCCACTAGGGCAAAATATCACCTCATTATTATACAACAACTGCGAGTCAATTTCAACAGAAAATTTTGCAAAAAAACCTGTAATAAATTACAATAACCCTCATTTTTACAATTTGTTTACATTCATTTAAGCTACATATAAGTTTCAAATAAGGTTCTGATAAATTGAGCCGGATATTGTGCTGAGGTTGAAATTGTCTGTTCATTGTTTTTGAATTGCATAAGTACACCCCTGCCAGCGGCGGGGGTATGGACGCTTACTTACTGATTGCTGTCGGCGGTATAGTTAAATATTTACTGCAATTTCGTTATTTTTTACAAAATCGGTCTTGTCAAACAAAAGAAAATGTTGTATAATATTGGCGTATGAAAATACTATCTTTTGAGAGGAGTTATCTAACTTATGATTTATTCACATGAAGTTGAAACAATGTGTCCGGTAACTCAGGGCGTTGCTCATGGCGCAGCACCTATTCCGGAGGAAGCAAAATGGATTAAAGCTAAGGAAATCAAGGATATTTCAGGCTTTACTCACGGTATTGGCTGGTGTGCTCCTCAGCAGGGCACCTGTAAGCTAACGCTCAACGTTAAAGAGGGCGTTATTCAAGAGGCTCTTGTTGAAACTATCGGCTGTTCAGGTATGACTCATTCGGCTGCTATGGCAAGTGAGATTTTACCCGGAAGAACAATTCTTGAGGCGCTTAACACCGACCTCGTTTGCGACGCTATCAACACTGCAATGAGAGAGCTTTTCCTGCAGATCGTTTATGGTAGAACTCAGAGCGCTTTTTCTGAGGACGGACTTGCAATCGGCGCTGGACTTGAGGATCTTGGAAAGGGACTTCGTTCGCAGGTTGGTACAATGTACGGAACTTTAAAGAAGGGCCCTCGCTACTTAGAAATGACAGACGGTTACGTTACCGGAATCGCACTGGACGAGGACGACGAGATTATTGGCTACAAGTATGTAAACTTTGGTAAGATGATGGACTTTATCAAGGCAGGCGACGACGCAAATACTGCTTTTGAAAAGGCTCAGGGTCAATACGGCAGAGTTGACGACGCTGTTAAGATTATTGACCCAAGAAAAGAATAGGGAGGATTTTTAAAATGGCTTTATTTGAATCATATGAAAGAAGAGAAAAACAAATCCTTGCTGTTTTAGAGCAGTACGGCATCAAGTCAATCGAAGAGTGTGCTGAAATTACCAAGGAAAAGGGTCTTGACATTTACAAGCAGGTTGAAAGCATTCAGCCGATTTGCTTTGAGAACGCTAAGTGGGCGTACACGGTAGGCTGCGCAATCGCTATCAAGAAGGGCTGCACAAGAGCTGCTGACGCTGCTGCTGCAATCGGCGAAGGGCTTCAGGCATTTTGTATTCCTGGCTCTGTTGCTGACCAGAGAAAGGTTGGTCTAGGACACGGAAATCTCGGAAAGATGCTTCTTGAAGAGGACACAAAGTGCTTTGCATTCTTAGCAGGTCACGAATCATTCGCTGCTGCTGAGGGAGCAATCGGAATTGCTGAAAAGGCTAACAAGGTAAGAAAAGAACCCTTGAGAGTTATTCTTAACGGACTTGGCAAGGACGCAGCTCAGATTATCGCAAGAATCAACGGCTTTACATATGTAGAAACTGAAATGGATTACTACACGGGCGAGGTTAAGGAAGTATTCCGCAAGGCATATTCCACAGGACTTCGTTCAAAGGTAAACTGCTACGGCGCTAACGACGTTACTGAAGGCGTTGCTATTATGCACAAGGAAGGCGTTGACGTTTCTATCACAGGAAACTCAACCAACCCAACTCGTTTCCAGCACCCGGTTGCAGGAACATACAAGAAGGAGTGCATCGAGCTTGGCAAGAAGTACTTCTCAGTAGCTTCAGGCGGCGGTACAGGAAGAACTCTTCACCCAGACAATATGGCGGCAGGTCCGGCTTCTTATGGTATGACAGATACAATGGGAAGAATGCACTCAGACGCACAGTTCGCAGGTTCTTCATCCGTTCCAGCTCATGTAGAAATGATGGGACTTATCGGAATGGGTAACAACCCGATGGTTGGTGCAACAGTTGCTTGTGCAGTTGCTGTTGAAGAGGCTATGAAATAAGCGATTTACTGAAATTTAATTGATTTTACGGTCAGACACATTATTTTTGGCTTTTGCCGATGATGTGTCTGATTTTTTGTGCAAAAGCTATCCCCTTACCTTTTAAATAAGGCAAGGGGATTTTTTAATTCAAGTAATGAACAACTTGAATATAATTATTGCGTTGCAGCTTTTAAACCTCTTTTTTATTAAAGGCATCCCACATAGTGAGGAAGAATACCGCAAAGTGCGCTACAAGCACGCAAATCGCAAAGCTTACAGTATGCATTGCAAAGCCTGATGTGCCGGAAATTACCGCTGAAAGGTCGGTATTTGCAAACAGCAGGTAGCGTGCCCAATCCATTCCGAACTGATTCAGAACAAGAACGATTGTATTTCCTGCAAGCATAAAGAATACGCTTAGTCCTACCGCTAAAGCTGCACTCTTTGTAAGCGACGAAAGCGCCATTGCAAGAGTAGCGTAAATTACAAATTCTACGCTTCCCAGCAGCCAGCTTGCCACAACCCGAAGCACAGCTGACGACTCTACTACCTCTCCTGCTTCAACAGTCAGATAAGGTGCGCCGATTCCGTCGAAGCCGAGCATAAGTCCTGCCGTCGGCAAAACTATCAGGAACATCAATGCCAGCATTACACAACCAAATGTAATTACAGTAACGTATTTCGACATAAGAATTTTCCAACGCTTTATAGGATTTATAAGCAGGAATTTTATAGTTCCCTGAGAATACTCGTTAGCTATGCAGCTACCTGCTACAACCATAATAAGCAGTCCTATTACTGTCGCCGCAAGTGAGGACATCTGGAAAAGCGCTGTCCAAATTGTAACCTCGCCGTCGTAAATAGCTTCCTCGTCCTCGCCGTCAGCGGCATTTACCGATATATTGTTTTCAAGTCTGTACAGTCCGAGCGTTATCGTATCCTCGTATTCCTGCTGCGTATCTTCAGAAAGCTCCGGGTCAAGTGAAGCCTTAGCTTCTCTGATGTCCTCTATAACAGA
Organism: Ruminococcus sp.; assembly: GCA_021205185.1. Lineage (GTDB taxonomy): Bacteria > Bacillota > Clostridia > Oscillospirales > Ruminococcaceae > UMGS1601. Next base: position 53,031 of record JAJPYB010000007.1, on the reverse strand, counting down.
GTTTTTCCAGTCGTCAGCATATGGAATATCATTGTCAACTCTGTACTCAAGCTCCCATTTTAACGCTTCGCTTTCAGTATACGGAATCATCGCTTCAAGTGTCGCTTTCCAGTTGCCGTCTGAAATCCACGGGTCTAAAATCTCTTTAGCCTGCTCGGCTGTAAGCTCCGCTTCGTCAATAATATCCGTCATTGTGATCAGGTCGTAGTCCTTGCCGTAGTAAAGGTCCAAGCTATCAAAATATTCGTAAAGCTCATACTGTCTTTCCCAGTCGTCAGGCTGAGTTTCCTCAAGCCAGTCTAAAGTATCGCTGTAATCAAGCGTATCGTCTTCATCAGCATAATAGTCGTCATAGCTTGAGAAAACGGCCTCTTCCGCCCATATAATACCACAGCCGCCAATAGCTGCAAGAATCACAAGAAGAATGAGAATCTTCGTCGATACCTTTTTGAGAGTCTTTATATATTCGTTTTTAACGAGTGAAAAGAATTTACCCAATCTGACCACCTCCCTGCTGCGCTGCGGTAAGCTGTATGAATGCGTCCTCAAGCGATTTATGCTCAGGCTCGGTAATAGAATAAACCTCTACCATTCCGTCAACCAGTTGTTTAACAATCTGAGCGGTAGCCTTATCGGAATTTTCACGGCTTAGCTTTACCTCGATTGAACTTCCATCAATTTTAGAAACAGAAACAATCTTTGCCGCAAGAGCAGGATTATCAACTCTTAAGCGAATTGTAACGCTGTTGTCCTTTGAAGCATTTGTAAATTCCTCAAGAGTGTGAACGCCTATCATCTTTCCGTTTGCGATAATTCCGACTCTGTCGCACATAAGCTCCATTTCACTCATCAGGTGAGAGGAAATTATTACGCATATTCCTTCATTGTGCGCAAGTCCCTTTAAAATATCACGAAGCTCTTTTATTCCCGCCGGGTCAAGTCCGTTTGTTGGCTCGTCGAGAATAAGAACCTTCGGGTGGTGTAAAATCGCCTGCGCTACGCCTAAACGCTGACGCATACCGAGAGAATACTTGCTTATCTTGTCGTTAATTCTGTTTTCAAGCTTTACAAGTCGTACGACCTCGTCTATACGTTCCTTTGTAACGCCCTCTCTTATTCTTGCATACTGCTCAAGGTTCTTTCTGCCTGTCAGATATTTATACATCTCAGGATTTTCAACAATAGCGCCAACCGACGACATTGCCTTTTCAAAATCCTTCTTTACGTTTACTCCGTCAATTTCAACGCTTCCGCTGTCTGAGGAAATCAGTCCTACCGCAATTTTTATAGTAGTGGTCTTTCCTGCTCCGTTAGGTCCTAAAAAGCCGAAAACCTCGCCTGCATACGCTTCAAACGAAACGTCGTGAAGAATCTGACGGCTGCCAATGGTCTTGTTTATGTGGTCTACTTTAAAGAGCACATTATTACTCATCTGCCGTCACCTCCTCGCTTGAGGTCTCTTCAATCACTTCAGACTCGGAGGAGCTCCAGCTTCCGGAACAGCTATTTATTATCTTCCATTCGTCGCCGTCAAGCTGTAAAATCAAGCCGCAGTCCCAATACTCAATAGTCGCTTCAAACTTTTCATCCTCTGACGGTAATTCCTCCTTATATGAAAAGTCAATGCAGGAATGATAACCCAGATCATATATCATCGGATTTCCGCTGTATACGCAGTTTATCGAGCAATCAAATGTTACCTTTGCGCAGTCCTGTCCGTATTGAGAAATACTCACATTACTCAGATAATAATTCATGCTTTCAATTTTACCGTAAACGTCGCCGTAATCGTCGTTTAACATTTCAAACGTAGTGCCCATTGTATAGCACCAATAATCAAAAGCGTTCTCGCTTCCGCCGCTTTGCCAATACTCGTTTACAAGCTCTTCAAGCGGCTCTACCGAGCCTTCACTCGTGCTGTCGATATTTGCCTGACACATATCTGCTATGTACTCGTCGACCTTAGTTTCTACGTCAGGCTTGTATTTTGAAAACCTGACCGACTGAACTACTATAAAGCTAACAGTACCCACAAGCAAAACCGCACCGAGCAAAAGTCCTCGATTCAGTCTTTTTAACTTCATTCGTTGTCCTCACTTTCTTTGTTTCTCGCCTTTCTTTATCTCAGAAAAACATTTAAATTTCCAAATAGAAGCATAGCATATTTGATTCTTTCTGTCAATAGGTTACCCCCCCCAGCGAATTTACAGTTTGTTCACAAATTACGCCCTCTTAAAGAATTAAGAGAGCGTTTTAATTTTATTCCGCCGCTTTTTCCATAATTTCAAGCGTCTGCCTTACAAGCTCAATAGGCTTCTGACCGCCGTCAAGCGTTACCACAAAGTATGGCTTTGCCTCGTCGACAAATTTAATTCGCCGCTTATAAGCCTTTGCCAGAAAAGTTATCTGCTCTGAAAGAATATCCTTTATATAGAAGTTTATATTCTTTCCCCTCTGTGCGATTTCAGAAATTTTAAGCTGTGATGCTCTGTTTCTCAAAAGTGAAACCTCGATAAGTCCGTCAACCGAGCGAGGAATTTTTCCGTATCTGTCGCAAAGCTCGTCGATTACGTCGTTTGCATCCTCTTCGTTATATATTGCCGCAATTTTTCTGTATGCATCAATTCGCTGTGTAAGGCTTTCGATATAAGAATCAGGAATATATGCGTTGATTGTAATGTCAACCATACAGTCCTCAGACGAGGTAGGAAGCGCTTCGCCCTTTTGCTCGGCTATCGCTTCATTTAAAATTCTGAGATACATTTCGTATCCTACCGCTTCCATGTGTCCTGACTGTCTTGAAGAAAGTATACTTCCCGCTCCTCTGAGCTCCAAATCCCGCATAGCGATTTTAAAGCCTGAGCCGAACTGTGTAAACTCTCTTATCGCCTGAAGCCGCTTGGAAGCTATTTCAGAAAGCTCCTTACCTCTTGTAAAGGTAAAGTATGCAAAGGCTCTTCTTGACGAGCGTCCTACCCTTCCTCTTAGCTGGTAAAGCTGCGCTAGGCCGAAACGGTCGGCGTTTTCGATAATAAGCGTATTTACGTTGGAAACATCTACTCCTGTTTCGATTATTGTTGTGCAAACGAGCACGTCGATCTCTTTATCTACAAGCCTTCGCCAGACGTTTGAAAGCTCGCTTTCGCTCATTTGTCCGTGAGCTACTTCGATTCTTGCGTCGACTAATGATGAAAGCTTCGCCGCAGTATGGTTTATAGTTTCGACACGGTTGTGGATGTAATAAACCTGACCGCCACGTCTTAGCTCTCGTTCTATTGCGTTTACAACAACCGCTTCGTTGTGTTCGATTACATAAGTCTGAACGGGAAGTCTGTCCTGCGGAGGGTCGTCGATTGTCGACATATCTCTTATTCCGCTCATCGCCATATTAAGCGTTCGTGGAATTGGAGTTGCTGAAAGAGTCAGAATATCAACCGACGGAAACATTTCCTTGAACTTTTCTTTATGCTTGACGCCAAAACGCTGCTCCTCGTCGATTACAGCAAGTCCTAAATCCTTAAACTCTATATCCTTCTGAACAAGCCTGTGCGTTCCGATAACCATATCGACAAGACCAGATTTTAAATCTCTTATTACCTTCTTTTGCTCGGTAGGAGTTCTAAAGCGTGAAAGCAGCTCTATTCGTACCGGAAAATGTTCAAAACGCTTTACTGCCGTCTGGTAATGCTGCCAAGCTAAAACGGTTGTAGGCACGAGGATTGCGCATTGCTTTGAATCGAGCATACACTTCATACAAGCACGAAAGGCAACCTCAGTTTTTCCAAAGCCAACATCGCCGCACAAAAGTCTATCCATCGGGTACGGCTTTTCCATATCAGCCTTTATTTCAGCAATACTTCTGAGCTGGTCGTCGGTTTCGGTGTAGTCAAATCGTTCTTCAAAATCTCTTTGCCATTCGCTGTCGGGCGAAAAGGCATAGCCCTTTGAGAGCTGTCGCTTTGCGTAAAGAGCGGTAAGCTCCTTAGCCATATCCTCCGCCGCCGCCTTAACTCTCGATTTTGTTTTCTTCCACTCGCCGGAATTCAATTTATTAAGCCGAACCTTATCGTCGTCTCCCGAGCCTACATATCCCGTCACCAGATCGAGCTGTGTTACAGGAACGTACAAAACGTCGCTGCCGGCATATGAAATGGTAATGTAGTCCTTTAAAACTCCGCCGTTTTCAAGCTTTTTAATTCCTTGAAATCTACCGATTCCGTAAAGCGAGTGAACCACCAGGTCGCCGACGTTTATGTCGCTTAAGCTATTGATTTTTTCTCCTGCCTTATAGCGGCTTTTTCTTCTTTTTGAGCCTTCGGTTTGAAGCCTTGTCAAAAGCGCAAGCCTTGCGTCTGCGTAATCAAATCCGTTAGAAACAGCGCCAGCCGTTACATAAACAAAGCCCTTGACAAGCTCGCTGTCGTCCTTCAGACGTTCGCAAGGAATGTCGCTTTCTCGAAGGTCTGAAATTAAAATGTCGAGCGTTTTTTCGCTTCCGCCGTACAGGACGGTTGTATAATCTCTGCCACAGAAGGCTTTAAGCTCAGATACCAGCGACTTAAAATCTCCGCTCCATGCTGACGTCTGATAGCAGCTTGCGTTTATAAGCGCCTTTAGCTCTACCCTTCCGCCACGCATAAACGTATCAAGATAGATGGTTTTTGAGTCGGCAAGCAGCTTTGTTATTTCCGCTGTCGTCAGATAAAATCCGTCTAGGGATTTTGTCATTATCTCCTGCTCGTAAAGAACCTTCAGATCCTCTGTAAGCGAGGAAACAAATGTCTTTGCTCTTGACAAAACCGACTCCCGCTCGCAAACTACAATCTGAGAGTCTTCAAAGTAATCAAATACTGTAGTTCTTGTCTTGTAGGCAAGGTTATAATATCTGTCGAGGTCTGTAAGCGAAATTCCGGCGGACAAAAGCTCTATATCGCTTTCTACACTTTGCTTGATTTTCTCCGCCAGCTTCCCTCTCGTTTTTTTTGAAAGCTCGCAAAGCTTATCTTTAAGGCAGTCGCCTTCAAATAAAATTTCTCTCGCCGGCGCTACAACGCAGCTTTGAACCTCGCCTGTTCTTCTTTGACTTTGAGGGTCGAAGGTATAAATCTTGTCAATTTCATCTCCCCACAGCTCAAGTCTTACAGGCTCATCCATTGATACGCCGTATATATCAAAAATATCTCCTCGCCTTGAAAATTGAGCCGTTCCCTCAACCTGAGAAAACTTAGAATACCCCGCTCCTATCAGGCGGCTTGAAAGCTCGGCTATGTCTATTGTATCGCCTTTTCTGAGCGTAAATGTATGTGCCGCTAAAACGCTTTTGGGAACCGTTCCCTGCATAGCGGCGTCAACAGGCGCTACTAAAACAGAAGCGCTCCCCTGTGATATTGCCGACAATGCGGCAAGGCGCATTTGCTCATATTCAAAGCTTGCGCCGTCGGTGTGTGTAAACAGATAATCCTTGGCTGGAAATAGCACGGCAGCACTTTCGCCTGCAAGGGCATTTATATCCCTTACCATTCGCATAGCTTCCGTTTCGGTATCCGTTACAACACAAACAGGCTCATGCGACGCCAACGCATAAGCCAGATGTGATTTATGAATATTTGAAACCCCTGTTACAGCAACAGGATACCCCTTATTTTGAACAGAGTCAAAAAGCTCCTTCATAAAGGGAACCTGAGCCGCCATTTTTAAAAATATATTCACGTTTTTCCCTTCGCTTTTCAGGAATTGAATTTGTTCATTGCTTCGTCAATTTTTCCCGAAACTATAAGCCTTATACTTTCTGCGGCTGCGGTAAGAGCCGAGTCCAAAGCCTCCTGCTCTGACTTTGAAAATTTAGACAGCACCCATTTTGCAAGGTCGTAATCAGCTCTTGGCTTTTTGCCAACGCCGATTTTAACACGTGGAAAGTCCTCTGAGCCTGTAAGCGCTATAATGCTTTTAATTCCGTTGTGTCCTCCGTGAGAGCCTTTTCTTCTGATTCTTAATTTTCCGACGTCAAGAGAAATGTCGTCGAACGCAACCACTACCCTTTCAATCGGAATTTTATAAAAGCTCATCGCTGCTTCAATCGCTTCACCTGAATTGTTCATAAACGTTTCAGGCTTTAATATAAGACAGCTTTTACCGCCGACAACAGCAGTCGTGCATTTTGACTTAAACTTCATTTTAAAGTCGCTCGAAGGCGTGTCTTCCAAAAGCTTATCAATCGTCATAAAGCCTGCATTGTGACGTGTGCCCTCATAAGTAAGACCTGGATTGCCAAGTCCTGCGATTATATATTCCGGCTTTTGAGAGCCTCTTTCGCTCTCCACCTTTTTAAATATATCCCAGATGCTCATCAGATTATTCCTCGACGCTGTCGTTATTCTCCGAAGTCTGCTCCTTCTTAGCGTTGAATTTCTCAACTCTGTGCCTGAGCATTCTGTCAGCGTAGCCTTCCTTTACTGTAGCGTCGCTTCGCTCGATTACAAGCGCACCGTCAGGAATGTCCTTCGTTATGGTTGAGCCTGCCGCTGTATAAGCGCAGCTTCCCACCTTAACAGGCGCGATAAGGTTAGTATTACAGCCGATAAACGCATTGTCGCCGACCTTGGTTCTGAACTTCTTGTCACCGTTATAGTTAGCAGTTGCCACTCCACAGCCGAAGTTTACGTTTTCGCCAACGTCGCTGTCGCCGATATAGGTCAGGTGCGCCACAGACGCTGAGTCGCCGATTGTAGAATTTTTAATCTCAACAAAGTCGCCGATTTTAACATTATTGGAAATTTTCGTTCCCGGTCTTAATTGTACCCACGGTCCGATTCTGACTCCGCTTCCGATTTCAGACTCGTGCGCCTGAACATTATTGAGGATGCAGTCAAAGCCGACGCTCGTGTCGCAAAGGCAGGTGTTCGGCCCGATAACGCAGCCATTTCCTATTTTAGTGCTTCCTGTCAGCACACAGCCAGAATGAATAACAGTTCCCGCTCCTATTTCAACGTCGTTTCCGATTATTATTCCGTCTGTACAGGTAAATTCAATTCCGTTGTCGAGATGCTTGTTTATATTTACCTCTCGTGCAATGGTATTGAGCTTCAAAAGGCTTCGCCTGTCGTTTGCACCGAGAGATACGTTTTGGTTCTTTGAAATATAAGCGTCAGCCTTTTTACCGTTGTTGATAATAAGCTCTATGCAATCTGTAAGGTAGTATTCGCCTTGAGCATTATTTGGAGTTATTTCAAACAAAACGTCCAGAAGATCCTTGGTCTTAAACCAATAGCAGCCTGAATTTATTTCCTTGATTTTTCTCTGCTCGTCTGTGCAGTCCTTTTCCTCGGTAATGCCAGCGATTCCGTTTTCGGTTCTTATGATTCTGCCGTAGCCGAACGGATTGTCAACAACAGACGTTACAACCGTTACCGAGCAATCCTCCTCCTGATGAAGCTTCAAAGCGCCCTTGATAGTTTCCTTGTCGATAAATGGCGCATCGCCGCAAAGAATAAGCGTACTGCCGTCTATATTTTCTTTTAAGAAGTCGACCGCCTGCATAACGGCGTGCCCAGTTCCCAGTCTGTCCCTTTGCAAAACTGTCGGGTATCTTCCGTTCAGGTATTTTGTAATAAAATGTCCTGCAAAGCCTCTTACAACGCAAATGTTGCGCTCGTCCGCAGCTTCGCAAGCCTTGATAACCCATTCGAGCATCGGCTGACCCAGAACCTCGCACAAAACCTTCGGCTTGTCAATTTTCATTCTCTTACCCTGCCCACCGGCAAGTATAATAACAGAATTTTTCATAGTGTTCGCCCGTCCTTTTCTAAAAATGTTCTCTGAAGCGTTTATATCTACGCCGTTAAATCGTTTAAAATTACACCTCTATTATACAATAAAAATCGCTTCATTACAACACCCGCCATAATTTTTTTGCCTTTTGTAAAAAGTGAAAGAAAAGATAGGTCGGATTTTTAGAAAAATTTCTCAAAACTTGCACAAAAGGACTAGCTTTTTATGTTTTTTTATGATATAATCATTGTAAGTCCGTAGCCGACGCTTTAAGGCTATACGGCGAAACAAAAAATTTTTTGGAGGTAGATACCAAATGAGCAAAAAGTGGGTTTATTTGTTCTCAGAGGGTGACGCTAACATGAGAGAGCTTCTCGGTGGTAAGGGCGCAAACCTCGCTGAGATGACAAAGCTCGGTCTTCCTGTTCCTCAGGGCTTTACTATCACAACTGAAGCTTGTACTCAATATTATGAGGATGGCAGACAGATCAACGATGAGATTCAGGCACAAATCAATGAATACATCGTTAAAATGGAGGAAATCACAGGAAAGAAATTCGGAGATAGTGAAAATCCTCTACTCGTTTCAGTACGTTCAGGAGCAAGAGCTTCAATGCCTGGAATGATGGACACAATTTTAAACCTTGGTCTTAACGAAACTGTTGTTGAGGTTATGGCTAAGAAATCTGGAAATCCTCGCTGGGCATGGGACTGCTACAGAAGATTTATCCAAATGTATTCCGACGTTGTTATGGAAGTCGGAAAGAAATATTTTGAAGAGCTCATTGACGAAATGAAGGCTAAGAAGGGCGTTACTCAGGACGTTGAGCTTACAGCTGACGACCTCAAGGAGCTTGCTGGTCAGTTCAAGGCTGAATACAAGGCTAAGATTGGCGTAGACTTCCCGACAGACCCGAAGGAGCAGCTCATGGGAGCTGTTAAGGCAGTATTCCGTTCATGGGATAACCCTCGTGCTAACGTATACCGTCGTGACAACGATATTCCTTATTCATGGGGTACCGCTGTAAACGTGCAGTCTATGGCATTCGGCAATATGGGTGACGACTGCGGTACCGGCGTTGCATTTACCCGTGACCCGGCTACCGGTGAAAAGAAGCTTATGGGAGAATTTCTGACAAACGCTCAGGGCGAAGACGTTGTTGCCGGTGTTCGTACACCAATGCCAATCGCTCAGATGGCTGAGAAGTTCCCTGAAGCATTTGAAGAATTCAAGAACGTTTGCTCAACACTTGAAAACCACTATAGAGATATGCAGGATATGGAGTTTACTGTTGAACACGGAAAGCTCTATATGCTTCAGACAAGAAATGGTAAGAGAACAGCACAGGCTGCTCTTAAGATTGCTTGCGACCTCGTTGACGAGGGTATGAGAACTGAAGAGGAAGCTGTTTCAATGATCGATCCTAGAAACCTTGACACACTTCTTCACCCACAGTTTGACGCTAAGGAGCTTAAGGCTGCTACACCTGTTGGAAAGGGACTTGGAGCTTCTCCTGGAGCTGCTTGCGGTAAGATTGTATTCTCAGCTGAGGACGCTGAGGAGTGGAACGCAAGAGGCGAAAAGGTTGTTCTGGTTCGTCTTGAAACTTCACCTGAGGATATCACAGGTATGAAGGCTTCACAGGGAATCCTTACAGTTCGTGGTGGTATGACATCTCACGCTGCTGTTGTTGCTCGTGGAATGGGAACCTGCTGCGTATCAGGTTGCTCAGAAATCAATATGGACGAAGCTAACAAGAAGTTCACACTTGCCGGAAAGACATTTACCGAAGGCGATTACATTTCAATCGACGGTTCAACAGGAAACATTTACGACGGAATTATTCCGACAGTTGATGCTACAATCGCTGGCGAGTTCGGAAGAATTATGGCTTGGGCTGACAAGTACAGAGTATTAAAGGTAAGAACAAACGCTGATACTCCTACTGACGCTAAGAAGGCAAGAGAGCTTGGCGCAGAGGGAATCGGACTTTGCCGTACAGAGCATATGTTCTTTGATCCAGAGAGAATTGCAGCATTCAGAGAGATGATTTGTTCAGATACAGTTGAAGAGAGAGAATCTGCTCTCGCTAAGATTGAACCAATGCAGCAGAGCGACTTTGAGGCTCTTTACGAGGCTCTTGAAGGAAATCCTGTTACAATCAGATTCCTTGACCCACCGCTTCACGAATTTGTTCCTACAGAAGAGGCTGACATTAAGGCTCTTGCTGACGCACAGGGCAAGACAGTTGAAGAGATCAATGCTCTTATCGCTTCGCTTCACGAGTTCAACCCGATGATGGGTCACCGTGGATGCCGTCTTGCAGTAACATATCCTGAAATTGCTAAGATGCAGACAAGTGCTGTTATCAAGGCTGCTATCAACGTAAAGAAGGCTCATCCAGATTGGAATGTTGAACCTGAGATTATGATTCCTCTCGTTGGAGATGTTAAGGAGCTTAAGTACGTTAAGAAGTTCGTTGTTGAAACTGCTGACGCTATTATTGCTGAATCAGGAATTGACCTCAAGTACGAGGTTGGTACAATGATCGAAATTCCTCGTGCAGCGCTTACTACTGACGAGATTGCTAAGGAAGCTGATTTCTTCTGCTTCGGTACAAACGACCTCACACAGATGACATTCGGCTTCTCAAGAGATGATGCCGGTAAGTTCCTCGAAGCATACTATGACGCTAAGATTTACGAGAACGATCCATTTGCTAAGCTTGACCAGACAGGCGTTGGCAAGCTGATGGATATGGCTATCAAGCTTGGTAAGCCTGTAAATCCGAACCTTCACATTGGTATCTGCGGAGAGCACGGCGGAGATCCTACATCTGTAGAGTTCTGCCACAAGATTGGTCTTGATTATGTATCATGCTCACCTTTCCGTGTTCCGATTGCTAGACTTGCAGCAGCTCAGGCAGCTATTGCAAACAAGTAATTTAAATCAAAAACACATCGCCCCACCTGCTCAAAACAGGTGGGGCGAGTTTTTTATTCTTCACACTTAGCTTCCAGCGTTAAATAGCTCGGAGAGCTCTTCTGCGTGCTCGATCAAAGCATCTAAAACATACTTGTCAAAGTGTCGTGCGTCTTGCGTTTTGCTTCCAAATTCGTAAGTTTCCTGACCGTAATCTATTACGTCAAAGCCAGGTACTGCCTTGCTTGCGCCGCTTGTTCTGTAAGAAGCAGCGTCTGCCAGTGAGAATGAAACCTCGCCGTCGTCAGTTACGCTTACCCAGTCTGAAAAGTCTGTGCCTGTTGCTTCAGTCGCGCTGCCGTTGGTAGTCTGAGCTTCTGCTTCCGCCTTAGTAACGCTTACAGCTCCGTCAACATATTCGCCGTACTTTGTATCAATAGTCAGTGAAAGCGATTCGCCAAAGATTTCAGACGGAACATGACCGCCGTCCCATTGCCATTCAATGTCAGCATCCGTGCCGGCATTCAACCAGGCAATCTGAAGATTTAATGAAGAGAACATCGACATATCGCCCTCCGAAGCTCCCATCATAATTCTCGTCCAGGTTGGATTTTCGGTTGTGTCTGCTCCAATATAATTTAACGGATCGTACAGCTCAACCTGATTGTTGCCGTGCTCATCTCCTGCTTCAACCTCTTCAATATCAGCTTGATATGCTTCGAGCATTTCCTCAAAGGTGCTGTAATTTGACGAGTCAATTCCGCTGCCTGTTCCTTGTGTCGTTCCAGCGTCAGGCGTTCCAACCTCGTCGCCCATTCCCGACGTTACTGTATCTACTGAGTCGCTGTCGGTATCGTCTATTTCGCCGTCTGGTAAGTCGCCGTCAGGAAGATTTCCGTCTGGAAGTCCTCCGCCCATGCCACCTTCGCCGACAGCGCTTGATGAGCCCTGAGCATATCTGCCCTCAACAAACGCCTGAGCCTTTTCAGCTGTGGTCATTGCAGCTACCTCTTCATCGCTCAGCGCATTTCCGTCAGAATCAAACCACGTCCAGCCGTCGTCATAGTCTAAGTTGTCAACATACCATTGCAGGTTAGAAATAAACTCGCAAAGATAAAGAGTTAAATAGGTTCCGCCATAGCCGTTAGTATCGGCATATTTGTCTTCATCATACTCAATAGTCAGCTCAACTGTATCGTCGGTATCGCCGTCGTCGTTCAAATCAAATCCAACAGCTGACTCCTCGACAGTTAAGTTCTGGTCGTTGATGTATGTCATATATTCCTCTGAGAGGTACTGCGCCAACAGCTTTTGAAAATCTGTGTTGAAGCTGTAGTCAGTATCCAAATAATACTCAAATGCCATTGCCATATCAGCTTCAGCAAGAGATGTTATTGCCGAATATGCAACACAGCCCCAGACTCCGTCGGAAATTTCGTAGCTTGTGTTGTCAATAGTAACCTTCGTGGAATAGCTGCCGTCGCTTCTCTCATAAACGCCTACCGCGCCTTGAGAAATTTCGTAGTCGTAATATACCGAGTTGTTTGAAGTTGCCGCAACCATAGCTGCGTGAGCGCCGCCGCCCGAACCGCCTGTTGAAACAAAATACTCTGTGCTTCCCGGAAGGTTTCCAAGCAGAATGTTGTATTTTACAAAACGGATAGCGTCCTTTTGGTCTACCAGACAATCAGGCGCGTCGCCTGTGTAGTAGGTGTTTCCGTCCTCATCCTCAGCAGTCGACTGCTTACCTCTGTTTCCGCAAGCGACGTTAATATAACCGTTTGCACAATTTGAAGTTGAAGCAAGCTGATTTTCCTGAGCGCTGTAGCCTGCCGCTCCCGTATTGATTATAACAGGCGCCGTCTGAGCTGTATAAATCTGCCCGTTTTCAGAAGTAACTGACGCATCAGCATCAATTACAAGCGTTCCGTTTACAGCCTCCGAATAGCTGTCAGCTGTAATGTCCGCCGTACCGTCACCGTCGGTATCAATTCCTGTTATATACGCTCCCGGAACGGCTACCGATACGCCCTGATAGTCGGCAAGCTCAGGATACGCTACCGCCGACACAATAGACATAACCCATGCGTCGCTGTCCGAACTGTACGTCCAGGTAAGCTCGCTATTGTTGGCGATATTTAGCGTTTCTTCAATATATAACTGCTCTTCACTTACTTCTTCTGCCTCTTCTTCGCTGCTTTCGTCGCTGCTTGTGCTGTCTGTGCTGTCTGTGCTGTCGCTTGCGCTGCCTGAATCGCTTGAATCGCTTGAACAAGCCACACAGCAAAGCATTAAAGCTAATGACAAAAGAACTGCTAATGGTTTTTTGAAAGTCATAAATAAAACCTCCTGTATATTTGATAGCTCAAGTGTACAGGAGAATAATTGAAGTTTTATTGAAATTTTTAAATATTCGGACTTTACTTTTTCATTGGCAAAAGAACGCAAAACTGAACCTTTCCGCTATAACACGAAACGCTGATTTTCCCCTTGTGGCCTGTAACTATCGCCTTTGCAATGGCAAGTCCCAGTCCATAGTGCTTTTCGTTATTATTTGTACTTCGAGCATCGTCTGCTCTGTAAAACCTGTCGAACAGCTCGCTTATTTGCTTTTCGGGAATCTCCTCGCCGTCATTTACAACCGACAGCCTGACGTTTCCATGCTGTTCCTTTAAGCTGATTGAAATTTCACTTCCAACATTACTATGCTCAATAGCGTTATCAATTAAAATTGTAACAAGCTGTCTAAGCTGTGTTACGTTTCCGCTCACATTTAAAGAGTCGTCAACATTTGTGTTTACGGTAATTTTCTTTTCAAACGCTACGCTTTCAAGCGCCAACGCTTCACCGCATACCAAACGGCTGAAGTCAAGCGTTTCAAAAGCTACCGCTACGTTCTCTGTCTTAGCAAGCTCCAGAAGCTGTTCAACGAGTATACCCATATGCTCGTTTTCGTAACGAACGTTATCGAGCCATTTGTTTTGACCAATTTCCCGCTCCAAAAGCTCCAAATTAGTATTTATCACCGATACAGGCGTTTTCAGCTCATGGCCTGCGTCAGAAATAAACTGCTTTTGCTTGCTATAGCTTGTTTCAAGCGGCTTTACTATACACCTTGCGAGGTAAACCGCAATAAAGAAAATCAGAATGATAGCTATCCCGCCAAAAATAAGTGTATAGCGAAAAAGCGTCGAAATGCTTTCGCTGAAGATTGTATTGTCCATAAAGACAACCAGCGTATATGTATCCTTATCGAAAACCGTATATATTAAATTTTCATCTGTGCCGCTTGTCCTTCCACTTGAGAGTATGCTTTTTGCTACCTCTTCTAGCTCGGACTCTTCATAAACTCCCGACTGCCCTACATCAACCGCTAACGCTGTATTGTCATCATCGACGGCAACCGAGTAAAATGTGGTCAGCTGAAAGGACTGCGTTTCCTCAAGAGGCGTGTGCTCGGGTACCTTTGAATCCTTATTCTCATCAGACGAGTTTGAAATTTCCTCCGAGGGCGACTGCTTGCCCGGCTGATTGTCAAGTGAATAAAGCGTTGCGTAACGCTCCATTTTTTCTTCGTTGCTTTTTGCTACCTCGTGGTAGCTTGAACCGTAGATGATTCCAAGCGTTCCCAGAAACAGCACTATTAAAACAACCATAATAACCGCAACGATTCGCACTCTCGTCCGTTTAAACATCAAAGCACCTCAATTCATAACCTATTCCCCTGACAGCCTTTATTTTCGTTTTCGCTTCAATAAACGCAAGCTTTTTCCTTGTAAATGTCATATAAACCTCTACGTTATTATATTCGGCTTCGCTGTCGTATCCCCAGATTTTTACAGCAATCTGCTCACGAGTCAGAATCTGTCCCTGATTTGCAATCAGATACTCCATAATATGAAGCTCCTTTTCGCTGAGCCTTACAGACTGCCTGTTTGTCCTGCAGGTCAGCGTTGTGCTATTTACATCAAGCAAAATATCTCCAAAGGCTAACACACCGCCAGATGAGTTAATATTTCTGCGGCTAAGCGCACGAAGTCTTGCGAGCAGCTCCTTTGTCTGAAACGGCTTTGTCAGATAATCGTCCGCTCCGCTGTCAAGTCCCGCTACCTTGTCGTCCAATTCACTCTTTGCGGTAAGCATCAGAATCGGTGTGCGAATGGAATTTTTTCTCACACTTCCGGCTATCTCAAAGCCGTTCATTTTCGGAAGCATTACGTCTAAAATCATCAGGTCGTAAATTCCGCTAAGCGCAGCTTCAAGTCCCAAAGCTCCGTCATAGCAAGCGTCAACCTCGTATTTTTCCTGACGCAAAATTTCAACAAGCGCCTGCGACATTCGTTTTTCGTCCTCAACCAATAAAATCCGCATAATATCACCTCGCAAAGCTTTTCCCCACATTATTTTAAGAGGAAAAGATTGAAGCTAGATTGAAAAAGATCCGTTAATTTGATAGCTTAAATTGAATATAGCACAAACTTCTTAAAAAATCAAGTTTATGCTATAAAGTGCAGAAACTTTTTATTTTTGAAAGTTTCTGCACTTTTTCTGCACATTTCCAACCCGAATCTCATCCATTTGCTTTTAGCAGGAAAATATGCTACAATATCTAAAAACAGTTTTGGAGAATTTTTATGTGCAAGGATTTTTACGAGGTTAAGCCTTTAGAAAATATAAAAAGCGACGCTTGCGTTGAGATTTGCGTTCCCGGCTCTAAGTCAATTACCAACAGAGCGCTGCTCATAGCAGCTATGGCGAATGGAGAAAGCACCCTTAAAGGATGTCTTTCAAGCGACGACTCTACGTATTTTATCGAGTGCCTTAAAATGCTTGGATTTAAGGTTATCTCACAGAAAAACGGACTCGACTACGATATTACTATTAGCGGCTGCGGCGGAGAAATTCCTAACAAAAAAGCAGAAATTTACGTTGGAAGCGCAGGAACTGCCGCCAGGTTTTTGGTCGCAATGCTCGCATTTTCAGACGGCGAGTATACGGTTAATTCCTCCGAGCAAATGAAAAAGCGTCCGATGGCGCCGCTTATTGATTCGCTCAGAAGCGCAGGAGCAAAAGTAACCTGCACCGAAGAGGAAGGACATTTCCCGCTTATAATAAAGGGTGCGGGCAAAGAGGCGGTACCCGAAAAAATTGCTGTCAATATCGACAAAAGCTCGCAGTTTTTAAGCGCGCTGCTGATTGCGGCTTCAACCTTGGAAAAAGAAATTGAAATCGAAGCGACAGGTTCGCACGGACTCAGCTACGTTGAGCTGACGCTTGAAATGATGAAAGCGTTTGGAAGTTCTCCGAAGGTACAAGCAAAAGGAACTTGCATTTCCTACAAATTTTCCGGCAGAGAAAGCTTTAACGCTCGTGAATATGAAATCGAACCTGATATGTCGGCGGCGGCTTATTTTTACGCTTTAGCGGCAATTTCAGGCATTCGCCTTTCCGTCAAGGGAGTTACTTCTGATATGCTTCAGGGCGACACACAGTTTCTGGCGGTTCTTCAAAAAATGGGCTGCAAGCTTGAAACTAACGACAAGGGATATTTAGAAATTATCGGTACGCCAGGCGGCAAGCTAAAGGGCGGCTTTACAGTTGATATGTCGTCATTCTCCGATCAGGCGCTGACGCTTGCGGCGATTGCGCCGTTTGCTGACGTTCCAATTACAATAACCGGGATTTCTCACATTCGCTTGCAGGAGTGCGACAGAATAAATGCGATAGTTCAAAACCTTTCGGATCTCGGCGTAAAGGTTATAGAAAGCTCCGACGGTGTGACAATTTATCCATCGCCGCCCAGAGGTTGTGAAATTCAGACCTTTGACGACCACCGAGTGGCAATGTCATTTGCGCTGACAGGGCTAAAAGCTTCGGGCGTTCGCATATTAAATCCCGACTGCTGCAAAAAAACCTTCGCTCAGTATTTCGACGTTTTAGAGGACGTTATCAGGAAAATTACACTTTAACTAAAAGTAAGATGTCCCCTGCCTCACGCAAAAGGCTTTCACGAGCATTAACCTGCGTTTAACGCTTGGCGGCGGGTTCCACTTACTTTTTGAATGACGGGGCAAAGCCCCCTATTGAAACCACTACGGGGAAGCTTTACTTTGAGCTTCCCCGTTTTTTAATATTCAGCTAAAAATTCGCTGACTGTAACTATATTCGGCTCGCTTGGAAAATGCTTGATGTTGCCGGTTATAAGCGTTGCGTTACAAAACTTCGCTACCTCGTAAAACTTCTTATCACTCTCATCTATAAAGCACTCCTTGCAAGGTTCAGCTACCACCGATCTGCCGAAGCTTTCAAACCAATCGAGAAGTGCGTTCACTTCGTTTTGTGTAAAGCCAAATTTAGGGCGCAGCAAAACCTCTCGATATTCGCATAAAATCCGCCAGTCATAGCAAGGAATAAGTCTTCCGTTCAGCACCATATTTATTATTTTTGCTGGTGCGCCGTTTCTCGACCATAGCGCAGAAACCAAAACATTCGTGTCAATAACCACAAGCATATACTATTCCCCTTTACGAGCCGCTTCAATCTCAGCCTGAATGTCCTCGTCGCTCATAAATCCCTGCCCGGCAGCCTTAGTTCGCATAGAATTAAAAGCTATCATTGCTTTCGCCTGACGTATAGCTTTAATAGTTTCTTCAAAATCGCCTTCTGAAATATCCACCAAAAGCGCCATTGGTCGCCCATTATTTGTGATAACTGCTTCGCCGTCAGAGGCTAAATTTTCCCAGATGCTCTTTGGCGTTGTCCTTAAATCTCTTACTGTGTAGAAATTCATAATATCACCTCCAATATTAGTATACTATATTGTGTCACAATTGTCAACGAATTATGCACACTTTTCAAAAAATCCCGACCACAGCAAAACCCCTCGCATAAAGCGAGGGGTCTGCCCGAAAATCAAAAAAATTATCTTCTGCAATATGTGCAGCTCTTTTAGTTCAATTAGTTTACTTCATATCCAGGATATGTACAAGTCTTACCGTCGTTTGTCCACTCAAGGGATTCAATCTTAGCAGAATCTGTTTCAAATGTAACAGATAGTGTAGTGCTATCAATACCGTCAATTTCGCAAAGCTCCATGATCTCATCATAAGTAATGGTATAAGTATCATCATCACCAATTGTGATAGTAGCATCCGAATCCTTAGCATAAGCCTCTGAAGCTAATGTCTGAACTGCTGTTGTGATATTACGAGTTTCTGAAATAATAGTATTCTCGTTAGCCATGTCAATATATCCAACGAGCGACGGAATTAAAACAGCCGCCATAATAGCTAAAATTACGAGTACAACAATAACCTCAACGAGGGTAAAGCCCTTCTTATTCTTCTTCATTTCTTTAAGCTTTTTCAAAGAAAAACCTCCTTAATTAAAAATATATGATTTTTCGCTACACCTTTAGTAGCACTCAACTCATACGTATATTATAGCAAAATGTCACAAAAAAATCAACAGTCAACTACCAATTTTGCACAAAAAGTTGCAAAATTTGTGCATTATTACAACTTTGCACCTTATAAATTGGGCAAAAGTAACAAAGATTTCATCGAAATTCACTATTAAAAATGAATGAGTTAAAACATTTACCGTTTGTGCTACCTGAGCATTGAAACAGCGTCAGAGATAGTCTTTTCAAGAGCCTGCTCAGCGTACTTATCAACCTGCTTGGCGTCCTTCTCCTCGTGGGTCAGGTTTCCTGCTCCGCCGATACAGCCGCCAACGCAAGCCATACCCTCAATAAAGTTGTTCTTTCTTATCCCCTTTGAAGCGAGCAGCAACGGCTTTTTGCACTCCTCAATTCCGTTGCAAACGACAGGGTTAAGCTCGATATTCAAGCCCTGCTCCTTGATAGCCTGCTTGACAGCGTCGGTAACTCCTCCGCTTCTTGCAAAAATTCTACCGAAGTACGAAGCGTTGTCAAGCGCTTCCTCCTCAAGCTCGGCGATTGGAATATCTCTTGAATCAATTAAAGCCTGAAGCTCCTCGAATGTCAAAACATAATCGACTAAGTCCTTTACCTCATCACGCTTGATTTCCATTTTCTTAGCGGTACAAGGACCGATAAAGACAATCTTCGAGGTCGGATCTATTGTTTTTATGTACTGTGAAATTTTCGCCATTGGAGACAGGTTGTGCGAAATGTTCGGCACAAGAGCCGGATAGAATTTGTGAATATACTCTACGAACGCCGGGCAGCAGCTTGTTGTTAAAAATCCTTTTTCTGCAAGCTCCGCCGACTCCTCGAGCGCTACCATATCAGCTCCAAGAGCCGCTTCAACAACGCTGTGGAAGCCAAGCCGCTTAATTGCCGCTACAACCTGACCGGTTTTTGCATAAGTAAACTGAGCGTTGATAGCAGGAGCAGTAACAGCGTAAACCTTGTAGTTTTTGTTGCCGTCGCTTTCCTTTAAAATTTTAATGACGTCAGTAATGCTCGACTTATCCATACAAGCTCCGAACGGACACATATAAACGCACGCTCCGCAGGAAATGCACTTGTCGTTGTCGATGCTTGCGGCATAGGTTTCCTTATCCATGCTGATAGCGCCAACCTTGCAGGACCTCTCGCAGGGGCGTTTAAAGTCCTGAATTGCCGAATACGGGCAAGCGGCAGCGCACTTTCCACAATTTACGCACTTGTCCTTGTCAATAACAGCCTTTTGATTTTTGTCAAACGATATAGCGCCTACCTTACAAGCGTCCTCACACCTGTGAGCGATACAGCCTCTACAGGATTCCGTAACCTTGTAGCCGCCTAAAGGACATTCGTCGCAGGCAATGTCAATAACCTCTATTACGTTGGGATTTGACTTGTCTCCGCCGCAAGCAAGCTTAATTCGCTCCGAAACGATAGCTCGCTCCTTGTAAATACAGCAGCGCATTGTAGGCTCCTTGCCCTTAACGACAGTTTTCGCAATATCGTTAAAATGCTCAAATACTAAATTGTCGTCCCATGCGTGACGAGCAACCTCACGCAGCACCTTGTACTTTAAGTATTGAACCTGTGTATCAAATTTCCGTGTTTTCATAAATCATCCTCTTATTTTCAGCTTTTGCCCGATTAAAAGTAGCTTACCTTTATTCTTTTTCCCATTTGCTTCAAGCACTTTGAAAGCTCGCCGACAAGGTTCATCTTAATGTTGAAATTTATCGGCAGATTGGGATTCTGGTGAGCCGGGTTTACAGCCATTCCGACAAAGAAGTTTATGTCGGTAGCCTCCTCAAACAGCATTCGGGAGATTCTCGAAGCGCCGTCCTTCTTGCTCGACCATTGCATATACTCCTCGTTAGAGTCGAGGTAGCTTTTTGCGTTTTCAAGCACCTTGCTTATTGTGATAACGCCCTCTGTTGTAAGGTCTACTCCCTCGATTTTTGCAATCGGCGGTATTTCAGGGTCGAAATAATCAAGCAGAGGTACAACCTCCTTGCCTAAATACTCCGCCGCGAGCTTTGAAGTGGTTCCGCCGCAGACTATATGCTTGCCCTCCTTTGAAAAGAAAAGGGTGTGCATTTTTTTAAGCTCCTCAGGCTTTGAAGGCGGTCCTATCATAAGATTGATAGACTCTCTTTTCCTGATTTTTATCGCACCTACCGTTGTATCGTCGCCTGCGTGGTAGCCGTAAAGCCGATGGCACTCGTCAAGAATAAGCGTAGCTATTGTTTTAGCTGTGTATTCCTTCGTATAAAACGCTTCGGCAAAGTCGATTATATTTTCCCTCTGCCAGCCGTAATTCAGCTCCATACCAACGCCTGCGTATATTGCGCCGTCGCTCATTGCAATAAAAACGTCGTCAAGCTCAAGCTTTAGCTTTGCTCTGTAAATTTGCTTTCCGCCAATTTCAGTAACAGTTTGTGGGTAGTCGTAGTTTTTTCCGTTTCTCAGAAGAATAACGTGAGGATTGTCATATTGAATTATTTCAGCCTCCTCGTTGTTGACTACCCGAATAATTGTAAAGGTAGAATAGGCTATTTTTCTCACGTCGCAAACAGGCAGCGTTGCAGCTATTGTTGAAACGCAGTCCTCAACGCTCATATTCGCTGCCATCATAGTTGAAATAATCTTCGAGGTAAGAGTTGACAAAATACAAGCCTTAACTCCGCTTCCGAGTCCGTCAGCTAAAACCATTACGAAGGAGTTTTCACCCTGCTCGATTACTTCAATATGGTCGCCGCAAAGCTGTTCGCCGTATTTATTTATGCTGTGGTAGCCTATCTCAGTACAAAGATTATTCATTAGTTAAGTTCTCCTTTAACTTGGTAAGCGCAATCTTTGTTTCTGCCGTTGTTTCTCCCAAAAGTGAAGCTATTTCCTGAACTACACGCATCTGCTTGTCGATAACCTTGTCGGTAATTTCAACAGTATTATGTGCGTCCTCGATTCGCTTCTCGTGCTCAAGCTCGCTTTCGGTAACATCTCTCATAATGCCGATAATAATATGATAGCTCTTATCGTAGATGATAGTTTCCTCTACATACTTGTTGTAATCAGCAAGATATACCTTTTCGTTTCTGATATCCCTGCCGCTTGAAAGAACCTGCATAAACTTTGAAGGGTCTAAAATTCTGACAACAGGATTTCCTAAAACGTCGTCCGAGCTTTTTATATTCATTATTGATTTTGCGGCAGCATTTATCTGCTGAACCTCAAAGTCCTCATTCAATACCAGAATTCCATTGGGAGTGTTTCCGATTATCGTATCGGAGAAGGACTCGGCCTTATCCTTTAGGTACGGCATACACATTTCTAAGTTTGCTTTTCCCTGAAGCACCGCAACCGCTTTTTCACGACAGGTATCATATCCGCAGCTTCCGCAGTTTAACTCCTGCTCCGGACGAGTTTTACCCATTCTATGTAAAATTTCTTCAATCGCCTTGCTTCCCGGCATATTCTTGCGAACGCCGACAAACGAAATGTTCTTTTTAAGCGAAGCGGTTGAAGGTGAAGCAACGTCGAAGTCGTCCTTTGGCGCATACCTGTTGACGGCAAGCGTGTTCTTTACAAGCTTCTCGGAGTTTCTACTCATAACAGGGCCGTTTATACAGCTTCCCGCACAAGCGGACATTTCGATAAAGCAGTTTTTCATCTCGCCGTTTTTAATATCCTCGAGCGCCGCAATGCAGTTTTCAATTCCGTCTATTGCGATATATGTATAATCCTTGCTGTCGCAGTCCATAGACTTTAAAATTCCGGTAGTTGTTGGGAAAAGTCTGGCCCTTCCACCCGCTACCTTATCCTCGCATTCGCAAAGCTCGATTTCTTCTTCGGCAAGCCATTCGTCAAGCTCCTTAAAGGTAAGCACAGCGTCCACAATATCAGGATACTTATCCGCTTCGTCCTTTTTGGAAATGCAAGGACCGATAAACACAGTCTTTGCGCCTTCATGCTCTCTCTTTATCTTTTCGCAATGCGCCTGCATCGGCGATTTAATATCGGCAAGATAAGGGAGCGCTTCGGGATAATACTTTTGTATAAGCGTATTTACCGAATGGCAGCAGGAGGAAATGATAATTTTCTTCTTGCCTTCGTTTACCATTTTGTCGTATTCTTTTTTTACTATTGTTGCGCCGACAGCCGTTTCCTCAGCGCCTTTAAAGCCCAGCTTTTTGAGGGCGTTTTCAGCTGCCGTTATGTTCATGTTTTCGTAATTTGCCACAAATGAAGGAGCAATGCTTGCAAAAACATCTTCCTCTTTCGCAAGCATCTCCTTAACCTTATCAACGTCGTTTCTGATTTCCTTCGCCGATTGAGGACAAACGGTATAACACTTTCCGCAGAGTATACACTCGTCCTCAACGATCGACGCTTGATTGTCGGAAAACTTTATGGCTTTTATAGGGCAGTAACGAATACATTTGTAACAATTCTTACAATCGTTTTTCTTTGAAACAAGAACCCTTGTACCATACATTTATCTCTTCCCCCGTAAATTGATGTCAGGTTTAAACCTTCGACTTAATTTCGTTTTCAAAGAAAGAGTCTACGTTATCGGGATTTACTGAATGAACTACTCCGTCGACAGTCACCGACACGCCGTTCTGGCAGTTCCCTATACAAAAGGCGCCGCCAAGCTCAACCTTATCCTGAAGATTGGCTTCCTTAACGTGATTCTGAAGAGCCTCGACAACCTGTCTTGAGCCCTTTAAGTGACAGGAGCTTCCGATACATATTGTAACTTTCATTGAACTGTCCTTTCTGAGATTACTCGTAATCTACAACATTTACCCAACTTAACAGCAGCTCTCTCTCCTCAGGATTTCCCTTTACAGACTGTGAAGCCGCTACTATCGGCATCCACTGCTGTACATACTGCTTCGCTGTGTCGCTCTTTTCGCAGAACATATTCAGATACTTCTCAGCAAGCTCTCTGTTTCCTGCAAGGACAAACAACAGATATGTTCTGGCAGCGTCGGCAGAAGCGTTACCCTGAGTTGCGTGCGACCAGTCGAGAATATGAAACTCGCCGTCAGGAGAAACAATAATGTTAGATGGGTTAAAATCTCCGTGACAAACCTTATTGTGCTTCGGCATACCGTCAAGACGAGTATGAAGCTCGTATCTGGTTGTAGCGTCGAGGTCTGTCTGCGAAATTTTTGCCTGCATTTTATCCTTAAGCTTGTTTAAATTGAAGCAGGTTTTCGATTGAACCTCAAGCTGCAAATCAACAAACATTTCAAGATACTCATCCATTTTCTCCGGGTTCTCGTCCATTAGCTGCTGAAGGGTTTTACCCTCGACATACTCCAAAACGATAGCCCATTTGCCCTCTATTTTCTTAACCTCCAATACCTTTGGAATGTTAAGTCCTGTTTCTTCAATTCTGGCGGTGTTA
Organism: Ruminococcus sp.; assembly: GCA_021205185.1. Taxonomy (GTDB): domain Bacteria; phylum Bacillota; class Clostridia; order Oscillospirales; family Ruminococcaceae; genus UMGS1601. The sequence continues at coordinate 29,496 of JAJPYB010000007.1, read as the reverse complement.
AGCGCCTCATTTAAAATATCGTACTTTTTGTACTCCTCGTTAAATACCTTAACGGTAGTATTTCCGTCTCTGTAAATAGTTTTAGTATTTCTTACAGCAAGTACCTTCTCAAAATTCATAACAATATCCTCCTTTATTAAGACGATATATATCCTTCGCAAAAGCGAACAGATATTATACATACATTATACAAAATCTTATGCACCTTGGCAAGAGTGTTTTACTTGCCGTAGTAAGCCTTCAAATACATTTCCTTGATTTCCTTCATAAGAGGATATCTCGGGTTTGCACCTGTGCACTGGTCGTCGAATGCGTCCTCAACCATATTATCAAGCGTATCCAAGAAATACTTTTCGTCAACTCCGTAATCCTTGATTGTCTTCTTGATTCCGACCTTTGCCTTCAGCTCTTCAATAGCGTCGATAAACTTATCAAGAGTTTCCTCATCGTTCTTTCCGCAAATTCCGATAAAGTGAGCGCACTCGGCGTATCTTTCAAGCGCATGAGGATACTGATACTGTGAGAATGTTCCCATTTTTCTCGGTGCAGTCGCTACGTTAAATCTCATAACCTCTGTGATGAGAAGCGCGTTTGCAACACCGTGTGGAAGGTGATGATAAGAGCCGAGCTTGTGAGCCATTGAGTGACAAACGCCTAAAAATGCGTTTGCAAACGCCATACCGGCCATTGTTGAAGCGTCCGCCATTTTTTCTCTTGCGATTACATCAGAGCCGTTCTCATAAGCTGTCGGCAGATAAGTGAAGATGTTCTTTATAGCCTTAAGAGCAAGACCATCTGTATAATCTGTCGCCATAACAGAAGCATAAGCCTCTAATGCGTGAGTTAAAGCGTCGATACCAGAAGCGGAGGTTAATCCCTTCGGTGCACTCATCATATTGTCAGTATCAATGATAGCCATATTTGGCATTAGCTCATAGTCAGCCAAAGGATACTTGGTTCCTGTCTTTTCGTCTGTGATAACTGCGAACGGAGTTACCTCAGAGCCTGTACCTGATGAGGTTGGAACTGCAATGAAGTAAGCCTTTTCACCCATTTTCGGGAATGTATAAACTCTCTTACGAATGTCTATAAATCTCATAGCCATATCCATAAAGTCAGCGTCCGGATGCTCGTAAAGAACCCACATAATCTTACCGGCGTCCATTGCCGAGCCGCCGCCCATTGCGATAATACAGTCAGGCTCGAATGCTGTCATTGCCTTTGCGCCCTCCTGAGCATTTGCCAAAGTCGGATCAGGCTGAACATTTGAGAATGTTGTATGAACGATTCCCATTGAATCGAGCTTATCCTCAATAGGCTTTGTATAGCCGTTCTTGTAAAGGAACGAGTCGGTAACGATAAACGCTCTCTTCTTGCCCATTACATTCTTAAGCTCGTCAAGGGCAACAGGCAAACAGCCCTTCTTAAAGTAAACCTTTTCAGGTGTTCTGAACCAAAGCATATTCTCTCTCCTCTCGGCAACAGTCTTGATATTTAACAGGTGCTTGACTCCAACATTCTCAGAAACTGAGTTTCCGCCCCACGAGCCGCAGCCGAGTGTCAAAGAAGGAGCAAGATTGAAGTTATAAAGGTCGCCGATGCCGCCGTGAGATGAAGGCGTATTTACAAGTATACGGCAGGTTTTCATCTTGAGAGCAAATGCGTCAATCTTTTCCTTTTCAGTTACAGCGTTTACATAGAGTGAGGATGTGTGTCCGTAGCCGCCGTCCTGTACAAGTCTGTCAGCCTTTTCCATAGCGTCCTCAAAGTCCTTAGCCTTATACATTGCAAGAACTGGTGAAAGCTTTTCGTGAGCGAACTCTTCAGAAATATCAACGCTTGTAACCTCGCCGATAAGAATCTTTGTATCAGGGTCTACTGTGACACCGGCAAACTCTGCGATCTTAGCGGCAGGCTGTCCAACGATCTTTGCGTTTACAGAACCGTTTATGATAATTGTCTTTCTGACCTTTTCAGTTTCAGCCTTTGTAAGGAAATAGCAGCCTCTTGCCTTAAACTCAGCCTTAACAGCTGAATATACGTCGTTTAAAACGATAACCGACTGCTCAGAAGCACAAATCATACCGTTGTCAAATGTCTTGGAATGAATAATTGAATTTACCGCAAGCTTAATATCAGCAGTATCGTCAATGATTGCAGGTGTGTTTCCTGCGCCAACGCCGAGCGCTGGCTTTCCGCTTGAATAAGCTGCCTTTACCATTCCAGGTCCGCCGGTAGCAAGGATAATGTCAGCTTCCTTCATAACCATATTTGTAAGCTCAAGAGAAGGAACGTCAATCCATGCAATGATTCCCTTTGGTGCGCCTGCTGCAACTGCTGCGTCCAGAACCACCTTAGCGGCAGCTATCGTACAAGCCTTAGCTCTCGGGTGTGGAGAAATGATAATTGCGTTTCTTGTTTTAAGCGCGATAAGAGACTTAAAAATAGCGGTAGAAGTAGGGTTAGTTGTAGGAATAACCGCCGCAATAACTCCGATAGGCTCGGCGATTTTTATAGTTCCGTAAGCCTCGTCTCTTTCGATAATTCCACAGGTTTTTGTATTTTTATAGGCGTTGTAAATGTGTTCTGCTGCGTAGTTGTTCTTGATTACCTTGTCCTCAACTACTCCCATTCCAGTTTCAGCAACAGCCTGCTTTGCAAGCGGTATTCTCTGCTTGTTGGCAGCTATAGCCGCCGCTTTGAAAATCTCGTCAACCTTTTCCTGAGAAAATGTTGCGAACTCCTTTTGCGCCGCTCTAAGCTCCGCAAGTCTTGCTTCAAGCGCCTCAACATTGTCAACAACGTCAAATGTCTTTTGAGCAGTTTCTTTCTTGTTACTCATAAGTGAATCTCTCCTATTCATAAAAATATTGTAAACTGGGTTTAGTCTATCATTGCTGACAGAACTGCGAGTGATGCTGCCATATTTTCATTTTGTACAATAACTCCGTCGGGAACGACAAGCTGTACCTGTGCGAAATTCCAGACAGCGAGGATTCCGCCCTTAACCATCTCGTTACAAACCTGCTGAGCGAACTCACTCGGCACAGTTATTATACCAAGACGGATATTTAACTCCTTTACGATTTTGGTAAGCTCGGATATATCGTATATCTTCTTGCCATGAACGGTTTTACCGATCAGCTTCTCGTCGGTGTCAAATCCTGCGACAACATTCATTCCGTAGTCGGAAAATCCCTTGTATGAAAGCAATGCGCTTCCCAAATGTCCAACTCCGGCGATGATTGCGTCTTTTTGATTATCATAGCCCAAAAAGCTCTCAATATCCTCAATCAATGAGCTGAGAAGATAGCCTGTTTTCGGCTTTCCGCCGCTTCGGCTTACTATCGCTAAGTCCTTTCTCACCTGAACCTCGTTGAGTCCCAAATCTCTTGCAACGGTAGGCGCTGAAATGTTTATCGCTCCGCCGCATTTTTCGCTCTTTAAATAGGTCAGGTAATTTGGCAATCGTTTAAGAGTTCTCTTCGATACCTCTTTACCGATAATTATCAACCGCCTCTCATAGATTTTCTCGGTAAAAAATTCAATCAGTATTTTTTTACCGATTACATTATACTGCAATAAATCGTCCTTGTCAACAGGAGATTGTTAATTTTTTAACAGATTCGCATTATTCTACGTTTTGTCCAAAAACTACACAAATATGCGCCGATTTTTATAGCATTTTGTTGGTCACTCAGCAAGCTTTTGCAACACGCCTTTTGCGTTTATCCTTTAAAAGCGTAATAAGCAAAATAATAGCAACGCCTGCTACGCTTCCCAAAAAGTCAATTAAAACATCTCTTACAGCAGCGCTTCTTCCCGAAACAAAAAGCTGGTGCGTTTCATCGCTTGCCGCATACAAAAGGCAAAAAATCAAGGAAGCTGAAAACTGAAACATTCGCCGTCTTGCCTGACGACGTCCAAGCTCCGAAAGAGATAAAAAGCTCAGTACACCAAGAATTGCATACTCGGTGAAGTGCGCCGTCTTTCTTACAAGGAAATCTATGCTTTGCGCAATAGCGAATTTTTGAATGATTTCCCCTGATGAAAGGTCGAGGTTAAACAGAGAGTTTAAAACGCTTATAACGAAGGAGGATTGCTCGTCTGATTCCTCCGCCGGCATCGCTGAAAAACGAAAAATAACACACAGCCACAAAAGCGTTAATATCCACACAGTTATATTAAAAGCCGTTCGGCTTTTACTTGTTTGATTTTGCAAAGCTTATCAGTTCCTCTCTGGTGTTTGTTATTTCACCAAATGCTACCGCCTTTGCCAGACGGTTTTGCGCATCTCCTATCTGCTTACCGCTAAAGCCGAGTGAAAGCAAATCGCTGCCGTTAATTTTAAGCTCAGTTATTTTGACCGCTTTGTTTGAGCTTAAAAAGCTCCTTGCCCTTTCGCCCAGAGCGTTTAAGCCTTCTATCTTTTTATCCCGCAGATATTCCGACTGCGCTAAAGTGTCGGCAAAGCGAACGCTTAAATAATCCTCAAAAAACCTCTTATCATATCCGTGCCTTAGCAAAAGCTCCACCATTCTGTCCTTGCTTTTTTCAACTCTGTTGTCGTGTTCTTTTATAAGCGACAGGATATACTCCGACTGCTCCTTTGGAAGCTTCAGCGTTTTCAAAACTTCTCTTGCTACAGCAACGCTTCGCTCAGGGTGAGTCTTAAAATGAGTTACTCCCCTCTCGTCGGTTCTCAAAACCTGCGGCTTGCCAATATCGTGAAGCAGCATTGTCAATCGCAGCGTCGGGTCAGGCTTTATATTTTCAACGCTTTGAACAGTATGCGTATAAACGTCATATTTGTGGTGAGGCGTATTTTGAGGAACGTAAAACATTCGACGTATTTCAGGCAGTGCCACCGCAATTATTTCCTTGTATTCAAGCAAAACGCTCTTTACGTTTTTCCCGCAGAGAAGCTTTAAAAGCTCGTCCCTTATACGCTCTCTGGAAATATATCTTAAAAGCCATCTGTTTTTATAGATGCTCCGCTTTGTTTCCTTTTCTATGCCAAATCCTAAAGCTGATGAAAACCGCAGCGCTCGCAAAATTCTCAAAGCGTCCTCGGCAAACCTCTCGTCGGGATTTCCTATTGCTCTTATTGTTTTATTATTTATGTCATTTATTCCGCCGAACATATCAATTATTTCACCGTCGCAAATGCAAAGAGCGTTCATTGTAAAATCACGTCGTTTAAGGTCCTGCTCTAAGCTTTTTACAAAGCTTACATTCTGAGGCTTGCGGTGACTCTGGTAATTTCCCTCCGAGCGATAGGTTGTTATCTCAAGCGTTACGCTGTCAATTATAACAGAAACTGTTCCGTAGCGTTTACCGACGTCGAAGGTTTTGAAGTCTTCAAAAACCTCCTTTATCTCGTCAGGCTCAGCAGATGTGGTAATATCCCAGTCGTGAGGAGTATTTTTCAAAACCAGATCCCTGACGCAGCCGCCGACAGCAAACGCTTCAAAGCCGTTTGCGTTCAAGCGCTCTATTGCAGCGCTGACATATTCTGGAACTTCAATCACACTTGTCACCCACCTTTTTGTATTTATTTTTGCGTTCTGGCAAATATACTTTTATGAAAAGAAAATACTATCTTTATACTCTTATAAGCGCTGTCTCGGCGTTTTTGCTGTCGTCCGTTATAAGCCTGCCAATTTTAAGCCTTATTTCGCTCGTTTTGTTTTTGCATTCTCTGAATCAAGCGGGAAGCTTTAAAAGCTATCTTAAAATTTCAGCGACGTTTTTTGTAAGTTATTACTTCTTAGGCTTTAGCTTTTTACTTTTTCTCTACAAGCTTATAGACCTGCCGATTATTTGGGGTGCTTTGATTTCCTTCTTAGCGACAATTCTCACAAGCGTTATAACTGCCGCTGTTCACCTTTTACCGACAGTCGTAATTTATCGCTTTTCAAAGCACCGAATTACCGACGCTTTTTTGTACGCCTCAATGTTCAGCCTGGGCGAATATCTGGTAAGCATTATACCATTGTTTGGCTGTCCGCTTATTTCAATTTCATTAAGCGTTACCGCTGCGCCCGCTTTAATTCAGGTAGCCGATCTTTTCGGCTCCTACTTTCTGACGTTTATAATCGTTGCCATAAACTCGCTTTTTGCGTGTATTATTTCAACTCGTTTAATAAGCCTGAAATCGGTAATATGCGCATCCCTTATAGTTCTGATGTTTCTGTCGTCATCCATTTACGGCGTCTTAAAAATAAACAATCAAAGCTACCAAGGCGATAATATAAGCGTAGCCGCTGTTCAAACCGATCTTAAGGGCTTATCAAAGCTTTCAGGCGATAAGTCCGAAACACTTGACGTTTTAAGCGAGCTGATAGAATCGGCAGGCAGCGCAGATATTATTTTTCTTCCCGAAACGGCAATCCCCTACTCACTTCGTGACGATAATGTTTCGGATACAATTTGTGCCTTGTCTGAAAAAATTGACGCTGAAATTTTTAGCGGAATTTTTTATTCGCAAGACTCAATGCGCTACAACGCCTACTGCGCCTTTTCGCCGTCAGGGACAAGCCTTTATCTTAAAAGCGTGCTTGTTCCGTTTGGTGAATTTTCACCTTTTGGCAACAAGCTTATCGGAGGCTCTGCTAACCTTTCCTCCGCAGAAAGCATAGAGCCGCTCGAAGCTGAAAGCACTACTGTCGCCGTTGGTATTTGCATTGAAAGCATATACCCATCCATAATACGAAAAGAGGTCAGGGACGGCGGCGAAATAATAGCAATCCCCACAAACGATTCATGGTTTTTCGGCACCCACTTACAAAAGCTTCACTTTCGCCACTCGATACTCAGAAGCGTTGAAAACTTCCGCTACACGGTACGGTGCGCAAACAGCGGAATTTCCGCAGTTATTTCTCCGTTTGGGCAGATAATTGCTTCACTCGGTGAGGGCGAACAGGGAGTGATTACAGCCGAGGTGTCAACGCTTCAAAACAAAACCCTCTACACTAAAATTGGAAATGTATGGATAGCTGTTCCTGTATTTCTGTTTTTTATGATGTTATTTTTCAATTTCAAACAGGCGGGCAGAATACGGCTTTTTAAGCTCGACTTCTAGTGAATTTGACCGAAGTGAATAATTCCACTCGTTAAACGACGGATAAATGCACTTGACATTTTTTGCCGAAAAGCCAAGCGGTAAAATTACGCTGTCGTCTTCTCCGTCCTTTTTCCATACTGCAATGTAAGCCTTATCGCCGCAGTCAAGTCCGAGAGATAAAAATTCGTCCTGAAATGTTCCAAAGCCCAAGCTCCAGAACGGAACAGAGTTCTTTATATCTTCTCTTATTGTTTTGTAAACGCTGATGCCTTCCTTTACAAGCGCACGTCCTGACGGATTTATTTTTGCCAAATGTCCCGACTGGTGAATACGCAAAAGAATAGAGTTTATCATATTGAAAACCACATTTTCGTCGTCTGCTTCGGTCATCGGATAGCTCCAGATTGCCGCCTGCTCAGGGGTCAGTGCACTCGGTGAATTTGCCGCAAGAACGCAGTTGTATTTGTAATCCGCCTGATCTGAAACAGACTGAATTGAGCATTGCGACAAAAGCGCATAATCAATTCTCATTCCGCCCGACGAGCAGTTTTCAATTATAAGCTCGGGATACTTTTCAAACGTCTTTTTAAGCCATGCAATATACGCTCTCTCGTGACCTAAAAGTCCATCGCCGAACGAATCGGCATTTACGTCCGTTCCGATTCCCGGCTCTATATTATAGTCGATTTTTAAATACCCCACTCCATAGTCGTCGACGAGTCTCTGTATAGTTTCGTCTGCAAATTTTATAACCTCCGGACTTCTGAAATCAAGCTGGTATCTGCTTCTGTCGTAAGCTCTCTTGCCATGACGGCAGAAGAACCAATCGTCCGGTACTTCTTTCGCCAACGGACAGTTGATTCCCATAACCTCAAGCTCAATCCAGATTCCGGGAATCATTCCCTTTGAACGAATGTAGTCGGTAAGCGATTTAAGTCCGTGAGGAAAGCGCTTTTTGGATTCCTTCCACTCGCCGACGCTATCCCACCAATATCCGTCTGAGTACCAGCCTGCATCTATGCAGAAATACTCGCAGCCTACCTCGCTTGCGGCGTCAATCAGCGGATATTCAGCCTCCTCAGTAGGATTTGACCAAAGGCAGTTCATATAGTCGTTGAAAATTACAGGCAACTTTTCGTTATCTGCGTTCGGTCTTCTAATTTTTCTTCTGTACTTTGTAAGCTCGCCAAAGGCAGTTTCAAACGAGCCCTTTGTCGTTCCGACAGCAACAGGTACTGTCGTAAAGCTCTCTCCTGTTTTCAGTTCCTTATACCAATGAGAATAAATCTCATTAGGACCTGATACTGCAAGGTACAGATGTCCTTCAGAGTCGGAAATTTCCCAGTGCCACGAACCGTTATTTTCAATCTGGAAAAACAGGTTTGAGTCCGTTTCGCTGTTTCTTATAAGCGCCATTGGAAGGAATTCCTTAGTCGACCAGTTGCCGACATTTGAAACTCTTATCGGCTTTGAAGAATGCTGCTCAAGCGTTTCCATACACTCGTCCATTCCTAAATCGTGAAGAGAATATTTTCTCCATTGCATTTCCCTGTACCACGAATTGTGAGGAATGTAAATTTCAAGCTTATCCTCCTGAGAGGTTTTACCCTCCTTTTCGATTCCCGAAAGATTAAACGACGAAACGTAGTCAAGTCCGTAAACCTCGCTTCCGTTATTTGTAACCATAGTTATAAATCTTGCAACTGAAACTCCGTCGTAAAACTGAATAGCGGTTACAGTTTCAAGCCCTGTTTCCTTATCCTCAAGGCTTACTTTTACTACTCTGCCCTGCTCGTTTCTTGTATCCTCAATTCCCTTGAAGGTCATTCTATATCCGGGAGCTGTGACAATATATTTATTGCCGTGCCGCTCGTAAGGTCTGTCAAGTCCTGAAGCGTTAAGCTCCAGAAACTGAAATGCCTGCTTGTGCTGAGGCTTTCCAAGTGTTGCTTCGTCAAGCTCAAGGCAGGAAAAATGAAGTAGCAAGAGCTGCTGCTCGTCCGTCACCTCAAAGACCATATTTATTCCGTTTTCGCTGATGTTAATTCTTTTCATATTGCTTCCTCTTTTTTCTATTATTCTTCGGGCTTTTAAAAGCCGTTTTCTTAAACCTCATATTAACACAATACCGACCTTTTTTCAATACTTTAAAGACCCATTTTTTAAATCTGCCGATACTTTTTTAACCCGTGAAACCGCCACTTTTCAGATTTTTATGTATAATCCTTCCGTTTGTGAGAAAGATAACCTTGAGATAAAACTCATTAAATCTTTTCAGGAAAGGTGATAACTTATGAAAAATCTACTTGCCGTGATACTTTCGGCACTTACAATTGCGTTTGTTTTTGCAGGCTGTACCAGCAAAACAGACAGCAGCAGTAATGACAGCTCGTCAAGCTCGACCACCACTACAACAACCGAGACCGACGACAGCGACAATGACGACTCTATGGACTATTCAAGCGGTGACGACGATGACAGCGACAGCACAGAAGATACCGACGCTGTTGAGGACGGAATGGAGGAGCTTTCATCAGATGCCGCTGAGGTAGGAGATGACATTGCAGACGGCGTCGAGGACGGCGTTGACGATGTTGAATCTGCTGTTGACGACGTATTAGACTAGCTAAAAAACAAGTCCTTCACCTTATCTGGCGAAGGACTTGAATTTACATATCTGAAAGCTCGCTTAGCTTAGAATTTATAGCTTCAAAGGCAGCGTCAGGGTCGTCAATTTCCAAAACTGCCTGCTCCATCGGGCAAAGGCCTGTATTCTGACGATTCGAGATACTCGTCGTCAGCTTATTGCAATAGTACGAGATTTTATATTTTTCAAAAACGCTTATCGCGCCTTCGCTTAAAACATCGGCATAAACCTCGCAAACTTTAAGCTTCGCATACAAAAGCGCCGCAGCTTTACCTACAATTTTATCGGCCGCACTAAAGCCAGCTACATTTTCATTTTCACAAATCAGCTTTACAAGCGGAGACACGCCACGCTCGTAGCTTTTTATATAGCTTGATCCGTCACTGAGCACGCAGGTAAAGCCTTCCCTTTTTAAAAGCTCTATACATCTTTGAGTATTACTGTTCATTATTTTTTCTGTTGTCAACTCTGAATGCAATCAGCGGAATAAGCGCCCATTGAATTACAAGTCCCGGAAGTCCTGTAATAATACTGTTCCAGATCGTCTGAACGTGTACGTTTGTGTTGTTAAACAGATAAATCGCAACTACGATAGCAAGCGCTCTGACAGCTCTGCCTGCAACCTGAGAAATCAAAACCTTGACAACACCCGGCATTTTAACATTTCTTAAAAGACCTGCTGAAAGTCCGTAAACGCAAAGCTCAATCATCATAAACGGAAGCATTACAGCGGTAGGCATTCCCGAAAAAGCAAAGCTTGCAACAGGGCCTAAAAGACCTGCAATCGCTCCAACATAAGGACCTGCTAAAAGTCCGACAAGAATGATAGGCAGATGCATTGGCAAAAAGGTTTCGCCCGGTGCTGTTCCCGCTCCTGAAGCTGCTCCGATCAAATGAAAAATCTGCGGAAGCGCTACTGCGGCAATTATCGCACCGATTGTATAAAGAACCTGCGCCTTTATAGAAAGACGTGGTTTGTTAGCTGTAAGTGTATTGTTCGACATTGTTTTTTCTCCTTGTGTAATAAATTTTACTAACCCAAAAGGCTTACTCTGCGGCTTTTGCTACCGCTTCGAGTTCTTTTCGTATTTCAATGTGCTGTGGACAAACTTCCTCGCACCTTCCGCACCTTATGCAGTCGGACGGCAATCCCTTGCCTGGGCCTTTGACGTTCCAGTCGAGCTGATTTTTAAGCCATTGCTTATCGCCGTAAAGCTTATATGTATTCATAAACGAGAACGAAGCTGAAACGCCGATATTCTTCGGACAAACCTTTGCGCAGTAGTTACAGCCTGTGCAAGGAATAAGCGGAATCTCGGCAAGCGTTTTTCTTGCCTTGTCAAGCGTCTTTCTTTCCTCATCGGTAATTGAGGTAAAGTCCTTCATATAAGAAATGTTGTCCTCTAGCTGCTCCATATTACTCATTCCAGAAAGAACAGTAATAACGCCGTCTAAGCTTGCGGCAAAACGAATTGCCCACGAAGCAAACGAAGCGTTCTTGTCAGACTCCCGAAATACCTCTTTTACAGGCTCAGGCGGATTTGCAAGCATACCGCCCTTTACAGGCTCCATAATAACAATCTTTTTGCCGTACCTGCGTGCCATTTCGTAATTAGCTCTTGACTGAACCGACTTATCCTCCCAGTCAGCGTAGTTAATCTGAAGCTGTACAAATTCAACCTCGGGGTGAGCCTTTAAAATTTCCTCCAGCTCGTCTGCTGTTGAATGGAAGGAAAATCCAATATGCCTGATTTTTCCCTCTTCCTTTTTCTCCTTTACAAAGCTCCACATATCGAAGTCCTCAAACTTCTTTGTGCGGTCGTTTCCAAGATTGTGAAGAAGATAAAAATCAAAGTACCCGGCGTTTGTCTTTTCAAGCGAGGTTTCAAACTGCCCTATTGCTTCCTCTCTTGTTTTGCAATTCGCCCATGCGGCGTTTTTTGTCGCCAGCTGAAAGCTTTCACGAGGGTATCTGTCAACAAGTGCCTGTCTTGCCGCCTCCTCGCTTCCCTGATATACTCGCGCGGTATCGAAATATGTAAAGCCCTCAGACATAAATTTGTCAACCATTTGCTTTACCTGCTCGATGTCAATCTCTTCGCCGTTTCTCGGCAAACGCATTAAACCGAAACCGAGCTTTTTGATGTTTTCGTTAATGGTGCTATCACTCATTGATAAGCCACTCCCTTCTCTAAAGATTTCCCCATTATGATAGTACGCTATCACAAGTAAATTATATCAGAACAAAGCAAAAATTGCAACACCGCAAAAGGCTTAAAAAGGCAAAAAATGCCCTGCCAAAAGGCAGAGCAAATTTCAGATTTGTATTGTTATAGATTTGTGTAGCCCATCAGGCTTTCGTCAACCTCTTTTGCTGCATCTCTTCCCTCTCTGATTGCACGAACAACCAGCGACTGTCCTATATGCATATCGCCGCAGGTGAAAACTCTATCGACGCTTGTCTTATGAGTTCCGTCGGTCGACGCCACATTTGATCTTTGGTCGGTTGCAACTCCAAACGCTTTGGTAATATAGCTTTGCGAGCCAAGAAAGCCTGCCGCTATCAGCACGAGGTCTACGTCAACCGTATACTCCGAGCCCTCGATTTCCTTCATAACCATTCTTCCTGTTTTCTTGTCCTTTTGCGCTTCAAGCTTTATGAGCTTTGCACCCTTTAGCTTACCCTTTTTGTCCTTGATAAACTCCTTGACGGTCGTCTGATAGGTTCTGGGGTCGCTTCCAAAAAGAGCTATTGCTTCCTCCTGACCGTAATCGGTCTTGCAAACTCTCGGCCATTCAGGCCACGGGTTGTTTTCAGCTCTGCTGTCTGGAAGCTTCGGCATCATTTCAAGCTGCAAAACGCTCTTTGCGCCGTGGCGAATACTTGTTCCGACACAGTCGTTTCCTGTATCTCCGCCGCCGATAATCATAACATTCTTGCCCTTTGCGCTGATGAAGGTTCCTTCCTTGAGGTCGTTATCCAGAAGCGACTTAGTGGTTGAGGTAAGAAAATCTACAGCAAAGTAAATACCCTCAGCATCTCTGCCCTCAGCCTTTATATCTCTCGGATTTGAAGCGCCGCAAGCGAGAATAATTCTGTCGTACTCCTTTAAGAGGTCGGCTGCCTTTACGTTATTTCCAACGTCAGCGCCTGTTACAAACTCTACTCCCTCTTCCTTCATAATATCAATCTTGCGGTCGATTATATGCTTTTCAAGCTTCATATTCGGAATGCCGTACATCAGAAGTCCGCCCACTCTGTCCGAACGCTCAAAAACAGTTACGCTGTGGCCACGCTGATTAAGCTGGTCGGCTGCTGCTAGTCCCGAAGGGCCTGAGCCGACAACGGCAATTTTCTTTCCGGTTCTGACCTGAGGGATTTTAGCTGACGCATATCCCATATCATAAGCGTTTTCGATTATTGCGTACTCGTTTGCACGAACCGTTACAGCGTCGCTGTCAACCGAGCAGGTGCAGGCCTTTTCACAAAGCGCCGGACAAACCCGTGACGTAAATTCAGGGAAATTATTTGTAATTTTAAGTCTGTTAAACGCTTGCTCCCATGCGCCCTTGTAAATTAAGTCGTTCCACTCAGGGATAAGATTGTTAAGCGGACAGCCTGAAACTGCGCCGCCGATAACCATTCCCGACTGACAGAAGGGAACTCCGCATTCCATACATCTTGCGCCCTGACGCTCCTGCTCCTGCTTTGAAAGCGGTGTGTGAAATTCATCAAAATTCTTAATACGTTCCTTGACTGAGTATGCCTCAGCGTCCTCACGTTTATAATCCATAAATCCTGTTGGCTTTCCCATTTGCGTCCCCTCCTTACTTATTATTTACAATCTGATAAAACGCTTCGATCTGAGCCTGATCGCTAGAAAGCCCCTTTTCTTCCATAGAAACAATCGCTGTCATCATTCTCTTATAGTCATGTGGAATTATCTTCTTAAACTTCGGCAGATATTCCTCGAAGTCGTCAAGTATCGCCTTGCCCTTTTTAGAGCCTGTCGCCGCAACGTGCTCTTCTATAAGCTCCTTAAGCTCGATAATATCGTACTTTTCGGTAACCTCCGAGAACAGTACCATTTCCTTGTTGAGCTTTGTATACAAATCTCTGTCCTCGTCAAGAACATATGCTACGCCGCCCGACATTCCAGCCGCAAAGTTTTTGCCGGTTTTTCCGATAACGACTACCCTTCCGCCTGTCATATACTCACAGCCGTGGTCGCCAACGCCTTCGACAACCGCAACGGCACCTGAATTTCTGACGCAGAATCTTTCGCCTGCAACTCCATTGATAAACGCCTTACCGCTTGTTGCACCGTATAGAGCGACGTTACCGATTATGATATTCTCCTCCGCCTTAAAGGTGGATTCCTTTGGCGGATAAACTATAAGCTTACCGCCCGAAAGCCCCTTACCGAAATAGTCGTTTGAATCTCCGACAAGCTCAAGCGTCAAACCGTTTGGAATAAACGCACCGAAGCTCTGTCCGCCAGAGCCTGTACAAACTACACGGTAGTTGTCGTCTGGAAGCGTGTCAAGATATTTCTTTGTAATCTCTGAACCCATACTTGTTCCAAAGGTTCTGTCTGTATTCTTGACATTTACGCTGACCTTTTTCTTGGCACCTGTTTTAAGCGCTGAACCAAACTGCTTTATCAAAACCTTTTCGTCAAGCGTTTCATTTAGCTTGAAGTCGTAAAGCGACTTGTTTGAATACTCTACCTTCTCACAAGCGAAATCCTTGCTCAGAATGTTCGACAGGTCAACCTCTGCAGCCTTGCCTGTAAGTCCGCTCTTCGGCTTTAGAAGATCTACTCTTCCGACAAGCTCGTCAACAGTTCTGACGCCGAGCTTTGCCATATACTCCCTAAGCTCCTCAGCTACAAACATCATAAAGTTTACTACATATTCAGGCTTACCAATAAATCTCTTGCGAAGCTCCGGGTTTTGCGTTGCAACTCCAAACGGACAGGTGTCAAGGTTGCACACTCTCATCATTGCACAGCCGAGCGTTACTAGCGGCGCTGTAGCGAAGCCAAACTCCTCGGCTCCCAAAATTGCAGCTACTGCTACGTCACGTCCATTCATAAGCTTTCCGTCAGTTTCTATAACGACCTTATTTCTGAGTCCGTTTTGAATTAACGTCTGGTGAGCCTCAGCAAGTCCTAATTCCCACGGAAGTCCCGCATTGTAAATTGAGTTTCTGGGCGCCGCTCCAGTTCCTCCGTCGTAGCCTGAAATCAGGATACAGCCAGCTCCTGCCTTTGCAACTCCGGCAGCTACCGTTCCTACTCCGCATTCGGATACAAGCTTAACTGAAATTCTGGCGTCCTTATTTGCGTTCTTGAGGTCGTAAATAAGCTGAGCTAAGTCCTCGATAGAATAAATATCGTGGTGTGGCGGCGGAGATATAAGAGATACGCCAGGAGTTGAATGCCTTGTCTTTGCAATCCACGGATAAACCTTCTTGCCCGGCAGATGTCCGCCCTCGCCCGGCTTTGCGCCCTGGGCCATTTTAATTTGTATTTCGTCTGCTGAAATCAGGTATCTTGATGTAACTCCGAACCTTCCCGAAGCTACCTGCTTGATAGCTGAGCATTTGTTAATCTCCTCGCCCTTTGTAAGAAGTCTTTCAACGCTTTCGCCGCCCTCGCCCGAATTTGACTTTCCGTGAAGTCTGTTCATAGCGATTGCAAGCGTTTCGTGCGCCTCCTGTGAAATTGAACCGTAAGACATAGCTCCTGTCTTAAAGCGTTTTACTATCGACTCTGCGCTTTCAACCTCGCTTATATCAATCGGAGTTTCAGCGTAGTTAAAGTCCATAAGTCCTCTGATGTTTGCAGGGTCAAGCTCCTTTGAAATAAGGTCGGAATACTTTTTATACGTTTCGTAATTTCCTGTTCTCGCAGCCTGCTGTAGAAGATAAATCGTCTGCGGATTGTAAAGATGCTCTTCCTTTCCGCTTCTGACCTTGTGACTTCCTCTCGATTCAATTTCAGGATTGGTTCCCAGTCCAAGCGGGTCAAAAGCGCTTGTGTGAAGCTTATCTACATTGTCCTCAATATCCTTGATTGTAATACCGCCGATTCGGCTTACTGTACCTGTGAAATACTTTTCAATTACGTCCTCACTTATTCCTATAGCTTCAAAAATCTGCGAGCCCTGATAGGACTGAATTGTTGAAATTCCCATCTTGGAGGCTATTTTTACAATTCCGTGCAAAACAGCAGCGTTGTAGTCGTCAACCGCAGCATAGTAATCCTTGTCAAGCAGATCGTCGTTAATAAGCTCGTGAATAGTTTCCTGAGCAAGATACGGATTGATTGCACTTGCGCCATATCCCAAAAGGGTTGCGAAGTGATGCACCTCTCTCGGCTCGCCGCTTTCCAAAATCATAGCAAGCGAGGTCCTTCTCTTTGTTACAACCAGATGCTGGTGAAGCGCTGAAACTGCTAAGAGGGATGGAATAGCAAGGTGGTTTTCGTCAACTCCCCTGTCTGACAGGATAAGAATGTTAGCGCCCTCGTTGTACGCCTTGTCAGCTTCAATAAACAGTCTGTTTATAGCCTTTGAAAGCCTTGTGTTCTTATAATATAAAATAGGAATAACCGCTACCTTAAAGCCCGGAATGTGCATACTCTTAATCTTTAGAATATCGGTAGAAGTGAGTATCGGGTTGTGGATTTTCATAACCTTACAGTTTTCAGGCTTTTCCTCAAGGATATTTCCGTCCTCGCCTATATAAATAGTAGTCGAGGTTACGATTTCCTCTCTGATAGCGTCAATAGGCGGATTTGTAACCTGCGCGAATAGCTGCTTGAAATAATTAAACAGCGGCTGAGGTTCCTTAGACAAAACCGCAAGCGGACTGTCTGTTCCCATAGCGGCGATAGACTCGCTTCCGTTTTTCGCCATTGGCAAAATCGAGGTCATAATCTCCTCATAAGAATATCCGAACGCCTTTTGCAAGCGCTGTCTGTCCTCATAGCTATGCTCCTCAACCTTAGCGTTAGGAATTTTCAAATCCTTTAGCTCAACCAGATTGCTGTCAAGCCACTCACCGTAAGGCTGTTTTGAAGCGTATCTTTCCTTTAACTCATCGTCGTCAATCAATCTGCCCTCAACAGTATCTACTAGCAGCATTTTTCCCGGGCGAAGTCTTTCTTTAGATACAATTTTTTCAGGCACAATCGGCAAAGCCCCTACCTCTGAAGAAAGGATAAGACAGCCGTCGTCTGTTATGTAATATCTTGAAGGACGAAGTCCGTTTCTGTCAAGAACCGCTCCCATAATATCCCCGTCGGAGAACAGTATAGACGCAGGACCGTCCCACGGCTCCATCATAGTAGCGTAATACTGATAGAAGTCCTTTTTCTTTTGCGACATTGTAGCGTTGTTGTCCCACGGCTCCGGAATTGTAATCATTACCGCCAGCGGAAGCTCCATTCCGCTCATAACCAGAAACTCAAGCGTATTGTCAAGCATAGCCGAGTCTGAACCCTCAGTATTTACGACAGGAATAACCTTGTCAATATCTCCCTTCAGATGCTCTGACTTCATAGTTTCCTCACGGGCAAGCATCTTGTCGGCGTTTCCTCTGATTGTATTTATCTCACCGTTGTGAACTATCATTCTGTTCGGGTGAGCTCTTTGCCAGCTAGGATTTGTGTTGGTTGAAAATCTTGAGTGAACCATAGCGATGGCAGATTCGTAATCCTCGTCCTGTAAATCCAAAAAGAAGTTTCTTAAATCCCCTGCCAAGAACATTCCCTTATAAACTATCGTTCTGCTTGAAAGGGAAACTACATAAGTATCCTCGTTTGACTGCTCAAAAACTCGCCTTGCAACGTACAGCTTTCTGTCAAAGTCAAGCCCCTTTTTCACATCTCTCGGCTTTTTAATAAAGCATTGCATAATAAACGGCATACACTCTACCGCTCTTTGTCCTAATACCTCAGGTCTTGACGGTACGTTTCTCCAGCCTAAAACCTCCAGTCCTTCCTTTGAAGCGATAATTTCAAACATCTTTTTCGCTTGATTTCTCGCAAGCTCATTTTGCGGGAAGAAAAACATTCCTACCGCATAATGCCTTTCGTTTGAAAGATTCAGACCTAAATCTCTCTTTGCCGCCTTCTTAAAAAATTTGTGAGAAATCTGGAGCAGTATTCCTACTCCGTCGCCGGTCTTGCCCTCAGCGTCCTTTCCGGCTCTGTGTTCAAGCGTTTCAACAATCGTCAAAGCGTTGGCAACAGTATCGTGGCTTTTAACTCCCTTGATGTTGACAACCGCACCGATTCCGCAGTTATCATGCTCAAATTTTGGAGAATAAAGGCCTCGCCTTGCATTCTTCTCATTATTTCCCATCACAATCACCCTTTCCGCCAAGGCTTAAAACCTTAGTATTTTAAGTTGTGTCTTAATCCCTTTAAGGCTGCTGCCTTGTCGGGTATTTTGCTGAATGTATGACGCTTAAGGTAAAAAGACAATAAAAAGCCGAAACACCTCTTGATAAGATGCTTCGACTCCATTGTCAAAAAATATTTTCAAGCGTACAGCTGTCAATCTTTTAGTATTATACACTATTTCATCTCATTTGTCAATATACAAAAAGCTTCGCTTTTTACATATTTGCTACTGACAGCACAAATATAATACCACAATAAGCAGCATTTGTCAACTCACAAAAAGCTCGTTTTTGGTGTATACCGCTAAAAGCTACTCCTCATCATCCTCATCTATCGCAACGGTTACAGGCTCTGTCTTTTCAGGGAAGCTATACTCCTCAGGCTTTTGCTCTCCATATGTAGATAGATAAACCTTCTCGAACGTAATATCAGAAACAGGCTGATAGCTCTTTTCATCATCGTCGTCAGATTCGCCCTCGTCTACAATTTCAGCTCCGCAAATTTTGTCGTATGTTTCCCAGCCGTCGTAAACCTGACCGAAGAGCGTGTATTCGTTCATAAGATTTGGAACTCCGCCGTAGGTTAAGAACATATCGCTTACCGCTTGCATTCCGTTTACGTCGTCAAGCTCCGCTATCGACTCCTCAAGCTCCTCAGTAACTACAACGTCATTCATAAAGGTAACTAAGCTTCCTGCCTTTGCGGACGTAAACAACCCGTCCTCAGAACAAAGCGAGCCAAGCGCTCCCTTTATTGGAAGAAGATTCTGAGAAACCTCAATGTTTGTCATATCGGTATTTGACTCGTCAACGGTAGTGCCGTCAGCGGTTTTACTGCCGCCTATAAAGCCTGCCTGCAGGCCCTCCTGACTTTTAATAATTGTGCAAACATAAGTGCCGTCAAAATATCCGTCGTTTACAAGCTCTTTAAAATATTCGACATATTCGGGCGCTTCGTCCTCGTACAAGACCGCCTTGAAGGTTCCCTCGCTCGTTTCAAAAACAACAACGTCTGCATCGTCGGACGGCTCCTGAACCTGAACAAAATTGCTTGTCGAGTAATCAACCTGATCGTCGCTTTGGCAGGATACTGCTATATAAATCACTATTATTACAACAACTGCTATAAGCGAGAACTTGAAAAACTTAATAAACGATGGCTTTAGCATCGGGTTTGATGAACTGCTTTTATTTGCCATTTTTTTGCTCCTTACTTTTTATAAATCTTTGTTCCCTGACGGGTTTCTTCAACAACATATCCAAGACCTGCTATCTCATCCCGAATTTTATCGGCAAGCGCAAAGTCCTTTTGCTTTCTAGCTTCGCTTCTCTTTTGAACAAGGCTTAAAACCTCGTTTGGAATCTGCTCGCTTTTATCGTTATACAAAAGTCCTAAAACGTCTGTCAGCTCTAAAAATATCTCGAGTGCCTTTTCAGCCTCCTGCTTTGACAAGCCCTCCAAAAGATAAGTATTTAGCTCTCTTGTAAGCTCAAAGATTGCAGACAAAGCGTCCGCTGTATTAAGGTCGTCGGAAAGCGCGTCGATAAACTTTTGCTTTTTCTCCTCTAAAAGCTTTGTCAGCGGCTCTCTTATTTCTCCGTCTGGCGAATTTTTTGCCGCCATTTCAAGAGCTGACTTTAAATTGTAAAGCCTGTCAAGCGACGACTTGCAAGACTCCAGAAGCTCGGCTGTATAGTTCATAGGCATTCTGTAATGCGCCTGAATCATAAGGTATCTTATCGTTTCGTAACCGTATTTTTCTGCGGCGTCACGAGTCAAGAAGAAGTTTCCTGCCGACTTTGACATTTTCTTGTTGTCAATGTTTATATGCCCGTTGTGCATCCAGTAATTTGCAAACTGAACGCCGGTAGCCGCTTCGGACTGTGCAATTTCATTTTCGTGGTGCGGGAAAATAAGGTCGCAGCCGCCGCCGTGAACGTCTATTGTATCGCCCAAAGTGTCCTTCGCCATTGCGGAGCATTCGATATGCCAACCCGGTCTGCCGATTCCCCATGGCGAATCCCAATGCTGCTCGTCCTCCTTCGCTCCCTTCCAGAGAGCAAAGTCGAGCGGGTCTTCCTTCAGGTCGTTTATTTCAACTCTCGCTCCAGCTACCAGCTCGTCAAGCGACTGCTTTGAAAGCTTTCCGTAGCCTTCAAACCTTCTCGTTCTGTAATAAACGTCACCGCCCGCCTGATAGGCATAGCCGTTGTCGACAAGCGTTTTTATAAGAGCTATAATCTTGCCGATATACTTTGAAACCCGAGGCCTTACATCAGGCTCTAAAACATTAAGTCCTTTAGCGTCACGCTCAAATTCAGCGATATACTTTTCAGTTATCCTTTCAGGCGTCGAGCCCTCAACGCTCGCCTGCTTTATGATCTTATCGTTTACGTCTGTATAATTCTGAACGTATTTCACTTCATAGCCCTGATACATTAAAAACCTTCTGAACACATCGAAAACGCAAATAGGTCTTGCATTTCCGATATGGATATAGTTATAAACGGTCGGGCCGCAAACGTAAATTCCTATTTTATTGCCGTTTATCGGCTTTAGCTCCTCTTTTTTTCTCATTAATGTATTGTATACCCTCATTATTTGTCTTCCCCTTGCGACGCCTTTAATCTTTTAAGCTCCGCTTCTAGCTTTTCAATCTTTGTGCGCTGACTTCTGAGCTCCTGCGAAATCGGGTCCGGAATATGAACCTGATCCAGATCCTGAACTCTTTTTCCTTCAATTCTTACAATCTTTGCCGGAACGCCAACTGCCGTTGCGTTTGGCGGAACCTCCTCCAAAACTACTGCGTTAGCGGCAATTTTTGCGTTGTCTCCAACCTTGAACGGTCCTAAAATTCTGGCTCCTGCGCCTACCATTACGTTGTTGCCAAGCGTCGGGTGACGCTTTCCATGCTCCTTACCAGTTCCGCCTAAAGTAACTCCCTGATAGATAAGGCAGTTATCGCCAACCTCCGCTGTTTCGCCAATTACTACTCCGCTTCCGTGGTCGATAAGAAGACCCTTGCCAATCTTAGCTCCGGGGTGAATTTCAATTCCTGTTACAAATCTTGAAAACTGCGAAATCATTCTTGCTACAAAGAAAAGCTTCCTTTCGTAAAACCAATGCGCTACTCGGTGAAACAGCACCGCATGAAGTCCCGAATAATTGACTAAAATTTCAAGAGTGGTTTTAGCGGCAGGATCCTTCTCCTTAACGCTTTGCACCTCTTCCTGAACAAGTCTTATTATCTTGTTTAAAAAATTCATAGTTCATTTCCCTTTCCAAAAAACAAAAAGCTCCAAAAGCGCAATTACTCACGCTTCTGGAGGCAGCAAATTTTTAAGCTACGGTTCCACTCCGAAAAAACTCAACCGATCGCCTCTATATATTTTTTCAAGGCGATAGCTTAATCCTTAACGCGGAATTACGGAAACGGATACTCAAGCATTTTATCGCCCTTCCCCGTTTCAGCTGGCAGCCGCACTTCATAATAAACATTCTACGCAGTCGCACCAAAAACCTGCGCTCTCTGAAAAAATGTACTAAAATTACTCCTGCTGTTACGCCGATAGGTTTATTATAGTTTATTTCACAAAAATTGTCAACAGCTTTAAGTACGTATTTTTAATAACTCACATTGTCGTTTGAAAACTCATTGCCAAAAACTACCTCAATCCAAAGCTTATCGACAATGCGCTGTCAACTCTGTCCATAGAGGGCTGGTCAAGCTCGCCCATTCTTTCTCGCAGCCGCTTTTTGTCAAGCGTTCTTATCTGCTCCAAAAGTACGACCGAGTCCTTCTGAAGTCCGCAGGTTTTACCGCCGACAGCTATGTGCGTCGGCAGTCTTGCCTTTGAGTTCTGGCTGGTTATAGCGGCGGCGATTACCGTCGGACTATGCTTGTTTCCAACGTCGTTCTGAACGATAAGCACAGGTCTTACTCCGCCCTGCTCCGAGCCTACTACCGGACTTAAATCTGCATAATAAATTTCTCCCCTGTGAATGGACATTTTAACACGCTCCTGTTTTTAATCTTTGCTACAAAACTATTCTTGACACTTACAGCCGTTTTAGTCAACCAAGCTTTAAAAATCAGGGGATAATTTTTAAAAGCCGTGATTACTCTTGGTCTGTGGTATTCTGCGTCGGTTCGTTTGCGGCAGGATTTACTCCCTTCTCCGTTCTTTTTGGACAGCCGAGGTCAAGCTCCGACTCCTCAAGGGAGCGTGGAAAAAATTCGTTTGTCGGAAACTTAATCTTTTCAAACAGCTCGCAAGGCGAATCTGTGTTGGTTGAGCATTCCTTGCTAGGTATGCAATAATCGGCTGCCGGCACCATAATTGTTACGAACCTCGAAAGCTGAATAATGGAAAAAAGTCCTATCGTCACATAAACCGCCTTTGAGCAGCCTTGAGAGGTTGGAATTATTCCGTCACCAGTCTGGCAGCAGGAGCAGTCGCAATCTGAGCAGCAGCTCGGGTTTTTAAATCTTGTGACAAGCCTGCAGTCAAGTAAAATCGGATCCACCACCGTAACGGAAGCCTTAGGAAGCGACGAATATCCGCAGCCGAAGTTTGCACCATTCTGGATTTCATCTGACGAAAATCTTCTTGTGTTGCCGTCGCTTCCAAACAGTATTACCTTTTTAGAGAACGACGTCGTTCCGGTTACCGTCTTCGATTCGCAGGCGCTTCCTTCAAACGCTTCGATTTCAACCGAAAACGTATAGGTAATGTCAACCGAATAGAAGCCTCTGTTAAACGGTACCGGCTCAATGCCAAAAACCGTGTTCACAACCGACACGCATTTGCACTTTATAAAGCTTGCCGATTCAATCGTTTCAATATCCTCTGGCGATGTAAACAGCACCTCTAAATCCTCTAAGCAATCCTTATCGCTGCAGGAATCGAAAACTCTCATAACTTCAATGCAAACGCTGTTTTTAAAGCCGCCTGAATTTGTTTCACTCATATATGTATCCTCCTGTAATTTTTTGGACAGCGCTCTCGCTATCCTTGATACATAATATGAGTGCGGATTTATTTTGTGAATGAGAAGATCAGGAAACGAGTTCAGTGGGGATTATTTTTAACGCTGAACAGCTAAATATCCCCCGCCAAAAGGCAGGGGATATCAAAGAACAGATTACACCGCATCAGTATTAACATAGTATTTTGCCTGAGCGGCGAACATCTTTTGGTACTCGCCGTCCGGAATTTTTAAAAGCTCTGTGTGATTGCCATATTCCTTAACAACGCCGTCTTTAAATACAGCTATGTTGTCGCAGAACTTGCAGCTTGATAAGCGGTGAGAGATGTAAATAGCAGTTTTTCCGCTTACAATATCATTAAACTGCTTGTAGATTTCATACTCAGCAATCGGGTCGAGCGCAGCCGTCGGCTCATCTAAAATGACGATTGGCGCATCCTTATAAAGCGCTCTTGCAATGCTCATCTTTTGCTGCTCGCCGCCGGAGGGCTCAACTCCCGACAGGTCAAACTGCTTGAACATCATAGTGTCGATTCCCTGCGGCATATCCTCAATCTTTTTGCCAAGTCCGACCTTTTTTGAAAGCTCAATTACTTTTTCTTCGTCTGGCGTTTCACTAATCGATATATTTTCTTTGAAGGTAAATGCTAAAAGCTTGTAGTCCTGAAAAACTACCGAGAAAAGCTTTGAATACTCGTCGAAATCGTACCGATTTATATTCTTGCCGTCGATTAAAATTTCTCCCTTATCAACTGCATAGAACCTGCACAAAAGCTTTATAAGAGTTGTCTTACCTGCGCCGTTAAGACCGACGACAGATAGCGTTTCGCCCTTTTTGAGCTTCAGGTTTACGCCCTTTAAAACGTAATCCTCGCTTCTTGGATACTTAAACCAGACGTCCTTGAATTCAATCTCGTGGTCGCCTGACATATCAACGCTTTCGTGCCCGAAAGCTGAGTTTGTATCAATCGCCATAAACCTAACATAATTATAAAGATAATTTGACGTTACAGTAAGCCAGCTTATAGCTTCTACCATTGAATTAAGCGCATTTGAAGCGGTAAGTGCAGAGGAAGAATAAAGTGTAAAGTTACCGAGCGTTATTTTCTTAGCTAAAGCCATAAGACCTAATATAAGGTATATTCCGACAGATTTTAAAGCATCGAAAATTTGCAAAGCTGACAAAACAGCCATAACCTTGTGCCTGTATCTGCTCTCAACGCTGTACATCTGGTCATTAAGCTCCCGACAGTTTTCATCAAGCATTCCTGATGCGTCGTACAGTCTTATATCCTTTCCGTACTTAAAATCATAAGTCTGCCAGAAATTATAGTCTGCCTTTCTCATGAATATTATACTCTTCCCGCTTAAATTCGCCTCAATAGACGCACGCTTTCTTGTAAAGAAAAAGCCGATTACCACATATGCCATAACTATAAGCAGCACCCAGACCGAGCTGGTTAAAAGTATTGCGGCAGTTGTAATAACTTCAATAGCTCCTGTCAGAATAGTAGTTACACGATTGATCAGACCGTCTATTCCGCCGTACCAGTCAAGTCCCTGCTGCGCCTTTTCGGATAAATTCAAAACCTCAGGGTCTTCGGTCTTTTCAAAATCCATGCTCGCACATTTTTGCTTGTGAAGCTCTTCAAAATATCTGTTAAACTTATCGACAACCTTTTCGTATTGCATCTTGCAAAAATTGGTTATAAGGTTTGCCAGAATATATGCGACAACTACTGTCGCTGTTATAATTGCCATTTTCTGAAAGCTTCTGTTGCCCTGAAATTCGTCAATCAAAAGCTTTGGCAAAAGCATCAGCAAAAGAGTAGGCACTGCCGACAGCACTCCATAAAGGAGATTGTATATAATGTAGCTTTTAAATTTCTTCCAGATTATTTTGTAGAAGTATTTTATTGTCAGAAACGCTACTTTAAAGCTTGTGACGTTTTCTTGCTTTGTATCTTTCTCAGACATAAGCTGTCACCTCCTCCATTCCGTCGGCGGCTCTTTGCTCACGCTCTTTATAATACTGAGCCTGAACCTCAAACAGCTGTGAATACTCTCCGCCATTTTTCAAAAGCTCCGAATGGGTTCCGCTCTCTATCAAGCGTCCGTCCTTGAACATAGCGATAGAATCGCAAAAGCGTGTGCTTGACAAACGGTGCGAAATGTAAACGGAGAGCTTCCCTCCGACAATTTTATTAAACGACATATAAAGCTCGTATTCAGCAATCGGGTCGAGCGCCGCCGTCGGCTCGTCCAAAATCATCATCGGAGCGTTCTTGTAAAGCGCCCTTGAAAGCGCAAGCTTTTGCTTCTGACCGCCGGAAAAGTCAATTCCATCTTCGTAAATGTTTTTCAGAATCTGAGTATCAAGTCCCTTTTCAAGCGATTCGTACTTGTCTTTAAGCCCTGCGTCCAGAAGCGCATTTTCGGCTTTTTTTGTCGTCGACCTTACTTCTTTCAGACATAGCTACATTTTCGCCCAGACTAAGCGCAAAAAGCTCGACATTCTGAAACACCGCCGAGAAAAGCTTGTAATACTCCTTTCTGTCAAATCGCAAAATGTTTATTCCGTTTAAAAGTATTTCACCCTCGCTGACATCATAAAGCCTGCACAAGAGCTTTATAAGCGTTGTTTTGCCTGCGCCGTTAAGTCCGACGATAGCAAGGCTCTTTCCGGTTTCAAGAGTGAGATTTACATTCTTCAGCGCATAAACCTTAGCGCCCTTGTACTTAAAGGATACGTTTTTAAATTCAACTACATACTTATCGCTCTTTGGTATTGGAATCAAATCTGAACGCTTTACCAGCGAAAGCTCCTCTTCTTCTACAAAATTGCGGTAATCGTCAATTTGCATGGAATTGTTCTTAAGCTCTGCGTAATAGTCAAACAGATACCGAATGCTATTGGTATATGTGTTCATAACGGTAATATAAAGCGTAAAATACGCTATGGTTAAATCGCCAAAGCAAAAAGCGTATATAAGATAACCGTACTGCAAAGCCATTTCCAGAAGCGACAACGCAAGATTTTTGACATTCCATTTAAGCCAGCGGTTTTTGTGTCCTAAAAACAGCTTGTGTGCGGCGGCATTTGTAGCTATATGCTTTTTCTTTAAAAACTCCCGCATATTAAAAAGCCGCACATCCTTTGCAAATGAAAAGTCGCTTTGAACCTGTCCTAAATACCGAAGCTTTCTGTAATATGGCGACATTTTATCCCAGCATTCACGCTTGTCAACCTCCTTTGTTCTTACCTGAATAACAGCCTTTATCAAACCTATTGCCGTAAATACCAGCAATAGCCACGGGTTAAGCGTTGCGGCGACGACAGCGGCTATAATCGCTGAAACCAAATCCTTGAGAAAATACTCGGTATTGCAAAGTCCTATCAATATTCCTCCGCCAAAATCACAACCTTTCCCAGCCTTTTCGGCTTCATCAAGCATTTCTGGGTTCTCAAGCTTTTCAAAATCCATTGCCATAAATTTTCTGTTGTACTTTCTTCTGTAGTGGTAAACAATATACGATCCGGTATATTCTTGTATTTGCTCGCTACAAACCTCAACAACATAAAGCGCGGCGTATATTACGCCTGCGGCGACAACAATGTAAATTACAGTCTTTGCGTCCCAGCCTTTTTCAATTGCTTCGATTACATACTTTACTGCAAACTGCCAGACATAGCCTACCAGCGCCGTTGCGACAGCCCAAAGCATCATTCCTACAAGAAACAGCTTTTTGCAATTCCAGGCGCACTTAAAGGCATACAACACGTTTGAGATAACCCATCTGTTTTTCTTACTTTCTTTACCTTCTTTACTCATAATTCCCCTTTCTGCTCCCAATTTGATAGACCCTCTATGTATTTTTTGCACGAAAAAAGGCCGTTTCCTTTGAAACGACCTTAAAACACATCTATGTCATATCAAAAGAAGCTTGTCAATATTATTTTGTTTCCTCCTGAGAGTACAAAAGATATAAAGTGGTCATGACAATACTCCTTTCCGCGCGGCGCAAAACGCCCGCTTAAACAAATGACTGATTTCTAACAAGTGAAATATAACATAAAAATTCGGGGATGTCAAGGATTTTATTGGAGTTGGCAGACAAAAAGCCGTAAATATAAATGAGATTGAAACCCAACTAGTAAAAATATAAATAAGTACCCACCCCGCCCTTTATGAAAAGGTTTCAATAACCTCCACCGCTGGTGTCGGTTATTGAGGATTGAAAATTCCCAGCGAACGGGTCGCTGGGAATGCTGGGTGTGGGAGCAAAAAAGTGTGGTGTCATGGAAATAAAGAAGAGATAGCACAAGATAAAAAGAAATAAACTTTTTATTAGCTTTTATTTATTTTTTCTCTGCTCTGCGGCACACGTTATTCAAGAATCCAATCATTGCCACAAACAGGACAATGTGCTTCCGTAGCCGTTGAATCGCTTGGACTAAAATAATAACCGCAGCTGGTGCAGTAAACATAGTAGTACTCAACATTTGTATAATCCCAATAAATCCATCCATTATCAGATTCAAGCTTAAGATATGTGCAAAACAATTCGGTGTCGTAATAGCCATCGACTATAGTATAATAATTTCCAGCTTCAAGAGTTCCTATGGCATTAGCCTTATCGTTAGGCGAGTCATAGATGGTTACGTCTGCATCATTTACATATACAATGCCAGAGTAGTCGTTTCCATTATCGTTTATATCATATCCATCATATTCCCACGAGTGATCGTGCCTTGCATTAAACGTCATAACCTCTGATGGCATATAAGCACGCTTAGATTGTGTGATTTCTACGGTTATAATTCCCTCTTCGAATGAAATACTTCCCTCAACATCTTCTGCAGAAAATGTTGCAGTATCTCCGTTTCTGACAGCGATTACATTTTCTATGCTATCTGTGTCGAGATACCACAATGTGAAAGTTATAGTATCATCATCAACTTGTGAAATTGTAAGCTCTCTAGTATATCCATAATCGGTATCGTGCCAATAACCTATACTATCCTCAGCAAAGCTTTCAGCAGCTGTGGTTTCCATAATGGTTGTCGTTGTAAGTGTCGTTGTTGTTTCGGTAGTAGCAGTTGTTGTGGTCGTAGATGTGGTTGAAATAGTAGTTGTAGTATTTTTACTTGTCGTTTCTGTGCTAATGTCCGTTGAATTAGTTGAAATAGAGTCGCCCTGTTCTTTTGTTGTATTGCTGGTGAAATACAAAGCCGTGAGCACACACACTGATGCAATCAATATAACTAAAACTATCACGATTATTATAATCAGCTTTTTTGACCTTCTTGCTGATTCTTGTGTGGAAACGCTCTCATCAGCTTCTAGGCTGGTTGAAATTGTCTCATCTGATGTGCCAGCTGTTTTCTCTTCAGGAAGCTCGCTCTTAGGATCTTCTAAAGCTACTTTTTCTCGGTTAGCATCGTCACATGGACTTTCTTTCAGGGATGAGGTTTGAGCAATTTCTTTATTCTTCTGTGCTTTCTGATTATTCCAATTCGGCTTAGCCGATAAATCCCTGTTTGCCCAACTTGGAGGAATATTATTATTTGCCATAACTCTTCTCTTTCGGTATAATAAATGCAAGGACAAAATACAAAATCAGTGGAAGTATTAGAATAATCGTAAACAACCTAACAACCCACAATGGACGATCTATGTACTTAGCAAATCCAGTACATACACCCATAATAAGTTTTCTGTCGTAAACTCGCAAGAATTCCCTGTTGTCTTCATCCTTAAAAGGAAGGCAAATTCCTACTATTAAATATAGAAATAATCCAATACCGGTGAGTCCATAAATAACAGTCATAATACGAACCCAAATAAGTGGTACGCCCGTAAACTCGGATATTCCTTTGCATAATCCCATAACTAATCTTCCGTCAAAAACTTTATGTAGCTTAGGTTCCTGTATTTCCTTCTTTATAGTTTCAGGCGCTGCCATTGAATACACATTACCACATTGAGGGCAGAAGGCATACGTAATATTATTTATTTCCTTTTTTGCTTCAATGAGCTTAAAGCCTTGCATGAAAATATATATTATTGGTAGATATATCATACACAGAATATATTTTAATCCAAAAGCTGGCAACTGCAACGATACCTTCTTGGACTCAGTCCTATTTATTAAAACAGCACCATCCGTATCACAATACGGACAATGCACATCCTTTACAATAATATCATTATCCTTGTTAGGCACAGACATAACAACTCCTCCTATATTTTAAAATTGGTAGAAAGCCACCAACTAAATTGATTTTCGTCAAAATTCATTTTATTTCATCTTTTATATTTTAACCGTGGGGGTGCGGGGGGGGTGGGGGGGGGGGGGGTGGGTGGGGGTGGGGTTGG
>JAJPYB010000006.1:265477-266985 GCA_021205185.1 Ruminococcus sp. | reverse complement strand
ATTATAGGGTGGGCAGGGCGGGAAAACCACTCTCTCATCTGTTGCCCTGGCATATCCATAGAAACACAACAACCATATTTTTGCTTCCCGCCAAATCTTCTCACGCTCAGTATTTTCGATTTCTTATTATTGTCATTCCCAGCGATTCAGCCGCTGGGAATTTTAAATCCTCAAAACGCCACAAAGTGGTGTTTTGAAACCTTTTTGACGAAGGGCGGTGCGGGCGGGTACTTATACAATTGCCTTGCTTAGAACGAACATTAAAGCATCTGAAATTCCACAATAGAGGAGATTGTCTGCTATTTTACCCAACGACTCATCTTTGATGTGCAGGACTGCTTGAACTACTTCTGTTACTGCAAACAGTTTATATTTTAAATCCGTTCATCCACACCGCAAGGTGTGGTGAACATCCTTTTAAACTAAGCAGCTTTGCAGCTTTCCTTGTCTCCTTTCCCTGCTCAATTTTAAAAGACAGCACTCTCCTCGCACTCTCTTTTCAAATTGAACCGCAAAGTACCCTCTCGTACCCAATTACGAATTACGCATTACGCATTAAAAGACATCGCACACATTCCTCGCAATCTCTTTATAAATTGAACCGCAAAGTCCCCTCCAGCACCCATAATTACGCATTACGAATTACGAATTATTATACTACTATTTTAACCTCTTTCGGCATTCAGGAAATAATACGGGCGTTGGCGAAAATTCTATTGACATTTATTCCTCTTTGTTGTATACTAAAAGTGCAAATCAGCATCGTATATTGTAAATTTTTGAAAGGGGGAAATTTTTGAAAGCTTAAGGCGAGGGTGCGAGGGTGACTTGCCTTGAAGATTTGTTCCACCCCGAACACTTTTAACTTATTTTTCATTTTTCTCAAAAGGAGGATTTTTAAAAATGAAGCTTAGAAAACTATTAAGCGGCGTTCTTGCGGCGACAATCGCCATATCGAGCGTTGCGATGTCGGCGTTTACGACAGTTAATGCTGACTATAGCGGAACCTGTGGCGATAACGCTACCTGGACGCTGACTGACGACGGCTTGCTGACCATTTCTGGTACTGGTTCAGCAAACGATTATACAGGATTTGACCCCTACTATACTTCTATTTTAAACATAGTTGTAGAAGAAGGAATTACTGATATTGATAATTCTTTGTTCTGGGGATATGGTAACGTAAAAACTGTTAGCTTACCTTCAACGCTCACTAGCTTAGGTACTCAGATTTTCTATAACTGTACATCTCTTGAATACATAAATATCCCAGAGGGAGTTACAGAACTGAAAACAAATTTGTTTTATAACTGTAGCAACGCAGACTTGGTTATAGATATTCAGTCAACATCATTAACCAGCATCGCTTCATTAGCTTTTGGTAGCAGCGTTGTTGGCACTATTTACGTTTACTCGCAGGATATGTATGATTTAGTATCAGCCAAAGCTACATCTGCTACTGTTGTTTTGGTAGGCGCAAGCACAGTAGATACCACTTCTCTTGAAGC
>JAJPYB010000006.1:0-265377 GCA_021205185.1 Ruminococcus sp. | reverse complement strand
CTGCTACTGTTGTTTTGGTAGGCGCAAGCACAGTAGATACCACTTCTCTTGAAGCGGCTATTACAAGCGCAGAAGCAGTAGACACAACTAATTACACAGACGACAGCGTAGCTGTTTTAACTGCAGCTATTACAGCAGGAAAAGCTTTGCTTGATGATTCGTCCGCTACTCAGGACGATATAGATGCGGCAACAGCAGCTATCACAGCAGCAGTTGACGCACTCGTTGAGCAGACAACAGCCGTAGAAGCAGCTTATTACTGGACAGGTTCATTCTCCAGAAGCGGAGGTCTTACAACAGACACAATTTCTGATAACTGGACAGTAACAAAAAGCTCAGGTTATATCACATTTAAGAATTTTGATTTCAGCAGTATGACCGAGCCTACATTGGAGGTTATCTTCGATTCAAACAGCGGCGCTGACACTTTGTATGTTGCAAATCAAAGCTGGTCGGCAATTATTTCAGCAGGTTCAGACGAAACTAATACCGTTTCACTTTCAAGCTGGACGGCAGCTACACAGCTTATTGTAACTACAAACAACCAGTCAGGAACTTACGGAACAATCACATCCGTTAAGATTTACGATGCGGCAGCTTCCGCAAGCACAGTTGATACCACTTCTCTTGAAGCAGCTATTACAAGCGCAGAAGCATTAGATACAACAAACTACACAGACGACAGCGTTTCAGCTTTAACAGCAGCAATTACAGCAGGTAAGGCTTTACTTGACAGCACAAGTGCAACACAGGACGATATAGATTCAGCTACAGCGGCTATCACAGCGGCAGTTGACGCCCTGACATTAAAGAGTGCAGATTACACAGCAGTAGAAGCGGCACTCGCTACAGTACCTACTGATTTAAGCGGTTATACAACCGACAGCGTAACAGCACTTAATACCGCAATTGCGGCAGTTGATTACACAAAGAATATAACAGAGCAGTCGGACGTTGACGATATGGCGGCGGCAATCACAGCCGCAGTAGCAGCACTTGTTGAGCAGCAGGCTTCTTCAACCGTTTACTACTGGTTGGGAACATATTCAAGAAGCGACGGCCTGTCAACAACGTCTATCACTGACAACTGGAGCGTAACAAAGAGCTCAGGCTACGTAACATTCAAGGGAGTTTCCCTCTCGGATATGTTAGAGCCAACAATCGTAGTTACATTTGATTCAAACAGCGGAGCAGATACATTGTATGTTGCAACATCAGGTTGGAAGGCAATCATTTCATCTGGCAGTGACGAAACAAACACAGCTTCGTTAGCTGATTATACATCAACTACATCATTTATCGTAACTACAAATAACCAGTCAGGAACCTACGGAACAATAACCTCCGTTAAGATTTACGATGCAGCTTATACTGCAACAACCGATACATCAGCATTGCAGACAGCTATTTCAACAGCCGAGGCACTTGATACCACAAATTATACAGACGACAGCGTATCAGCACTTGACGCTGCAGTTACAGCCGGACAGGTAGTCCTTGCAATTACAAGCTCGTCACAGGATGATATTGATTCAGCAACAACTGCAATCAACAGCGCAATCAGCGCATTGACACTCAAGAGCGCAGATTACACAGCAGTAGAAGCGGCAATAGCAAGCATTCCAACTGATTTAAGCTCGTATACTGATGCGTCTGTTACAGCGCTTAACAACGCAGTAGCAGCAGTTGATTACACTAAGAATATAACAGAGCAGGCAGACGTTGATGCTATGGCAACAGCTATAACGGAAGCAATCGCTGCACTGACTGACGTAGTAGCAAGCGGCTCTTGTGGCGACAACGCAACATGGGTATTAAAGACTGACGGCTCGCTTACAATTTCAGGCACAGGCGCAGTTACAAGCTACAGCGGCTGGTCAAGCTACACCTCACAGGTAACAAGCGTAGTAGTTGAAGAGGGAATCGCTTCCCTTTGCGAAAGAGTTTGCCAGACTATGTCAAACCTCACAAGCGTAAGCCTTCCTTCAACTCTCACAACAATGGGCAATTACATATTCCGTAACTGCACATCACTTGAGAGCGTAGTAATTCCGGACAGCGTAACAAGCCTTGGAACCAACACCTTCACCGGTTGTACATCGCTTAAAAATGTAACGCTCCCGGCAACGCTCACAACTCTTCCGAAATCGACATTCTATAATTGTACATCACTCGAAAGCATTACAATTCCTGATACAGTAACATCTATCGGAGGCGGTGCGTTTGAAGGCTGTACATCACTCAAGAGTGTTACAGTTCCAGACGGCGTAACATCAATAGGCACAAGCGCATTTTATGATTGTACAGCTCTTACAAGCGTAAACGTTCCTACAGGCGTTACAACGCTTTCGAGCTCAACATTCAGAGGCTGTACAAACGAAGACCTTGTAATTGACATTCAGTCAACATCAATTTCAACCATTGATTCATTGGTATTCTATAACGTAGCAGGAACTATTTACGTATACTCAATGGACGTTTACAATTTAGTTTCAGCAGCAGCACCAACAACAGCTACAGTAATTTACGCAGGCCCTGTTGATACAACAGCGCTTGAAGCAGCTATCGCTACAGCAGAAGCTATAAAGACAGAAAACTACACAACCGAAACTGCAGAAGCTTTGACCTCAGCGATTATAGCCGCAAAGGCAGTTTTAGCAAATGAGGAAGCTACACAAACAGAGGTTGACTCTGCAGCGGCAGCAATTACAGCGGCTATTGAAGCACTCGTTTCGACAGTTGATACTACAGCGTTATCAGAAGCAATCACAAACGCAGAAGCAATCAGCACTTCAATCTATACAAGTGACAGCTTAGCAGCATTGACTACGGCTATCACTTCCGCAAAGACAGTTTTAGCAGATTCAAATTCAACTCAGGCTGAGGTTGATGCAGCAACAACAGCAATCGCAGAAGCTATAGCGGCACTTGTAAAAAGAGAAGCTTCATCCACAGTTTACTACTGGGAGGGAACATACTCAAGAGCTGACGGCCTCGCAACAACAGAAATTACTGACAACTGGACAGTAACAAAGAGCTCAGGCTACATTACATTCAAGAACGTATCTCTTACAGATATGGTAGACCCAATAATTGAAGTAACATTCGATTCAAACAGCGGAGCGGACACTTTGTACGTTGCAACGTCCGCTTGGAAGGCAATCATCTCAGCAGGCGAAGATGAAACCAACACAGCTTCGTTAGCTGATTGGACATCTACTACATCGTTTATAGTAACTACAAACAATCAAAGCGGAAGCTATGGTACAATTACCTCCGTTAAGATTTACGACGCAGCTTATGTTGACACCTCAGAGCTTGAAGAAGCAGTAACAGATGCTGAGGCAATTGACACCTCGCTCTACACAACAGACAGCGCAGCGGCTCTTGCAGACGCTATTGCAGCAGCACAGGCTGTTCTTGCAAACGATGATGCAACTCAGGACGAGGTGGACGCTGCGGTAGCTGCTCTTGCAGACGTAGTAGCAGCACTCGTAGAAGCGGCTGACACCTCAGATCTTGAAACTGCTCTCGCTGCAGCAGAAGCGCTTGACACTACAAATTGTACAGCCGACAGCGTAGCGGCACTTGTTGCAGCAATAGAAGACGCAAACACAGTTTTGGCTGACGGAAACGCTACACAGGAGGATGTTGACAAGGCATTAGCCGTTCTTACAGCAGCAGTAGCAGCTCTTGAAGAAGAGATTGACACAACATATCTTGAAACAGCAATCGCAGACGCAGAGGATGTTGACACATCAGCTTACACCGCTGACAGCATTGCAAACCTGACAGCAGCACTTGAAAATGCTCAGGCAGTTCTTGCAAATGCAGATTCAACCCAGGACGAGATAGACGCAGCGACAGCACGCTTAAACAGCGCAATTGCGGCTCTTGAAGAGGTTGCAACCACCTACAGCATAGCAGGAACCATCTACGTATCAGATTCTGACACAGAAACAACAATGACCGTAATCGTAACACTTGACGGTGATGAAGTTGCTTCAGTTGAGTCTCTCAGCATGGGAACATACACAATTGAAGGACTTGAAGCTGGAGAATACACAATCACAATTAGCGGAGGCAAGTACGCTCCAAGAAGCTACGAAGTTGAGGTTTCCGACGACAGTATAGCTCAGGACGTAGAGCTTAACCCATACGGCGATGTAAACGGTGACGGTAAGGTAACAACAGCAGATGTTGGACTTGCAAACAGCCACGCTAAGGGCGTTACACTTCTTACAGATTATGAGTTCGTATGCGCAGACGTAAATCTTGACGGAAGCATCACAACAGCAGACGTTGGCAAGATTAACAGCCACGCAAAGGGCGTTACAGCTCTTTGGTAAATTAAATTTCCCCGATTCTTAGAGGTTTTTAATCCTAAGAAAATAGTTGCGAAAGGCGGCAGGCATTTATTGCCTGCTGCTTTTTGTTTTCTCTATCCTGATAAAAATCAACAAAAGTTGATGTTCAGTTGAACTTCGGTTGAAAAACCACAGCTACAATTAAATTATCAAAATCAGT
This sequence comes from Ruminococcus sp., assembly GCA_021205185.1. Lineage (GTDB taxonomy): Bacteria > Bacillota > Clostridia > Oscillospirales > Ruminococcaceae > UMGS1601. The sequence continues at coordinate 260,850 of JAJPYB010000006.1, read as the reverse complement.
CCTTAGACTTTTAGGTAATATCAGATTTTCGTCGCAGCTATATCTTTATAAAATTCCCCCTCCCCCAACGGGGAGGGGGAATAGTAGAAAATAACACGCATTGAAATACTTGTCGCCCCTGTTATCTCACAGAATACGAAAAGAGAATGCCAAAATTAGTAAATATAACAGTAGAAAGTAGTAGATTCTCCGCAAAATAAATTGATTGCATTTCGTCGCAGTTCTATCCTAATAAAACTTGAAAAAGGGGAATATCTATGGTATTATATGAGTGGAAATTTTTGAGTGGGGAAACTAAAAAAGGAGAATAGTCAGGTGAAAGGTATTATAACATCAATCGGCGGATTTTTAATGGCGCTTGCCGATAGCGTACCGGGAGTTTCAGGCGGAACTATCGCGTTTATAATGGGAATTTACGACGAGTTTATAGGCTCGATAGACGGACTTATAACAGGCAATAAGCAGGAAAGAATCAAGTCGCTTAAATTCATGGTAAAGCTAGGGATAGGCTGGATAATCGGTTTTATAGCGGCAGTTTTAGTGCTGTCAAGCGTTTTTGAATCGCATATTTACGTTATATCCTCGCTGTTTTTAGGCTTTATAATTTTTGCTATTCCTATTATTGTAAGGGAAGAAAAGGAAACTATAAAAGCGTCAAGGTGGTGGCAGCTGATTTTTTTGATTTTGGGTATTGCGATAGTTGCCTTTATTACTTACTTTAATCCGGCCAGCGGCGACGGAGGAATCCAGACGGATTCGTTTAGCGTAGCACTTGGCGTATATTCGTTAGTCTGCGGAGCAATCGCCGTTTCAGCAATGGTTCTGCCAGGAATTTCAGGCTCAACCCTGATGCTGATTTTCGGCTTGTACGTTTCAATTATTTCAGGAATAAAGGACCTTTTGAGCTTCGACTTTCACGCAGTACCGATGCTTTTGTGCTTTGGAATTGGAGTTATAATCGGCTTTGTGACGATTGTAAAAATCATAAAGAAAAGCCTTGTACGCTTCAGACCGCAAACGATTTATCTGGTTTTGGGAATGATGATAGGCTCGCTTTACGCTATCGTTATGGGCCCGACAACTCTCGATACCCCGCAGGAAATGCTGTCGCTTGACAAGGTGACGTTAAGCTGCGTAGCGGCGTTTATAATCGGCGGTATTGTAATACTCGCCCTTCAGCTTTTAAAGCGGCTGATAAATAAGCAGGATAATGCTAACTAGCACCCCTTGCCGCCGAACGGCTGGGAGAATATTGCAGCAGTTCCCACATCAAAGCAAAAATAAAAATAAAGGAGAGAACCTCAATGACACAGCACTTTGACAGCGCAACACCTAAATTTCCTCATATGCTTCACGGAGGAGATTACAACCCGGAGCAATGGCTCAGGTACCCGGAGATTCTTGAAAAGGACGTAGAGCTTTTTAAAAAAGCGCACATCAACTGCGTCAGCTTAGGAATTTTTTCGTGGGCAAATTTAGAGCCAAGCAAGGATTATTTCACATTCGGGTGGCTTGACAAAATAATTGATACGCTTTACGAAAACGGAATTTATACCGTCCTTGCAACTCCTTCTGGCTCTCGCCCACAATGGTTAGCGGAGGAGTACCCGGAGGTTTTAAGAGTTTCAGAGGGCGGACAGAGATTTCTTTACGGAAACCGCCACAACCACTGCCTGACTTCGCCTGCCTACAGAGAAAGGGTAAGAATAATTGACACAAAGCTCGCCGAGAGGTATGCTAACCACCCTGCTGTAATTTTGTGGCACATTTCAAACGAGTTCAGCGGCGACTGCCATTGCGAGCTTTGCCAGCAGGCTTTTCGTGAATGGGTTAAGAATAAATACAAAACGCTCGACAATTTAAACCACGCCTGGTGGTCGCACTTCTGGTCGCATACATATATATCTTGGGATCAGATTCACAGTCCGAGCTATATGGGCGAAACCTCAGTTCACGGACTTGACCTTGAGTGGAAGAGGTTTGTAAGCCACCAGACGATTGATTTTATGAGGGAAGAAATCAAGGCAGTAAAATCTGTAAATCCTGATATTCCTGCAACGGCAAATCTTATGGGAGTTTACTTTGAGGGGCTTGATTATTTTGAAATGGCAAAGGAGCTTGACGTAGTTTCGTGGGATAGCTATCCTGAATGGCACAAGCCAAACGAGAACGAAATAATAGCCAGAAATGAAAGCCTCTCGCACGATATGATGCGCTCAACCAAGAAAAAGCCGTTTTTGCTGATGGAATGCACTCCTTCAACTACAAACTGGCGGTCGGTAAGCAAGCTTAAAAAACCGGGAATGCACCGCCTTTCGGTAATAAACGCAATAGCGCACGGCGCAGATTCTGTTCAGTATTTCCAGCTAAGACAAAGCAGAGGAAGCGCTGAAAAGTTCCACTCGGCAGTTATTTCTCACACAGGAACTGAAAACACAAGAGTGTTCAGAGAGGTAACCGAAGTAGGCGAGCTTTTGCCGAAGCTTGAAAGCGAGGTTTATTCTACGTTGACTCCCGCTAAGGTAGCGCTTGTTGTTGACGTTCAAAACAAGTGGGCGATTGACAAGAGCTTGGGACCCAGAAACCAGTATATCGACTACTACGGCGTAATTCAAAAGTGCTACAATTATTTTTGGAAAAACGGAATATGCGTGGATATTGAAAATTGCGAGGCTGAGCTTGACGGCTACCGTCTTGTAATTGCACCAATGCTTTATATGTTTCGAGGAAATATAGCTGATAAGCTAAGAAGCTTTGTAGCCGACGGCGGAACGCTTGTAACGACAGCCTTCAGCGGGGTTGTAGATGACACAGATCTTTGCTTCTTAGGCGAAGCGACAAAGGAAAAGCTTTCAGACGTTTCAGGTATGTGGGTCGAAGAAATGGACAGCCTTTACGACGAGGACGAAAACTCTACCGACTTTAACGGCAAGGAATACAAGCTTTATGAGCTTTGCGAGCTTTTACACCCGACCACCTGCGAGGTTTTAAGCACCTATAAAAAGGACTTTTACAAGGGACTTCCGACTATTACAAGGAATAAATTTGAGAAGGGTACCGCCTACCACCTTGCGGCAACAGGCGAGAGCGAGCTTTACGACGACCTGTTTAAAATGATAGCGGACGAAGCCGGCGTCAAGGCGCCGCTGTCATCAGTTCCAAAGGGCGTTAGCCTGACTGTCAGAGGGGGCTTATACTTCCTTCAGAACTTCGACGAAGAGGAGTGTACCGTATCGCTTGACGATAAGTTTTCAGACCTTTTAAGCGGAGAGTGTGTAGAAGGAGATGTGGTGATTCCTGCCCTTTCGGCAAGAATTTTAAAGCCTTGTGAGAAGCAGTAAAATCAACAAAATCAAAGCGCTTTGCTGTATTTTTGCGGCGAAGCGTTTTTGCTTTACTTTTTATGCGAATTGTGATACAATTATGTATATGCTTAGTAAACTAAGCGGAGTGCGTCCGTCTGACGGGCGGCAATGTGACAAGTATTGAATAGCTTTAAAGCTTTTCAACCGCAAAGGGGAGTATATCCACTAATAAAAATGAGAAAAGGAGGGGTCGCTGTTATGACCGAAAAGGTTTATGAAGTAGACGAGATTAAAAAAATAGTGGCACCAATAGCCAGACGGCACGGCGCTGAGCGCATTTATCTTTTTGGCTCTTATGCAAAGGGCTGTGCAACGCCCGACAGCGATATTGACCTTAGAATAGATAAGGGAAAAATAAACGGAATGTTTGCGCTTAGCGGATTGCGGATAGACCTGCTTGAAGGCTTTGAGAAGAATATTGACCTGCTGACAACAGGCAGCCTTGACGACAGCTTTCTGAAGGATATTAAAAATGAGGAGATTTTGATATATGGAGAAAGCTAAAGCCATATATCACGAGATAAATAAAGTAAAATTCCCGTTTAAAAAGGAGAATGTTTTATGAATAACTACAGAATTAAAATCTTTAACAGGGAGCTTAACATCACTACCGATGAAACGCTTGAATACACGCAGGCGCTCGCTGACAGACTTAATGAAAAGCTTTCCGAAATAGTGTCGGGAGTTGGAAATCTGACACTTACCGACGCTACAGTTTTGGTGTCGCTCGACTGCCTTGACAAGGCTGTCAGAAGCGAGGAGAGCGCACAGAACATCCGTCAGCAGATTAAGGCTTATGCCGACGACGCCTCAAAGGCAAGGCAGCAGGTGGTTGAAAAGGAAAACGAGATAGCGGCTCTTCAAAAGAAGATTAAAAAGCTTGAAGAAGCAGCTTCAGCGTCGGGAACGCAAAGCAATTCAAAGCCCGGCGGCAAGGTTTTTGTAACGCCAAAGGCTGAAAGTGCGCCTAAGACAGCTGACGCTAAAAAGAACGAGCAGACCTCGTTTTTCAAATAATGAGTGAAATCCTTTCCCCTGTCGGAAGCTATGAAACGCTGCTTGCGGCGCTTGACAGCGGAGCGGATGCTGTATACTTTGGTTCAAAACACTTTTCTGCAAGGCAAAACGCAACAAACATAAGCGAGGAGGAAATCCCGAGCTTGGTTTTTGAGTGCCACAAAAGAGGGGCTAAGGCTTATCAGGCGATAAATACGCTCTTTTTTGACGATGAACGCAAAATGGTAGAAGCGGAGCTTAAGCGAGCGGCAGAGTCGGGCGTTGACGGGCTTATAATTCAGGATTTAGGCGTTTTGCGGCTTGCAAGGGAATGTGTTCCCGAAATGCCGCTTCATGCTTCAACGCAGCTTACCGTTCATTCGCCGAGCGGCGCTAAGGTAGCAAAAAGGCTGGGCTTTAAGCGAGTGGTTCTGTCAAGAGAATGTACTCTTGGTCAGATTGAGGAAATAGTCAGGACGGGAATAGAAACGGAGGTTTTTGTTCACGGTGCGCTTTGTATGTCCGTTTCGGGGCAATGTTATTTGTCGGCAATGCTCGGCTCAAGGAGCGCCAACAGGGGTCTTTGCGCAGGAGCTTGCAGACTTCCATTCAGCGTGGATAAAAGCAAGGATGATTACGCTCTTTCGCTAAAGGATCTGTGCGCGCTGGACAGACTTCAAACGCTTAAAGATATTGGCGTTACCTCGTTTAAAATTGAGGGACGAATGAAAAGGCCTGAATACGTTGCTGCGGCGACTGCCGAGTGCAGACGTTCGCTTTATGAAGGCTGTTTTAACAAGCAGCTTTTAAGAGATGTTTTTTCAAGGGACGGCTTTACAAACGGATATATAGAGAATAAAATAGACGGCGATATGTTCGGCTATAGGCAAAAGGAGGACGTTCTGTCGGCAAGGAATACCTTTTCAGCCATTCACGAGGAGTACAAAAATCCGTTCAAGCGAAGCGAGATTAGTTTTAGATTTACAGGCTATGTTGATGAGGTCGCTTCACTTCAAGCGATCGACAGCGAGGGTAAAAACGTTACCGTTTATGGCGAGAGGCTCGAAAAGGCTCGGCGAACGGCTTTAAATTCGGAGATTATAAACAGGCAGCTTTCAAAGCTCGGCGATACTATTTATTCGCTTGGCGAGGTTAAGGTTTACACAAGCGACGATGCGTTTATTCCTGTATCTATGATAAATTCTCTTCGCCGGCAGGCGGTATCAGAGCTTGATAAAATAAGAGCGGAGCAAAATACTACAAAAAAGCAATTTAAAAATAGTGATATGAGATTGCCTGAAAAAGAGCTTTCAAAACATACTCTTAGAATAAGAGCGCAAAGAGCGTCGCAGCTAGAAAAGATTGATTTAAGTCAGATAGATCTTGTATGCTTGCCGTTTTCAGAAGCTGTAAACAGCGACATTTCAAAGGAAAAGCTTTGCGTTACGCTCGATAGATTTATGGTAGATGAGAGCGTTACAAAAGCCGAAATCGATAAAGCGAAATCGGCTGGCATTACCCACGTTTTAGCGCAAAATATCGCTCACCTTGAGCTTTTAAAGGATAAGGACGTAACCGTTCACGCAGGATATGGTATGAACATTACAAACTCCTATTCGCTTGATGAGCTTTCAGAGCTCGGCGTAGCGGATACGGAGCTATCAATAGAGCTGACCGATAAGAAAATATCTTCACTAAAGGGAAATATAAAGTGTGGCGTTGCCGTTTACGGTAAGCTTCCGCTGATGCTGCTTAGAAATTGCCCTATAAAGGCAAGGAAAAACAGCTGCAAAGGCTGTCAAAAGAAGCTTGTTGACAGGAAGGGCAAGACGTTTACTGTTTCCTGCCACAAGGAAAAAGGGTATCTTGAGCTTTTAAACGCCGATACGCTTTACCTTCTAGACAAAAGAATTGACGCTGACTTCAGCGTGATTTTTCTTAGCGACGAAACCGCCGACGAAGCAGGAGAGATAGTTGACAGATATTTTTCAAAGGAGCCGCCGGACTGCGACTTCACACGGGGACTTTATTATAGAGGGATAGTTTAATTCGTAATTCGTAATTCGTAATGCGTAATGCGTAATTGGGGTGCTGGAGGGAACTTTGCGATTCAATTTGTAAAGAGATTGCGAGAAGAGTATCTGCTGTCTTTTAATTAGTAACGCATTATGCTTCGCATAACGCTTGGCAACTTCGTTGCCCATTCTATTTTACAAAGCGAAAAGGCGATTAGAAATTTTGCTTCTCTTCCCCGCCTGCGGCGGGGAGAGAAACAAACAACTACTTGATTCTTAACGCATTAGGCTTTCGCACGCATTAGGCTTCGCCTAACGCTAGGCGACCGCATTGAAATGCTTGTCGCCCATTCTACACCACAAAGATAAAGGCGATTGACAAAATTAGTAAACTAAGCAGTAGGCAGTACGAGATTTTGAGCGAATGAAAATGTCAGATTTTCGTTGCCTCTATGTCCAAAAAAGAAAGGAAAAATTATGAAGCTAGTATTTAAAAAGGTAAAAGAGGACGCAAAGGTTCCAACGCTTGTAAAGGAAAAAGCTCCGTTTTTCGAGCTTTACGCATACCTCGACGAGGATAAGATATTGTTTCCGGGAGATATTAAGCTTATCAGAACGGGAATAGCCTTTGAAATGAAGGAAATGGAGGTTCCCGATCTGTCTGCTCTTATCCTGCCTTCAAACGAGATGATTAAGGAAAAGCAGATTTATCTCGCTAACAACATTGGCGTTATAAGCGGAACCTACAAGGGAGAAATTGCAATTGCTCTTGTAAACGGCTCAAAGGTTATGAGAACAATCAGTAACGGCGAAAAGATTGCAAGACTTGCAGTTACAAGAGTTTCAATTCCGAATATGACTGCCGGAGAGATGAAGAAAAGCTAAGGCAGAAGGGCAGCTCATTAAAGGAGAATCAAGCGCAAATGAAAACATATAAAACGAACAAAGCGGCATTAAATTTTATCAGAGCGGCACTTGTCATAGTGGCGCTTGTTATCATATATTTTAGCTTTGTTTACCTGTCCGACTACCCTATTATTATGTGGCTTGTAATCGGACTTGTTGCGGCGGTAACAATTTTATATACCTGCGTTTTTCTGCCTATTTACTTTAAGTCGTCAAGGTATACGATAGGACCCAAGGATATAAAGAAGCAGGCAGGAATGTTCTTTTTCTCAAAGCAGTATATGAAGCTTGAGTCGATACAATATGTGTCGTCGATAATTTCTCCTCTGTCGCAGTTTACAGGACTTAATTTTGTCACAATAAACGCCTTCGGTGGGCGTATAGTGTTTATGTTTCTGACAAGAAACGATGCGCTTGAAATAATAAACTATCTTGAGGACTATATCAAAAGACGTGACGGCATAGAGTAATTCGTAATTCGTAATGCGTAATTAGGGTGCTGGAGGGGACTTTGTAATTTAACTTATAAAGAGATTGCGAGGAGAGTATCTGCTGTCTTTTAATTCGTAACGCATTAGGCTTCGCACGCATTATGCTTTCGCACGCATTAAGCTTCGCTTAACGCTCGGCGGTAGCAAGCCACCGCCCTACAAAACACGCATTTGCGTGGTCGCCGCATTCTATTTTACAAAGCGTAAAAGGCGATTGGAAATTTTGCGTCTCTTCCCCGCCTGCGGCGGGGAAGAGACGCAAACAACTACTTGATTCGTAACGCATTAGGCTTCGTAAATGCGTGTCGCCCATTCTACACCACAAAGATAAAGGCAATTTACAAAATTAGTAAACTAAGCAGTAGGCAATACAAGATTCTGAGCTGTTAAAAATGACAGATTTTCGTTGTATCTCTATCCTAATAGAATAATCCCCCTCCCCGCCTGCGGCGGGGGAGGAGGATTAGAAAAAACAGAATGTCAACAATTAGTAGAAATAACAGCAGGCAATACGAGATTCTAAGCGAGGTCGGACAACAGCAGTCCGTTACATCTATATCCTATTAAAAATTAAAAAAGGAGGTTTTCTGAATGGGAGAAAAAGGCATATTTTCTTATCTTTTTAAATATCGTCAGCACCCGCTTACGATTTTTAATTATATCACCCGAAGCTTTTGGCTGTTGCTGATTCCTCTCACCAGAAGCCTTGTCGCTATGAAGTTTAATATCGCCGAGTGGCTAAAGGGCGCCTGGCTTGACATTTTAATCGTTTCGGTAATATTTGGCTTTGCGTTTCTGAGGTGGTTTTTTATTTCCTTTAAAATTGAGGACGAATATATTCAAACGGGAACGGGCTACTTCGGACTTATAAAGTCGAAAATTTACTACAAGGAAGCCTCCTCGGTTACCTGCTCGCAGGGGCCGATTTTACGCCTTTTCAGAGCTTACAAAATTAACATTGATACAAACTCGAACGCCGCGCTTTTTTCAAAGCACAACATAACGCTGATAATAAAAAGGAGCGAGTTTGAAAAGCTTTATGGAATCATAAGAGGTCACGGCGCAGGATTGGCGAAATTTTCCTACCAGCCGAAGAAAACTCAGCTTTTTATCTTTTCGTTTTTGTTTTCGTCGACGATCTCTGGCGTGGTTCTTATTGCAACGCTGCTTTATCAGGGTTCAAGAATTGTCGGCAGAGAAATCGAGCAGCAGCTGCTTTTAGATATAAACAATCAGGTAGCGCAGTTTGTGACGATAAGCCTTCCGCCGATAACAATCGCTATCGTACTGGTTATAGTAGTAGGCTGGTTGTATTCGTTTTTTATAAACCTTATCAGGCATTGGGATTTTACCGCTGTCAGACAAGGCTCAAATATTATAATTCAGTCGGGAATTGTAACGCGGCAGATTAACATTATCGACATCAACAGAATAAATTTCATAGATACTCGCCAGAGCTTTTTAATGCGAATTTTTAAGATATGCTCGGTGAATATAAACTGTGCCGGATACGGAAAAAGCAACGAGCAAATCTCGGTATTGGTTCCTATTACGACAAATGAGGAAATGCTGATGTCGCTTAAAATTCTGGTGCCGAAATTTCCTCGCCCGAAGCTAACGCTCAGGAGCAGGATTTTGTCGATGCTTTCGTTTTTAATGCCGCCGATTATCATAGTGTCGCTGTTTCCTGTAGCGGCGTATATACTCTCGTGGATCTTCCCCGAATGGGAATCAATCATAATGTTTGCAATGCTGATATTTTTGATTCCAGGATTTTGGTTTATAGTAGTTAAGTTCGCCTCGATTTTCACTACAGGAATAGGCTTTAGCGACGACTACGCAACTCTTAGCTACTGTCGCTTTTACACATTTCACACGGTAGTAGTTCCGATTAAGAGAATTAGTATGGTAGCGACAAGGCAGACGATTTTTCAAATCTTCAACAAGGAATGCGAGGTAAAGGTTTACACAAATTCCGAAAAAACAACCTACCATCGAATTAAAAATTTCCGACAGAAAAACGTATTGGAGGAGCTTGCGGCGCAAGGCTTTGATTTGCATTAAAATTTGGGCAAAAGCACTTGACAAACTTTCAAAAGCGGTGTATAATAACCTAGTCGCTGTAAAATATGTGGCTGTATAGCTCAGTTGGCTAGAGCATTCGGTTCATACCCGAAGTGTCACTGGTTCGAATCCAGTTACAGCCACCAACGGCCCGTTGGTCAAGAGGTTAAGACACCGCCCTTTCACGGCGGAATCATGGGTTCAATTCCCGTACGGGTCACCAAAGCTGTGTGAATTTTCGCACAGCTTTTTTTATTTGGATAGAGAGGAAACGAAATGCAATCAAGCTTATTTGTGGAAAATCTACAACGGTTGATTGTTATGTTTACTAATTCTGACATTCTCTTTACAGGCGTCTGCAGGGCGATAAATCGGAGAATAGGTTCAATAAGGGGCTTTGCCCCGTCAATCAACATTTCAGTGGCAGATTGTACTGCCACTTACTTTTAGTTATAAATCTTGCTATTTCCCAAAATCAAGATTTTTCATTTTTGGGAAATAGGAAAGTTGGCTATATTGCTCCAATGTTTCCCCTTCGTTTTAAACGTAAGGGATTTTGTTTTATGTTAAGCATCAACTAAATCGGCTTCTTGTTTGTCAAGTTTTGAGATTTTACATCATATCTTTAAAAGAGAAAAATGATTCTGCAAAATTTTACATAAAGACTATTCAAACTTTACTGTGGTGTGATAGTAGACAAGATTAGCATACTGTATAATCATATTGTTTGAAAGTAGCTCGTATGCTTGCAAATCCTCACCGCCGACACGCTTCACAGTATGGTTTAAGCACTTGACACAAAGGGGTATATATGGTACAATATTTCAATAAATTCCTTACCAATCAACAGAATATTTCCTCGGAGATTCTAACCGTTGAGGGAGATTTTGACGCTGCAAGACTAGAGGTTTTAGTGTCTTGTATGCACCAAAGCGGTATGGATATTGTGTCAGAATCGAACATTACAGGCAGCGCCGTTGTGATAAATCAATGCGACAAAAGCTCGTATTGTGAAATGCTGACAAAAAACGGCAGGGCGAGAATGTTTTCAACCACAGCCAGAGGTCTGACGGTTAGTCGAAATGAAGCGATAAGGCGGAGCAATGCTGAAATTTGCCTGCTGTGCGATGATGACGAGGTTTTTGAAGAAGACTACGAAAGCGGAATTTTAAAGGCTTATGACAAGCTTTCGGACGCTGACGTTATTATTTTTAAAATGACAAATCGAAAGCCGTCGTTTAAGGATAAAATACAACGGCTTCGCTTTCCGAAAACTATGAGGGTTTCTTCGTGGCAGATTTCCTTCAGAAGAGAGTCGCTTTTAAAAAGCGGAGTTAGATTTGATGAGCTTTTAGGCGCAGGAAGCGGAAACGGCGCGGAGGAGGAGCTTAAATTCCTTTGCGACTGCGAAAAAGCGGGACTTCGCATTTATTACGTTCCGTTTAAAATAGCGTTTGTAGGGCACTCGGGTTCCACGTGGTTTAACGGCTATGATGAAAAGTTTTTCTACAACAGAGGCAGCACTACAAGATACATTTTAGGCGCTTTTACAGCGTCGCTTTATGCACTTTATTATGTTGTAAAGAAACGAGAAAAATATAAAGGAAGTATTTCTTTTGCTTGTGCGCTGAAGGCCATTTTTAAAGGAATAAAAGATAATAAAATTTACAAGCTGAGCAAACAAGGCTCCTGATTACAAGGGGAGGGCGCCGTTTTGAATAAAATTCTATCTTTTGTTGTGCCAGCGTATAATAGCGAGAGCTGTCTGGATGCCTGCCTTTCTTCGTTTGTTAAGGAGTCGGTTTTTGATAAGCTGGAGGTAATTGTAGTAAACGACGGTTCAACCGACAAAACTCCCGACATTGTAAATGAATATATCGGTCGCTACGGCGATGTTTTCAAGCTTATAAATCAGGAAAACAAAGGACACGGCGGCGCACTCAATACTGGAATTTCAGCGGCAAGCGGCAGGTTTGTCAAGGTAATTGACGCTGATGATTGGGTTGAAACTGAAAATCTGGAGAGATTCATTTCTTTGCTGGAGGATTGCGATGCGGATGTCGTTTTAACACACTATTTTACAAGGAATATAACGACAGGCGAGGTTAAAAAATGGAAAAGCTATCCTCAAAGGTTTGGAGTCAGCTATACCTTTTCGCAAATAATGAGCAGCTGGAAAAGCTTTGACAGAAGCCTTACCTTTCATGGCATAACATATAATCTTGAATTTTATAAAAAGTACGGCATAAAGCTTTCGGAGCACGTTTTTTATGAGGATCACGAATACGCTACCGTTCCCTGCTGTCTCGCAAGGAGCATAGTGCCGTTTGATCTGTTTATTTATGATTACCGAATAGGCGACGTGACTCAAAGCGTTTCCGATGAGAACCAGCTGAAAAGAAGCTCGCATACCCATGTGGTTATCGAGAAGCTTGCGAGAGAATATAAAAGGCTGGAGCCTGTTCTTGACGAGGACGGGAAAAGCTACTACCGAATGAAAATACAAGGCTTGATTTTAAGCTATCTGGTAACCGTTTTGCTTGTTCAGAGGGACAAAAAGCGTGGAAGGGAGCAGGCGAAGAGCCTGATGGTTCAGTTTGAGGAGGAAATCCCCAAGGTTTACGTACTGGCAAAAAAGCAATACGGGGCATTTTTGAAGATGAATTATTTGCATATCAGCAAGAAGACGTGGGACGCAGTTTTGCGCTCAAGAATTTATAATCGTCTTCGTGGAAATCATAGCTTTGACTAAAGCTTCTGACGTTTAAAGGGGAACGCTATTTTAAAGGATTAAAATACGGAGGACAAAAATGGCAACACTTACAAAAAGAGAGCCTAAGGAAGGCTCGTTTTGGGAGGTCTTTAAATTTAAGGACCTGTTAGCACAGCTTGTACAGAGGGATTTAAAGCTTAAATACCGCAGGAGCTTTTTAGGCTATTTGTGGAGCATTTTAAACCCGCTTTTGATAATGATTATAATGTCGGTGGTATTTTCGTTCTTGTTCCAAAGAGGAATAGAATACTTCCCGATATACCTTTTAACAGGTAGAACGATGTATGAGTTTGTAAATACTGCGTGCAAAAAAGCGCTTGGATCAATTACAGACAATACAACGCTTCTGAAAAAGACTTACGTTTCAAAATTTATGTTTCCAATGGCGAAGATAACCTCGTCTATGGTGGACTTTGTGTTCAGCCTGGGAGCGCTTGTGCTTGTAATGGCGTTTTTCTCAATCAAGGACGGCGTTTGTTTGTTTTCGTTTTTTAATCTGGGCTTTGTAATAGTTGTTGTTCAGGCTTATATTTTCTCGCTGGGATTTGGTTTTCTACTTGCGCAGCTACACGTATTTTTCAGAGATATTCGCTATATTTACAACGCATTCGCTACAATGTGGATGTATTGCTCTGCGATATTTTATGATGTTGGAAGGTTTTACGAAGAGGGTGCCGAGCAGCTTGCGGCAGGAGGTATACCATATGCCACCTACCTGGCTAAGATAATTGATTATTTGAACCCGCTATACATTTATATAAAGCAGTTTAGATACTTCCTGTGGACGCCAACACTCGGCGGAGATATTCCCTATTGGGCGGAAGTCGACATTTACGACTTTATTTTGGGAACAGCTTATGCGCTTATAATGTTCTTTATCGGAACATACTTCTTTAAGCGCAAGCAGGACAAGTTTATTCTTTATATTTAGGGAGGGCGAAAAAATGGAAAACACAACAATCGTTTCCTCACCTGAAAGTGAGTATATAATCGACGTCGACCATTTGACAATTCGATTTAACAAGGCGACGGAGAAGATAGATAACTTAAAAGAGTATTTTGTAAAGCTTGTAAAGCACGAGCTGATGTTTCAGGAATTTTTAGCGCTCAAGGACGTTAGTCTTAAAGTTAAAAAGGGTGAAGCTTGGGCGATAATAGGAACCAACGGAAGCGGAAAATCTACAATTTTAAAGGCGATAAGCAAAATTCTAAAGCCGTACAAGGGTACGGTTACCGTAAACGGCACGATAGCTTCTCTTATTGAGCTTTCGGCAGGAATTGATCCGAAGCTTACGGCAAGAGAAAATATTTATCTAAACGGCTGTATTTTAGGACACACAAAAAAGTTTATAGATGAGAAATTTGACGAGATTGTTGAATTTTCAGAGCTTGAGGATTTTCTTGACTCGCCTGTCAAGAACTTTTCTTCGGGAATGAAATCACGTCTTGGATTTTCGGTAGCTACAATGGTAGAGCCTGATATTTTGATAGTCGACGAGGTTTTATCAGTAGGCGACGTTTTGTTCAGAAAAAAGTGTATGAACAAGATGAACGAAATGCTAAACAACGGAACTACGCTGCTTTTCGTTTCGCACAATATGAATACCGTAAGGTCAATGTGCGATAAGGCGTTGTGGCTTAACAAGGGTGAGGTAGTAATGCAGGGCGATATTAAAGAGGTCTGCGACGAGTACGAGGCTACCATTGGGGAAAAGAAGGCTAAGGAAAAAGCTGAAAAGGATAAAAAGGCAAGGGAACTAAAAAAACAAGCGCAAGAAATTGCAGCTAAAAAGAAAAAAAGGACACTTGGGGGATAGATTGTATATGGAAAGGTGTCTATACTATGGAAAAGGTGTTGAAGCTTCAGAATATTATCATGCAGCACGATTCGGATGCTAATATCAGAAGCTATGTTGAGCTTGTTCACACGAGCTCTGACAAAAACCAAAAAATGGCGATGGTGTATAATCCCGAAGACAAGTGTCATATTATTAAAAGGTATGACTGTATTGACTTCGGGACATATTTTAACTGTTTGCAAACTGAAAGCTGGTCTGAGCATACTAATGTAAAGTCGTTTAAGCTAAAGCTTACCTTTAAGGGCAAGGGCTCGCTTGAAATCGAGGAGCTTTTCAGAAACTCAAAGAACGTAAACAGAAACGTTCTGCTGCAGAGAATCATTGAAAGCGACGAGAAGACGGAGCTTATTATTGACATTCCTGAAACCGACAAGCCGCTTATCGCTTTTAATATTACGGCTCTTGAGGAGTTTTGCATTTATAAGGCAAGCTATCAGGGAGTAGTTGACGAGGAAAATATGAAGAATGTTAAAATCTCGCTTGCGTCTACTACCTTTAAGAAGGAAGCATACATTAAAAACAACATTGCGCTTTTGAAGAAAAACGTGCTTTGCGAGGGAAGCGACCTTAAAGGACATATCTTCGTTCACGTTATCGACAACGGCAGAACGCTTGATCCGAAGGAGTTTGACTGTGAGGATTTAAAGGTTTACCCAAACCCGAACGTCGGCGGAGCCGGCGGCTTTACAAGAGGTATGATCGAAGCTATGAGTCTGCCTGAAAAGCCAACTCACGTTCTGCTGATGGACGACGATGTACTTATTATGTGCGAAAGCCTGTTTCGGACATATTACCTGCTCAGAATACTGAAGGACGAGTACAAGGACTCGTTTGTAAGCGGAGCTATGTTTGACTACGACTCGAGAGAGATTCAGTATGAGGACGTCGGATACGTTCATCCTGAGGACGCTTCATACGGACCTGTCAAGGAAAGAATGGATATGCGTCTTGCTTCCTCCCTTGTCAAGAACGAGGAAATGGCAAAGCGCAAAATGGATAATTCCTACGCCGGTTGGTGGTACTGCTGTATTCCTGTTCAGTGTATCGAGAAAAACGGACTGCCGCTGCCTGTATTTGTAAGAGGCGACGATGTTGAGTTCAGCTTAAGAAATAAGGCGACCTTTATAACGCTTAACGGAATCTGCATCTGGCACGTTGGCTTTGCAGGAAAGTTTGTAGCTTCTATGGAGCTTTATCAGGTTCACAGAAATAGCCTTGTAATTCAAGCGGCAAGCAATATTTTTCCCGAGATAGATATTATGAAAAGGCTTAAAGGACTTTTCTGGAGAGATATTTCAAGATTTGCTTACAACAATGCCGAGCAGATACTAGACTCGATAGATGACTTTATGAAGGGCCCTGAGTTTTTAAAGAACGCAAACGGCGAAGAAATTATCAAGGCTCATGGCGCAAAGAACGAGAAGCTTATGCCAATAAGCGAGTTTAAGAAAAACCACGAGTGGGCGGAGGGCGACCCATATGAATACTGGCGACTGAGTACGATAAATAAGTTCTTTTTTAAGATAACGGTAAACGGACATCTTCTGCCGGGATTTTTGCTTAAGAGCCGTCCTGTGGTTGTGGCTTACGATTGGTTTTATTCTCCCGGAAAGTATTTTAAGAGAAAGCGCCTTATTGCTATGAACGCAAACGACAATACTGTTTGTATGAGAGAAATGGACAGAAAGCGTTGCTTTTCATTGATTAAGAGATACAGAAAAACGATGAAGAATTATGAGAAGAACCACGTTGCTGTTGAAGCGCAGTACAGAGAAGCTATGGAGGAAATGACCTCGTTGCAATTCTGGAAGGAGTATTTGGGAATATGAACAAGGACAACCGAATTGTGAGAACGCTTAAAGCTGCAAAGCAAGCGTTCTTTCAGGACAGCAAAAAAGAAATTGCTGAAGTACCAAAGCAAAATATCCCACCTCAAACGCAAACGGCGGTCACCGTTACCCCGGACCCAAAAACAATACTTGATTTAAAGCACGATTGGTGCTGCGGCTGTTCGGCTTGTCAGAGCTGCTGCCCTGTTAATGCGATTGAGTTAAGGCAGGATATAAACGGCTTTTATACGCCAGTTCTTGATAAGGAAAAATGTATAAGCTGCGGTCTTTGCGCAAAGACCTGTCCTATTATAAACACGCCAAAGACGAACGACCCTGACCCTAAATGCTATGCGGCGATGGCGGATGACGACGAAATTCGCCGCCAGAGCTCGTCGGGCGGAATGTTTTCAATGATAGCAGACTACGTCTTCTCACAGGGCGGAGCGGTTTGCGGCGCAGCGCTTGCCGAAGATTTTTCAGTCGAGCATATTATAATCACAAGCCCGGAGCAGATGTACAGACTTCGTGGTTCTAAGTACGCTCAAAGCAGATTGGGAAGCACTTTCAGAGATATAAAGGAGCTTTTGACGAGCGGTAAAATAGTTCTTTTTACAGGTACTCCTTGTCAGTCGGCGGGACTTAGAAATTACCTCAAAAAGGATTATGAAAACCTGTACGTTGTAGATCTTGTTTGCCACGGTTCGCCGTCAATAATGGTTTTTCACAGGTATCTTGACGAAACCTTCGGTAGAGAGAACCTCGCCGACTATAAATTCAGAACCAAGGAGTTTGGATACAGCTCGTTTAACTGTACTGCAATTACTAAGGACGGCAGGCATTTAAGCGCAGGAATTTCAATCGACCGCTACGAAAAGGCTATGCATTCAGGCGTTGGACTTAACAGCGTTTGCGCTGATTGTATGTTTGCGCCGGCACCAAGACAGGGTGATTTGTCGATTGGCGACTTCTGGGGAATTTCCAAGTACAAGGAGGAGCTTAACGACAATCTGGGAACAAGCGTTGTGCTTGTAAACAACCCGAAGGGCGAAGCACTTCTGAATAACGTAAAGGAAAGCCTTAAAACGCTTGAGGAGGTTTCGTATACCTTCGCCAGAAGAAATAATCGCTTCGGCAGAAAGCTCAGATTACCGAGAGGTAAAAAGCAGTTCTATAAGATTCTTCGCCATTCGACGCTTGACAAGGCTGTTGAATATTCGCTCAGAGCGAAGTACGACATTGGCGTTATCGGACTTTGGTATGGAAGAAATTACGGAAGTATGGCGACCTACTACGCTTTGCACAGAGTTCTTAACGACATGGGACTTTCCGTTCTGATGATTGAAAACGCTTTGAAGCCAAAGAACGAAATCACCTATACTAAAACGCATCCGAGAAAAATTGCCGACGAATTTTATGACGTCAGCGCAAAATATTCGGTTGACGAGCTTGATAAGCTTAACAATCATTGCGACGCATTTATTGTAGGCTCGGACCAGCTTTGGAATATTGGACTCAGTCGTCCGTACAAGCAGACCTACTTCTTAGGCTTTGCCGATAACAGCAAAAAGAAAATTGCTTATGGAACGTCGTTCGGCAAGGAGTACAGAGGCTCTGAAATTGACAGAGCGGCGAGTGAGTTTAACTTCAAGAGATTTGACCACGTTTCTGTTCGTGATACGCTTTCCCGTGAGATTTGCAGAGATACCTTTGGAATCGAAGCCGTTGAGGTTTGCGACCCGACCTTCCTTTGTCCAATGGAAGGATACGAGGAGCTTATAAGCAAGGCAAATATTTCCGAAGAGGACGACTATATTTTAGCTTATATATTAGACCCGAATGAGCAGGTTGGCGAGCAGCTTAAAAGGTTGTCCGCTGAAAAAGGCTGCAAAATTATAGTTTTGCTTGACGAGCCGCCGTGGCTTTGGGAGGGAAATGTCAGAAGCTTTGGATATTTAAGTCCAGAGCAGAAAATTGCAAAGCCGTTTGTTTACGAAGCAGACGGAGCGAGAATTGAATTTAAATACGAGGTGGACCTTTACGAGTGGCTTTGGTATTACAAAAATTCAAGCTCGGTTGTAACCGATTCCTTCCACGGAACAATATTCTCGATAATATTTGAAAGACCGTTCTTGACCCTTTCAAACGCAAAGCGCGGAGCGCAAAGATTTGTATCGCTGCTTACGCCTATCGGACTTATCGACAGGCTTTTTGAAAACGCTGACGCTATAACTCAAAATATGAGCTTGCTTGACGGACTTGATTATACAGAGCCGAATGTTAAATTAAATGAAATTCGTAAAAGCTCAAGAGCATGGCTTAAAAACGCACTCTTCTCGCCAAAG
Organism: Ruminococcus sp.; assembly: GCA_021205185.1. Classification (GTDB taxonomy): domain Bacteria; phylum Bacillota; class Clostridia; order Oscillospirales; family Ruminococcaceae; genus UMGS1601. The sequence goes on along the minus strand of JAJPYB010000006.1, from coordinate 242,207 downwards.
GAAATCAAGACGAATTGTGTATACAGCGTTTACGAGGAAAGGAAGCAGACAAATGAATAAGCATTATGATTATCTTGTAGTAGGCGCAGGACTTTACGGAGCAGTTTTTGCTTACGAAGCGAAAAAGCATGGAAAAACCTGCCTTGTGATTGATAAGAGAAATCACATAGCGGGAAATATCTATACCGAAAACAGAAGCGGAATCAACGTCCACGTTTACGGAGCGCATATTTTCCACACGAGCGATAAATTTGTCTGGAATTATGTTCAGCGCTTCGCTGAATTTAACCGCTATACAAATTCGCCGATTGCGAGATACAAGGATGAGTTTTACAATATGCCATTTAATATGAACACGTTTTCAAAGATGTGGAATATTACTACTCCTGCTGAAGCGAAGGCTATTATTGACGAGCAGAAAAAGGAGGTTGTCGGCGAGCCGAAAAACCTGGAGGAGCAGGCAATTTCGCTTGTCGGACGGGATATTTACGAAAAGCTAGTAAAGTGCTATACCGAAAAGCAGTGGGGACGTGACTGTAAGGAGCTTCCCGCATTTATTATCAAGCGACTTCCTGTCAGATTTACTTATGACAACAACTATTTTAACGACAGCTTTCAGGGTATTCCTATCGGCGGTTACACTCGCCTGATAGAGAATATGCTTGAGGGGATTGAGGTAGTGCTTGAAAAGGATTACCTTGAAGATAAGGCGGAGCTTGACGCTGTTGCCGACAAGGTAGTATATACCGGCGCTATTGATGCGTATTTTGATTTTTGCTTTGGAAATCTTGAGTATCGAAGCGTAAGATTTGAAACGACAGAGCTTGACACGGATAATTTTCAGGGTAACGCAGTTGTCAACTACAACGACCACGACCACCCGTACACAAGAATTATCGAGCATAAATTCTTTGAGTTTACCTCTTCGCCGACAACGATTATTTCAAAGGAGTATTCGGCTGAATGGAAGCCAGGAGATGAGCCTTATTATCCTGTCAATAATGATAAAAACAGCGCATTGTATGCAAAGTACAAGCAGTTAGCGGACGCCGAGGAAAATGTAATCTTTGGCGGAAGACTTGGCGAGTACAAGTATTATGATATGGATAAGGTAATTATCGCGGCGCTTGAAACTGTAAAGAAAGAGTTTGGAAGCGTAAGCGAGCAGTAACTAAAAAGTCGCATAAAACAAGCCCCGATTTCTTTTATGAAATCGGGGCTTCGTGTATGGTGAAACTACTGTGGAATCAGAAGAGTTCCATTTTTAAGCATTTTAAGCATTGATGTGTTTTGAGCGGCTGTGCCGGTGTAATTGCCAATGCCGTTGACTAATGCTATTTTTTCACGATAAGCATAGGTTGACGTAGCACCAATATAATTTAAGCCTTCGGTAATGGTGGTTGCAGACGAGGACGTCTTTTTAAAGTATTTAGCACTTGAGGTTACAACCGAAAGAGCCGATGAAGCAGAAGAAAAGTAATTCTTTCCGCCGACCTTCTTTATTGCTCGTATCTTAAACTTGTATCTTCTGCCCTTAGAAAGTCCAGTTACCTTATATGAAGTAACAGCACCAGTATCAGTTAATTTTTCGTAAGAGCCATCCTCTGTGTCATATAAGTAAATTCTATATCCCGTTGCGCCGGATACCTTGCTCCACGAAAGGGTAATGGTTGTGTTAGCTTTCGAGGAAGCCTTAAACGATGACGGTGTGGTAGGAGTAGTAGAAATGCTCTTTGCGCTGCTCGCTAGTCCTGCGGTTGAGCCATAGAATGTTTTTACCTTGATCTTGTAGGTGGTGTTTTTCTTTAAGCTTTTTAGCGTGTATGATGTGCTTGTTGTAGTTCCTTTTTTAACGTAGGTTTTTTTGCTGCTGTCATATACATAAACTCTATACGATGTAGCGCCTGTAACCTTACTCCAGCTAAGCTTAACAGAGGTAGTATCATATGACTTTACCGTGATATTTGACGGCGCCACCGCTGCAATTTTAATAGTGAGCTTGGAAGAAGCTACTCCCTCGTACTTCTGTCCGCTTGATTTTTTATATGGAACAACAAAGTACTTGTGTGAGCTTCCCTTTGTAAGACCGCTGATTGTAGCTTTTACGCTGGTGGTAGATTTTACAAGAGTTGCCTTGCCCGAAACCACTTCGTAAATGTTATAGCCAGTAGCGCCTGAAACCTTGCTCCACGATAGCGTGCAATTTGACTTTGTGTTGGTAGTGATAGCAAGATCCGATACAGCGGAAAGGGTATTGGTGCAATACAATGCTGCGGACGAGAGCCCAGGAATTTTCTTTCCGCATCTGTTATAATACGCTCTAACGCAGAATTTGCATCTTTGTCCCTTTGAAAGACCAGTTACCGTATATGAGTTTTTCGATGTTGTTGCAATAAGCGTTCTTTCGTCGGTGTCCAGGTCGTACATATAAATTTGAAAGCCGTTATGCTTAGCTGATGTTTCTGTCCAGGTAAGCGTTATCGAGCTTGATGTGACAGACTTAACAGTCAGGTTGTAGGTTTTTCCTGTATATGTTCCTGTTTTAAAAGCAAGCGAATAGGTCCCGAGCGTGCTTGTTCCACTTACATATTCCGCTGTACCGTCCTCGTTAAAATACGGTCTTATTTTATAGCTTGATATTGTTCCGCAGCCAAGACCCTCAACCTTATATTTTGTGCTTGTTACACGAGTCAGAAGCTTGAATTTGCAATCATCATAATCATAGCTCCAGATTTCATAGCCTGCTGCGTCGTCAACCGCATCCCAGCCAAGAGTTATAGTATACTGCGTTCTTGCTTTAACGCAAACGTTTTTGACCATATTTTTGGCAAGCGTAATGCTTGACGACTGTTCGCTCTCGTAATCCTCGCTTGAGCCGGAATTGTACGCAGTAACATAATATTTTTGCGCTTCTGTCGGAAGAGTAACGGTATAGGTGGTTTTCGTTGTGGTGGTTAGCAGCTTCGTTTCTTTAGTTGAAGAATTATACCTATAAACCTTATACCCGTCGCAGCCGGAAACTGCGCTCCATTTAAGCGTAGCTGTAGTGGAGGTGTAGCTTGAAATTGTAAGCGACGACGGAGCGTCTGGCGCTGTAGGTTCAACGTATCGAACGTCCATATCAACATAACCGCTGATACCGCTTACTGTTCCTGTGCTTGAATACTGCCACATATCAAAGGTTCCTGTGTAGGTTGCCTTTGTAGCGTATTGCGCAAGCCATATAGGATAGCTTTTGGCAATAGTCGAAGAATTAAGCTTATCGGTCAGCCAATACTTGTTGGCGTAAACGCCAGCCTTGTAGCCACCTGCAACTATTGTTTTACAAAACGTCGTGCAAAGAGATGTAAGCTCAGATTTGCTGAGATTTGCGGAATCAAGTCTTCCTGTGTCGTAATCGACGTTTTCAATGTCGAAATATACAGGCAGATCAAGATCGTAGCTGGATATGTACTTTAATACAAAGTTTGCTTCCTCTTTGGCTTCTGTTGTGCTTATCGCCTGAGTGTAAAAGTATACGCCGACGTCAAGACCTGCGGCCTGCGCGCCCTTGATGTTCGTTTTAAAGTTGTCGTCAAGAACGAGCTTTCCGTTGCCGTAGCCCCGATATCCAACTCTTATTATAACGTAATCAATTCCTGCAGCTTTTACCTTATCCCAGTCGATAGTACCCTGATAATAGGAAACGTCAATGCCATATACCTTGTCGCAGTCTGAAAACTGACTTAAATGCGTCAGGCTGGATGCGCCGGAAACGGCTTTTGAAATGGTCGAGGATAGCGAATTGTAGTAATATTTGTAATAAGCAGGGTCGTTTTCTGAACAGGGAAGAGTGTCGCCCTCGAAAACGTAATCTGCAATTTCTACGTCCTCACTTTGCGAAACGATACTCTCCGGGTCGTCTGTGGTTTGCTCCTCGTCAGCTGATGTGTCCGCAAATGCTACCATTGCGGTTTGCGCAGCCAAGGCTAAACAAACGGCCAGCGACACGGCCTTCTTAAAAATGTTCATGTTAAAATTTCTCCTTTTGATATTTGCTTAGGGGACTGAATAACTTATCGGTTACAAAACGGTAACGTTTTGGTAACATATTGTAAGTATACAATAAATTGGACTGGATGTCAACAACTTTTACTGGTTAAATTGCTGGAATTTTAAGGGAATTTTTGAACTGCCTGTCCAAAAGGGGAATATCTGTGTGGGTGAGGGTTTTCATATAGTTTTAAGACTAAGAAAGAATTACCCCCATTTAAGCTTTTGAGGAAACAAAAAACGCAGACTGCGTGAGAAAAGCAGTCTGCGTTTTAAACTTTACTTTTTAACGGCGCTTTGGATTGACAATTTCACGCCAGTCGAGATCGCCTCTGTCGAGTGCGTGGATAAGAGCCTCCGCAGTTGCAACATTTGTGGCAACGGGAATGTTATGCACATCACATAGCCTTAATAGGTTCATATCATTAGGCTCGTGTGGTTTTGGCGTAATAGGATCCCTGAAAAACATCAGAAGATCTATTTCATTGCAGGAAATCCTGGAAGCAATCTGCTGATCTCCGCCCTGAGAGCCGTCGAGATAGCAAGAAATACTAAGTCCGGTTGCTTCGCTTACCTGCCTGCCTGTTGTTCCGGTAGCGCATAAGTTGTGCCTACTGAGAATGCCGCAGTAAGCGATACAAAATTGTATCATTAGTTCTTTTTTCGAGTCGTGTGCGATTAGTGCGATGTTCAATACAATTTCCTCCCCCTGTTTAGACTGGTGACCAATTTCAAGATTATGTCTAACTTGACACAACAATATTCTACCATATAAATAGGGATTTGAAAAGTCTTTTTTGACGGAAGTTGAAAAATTTGGCGAAATTTCTAATCATTCGCCCTATTTATTAGTCATATTTCACAAAAATCGAGCCATTTTAGCTGAAACTCAGCACACAAAACTATTTGATTTTTGACTTACGCTCTCTTCTTTGTAAGGTTCGGGCTGTGAAAATCAAGTACAAGACCAAGAGCAACAACGCCGACTACTGTGATGATTCCCTCGAAGAGCATATAGAATCCGTTGTAGGCTAAGCTGTATACCCAGACCGACTTCCAGCCGTCTGCGTATTCGCCCCAGATTGTAACGCCTGAAATAAAGTGGCAGAGAAGACGCAAAGCAGAAGCTACTACTGCGCTGATTCCAAGAGCTACAGGCTGAAGCTGGCGGTCAGATTTGAACATTCCTCTGAAGAAAGCTCCAGCGATACCAAGCACGCCAAATGCCAGTATGTAGTCGAAGAATATTAAAATGAGGTACGAGCCGATCCCGCTGACGTAAGCGAAGTTTCCAAGACCCTGTAAGAGCATCTGTAAAATTCCGTATACAACGCCTGTCAGTGCGCCCCATTTAAAGCCGTGACGGTATCCGATAATAACGATTGGTACCTGGCTGAAGGCGGTAACAGAACCGCCATATGGCGCCTTGAAAATTGTGAGATAGGATAGTACGGTTGCAAGCGCTATCATTACAGCGCATTCAGCGCACTTGCGAATGTTTGTGTTTTTCATAAAAAAACAACTCCTTATAAATTTGTTACTGAACAGAAAAGCGTCCTGAAAGCAAAACTTACAGGACGCAGAAATTCAAATTATTAAATAAAAACCTATTTGTTTTCCTACGCCGGCATTATCCGTATCAGGTTATGTGGGTCGAGGTCGAACCTCCTCTCAGCAAAAAGCTCCCCTATTCAGTTCGTTTAGTATTGTAGCACGTCAGGGGAAATTTGTCAATAGATGTACTCTTATCACGCTGTAAAAGCTTTACAATTTCAAAAAAGCGTGGTATACTAAACACACTAATGTTAGGAGGCGAATGGCTTTGGATTCTGAGCTTGTAAAGACGCTTGTGCAATTTGCGCTCGCTATGCTGGGAATTATGGCGGCTATTGCAATAGTTACGCTTATAACGCCAAAGCTTGCGGCATTTATTGACAAGCACCGTAAGAAAAAGCCAAGTCCCTTCGGGGTAGAGGGAAAAGAGGAAGATGAAGTAAGGGGAATGTTCGATGCCCAGAGGGATAAGGACTTCGACCCGAATTATAAGATATATAATGAAGATATTTACGGCTTCAACAAAAAGCCAAAAAAGGAGAGAAATAATAATGGCAAAGAACAATCAGAAGATGGTAGCGGAAATAACCTCGATGAATGAGGACTTCGCAAAGTGGTACACTGATATTGTAAAGAAAGCGGAGCTTATTGATTATACAAGCGTCAAGGGCTGTATGGTAATTCGCCCTTACGGCTACGCTATATGGGAAAGAATACAGAGAATTTTAGACGATATGTTCAAGGAGCTGGGTCACGAAAACGTCTGTATGCCGATGTTTATTCCAGAGAGTCTTCTTAATAAGGAAAAGGACCACGTTGAAGGCTTTGCGCCTGAGGTAGCGTGGGTAACTCACGGAGGAAGCGAAAAGCTCGAGGAGCGTCTTTGTATTCGTCCGACCTCAGAAACGCTGTTTTGCGAGCATTACGCAAATATAATCCATTCGTACAGGGATCTGCCGAAGCTTTATAACCAATGGGTTTCGGTTGTCCGCTGGGAAAAGACAACAAGACCGTTTTTGCGTTCAAGAGAATTTTTGTGGCAGGAAGGTCATACCATTCACGAAACTGCTGAGGAAGCTGTCAACGAAACCGAGCAGATGTTAAACTGCTACGCTGAGTTTTGCGAAAAGTACCTTGCTATGCCTGTTGTAAAGGGAATGAAAACCGAGAGCGACAAGTTCGCAGGAGCAGTTTCAACCTACGCTATCGAAGCGTTGATGCACGACGGTAAGGCGCTTCAGGCAGCTACAAGCCACTACTTTGGCGACGGCTTTGCAAAGGCGTTTGATATACAGTATACCAACAGAGAGAATAAGCTTTGCTACCCACATCAGACTTCGTGGGGCGCAACAACAAGACTGATAGGCGCAATTATAATGACTCACGGCGACGACAACGGACTTGTTCTGCCGCCTGCTGTAGCGCCGATTCAGGTAGTAGTAGTTCCTGTTGCACAGCACAAGGAGGGCGTTTTAGACAAGGCAAACGAGCTATACAACAAGCTTAAAGAAAGCGGACTCAGAGTAAGCATTGACGACAGCGATAATTCGCCAGGCTGGAAGTTCTCACAGGCTGAGATGAAGGGTATTCCGCTGAGAGTTGAAATAGGCCCGAAGGATATTGAAAATTCAAGCTGCGTTGTCGTTACAAGACACAACAGAGAAAAGACGGTAGTTTCGCTTGATGAAATTTGCGAGGTCGCAAAGCAAAAGCTTATTGAAGTCCGTGACGGAATGTACGAAAAGGCTCTTAAAAACAGAGAGAACAAGACATATTCCTGCAAAACGCTTGAGGAGATAACCTTCGCTCTTGAAGAAAAGGGCGACGGCTTTGTAAAGGCTATGTGGTGCGGCGACGAGGAATGCGAGGACAAGGTCAAGGAAGTAACTGGCGTCGGCTCCCGTTGTATTCCATTTGAACAGGAGCAGATAAGCGACGTTTGTGTTTGCTGCGGAAAGCCTGCAAAGAAAATGGTGCTGTGGGCAAAGGCATATTAAATTGAGATTCAACCGGAACGCTTTGCGAGGGGAAAACTCTTTGCAGAGCGTTTCTTTTAAATCTGGAATACAAAAATTTCACTTCAGGGGTTGACAATACCAAAAAAGTGTGATATGATGTTTGTACCTCTTTATGAGGTCTATTTTTTTGCGCCCTTTTTGGTGCAAAATACAAACCTCGAACCGATAAGCTGTCGGCACATAGCAAAGGGCTGTGTGGAGGGAGGCAATAGGATAATGCGCCGAGCGTTCTTATTGGCGCAAATTTCGTCAGGAGGTGCCGAAAATGAGAGTTAAGGTAACGCTGGCTTGTACAGAATGCAAGCAGAGAAACTACAACACGAAAAAGAACAAGAAGAATGATCCGGACAGACTTGAAATGAACAAGTATTGCAAGTTCTGTAAGAAGCACACTCTTCACAAAGAGACTAGGTAAGACGAAGGGAGTTTTGGATTATGGCTAAAGAAGAAAAGACTAATGCTAAAGAAGCTAAGGCTAAGGATGCAAAGGTCAAGGCTAAGAAGAAGGGCCCCAACAGAATCGTCAAGTATCTTAGGGATTTAAAGAGCGAAATCAAGAAGGTTGTATGGCCAAGCAGAAAACAGGTTCTTAACAACACAGGAATAGTTCTGACCGTTATGATAATCATGGGAGTATTCTTAGCTTGTGTTGATTACGGCTTGTCTTTCTTAGTAAAGCTGCTGTTAGGTATTGACCTTTAAACACAAGCAGGTTTTTGACGACGAAGGAGGTTATATCAAATGTCAGAAGAGGCAAAATGGTATGTCGTTCACACCTATTCAGGCTATGAGAATAAGGTAGCTCAGGATATTGAAAAGGTTGTTGAAAACCGAAAGCTTCATGATCTTATCTGCGAGGTCAAGGTTCCCATCGAAAAGTATGAAGAGGTCGGAAAGGACAACCAGATAAAGGAAGCAGAAAGAAAGCTTTTTCCAAGCTATGTGCTTGTAAAAATGGTAATGACAGACGACTCGTGGTATATCGTAAGAAATACAAGAGGAGTTACAGGCTTCGTAGGCCCCGGATCCAAGCCGGTTCCGTTGTCAGACGCTGAGGTTGACGCTTTAGGAGTTGACGCTTCAGTTACCAAGCCGGTTGAAATTAACTTTAGCGTCGGCGAGGAGGTTTCCGTTGTCGGAGGTACGTTCGCAGGCTTTACCGGAACGATTCAGAAGATTGATTCTGAAGCTCAGACGGTGGACGTTGTGGTATCAATGTTCGGAAGAGAAACACCCGTTACGTTACCGATTTTACAGGTTGCAAAATTGGATTAAATCATTCGTTTTTCAGAAGCGGTTTTAGATAAACACCTTGCTTCTAAAGTGGGAGAGTTAAAATACATTTCATTAACTCGCCTTTACCACAAATTATGGAGGTGCAAATAAATGGCACAGAAGGTAGTAGGCTTAATAAAGCTACAAATTCCAGCAGGAAAAGCAACTCCTGCACCGCCGGTAGGTCCGGCATTAGGTCAGCACGGAGTTAATATCCCTGCATTTACAAAGGATTTTAACGAAAGAACAAAGAATGACGCAGGTCTTATCATTCCTGTTGTTATTACAGTTTATGCTGACAGATCGTTCACATTCGTAACAAAGACTCCGCCGGCAGCAGTTCTTATTAAAAAGGTTTGCGGAATTCAGTCGGGTTCCGGAACACCTAATAAGACAAAGGTTGCGAAGATTACCAAGGAACAGGTTCAGAAGATTGCAGAGCAGAAGATGCCTGATTTAAACGCAAGCAGCGTTGAATCAGCTATGAGTATGATTGCAGGAACAGCTCGTTCTATGGGTATCGAGGTTGTTGACTAATAGTCGGCACGTCAACGTGGGAGGATTATTCCGCTAACCGCACAGCTAAAGGCTTTTGCGGTATTACCACTTAATGAGGAGGAAATATTGATGAAACATGGCAAGAATTATGTCGAGAGCGAAAAGCTCGTAGACAGGTCAAAACTATACGAGGTTGACGAGGCGCTTGAGCTTGCTTGCAAGGCTTCAAAGGCAAAGTTTGACGAAACAGTAGAATGTCATATACGCCTGGGCGTTGACTCTCGTCACGCAGACCAGCAGGTAAGAGGAGCTGTCGTACTTCCAAACGGAACCGGTAAGAAGGTTCGTGTTTGCGTATTCTGTAAGGAGGACAAGTATGACGCTGCTAAGGAAGCTGGAGCTGATTATGTCGGCGGACAGGACCTTGTAGACAGAATTACTAAGGAAAACTGGATGGACTTTGACGTTGTAGTTGCAAGTCCTGATATGATGGGTCTTGTTGGACGTTTAGGTAAGATTTTAGGACCTCGTGGTCTTATGCCTAACCCGAAGGCAGGAACAGTTACACCTGATGTTGCTAAGGCAGTTACAGAGGCAAAGGCTGGTAAGATTGAATACCGTCTTGACAAGACAAACATTATCCACTGCCCGATCGGAAAGGTTTCATTCGGAGTTGAAAAGCTCAGTGAAAACCTTGAAACCCTTATGGACGCAGTTGTTAAGGCAAGACCTGCTGCTCTTAAAGGACAGTATCTGAAGAGCTTAACTGTTGCTTCAACAATGGGAGTTGGAATTAAGATTGCTACTTCAAAGTACGGCAACTAATTTAAATCAGTTAAAATCAGTCGTCCCAATAGGGGCGGCTTTTTTTGTGTAAAAAACAAGCCGAGAGGAAAATTTCCTCCCGGCGCTTGTGTTTATTCTTAGTCTTCTATCGCCTTAAAACCAAGCTTTATGTCGTCGATAATGTCGTCGACGTTTTCAAGCCCAACGCTAAAACGCACCATTCCCGGTTCAATTCCAGCTGCCTTAAGCTGCTCGTCTGTAAGCTGACGGTGAGTTTCGCTCGCCGGGTGAAGCACGCAGGTTCTTATATCTGCAACGTGAACCTCGTTTGAAGCAAGCTTCAGAGAGTCCATAAACCTCATAGCCGCCTGCTTTCCGCCCTTGAATACTACCGAGATAACTCCGCAGGAGCCGTCCGGCGTATACTTTTTTGAAAGCTCGTAATACTTGTCGCCAGGGAGGTTTGGATAAATCACCGACTCGATAAGAGGCGACTGCTTGAAGAACCTTGCAACTGCGAGAGCGTTTTCGCTGTACTGCTTCATCCTTACAGCGAGCGTTTCAAGTCCTAAGTTAAGCAGGAACGCTGAATTTGCCGCAGGGTAGCAGCCAAAATCTCTCATAAGCTGCATTCTCGCCTTTATGATATAAGGGCAGTCGGGATAATCTCTCGTGTAAACAATTCCGTGATAGCTTTCATCTGGCTCTGTAAACTCGGGGAATTTTCCGTTTGTGAAGTCGAATTTTCCCGAATCTACAATCACTCCGCCAATTTGCAAAGCGTGACCGTCCATATACTTGCTGGTCGAATGGATAACAATATCTGCGCCCCACTCGATTGGTCTGCAAAGAATAGGCGTTGCAAACGTGTTGTCGACAATAAGCGGCACGCCGTTTTTGTGAGCGAGATCTGCAAACTTTTCAATATCCAAGACATTGAGAGCTGGGTTTGCGATTGTTTCGCCGAAAACGCACTTTGTGTTTGGCTTAAACGCTTTCTGAAGCTCCTCAGCGGAAGCGTCAGCGTCTACAAATATACACTCGATTCCGAGCTTTTTAAGTGTATAGCCGAAGAGGTTTATTGTACCGCCGTAAATTGTTGAAGCGGCGATAAAGCTGTCGCCTGCCGAGCAGAGATTCAAAATCGAGCAAAGCGAAGCTGCCTGTCCGCTTGAGGTAGCCATTGCAGCTACGCCGCCCTCTAGGTCTGCGATTTTCTTTTCAACAGCGTCAACCGTCGGATTTGCAAAGCGTGAGTAGATAAGTCCCTTTGTCGGGTCGTCAAATACCACCGCCACGTCAGCCGTTGAGTCGTAAACGTATGTAGTGCTTTGAACTATCGGCATTACTCTCGGGTCGCCGTTTTTAGGCGAATAGCCTGAATGTAAGCATTTTGTTTCCTGTTTCATTTTCTTTTCCTGCCTTTCAATGGTTTGTCCAAATCTTCTGTATCATCGGTAAAAAACGGAGAAACGTACTGCTCCTCTGCAATTTGCTTCTTTGTCTTTTTCTGAGGCTTTTTAGGCTTTTGCTTTCCCTCGTCAACTGAAAATGCGCTTGCGATAAGAATTATAGCAAAAATTCCAAACGGAAACGCAAACATAACGCTGACACGCTCAAGTATTACGCCGATAATTATAAGCACCGTGATAATAGCGCACGCTATGCCTGTAATCAAAAACCAAGCCTTGTTACTCATATTTTTAAACATTTATCTCTACGCTTTCTTTTTCATAGCCGTTTTCTTCAAGAACCGGACGGACGCAGTTTTCGATAAATTCGTCAACCTGCTCAACGCTTCTTCCGATAAAGTTTTCAGGCTTCATAATTTCGTCCATCTCTTCCTGGTTTATCATAAACATTGGGTCGTTTAAAATAAGCTCGCAAAGATTGTTGTCAAGTCCCTCGTCCTTAACACGGGATCCTGCCTGCATTGAGTATTCTCTGATCCTCTCGTGAAGCTCCTGTCTGTCGCCGCCCTTTTTAACGGCGTTCATCATAATGTTTTCTGTCGCCATAAACGGAAGCTCAGCCATAACACGCTTTGTAACAATCTTTTCGTGAACTACAAGTCCGTCGGTTACGTTCAGCATAATATTTAAAATAGCGTCAACTCCCAAAAATGCTTCGGCAACTGAAATTCGCTTGTTGGCAGAGTCGTCAAGAGTTCTCTCGAACCATTGTGTTCCTGCCGTAAACGCTGGATTTAACATATCGGAAATTACATATCTTGAAAGCGATGTGATTCTTTCGCATCTCATAGGGTTACGCTTGTACGCCATAGCGGAGGAACCAATCTGATTTTTCTCAAACGGCTCTTCAACCTCTTTGAAGCTTTGCAAAATTCTGATGTCGTTTGAAAACTTGGAAGCGCTCTGCGCAATTCCCGAAAGAGTAGCGACAATAGCCGAGTCTACCTTTCTTGAATATGTCTGTCCTGAAACAGGAACTACGTCCTCAAAGCCCATTTCCTCCGCAATCATCTTCTCAAGAGCCTTTATCTTTTCGCTGTCGCCTTCAAAAAGCTCAACAAAGCTCGCCTGAGTTCCCGTCGTTCCCTTCGAACCTAAAAGCTTTAAATTTTTAAGACGGAAGTCTATTTCCTCGAGATCCATTAAAAGCTCGTTGCACCAGAGCGTTGCGCGCTTACCGATTGTTGTAAGCTGTGCCGGCTGAAGATGAGTGTAAGCCAGAGCCGGAAGATTTTTGTATTTTTCTGCAAATTCGCTAAGCTGAGCGATAACGCCTATAAGCTTTCTCTTTACAACCTTTAAAGCGTCACGCATTATGATAATATCCGTGTTGTCGCCAACGTAGCAGGAGGTAGCGCCCAGATGAATGATTCCCTTCGCCTTCGGGCAGGCAACTCCATATGTATAAACGTGCGCCATTACGTCGTGACGAACAAGCTTTTCTCTTTCACGAGCAACGTCGTAATCGATGTTTTCTATATTTGCTTCAAGCTCGTCCACCTGCTCCTGAGTTATAGGAAGTCCAAGCTTCATTTCAGCTCTCGCAAGCGCAACCCAGAGGCGGCGCCAGGTAGTAAACTTCTTGTCAGCGGAAAAGATGTATTGCATTTCCTTGCTGGCATATCTTGTACAAAATGGACTTTCATAGCTGTTTGTCATATCTGATTCCTCCAAAAATTTATTCTACAGAAATAATGTAGTAGTAAACAGGCTGACCGCCGTTTATAAGGGCAATCTCAAGGTTCTGATACTTCGCTTCAAGCTGATGATGCAGCTTTTCGGCGTCGTCCTCGGTAACGTCTGCGCCGTAAATTACGGTTATAAACTGTGTATCCGAGTGAACAAGCTTTTTGGTGAGCTTATACGCCGCCTTTTGAATATCGTCCTCTACAAACGAAAGCTTGCTCTCGTCAAGAGCGAGAATATCGCCCTGATGAATTTTATGATTGTCAAAGTCGCTGTCCCTCGCCGCAAAGGTAACAAGACCTGTTGAAACGCTTGAAAACGCCTTTGTCATTTCAGTTCTGTTGGTGTTAAAATCAGCGTCAGGATCAAAGCCGAGCATTGCGCTCATTCCCTGAGGAATGGTTCTTGTCTGTAAAACGCAAACTCGTCTGTCTGCAAGCTTCGCTGCCTGCTCTGCCGCCATAATGATATTTTTATTATTTGGAAGCACAAAAACCGTTTCGGCAGGGCAAGAAAGTATTGCTCCTAAAATGTCGTCGGTTGACGGATTCATAGTCTGACCGCCTGAAACGACAATGTCAACGCCGGTATCCTTAAATACCGCTTCAAGTCCGTAGCCTGCGGCAACTGCAACAAAGCCGTACTCCTTTTCAGGCTTGACAGGGGTAACGCTGTTTTTCTTGCTCTTTTTCTTGCCGTCGTGCTGAAGCTGCATATTTTCAATCTTCGGCAGATTTATACTTCCGAATGTCAGAGCCTTTTCGATAGCCTTTCCAGGGCTGTTTGTATGAACGTGAACCTTTATAATTTCCTCGTCCTCTACTACCACTACGCAGTCGCCGATAGTTTCAAGATATGTGCGAAGCGTTTTTGAATCCCGACAGTCAGGACTCTTTTTTATAAGCATTTCTGTGCAGTAGGTAAAGTTTATAACCTCGTCGAAATCTCCGACAGCGGTTGAAAAGTTTTCGGTTGTGATTTTTGGTTTATCCTGTGTTTGCGCTTTTACAATCTCGCCGCCGCTTATAACGTCAAGCATCGCGCGAAGTATAATTACAAGTCCTTTTCCGCCTGCGTCTACTACTCCTGCTTTTTTAAGAGCGGGTAGCTGCTCGGGCGTTTTTTCAAGTGCCTGCTCGGCAGCTTCGACCGTTTCGCTGAATACAAGAGTTACGTCGTCCGTCTGTGAAGCGAGCCTTTCAGCGCATTCCGCCGCCACACGAGCGACAGTCAGAATAGTTCCCTCGGTAGGCTTCATAATCGACTGATAAGCGCCGTCGACGCCGAGCCTTAAAGCGTTCGCTAAATCCTTGGCGCCCACTGCGTTTTTGTCCTTGAAGGCGGTTTTGAAGCCTCTGAAAATAAGCGAGAGAATAACGCCTGAGTTTCCTCTGGCACCTCGTAAGAACGCCGAAGCCGCAGCGTCGGCTACCGCCGATACACGACAGCTATCCTCCATATTTGAAAGCTCCGCTAAAGCGTTAGCCATAGTCATAGACATATTAGTTCCGGTATCTCCGTCAGGAACCGGGAATACGTTAAGCTCGTCAACAGACGCCCGTGAGTTTGCTATGCTGTTTGCTCCGCTGATAAAAGCGTCACGGAGAATTTTTCCGTTAATCATAATAACCCCCATACCTGCTGTTAGACCTTCATATCGTCTACATAAGTGTTTACCCGATGAACCGTAATACCGGCTTCTGACGAAAGCGCATACTTGATTTTATCCTCAAGGCTATGTGCGACAGCGCCGATATTAGCTCCGTAGGAGGCGGTTATGTGAAGCTCGACGATAAGCTCGCTGTCGGAGTTATATTTAAGAATTATTCCTGCGTCGCCGTTACGCTTGATAAGTGCCTTTAGCCGTTGCTTTACGCCATAGCTGCTCATTCCCACAACGCCGATACATTCAGCTGCCGTCTGAGCGATAAGGCTTTTTATATACCTGTCGGTTATAATAATCTCGCCGAGATGATTTTCTGTTTTCTTCAAAGTCCGCACCCTCTTTCCTTTGTCAAAACACACAATATATGATACCATATACTGCTGAAAATTGCAAGCAAAAACCCTTAGAATACAGCAGTCACTAAAGCGCTCACATTTATTTTTTCCAAAAGGGAAGGAAGGTCGCCTGAATACTTCTCGTAAAAGCTATAATCTCTTTGTCTTACAATTCGCACGAGATTCATAACGTCAGCTCTATTTTGCTTTAGCGTTTTTTGTGTAGCGCTTGTTATATAGCTTTCAATTTCCTTTTCTACCGCCGCTGATATTTGTGCCTTTGTGTCGTTATCCACTTCATTTGAAGGGGTAACTCTTACGGTTATTTCTTTTTGAATGGTAATCTCGTTATCGTCAGCCTTAACGCTTGTGACCTCATTTACGCTTTTTACCTTAACGCTTATATCCATGCCGTTTAAATCTATTACCATATCCGAGCCGTTAATGCTGCCGAGAAAGTAGTTTATTCCCAAAACATCTTCCTTTTCAAGCGTTTCGCCAAAGCTGCCGCCTGTAATTAAAGCCGCACCGTTAATTTCAAGCGCGTCCTGAGCAGGCTCGCCGCTCTCCTTTGCCTTGTCAGAAATCGCTTGCGCTCTTTTTTCAACGACGGGCAAAAGCACAGTTGCGTCAGTATCAATATACGTTGAAACGACCTTCATAAACTCAGAGGGGGTGGCATAGCCGTCGTCGGCAGAAATTTCAAAAATCTCCTTCATGGTTTCTGCGGCGACTGTACCGCTTGAAATGTCGCAGTTTATAATATCGCTCGCCTTGCCGTCTGTTGCGGCGACAACCATATTTATCGACGAATCGTTATTGGTGGCAAAAAACGAAAAGCAGCTGTTTAAATCCTCAATATCCTCGCTTATAACCAGAAGCTGATTATGCCCGAAAAATAGTGTTTTTCCAATCTGCGTCTCGCATTTCTGAACGGCGTTTTCTATTGTTTTTGCGGTTGAAGAAATTACCTCGACGTTAGTCTGGCTGGGGTCGATCGGCGTTTGCGAGCCTGACGAGGAGGCACGAAAGATCTGAAATGAAACCTCAAAGCCGTCGCTCGACGCGTCTATTCCTACTGCGTGAACGACAGCAATCTTTTGCGGCGATTTTGGAGCGCAGCCGCTAAGGCAGGAGGTAATGAGCAAAAGGCAAATAAAAAGGCTAATTCTTTTCACGCTTACACCTCCTTAAAAGGTAAACGATAAGCGGCAGTAAAAATCCAAGAAGCAAAATCGCATAAAATGTGATGTGAATATCCAGAAACGGAATTATCATCTGGTTTTTATAGGCAAATATCAAAGCGGGAATGCCGCCTATAATAAACGGCAGACAGCAAAGACTGAGCTGTCTTGATTTGTCTGTTACAGCGTTTTCGTAAAGCGGCTTTAGCGCAATGGAATAAAGAGAAAGCTTTATAGCTCCCATACAGGTCCAGACGAAAAGATATACAGCGTCAAGCCGTTCGATAAAGGCGGTGTTTGCGTATTTGCACATTGTAAAAAAGGAAAACGGTGAGGCTGACATATATCCGCCAAGCAAAAGCATACAGCAGATTACAATTCCTTCTATGATGACAAGCTTTGCGCCTAAAAAGCCGTATACTGCCTTACAAATTTTCTCCCGAAGATATGGCATTATCAGAACCAGAATTACTACCTCGTCGCTTCTTGAAACTCCGTCGGAAATCCCCTGCCAGAGCGAGCCTGACGACAACGGTACTGTGTAGTAATTGACCGATTCAAAGTCAGAAGCAGTAGCAAAAAGCACAATGACAAGAATAGCAACAAAAAATGCGAACACGACGGACGCGCTTCTCGCAGCCGCCTGAATACCGAGATAGGAGATAAAAGCCGCTGCGATTAAAAGTAATACGCCCACCAGCACAATCGGGATTAAATCGCCGAATGTGGAGGAAAAGAAGTAGAGGAAAAAGCGGAGCGTTTTAAAAACCAGAAAAGATAAAAACACGCCGTATATAATTGTGAGTACAACACCAAACGGCTTAGCTATTTTAAAGGCTGAAATCAAAAGGCTTTCGTTCGGATATTTGTTGTAAAGCAAAATTGCCGGAACAAACAAAACAGCTTCGACAAAAACCGATATGCAAAAGGGCAGAAGAATTGCTGCCGAAAAGCTGTCAAGCGAGAAGAAGGTTATGGTAGTAAAAAGCCTTGACAAAAACAGTATCAGCAAAAGCTGCCATGAGGATATTTTCATATAATGCCTCCTTGAATTTTTAAGCTACAAGTCTGTTCCGTTTAAGTCCTCAACCGTGCTGCTTGTCCTTTGAAGTCGTTTAAAGCTTGAGCGGGAAAAGACGTCTCTCAGCGCGCTTTTTGTAACAGGCGTTATAGGCGCCGTGTACGGAACTGTAAAGCTTGTAAGCTCACAGGTGCCGGCTATTACGGCAACGCTTAAAATACTTATTCCGAAAAGCCCGAACGCTCCGCCGACGATAATATAAACAAATCTCAGCACAGAGGTTTGCTGATTAAGGCTCGGGATTACAAACGAAGCGGTTGCGGTAAGACCGATAATTATAAGAAGCGGTGCTGAAATGAGCGAGGAGGTTACTGCGGCGTCGCCGATTATTAACGCACCGACTATTGAAACCGCTCCGCCAACCGCTTTGGGAAGTCGTATTCCCGCTTCACGCATAATTTCATACATAACTGTAATTATCAAAGCCTCCGCCGTCACCGAATAGGGAGTCGCCTCCTCAGCCGCCAGAAGATTCAAAAGCAGTCGGTGACTTAGCATTTCAGGGTGGTAGGAAGCGACAGCCACATAAATTCCAGGAAGTGAAATCGCTAAGAAAAAAGAGAGGTATTTAATAAGACGAATGTAGGTTACGTAAAACCGCCTTGACGTGTAGTCGTCAACCGTCCTGAACGCTTCCATAAAAATTGTGGGAACTATAAGCGCAAAGGGAGTGCCGTCTATTAAAACGCCAACCTTTCCTTCGTTCAGCTTTATACAAAACGAGTCGGGTCGGTCGGTTGTGTCGACGGAGGAAAAAAGCGTTTTACGGCCGCTTTCTAAAAACGGCTCTATATAGCCGCTTGAAAATACAGTATCAAGAGTAATGGATTTAAGCCGCCTTTTTACTTCGTTTACAATTTTCTTGTCCGCCTTGTCTGAAATGTATGCAACGACAATATCCGTCTTTGAGGTTTTTCCAACCTGCATAAGCTCAAACTTCAGCTTCGGTGATTTTATTCGCCGCCGCACGAGCGATACGTTGGTTCTTAGCGCTTCGATAAATCCGTCCTGAGCGCCGTATATATCGCTGCCGGAGGTCGGACTTTCAACCCCTCTTTTTTCGTAGCCCTGAATACCTAAGCTTACGGCGGTAGCTTTCTGGTCGATAAAGATAATAGCGAAGCCTGAAAAGAGCTGAGTAAAAAGCTCGCCGAAGGTTGTTACCTCCTGTCGGTCGATAGTCATAATGCTCTGAGCGGTCAAATACGTATAAACCTCGTCGGCAGTCGCAGCGCCGCCCGTATCAAACTCCATTAAAGGGCGAAACACCAGCAGCGACAGCGCTTCGGTGGAAATCATTCCTTCTGCTGCGACGAAAACACAGCGGTGACCTGAAACCAAAAGGTCGGTGACGTTTAAGTCCATTGTGTCGCCTGCAATTTCCTTAAGCATTTTTTTAAACTTATCAGCGTCTTTCGGCAAAAGAATGTGAGCGTAGTTTTTATCATCAACTTGCATTTTGTCATCTCCTTTGAATTTTAAGCTTTAAGCACTTGTATTTAATATCTGTAAAAAAAGCTTCGATATTCACGAATGACAGGGCGTTTTTGCGGGAAAATTACTTTAAAGAGGAGGCTTTCAAATGCTCATTATTTTTCTTCGCGCGTTGATATTGTATTTTATGGTAATTTTTTCGGTAAGGCTTATGGGAAAGCGTCAGATAGGCGAGCTTCAGCCGAGCGAGCTTGTAATAACTATTCTTGTGTCAAATATAGCGACATTGCCGATTGAGGATATAAACATTCCGCTTGCGACGGGACTTATTCCAATGATTTCGCTTGTATGCTTTGACGTTATAATGTCGATAGTGACGCTTAAATTCAAAAGGATACGGCGGATAGTTTCGGGAAAGCCGAGAATTGTCGTGTTCAACGGAGAAATAGACCAGAAGGCTTTAAAACAGCTCAGATATTCTGTAGACGATATGATGGAAGGGCTTCGAGAGCAGGGAGTTTTCGATATAAAGGAGGTTCAGTATGCGGTGGTTGAAACAACAGGCAGGATAAACATACTGCAAAAGAAGGATTACCAGCCGCTGACGCTTGATATTGTTGAAAATAAAAACGCCGCCTCTCAGAATCCGCCGCAGGTGATAATTGAGGACGGAGTGGTTTCCAAAAAGGCGCTCGATATGCTGGGGTTAAATGAAAAATGGCTCAACAATATTTTGAACAAAAATACCGTTAAGCCAAGGGATGTTTTCTTTTTAAGCTCTGACGAGGACAAAAACTACACGCTGATTAAAAAGGGCAAGCAAAGGAAGGGATAGGAGATGAAAAGGTTTGTTATAAGCGTGATACTGCTTGCTGCAATAGTTTTCGGGAGTATAACCTCGCTTTTTGTTTTTGACAGAAAAAACGACGAGATGACCGAACGAATAAGCTACATCCAGACGCTTTATAAGCAAAATAAAACCGACGAAGCCGAGGAGGAATTAGCACGGCTTGATCGGTTTTGGAATGAATATTACAATTTTATGTCTTTTATTGTTCAAAGCACAAAGCTTGAGGAAATATCGCTGTCGGTGTCAAAGCTTGAATATCTTCTGAAAATGGACAGCGAGGAATTTTTAAGCGAGTGCGATTCAATAAAATATGGAATACAAATGATTTATGACAGTGAATTTCCGTATCTTCACAGCATATTTTAGCGAAGCTCCTTGATTATTGAAATAAAGCTGTCGAGGTCGTTAAAGTCCTTGTAAACCGACGCAAATCTGACATATGCTACAAGGTCTAACGATTTAAGACCATGTAAAACCTTATCTCCAATTTCGCTGGTAGTGGTTTCGGTCTGCATATTATTAGCGTAAGTGTTTTCGATGTCCTCTACCATTTTATTTACCTGCTCAACGCTTACAGGACGCTTCTTTATAGCGTTTCTGACGCCCTTGATAAGCTTATCTCTGTCGAATGGCTCAAAGCTTCCGTCCTTCTTGTAAACCATAAGGGTCGGCTTTTCGACAACCTCATAAGTGGTAAAACGTTTTCCGCAATTCATACACTCTCTTCTTCTGCGCTTTTTTTCGTCGCTCGGGCGAGAGTCGATTACTTTTGTGTCTTCATAGTTGCAAAACGGGCATCTCATAAGCTGATCTCCATTTCGGTAAGCGGCAAACAACCGCTGGTATTGTGTTTTCTTTTTATGTAGTATACCATAAGTTGTACTTTTTTGCAAGAGGAATTTAACAAATTGCTTAAAAAGTTTTGCTTTTCCCGGTTTTTGGAGAGCGGTGTAATATTGACATCTAAAGAATGGTGCGGTATAATTATAATGTGTGAATTTTCTCACACGCTTATATGATAGGAGGTATGTCAATGAATTTACAGCATTTAAAATACATAGTCGAGGTTGAGCATACCGGCTCTATCACCAAGGCGGCTGAAAATTTGTTTTTAGGGCAGCCGAATCTGAGCAAAGTCATAAAGGAAATGGAAAACGAAATCGGGTTTAAGATTTTCAAACGCTCCGCAAAGGGCGTCGTTCCAACGGACAAGGGACTCGAGTTTTTACAGTACGCAAAAAGCATTTTAGTTCAGGTAAATAAAATCGAATCTCTTTATAACGACAATCAGAAAAACGCTGTCAACTTCAGTATCCTGATGCCGAGAGCGACCTATATTTCATACGCAGTTACGGAGTTTTTAAAGGGCGCAGCAAACGAACCGCAGCTAAACGTAAACATCAGGGAAACAAACTCAATCGAGGTAATAAATTCAATAACTGTCGGCGAGTACAATCTGGGTATAATTCGTTTTGAAACAAACTACGACCAGTTTTATATGTCGCTTGTAAATGAAAAGAACCTGAAAAGCGAGATTCTGTGGGAGTTTGATTACCGTGCTTTGCTTTCAAGGGAAAACAAGCTGAGCGACAGAAAAACCGTTTCACAGGGCGAGCTTGACGAGCTGATTGAAATAATTCACGGCGATACTACCGTGCCTTACCTTTCGAGCGCATATTACAACAAGTCGAACAAAAAGTCGGCAAGGCAGATTTCCGTTTATGACAGAGGAAGTCAGTTCGACCTGCTTTCAAAAATTCCCGACACGTATATGTGGGTATCACCCCTGCCGAAGGAAATCTTGCAGGACAGAGGTTTTTCACAGGTTAATTGTCCGGGTTCAAGGCGAATCAAAGACGTGCTGATTTATCGACACGATTACAAGCTCAGTCAGTATGACAAGGAGTTTATAAGCGGACTTTTCGATATAATAAATAAGCTTGACGGCGAGGAACAGGGTATATAATTTTTTACATATCGAATACTCAGAAAGCATTGCAAAAGGCAAAAGAAATGTTGTATAATTTTAAATAAGCGGCTTGGCCGACAAGGTCGGTACAGCCAGAAATTCAAGGAGGAATCTTCAGATGTATAAAATCTTGAGAAAAAAGGTTTTAAACCCGACGGTAACCTTAATGGAGATCGACGCTCCGCTGGTTGCTAAGAAAGCAGAGCCGGGACAGTTTATCATTCTCAGAGTTGACGAAAACGGAGAGCGTATACCGCTCACAGTCGCTGATTTTGACAGAGAAGCTGGAACGATAACTATAATTTTCCAGATTGTCGGCGGCTCGACAGAAAAGCTCAATCACAAGGAAGAGGGCGACTATATCTACGACTTTGTAGGACCGCTCGGAGTAGCTTCGCACACGGAGGGACTTAAAAAGGTAGCCGTCGTAGGCGGCGGTGTTGGTTGCGCTATCGCTTATCCTATCGCTAAGAAGCTTCACGCACAGGGCTGTGAGGTTCATTCGGTTGTAGGCTTCAGAAACAAGGATTTAGTAATTTTGGAGGATGAGTTCAGAGCAGTTTCAGATAAGCTTTGCCTGATGACCGACGACGGAAGCTACGGCGAGAAGGGACTTGTTACTAACGCTTTGCAGGCGCTTATCGACGCAGGAGAGCAATACGACGAGGTTATAGCGATAGGCCCGCTCATTATGATGAAATTTGTTTGCGCCTTAACTAAGGAGTACAACATAAAGACTATAGTTTCTATGAATCCGATTATGATAGACGGCACAGGAATGTGCGGCGGCTGTCGATTGACTGTCGGCGGAAAGACAAAGTTTGCGTGCGTTGACGGACCTGATTTTGACGGTCACGAGGTAGACTTTGACGAGGCTATGGAAAGATCTAATATGTATAAGGATTTTGAGAGGAGAAAGCATTCGGAAGCTTGCAATCTCTTCAAGAAGGAGGTAATGTAAGGTGGCAAATATGAGCTTAAAGAAAAACGAAATGCCTGTACAGGAGCCTCTGGTAAGAAACAAGAATTTTAAAGAGGTAGCTCTCGGATATACTGAGGAGCAGGCGATAGACGAAGCAAACAGATGCTTAGGATGTAAGAACAGACCCTGCGTCAGCGGATGCCCAGTATCTATTGACATTCCTGATTTTATCGCAAAGGTAAAGATTGGCGATTTTGAGGGAGCTTATCAGATTGTTTCAAGATCGTCGGCTTTGCCGGCTGTTTGCGGAAGAGTTTGTCCTCAGGAAACACAGTGCGAGAGCAAGTGTGTAAGAGGAATCAAGGGCGAACCTGTCGCTATCGGCAGACTTGAAAGATTCGTAGCAGACTGGCATATGGCGAACTGTAAGGAAGCACCGACTCCGCCCGCTTCAAACGGACACAAGGTTGCAATCATAGGTGCAGGCCCTTCAGGACTTACCTGTGCCGGAGATTTGGCAAGAATGGGATACAAGGTAACTATCTTTGAAGCGCTTCACTTAGCCGGTGGCGTTCTGGTTTACGGAATCCCGGAGTTCAGACTTCCAAAGGCTATCGTTCAGAAGGAAATTGAAAACCTAAAGGCTTTGGGCGTTGAGGTCAACACTAACGTAGTTATCGGAAGAACGATTACCGTAGACGAGCTTTTCGAGCAGGGTTATGAATCTATCTTTATCGGCTCAGGAGCAGGACTTCCGAGATTTATGAATATTCCGGGCGAGAACCTCAAGGGTGTTTATTCAGCTAACGAATACCTGACAAGAACAAATCTTATGAAGGCTTATCTTGACGGAAGCGATACTCCTATTATGAACGCTAAGAATGTAGCTGTTGTCGGCGGCGGAAATGTTGCTATGGACGCCGCAAGGTGCGCTAAGCGTTTAGGAGCCGAAAACGTATACATAGTTTACCGCCGCGGCAAGGAGGAAATGCCTGCAAGAAACGAGGAAATCGAGCACGCTGAGGAGGAGCAGATCATCTTCAAAACCCTTAACAACCCTGTTGAAATTCTCGGCGACGAACACAAGTGCGTAAAGGGTATGAAGTGTGTTGAAATGGAGCTTGGCGAGCCAGACGAATCGGGAAGACGCCGCCCTGTTGTAAAAGAGGGAAGCGAGTTTGTCCTCGACGTCGACTGCGTAATTATGTCGATAGGAACCTCTCCGAATCCGCTTATCCGCAACACCACAGAGGGACTTGACACTCAGAAGTGGGGCGGAATTGTCGCCGACGAAAACGGACTTACCTCAAGAGAGGGAGTATACGCCGGCGGCGACGCTGTAACGGGAACTGCAACTGTAATTTTAGCTATGGGTGCAGGAAAAACTGCCGCAAAGGCGATGGACGAATATATAAAAAGCAAAAACTAAACATTTAAGGGCAGATTAAAGCGTCTGTCCTTTATTTTTGCGCCTTAAGTCAAAAAAGTTTGGAAAAGCACTTGATTTTCATAAAAAAGAGTGCTATACTTATTACAATAGTTTCATTAAAAGACTGGGGCTTGACTTCCGGTCTTTCGTTTTTGTTAGGAGGATTTGGCTTATGGCAGAGAAAAAAAGCTCTAAAACGACCGACGTTATAAGGGAACTTGCCTTGCCGGTTTGCAAGAGCTTGGGACTTTCCCTCTGGGACGTCAGATACGAAAAAGAGGGCGCCACATGGTATCTTCGGGTTCTTATCGACAAGGAGGGAGGCCTTGATATGGATTCCTGCGAGGAATTTTCAAGGCAGTTTAATGAGATTCTGGACGAGCGCGACCCGATTGCTGAGTCTTATGTGTTTGAAGCCGGATCGCCGGGACTTGGCAGAGAGCTAAGAACGCCGGAGCATTTTGAAGCCTATATAGGCGAGAGGGTCAAGCTAAAGCTCTATAAGGCGATAAACGGCGAAAAGGAGCTTTCAGCGAAGCTTGTTTCATATGACAAAGAGGAAAAGAAAATAACGGTTTTTGCCGACGCAGAGCTTACACTTGCGCTTTCAGAGTGCGCTTTTGTAAAGGCTGACGACGAGGATTTGTTTTAAAAATACAAGGAGGAATTAAAGGAAAATGAGTAAGGAGTTTTTTGATGCGCTAACGCTTCTCGGCGCTGAAAATAATATCGAGCCGGAAGAACTGGCTGTAAAAATCGCTGAGGGAATCGGAAAGGCGATTAAAAAGGACTATCCGGGAGTAGCAGAGGAGAATATAGTAGTTAATATAAACGTTGAGAAGGGAAAGTTCGAGGCGAAGCTCAACAAGACGGTAGTCGAGGAGGTCGAGGATCCGGAGAATGAAATTTCCCTTGAGGACGCTCTTGAAATTTCAAAGAGAGCGAAGGTCGGCGGTCAGGTTTCCATAAAGCTCAACCCTACAAAGTTTGGAAGAGTAGCCGCTCAGTCTGCAAAGCAGTCTATCAAGCACGACATCAAGGAAATTGAAAGGCAAAGATTGCTCGAGGCTTATGAGGGCAAGGAACACGAGTGCGTTTCAGCTACCGTTTTAAAGGTTGAGCCTGCTACCAAAAACGCAGTTCTGTCGATTGATAAAAACGAAGCGTACTTGGTAAGAAGCGAGCAGATTCCGGGAGAGGTTCTCCACGAGGGCGACATAATAAAGGTTTATGTAGTGGGAATAGTAAATCCTGACAGGCGTCCGTCCGTTAAGATTTCAAGAACCCACAGAGATTTGGTAAAAAGGCTTTTCGAGCTTGAGGTTCCCGAGATTTACGACGGTATCGTTGAGGTAAAGTCGATTTCAAGAGAAGCAGGCTCAAGAAGCAAGATTGCAGTATATTCAAAGGACGAAAACGTCGACGCAGTCGGCGCTTGTATCGGTTCGAGAAGAAGCCGTATTCAGGCAATCGTCAAGGAGCTTAAGGGCGAGAAGATTGACATTATTCCGTACAGCGAGGACGACGCTGAATTTGTAGCGGCAGCATTAGCGCCGGCTCAGGTCTTAAGCGTAACGCTTGCGGAGGACGGAAGTCGCAGCTGCTCGGTTGTAGTTCCTGATAATCAGCTGTCATTGGCGATTGGAAACAAGGGTCAGAACGCAAAGCTTGCGGCAAGACTTACAGGCTATAAGATTGATATAGGCCCTGAACATACAATAGAAATTGACTGACGAGAAGGTTTTATATGAAGACAAGAAAAATTCCGATGAGACAGTGTCTTGGCTGCGGCGAGGTTAAACCAAAGCGGGAAATGATAAGAGTTGTAAAATCAAAGGACGGAGAGATTTCTCTTGACCTGACGGGTAAAAAGTCGGGCAGAGGAGCGTACATCTGCCACAGTCTTGATTGCTTTACTCAGGCTCGAAAAAAGCGTCGCTTTGAAAAAAGCTTCTCTTGTATGATTTCAAACGACATATACGAGGAAATGGAGCGTGAGCTAAAGAATGAATAAAATAATGGGGCTTCTGACAATAGCAAGAAGAGCTTCAAAGCTCGCTCTTGGATTCGATATGGCGAAGGACGCTTGTAAAGCGGGAAACGCAAGATGCTTGTGTGTCACCGACGACATTTCACCAAAAAGTCTGAAGGAGGTTAAATTTGTCTGTAGGACAGAGGGCGTTCCGCTTTATTCTCTTGCAATGACAATGGATGAGGTCGGCGAGCAGCTTGGTAAAAAGGTTGGCGTAATAGCCGTTTTAGATTCGGGATTTTACAAAAAGACAAAAACGCTTATTGAAGAAATTTCTTTGGACGATATTACTTATTAAGGAGGTAGCAGGTTACCTATGGCGACAAAATATAAATTAAACGAACTTGCAAGGGATTTGAAGGTTAGCAATAACGATGTGGTTAAATGTCTGGAGGATGCTTTCGGCGAAACAAAGAAGACCGTAAGCGTACTTAATGATACGGAGATAAATTTCGTGTTGGAGTTTTTCTCTCAGAAAAACTCGGTAGCAAGCTTTAACGACTACTTTAACAGCGCAGCTGCTAAAAAGAAGGAGGAGCCTGAGAAGACTGAACCTAAAAAGGCAGAAAGGGCAGCGCAGCCAAAGCGCACGCAAAAGACGGAAAAGCCGAAGGCGGAGGGCGTTAAGCCAAAAGCTGAAAGCGCAAAGCCAAAGGCCGCTGATAAACCGAAGGCTGAGGTCAAGACGACGGATAAGCCGAAGGTACAGCAGAAGAAAAAAGCGCCAGCTAAAAAGCAGGACAAGGGCGAGAGGTTAAAGTTTAACTATGGCGGCGGCTCAAGCGAGAGCGGCTATACAGTAACCGAGCGCAATTCAGGCGCAAACGTAAGAACAGTCGACACGAGAGGCTCTTATGTTGAGCTTGATAAATACAACGAAAAGTACGATACGCTTGCCGATTCCCGTCAGGGCGGCGGCAGAGATAATTACGCTAAAAAGCAAAAGCTCACGCAGAAATCTCAGCTTCACAAGAAGCAAAAGTTTTCGACAAAGAAGGAAACCGAGCAGCAGAAAATGCAAAGGCTGGAGCTTGAGAGAGCAAGAAAGCTTAAGGTGAGAGTAAAAATTCCTGATGAGATTACCGTTTCAGAGCTTGCAACAAGGCTTAAGGTTGCGTCTACAGAGGTAATAAAGAAGCTGATGGGACTGGGAGTTTTCGCATCCATCAACGAGGTTATAGACTTTGATACAGCGTCTTTGGTTGCTGAAGAGCTTGGCGCAAAGGTAGAAAAGGAAGTAGTTGTTACTATTGAAGAAAGACTTATCGAGGACGACGAGGATAAGGCTGAGGATCTGGTTGAAAGATGTCCGGTAGTAGTTGTAATGGGCCACGTTGACCACGGTAAGACATCAATCCTTGACAGAATCAGACATTCAAACGTCACAGAGGGCGAGGCTGGAGGAATTACCCAGCATATAGGTGCTTATCAGGTTGACGTAAACGGAAAGAAGATAACCTTCCTCGATACTCCAGGACACGAAGCGTTTACAGCAATGAGATTGCGTGGCGCACAGGCTACGGATATTGCAATACTTGTAGTTGCTGCTGACGACGGAATTATGCCACAGACGATAGAAGCTATAAACCACGCAAAGGCAGCAGGAGTTTCAATAATAGTTGCTATCAACAAAATGGATAAAGAGGGTGCAAACCCTGAAAGAATAAAGCAGGAGCTTACAGAGCACGACCTTCTTGTTGAAGAATGGGGCGGCGATGTTATCTGCGTTCCTGTTTCAGCAGTAACAGGTCAGGGAATTGACGAGCTTTTGGAGAGCATTCTTCTGGTAGCTGAGGTCAAGGAGCTTAAAGCAAATCCTAACAGATTTGCAAAGGGAACAGTAATAGAAGCTCGCCTTGATAAGGGCAGAGGTCCTATAGCTACGCTGCTTGTTCAGAACGGAACGCTGAAGCACGGCGATGCAATAATCGCTGGAACGAGCGTCGGCAGAGTAAGAACAATGACAAACGACAAGGGTATGGAAATCACAGAGGCTGGACCTTCAACGCCTGTTGAAATCACAGGTCTTGGCGAAGTGCCTGATGCCGGAGATACCTTTAACGCAGTAGTTGACGAGAAGCTTGCAAGAGAGCTTGTCGAGCAGAGAAAGCATCAGGCGAAGGAAGCAGTATTTAATCAGCAGACCAAGGTAACGCTTGAAAACCTGTTCAGTCAGATTTCAGAGGGCGAGCGCAAGGAGCTTTCTATTATCGTCAAGGCTGACGTTCAGGGCTCAGTGGAAGCTGTAAAGCAGTCGCTTGAAAAGCTTTCAAACGACGAGGTAAGAGTAAAGGTTATTCACGGTGCAGTAGGAGCAATTTCAGAGGGCGACGTAATGCTTGCTGCTGCTTCAAATGCGATAATTGTAGGCTTTAACGTAAGACCTGACCCTATTGCGAAGGCTAATGCTGAGCATGACGGAGTTGACATCAGGCTTTACAGAATTATTTACGACGCTATCGAGGAAATTGGCGACGCTATGAAGGGAATGCTTGCGCCGAAGTTCAGAGAGGTTGAAACTGCGAGAGTTGAGGTAAGACAGGTTATGAAGCTTTCGAGCGTTGGCGTTGTAGCGGGAAGCTATGTCTTAAGCGGTAAGGTCGGAAGAAACAATCAGATAAGAGTTGTCCGTGACGGAATTGTAGTAGCTGAGGACAAAATGTCATCTCTCAGACGTTTCAAGGACGACGTAAAAGAGGTTGCCGAGGGCTATGAGTGTGGAATTACTCTTGAAAAGTTTACCGATATAAAAGAGGGAGATATTCTCGAAGCGTTTTATATGGAAGAATACAGAGATTAGTTGAGAGGTGCTTATGGCAGGATTAAAGTCTTACAGAATGGGCGAGGATATTAAAAGGATAATATCTGCGAAGATGAAGGATTTAAAGGACCCTCGGATTTCAAAAGCTTTGATGCTTACAATCGTTCGTTGCGAGGTCTCCTCCGACGGCTCATATTGCAAGGTATTTGTGTCATCTCTTGAAGGAATCGCTCAGGCAAAGGCTGCGACAGAGGCTTTTGAAGGGGCAAAGGGAATTTTGAAAAGAGAAATTTCAAACGTGCTTCATCTCAGAAAGTGCCCTGAGCTTAAGTTTTGTGCGGACGATTCAATAGAGTACGGCGCAAAAATAAACGAACTGTTAAAGGACGAATGATTAGAGGTCAGATTATGGATAAGCAAGGCGTATTAAAAGCGTTAAAGGACAATGACAATTTTACAATCATAACTCATAAGAGTCCCGACGGAGATACATTAGGCTGCGGCTTTGCTGTTTGTGCGTATCTGAGAAACATCGGAAAGCACGCAAATGTTGTAAACAACGATGAAATCCCTAAGAGATACGGCTTTTTGTGCGATTGGTATTCACCGCAGGAGTTTGACGAGCAGTTTGTAATAGCGGTGGACATTGCCGACGTAAATCTTATGGGCGACAACTTAAAAAAGTATCAGCAATCGGGTGCGGTTGATCTTTGTATCGATCACCATATTTCAAATACAGGTTACGCTAAGGAAACCTACGTTGATGCAACGGCAGGCGCTGCTGCAATGATTATTTATGAAATTCTGAGTGAGGAAAATGCAATTGATCAGCAGATAGCTTCAATGCTTTATACCGGAATTGCAACCGATACAGGCTGCTTTAAATTTCAAAACACCGATTCAAGAGCGCACTACTATGCTGCAAAGCTCATTGAAGCGGGAGCGGATTTTTATCACATCAACAGACAGATGTTTGAGGTGAGGAGCAGAAACGTAGTGGCAGCTGAAAGAGCGATAACCTCCAACATGAAGTATTTTTGCTCGGAGCGTGTAGCGGTAAATGTTATATCTTTAAGCGTGCTTCAGAAGTACGGAGTTGATCTTTCTCAGATCGAAGCTATTTCCTCATTCCCACTTACAATCGAAGGTGTTTGCGCAGGAGTGACGCTAAAGGAAAAGGCTACGGGAGTTTATAAGATTTCCCTCAGAACAACAGAGGAGCTTAACGCATCGGTAATTTGCAATGCGTTTGGCGGCGGCGGTCATATCCGTGCGGCAGGCTGTGAAATAAAGGGCGAGCTTTATGAGGTAATTGAAAAGCTCATAAATAAAATTTCGGAGTATTTATAAGTGGACGGATTAGTAGTTGTTGATAAGCCGCAGGATTTTACCTCATTTGACGTTTGCGCAAAGCTGAGAGGTATTTTTGAAACAAGAAGAATAGGCCACGCAGGAACGCTCGACCCAATGGCAACGGGAGTGTTGCCTGTTTTTATCGGAAGCGCTACTAAAGCGTGTGACGTTTTGCCCAATGACAAAAAAGCGTATACTGCGCAGTTTAAGCTTGGAATTAGAACCAACACTCAGGACATCTGGGGAAAGGTTTTAGAAAGCGAGGAAAGCTTTGTTAGCGAGGACGAGCTTATTATGGCGGCCGATACCTTTCTGGGCGATATAAAACAAATTCCGCCAATGTATTCGGCGGTAAAGGTGAATGGGCAAAAGCTCTATAAGCTTGCAAGGCAGGGAATTGAGATTGAACGTGACGAGCGTGAGGCTCATATTTATACGCTTGATATTTTAAGCTTTGACGAGGATAACCAAAGTGGAGAGATGTATGTAGTCTGTTCAAAGGGAACCTACATAAGAACTCTTATTTGCGATATTGCCGAGCTTTTGGGAACCTGTGGCGTTATGACTGCTCTCAGAAGAAACGAGTCTAGCGGATTTTCACTTGAAAACGCATTTACGATTGACAGGCTTCAAGCCTTAAAGGACAGCGGAAAGCTTGATAGCGCTGTTATTGCTACCGACAAGGCGTTTTTGTGCTATGAGAGCGTGAGACTTGACAAAAAGAGAACGTGGCTTTATAAAAACGGTGTTGCGTTAAGAGCCGACCAGATTTCAAAGAAAAGCGGTATATTCAGAGTGTACGGCAATGATAAGGAGTTCTTAGGACTTCTGAGCAACGATACAAGTGAAAATACAACCAAAAGAATAAAGAACTTTTATTAAGAGGGTGAACGCAGTAATGCAAAACATTACGGGCAAACAACAAACTGCGGTTTCCTTAGGAATTTTTGACGGAGTTCATATAGGTCACAGAGCGGTTCTGAGCGAAGCTGAAAAAAGCGGACTTGAAACGGCTGTGTTTACCTTTTCAAGCGAAACGGTTACAACAAAGGGAAGCAGGGGAGTTATTTATCCAAACGACAGGAAGCTAAAAATGCTTCGGTCGCTTGGCGCAAAATATATTCTTTCGCCGGACTTTTCAAGCCTTTGCGAAATGTCAGCCGAGGATTTTGCAAAAGAGGTTTTAGCCAGTGCTCTTAGTGCGAAGGAGGTTTATTGCGGCGAGGACTTTCGCTTCGGTAAGGGCGCAGTGGCAGGAGTAAAAGAGCTTAGACTCTTGTGCGACAAATATGATATGAAGCTTAAAACGCTGCAGCCGGTGATGTTTGACGGGGCTGCCGTTTCCTCAACCCGTATAAAGGACGCATTGGAAAGCGGCGATATACAAGCTGCAAACGCTATGCTCGGAGAGGATTTTGGCTACTATGAGAGGGTAATTCACGGAAATGAGCTCGGCAGAACTCTGGATTTCCCGACAATAAACCAGCCCATACCGCCAGATACGGTTTTGCCGAAGTTTGGCGTATATCTGACTGAGATAGAGCTTGACGGAAGGCTATATAACGGAGTCTCAAACGTTGGAGTAAAGCCGACTGTCGGTAAGAATAAGCCGCTTATAGAAACGCATATTTTAGGACTTGACAAAACTCTTTACGGCGAATGGGTAAGCGTTCGGCTAAAGAGGTTTATAAGAGAGGAAAAAAGGTTTGCTTCGCTTGACGAGCTTAAAGCGCAGGTTGACCTCGATATAGAAAATGCAGAAAGGAATGCTTTAAGATGAACAAGGTAAGAACAAGATTTGCCCCGTCGCCAACGGGATATATGCACATTGGAAATTTAAGAACGGCGCTCTTTACTTACATTATCGCCAAGAAAAACGGCGGCGACTTTATTTTGAGAATAGAGGACACAGACAGAGAAAGATATGTCGAGGGCGCAACTCAGGTTATATACGACACGCTCAGAGAGTGCGGACTTAACTGGGATGAGGGACCTGATATTGGCGGCCCCGTAGGTCCTTATATCCAGTCGGAAAGAATGGGAATGTTCAAGCAGTATGCCGAACAGCTGGTTGAAAAGGGAGAGGCGTATTATTGCTTTTGCGATAAGGAACGTCTTGATGAGCTGAAGGCTGTTCAGGAGGCAAGCGGAGTAACGCCGATGTACGACCGCCATTGCAGAAATCTTTCAAAGGAAGAGGTTGAGCAAAAGCTAAAGGAGGGCATTCCTTACGTTATAAGACAAAAGGTTCCGCTTGAGGGAACAACCACATTTCACGACGAGCTTTACGGAGATATAACGGTTGAAAACTCAACGCTTGACGATCAGATTTTAATCAAGACGGACGGACTTCCAACCTACAACTTCGCAAACGTAGTAGACGACCACCTTATGGGAATTACGCACGTTGTAAGAGGAAACGAATATCTTTCAAGCGCGCCGAAATATAACCTCTTGTACAAGGCTTTCGGCTGGGAGGTGCCGATTTACATTCACGTTGAGCATATTATGAAGGACAAGCAGCACAAGCTTTCAAAGAGAGACGGCGACGCTTCCTATCAGGATCTGATGAAGAAGGGCTATCTTAAGGATGCGGTGCTAAATTACATCGCTTTGCTAGGCTGGGCGCCAAAGGGCGAAAATGAAATCTTTACCCTTGACGAGCTGATAGAGGAGTTTGATATTTCAGGAATTTCAAAATCGCCTGCAATTTTCGACCCCGCAAAGCTTAAAGCAATCAACGCCGTCTATATCAAGAAAATGAGCGACGAGGAGTTTGCGCACGCTGCTGAGCCTTATATCAGACAAACAGTAAAGAAGGAGGACGCTGATATTGCGTTTATCGCTTCTCTTTTAAAGCCGAGAACGGAAATCTTTACCGACATTCCGGAGCAGGTTGACTTTATCGACGCTCTTCCTGATTACGATACCTCTCTTTACTGCCACAAGAAGATGAAAACGAACGAGGAAAATTCTCTTGCTTCTCTAAAGGAAATCCTTCCTGCTTTAGAGGGAGTTAGCGACTGGACGGAGGAAAATATTCACGAAGCGCTGTTTGAGCTGATAGCGAAGCTGGGCGTGAAAAACGGAATCGTTTTGTGGCCTCTCAGGGTTTCTCTTTCAGGAAAGAGCTTTACGCCGGGCGGCGGAATTGAAATTTGCAGAATATTAGGCAAGGACGAGTCGCTTGCCAGAGTAAGAGAGGGCATAGCGAAGCTGTCATAATACTATCACAAATATATTTTACAATTAAGTGTAAAAAACACGCCCTTAAGGAGGGACAGTTAAATGATAGAGGTCAGAAATCTTTCCAAGCATTTCGGCGATAAAAAGGCTGTTGACGGAATTTCATTTACCGCAAACGACGGTGAAATTCTGGGCTTTTTAGGACCGAACGGCGCAGGAAAGTCAACAACAATGAATATCCTGACAGGATATATTTCGTCGACAGAGGGCGAAGCTCTTATCGACGGAAACGACATTTTAAAGGATCCTATTAAGGCAAAGGCGAGTATAGGTTATCTTCCTGAGCTCCCACCGCTTTATATGGATATGACAGTTAAGGAGTATCTCAACTTTATTTACGATTTGAAAAAGTGTAAGCTTCCGAGAAATACTCATCTTGCTGACATTTGCAGACTTGTAAAAATTGAAAATGTTTACAAGCGAGTAATCAAGAATCTTTCCAAGGGTTATAAGCAAAGAGTTGGCTTGGCGCAGGCGCTTGTCGGAAATCCGAACGTTTTGATTCTCGACGAGCCGACCGTCGGACTTGACCCGTCGCAGATAATTGAGATAAGAACGCTTATTAAAAAGCTCGGCAGGAACCACACGGTTATCCTGTCCTCGCATATTCTTTCTGAGGTTCAGGCGGTTTGCGATAAGATTATAGTTATCAATCAGGGTAAAATCGTTGCGAACGATACGGAGGAGCATCTGTCAAGCACGCTTGCCGGCGAGCATAGACTAACTGTCAAAATTGACGGCCCCGCTAAGGAAGTAAGAGAGCTGATCGCTTCAATTCCTGGAGTTATCAAAACCTCGCTTGTTGCTACAAAAAATACATACAGCGAGTTTACAGTAGAATCTGACGAGGATACCGACATCAGACGAGAGCTGTTTTCAAGAATGGCTGAAAGAAACTGGTATATTATCGAGCTTAAAACAAGTGAAATGTCGCTTGAGGATATTTTCCTTCGCCTTACAATGGGCGAGGAAGTAGAGCTGAAGGGAGGAGAACAATAATGGCTGCAATTTTTAGAAGAGAATTTGTATCTTATTTTACATCTCCTATCGGCTATGTGTTTCTGGCGTTTTTCTACCTTGCGGCAGGTTTTTTCTTTACGCTGACATCTATTGAGCAGGGAACAACAGAGCTTAATACTGTATTTTCAATGATGATGTATGTGCTTATCGTTCTGATTCCAATTCTCACGATGAGAACATTTTCTGAGGAGAAGAAAAACAAAACTGACCAATGTCTGCTTACAGCGCCGGTATCATTAGGCGCAATTGTTGCAGGAAAGTTTTTGGCGGCGTTTTTGGTTTATGCGCTGGGAGTTTTGATAATGCTCGTTTTCGCAGTTATAGTTTCAGCTATTTCATCTCCCGACTGGCTGCTTATTTTCGGAAATATCCTGGGACTTTTACTTCTCGGTGGAGCGTTTATTTCAATCGGAGTTTTCGTTTCGTCATTGACTGAGAACCAGATAGTTTCTGCGGTTTTGTCCTTTGCGATAATGCTTGTGCTTTATCTCTTTACTTCGATCGCAAGCCTTATTCCGGTAGATTTTATTGCGAACTTTTTAAACAGCCTTTCGTTCCTTTCAAGATACGACGGCTTTACATACGGTTCGTTTGATTTTTCAAATATTTTGTTCTTTATCAGCGTGATGGTAGCGTTCATATTCTTTACAGTAAGAGTGCTTGAACGCCGTCGCTGGAACTAAAGGAGGGTTTAAGATGAGTGATGAGAAAAAGATCCTCCCGGAGGAACAGGAAAAGGAAATTGATACCATAGCGACTGAAGAGGTCGCAGAGCAAGCAGAGAATGAAGAAATGGTTGAAGAGCTTGCAGAGATAGAAGAAACAGACGCTGATGTTACTGTTGAACAGGCGGCAGAGGAAGCGGTAGAACAAGCCACTAAAAATGAAGAGAAGCTCAAAAAAGAAAAGAAAGCAAAGAAGCCTAAAAAGGAAAAGAAGAAAAGAACTCATAAAAAGCTAAAGCACGGCTCTTTGTCAATAGCGTTTACTGCTGTGTTTGTAGTAGTTTTAATTCTTATAAACGTAGTTGCAACCAAAGTTTTTGAGCGCTTCCCATTGTCGTTTGATATGACCTCGAACGATTCGTATTCTATAAGCGATGAAACGATTGAATATGTTGAAAGTGTTGATATGGACGTTAAGGTTACCGTTTTAGCCGAGGAGGACGAATTTAATTCACAAAATGTATATACCCTTCAGGCTAACGAGATTTTGAAAAAGTACGCTCAGTACAATTCGAGAATTGAAATTGAATACATCGACTTTCTTTCAAACCCGAACGTAGTTTCGGAATACGACGACGGACTGGCTGAGTATGATATAATTTTTGAAACAACGCAAACAGGCGACGACGGTGAGGAATATCAGAGAACGAGCGTTGTATCTCCGCTTGACCTTGTAAACTTTGCGTCAGAGGTAGAGTCAAGCCTTTCATCATCTGGAATTACGCTTGAAACATTTGCAGAAAGCTATTACGGAAGTCAAATTTCCTTTATTACAGCTTATGCAGGCGAGAGCTACACCAGCTCGTCTACAAATGAAAAGATAAGCTATATAGAGTCCTCAAACGCTGAGCAGGCGTTTACATCGGCTCTTATGATAGTAACAGATTCAAATCCGATTAAAATAACCCTTCTCACAGGAAGAGAAGAGGCGGTATCGCTGACCTATTATCAGACGCTTATGAAGGCGAACGGATATGAGGTTGACAGCATTGATATAACAACCGAGGACATTCCTGAGGATACTGATATTGCGGTTATTGCCGCACCGACAGTTGACTACACCTCTGAGGAGGTTCAGAAGGTTTCCGACTTTTTGAACAACGACGGCGAGCTTGAGAAAAATCTTATGTACGTTGCAAGCGTACAGCAGCCTGACACGCCGAACCTTGATGAGCTTTTAGAGGAGTACGGAATTATAATTGAGGATTATTGTATGTACGACTCAGAATCCTCTAACGTCAGCAACGGCTACTTAAAGGTAAATCTTTCAAACGAGGATTACGAGGAGGATATGAAGGACGATTCTCTTGTAATGCTTACAACCATTTACACACAGCCGATAACGCTTAAGTTTGACGAGGACGATATGAAGCAGACGACAACGCTTCTCAAGACTGACGATACAGGCTATAAGGCTGATATGGAAACGGGCGACGTTGTCGCTAACGGAGAGCAGATAGCTGCTGCAATCGGCTCGAAGGCGGTATTCTATGACGATAATACCGAAGGCTACAGTCAGGTTTTGGTGCTGGGTTCTGAGTATTTGCTTGACGATACTATTTTACAGGCCACACAGTACGCAAACAGCCAGTGGATTTTAAGCGTAACAAACGAGATTACAGGAAAGACTACTTCCGGAATTACTATCGAGCCGTCAGTTATCGGCGGTGAGCTGTTTGAGCTTACAGACGCACAGATAACCATCTACAAGTGGATATTCATAGCGGTTATTCCTCTTATAGTTTTGATAATCGGAATTGTAATCTGGGTAAGAAGAAAGAACGCTTAAAGCCTTCAGGAACGGAGATAACAGATGAATTCTAAGTTTAAGGGAATTATTATATGCGCCGTTGTTGCGGTATGCCTGGGAGTAATGCTTTTGGTGCTGAATCTCCTGCCGCAGGTTGACGACGACAGCTCGTCGGAGGAGTCGAGTACCGTTGAAACGGACGACGATACAGGCAGCATTTCGCTTACCTCTGACGTTGCCGATGAGCTTGACAGCACTAATGTTGCAAAAATCGGTTTTCACAATTCCTTCCAGGAGTTTGAAATTGTTCAGACTACCGACGGTGAGGACGAGTGGGAAATTGAAGAGCTTGACGGAATAAATCAGAACCAGACGCTTTATTCCTCCGTTGCGACAACGCTATGCTCGCTTGCAGCGAAGGAGGTCGTTGAGGAGGACACCGACGATCTGGAGAAGTACGGACTGGACGAGGTTTCCTGCTACTTTGACGTTACCTTTGATTGTGACGGAGAGGAAACGGAAAAATCATTTCTGGTAGGAGATGAATCGCCTGAAAGCGGATATTACTACGTTTGCGAGGCGGGCTCGACTAAGGTTTATACCGTTTATAGCTCAAAGCTTTCGTACTTTTTCTATACGAAGGAGGAGTTTATAAGCCTTTCAATGCTTTCGTCATTGCCGAGCGACGCTGACGACGATTATTTTACAACCCTGACAGTCAAGCAAAAGGACAGAGATTACGATATAGTATTTGAAAACGCTGACGACAGCACATCTATGGTTTCAGCTCAGGTTATGACCTCACCGATTTTCAGCTACTTAGACGTATCAAATTCATCCACCGTAACTCACGGAATGTGGGGACTGGCGGCGGAGTACGCAATAGTAGCGAAGCCTGATGACGACGACTTCGCAACCTATGGACTTGACGACCCGACTGCGGTAGCGGACCTTGTCTGCGACGACGGAGAGTATATTCTGACAATCGGAAATTGCGAATACGCAACCGACAGCGAGGGCAATTCGACCGAAACGATAGACGGCTATTACGTTTATCTTGAAGGAGTAGAGGGAATTGACGTTATCTTCTACTGCGCGGCGGACGATCTTCCGTGGGCGGACTTTGACCCGTCGGATATTATCTCGGGTCTTATGACGACAAACAATGTTGTTACCTTAAAGGACATAAAGGTAACGACAGCCGACGAGGAGGTAGTTTACGATCTTACTATCACCGAGGACGACGACGGAGACGAAGAGGTTGAAAGCGTAGTTGAAAATGAGGAAACTCAGCTTGACGCAGAGGTCTGGAAGGGCTGGTATCAGCTTTTGATTCAATGCCCGACGTCGGAGATTTATTTTACCGACCCAGAAAGCGATACGGCGGACCTCACTATTGAAATCGATCTTATCGATGGCGGCGGAGATGTAATGGAGCTTTATAAGGAAACCGACAGGCGTTATATCGTAAAGCTCAACGGTAAAACCTCGTTTAGAATTGAAAGCGCTTGGGTAGACGCTATTTTAGACGGAATGGAAAAGGTCAGAAACGGCGAAGAGGTAAACGCTGACACCTACTAATTCTGACAGACTTTTCAAGTAAAGTCTGCTACAATCATATCAAGGAGGGATGCAAAAATGGCACAAAGCGAATTTTTCACATACAAGGGAATTCCTCTTGTCAGAAAGGGAAAAGAAATATATTACGGAAATATGAGCGACGAGTATGTTGTAATGCTGCAAATACTTGATACTGA
Organism: Ruminococcus sp.; assembly: GCA_021205185.1. Taxonomy (GTDB): domain Bacteria; phylum Bacillota; class Clostridia; order Oscillospirales; family Ruminococcaceae; genus UMGS1601. The sequence continues at coordinate 203,372 of JAJPYB010000006.1, read as the reverse complement.
GAAGGTCGGAGATTTAGACGTTGCAAATAAGGTAAGGCTTTTCAGAATGGCAACAGACGAAACTCTTCCGCCTAACGAAAGAATCAACAAAATGGCTGAAAAGAAAAGCCTCTACGAGGCTCTTGACGTTGCAAACGCTTGGCTTTCAAGATATGTTTCAAAGTAAGATATTATTGCCCGAGTCAGATATATGGCTTGGGCAAATTCTTTTGTAAAAGCCGAGAAATTTACGCCTTTTACTTGCGAAATTTTTTGAGGTATGGTATCATTGATAAAACGACTAATATTTTAAAATTTAAGGAGCTGAAAAATTGCTTTACACGGATTTGATTTTTATATATGCGTTTTTGCCGATAACGACGCTGCTTACAATGTGCGACAGAAGCACAGAGTACAAAAACCTGATTCTGGTTTTGTCAAGCGTTGTGTTTTTCGCATGGGGCAAGCCGTTTTATATATGTGTGATATTTTTATCAGTTTTGCTCGACTGGCTTTTCGGACTGATAGCAGGGTCAAAAAAGGGTATATTCAAGGTCTTAGGCGTGCTGCTTTCGGCGGTAATGAACATATCAATTTTTGTCGTGGTAGGGTATAACTTCCTGTTTACCGGAACCTCTCTGTCACTTGAGCATACTGTCGTACCTGTCGGAATGGGATTTTACGCAGTCAGAGGCTTAAGCTATGTCTTTGATGTCGCTTACGGAAGAATAAAGCCTGAGAAGAATCTTTTTTGCCTTATCGTTTATATGGTAAACTATACGCTTTTCCTTGCGGGACCGATAGTTCGCTATAAGGATATAAGAGAGCAGATAAGGCACAGAATGATAACCGGAAAGAAGATAAACGACGGCCTGACAAGATTTATTGTAGGACTTGGAAAGGCGAGCATTATTGCCGCCGCTTTAGGCTATGTTAAAAGTGTTGGACTTGACCTTTCCGATATGACCTTCTGCGGAGCGCTTTTCGGAATGATAGCGTACATTATGCAAATATGCTTTTTGTTTTCAGGCTACGCCGATATGGCGATAGGATTAGGACTGTTAAACGGCTTTGAATACGACGAAAACTTCCTGCCGTTAAAGGCTAAAAACGGAGTTACAGGCGCAGTTTTCGGATTTAACCACACGCTTATGAGATTTGTAAACGACTCGCTTATAAGTCCTCTTTCAAAATCTCCTGTTTCTGCGGTGGCGGCAACGCTCGGCTGCTCGGTGCTTGTCGGACTATGGTACGGCTTTTCAAAGCACTACTTGGTTTTCGGACTTTACTTTGGAATTTTTGTAATTATCGAAGCGCTCGGGCTTAAAAAGCTGATAGCGAAGCTCCCGACGGCAATATCGGGAATATACACTCTTGTGGTTATATTCTTCGGCTGGAGCACAGTATACTTTACGAGCGTTGCGAGCTATAAAACGTGGGTTAAGGCGCTGCTCTTCAGAAACGGAATAATATCCGACGCTCTTGTAAACGAGATTTACGCTTATTGCGCTCTGCTTGTTTTTGCGGTATTTATGATTACGCCGTTTAAGGACAAGCTAAAGGGCAAGATTCAAAGCGTTGCCGCCGAGAGCGAAAGAGCTTATGCGGTTGTTCGCATTCTTACAACAGTAGGTCTTTTGGCAATACTTCTTATGAGTACAACGTCAAGAGTAGTATATTAAAAAGGGAATTTTTATGGAAGAAAACAAAACTAAAGCGGATGAGCTTGAAGAATACGAAGAAATACTGAAAAATGCGTCGACTCATACCGAAAGTGAGGAGGAGCAAAAAACCGAGCAAACGGACAAGACGCTTAAAAGCATGAGCGAGGACGCAAGACGCGGGCAGTTTGATTTTATAAACGTGTCTGTTATCGGCCTGTTCATTTTGATATTAGGTCTTAGCTTTGCTCTGCTTCGCAATACCGACGACCCTGACGCTGAGGCTACAAAGCCTACCGTTATGGGGCTATATGACGGAAGCTATACGTCGTATTTGTCCGAAAGCTATGAAAACGCCCTTCCGGGAAAATCAATTCTAGCGAGCTTAAACGGCGTATTTTCGTCAATTTACGGCAAGAAGGAATATAACACTCACCAAAACTTTATAACGCCTGTTGACGAGGACGGAAACCCGATAAATATTCTAACGGCGGCTTCGACTACAACAACTACAACCACCACGCAGTATACAGGCAGAACCTCGAATACAACCAAGGAAATTGACCCGGATGATATTGACATCGGACCACAGAAGAACTTTATAACTACAACCACAACAACCACTAAGGAAACAACGACCGAGGAAACGACTACTGAGGAGGAAACTACCACAGAGGAGGAGCCTGAGGAAACGACGACAGAGGAAACAACAACTGAAGAAACGACAACTGAGGAAGAAGAGGAAGAGGAGGAAACTACCACCACAACCGTTAAAATCGACCTCGATGAAATTCAGTTTACTTTAAACGACAGCGGAAAGCTTACCTACGAATATATTATCGAGGAGGAGCTTGACGTAACAAACTACTCGAAAATTCTGCTCTCGTATGAGTTTTATGGCGAAACCACGGGCTACTTTATTCGTCCGTATATTGAGTATGGAAGCAAAAACGTCGGCGAGAACGTAAACCCAGTAAACGATACGGTTGAGTTTGACGTCAGCAAGCTAAGCGGAAATATAACGATAGGAATACGATTTATTGCAAGATCAAATTCCGACATAGAAGAAAACGATACGGTAAGCGTTAAGCTTCATTACGGATTAGGATTTGTAAATTAAAAGGTAGGAAGTGGGTTATTTGAAAAGCGGATTTATTTATTCCGACGACAACAAGAGATTTTACACCCACAACTATTATCTTCGGCATAAGTACGGCAAAAAGGTGTTTAAGGTGCCGCTCAATTTAGGGCTTTCCTGCCCTAACCGCGACGGGACAAAGGGAGTTGGCGGCTGTACCTTTTGTTCAGGCTATTTAAGCGGCGATTTTGCAGGGAATCCGAAGGATTCTTTAAAGGAGCAGTTCGATAAGGTAAGGGGCGAGCTTCACAAAAAGTGGGATGATGCATTGTATATCCCCTACTTTCAGGCCGGCAGCAACACCTACGGCGATATAGACCTTTTGCGAAGCGCATTTTTTGAAGTGGCAAGCTTTGAAAACGCAGTAGGCGTAAATATTGCGACAAGAGCCGATTGCATAACCGACGAGTGCGCCGATATGCTGCTTGAGCTTTCAAAGGTTACAAATTTAGAGGTAGAGCTTGGACTTCAGACCTCAAACGACAAAACTGCTCTTAAAATAAACCGCTGTCATACCCTTGAGGAGTTTTTACAGGGGTATGAGAAGCTTAAAAGCCGTGGGATTGACATTTGCGTTCATATAATAAACGGTCTGCCTGGCGAAACGGCAGTTGATATGCGAAATACTGTGAGGGCGGTAGCAAAGATACACCCTCACAGCGTAAAGATACATCTGTTGCATATAATTTCGGGAACTAAAATGTGCGAGCAGTTTTTAAACGGCGAAATTAAAGAGCTTACACTCGAGGAATATGCAGGTATTGTCTGCGATCAGCTAGAGCTTTTACCGCCCGACGTAATCGTTGAGCGGGTAACAGGAGACGGCAAAAAGGAAACGCTTATTTCTCCGCTATGGAGCCTTAAAAAGTTTTGCGTGATGAATGAGATTGACAAGACGATGGCTAAAAGAAACACCTTTCAGGGCGCAAAATACAGCGCCCCAGATCAGGGCGTTAAACAATAATCTAAAAAACACAAGCGAGGAGTTTCAATGGAAAAATTCTTGGAAATAGGAAAAATAGTCAGCGTTCACGGCTTGGCAGGAGACGTCAAGGTTGAAGCCTGGTGCGACAGTCCCGAGGTCTTGTGCAGCTTCAAGACGCTTTATTTTTCAAAGGGCGAGATAAAAGTAAAGGTTAAAAAATCGAGAGTACAAAAGAATATGGCGATATTAAAGCTCGAAGGGTTCGATTCAGTCGAGCAGGCTCAGACACTTAGAAACAAGATTTTATACGCTGACAGAGATAGCATGAATCTGCCAAGAGACACATACTTTATCGCCGATCTTATCGGTATGGAGGTTTTAGATTCTGAAACGGGCGAAAGCTATGGCAAAATCACCGACGCAACTCAAACTGGAGCAAACGATGTTTATCATATAAAGTCAGACGAGGGAAAGATGTATTACGTTCCTGCTATTGCTGACGTTGTAAAGACGACAGATATTGAAAACAGTATTATGAAAATTACGCCGCTCAGGGGGCTTTTCGATGAGGATTGATATAATGACGCTGTTCCCTGAAATGCTCGAGAGCTATCTTAGCGAGAGTATTATCGGCAGAGCGAGAGCAAAAGGACTTCTGGAAATTCGCTGCCACAATATCAGAGATTATACAGAGGATAAGCACAGACGAGTTGACGATACGCCATACAGTGAACGGCAGGGAATGCTTATGCAGGCTGAGCCTATTTACCAATGCTTTCAAAATGTCAGGGGGGAGCGTGACGTTCACACAATTTATGTAACGCCAGCCGGCAAGAAGTTCAGCCAAAGGCGAGCGGAGGAGCTTGCAAACGGCAAGGATATTGTAATTCTTTGCGGACATTACGAGGGGGTCGACGAAAGGGTAATTGAAGAAATTGTCGATGAGGAAATTTCTGTCGGGGATTTTGTCATGACGGGCGGCGAGCTTCCGGCGCTTTGCATAACAGACGCTGTCGCTCGAATGATTGACGGAGTTTTGTCACGTCCCGACTGCTATATTGACGAGAGCCATTACTCGGGGCTTTTAGAGTATCCTCAATATACCCGCCCGGAGGTCTGGAGAGGTAAAAGTGTTCCTGAGGTGCTGCTTTCGGGTCACCACGAGAATATAAAGAAGTGGCGGCACAACCAGTCGCTGATGCGGACGGCGGACAGACGGTCGGATATGATTGAAAAGTACGATTTAAGCGACGAGGATAAGAAATTTTTAAGCGAATATATGTCAAAAAAGCAAGAACAAGAGTAGTTTTAAGGGATGAGTCGCAGCAGACTGTTAAAAGTTTTTGGTTATTATGCAAAAAGGAAGCTGAAATTTTTAGCAATTTTCCACAAATCGAGAGCCTTTAAGAACTCCACAAGTAATCAATTAGCAGAATTTTATCTTGGAAGTGGGAATTTTTATTGACTTTGCCAAATTTAAGAGTATAATAATTTTATGGTCGATATCATTCCGGTTTAGTTTGGGATAGAAATGGAGAGATTATTATGTTCGTTAAAGATGTAGTAGTACAAAATCAGGTTGGCTTACACGCTCGCCCGGCAACATTTTTCATTCAGAAGGCAAACGAGTTCAAGTCATCGATCTGGATTGAAAAGGAAGAAAGAAGAGTAAATGCTAAGAGCTTGCTCGGAATTTTGTCGCTCGGAATTGTTGGCGGAACTTCTATTAGAATTATTGCTGACGGTACCGATGAGCAGGAAGCTGTAGACGGTCTTGTTGACCTCGTTGAAAGCGGCTTCGAAGACGAAAAGTAAACAACACAAGTATTTTACTTCTTTGGCTGAGGGCTTTTCCCCTCAGCTTTTTTATTTTCCTGAATTTTCAAGGGTTCAGTAGATTCGGCAGTCAGGCAATTGGCAATATATGGTAAATTATTTCTAAAAATCCAATGGTTACAATTCGGTAACAGCAAAAACAGCTGTTTTTTTGTGAAAAATGTTCAAAAAACAAGCCGAAATCGGAGCTGTTCATATTTTATTAACACAAAAGTGTCAATGTTGTGTTACAATTTGTAATATATCGGGGTTTGCCTGAAAATTTGGCAAATGGGAAATTTAATGAAAAAAGAGGTTGAGAAGATGTCTACAAGATTGTTCCAAAGTGTTGTTCATCAAATGAAGGATTCAATCGACTGTGTTTTTGGAGTTATTGACGATACTGCCACTATCGTTGCCAGCTCGGAGCTTTCGCTTATAGGAACTGTCAATGAATATGTATCAATAGATATGACAAATACAAACGATTTGTTTGTTCGCGACGGATATACATATAAGCCGTTCGGCGGGCACACAAAGGCAGAGTACGCGGTTTTCGTTGAGGGAACGGACGAGCTTTCAGCAAGATACGCAAATATTCTTGGCATTAGCCTTGCAAGCATAAAGCAGTATTACGACGAGAAGTACGACAGGACGAACTTTGTTAAAAACGTAGTGCTTGATAATATTTTGCCGGGAGATATTCTCATAAAGGCAAGAGAGCTTCGCTTTACGTCGGAGGTTTACAGGGTGGCCTTTTTGATAAGAATCATTTCTTCAAACGAGGTTTCGGCGCTTGACGTTATTCAGAACCTATTCCCTGATAAAAATAAGGATTTCGTTTTCACTATTACAGAAAACGATATAGTTTTGATAAAGGAGGTTCGGCAGAACGTAGAAACAAACGACCTCAAGAAGCTTGCAAGAAGCATTGCCGATACGCTAAGCTCCGAGTTCTATACAAGAGTAAATGTTGGAATCGGAACTGTCGTTGAGGGAGTAAAGGATTTAGCCGCAACCTTTAAAGAGGCGCAGATAGCGCTGGAGGTTGGTAAGGTGTTCGACACCGATCAGGCTGTGGTTTCTTACGATAATCTCGGAATCGCAAGACTTATTTATCACCTTCCGACAACGCTTTGCGAAACGTTTCTGAAGGAGGTCTTCAAGAAGGGTACTATCGAATCGCTCGACCACGAAACGCTTTTCACCATTCAGAAGTTCTTCGATAATAACCTTAACGTATCGGAAACCTCAAGAAAGCTTTTCGTTCACAGAAACACGCTTGTTTACAGACTTGAAAAAATCAAAAAGCTTACAGGACTTGATCTCAGAGAATTTGACGACGCAATAGTGTTTAAAATAGCGCTGATGGTTAAGAAATATTTGTCAGCAAATCCTGTTAAGTTCTAAAATTAAGAGACAGAGAGATAAAAAGAAAGAAGATAAAAGGGGCAACATTACGAAAAGGCGGTGTAATTTTGATAGAATTTAAGGATGTATCAGTTACATATTCAAGCGGAATTGACGCTCTGCACAATGTCAATTTAAAAATTAACGACGGCGACTTTGCCTTTGTAGTCGGCTCATCGGGAGCCGGAAAATCAACGCTTATAAAGCTGATACTAAAGGAAATTGACGCAACAGAAGGAACGGTTATAGTAAACGGCTTTAATCTTAAAAAGCTTAGAAGGAAGAAAATTCCAAAGCTAAGAAGAACGCTCGGAATAGTTTTTCAGGACTTCAGACTGATTCCTACAATGACAGTATACGAAAACGTAGCGTTTGTTCTCAGAGTAATTGACGCGCCTGCAAAGTACATTTCAAGCAGAGTGCCTTATGTTATAAGCCTTGTGGGATTGGCTCACAAGCAAAAGTCATACCCTGACGAGCTTTCAGGAGGAGAACAGCAGAGAGTAGCTCTTGCAAGAGCTTTAGTAAACGACCCGCAGCTTATTATTGCGGACGAGCCGACGGGAAATATCGACCCTGCTCTTTCATACGAAATCGTTGAGCTTTTAAAGGGCATCAACGAATGTGGAACGACGATTTTAATGGTAACGCACGAGCATGATATTGTGCGTCACTTCGGCGGAAGAATTATAAATATAAACGCCGGTGAAATTGTGTTCGATGAGGTGATAGGAGGAGCAAATGAGGTTCGGTAGTATAAAATATCTCACAGGACAGGGATTTAAAAGCGTCTGGAAGAATAAGATGATGAGCTTTGCGTCGTTTTGTATAATGCTTGTGTCGCTTCTGCTTGTGGGAATGTGTATTCTTGCAACAATCAATTTAAACAAGGTTATCAGCGGAGTTGCCGGAAAGAACGAGGTAGTTGTAATTGTTGTTGACGGAACTGACGAGGAAGGCATAGCGGCAGTAGGAGAGGCTATAGACGAGCTGTCAAACATTGAAAAATCAGTATTTTACTCAAGAGATGAAGCCTGGGAGGATATGGTAGCTGATATGACAGAGGAGCAGCAGGAGGTATTTAAGTATGCCGAAGATGACAATCCTCTGCCTGATACATACAGAGTAACGGTAGCGGATATTGAAAAGATGACCGATACGACAAATCAGCTTACAAACATTGAAAATGTTGAAAAGGTAACTGCGCCTACTGAGTTTGCAGACGTTTTAGTCAGCATCAGAAACATCTTCTCTGTGGTAGCGGTAGCGCTTATTGCAGCGTTAGCGGTCGTTTCCCTGGTTATTATTTCAAATACAACAAGGACGAGCGTTTACTCAAGAAGAAAAGAAATCAATATTATGAAGTACGTTGGAGCTACCAACAGATTTATTAACATTCCGTTCTTTATCGAGGGAATGCTTGTCGGAATCTTAGCGGCAGTAGCGGCGTTCTTCCTTACAATGTTCGTATACAAGGGACTCGGAGATATTCTGAACGAGAACGGACAGATATTGAGCATTTTAGGAGTTCGTTCACTTTACGGCTTCAGCGATATTATTTGGTACGTTTTGGTGGGATATGTTCTGGCTGGCGGCGTAATCGGCGCTATTGGTACAATTATAAGCACAAGAAAATACGTAAAGGTTTAAAAAATTTAAAAACAGCTTTAACGGAGCGCAGCACAGGGGTACAGGCAACAGCTTGACCTTGTGCGCGCTCTGTCGGCAATTAAGCGGCAGTTTATTTGTCGTTTGAGTGCTTTACCTATTGAAAGGCAAGGTTTGTGATGATTAAAAAAGCAAAGGTCTTAAGACTTTCAAAACGAGTACTTGCGGTATTAACTGCTGTAGCTTCGGTAATTGGAGTTACCTCTACGTTTGGAAATGACGTTTCCGTACCGATTTACACTCAGGCGGAGGAAACGCTTGAGGATTACGAGGAGCAGATTGAGGAGTATCAGGAAAAGCAGGAGGAATACGACGCGCTTATCGCTGAAACGGAGGACGATATTGCTGCGGAGGAGGAAAACCAAGCGGCGATAGAAGCACAGATTGAAACCGTTCAGGCGACTATCTACGAATACAGCAAGATGATAGCTGAAATACAGACAAACCTCGATGAGGTTCAGGAGAGCATCGACACTTTAAATGAACAGATTGAGGAAACGGAAGCTACAATCGAGCAAAAGCAGGCGGAAATCGAAGAGGGCATTTCAGATTTTAAGCTAAGACTAAGAGCCATGTACATAGCAGGCGATGATTCGTACGTTTCGATTCTGTTTGGTTCAACCGATTTTTACGACGCTCTTATGAGAGTGGAGCTAATAAACAGGGTTGCGGAGCACGACGACCAGGCGATCGACGACCTGGTTCAAAAGAAAAACGAGCTTGAAGAAGCGAAGGCAACTCTGGAGGACCAAAAGGCTGAGGTCGAGGTTCAAAAGGAAGAGCTTGAAGAGCAGAAGGAAACATACAACTCCAAAAAGGCTGAACAGCAGTCGCAAATGGATAAGCTTTCGGTTTTAGTAGCGCAGAGTCAGGCTCAGATTGAAGCGCTTGAAGCGGACAAGGAAGCGCACGAGGCTCAGAAGGAAGAGTATGCGGCTCTTGAGGAAGAAGCTCAGGAGATGTGGAATCAGCTTTACGAGGAAGCGGAAGCCAAGAGAAAGGCGGCCGAGGAGGAAGCTAAGCGGCTTGCCGAAGCGGCGGAAAGCAGCGATACAAGCTACGATACGTCGGACGACACCGACTATACGACTGGCTCGTCGGGAAGCTTTATCTGGCCGTTGCCGGGACATTACGTAATTACTTACGGAGTGGGTTACCGCTGGGGCTCGTATCACGCAGGAATTGATATTGCCGACAGTAATGTTGGCGGAGCGCAGATTGTAGCGTCGGATGCAGGAACTGTTGTAGTAGCTGAAAATACCTGTACTCACAACTATGGAAAGAGTTCAAGCTGCGGCTGTGGCGGCGGTTACGGAAGATATTGCATAGTCGATCATGGAAACGGATATATGACGCTGTATGCCCATATGACAAATTGTATAGTAACGGTTGGACAGACGGTTGAGCAGGGCGAAACGCTCGGTTATGTAGGCTCAACAGGATTTTCAACTGGAAACCACCTTCACTTTGAGGTGAGAAAGGACGGAACGGCGGTAAATCCGGAAAATTACGTTTCGCCGTAAAAAACATAAAAACAGAGAATACAGAAAAACAGATAGATAAAAGAGAGAACAAAAGAGACGCCTACAGGAGGCAACAAAAATGAAAATTAAACGAAACGCAAAGGCTGTGCTTGCGGTTTTGCTTTCGGCTATGGTTTGCGTATGCTTAGCTTCAGGCGAGCAGGGAGATTATTCCTACGCAGACGATACCTCCGATTACGAGCAGCAGCTAAGTAAAATTGCTGAAAAGCAGGAGGAGCTTGCTGATAAGATTTCCGAGCTTCAGGATAATATTGCCGAACAGGAGGAATACCAGCAGCTTATCGAAACTCAGATTGAAACTACAAGCCAGAAGATAGAGCTTATCGACGGACATCTGACAACCCTGTCGGAGGAAATGGACGAGATCTCACAGAGCATCAGCGAAACGACAGAAAAGCTGGAGGCTCAAAAGAGCGATATAGAGGACGGAATTTCAAGCTTCAAGCTAAGGCTAAGAGCGCTTTATCTCGCTGGTTCAAGTACATATACCTCGGTAATTCTCGGCTCTGACGACTTTTTCGATATGCTAATGAAGATAGAGCTTGTCGAGCGTGTCGCAGCTCACGACGACGAGCTGATAGACAGCCTTGTCGCTCAAAAGGACGATTATGAGCAGACTGTAGAGGAACTGAACTCGCAAAAGGCGGAGCTTGAAGAAAAGCAGGCTGATTACGAGGAGCAAAAATCCTCAATGACAGACGAGATTCAGAATTTAAGCGAGCTTTATGAATCTGTCAGCGAGGAGCTTGAGGACCTTGAAGCGGAAAAGAGCAAGTATGTTGACCAGAAGTCTGAGTACGACGCCGAGCAGGATTCCTTCGAGCAGCAGCTTCAGGCGGCTATCAAGGCGCAAAGCGAAAAGGTAGCTGCAACCACTACTACCACCACCGAAGCGACCACCACTACCACTACCACCGAGCCGACGACCACGACTACTACAACCACGACGACGGCTTCAACAGGCACAACCAACAAGAAAACAACAACCACCACTACCACGACGAAAAAGACAACTACAACCACCAAAAAGACAACAACTACAACGACTACAACTCAGTCGTCATCAGGCTTTAAGTGGCCGTGTCCGGGATATTACCTTATCACCTCGAGCTTTGGCTCAAGGTGGGGTTCCTTCCATTACGGAATGGACATCGGAAACAGCGGAATCAGAGGCGCAAGCGTTGTTGCGGCAAAGTCCGGAACTGTAATTATGACGAACAATTCCTGCACTCACGACTACGGAAAGAGTGAAAGCTGCGGCTGCGGCTGGGGCTGGGGAAATTATTGCGTAATAGATCACGGCGACGGCTATCAGACAATTTACGCTCATATGTCTGAATGTAAGGTAAGCGTCGGTCAGACGGTAACTCAGGGTCAGCTTTTAGGCTATGTAGGTTCAACAGGCTGGTCGACAGGTCCGCATTTGCACTTCGAGATAAGAATTGACGGAACTGCCGTTGACCCGATGAAATACTTCTAAAAGAAAAACAGAGAATTTCTGAAAAATATTTTAAAAACGCTTGACTTTTTGTCAGGCGTTTGCTATAATAACTAAGCATTCGTATCTAAAGACAGCAGGCTGTTTAAAAAAACGGAAGTCCTGCCGAGGATTATGCAAAGTAATTTATGACTTTGTTTTGTCTCTTTTCGTCTTTGGAGGAAAAGAGATTTTTTATTGAGATACGGGCTATTTTCAAAATAGTGAGGTGAAAAATATGCCAAGTGAAAAGATTTTGCTTGCAAAGAAGGAAAAGGTAGCAGCTTTGACCGACGCTATCAAGAACTCAGCAGCAGGCGTTCTCATTGATTACAGAGGTATCACCGTTGAGGAGGATACCAAGCTTCGTAAGGAGCTGAGAGAAGCGGGAGTTTCTTACTCAGTTGAAAAGAACTCAATGCTTCGCTTTGCATTAAAGGACGCAGGTTACGATGAGCTTACAGGCGTTCTTGAGGGAACTACGGCTATCGCTATTTCAAACGACGACCAGACAGCTCCTGCAAGAATTTTAGGTAAGTTTGCTGAGGAACACGCAGATAAGTTCAACCTGAAGGCTGGATATATCGGCGAGGAAATTTACGACGTAGCTGGTGTTGCTGCACTTTCAAAGATTCCTTCAAAGGAGGTTTTGCTCGCACAGCTCGTTGGTTCTCTACAGGGACCAATTACAGGACTTGCGGCAATACTCAAGGCTGTTCAGGACAGCAAGGAGAGCGAGGTTGCATAAATTTTGTTTATGCTGCCTGAAATGTCAGACGGGTAAGCAACCCGAAAAATCAATTTAAATTAAAAAAGGAGAAATTATCATGGCTTCAGAGAAAATTTTAAAGTTTGTAGAAGATGTTAAGGCTTTGTCAGTTTTAGAGCTTGCAGAGCTTGTAGAGGCAATTCAGGACGAATTTGGCGTAACAGCAGCAGTTGCTGCTGCTCCAGCAGCAGGCGGTGCTGCTCCAGCAGCAGGCGGTGCTGCAGCTGCAGAGGAAGAAAAGACTGAATTTGACGTAGTATTGACTTCATTTGGTGACGCTAAGATGGCAGTTATCAAGGCAGTTAAGGAAGTTACAGGTCTTGGACTCAAGGAGTCTAAGGAGCTTGTTGAATCTGCACCAAAGGCTATCAAGGAAGCTTGTCCTAAGGCTGAGGCTGAGGAGATCAAGACTAAGCTTGAAACAGCTGGCGCAAGCGTAGAGCTTAAGTAATTTAAGGCTCAGGCTATTTTGAAAAGTGTGGAACGGAAGATGCTCTCTTCCGTTCTTTTTTGTGCTTTTTGTATGAAATTTAACAAAAGGCAAGACAATATACACAAAAAACGACGTTGAATTTTGTTAATCATGCACATAGTATTTTGAATGAAGGCGTGGTATAATATAGGTGCAAACAGATACAAAAATGTATCTGAATAAAGACAGGAGGAATGTATATGTTAGTTAAAAAACTTTTAGGGGTATGCACAGCTACTGTAATGTTCTTCTCTGCGACGATTTCTGTTAACGCAGTCAATGCGAACGCAAATCTGCCAGAAGAGATACAGGAATTTGCTGATGTGGTAGGACTAGACGGCTTGGATTCCTCTCGTCCGCTGTATAGCCCTGATGAAGAATTGTTTGGATATTGTGCTGAGGGGGATAATTGTTACATAATATATGATACAGAATACAATATGGTCGAGTATTCAGATTCAAAGCTATCGGAGTATCACGATGTAACAACAACATTATATTACGGCGGACCGTTGGCTTATTATGTAAAAGAAAGCGAAGTTTTTGAAGACTTGCAATCAGGAAAATTGTATACAGTAGATGATTTTTGCTCCAGCGATGAATTGAAAAGCCAAGTAGAAGCGAATGAAATCGCTATTGACAGTGAGCTGGATTCAGAGATTCAGCCTATGGCAACAGTAAAAGCAAACTATACGATACCTAATTGTGATCTTAGTTATTATGACCCTGATTGGAATACACGTGAAAAATATGAAGGGTCGTGCGGGCAGATAGCGGCAACAGGAATATTGGCATATCTTGCATCTGAGGGGAGCGTAAATATACCTGTTTTTTACGTGAAAAATCCATATTATCTGTTTTTAGAACTAATACAAATCATCCCACATAGAACGATTGATTATGGTACTACACCAGTACAAATTGTTACTGGATTAACCAATTACGCAGAAAATAAAAGCTACTCGTATACCGTAAGTTATAAATTATTTAGTGAGGGAGAAACTGCATATAAGTCAAATATACGTAAAGGGATTCCTTGCATGGTTCAAATAGTCGGTCATCCTAAATATGGAAGTCATTGGACGATGGGTTATGGATATAAAATCGTAGAATTAACGTCTGGCACTTCAGCATCAGTTATTGTAGACGACGGTTGGGGTAATGACAATATATGTATAAGTAATATATATATAAATAGTTTCGTGTATTTTAAATATTAATTCATAGAGGGAGACGACATCTTATGAAAAAATTTATAATCACACTAATCATTGCAGCTAGCCTTATGCTTTGCTTATGTGCCTGCGAAACGGAAAATGATAGCAGTACGGAAAGCTCCGACAGCTCAAGTGAAACCGAGACAGTTACAGAAGATCCTGAAATAACAGAAGATGTTACGGAAACTTCCGAAACAAAAGAAGTTACAGAAACTTCCGAAACAGAGGAAATTGAAATGGCAACATTTGAGGCACAAACACCAGGAAACGAAACCTTTGATATATCGGCTGATGATATATGGCTTTATAAATGCACAGGACCGAATCCAACGGATCCAAGACTAGAAGAAATCACCGATGCTGATGTTAAGGTTAAAATATATAATATGGTGAGAAATATAATAGAATGCGAGCCTGTTGTATATGAAGATCCTAGTTTGATACCGTCTGGCGGAACCACCTGGAAAGCAGACATAAAGCTCACCGACGGAAATTGGTACAGGGTGTATATTGGAGCAGCTGCAAGCGGTGATGAAAATTTCGCAGTAATGTGGTATCAGGACGGAGAGACTTTAAATGAAAGCTTTGCACTAGACGGTGAATATGTCGCTGAGTTTTACGATTTATTAGGATTGGAGCATAATTAGCTTCAAGTGGGTTTATGTAAAGGAGATGACATCTTATGAAAAAACTACTCTTTATAATTACAGCGTGTACAATGCTGATGCTATGCGCTTGTTCTTCTGATACAAACACCGAAAGCGTAAAGAATTTAAATAACGAGGAAACTATGGAAACAACAGAAAATATTGAGGCACAAGAGGTTATTACGGAAGAGGAAATCGAATTGGTAGAATCTACAAAGCCGTTAAGTCCGCCTGAACAAACGCCAGGAAACGAAACATATGATATATCGGCTGATGATATATGGCTTTATACCTGCACCGGAACGAATATAGATCCAATTTATGAAGAGATCACAGATACCGATGTAAAGGTAAAGATATATAATATGGTGAGAAATGCCGTGGAGTGCGAAGAGATAGATTATGACCAATACGAAAGATGGTATGGCTGTACCAGTTATCGTGCCAAGCTGGTGCTTTCAAATGGTGAATGCTATCGAATCTATTTAGGCGGTGCTGGTAGCGACCACGAGAATTTTACAGTTTACGGAACTCGTGAAGGCAGCTATCGGCTCAACGCAGAGTTTATGAATGAGTTTTACGACCTGTTAGGAATCCAGCGCTCCACAACAGCTTCAGAAGAATAGAACTATCAGCAAAAAATAATTAAACAAATCAAGTATACCGCAGCCCGTTTATGTGACGAGCTGCGGTAATTGTGTAGAAAATCACGTAAAAAGTTGAGTTTTACGCTTTACAAATTAAGTATCTTGTGATAAAATAAATAAGAACATAATGTAGGTCGAAGCTGTTGGTTGATGCTGGCAGCTCGCCGAAATTTTTGTATAGTTTATTTTATATTCCGGAGGAGGATAAAAATGGCAAGAAAAATGAAAACCATGGATGGTAACAATGCTGCTGCATGGGCGTCATATCCGTTCACTGAGGTAGCTGCTATCTATCCTATCACACCGTCGTCAGTTATGGCGGAGGCAACCGACCAGTGGTCTGCAAAGGGTCAGACAAATATTTTCGGTACACCTGTAAAGGTTGCTGAAATGCAGTCTGAGGCAGGAGCTTCAGGAACAGTACACGGCTCTTTATCAGCAGGCGCACTCACTACTACTTATACAGCATCACAGGGCTTATTGCTTATGATTCCGAATATGTATAAGATTGCAGGTGAGCTTCTTCCTTGCGTAATTCACGTTTCAGCAAGATGTGTAGCTTCTCACGCTCTTAACATTTTTGGCGACCATTCTGACATATACGCTTGCCGTCAGACAGGATTTGCAATGCTTTGCTCGACAAATCCGCAGGAGGTAATGGATCTCGGTACAGTTGCACATTTGGCAACAATCAAGGGCAGAGTTCCGTTTATTCACTTCTTTGACGGATTCAGAACATCTCATGAGATTCAGAAGATTGAAACATGGGACAAGGCTGACGTTGCGGAAATGGTTGATATGGACGCTATTCAGGAATTCAGAAACAGAGCTATCAATCCTGAGCATCCGTCCCTCAGAGGTACAGCTCAGAACCCTGATATATTCTTTCAGGCAAGAGAAGCTTGCAACAGCTACTACGATGCAATTCCTGGTGTTGTTGAAGAGTATATGAACAAGGTAAACGAGAAGATCGGTACCGACTACAAGCTATTTAACTATTACGGACATCCACAGGCTAAGCATATTATCATTGCTATGGGTTCTGTTTGTGACACTATCGAGGAAACAATCGACGCACTTAACGCTGAAGGCGCAGAGCTGGGACTTGTTAAGGTTCGTCTTTACAGACCTTTCGTAGCTTCAAAGCTTGTTGAGGTTATTCCTGATACAGTTACACAGATTTCTGTTCTTGACAGAACCAAGGAGCCGGGTTCACTTGGCGAGCCTTTGTATCTTGACGTTGTCGCAGCTTTGAAGGGAACTCAGTTCCACGACGTAACAGTCGCTTCCGGTAGATACGGACTTGGTTCTAAGGACACAACTCCTGCACAGATCAAGGCGGTTTACTGGAACGCTGACTGGAAGGAAAACTTCAAGCCGAGATTTACAATCGGTATCGACGACGACGTAACATATCTTTCACTCGACGTTGAGGAGAAGATTGACACAGCACCAGCTGGAACTACATCATGTAAGTTCTGGGGACTTGGAGCTGACGGTACTGTTGGAGCTAACAAGAATTCTATCAAGATTATCGGTGACCACACAGATCTTTATGCGCAGGCATATTTCTCATATGACTCCAAGAAGTCAGGCGGCGTAACAGTTTCTCACCTGAGATTCGGTAAGACGCCTATCAAGTCGACATACCTCATCAATCAGGCTGACTTTGTAGCCTGCCACAACGAGTCATACATCACAAAGTACAATATCGTAAACGACATCAAGCCGGGCGGAACATTCCTTTTGAACACTCAGTGGGACGAAAAGGGACTTGAAAAGCATCTTCCCGGACAGGTTAAGAGATATATCGCTCAGAACAACATCAAGTTCTACATCATCAACGGCGTTAAGATTGGTAAGGAAATCGGACTTGGAAACAGAATCAACACAGTTTTGCAGTCTGCATTCTTCAAGCTTTCCGGAATTATTCCAATGGAAGACGCTATCAAGTATATGAAGGACGCTGCTACTGCTTCTTATTCAAAGAAGGGCGAAGCTATCGTTAAGATGAACCACGACGCTATCGACGCTGGTTGCGAGCAGGTAGTTGAGGTTAAGGTTCCTGAGGCTTGGAAGACAGCTAAGGATACTAAGATGGGTCAGAAGGCAGTTAAGATTGCTGATAAGAACCTTCAGAAGTTCGTAAACGATATTCTGATTCCTTGTAACGCTCAGGAGGGCGACAAGCTTCCGGTTTCTACATTCAAGGATATGGCTGACGGTACATTCCCACAGGGTTCAGCTGCCTTTGAAAAGAGAGGAATTGCTGTTGACGTACCTTGCTGGAACAGCGAGAATTGTATTCAGTGTAACTTCTGCTCATACGTTTGTCCGCACGCAGTTATCAGACCTGCTGTAATGACAGACGAGGAGCTTGCTAAGGCACCAAAGCTCGCTCAGGAAAAGGCTGTTAAGATGACAGGTATGCCGGGCTATAACTTTGTAATGACAATGTCAGCTCTTGACTGTACAGGCTGCGGCTCCTGCGTAAATGTTTGTCCTGGTAAGAAGGGTAACAAGGCTTTGAATATGATGCCGCTTGAATCTCAGCTTGCTGAGCAGGAGGTATTCAACTACGCTCTTACGCTTCCTGAGAAGAAGGACGTTCTTGCTAAGTTTAAGGAAACAACCGTTAAGGGTTCACAGTTCAAGCAGCCGCTTCTTGAATTCTCAGGCGCTTGCGCTGGCTGTGGTGAAACTCCTTATGCTAAGCTTATCACTCAGCTGTTTGGCGACAGAATGTATATCGCTAACGCTACAGGTTGTTCTTCAATCTGGGGCGGCTCGGCACCTACAACACCATACACAGTAAACAAGGACGGCAAGGGTCCTGCTTGGGCAAACTCATTGTTTGAGGATAACGCAGAGTACGGCTACGGTATGTTCCTTGCACAAAATACAATCAGACAGAGAACGGTTGCTAAGGTTCTTGACCTTCAGAAGACTACAAAGACAGCAGCTCTCAAGGAAGCTATCGAAGGCTATCTTTCAACTATTGACGACGGCGCAGCTAACAGCGCAGCAACTGATACTCTTATTGCAGCTCTTAAGAAGAGCAAGTCAAAGGCTGCTGAGGAAATCCTTAAGGACGCAGACTTCCTCAGAAAGAAGTCAATGTGGATCTTCGGCGGAGACGGCTGGGCTTACGATATTGGCTTCTCGGGTCTTGACCACGTTATCGCTCAGGGCGAGGACGTAAACATCTTCGTATTTGATACTGAGGTTTACTCAAATACAGGCGGACAGTCCTCTAAGTCAACTCCAACCGGTGCTATCGCACAGTTCGCAGCTGCTGGTAAGGAGGTTAAGAAGAAGGACCTAGCTGGAATTGCTATGACTTACGGCTATGTATATGTTGCTCATATCGCTATGGGTGCAGATTACAATCAGTGCATTAAGGCAATTTCTGAGGCTGAGGCTTATCACGGACCTTCACTCATCATCGCTTACGCTCCATGTATCAACCATGGTATCAAGGGCGGTATGAGCATCGCTCAGACAGAGGAGAAGAAGGCTGTTGAGGCAGGCTACTGGCACCTTTACAGATTTAATCCTGATCTCAAGAAGCAGGGCAAGGATCCGTTCATTCTTGATTCCAAGGCTCCGACTAAGGATTATAAGGACTTCATTATGGGCGAGGTCAGATACAACGCTCTTGCAAGACAGAATCCTGAGAGAGCTGAAAAGCTCTTCGACAGCGCAGTTAAGAACGCAGCAGACAGATATGATTATCTCAAGCGCTTAGCTAAGCTTTATAACGACAGCGAGGAATAATCTCCGCAGTTACTGTTAAAACAAAACGACCCTCTTGTCAATTTAGGCAAGAGGGTTTTTGTGTCTGAAAAAATAAAGCCGCATCGATTTTCGATGCGGCTATTCTTATTTCCTTAAAAACTTTTTATACGCCCAGCCTGTAAACCTTTCGGGCATAATAAACAGGATAAGCTGTGCGACAGTCGGTACTAAAAAGTCCCAGAGGGAGGAAAATCCTGCCTTGTGAAGACCCCAGCGAACCTTTATAAAGCTCTTTGTGTTGGCGCTGTTTTTGCGGCGCTTGTAGTTATCCTTGGTAACACGATACTTTACCAAAACCTCGGGAAGGTTTTCGCAAACTGCGCCCTCCATCAGCGTTTTCGTGATGAACTCATAGTCCTCACAGCGCTTTATGTCGGTATAGCCGCCAACCTTTTGCGCAAAGGACTTTCTATACACAAGCGTCTGGTTGTTAAACGGATTTCTTCTTTTTGCGAATTTTAAAATCTCCTCGTGAGTCAGCGGAGTTTTCTTGATCGCAATAGGCTGTCTTGTGGCGTCGTCAAATTCCTCAATGTAGCCGCCAATCATATCGAGCTTCGGATTTTTCACAAACATCATCAGCTGAAGTCTGAATCTGTCCGGAACACAAATGTCGTCAGAATCCATTTTAGCTATAAGCTCGTTGCGGCAGGCTTTAATACCTTCGTTCGCCGCCATTCCCGTACCGACGTTTTCCAGAAGCCGAACCGAATGAAAAATCTCGCTGTACTCGCTTTCAAACGCCTTGATAATTACGTTCAGTTCGTCGGTAAGCTTTCCGTCACAGACCAGAACAAGCTCGTCTGGCGGAACGGTCTGCTGCAAAATGCTTTCCAAGCTTTCTGTCAGGTTCGCAGGCTTTTCCTTAACGTACACCGACATCAGAACGCTGTACGGCGGTAAATTCTTTCTTATAAAATCCATATCCATAAAGGTCAAGTTCCAATCATCATTTTTTAGCGCGAATGCACTATACCTATTTTACTATACAAGGCTATGTTTTGTCAATGAGATAAAACCAAAAATCCAAAGTATGTCAAAATATGCCTTGAAATGCAGACGATTTTGTGGTATACTACTTCTTAATGGGAAGTGTTGCTCTTTTGTAGGACTTTCAAACGAGTGGGATTCCCGTCGAATGCCAATGATAGTGAAAATTAAGAGGTTTAAAAAGCTGTCTGTCCGAAAGGTGGTAATACGGAACTTGAAGAATAAGGAACAATTTAAACGAATGGTAATGTTTATGTTTGCGCTTATCATCGTCATAGTTCTTGGTGCGGCGTTTAATGCTACATGGCAAAATTACTACAACTATTCTCCAGAGCTCAGAACAGATACCTTCTGGGCAAGAGGTAACATTCTGTTAGAACTTGTATATATGCTCGTATATATTATGTTTTCAAGGTTAGTCAACGGCTATAAGGTAGGGTCGCTTAAAATTTCAGGACTTGTCCTTTCGCAAACGCTTGCTATTATTATGACAAACTTTGTAATGTATATTATGATAAGCCTTATCAGGCGTGGATTTTTATCCTTGGCGCCGATGTTTGCATTAACTATGTTTGATCTGGCGGTGGCTATTATCTGGAGCATAGCTTCCAAAAAGGTGTATGCTCATATCTATCCGCCAAAGCGAATGATTATCGTTTACGGAAGCAAGGCGGCAAGGGATCTTGTTCAGAAAATGAGTATGCGGGTGGACAAGTATATAATTTGCTCTTCGATCAGCATCAACGTGCCGCTCGAAGAAATCAAGGAAAAGATAGTAGACTACGACGGACTTATTATTTGCGACATACCAGCGGACATCAGAAACAAGCTTTTAAAATTTGCTTATGAAAAGTCGCTTCGGACTTATATCAATCCAAAAATCTCCGATATAATTTTAAAGGGCTGCGACGAGATTCACGTTCTGGATACGCCCCTTTACCTTTCGAGAAACATCGGCTTTACCTTTGAGGAAAAAATTATCAAGCGAACGATTGATATTGTTTTAAGCCTGGTTTGCGTAATACTAACCTCTCCTATTATGCTGATATGCGCATTGCTTATCAAGCTTTACGACAGGGGACCGGTATTTTATAAGCAGGTTCGCCTGACTCGCGATCGCAAGGAGTTTTACGTTTACAAATTCAGAAGTATGATAGAAAACGCTGAGAAGGACGGCAAGCCCCGACTGGCAACCGAAAAGGACGATAGAATTACCCCTATCGGACGGTTTATGAGAAAGGTTCGCTTTGACGAGCTGCCGCAGCTTTTAAATGTTTTAAAGGGAGATATGTCCTTTGTAGGACCACGTCCTGAAAGACCTGAAATTGCTGAGGCTTATGAGCATTATATGCCTGAATTTGCTTACCGTTTAAAGGTAAAGGCAGGACTTACGGGCTACGCTCAGATTTTAGGAAAATACAACACTACACCATACGATAAATTAAAGCTTGATTTAATGTACATTGAACAGTATTCTTTGCTGCTCGATTTGCGTATACTATTACAGACAATAAAAATTCTATTTACGCCTGAAAGCACTGAGGGAATTGCTGAAACGGAATATACTCCTTCCGCAAAGGCGCCCGAAAAGATTAAGGAATCTGGTAACAATGACTGAAGGGAAATGACTTATGAAAAATTTGATGGAGAAGCTTCAAAAGCATGAGCGGTCAATAGCCGCAGTAGTATTCTGTATAGGAATAGCTATGATTTTGCTGTACGTTTATGCGGCAGCCCTTTATATCAACTCCGAAACCGAGGTTTTAGAGCAGAAGCTTTCTGCTATTTCAATTGAGGGTACCGGAGAAATTTATACTGCCGATTATTCTCTTGACATTCAAACGGATGAAACCACAGGAGAAGAGATTATTGCATCCTTCGATCTTGACGCAATTACGTCGATCAAGCAGGTTGACGGAAAGTATATTATAATCACAAATACCGGTGTGGAGTATACGTCCTTTGAGTTTCTGGACGACGACGGTAATATGCTCACAGCTTATGCTTCAGACGGCGTGCTTCGCTTTGAAAATGTAGCTGGAGCGGAGGTAGAAGAATTTACTGTAAACACTCACCTTGTCACAATGCAGGACGGCGTGCTTTATGCCGACGGCTATGCTTTGCAGGTTTCAAATGAGGAAGCAACTACCACTACAACAACTACAAAAGCAACAACTACTACAACAACCACTACCACCACGACTACAACCACTACCTCAAAGTCTACGACCAAAGCTACAACTACCACAACAAAAGCAGCTGCCGCTACTACTCAGGCGACAACTCAAGCTACCACAAAGGCGACAACCAAAGCTACAACGACCACAACCACCACAAAGGCGACAACTACTACAACCACAATAGTTACCTATACGCCGAGCGGTGATGCAGCGGAGGTTTTAAAGCTTGTAAACGCTGAAAGAAAGAAATACGGACTTAGCGAGCTAAAGGCGATAGTTACGCTTGATCAGGCGGCATTGGTTCGAGCAAGGGAAGTAGTTTCCGTTCGGGACCACGTTCGTCCCGACGGAAGATCAATAAGCACAGTTTTGAGCGATTACGGACTATCATTTAGCTATATGGGTGAAAATATAGCCTGCGGTTCTGCTTCAGCCGAAGAGGTTGTAAGCGATTGGATGAATTCAGCAAACCACAAGGCGAACATTTTAAACGCAAATTACGAATATATGGGACTTGGACACGTTTACGTTTCCAATGACTCCAACAACTATTACGACTACTGGGTACAGCTGTTTTATACTCCGCTATAAAGAAAAAGCCTTTAAGTCAACTGAAAAAATGCCGCCTGTCGAGCAGAATCGGCGGCTTTGTTAAATGGATGTGTGAAGATTGAAGAAGCTACAAAGAGCAGGTGCCGTGCTGGTATCTCTTATAATACTTGCCGTTGCGGCGGGTGCTGTTTACTTTGTTTTTAAGTCTGACAGCGATACGGGAAAGTCTGAGCTTGCAGAGTTTAGCATTTCTGGAATTACTCTTGAAGGTGACGAAACCTTTGAGGCGGTGGACGCTGTTACAAAGGTAACGGTTGAGGGAACTGAAAAGGAGTATGTTGAAAGCTTTATGCTTGACGCCGTAACCTATATAAAGCTTGACGGTGAGAGCAGCTACAAGCTTTGCGATTCGCTAGGGAACAGACTTTCACAAAGCGAGTTTTTAGACGACTTGGGAAACAGGCTGACTGTAAAAGAAGAAAACGGAAAGCTGACCTTTAAAACAAGCTCGGGAAGTGAAACGAACACGTTTCTTGTAAACGGTCACACGCTTGAGGTTGTAGACGGAAGCATTTATATTGACCTTCTGACTATGAAGGTTTTGCACGCCGAGCCGACGAGCGAAACGACAACCACTACTACGACTACCAAAAAGACAACCGCCAGCGGAGAAAAGTCAAAGTTCACGGCGGCGCCGAAAACTACAACGACCGAGCCTACAACCACTACTACCACGACCGCTGAAACGGACGAGGAAGGAAATACAATAACCACCACAACGGAGGAAACTGAGGAAACTACCACAACTACAACCACGACGACAACTACTACCACAACAACGACTACCACCACTACAACTGAGGAAACGACTACAACCACAACTACCACAACGACTACTACCACCACAACTCTTCCCGATTACGACCCTGTTGACAGCTATTGTACAGAGCTTTTAAGGCTTGTAAACCTGGAGCGTACAAACAGAGGACTTGAGCCGCTTAAAGCGTATAAAACGCTCGATCAGGCGGCGCTTGTAAGAGCTAAGGAAATTTCTCAAAGCTTTTCGCACACAAGACTTGACGGCAGAGAGCTTAAAACGATAATGAGCGACTATGGTCTGTCGTTTGCACTTTACGGGGAAAATATCGCCGCCGGTCAGCAGAGCGCTATTGATACCGTTTCTCAATGGATGTCAAGCGAAAGTATGAAAAGCAACATTTTAAACCCTGACTTTGTATATTTTGGAAGCTCGCATTTTTACGTTGAGGACGACGAGAATTATAACTTTGAATACTGGATGGCGTGTTTCTATACGCCGCTGGGTGAGGAAACTACAACCCTGCCTGAAAATCCCGTTCCTGAGGACACGACAACGACTACTGCCGCAGACGCTGATAAAGCGGAGGACACAACCACAAAGAAAAAGGAAGAGTAAATCTTTTCTTACACAAAAAATTACCGCTACGGTTTTCCGCAGCGGTATTTTTGTATCTTTAGTTTTGCCTTATTTGAAAAGCCCTCTCTTAACGTAAGAGGTGTGCAATACGTGATGCGCCTTTTCGCTTCCCGGCTCGCCGAAGTATTCAGCGTAAACCTGCTTGATAGCTGGATTCTCGTGAGATTTTCTTATCGGCATATTCTTATCAATGTCGTAAAGAACCTTAGCACGAAGACCCTTGATATCAACAGTATTTCTTACCCAGCCCGGCTGTTGTGGCTGGCCGCCGCCGTTTACACAGCCGCCCGGACAACCCATAATTTCAATAAACTGATAATCAGCCTCGCCTGATTTAACCTTATTCAAAAGCTCTCTTGCATTAGCAAGTCCTGAAGCTACCGCAACCTTAATGGTTGTTCCTGCAACGTCATATGAAGCATCCTTGATGCCCTCGGTTCCTCTGACGTCTGTAAATTCAACAGCTTCAAGCTCTTCGCCTGTAAGTGTTTCAACAGCAGTTCTGAGAGCTGCCTCCATAACGCCTCCTGTAGCTCCGAAGATAACGCCTGCGCCTGTTGAAATTCCAAGAGGTGCGTCAAATTCTTCGTTTTCAAGCTCTGTGAACTTGATTCCTGCTCTGTCAATCATTCTTGCAAGCTCACGGGTTGTGATAGCAAAATCAACGTCAGCAACGCCGGCAGCGTTCTCGTCATTTCTGCCAATCTCAAACTTCTTAGCCGTACAAGGCATAACAGCAACGACTACCATATCGTCAGGCTTGATTCCCATCTTCTCAGCGTAATATGTCTTAGCTGTAGCGCCGAACATTTGCATTGGCGACTTACATGACGAAAGGTTTTCTGTCATATCAGGGAAGTAATGCTCGCAGTATTTAACCCATCCCGGTGAGCAGGAGGTTATAAGCGGAAGCTTTCCGCCGTTTTTAAATCTGTCTAAGAACTCGTTTGCTTCCTCCATAATAGTGAGGTCAGCAGCAAAATCGGTGTCGAACACCTTGTCAAATCCAAGACGTCTGAGAGCAGCCGCCATTTTTCCTTCAACGTCAGTACCGATCGGATAACCAAATTCCTCGCCTAAAGCTGCACGAACAGCAGGAGCAGTCTGCACGATAACAGTTTTGCTCTCATCAGCAAGCGCTTCAAAGATAGCTGCTGTGTTGTCCTTTTCGTAAAGAGCGCCAACAGGACAAACTGAAATGCACTGTCCGCAGGAAACGCAGGAGGTATTAGCTAAATCGTCCTCAAAAGCACAGGAAATATTCGTTCTGAATCCTCTTTCGTTTGCGCCAATAATTCCAATTCCCTGAGTCTTTTCGCAAACTGCAACGCATCTTCTGCAAAGAATACACTTGTTGTTATCTCTTACCATATGAGGAGCGGAGGTGTCAAGCTCAAACTTGGTAACCTCGCCGTCGTAAGCGCTTTCAGCGTCAACGCCCATATCCTTACAGAGCTTCTGAAGCTCGCAGTTTCCGCTTCTTACACAGGAGAGGCACTTTCTCTCGTGGTTTGAAAGAATAAGCTCAAGCGTTTTCTTTCTCGATTCCAAAACCTTTGGCGTGTTTGTATAAATGTGCATACCCTCAGAAACAGGATATACGCAGGAAGCGACCATTTTCTTAGGACCCATCGCTTCTCCTCTTTTTTCTGAAACCTCAACGATACATATTCTGCAAGCGCCGATTTCATTTATATCCTTGAGGAAACAAAGAGTAGGAATTTCAACGTTTGCAAGCCTTGCAGCTTCAAGCACCGTTATTCCTTTAGGAGCCTCAAACTCCATTCCGTTTATTTTAATGTTTAGCATATCCATCTTTGGCTCCCTCCTTACTTCTTGGAAATTGCGCCGAACTTGCAGGCTTCCATACAAGCGCCGCACTTCAGGCACTTATTCTGATCTATCATATGTGGTTGCTTGACAGTACCTGTGATAGCGCCAGCAGGACACTTTCTTGAACACAGCGTACAACCGCGGCACTTGTCAGGGTCGATGTTGTATTTCAAGAGATCCTTACAAACGCCCGCAGGACAGGTCTTGTCAACAACGTGAGCTACATATTCATCTCTGAAATAACGCAGGGTTGAAAGAACAGGGTTTGGAGCTGTCTGGCCAAGTCCGCAGAGCGAATTTGCTTTAATGTAGTAGCAAAGCTCTTCGATCTTGTCGAGGTCCTCAAGAGTTCCCTGACCCTTTGTAATCTTATCAAGCATTTCGTAAAGACGCTTTGTACCAAGACGGCAAGGAGTACACTTTCCGCAGGATTCGTCAACTGTAAATGCAAGGAAGAACTTAGCAATATCTACCATACAGTTGTCCTCGTCCATTACGATAAGTCCGCCAGAACCCATCATTGAGCCGATAGCAATAAGGTTATCGTAGTCGATAGGAATGTCGTAATGCTCAGCCGGAATGCATCCGCCTGAAGGGCCGCCTGTCTGAGCTGCCTTAAACTTTTTGCCGTTAGGAATGCCGCCGCCGATTTCCTCAATAACAGTTCTGAGTGTTGTTCCCATTGGAACCTCAACAAGTCCTGTGTTTTTGATCTTTCCGCCGAGAGCGAATACCTTGGTACCCTTGCTCTTTGCAGTTCCCATTGATGAGAACCACTCTGCGCCGTTAAGAATAATCTGAGGCACGTTAGCGTAGGTTTCAACGTTATTTAAAATAGTAGGCTTTCCGAAAAGTCCCTTTTCAGCAGGGAATGGAGGACGAGGTCTGGGCTCTCCTCTGTTTCCTTCGATTGAAGTCATAAGAGCGGTTTCCTCACCGCAAACGAAAGCTCCTGCGCCAAGACGCAAGCCGATGTCAAAATCAAAGCCTGTTCCGAAAATGTTCTTTCCGAGCATTCCGTACTCTCTTGCCTGATTGATTGCAATTTCAAGACGCTTAACAGCGATAGGGTATTCAGCACGAACGTAGATGTAGCCCTGTGATGCGCCGATAGCGTAGCCTGCGATTGCCATAGCTTCGAGAACAACGTGTGGGTCGCCCTCTAAAACCGAACGATCCATAAATGCGCCCGGGTCGCCCTCGTCGGCGTTACAGCAAACGTACTTCTGGTCAGCGTCAGGAACGATATTCCTTGCAAGACGCCATTTCATACCTGTTGGGAAGCCGCCGCCGCCTCTTCCGCGAAGACCCGAGTCTAAAATTGTCTGAATAACGTCTTCAGGCGTCATTTCCGTAAGAACCTTACCAAGCGCTTCATATCCGCCTGTTCCTATGTACTCTTCGATGTTTTCAGGACTGATAACGCCGCAATTACGAAGAGCTACTCTGTGCTGCTTGCTGTAAAAAGCTGTGTCCTGAAGAGATTTGATTTCGTTATCCGTTACAGTTTCATCATATACAAGTCGGGAAACAATTCTTCCCTTTAGCAAATGCTCTGAAACAATTTCAGGAATATCCTGCTCCTTTACCATAGAGTAGAAGGTGCCTTCCGGATAAACAATCATAATCGGACCCAGCGCACAAAGTCCGAAGCAGCCGGTTTTAACTACCTCAACCTCGTTTTCAAGTCCGTTAGCCTTTATTTCTCTTTCAAGTGTGTTGATAATCTGCTGGCTTCCCGAGGAGGTACATCCTGTTCCGCCGCAAACCAATACGTGTGAACGATACATATTAGTACATCCTCCTTTATAGCTTGTACTCGTCGACTATATTTCCGCCGACAAGATGTTTTTCAACGATTTCCTTAGCCTTTTGAGGCGTAAGATTGATGTAGGTTACCTTGTTTCCGTCAGGCGTTACAACCTGCGCGACAGGCTCGTACTTGCAAAGCCCGATACAGCCGGACTGAGAAACCGTTACCTCGCCGATAAGTCCGTTTTCAGCAACAGCTTCGGCAAATGCGTTAAGTACACCTCTTGCGCCGCTTGCAATTCCGCAGGTAGCCATTGCAACAATTACCTTTGTTGCGTTTGGATCCTCGTGGCGAAGCGCAATAGTATCTCGCATTTTATCTTTGATAGCTTTAAGTTCTTCTAAAGTTTTCAAATTATCTTCCTCCTGTTTATATTTTTGTGGAAATAGTCAAACGCTCGTCTAAAAGCTTATAAAGCTGGGCGCCCTGTATTCCATTTTTTTCTGTGTTGCTTATAAATTCCTCGCTGTCAAATCGCTTACCGTTTGTCAATAGCTCAAAGCGAATGCCCTGTGCTGAGCAAAGAGTAAAAAGGCACTTTGCAGTTTCTTTAATATTGCCTAATGGAAAATCCTTAGAAAATGTTGCAAAAATGGTTGTGCCCACGCCCTTTTCAGACGTAATTTTAAGTCTGCCCTCGCTTGATGCAAAAAGGCTTTTGAGTCCGTTGTGGGAGCTGCCCGAAGGGGGTAGGTCAAGCGAGCTTTTAATTTCACTTAAAAGCGGCTCGTCAATTCCACAACCGTCGTCTGAAATTTCAAGCGCCGTTCCGTTTGACGAATGAGAAACAGATACACAAATGTTTTTTGCTCCCGATCTGAGCGAGTTTATCGCAATGTCAAGAGCGTGCTGTGAAATGTCGCTTAGCATTTAGTCGTTGTACTTTGCTAAGATTCCGTCCACGTCGTCAGTTGTCAGTCGTCCGTATACGTCGTCGTTTACGGTAAGCACAGGCGCAAGTCCGCAAGCGCCGATACAACGACAGTCAACGAGAGTGAATTTTCCGTCAGGAGTGGTTTCGCCACCGCCAATTCCCAGCTTAGCGGAAATTTCATTAAAAATGTCTCCCGAACCCTTAACATAGCAAGCGGTTCCAAGACAAACGGAAATAGTGTATTTTCCCTTTGGATTAAGAGAGAACTGCGAGTAGAATGTTACAACGCCGTAAATCTTTTCAAGCGGAATATTCATTTCTTCTGCAATTATCTTCTGAACCTCAATAGGCAGGTATCCGTATACTTCCTGCGCCTGCTGCAAAACGGGCATTAAAGCTCCCTTGTCATCCTTGTGAGAAGCTATAATTTCCCTGAGCTTTGCTTCCTGCTGCTCGGTGCCGGAAAATGGAATCGAACAAATTTTTGCTGCCATTCATCAAAACCTCCTAAAAATATTTGTAGCTGTACGAGTTGTTAACCCATACTTACACAACTACTATTATAACAAAAACCGATGTTTTTTTCTATAATTAAGCCGAACTAATTTTTGTAAAATTCCTGTACAAAACTGCCAATATATAAATTTTAACATAGCCATATGCGATTTTCACAAGAACAAACAATGCGAAATTTGAAGAGCTTTAGGAATATTGCATAATTTATGACGCCAAAAATTGTGCAAATCGACTATTTTTTCAAATTTTAGATATGTAAAAATTTATATGGCAGTATGCTGCAAAGCTTAAGATTAACCGCGATACGACAAGATCCGGCAGAATTTTGAAAAAGTAATAAAAACGTCATATGAAAATGTATATGAGGTCATTCCTTTTTTGCATTTTACAATTTTGTCGATATTTGGTACAATCATTGCAGATAAATTTTGAGTTTAACGACCCCACCATAAATGGCTTGAAGCCCCGAAGGAAATATTCTTCGGGGTTTTGGCTTTCTTAAAGTGAGGAAAGGGAGAGAAATTATGAAGCTTATATTTGCAAGACACGGACAAACCGACTACAATGTAGCGCAAAGGGTTTGCGGCATAAGTCCTGCGATGCTGACTAACGAGGGCGAGCGTCAGGCTAAGGAGCTGGGCGTTCGCCTGAAGGACAAGGGAATTGATATAATAGTTTCTTCGCCGCTTCAGAGGGCGATTGATACAGCGACTCTTGCCAACGAAGCGCTGAATCGGGAGATTGTGATTGACGAGCATTTTACAGAATGGAATTATGGAGACTATGAGGGACTAGATTTTTTAGGCGTTTATGATGAATTTCAAGCGTCAAAGCTTGAATTTGGCAAGCGGCTTGGCGGCGGAGAATCGGTAATGGAGCTGGCTCACAGAGTTTTCAGCGGAATTGACGGACTTAAAGAGCGCTACCCTGATAAGACGGTGCTTGTCGTTTGTCACGGCGGAGTTTGCAGAGTGGCAAGGATGTATTTTGAGGATCTTTCAATGGAGGATTTTGCAGGCTATTTTATGGACAACGGTGAAACGCTTGAATATATTGTTTGAGCAAAAGGGCAAAACAATGTGAATTTTGCTTGACTTTTTTGTGAGATAACTGTATAATAGACAAGTAATGTCCTGCGCTGAAAAAGCGTGTGGTCTATTTTGTCTTTCAGTAATTTTTAATGCAGACAATGAAAATCTTTTAATTGGGAGGAAGTAAAGTTGCGTAAAGTTAAAAAGCCCGTTTTCTTTATCGTCGTAGCTGTTATTGCAGTGCTTACATACCTGACAATATTCGGCGTTCATGGGCAGTACGGTGATACGGAAATAACATACATCAAGGGCGTTGATGAAATCAGGTGGGGAATTGATATTCAAGGAGGAGTTAACGCTACTTTTGAGCCTGCCGACGATTATGATGCGTCTGAGGACGATATGGCTGCAGCGAAGAGCCTTATTGAGCAGCGACTTGTAAACAACAACATAACCGACAGTGAGGTTTATGTTGACGAAAACGAAAAGAGAGTCGTAGTTGAGTTTCCATGGCAGGCAGGAGATACAGATTTCGATCCCGAAACTGCTATTGAAGAGCTTGGCGAGAGCGCAATATTAACCTTCAGAGAAGGCTCGCAGGACCCTGACGGAACGATAATCCTGACAGGTGATCAGGTTACAAAGGCTGAGGCCGGATACCAGACGGACGAAACAACAGGCTCTACTGAGGTTGTTGTAAGCCTTGAATTTGACGACGAAGGAACCGAAGCTTTTGCTGAGGCTACTGCTGAGCTTGCTGGAAGCGGTTCTATCTCTATTTATATGGACGACGAATGTATTTCGTATCCTACCGTTAATTCAGCCATTACAGACGGTAAGTGTGTAATCGAAGGCGACTTCACTTATGATGAAGCCAAGAAGCTTGCCGACAACATCAACGCTGGTTCGCTTCCGTTCAAGCTTGAAGCTACAAGCACGAGCATCGTTTCGCCAACACTCGGCGAGGGAGCGCTCACATCAATAGTAATTGCTGGAATCGTTGCTTTCGTTCTGATTGCAATTTATATGATATTCATTTACAGACTGGCAGGCGTTGTCGCTACCATTTCGCTTATCGGACAGGTTGTATGTACAATTGCCGCTATCTCAGGATTCTTCTCTAACATATCGAGCTTTACGCTCACCATACCGGGTATCGCAGGTATTATTCTTGCTGTCGGAATGGGCGTTGACGCAAACGTAGTTACATTCGAGAGAATCAAGGAAGAGCTCAGAAACGGCAAGACCTTAAACGGCGCAATAGAAAGCGGATTCAAAAAGGCTTGGAGCGCAGTTTTCGACAGCAACATTACAGTAGTATTTGTTGCAATAATTCTGATGGGTGCGTTCGGACCGACCGACGGCGTGTTTGCAAAGATGTTAAACTTTGTATTCTTCTCGTTTGGAGCTTCAACTGCTGGAACGATTTATTCGCTCGGCTATACGCTTTTAGTCGGAATTATTTTGAACTTCGTATTTGGAATTTTGGCTTCTCGTCTGATGCTTTCGGCGTTGTCGAAGTTTAAGTGCTTTAAAAAGCCAAGTCTTTACGGCTTAAGAGAAAAGGCTAAGGAACGCAAGACTTTAAACGTTTACGGAAAGAGAAAGGTTTTCTATACAATCTCAGTTGTTATAATCGTAGCAGCTTTAGCTTATACGGCACTAGGCGCTGTATCGCCGATAGGCGGCGTAGATCTCGCTATTGAGTTTAAGGGCGGTACGCTTATTGAATACTCGTATGAAGGCGAAATTGACACAGACGCTGTAGCGGACGTTGTCAAGGAGGCTATCGGAGAAGACGTAACGGTTAAGACCGGTGAAAGCATGGCGAACGATACGCAGACTGTAACCCTGTCGTTTGCATCAGGCGACGGACTTACAAACTCAGTTCAGACTGAGCTTACAACAGCTTTGCAGGAGGAGTTTGCGGATACTAATCTTGAGGTTTACTCGTCAAGCGACGTTTCACCTTCAAACGGTAAGGAATTTTTCCTGAAGTGCTTTGTAGCGGTTGCCTTTGCGGCGATTGTAATGATTATCTACATCGGCTTCAGATTCAGAAAGATCGGCGGTATTTCAGCCGGCTGTATGGCGGTTGTAGCGCTGTTGCACGACGCGCTAATGGTATTTGCGTGCTTTGCATTCTGCGGATTTGATATAGACGATAACTTTATGGCGGTAATTCTGACAATCTTAGGTTACTCGATTAACGCTACAATCATCATTTACGACAGAATAAGAGAAAACAAGCGCCTTTACGGAAAGAAAACTCAGCTTGCCGATCTTGTAAATATGTCAGTAACGCAGACGGTAGGAAGAAGCATTCATACAAACGTAACGACAATTATTTCAATGCTGACCGTTTGTATAGTTTGTCTGGTAACGGGCGTTACATCGATACTTCCGTTCGTATTCCCGATTATTATAGGAATG
This sequence comes from Ruminococcus sp., assembly GCA_021205185.1. GTDB lineage: Bacteria > Bacillota > Clostridia > Oscillospirales > Ruminococcaceae > UMGS1601. The sequence goes on along the minus strand of JAJPYB010000006.1, from coordinate 170,527 downwards.
CTCGCAGGTGTTTATTCTTCAAACGTAATAGCTCCTACTCTTTGGGTAACGCTTCAGAATAAGCGTGCGGCAAAGGAAGCTAAGCAAAAGAAGGCCAGAGCATAAAATATAAAATTCATACAAAATAATAAAGGACGAGGCAATAAAGCTTCGTCCTTTTTTGTATTCATTTTTACTGTCCGTAATAAGCGTTTTCGCCGTGCTTTCTGAAATAGTGCTTGTCCTGAAGCTCCTGCGGCGCAGGCTTGACGCTTGGGTTTATAAGCTCAGTTCGGTAAGCCATTTTTGCAATTTCTTCTAAAACGACTGCGCATTCTACCGCCTTCGCCGCCGTTTTTCCCCAGGCGAACGGTCCGTGATTTTTGCAAAGCACAGCAGGAGTTGCAACAGGGTCAAGTCCCAGTCTTTTAAACTCTGAGGCAATTAAAAGCCCTGTGTTTTGCTCGTAAGCGGAATTTATTTCCTGATTTGTCAAACATCTGACGCAGGGAACTGCGCCGTAAATGTAGTCGGCGTGCGTTGTGCCGTAGCAGGGTATATCCTTTCCCGCCTGCGCCCAGGAGGTAGCGTAAGACGAGTGCGTGTGAACGATTCCGCCGATATTTTCAAACGCCTTGTAAAGCTCAAGGTGGGTAGGCGTGTCAGAGGAGGGGTTAAGCTTACCCTCGACCTTGCTTCCGTCAAGGTCAACCACCACCATATCGTCAGGCGTCAAAAGCTCATAATCAACGCCGCTCGGCTTTATTACAAATAGTCCTGAGCTTCGATCTATTGCGCTTACGTTCCCCCAGGTGAACGTCACGAGCTTGTATTTCGGCAAAAGCATATTCGCTTTGTAGACCGCTTCCTTTAAGCTTTCAAGCATATAAAAACCTCCCTTAAATGTAATCCGCCGCTGCCTGTTCAAGCGGTAGTGCGCTCTTGTAGCTTTGCATAAATTTTTCAAAGCCCAAAACGTCCTGCTCGTCAGGCTCTAGGTCTATAGTTTTGCTGTCGGCAAACACCTGCTCGTTTAAAAAGTCGGCAAGGGATGAATAATTCGAGTTCATAAAAGAGGCTAAAAGAGCCATTCCCCAGGCGCCGCCCTCGCCGGCTTCTTTTGTAACGCTTGTTTTTACATTTGCCGCAGCAGACATTATTTTTTGTCCGACGATAGGCGTTTTGAAAAATCCGCCGTGGCAGTTTAGCTTGTCGACCTTTACGCCTTCCTTTTCAAAAAGTATATCAAGTCCGATTTTAAGCGCCCCGAGAGCTGAATACATCTGCGATCTCATAAGATTTGAAAGGGTAAGAGATGCGTCCTCTGAGCGAAGCAAAAGCGGTCTGCCGCTTTTTGTAGCGGTGATATTTTCACCGGATATGTATCCAAATGGAATCAGTCCGCCGCCGTCTTTTTCACCGTTTAAGGCTGAGGAATATAAAACGCTGTAAAGCTTGTCGGGCGATGCCTCCTGTCCAAACGCTTTTAAAACGTCCTGAAACAATGCCGCCCAGCAGTTGATTTCCGAAGTGCAGTTGTTGGCGTGTACCATAGCGACAGGACTGCCGTCAGGGGTTGTTACCATATCAATCTGAGGATATACGTTTTTAAGCTTGTCCTCAAGCACAACCATTGCAAATACCGACGTTCCTGCTGATACGTTTCCCATTCTCTTCAAAACGCTGTTTGTAGCAGTCATACCAGTTCCTGCGTCGCCCTCAGGTGGACAAAGAGGTATGCCGCTCGTTAAATTTCCAGACGGGTCAAGAAGACGAGCACCCTTAGCTGTTAAATTTCCTGCGCATTTTCCGGCGCACAGAATCTCGGGGAAAATTTCAGAAATTTTAAAATCGTAGCCGCAGGACTTTATAATCTTATCGAACTTGTCTTGCATAGCTTTATCGTAATCGAGCGTTTTGCTGTCGACGGGAAACATTCCCGACGCGTCTCCTATACCTAAAACGCAGTTGTCCGTCAGGAGGTAATGAACGTAGCCTGCAAGTGTGAATACCCGTTTAAGGTGTGCTAAGTGCGGCTCGTTATCTAGCATCGCCTGATAGAGATGTGCTATGCTCCAGCGTTCAGGAATGTTAAATTCAAACAGCTTTGAAAGCTTATCGGCGGCAGCAGAGGTGGTATTGTTTCGCCACGTTCTGAAGGGAACCAAAAGCACGTCGTTTCCGTCAAGCGCAATATATCCGTGCATCATAGCGCTGACTCCAATAGCGCCCGTCGTTTTAAGCGTTATGCCAAATTTACGCTCTACCTCCTCGCAAAGAGAAGAATAAGCCGCTTGAAGTCCTGAAATAATATCCTTTTTTGAGTATGTCCAGATTCCATTTTCGAGTCTGTTTTCCCATGTATGTCCGCCAACCGCTAACGGCTTGTTGTCTGAGCCTGTTAAAACGGCTTTTATTCTTGTAGAGCCAAATTCAATTCCAATAGCGGTTCTGCCAGCTTTTATATCGTTTATCTGCTGCATAAAATTTCCTCCCTGTCATTTACTCTATTGCAATTATACCAAAACAGAGAGGCTTTTTCAAGGAGTTTTGCCTATTTAACCGTCTGAAGCTTACAGCCGTCAAAAAAGTAGAGTAAAATCTCCTCGTAGCTTTTGCCCTCAAGCGCAAGCGTTTCGGCATAAGCCTGACTCATTCCGACCAAATGCCCCACGCCCTTTGTAATAAAGGTAAATTCATCCTCCTCGATCGTTAGCTCAAAATGCTGAGAGGGGAGAGATAAAAGTGAGGAGAGCTCGCTTGCTAAAGCTTCAATTTCACCACCGATTTTAACCTTAAGCGGAGTGCCGCCCTTGCTGGTGCTTGTAATCTCAAGCCAGCTGCTATAATCTTCCGAAAGGGTTATATTGAATGCTGATTCAAGAGCTTCTTTCACCTCATCTGCTGAAAGAGTAGTCGTCTGAGCTTCAATATCTTCGTCCGTTACACACTTTACCGATTGAAGGTAGCTTATATCCTCGTCCCAGATATCCTTAGCGCTTTCCGTCTGTCCAAACGAGCTTTCAAAGTACGCTACCGCAATTGGCGAGGATTTGTAGGTTAAAATCTCGTCGCTTACCTCGTCGATAAGGCTTAATATGCGTTCCTTTTCGTCGTCGTAGCTGTCAATCAGCTCTCTCGCTTCATCTTCTGTAAGAATTTTTTGATAAACCGTTTCGTCATCGCTTAAATCTGCTCCGTTTAGATTGTTATTTGAAAAGCTTTGCTCGTGGGAAAGATACGTGTTTTGCAAAACTATCTGCGCCTTTAGCGTTTCATCGCTCACATCGGTAGAAATTGCCGAAAGAGTGGAATACAAAAGATAATCCCGCCTTGAAAGGGTTGTAATCTCGCCCGTTTCCTCACAAAGTATTTTTACCTCGTCGCTGAGAGTAACAGAATTTGTCTGAAGCTTGTCTTTAAAGAAAACAAGACAGGGGATAAGCATAATTCCAAACGCTAAAATGAGTAGAGTTTTTGCAGTACCTTTCACTTTTTAAGTTCCTTTCAACTTGGTTTTTGGGGTGTCTTTCGGACGACCTTTGTATTTAATATATTCAAGTCGAGAAGGGTATATGTCAGTACTTGACAGAAGGGGAAAATTTTGCTATAATTTTACTACTAGATGTAAGCTGGTGTATTGTTTCCTTGCGGCTTTCAGCGAGGGACGATAAAGCCTTTCAGTTAAGGGCTATGCTTTCTTGCTGAGAGCTTAAGTGGATGGAATATAAGAATATAAATGTGATGGGGAAATTATCCGTTTAAGGATATGAAAGGATTGATAAAAATGGCAGTAAGCCCACAGGAAATGCTCAGAGAACAGTTTGTGAACAACAATCTGATAGACAAAAAGTATAACGACAAGTACGGCGTTAAAAGAGGACTCAGAAATCCGGACGGCACCGGAGTAATGGCAGGCGTTACGAACATTTGTAATGTTCACGGCTATGTTATCAACGACGGTGAAAAGGAGCCGGCAGAGGGTAAGCTTTTCTATCGAGGCTACGATGTTGAGGATATTGTTAAAAACGCTCGAGCTGAAAACCGCTTCGGATTTGAAGAGGTAGTATTTTTGCTGCTTTTTGGAAATTTGCCGACAAAGTCAGAGCTTGAAACCTTTAACAAGATAATTGAAGCTCAAAGGGAATTACCTAACGACTTTTTCGAGGATATGATTTTAAAAGCGCCTTCGAGAAATATTATGAATAAAATGGGAAGGTCGATTCTCGCTCTTTATTCGTATGATCCGAACCCTGAAGCGCAAACGCCTGACCACGAGCTTAACACAGCTATTTCGATTATAGCAAAGCTTCCAAGAATTATGGTAAACGCATATCAGGTTCAGCAAAGAAGCTTTTTCGGAAAAAGTATGTATATGCATCCGCTTATTGAGGGACAGAGCACAGCAGAAATGATTTTGTCAACTCTTCGTGCCGACAGGCAGTTTACTGACGATGAAGCGAAGCTTTTAGATCTTCTTATGATGCTTCACGCAGAGCACGGCGGAGGAAACAACTCAACCTTCAGCTGTAGAGTTCTGACCTCGTCGGGAACTGATCCTTATGCAGCGTATTCTGCGGCAATCGGATCTCTTAAAGGTTCAAGACACGGCGGAGCTAACGCTAAGGTAAGACAGATGCAGGAGTGCATAAAGTCTAACGTTAAAAACTGGAACGACGAGGGAGAGGTAGCAGACTTCCTTCGTAAAATCGTCAAAAAGGAAGCTAACGACGGCAGCGGGAAAATTTACGGTATGGGTCACGCAGTTTATACTCTTTCAGATCCGAGAGCTGTAATTTTAAAGAAGAACGCTGAAAAGCTTGCAAAGGGAACCGAATACGAAGCGGAGTTTAATCTTCTGGAAATGATTGAAAGATTAACGCCTGTAATTTTAAAGGAAGCAGGCAAGGATAAGGTTGTTTGCGCAAATGTCGATATGTATTCAGGACTTGTGTATACAATGCTTAAAATTCCGTCGGATTTGTTTACGCCGCTGTTTGCAATTTCGAGAATGCCCGGCTGGTGCGCTCACAGATTTGAGGAAATGGTAACCGGAAACAGAATTATCCGTCCTGCATACAAGAGCGTCTTAAAGTCAAAGGAATACATTCCAATGGATCAAAGATAGAAAAAGCTCGTCCCCTGCACCACTTGTGGTGCAGGGGACTTTTCATTTACTCCGCATTTTTAAGCGCTTCGCCGAGAGGTACCCGAGCTATCTTTTTACGCTGTAAAAGAGAAACAATAAAGTAGGTTATAAGTCCTATCGCTGCCAGCTTTACATATACTGAAGCTGATAGATTTAGCGGAATCCAGCCTGTCATCTGAGTTTTCATCATATACGCAAAAAGCTGCTTCATAAGATAGGTCGAAAGTGGAATAGTTCCGATAAGGCAGATTACTACAACAATCGTCGTAGCGGTTGTATAAAGCCTGTTTATCTCTCTGTTTGTGTAGCCGAGAATTTTCGTCATTGAAATCGAGCTTGCGTTTTTCTCAACAATAATTTTTGACAAGAGGAATATAATCACCGCAAAAATTATAATAGCAAAAGCGTCTATTATATACACAAGCTCTCCCATAGACACATCAAGCTGTCTTGAAATCTTGGTAAGTTCCTGCTTGTCAATTACTGTAGCTATAAAGCTTTCATCAATATCGTCTAAGCTTTCGTTTGAAAAATAGCCTGTGTAATAGCCGTCCTCCAAATCAAAGGTCGAAATGTAGCAGTAGGAGTCCATAAATACAGCAAACGAGCTGGGGTATTTGTAAATTCCCGCAATTTTAAATTCGTAGCTGTCTTTTGAATATTTATCCGAAAGGGTTATGCTGTCGCCCTTTTTGTAGGAATATTTTTCAGCTAAGCCGTCGCTTATGTAAATTCCGTCAACTGAAAAATCAGCGTCTATATACTCGCTGTCAGGGTCGATTCCGTAAACGGAAATCTCCTCGTTTTCATAACCCTCAAGCGTATTTTCAAGCGACTGCAGACTGAACTTTTCAGCGTCCTCAACCTCTGTTTCGACAGGCGCTTTTAAAATATATTGGTACTCTGCTATCATATTGGAGGTTATGTCGGCCTGATAGTTGTCCAAAACGTCGGGAAGTCCAAGGCCGAATATCAAAAGGACGTTTGCAAAAATAATTCCGACAAGAAGCGTTATATAGTTTGCTATATTCTGGAAGATTATTCTTATTCTGAAGCGTGTAAAGATTGGAATGCGAGTGTTCAGCTTAAACGCTTTTTTGCGCTGATGCCTTTTAAGCTCACGCCGCAAAAAGCTGAGAGGGGAGAGGGAAAGCTTTCTTGCCAGAACGCCAAGTGTTATTACAAACATTATTACAATCGGCACAGCTGTTGTTTTTATAAATGCCGAAGCGTTCCAATGCGTAACGTAAGTAGTCAGGCTGTAGCTGTTGTAGTATATAGCGGCGCACATAACACGAAATACCGTGTAGCCTAAAATGTTTCCGATAACAGCGCTTATCAGCGTTACAATAATCGGCATAGCAAGGTAATGGCGAATAAGCTCCGCTTTTGTGTAGCCTGAAGCCCGAAGGGTACCTATTGTGCCTGCTTCTTTGGTTATAGTGTTTGAAATGGTAACCGCAAACACAAATGCCATTATAGCTATCATTATATACAAAAGCACAGCCATAATAGTAGCGTCGCCGCTTGTGTCATCCCTCGCATAATTTATAGCTTGATTTAAATATCTCGGCGTAAAGCTTACAAGCGGCGATATGCTGTTGATTTTTGTCAGAAGCTCGTCTGATATCTCCTTTTCCGCTGCTTCGTCCTCAGGCTCATTGTCGTAAAGCCACGAGTAGCTGTAGTGGCAGTCTTTGTCACTCAAGCCGTCAAGCTCCGCGTTTGTTACGACCGCTACCGAAAAAGCTGTAGCGTCAAACATCGTTTCTGAGTTGTCTGAAAACAAGCTGCTGTAATCTGACAGAGCAACAAAGCCTGTTACTTTCTTTTCTTCGCCTGAAATTACAATGCTGTCGCCAACGGAAATATCATTGTTGTTGCAAAAGGCTCTATCGAGCGCAATCTCATCAAGTCCTGAAGGCATTTCGCCCTCCATAAGGCAGACTTTATTTACCTCTTCCCGAATCGCAAAAATGCGTATTGTCTTGCTGTCGTCCGTTTGCGCTTCAACGTAGTTGTTGTTGTAAATTGTAATATCGTTATCTTCAATCTCGCTTATCTGCTCATCGGTCAGCTCGGAGTAGGTTTCAAAGTTTCCGTTTTCTATGTTGTACTTTTCGTATCCTTCGTCAAGCGAAGCGGAAATGCTTTCTGCGGCAACTAAAAAGCCTGAGATGAATCCGATAGACAATGTCATCAAAACGAAAATTACTGCGTATTTTCCAAAATCGCTTTTAAGTTCTCTCAGCAAACGCTTTCTTAAAGGGCATTTCATATAAAAACCTCCCTTACCATTCAAGCATTTCTGCTGAGATTTTTTGTTCGTTCAGGTAATTTTTTCTTACCGCTCCGTCACGAAGCTTAATAACCCTGTCAGCCATATTCTTTATAGCGTCGTTGTGAGTTACCATTATTACCGTGCTGCCGTACTTTTCGTTGATTTGCTGAATAAGCCCTAAAATCTCCTTTGATGTTTTATAGTCGAGCGCGCCGGTCGGCTCGTCGCAAAGCAAAATATTAGGGTTTTTTACAATCGCTCTGCCGATAGCAGTTCTCTGCTGCTGACCTCCTGAAAGCTGGTTTGGAAGCTTGTGGCGATGCTCGTAAAGTCCTAAGGTTTTTAAAATATCGTCAACATCCAGCGGGTTATCACTTAAATATGCGCCAACCTCGATATTCTCCTTTATGTTTAAGTTAGGAATCAGGTTGTACATCTGGAAAATATAGCCTAAATGCTTTCTACGGTAAAGGGTGAGGTTTTTCTCGCTCATATCCTTAATTTTGTCGCCGTTAATTGATACGTAACCCTCCTCAGCTGTTTCAATTCCGCCGAGGATATTTAAAAGTGTGGTTTTTCCTGAGCCTGACGGACCGAGAAGGACGCACATCTCGCCCCTTTCAATTTCTGCGTCGATGCCTTTTAGAACCTGTATTCTGTTTTCGCCGTCGCCGTAAAACTTTTGCAGGTTGTGAATTTTTAAAAACATATTTTTCCTCCCGAATATTATTTGTTATTTGTTCGCCATTAAGTTAGTCTGAGCTAACTGCAGTACACAACTTCGCATCATAAATAAACCGCTGTTGCTTGGAGTTAGCATTAGCTAACCGACGTAAGTATAGCACACAATCCATAATATGTCAACACTTTTTTGAAAATTGGATTTTTGAACATTTTGCTCAAAGAGAGGGGGCTACTTGTACATATTCTGGAAGTTATTTTTGTAGGTTTTGTAGAAAATCTGTCAAAAAAAGATTTTTATATTGCCAAGAGAAAAAAGTTGTGATATACTTATCTTGAAATAACAATTCAGTCAGCTTAAACGGTAAGGCAAAAGACTGGAGGAAGGGAAGTAAGTTATATGAATGAAAATCAAAATGTTCAGAATGTAAACGGCGCACAGCAGCCAAATAACGCTCAGCCAGTACAGGGCGCACCTCAGCAAAACCCAAATCCAAATATGTATCAGGGATATCAGAATGTAAATCCAAATCAAAATCCTAACCCAAATCCTAACCCGAATATGTATCAGGGCTATCCACAGCAGAATCCAAACCCAAATATGTATTATCAAGCTCCTAAAAAGCCGGGAATTGACTTTGGCAAGGAGTTAGGCGAAACCTTTACAGATACTATTGAAGTTTTTAAGGCTCCTGCAACTAACGCACCAAAGGTTGTCACAAAGCAAAGCCTTGTCGCTTCATTAACTCTTACAATCATCTATGCTGTACTTAGAATTATTTTTGGAATGATAAATGTTGCGATTGTTCATAGCAATAGCAGCAGCGGCTTTTATTCCTACTACACAACAGCAGAAAAGGCAATTCATTTCTTAATGAGATTTTTCATCGAGCTTCTGATTGCCGCAGCAACGGTCGCAATTATTGCATCTCTTGTAATGGCGTGCGCAAGCCTGTTTAGCAAGACGAAGGTATCGTTTGTTAAGTCGCTTTCAATCGCTTCGCTGTTTTTGATGCCTGTAATTCCAATGACAGTGCTTGACTTCCTGTTCGGACTTGCAAGCGCAGATTTTGGAAACCTGTTTATGTTAATAGGAAGCATTTTGGGCTACTTCCTTGTAGCTTACGGCTTAAAGGCTGAACTCAAGGACGATAACAAGCTTCCATATGCGATTACAGCTATTTTCTTCTGCGTTAGCTTAGCGCAGTGGCTGTTATATTTGATTAACGGATTGGTTTATTAAGATTACATTTTGAATTTACAAGTTTTAAGTCCCTGAGCTTTTAGGCTTGGGGACTTGGTGTTTACGCTTCTTTTTCGTTATCCTTACGCATATACTTAATTACAAAAAAGCTATGCGAAAGAGGGGTCAATATGATAATCAAAACGATAAAGGTGAAAAAGCTGGGACTTGTAATTGCTGTCTGTGCCGTTTCCGCTTTGTTTATATTTTTAGTGGTATACGGAGTTGCAAAGGCGTATTCGGATGATTGCATAACGCTTGATACCGAGGAGCTACGACAGGAGTTTATAAAGGATCTCGGCTGGGAAACGGACTCAGAGTACACAAGCAGCAAGGTCGTAAAAATACCTGTTGAATTTGACGACGTATACGAGGATTACAACGAAATTCAAAAGCAGCAGGGGTTTAACCTTGAAAAATACAAGGGGAAGGAAGTAGAGATTTACACCTACTTGGTGAAAAATTATCCGAACGACAGGGAAAACGTCTATCTGAGCCTTATAATCTTTGACGGCAAGCTGATAGGCGGAGATGTTTCCTGCAACGAGCTAGACGGCTTTATGCAGGGGCTTAAAAAAGCGGAGTAGAAAGGAATTTCAGGATGTCGAAAATAATGCGGCTTGACAGGTTTGTGTCAAATCAGGTTTACGAGGTATCCCGAAGCGAGGTAAAGCTTCTTTGCAAAAAGGGAAAAATCTCAGTCAACGGAAAGAACGCTCGACCTGACGATAAGATTGACGCCGAAAAGGACGAGATTTTTCTCGACGGTAAAAAAATCGAATATAAGGAGCACATTTACATAATGCTCAACAAGCCGAAGGGTTATGTTTGCTCGACTAAGGACGGAGCTTCGCCGACAGTTTTGGAGCTTGTTCCAAAGGAGCTTTACAGAGAAGGGCTTTTCCCTGCCGGAAGACTTGACAAGGATACGGAGGGCCTTGTTCTTATTACCGACGACGGCGAGCTTTCTCATAAAATGCTTTCGCCGAAAAACCATGTCGATAAAAAATACTATGTCGAGCTTGAAAGAGATATAAGAGAAGATACCGCCAGACTCTTTGAGGAGGGTATAACGATCGACGGAAATGAAAAATGTCTGCCGGCAAAGCTTGAGAGAATCGACGGAGAAGCTCGCAAATGTTACTTGATTTTGAACGAAGGAAAGTACCATCAGGTGAAACGAATGTTCGGAGCGGTAGGCAATAAAGTCACCTATCTGAAGCGTATAAGCATCGGAAAAATTTTTTTGGACGAAAATCTACCTGTTGGAAATTGTTTAGAGATTTTGCACAAATATTTACCTCAATTTTTGGACATAATATAGAATTTTCGAAAATGTTTTGGTAAATATGTATAATTTCTGGGGTCAAAGTTTAGTCATTTCACCACTTGAAATTTCTTGCGACACCTGCTATTATAATAGAGGAACAATTTTAGTAGATTGATTTTCTATTATATTATTTTAGGAGGTTTTGATAAATGGCAAGTGTTACACTTAAGAACATTTACAAAAAGTATCCAGGAAATGTTGTAGCTGTTACAGACTTCAACCTACAAATCAAGGACAAGGAATTTATTATTCTTGTAGGTCCTTCTGGATGCGGAAAATCGACAACGCTGAGAATGATTGCAGGACTTGAGGAAATCAGTGACGGTGAGCTTTACATTGGTGAAAGACTTGTAAACGACATCGCACCGAAGGACAGAGATATTGCAATGGTTTTCCAGAACTACGCTCTATACCCACACATGACGGTATTTGAGAACATGGCTTTCGGACTAAAGCTTAGAAAGGTTCCTAAGGACCAGATTGCTAAGAAGGTTGAGGAAGCTGCAAGAATCCTTGACATTGCGCATTTGCTTGACAGAAAGCCAAAGGCTTTGTCAGGAGGACAAAGACAGAGAGTTGCGCTTGGTCGTGCTATCGTTCGTGAGCCGCAGGTATTCTTACTTGACGAGCCTCTTTCAAACCTTGACGCTAAGCTCCGTGCTCAGATGAGGACCGAGATTTCTAAGCTCCACAAGAAGCTTGGTACAACATTTATCTACGTAACTCACGACCAGACAGAAGCTATGACAATGGGTGACAGAATCGTTGTTATGAAGGACGGTATCATTCAGCAGGTTGATACACCTACAAACCTTTACAACGACCCGGTTAACCAGTTCGTTGCTGGATTTATCGGTTCACCACAGATGAACTTTATCGACGCTAAGCTTCTCAAGAATGATGGCAAGTACATTGTTGAATTTGGTTCTGAGGATACTAAGACAACAAGAGGTGTCAAGTACACAGTTGAGGTTCCTGAAGCTAAGGCTGACGCTGAGGTTTTAGAGCCGATGGTTGGCAAGGAAGTTGTTATGGGCGTTCGTCCTGAGTGTATCCACGATGAGGAAATGTTCCTGTCTACTGCAAAGACAGGTATCATTGATACAACTGTTGAAGTTACAGAAATGATGGGTGCTGAAACTTATCTTTACATCAACTGTGAGGGTATTCCTCTTACAGCAAGAGTTTCACCAAGATCAACGGCTCGTCCACAGGATAAGATTAAGGTTGCTATTGATCCTAACAGAATTCACCTGTTCGACAAGGAAACAGAGAAATCTCTTATCAACTAATTTGTACATTTCAATCCCTCGTCTTTACGGCGGGGGATTTTTGTTGTTTAAAGATGCTCCTGCCGACAGTCATGTGGCAGTAACTCAATTTCTTGTGATTATTTATAGTAAGGCTTATATCGCTTTAAGCACAAAAATAAGGCAAGCAGTTTAAACGCTGCTTGCCTGTTGCTTTCAATTTGTAATTTGTGTCTTGTGGATTACTTAGCGTATTCGACAGCTCGGCTTTCTCTGATGAGATTTACCTTGATCTGTCCTGGGTAATCCATTTCATCTTCAATTTGCTTTGCAATATCTCTTGCGACCAAAACCATCTTTTCGTCGTTTACCTTTTCAGGCTGAATAATAATTCTGACCTCGCGTCCTGCCTGAATAGCGTAGGACTTTTCAACTCCGTCGTAAGAGGTGCAAATTTCCTCAAGCCTTTCTAATCGCTTGATGTAATTCTCATAATTCTCGCTTCTTGCAGCCGGTCTTGCCGCTGAAATAGCGTCGGCTGCCTGAACAAGCGCTGCGACAACGGTTCTTGTTTCAACGTCGCCGTGGTGAGCTTCAATAGCGTGTATAACGTCGGGGCTTTCCTTGTATTTCTTACAAACGTCAACGCCTATCTGTACATGAGAACCCTCAATTTCGTAGCTTAGTGCCTTACCTATATCGTGAAGCAAGCCTGCTCTTCTTGCAAGGGTTGCGTCTACGCCAAGCTCTGATGCCATCATACCTGCAAGGTGAGCAACCTCAATCGAGTGGTCAAGTACATTTTGCCTGTAGCTCGTTCTATAGCGAAGTCTACCGATAAGCTTAACAAGTTCGTTGTTAATGCCATGTACATTGGTTTCAAGAATGGCTCTTTCGCCCTCCTGCTTAATTTTGTATTCGACCTCGCGTTTTGACTTTTCATACATTTCTTCTATTCTGGTCGGATGAATTCTTCCGTCCTGAATAAGCTTTTCGAGTGTGAGTCTTGCTATTTCTCTTCTTACCTGATCAAAGCAGGAAAGAGTAATAGCTTCCGGTGTGTCGTCGATGATAAGATCGACTCCTGTAAGAGTTTCAATTGTGCGGATGTTTCTACCCTCTCTGCCGATAATTCTTCCCTTCATTTCGTCGTTAGGAAGTGGTACGACAGATACGGCTGTTTCAGAAACCTGATCCGCCGCACATCTGGAAATTGCAAGTGAGATATACTGTCTTGCCTTGTCCTCACATTCTTCTTTAATCTGTGCCTCGTAGCTTTGAATTTTAACTGCTTTCTCGTGAACAAGCTCGTCGTCGAGAAGATTAAGCAGATAATCCTTTGCCTGATCCTTGGTGAATTCAGAAATTCGCTCCAGCATTTCAAGCTGACTTCTCTTAATTCTTTCCGATTCCTCAAGCTTTTCATCAGCCGATTTGATTTTCGACTGTAAAAGCTCTTCCTTCTTTTCAATGTTGTTGACTTTCTTGTCGAGCGTTTCTTCCTTTTGCTGAAGTCTTCTTTCCTGGCGTGAAACTTCGTTTCTTCTTTCTTTGATTTCCTTTTCGGCTTCTCGACGATACTTATGAGTTTCGTCCTTAGCCTCTACCAAAGCTTCCTTTTTTAAACCGTCAGCATTTTTCTTTGCGTCCTCAACGATTCTTTTGGCTTCCTCTTCAGCCGAGCCGATTTGTGCCTCGGCAGTTTTCTTACGATGATTTTCACCAAATTTAAACGCAAAGTAAAATGAAATTCCGGCGCCAAGAATAAGGGCTACAACGCACAATAGAATGGTTAATGTCCAATCCATGATTTTAAGCTTCCTCCTTCTCAGTCTGTATTTTTATTGGATACGTACCCTCGAAGGCGTTATGCTCAATATTAAATTTTAAAGGTCAGGGGAATATCCCCGTTATATTTAAACATACACCCTCGGGAGTAATGTATAAAAAGAGTGATAATATCTATTAACACAATAAAACGCGCTGCCAAACAGCAATTTCTGCCGTCTGCTGCACACATTTCAATTGCATAAATACATAATATACAAAAATATTATATCCCAAATACATTCTTGTGTCAAGCCTTTTGGTGCAATTAACCAAAATACAAAAGATTTTTCCTCTTCTCTTGACAATAGTGTTCAATAGTGCTACAATTAAGGCAACAATTTAAATACTTCAATTTGTTGATAAAGAAGTCCTGTTGCAGCAGTCTTTAGAGCAGAGAGAGCGAAACGTCAGGCTGAAATTTCGCTTACTAGGGAGGCAATCGGGAACACCGCTTTTGAGAGCGTCTAATAAACGCCGCAAGCCTGCGTTAAAGGCATCAAAGCCAACCGTAAAAGGGTTGGAAAGTTGGGTGGAACCACGAGTAAATTCGTCCCGATGTTCAGAGCGTTGCTGAATATCGGGATTTTGTTTTTAAAGAAGGGAGTATGCTATGCTTACAGTAAAAGCTAAAAAGAAGGGCTGTATAATATCGTTTGTTCTGTCGACCGTTCTGGAGCTTGGAATTATGGCGATGTTTTTATTAGCTGCAGTTTTTAAGTCGACGATAACAATGTACGAAGCGCTGCTCTGGGCGATAATAATGTTCATATTGGTTTATTGGTCTAATTCGGCTTACAACGGTATGTGCGTTGACGAAAAGGGCAACAGCGTGCTTTCCAAGGGAATGCGAAAGCTGTTTAATGTAATAAGCCTTCTGACAAGCATTGCGCTTTTCGCAGTCGGAGCGGTTGTATTTATTGATTATTATTTTTATGCTATATTTTAGGAAAGGGATTGAGAAATTATGATTAAGCTTACTTTAAAGGACGGAAGCGTTCGTGAAATCGAAAACGCTTCAAGCGCTGCTGAAATTGTAAAGGGAATAGGAATGGGACTTTACAAGGCGGCTTGCGCTGTAAAAATCAACGGAGAGGTAAAGGATTTAAGAACAACAGTTGACAGCGACTGCACGTTTGAGGTTCTGACTTTTGATGACATCGACGGAAAGAAAACCTTCTGGCATACCGCTTCGCATATTATGGCGCAGGCGGTAAAAAGACTGTACCCGGATACTCTTCTGGCGATCGGACCTTCGATTGACAGCGGATTTTATTACGACTTTGACAGGGAAACTCCGTTTTCCGAGGACGACCTTGTAAAGATTGAAAACGAAATGAAAAAGATAGTAAAGGAAGGGCTCTCGCTTGAGCAGTTTGAAATGTCGCCGGGCGAAGCGATTGATTACCTTTCATCGAAGGGCGAAATCTATAAGGTTGAGCTTTGCCAGGAGCACGCTGACAAGGGCGAGCCTATTTCATTTTACAAGCAGGGCGAGTTTGTTGACCTTTGCGCAGGCCCTCACCTTATGACGACGGCGCCTGTAAAGGCGATAAAGCTTACCTCCTGCACGGGCGCTTACTGGAGAGGCGACGAGAAAAACAAAATGCTTTCCCGTATCTATGCGGTAGCGTTCCCGAAGGCTTCGATGCTCGAGGAGCATTTAGCAAAGCTTGAAGAAGCAAAGAAAAGAGATCACAATAAGCTGGGACGTGAGCTTGAATATTTTACAACCGTTGATTATGTAGGACAGGGACTTCCTATACTCCTGCCAAAGGGCGCAAGAGTTGTCCAGACGCTGCAAAGATGGGTTGAAGATACCGAGCAGGCGCACGGCTATCTGCTTACAAAAACACCGTATCTCGCAAAGAGAGAGCTTTATAAAATTTCGGGTCACTGGGATCATTACCTTGACGGAATGTTTGTACTAGGCGACCCTTACGACGAAACAAAGGAGTGCTTTGCGCTTCGTCCGATGACATGTCCGTTCCAGTATCAGGTATATTTAAACAGACAGCGTTCATACAGAGATTTGCCGATGAGACTTGGCGAAACGTCAACCATTTTCAGAAACGAGGACAGCGGCGAAATGCACGGACTTATCCGTGTCCGTCAGTTTACCATTTCAGAGGGACATATCGTTTTGCGCCCTGACCAGCTTGAAGAGGAATTCAAGGGATGTCTGGAGCTTGCAAAATATATGCTTGATACTGTCGGACTTTTGGAGGACTGTACCTTCAGATTTTCACAATGGGATCCTGAAAACCCCGACAACAAGTACGAGGGCACCGCTGAGCAATGGGACGCATCTCAGGCTGCAATGGCTACAATCCTTGACGATCTTGGAGTGGATTATGAGATTGGAATTGACGAAGCGGCATTTTACGGTCCGAAGCTTGACATTCAGTACAAAAACGTATTCGGCAAGGAGGACACCCTTGTTACAATTCAGATTGATATGCTGCTTGCTGAAAAGTTCGGTATGTACTATATTGACAAGGACGGACAGAAAAAGTTTCCGTATATTATTCACAGAACGTCGCTTGGCTGCTATGAAAGAACGCTTGCATATATGATAGAGCATTACGCCGGAGTATTTCCTCTGTGGCTTGCTCCTGAGCAGGTAAGAGTTCTGCCAATCGGAGAGGAGCATATTGAGTACGCTGAAGCTCTGGTTGACAGATTGACTGAAATGGGAATGAGAGTTACAGTTGATAAGCGAGATGAAACTATCGGCAGAAAGATCAAAAACTCTCGTCTTGACAGGATTCCTTATATGCTTGTTATCGGCGATAAGGAGGTCGAAGTGAACGCTGTATCGGTTCGTTCAAGAAACGAGGGAGATATAGGCGCAATGCCTGCTGACGAGCTTGTCGAAAAGCTAAGAGTTGAAATCGAAACGAAGTCGAAGGGCGTCGGCAGATAACCCTGAAAAATAAAGAGAAAACCGCTTGCTCACACGTTGTGGGCAGGCGGTATTTTTTGTAACGAATTACTGAACAATTTATGAACAAGACGATTGATTAAACAAAAGAAAGCGAGTTGTTATAAGTCAATAGGCTGTTTCACCAAAATTCGACACGCATATTTGTGAAAATTGCACAAAAATCGAAGTCACGTTAAAAGATAAAACATTTGGTAAAAATCCACAAAAACCTTGACATCATCAAGCCTTTTTGCTATAATTATGAATAGAAAATTGCGCTCAGATTGGCGATTATTTGTTTCATTTGCTAAAAAATGGGTGCGAAAATGGGGGATTTATAGTAGCTTTTAGCCAAAAGTGCTAGAAAGCTTATTATTCTTTTTCCTAAAAATCAAAATGTGCAATTTGCACAAATAAAAATGCTTTTTTGCGTTTTCGGAAGGGCGGCGGTACATTGAGCGTTATATTATCTGCTGAAAACGTCAGCAGAGATTTTAAAATCAGCGATCAGAATATTGTTCATGCGCTTAAAAATATAAATATTGAAATAGAGCAGGGCAAGCTTACCGTCTTGAGAGGACGTTCGGGAAGCGGAAAGACAACACTTATAAACATTTTAGGCTGTCTCGACCGACCCACCGAAGGAAAGGTAATGTTTCTCGACGAGGACCTTACATCGCTCAGTGATGGACAAAGGGATGAAAAACGGCGATATGATATGGCGTTTGTATTCCAGTCTGTTGCGCTCATATCCAGTATGACCGGATATGAAAATGTTGAGTTCGGACTTCGGCTTTCGGGATACCCGGCAGCGAAGCGGGATGAAAGAGTCAAGGAATGCCTGGCAAACGTCGGCCTTGCTAAAAGAATGCATCACCGACCCGGTGAGATGAGCGGAGGCGAGCAGCAGAGAGTAGCGATTGCAAGAGCGATTGCACACTCGCCAAAGATTATTTTTGCCGACGAGCCTACCGCAGAGCTTGACACTCAGACGGCACTGTACATAGTAAAGCTATTCAAAGAGCTTGTCGCAAAAGAGGGAATGACAATTGTTATGACCACTCACGACCCCAGCATGATGGATGTAGCCGATAAGGTTTACACACTAGAGGACGGTGAGATTGTTGAGTGACACTTTAGTTGATGAAAATAATATAGCAGACATAAATGACGAGTATATGATACGCTGTGAAAACCTCGTAAAAATTTACAAAACAAGCGAGGTTGAGGTAGTAGCTCTTCAAGGCCTGGACCTTGACGTCAAGCGTGGAGAGCTGATGGCGATTGTCGGAAATTCAGGAAGCGGTAAAAGTACGCTGCTCAATATGCTCGGAGGACTTGATAAGCCGAGCGCAGGAAGCCTTACCGTAGACGGAAAGAACTTGCTTAAATTTTCCGACAGAGATTATATGGAGTACAAGAGAAATACGGTTGGTTTTGTGTGGCAGAATAATGCGAGAAACCTTATTCCGTATCTGACGGCAGTTCAGAATGTTGAAATGCCAATGCTCCTGAAGGGTTCAAAGCAGCGGCGTGAAAGAGCGCTTGAGCTGCTTGACAAGGTAGGACTTTCAAACCGTGCAGGCTCACGACTTGACCAGATGTCAGGAGGAGAGCAGCAAAGAGTAGCAATTGCAATAGCACTTGCGAATTCTCCGAAGCTTTTGCTCGCCGACGAGCCGACAGGAGCGGTTGATACCAAAACGTCGAACGTAATTCTCGACATTTTCAAGGAGCTTAACAGAACCGAGGGGATAACAGTTGTAATTGTTACCCACGACGTTAAGCTTGCAAAGCACATAGACAGGGTAGTTGCTATCAGAGATGGCAGAACAAGCTCTGAAATTATAAGAAAGAAATCCTATGCCGAAGAGATCAAAGACCTCGGCGGAAATCTTGAAGACATTGCCGAAAAGGGCGATAAGTCGCAGCTTGAAGACTCCCAGCCGGAGGAGCTGATAGTGCTTGACCGCTCAGGACGGCTTCAGATTCCAAAGGATTATCTTGAAACGCTCGGAATCAAGGGCGGAGATAAGCTGAAGGTTGAGCTTGATGAACAATCTGGAAAAATCCAGATTTTTAAATCAACCTGACAAATATCGCTTTCACCCGTTGTAGGGAAATAATAAATCGGCGAAAACATTTTATAGGAAAGGTGGATACACTGTGAAACACAAACTTTTGATGAGAGTTTTAGCTTTTTCGCTTGCTTTGACGACGTTCGCTTCATCGGCGGTTGCCGTTTATGCAGATGACGAAGAGCAGGATACAACTACCGCTTCTGAAACTGCTGACGACGATCTTGATCTTGACGAAGACGAAGACGAGTCGGACGACGTTCCTTCATACATAGACTATCGTGAGATGTATGCAGACGAAACTCGTCCAGAGGTAGCCGACGACGAGGGCTATATCTATTCAAGCGAATATCAGCCGGAATATACAGGCGACTCTGTAGCTGAGCTTTCAGTTGAAGAGGTTGACGGAAAGACAGCTTTGAAATGGGCAAATCAGGACGGAAGCGTAAGCTTTCCTGTAACTGTTGCAGAGAGCGGACTTTACGCAATAACAATTAGCTACGAGGCGTTAGCAGGTTCAACAGACAGCGTTGAGCTTGAGCTACAAATTGACGGGGAGGCTCCATACGACACCGCTACTCGTATTACATTATCCAAGAGATGGGTAAACGAGGAGGACATCAAGAAGGACGACAACGGTAACGACATCAGACCTGGACAGGTTGAAGAGGTTTGCTGGCAGGAAACCTACTTGAAGGACATCGACGGACTTTACAACGACGCTCTTTGGTTCTATTTTGAAGCTGGTGAGCATACAGTCACTCTTGAATCTGTAAAGGCTCAATTTGCTATCGAGAGCATCAAGCTTACTCAGGAACCTGAAACTGAAGCTTACGTAGCTCCGAGCGATTCTGAGCTTGAAGCTAACAGCGACGCAGACGTTATTACAGTTCAGGGCGAGGACGCAATTTATAAGTCTGACAGAACATTATCCCCTACAAGTGACAGAAACTCATCTATCACACAGCCGTCAGACCCTACAAAGACAAAGTATAACACAATCGGTTCTGAAAACTGGTCGCAGTCAACTCAATCAATAACATGGGAGGTTGAGGTTGAAACGTCGGGATACTATAAATTAGGTATCCGCGGCAGACAGGATCAGATGAGAGGTCTTTATTCAAACAGAAAGCTCTACATCGACGGAGTTGTTCCAAACACCGAGAGCGAGCAGATCAAGTTCTACTATTCTTCCGACTGGACGGTTACAACACCTCAGGACGAGGACGGAAACGACATCTATTATTATCTCGAAGCTGGAACTCACACGATTACTCTTGAAGCAATTCCTGGAGAAATCGGAGATATAATGGCAGAGCTTGACGACGTAGTATACGAGATTACAAGCTACTACAGAAAGATTCGTCAGATAACAGGTCCTGATCCGGACGAGTACAACGACTATCAGATAGACAAGGTCCTTCCTGATATTATCAGCGATTTCGAGCGTTTGAGCGATGAGCTTATCGCCAAGAAGGACGAAATCGAAGCACTTTCAGGTGTTGCAGGTTCAGAAGCGGTTACGCTTGAAAAGATGGCAATCGTTCTGGACAACTGTGTTGACAGACCTATAAACATTCCTTCAAACCTTTCTCAGATCAAGGATAACATCACATCAGTTTCATCATGGATGAGAGAATACAGAGAGCAGCCGCTGGAAATTGATATGTTCCAGTTAGCTCCTGCGGGTAAGGATTTCGATTCAGTCGACGAGGGATTCCTCGACAGCCTTTCATTTGGCTTCCAGGCTTTCATCGGTTCCTTCTTTGAGGATTATAACTCACTTTCAACAGAAACCGAAGACTCGCTGGTATGCTGGGTATCTTTAGGACGTGACCAGGCGCAGGTTGTAAACCAGCTAGTAGAAAGTGACTTTAACCCGACAAGCGATACAAAGATAACCGTAAATCTGGTTCAAGGAGGTATAGTCGAAGCGACGCTCGCCGGCAAGGGTCCGGACATAGCGCTGTTTATCGGAGGAGACTTCCCGATACAGCTAGCCGCGCGTGACGTTTTAACGGACCTTACAACCTTTGACGACTATGATGAGGTTATGACGAGATTCCAGGAAAATGCTTCTGTTTTGTATGAGTACAACGGCGGAACTTACGGATTGCCTGTCAGTCAGACGATACCGATGATGTTCTACCGAGAAGACATTTTAGAGGAGTATGGAATCGACGCTGAAGAGGATATTAAAACATGGGACGACCTGATTGATATTCTCCCTGTACTTCAGAGCAACTATATGGAAGTAGGACTTGTACTTCCTACAACTCAGAACACATCTGCAAACGGTACTGCGGTAGTTTCTACAACAGTTGAAGCCGGTAACACATTCGCTATGCTGATGCTTCAGCAGGGACTTAACTACTATACAGAGGATCAGACGTCAACAACCTTTGACCAGCAGGAAGCAATTGACGCATTCACCACATGGACAAAGTTCTATACAACATATTCGTTTGATCAGCAGTACGACGGCTTTACAAGATTCAGAACCGGTGATATGCCGCTTTTGATTCAGCCGTATACATTCTATAATCAGGTAACAGTATCAGCACCTGAAATCAAGGGCTGCTGGGGAATGACAACAGTTCCGGGAACTCTTCAGGAGGACGGAACAATCGACCACACAGCTAACTCAACAGGTACGGGCGCTATAATCTTTAAGAAGTGCGAAAACCAGGAGGCAGCTTGGGAGTTTATCAAGTGGTTTACTTCTACTGAAACTCAGGTTGAGTACGCTTATGACATTGAAGCTGTAATGGGCACAATGGGTAGATTTGATACTGCGAACCTCGAAGCTCTTGAGCAGCTTTCATGGAGCACATCGGATATGACAAAGCTTCTTGCACAGTTTGAAACACAAGATGAGATTCCTGTAATTCCTGCTTCATATGCTGTAACGAGAAATATAATGAACGCTTTCAGAGAAACTGTTAATAATTCAGAAAATCCAAGAGATACTCTGATGTGGTACAACAAGGATATTAACAGCGAGATTGAGAGAAAACTTGAAGACCTTGAAATATCGGTCGGAAGCGATTAAGGGGGAGTGAGTAAATGGCAAAAACTAAGGTGGAAGGACCACTTAAAAATCAAGGCAAAGTCAGATATACACTTCATTTGATGAGAAATAACATCGGCTGCTATGCAATGCTTGCTCCGTTTATGATTCTCTTCACAATCTTTACTATTGTACCGGTTATAATGTCACTCCCAATGGGATTTACAAACTTTAATATGGTACAGTTCCCACAGTTTGTCGGACTTTCAAACTTTACAACCCTGTTCCTGAACGACGATACGTTTATGATAGCCGTTAAGAACACTCTTGTAATGGCAATCTTCACAGGACCATTCTCATATGTGCTTTCGTTCTTCCTGGCGTGGCTAATAAATGAGATGCACCCTGCGCTCAAAACAATATTTACATTCGTATTCTACGCACCTTCAATGACACCGTCAGTATACGTTATCTGGCAGCTTCTGTTCTCAGGAGATACATATGGATACTTCAACGCAGTGCTATTGGATCTCGGAATTATCACTTCACCAATTCAGTGGCTGACAGATACGACCTACATCTTTACCGTTGTAGTTAT
This sequence comes from Ruminococcus sp., assembly GCA_021205185.1. Taxonomy (GTDB): domain Bacteria; phylum Bacillota; class Clostridia; order Oscillospirales; family Ruminococcaceae; genus UMGS1601. The sequence continues at coordinate 148,175 of JAJPYB010000006.1, read as the reverse complement.
CGTACAGCTTTGGATTTCAATGGGTGCCGGATTCCTTTCACTCCGTGCAGGTTTCCAGAACATCGATAAGACGATGTATGAAGCAGGCGCCGTTGAGGGAATTAAAAACCGCTGGCAGGAGCTATTCTCCATCACAATTCCTTCAATGGGACCACAGCTTTTGTTCGCAGCCGTACTTCAGATTTCAGCAGCGTTCACAGTAGGTACAGTCGGACAGTCATTGGTAGGATTACCTTCAACAGACTATGTAGCGCACACGGTTATGAACCACGCTACCGACTATGGTACAATTCGTTACGAAATGGGATATGCGTCAGCAATATGTTTCGTATTGTTCCTGGCAATGCTCTTGGTAAATCAGCTTATCAATCGATTGCTTGCCAAATACTTAGACTAGGAGGTGAGATTACAAATGGGACTTAGCGAAAAAGAGAAAAAGAAACAAGAAAAAGCCATTAAAAGGCTTAGAAAAAGACAAAAGAATATGGACATTAACAAGGTCCATGTTAAAAAGAGAAAAAGAAAATCTAGCAGCTCTCTCGCAGGTGATATTGTAATCTTTATCTTCCTGACACTTTTGGGATTATTTATGATATTCCCGCTTTACTACGCAGTAATTCAATCGTTTAAGCCGGTACACGAGCTTTTCGTATTCCCGCCAAAGCTTTACGTATTAGAGCCCACGCTTGTAAACTATTCGGATATGTTTAAGGTAGCGTCAAGCCTTTGGGTTCCGCTTTCAAGATACATATTTAACAGCGTATTTGTTACAGTAGTAGTTACAATTTCAAACATCTTCGTTTCTTGCTGTGCGGCATTCGTACTTGCAAAATGTAAGTTCCCGGGAGCAGCGGCAATAAACAAAATAATTGTTACGGCACTTTTGTTTACGTCTTCAGCGCTGTGGATTATGCAGTTCCTCGTAATGGCAACTCTTAATATGATTGATACATACTGGGCGCTGATACTTCCGAGCGTTGCAACGTCAATGAACCTCTTCCTTATGAGACAGAGTATTTCAACTATACACGACTCAATGATTGAAGCGGCGAGAGTAGACGGCGCAGGACTTTTCAGAATCTGCTGGCAGGTAGTAATACCAAACTCAAAGCCTGCTATGATGACGCTTTTGATTTTCGCATTCCAGGCAGCTTGGCAGGTACAGGGAGGTTCCTTAATTTACTCAGAGGAGCTAAAAACCCTCCCGACAATTATGCAGCAGGTTTCAGCATCAGGTATTGCACGTCAGGGCGTAACATTTGCAACAGCGGTACTACTTATGATTCCGCCATTGGTAATATTTATGGTTGCTCAAGGCAACGTAATGGAAACAATGGCTAATTCGGGTATTAAGGACTAGACGGTTTTAACGAATATACAGAAAAGGAATGGTGATAAGTAGTGTCAAGAATGAATAAATTCAAGAAAACATTGTCAATCGTTCTTGCAGCAGGACTTGTGTTCAGTACGACAGCCGTAGCGGCATCAGCTGACGAGCCTTACGTGTCGTATAACTATGACGCTTGGAATGACGCAATTCCTTCGCAGAGCGGTTACAGAGTTGATGAGGTAGTTGCCGGAAGCAGTATGGGACTTGACAGACTGTCCGATCCTGATGACGAACTATTCTTATCAGAAGCAGCTTCTGATAGCTTATCGGGCGCAAGCGATATTTACTATGAGTCTGAGCTTGACGAATTCTGGGTTGCAGATACAGGCAACAACAGAATTTTAAGACTGGACGCAGACCTTAATGTTATCGGCGCTTACGATACAGTTTCAGGAAGCGATACAGAAAATTTCAGCAGTCCGACAGGATTGTTTGTGGCAGTAACTGACGACGGCTTGCCGCTTGTATACATCGCAGATACGAGCAATGCAAGAGTTGTCAGAGCAATCGCAGAAACATCGACGCTTTTAACGGTAGATCAGGAGTTTGTAAAGCCTGAGGATTCAGCGCTTTACACATCCTCAACCTTTAACCCGACAAAGGTTTTAGTAGACAGCACAGGAAACGTTTATGCAGTTGAATCTTCAGTAACAGAAGGTGCGGTTGAATTTGCTTCCGACGGTGAGTTTAAGGGCTTCTACGGAGCTAACCGTGTTGAGGTTACAGCTGCGGTTGTCGCACAAAGAGTTTGGAGAATGTTTGCTTCAAACGAGCAGTTAGCTTCAATGGAGAGAAATGTAAACGTCGAGTTTGCAAACTTCGATATAGACAGCGAAGGCTTCATTTATACAGTAACAGAAGCCGCTAATACTTCAACGGACGCTGTCAAGAAGCTAAACCCTGCCGGATATAACATCTGGGATACCACAACAGGTAACGAATACAAGTTCGGCGACTTGGTAGACTTCACAACAGCAGAGGTAGACGAGAGCTTTGAAACAAGACTTACCGACCTTGTTATAAGTGACAACCTTGTTATAAGCGACAATATGAACATAAACGTGCTTGACTATGAGTCGGGAAGAATTTTCCAGTACGACCAGGAAAATAACCTTCTGTTCGTATTCGGTTCAAAGAACTCAACCTCAGACCAGGAGGGAACGTTTACAGCTCCTAACGCTATTGAGTCGAGAGGTGAAAAGATTTACGTTATCGACGGAAAGAAAAACGACATAACAGTCTTCACAGAAACTCAGTTCGGTAAAATGGTTCACGAGGCGGCAGACCTTTACGCAGAGGGTAAGTACGAGGAAGCTAAGGAGCCATGGGAAGAGGTATTAAGCCGTGACGGCGGATACTGGATGGCTTATATGGGACTCGGTAAGGCAGCGCTTAACGAAGGAAACTACGAAGAAGCGATGGATTATTTTGAATATGCTGAGGATAACGAAAATTACGACAAGGCATATCAGTATTACCGTGAAGAGTTTTTGTCAAGGCATTTCACAGCAATAATAGTGATACTTCTGATTATTATAGTAGCAATCGTCGTATGGCGAATTATTGCACGACGAAAAAAGCCTAAAAAGAAGGGAGGAAAATAGCAATGTATGAATTTTCAGAACTCGGCTGGTTAAAGCACGTTATTTTCCACCCCGTTGAAGGCTTTGAGGATTTACGTTGGAAGAAAAAAGGCTCGCTAAAATACGCATTTATCATTGTTGCACTTTTGTTTGTTGCAATGGTAGCGCAGGAGCGTCTGAAGGGCTTTCAGTATACAGAAGACCCGCAGAAGTTCTTTAACGTAGTTCCGCTTATTGTTCAGTCGGTAGTGTACTTTGCAACATGGGTTGTCGGCAACTGGTCGATATGTACACTTCTCGACGGAGAAGGAACAATGAAAAAGGTTTGTATAAATTCGGCTTATGCGCTGGTTCCGTACATTATAGGAACATACATCTCCGTATTTTTGACAAACTTTATGACATTGGACGAATCCGTCTGGGTATACATTTTTGAATATGTAGGACTTGGCTGGTCGGTAATATTGATGATACAGGGAATGAGAGCTGTTCACCAATACTCCTTCTCAAAGACAATCCTTTCGATAATTCTTACGCTTGTAGCAATGCTTATAATCCTGTTCTTAGCAATTTTGCTTATAAGCTTGTTCCAGCAGGTATACGCATTTTTCTATCAGATTTATACGGAAATCACATACCGTATAAGAGGTTAAGGAGGTAACACGATGCATAAGGATAAGATCAAAAAGCTCATAGCGTGTGCATTGGTAGTTACCATGATCCTACCGGCAGGTATTATGAACGCATTTGCTGAGGACGAAGAGGAAACGACTGATGCAACCGAAGCAACTACTGAGGTAGTTGACGAGGAAGAGCTTCTTGAAGACCTTGAGGAGGACCTCGACGAGCTTCCCGCTAAGGTAACCGACGAGGAAGCGCTTGCAGCTTGTAAGCTTGCGGCGACAGCAGGAGATTTATCTCTTTACTACGACGAGGAAAACGCAAGAGTTTGCTTGCTCGACGAAAGCAACGGCCAGACAAACTACTGGTGGAGCACACCTATAAATGCGGAAGCTGACGACACTGTTATGAACTCCACAAAGGTTATGAAGTCAGCTCAAAGACAGCAGCTAAATTCAGGACTTGTAGTAACCTACGGAAACCGTGAAAGCAGAACGGTTTCAACAGTTTATTCGGGAACTACATCAGGAAGATCAAAGGTTGCTGACACAACAATTACAACAAACAGTGACGGAATTACCATTACATACGACTTTACAAAGCAGGGCTTTGTAATTCCCGTAGACTATACGCTTACTGAGGAGGGCCTCACAGTTTCGTGCGATACGTCGAAAATTGAAGAGGAAGACCCGGACAGCGACGAGGGACTGGTAATTACCGAAATTCAGCTCACTCCGTTCTTTGCTTCTCAGCCTGAAACTGACGCTGAGGGAAATGCCGTTGAAGGATATATGATTATTCCTGACGGAACGGGCGCAGTTATCAATTACAACAACGGCAAGGGCAACTATTCAACCGTTTATTCGCAGAAGGTTTACGGAAGAAACTACACAAACGTACCTCTTCAGCAGCCAAGAACTACAGAGCAGGCGTATTTCCCGGTAGCAGCGCACGTTATGAACAACAAGGCGCTTGTTGCAATCGTTACTGAGGGCGACTCGGACGTTATAGTAAACGCTCGTATCAACGGTCAGGGTAACCAGACCTACAATTCGCTTTATTATGAATTTGAAGTTCGCGGTTCTGACGACTACGAGCTAAGCGGTGAAAATTCAGCGCTGAAGGTATTTGAAAAGGGCGACATTCAGCTCGGAACAATTGCCGTTACCTACTATCCTCTTACAACTGAGGATGAAGACGATGAAATTAACTACGCAGACGTTGCAAAGGTTTACAGAGATTATCTTGTAGAAACAACCTCTATGACTTCAAACGTAACTGAGGAAAGCAGCACAAGCTTGTATGTTGATTTCTACGGCGCAGTTATTAAGTCAACTTCTATTCTGGGTATTCCTTTCGACCTGCAGACTGAGATAACGACCTTTGATCAGGCACAGGAGATATTGCAGCTGTTAAAGGATGCGGGAACCGACGACATAGTTGTAAATTACAACGACTGGACTGATAAGTCTATCGACGGAAAGATTTCAACTAAGGCGAAGGCTTCTTCAACGGTCGGTGGAACGGACGGACTCGAGGCTCTGATCGCTTACGGCGAGGAGAATGACATTACGATTTATCCGGCGCTTGACAATATGGAAATGGAAAGCAGCTCATGGGGCTACTTCACATTCACAAGCACAGCGATAAGAGTTTCAGGCTCCTACTCAAGACAAACTCGTTATAATCCGGCATTCGGTGAGGAATCGGGAGTAGCTCCGGCGCTATTGACGCCAACAGCTTATACTAAGGTATTCTCGCAGATTATAGAGAGCTATTCGGACGCTGAGCTTACAAACGTATCCTTCGGAGGATTCTCATCAAAGCTTGTTTCTGACTACTCTTCAAGCAACTATTGCAACAGAAAGGAAATGCTTGAAACAATAGTTGAGTACTATCAGGAAGCTCAGGAAACACTCGGCTCGGTACTTGCAGACGAGGCTAACGCTTACATCATTCCATATGTAGATTACATCAGTAACGTACCTGTTTACTCAAGCCAGTTTAACATCGTTGACTATGATATTCCTCTATATCAGATGATAGTTCACGGATATGTTCCATATTCGACAACAGCTATAAACGCAAGCTCAAATTCAGATGAAACATTCCTGCTTGCGTTAGCATACGGCTCAAGCGTTCATTACGACTTTATTTACGCTGACGCTTCAGTTCTACACGATACAGATTATGACGATTTGTATTATGCAAACTATGAATCATGGATTGATGAAGCAGCTAATCAGTCGCAGGTGGTTGACGAGGTTCTATCGGATCTTGGCGAGTATGTAATTACGAATTACGACTATGACACAGAAACTCAGGTAGCGGTAACGACCTACGGAACTGAGGACGGCGAGGATGTAGCTACAGTTGAAGTAGATCTCGCAAACAAGACCGTAAAGCTAAACGGTCAGGAAATTGATGTGAGTCAATGCTTAGAGGAAGGAGGCGATGAAGAATAATGAGCACGGAAGCAACAGCAAAGGCAGTTAAGCCTCCTAAAGAGAAAAAAGCAAAGGGAATGAGAATTCCTTACGAAAGAAGAAAAGCTTTATACGGATATGCGTTTATCGCACTGTGGCTGATCGGAACTATATATTTCTTCATCATGCCGCTGGCACAGTCGCTTATTTACTCCTTCAATATTACAACCCCATCAAAGGGTGTAATGGGACTTGAATGGAACGGAATACAGCACTACATAGACGCATTCAGAAAAGACCAGCACTATTCACAGTATCTGGTTTCGGTACTTGGTGATACGGCACTTAACACACCGCTTATTCTTATCTTCTCGATATTCGTAGCGGTTATCCTGAACCAGAAGTTCAGAGGAAGAACCTTCGCTCGTGCAGTATTCTTCCTGCCAGTTATCATCGCAACAGGACCTGTTATCGAAATTATCAACGGTAATATGTCAACAGGTGGATATTCAGGAGGTTCAGAGCAGTTTAACACGCTCTTTGAAACCGACCTTGTCGATCAGCTGTTGGAATTCTTAGGAATTTACAACATCAGCGATACGCTGACGGAAACGATTTCATCAGTAACGACCGACATCTTCAATCTGGTATGGGATTCAGGAATACAAATTCTGATATTCCTCTCAGCTTTACAGAACATTCCATTTACCGCTAAGGAAGCGGCTCAGATGGAGGGAGCGACAGGCTGGGAATATTTCTGGAAGATTACCATTCCTTATATCAGCCCTATGATTTTAGCTGCACTGGTTTACACGGTTGTTGATTCATTCGTAGACCCGGAGAACCAGGTAATGAAGCTTATCATGGCACAAGAAAGCTCGTGGAATTACGGTTATATGGCGGCTATGGCTTGGGCATACTTTGCGATAGTAGGCATAGTCTTAGCAATAGTGGCCGGAATCCTGAGCAAGCACATTCATTACGAAGTATAAGGGGGGGGATAGACTTGGCAACCAGAAAAGAAGAAAAACTCTTTGAGAAAGAAATGAAGGCTGCAAAGAAAGCCAAACGCAAAGAAATGAAAAAACTCGGAATCAAGCCAAATCTGACTCCTGAGCAAATTCGTTACAACAGAAACAAGGCGATTATTTCAAAGGTTTGGCCGATATTCAGATTTTTCATCCTGTTCGGACTTTGCTTCATCATTTTGTATCCATTGATATTTATGATTTCAACTGCATTCAGGCCGAATGCCCAGATGAACGACCCGTCAATCATTTGGATTCCAAAGTCGCTCACCCTACAAAACATAAAAGAAACATGGGAAGTAATGAAATACGGCTCAACAGTTTTAAACACCATAAAGCTCAATCTTGTAGCTTCTGTACTCAATGTTGCATCATGCGCTATTACAGGCTACGGCTTTGCAAGATTCCAGTTTAAAGGTAAGGGCTTGCTGTTTATGATTGTCATTTTGATGATCGTTGTTCCGCCTCAGATTATTACAATCCCGATGTACTTAAAGTATTCGTACTTTGATCCGCTGGGAATTATCGGATTGTTCACAAACGGCGAGGGAATTTCCCTTATCAATACGGGCTGGACAATGTACCTACCGGCAATCTTTGCAAACGGACTGAAAGCAGGACTATTCATATTCCTGTTCAGGCAGAACTTCAGGGGACTTCCTAAGGAGCTTGAAGACGCAGCTTATCTTGACGGCTGCGGACCTTTCAAGACATTCCTTATTGTAATGGTTCCAAACGCAGGTTCGGCATTCTTAACAGTATTCCTGTTCTCAATAGTATGGTATTGGAACGACTACTACGTATCGTCTTCGTTCTTCAACCAGAACGATACAGTAGCTCTGATGCTTAAGAACCTTGACTCAACACTTGCAGCTGACTTATTTAACAACCAGACGGTTGGACCAAGACAGCTCATTGTATGGCTTGAATCAGGATGTATTCTCACTATTGCACCGATACTTATTTTGTACATCTTCTTGCAGAAGTACTTTACAGAGGGTATCGAGCGTTCAGGTCTTACAGGTTAATTGTAGATTTAAAATTACCGTCCCCAAGGGTTATCCTCGGGGGCGGTTTTTTGTTGTCACCAGTCGTGTATATGGTAGACAACGTTAAAAAAGTTTGGCATATATGGTATTGTAAAGAAAGCGTATTTTTGATATAATAAATAAAGAATGTACCCGCTACCAAAAGCGGGATATTTTACTTTATTTGTTTAATGAACATACTGATGCTCATACAGGTACTATAGTTGGAACGGATGACGAAGCAGTAAAAATACAAGAGAGGCAAACAAGATGAGCAATTCAACATTACTTTGGTATGACAAACCCGCAAAAGACTGGAACGAAGCTCTTCCTATCGGAAACGGTAGAATGGGTGCGATGCTTTTTGGCGGTACACATAGGGAACGCTATCAGCTGAACGAGGATTCTGTCTGGTCGGGCGGCCCCAGAAAAAGAAACAACAAAAGCGCTTTGCCAAATCTCGAAAGGGTAAGGACTCTTATCAAGCAGGAGAAAATAGCTGAGGCTGAAAAAATTATTTACGATAATTTCTGTGGAACTCCTTCTAACGAGCGTCACTATATGCCGCTTGGCGATTTATCTGTTGAGCAGTATTTTGACGGCGAGGAAACGGAATATAAGAGAACCCTTGATGTTGAAAGCTCAGTAGCTACCGTTTCGTTTGAAGCGGGCGATAAGAAGTACACCCGTGAGATTATCGCTTCTTATCCTGATGAGGTAATTGCAGTCAGGTATACAAGCGACAAAAGCGGCAGCATCAATTTAAGGCTTTTGCTCGACGGACGTGACGATTATTTTGACAGCAATACTCCAATTTCAAACGATACTATTTTGTTCTACGGCGGCTGCGGCGGCGAGGACGGAATAAACTTTGCGGCAGTCGTAAAGGTGGTGCCGACAGGCGGCGAGGTATTTTACGAGGGAAGCTTTTTAAGAACGAAGGACTGCGACGAGGTTATGATTTTAATTTCAGCGCAGACAAGCTACCGTCACTCTGACTATAAGGATAAGGCTATGTTTGACGCTGAAATGGCGGCAAAAAAGAGCTTTGAAGAAATAAAGGAAGAGCATATCAAGGACTACCAGAGCTACTACAATCGTATGAGCGTAACTCTTGGAGGAAGCAGCGAAACGGAGAGCCTTCCGACCAACGAGCGCTTAAACGCTTTTTGGGATGAGAATTTAGTCGACAACAAGCTTTTAGAGCTTTACTTTAACTTCGGCAGATATCTGATGATTTCAGGAAGCCGAGAGGGAACGCTGCCGCTTAACCTACAGGGTATATGGAACGAGAATATGTGGCCTGCATGGGGCGGAAGATTTACAATAAACATCAACACCGAGATGAACTATTGGCCTGTTGAGGTTTGTAATCTTTCTGAGCTTCATTCTCCTTTGTTTGATTTGATAGAAAAAATGCGTCCAAACGGACGGGTTACAGCTAAGGAAATGTACAACTGCGGCGGCTTTGTCGCTCACCACAATACCGATCTTTGGGGAGATACCGCACCGCAGGATTTGTGGATTCCGGCAACTCAATGGCCAATGGGCGCAGCTTGGCTCTGCACTCACATCTGGGAGCATTATAAATTCACGCAGGATATAGAATTTTTGGACAACAAGTTTGATACGCTAAAGGAAGCAGCAAAATTTTTCGTTGACTTTTTGATTCCAAACGAACAGGGTAACCTTGTTACCTGTCCGTCGCTATCGCCTGAAAATACATACATTACAAAATCGGGCGCAAAGGGCTCGATTTGTATCGGCCCTTCAATGGACAGTCAGATTTTATACGAGCTTTTCACAGCAGTTATCGAATCAGGAAAGCTTTTGAACAGAGATAAGGCGTTTTGCGAAAAGGTAAGCGAAATCCGTTCCCGACTGCCAAAGCCTGAAATCGGAAAGTATGGTCAGATTCAGGAATGGGCTGAGGACTACGACGAGGAGGAGCCGGGTCACAGGCACATTTCTCAGCTGTTTGCGCTTTATCCTGCCGATATTATTTCAACCAGAGGAACGCCGACACTTGCAAAGGCGGCGAGAGCTACAATCGACAGACGCTTAGCTCACGGCGGCGGCCATACAGGCTGGAGCAGAGCGTGGATAACAAATATGTGGGCGAGATTGTTCGACGGCGAAAAGGTTTACGAAAACTTAAAGGCGCTTTTAAATCGTTCGACAAACCCGAATATGTTCGACAGCCATCCGCCTTTCCAGATTGACGGAAATTTCGGCGGAACAGCAGCTATCATTGAAGCTCTTTTGCAAAGCGAGAATAATGAGATCGTTTTCCTGCCGGCAAGACCAAAGCAGTGGAACGAGGGCGAGGTTAAGGGCGCTCAGGCAAGAGGCGGCTTTGAGGTTGACTTTAAGTTTAAGGGCGACAGCGTCGACGCTGAAATCTTATCCAAAGCAGGAAGCGTTCTTCGGGTAGCGGCGCCTGAAAACGCTGAAATAGAAGCTTCTGACGGCATGACCTTAAAGGGTTATGAAAATGAAGCGTTTGTCTTTGAAACGCAAAAGGGCGCAACGCTTAACATAAGATTCTAAAACACAAAAAGCAAAGGCGAGTGGAAATTTTCCGCTCGCCTTTTTCACGTCTATTCGTTTTTACGCATATTCTGTTAGAGATTAAAGTGTCTGATGCCAACACCCTTGTCGGTAAGGTCAATTACAGCATATGACTTGCCAGCTCCGTCACGAGGAAGAGCAGCACTTCCGGGATTTAAAAAGTGAATGCCGTCGATAATGCTGTAAAAGCGCTGATGAGTGTGTCCGAACAGCACAATATCTGCTTCACGCTCCCGCGCTAAATAGTAAAGAACGTCGACCGACGCACGAACGTTATATCTGTGTCCGTGGGTGTAGACTATCTTTTTGCCCTTTAAGAAAAACTCGCCAACCTCAGGCAGCGACGATGAGTAATCACAATTTCCTGAAACAGCAAGAAAGTTCTTTTGAGGATTTTTACGGCTGACGTAGTTGTAATCGTTTTCGCCGTCGCCGAGAAATATAAAAAGGTCTGCGTTGGCATTGCTTTCAACAATTTTTTCAGCAGACGAGGTAAGTCCGTGAGTGTCGGAAAACACGACTATTTTCATTTGTAATCGCTTCTTTCTGGTGGGATATTTCAAGTCATTATAACATATGATTTTAATAAATACAAGTAATATTCGGAGGTAAATTATGAAGATTAACGACAAACAGTTAGAGGCATTGTTAAGCGTAGCGTCCAAAAAGCTTAACACCTCTCCTGAAACATTAAAAAGTCAGCTTGAAAGCGGCGTTTTCGATCAGGCTTTAAGCAGTATGAATAAAACTGACGCTGAACGGCCGACAAAGGCTTTAAGCGACCCTAAAGTTGCTCAGAAAATACTGTCAACGCCACAGGCTCAGGAGATTTACAAAAAGCTTTCTAAATGATAGAAGAAAACCATTAAAGGGCGGTGATTGAAACGGACGATTTAATGAACAAGCTAAATGAGGTTCTCAATGATGAGGAAAGCATGAAGCAGATAAAGGAACTTGCAGCTATGCTTGGCTCGGACGATTCAAACAATAACTCTGATCCGCCCTTTGATATGTCAAAAATACTCAGCGGAGGTACAAACACAAGCGAGCAGGAAACAAACGCTTCAACCGACATAGATCTGGCAAAAATAATGCAGCTAAAGGGTATGATAGAAAAGAGCGGGAAAAGCGACAAGAACGTTGCCTTACTGCTTGCTTTGAAGCCGCTTTTAAAGGAGGAAAAACAGGCTAAGGTTGACAGCGTTATAAAGATATTAAGACTAATGACAATTTTACCGCTTTTAAGGGAAAGCGGACTGCTCGGAGGTGATTTCCTTGGCATCCTCTGATGATTTTTCAACTCTTCGTGAGCAGGCGCTCAGAAGAATGCACCAGATGCACGCAAATTCTGAACCGCCGCCCGAACCGATCGAAGAAAAGAGCGTAAAGGAAGATACGTCAAAGCCGCCGCCTTCCCCTCATCGCCGAACGGCTTCTCCTTTAAGCGGGTTTTTAAATTCCCTTGCAGGTCTCGGAGGGCAGAAAGGTCAAAAATCTATACTTGATGAGCTTCACATAGACGAGGACGCGGCAATAATCGGAATACTTATTTATATACTTTACAAAAACGGTGCAGACATAAAGCTTATGCTTGCGCTCGGATACCTTCTTATTTAAATCCTTAAGGCACAAAAAGGCCGCCCCTTCTTTAAGTAAAGGGCGGCTCGCTTGTGCGTTTCTATACGTTTATTTCATTTTGCTTTGCGACAACGCTTTCACCGCAGTATATCTCTCTTAGCTTTGGCTTTTCGATTTTACCAGTGGGTTTTCTCGGAACGTCTGCAAAAATAATCTTGTGCGGTCTTTTGTATCTCGGAAGCGCCATACAGAAGATGTTTACATCGTCCTCTGTGAGAGAGTAGCCTTCCTTGACTTCGATTATAGCAGCAGCTATTTCTCCTAAACGCTTGTCGGGAAGTCCGATAACAGCAACGTCCTTAACAGCCTCGTTATCTCTTAAAAAGTCCTCAATCTGAACAGGGTAGAGGTTTTCGCCGCCGCTTATAATAACGTCCTTCTTTCTGTCGACAAGGTAGATAAATCCGTCCTCGTCCTCCTCCGCCATATCGCCTGTGTACAGCCAGCCGTCTTTGAGAACCTCAGCCGTAGCTTTTTCGTCCTTGTAGTAGCAGGTCATAACGCCCGGGCCCTTTACTAAAAGCTCGCCAACCTTTCCTTGCTCGACAGGATCTGAGTTCTCATCAACGATTTTTACCTGCCAGCCGTAGCCTGCTTTTCCGATAGAACCTACCTTGTGAATGTTGTCAACACCCAGATGAACACAGCCGGGCCCTATTGATTCGGACAGACCGTAGTTTGTGTCGTATTGGTGGTTCGGGAAAACTTCCTTCCAGCGCTTTATAAGGCTTGGCGGAACAGGCTGTGCGCCAATGTGCATCAGTCGCCAATTTGAAAGGTCGTACTTCGATAAATCAATATCTCCTCTGTCAATAGCGTCGAGAATATCCTGCGCCCACGGAACCAACAGCCATACTATCGAGCATTTTTCCTCGCTCGCAGCTTTAATGATAAATTCTGGCTTTGTGCCCTTTAGTAAAACTGCTTTTGAGCCTGATATAAGACTGCCGAACCAATGCATTTTAGCTCCCGTGTGGTAAAGGGGAGGAATACATAAAAATACATCGTCCTTAGTCTGCGAATGGTGGTTTTGCTCAACCTTGCATGAGTGCATAAGACTTTCGTGATTATGTAAAATTGCCTTCGGGAAGCCTGTAGTTCCTGAAGAGAAGTAAATAGCGGCGTCGTCTGCATCACAAAGCTCAATGTTCGGGTCGCAGCTTTGGCAGTTTGAAGCAAGGCTGTCGTAATGCTCTGCAAAAACAGGGCATCCCTCTCCAACGTAAAACAGATACCTGACCCGATCGATAGAGTCGGCAATCTCCTCAACTCTTCCGATAAATTCAGGCCCGAACATCAAAACGTCAACGTCAGCAAGCTCAACACAGTATTTGATCTCCTGCGCCGTGTACCTGAAATTAAGCGGAACTGCAAGTGCGCCTACCTTTAATGCGCCAAAATAAATTGGCAGCCATTCGAGGCAGTTCATCAGAAGTATTCCGACCTTATCGCCCTTTTTGATTCCCCTTGAAATTAAAAGGTTAGCGAAGCGGTTAGCCTTTTCGTCAAATACCGCCCAGGTTATCTCACGTCTGTACTGCTCCGGCGCTGACGGCTCGATAAGCTCGTAGTCCTTCCATGTTCTTCGCTTGTTCTCTGTTATCGAAGGATTTATCTCAACAAGACAAACATCATTTCCATATTCTTTTGCGTTTTTTCTTAAAATATCAACAATCGGCATAAAATTACCTCCTAAAGTTCCGACTTTTACATTTTAACACATAAAAGCGTAAAAGTAAAGACCCAAAGGCATTGAAATTGCGAATTGTTTCACAAAAAATCGGATTAAACTATTGCAATTTTTGGTGAAATAGTATATACTTAGTGTATGATGTTGCTTGTGAGGTCAGGCTTTTCAGCACTTTTTGTCATCGCAAGCTCTTGCAAAATGTCAATTAAAACTAATTATACAGATTGGAGTACGAATACAATGAAAACATATGACAGTACAAAAATAAAAAATATTGCTATTGCAGGTCACGCAGGCTCTGGAAAGACCTCGCTCGTTGAAGCGCTTTTGTACAAATCGGGTAAGTCTGACAGACTCGGAAAGGTGCTTGACGGCAATACTGTTTCCGACTATACAGCGGAAGAAATCAAGAGAAAATGCTCCGTTTATACATCTCTGTCTTATTTTGAAAAGGACGATTATAAGGTGAATTTAATTGACACACCGGGACTGTTTGACTTTGCAGGAGAGATGATGGAGGGTATTTTTGCAAGCGGCTCTGTAATCATCACCGTTTCAGGAAAATCAGGCGTTAATGTCGGAACCAAAAAGGCTTATGATTATGCTGTTGAAACTGGAAAGCCAAGAATGTTTGTAGTTACAAAGCTTGATGACGAAAACGCAAACTTCAATAATGTCCTGACCTCGCTCAAGGCGGAATTTGGACCTACTGTTTGTCCTGTTGTAGTTCCTGTTATTGCAGACAGAAAGATTGTTTCTTATGTAAATTTAATAGAGATGAAGGCGTACAAGTACGACGAGAACGGAAACGCTGTTGAAACTGATATGCCGACGGCTGAAATTTCAGAAAAAATGGAATACAGAATCGACGGACTTATCGAGGCTGTTTCCGAAGCGGTAGCTGAGACTGACGAAGCGCTTTTTGAAAAGTTCTTCTCTGGTGAGCCGTTCACGCAAAAGGAGCTTATCGACGGAATTCACAAGGGAATGAACGAGGGAATCATTACTCCTGTTACCTGTGTTTCTTCTACAACTCTCGCAGGTGTCGATATGCTGTTAAAGGAAATTTCATTGCTTCTTCCTGCTCCGAGCGAGAAGGAAAAGAAAATCGGCGAGGACGCAAACGGAGAGATGGTTGAAATTGAGTGCGACGAAAACGCGCCGCTTTCAGCGTTCGTTTTCAAAACTGTTGCCGACCCGTTTGTTGGAAAGATGTCCTATATAAAAGTGTTTAGCGGAAAGCTGAAAACCGGAGCGGAGGTTGTAAACGCAAGAACAGGCGAGAGCGAAAAGATAGGAAAGCTGGTGTTCGTTTGCGGTAAAAAGACCGAGGATACGCAGGAGGCTGTAAGCGGCGATATTGTCGTTGCGACAAAGCTCGCTGCTGAAACCAACGATACTCTTTGCGACGCTGAAAGAGTGGTAACGCTCGAGAAGATTCAATTCCCGAAGCCTTGTCATAAAATGGCTGTAAAGTCCAAGGGCGGCGACGAGAGCAAGATTTCGTCAGCTATAGCAAAGCTTCTTTCTGAGGATAAGACAATTTCTTATGAGCAGGACGAATCCACAAAGGAAATGATTCTGAGCGCTTTAGGCGGACTTCATCACGATACGATTGTAGGAAAGCTCAAAAAGGATTTTGGCATAGAGGTAGAGCTTGCAACTCCAAAGGTTGCGTATAAGGAAACTATTCGCAAGAAGGTTAAGGTTCAGGGCAAGCACAAGAAGCAGTCGGGCGGACACGGACAGTACGGAGATGTCTGGATTGAGTTTGAGCCTTGTATGTCAGACGAGCTTGTATTTGAGGAAAGAGTTTTCGGCGGCGCAGTTCCAAAGAACTACTTCCCTGCTGTTGAAAAGGGACTTCAGGATAGCGTCAGCAAGGGCGTTTTAGCAGGATTCCCTGTTGTCGGATTAAAGGCAATTTTGGTTGACGGCTCCTATCATCCTGTTGACTCGTCGGAAATGGCATTTAAAATGGCGGCTTCAATCGCTTATAAAGAGGGTATGCGTCAGGCTGATCCTGTGCTGTTAGAACCAATCGGTTCGTTAAGCGTTACAGTTCCTGATGAAAATACAGGCGACGTTATGGGCGAGCTTAACAAGAGAAGAGGAAGAGTTTTAGGAATGAACCCTGCAAGCAAGAAGGGTATGACTGAAATTACAGCTGACGTTCCTGTTTCGGAAATGTCCGACTTTACGCTATATCTCCGTCAGACAACAAGAGGTATGGGATCGTTTGATTTTGAAACGACAAGATACGAACAGCTTCCGCCACAGCTTGTAGCAGACGTAATTTTGAAAAGCTCGGCAGAATAAATTTGCAATCATTGCCCTTGCCGAATAGGCGAGGGCATTTCTTTTTCAAAAATAGATCTTTAAAACAAACGATGTAACCACTTTGATGATATTGCAAAAATGGCTAAAATAAACCATTTCAGTTGTGTTATTGCACAAAATGTTGCCGCTATATTTGGCTAATTAGTCAATAGATTAACCTCGCAAATTGTGGTATTATAAATAGGGAATTTGTTTGCACAAGCTTTTTGAGAACAGGTTCCCTTGCAACTTTAAAAAGGAGGAAAAATATGAAATTTAAGAAGTTACTTTGTATGATTTCTGCAGCAGCTATGGCAATATGTGCTACCTGCACATCTATTTCATTTGCTGAAGCAGATACATTCACAGACTTGAGTCAGGAAGAAATTACCGCTGCAATGGCAGCAGGCTGGAACCTCGGAAATTCGCTTGAAGCTACCTCTGACGGAGTTCCAAACGAAACCGCATGGGGCAACCCGAAAGTTACTGAGAAGCTTATTCAGACGGTTAAGGATGCAGGATATTCAACAATAAGAATCCCTGTATCTTATCTTGGCTACATTGGCGACGAAGCGTCAGGCTATAAGGTTGATGAGGATTGGCTTGCAAGAGTCAAAGAGGTAGTTGACTACGCTTATGATGCAGGCTTGTATGTAATCATCAATATGCACGGCGACGGCTACTATTCTGTTACAGGAAGCTGGCTGCTATGTGCTGAGGATGACGAAGAGCAGGCAACAATCAAGGAAAAGTACGCTGCTGTCTGGGAGCAGATTGCTGAAACATTCAAAGACTACGACGAGCATTTGATTTTCGAGTCAATGAATGAGGAGTTTGACGGAAAGTACAGCGGTCAGAATTGGTCGGCATATGATAATATCAACGACTACAACCAGATTTTCGTTGACACAGTTCGTCAGACAGGCTCTAATAACGCTAAGCGTTGGTTGCTGGTTCCTGGCTGGAACACAGACATTGACCAGACTGTTAATTCTCAGACCTATCAGGGCACTTCCTACAGCTTTGAAATTCCAACGGACAATTACAGAGATTCGTCAATTCCTGACGATGAGCAGAGAATTATGATTTCTGTTCACTACTATGCTCCGTGGGATTTCTGTGGCGACGATACAAGCACAAAATACAGTCAATGGGGAAGTGATGCGGATCAGTCCAAGTGTGCATCCTACAGCAATACCGAAGAATATATGGAAGGCCAGTTCAAGAAGGTTTACAACAAGTTTGTATCGGCTGGCTATCCTGTAGTTATCGGCGAGTATGGCTGTATCAACAAGTCAAGCGCTGACCCTGAAAACACAAAGTACAGAGCTTACTACATCAATACTCTTTGTACATACGCCAAGGAGTACGGCTGCGTTCCGGTATACTGGGATAACGGAGCTTCATCCAACAGCTTCGGACTTATCAACAGAAGCTCATGCGCTCTTGTATTCCCTGAGCTTATAGATGCAGCAGTTAGCGTTTACTCGACAGATGAAGAAAACCTCGCAAGAGCTATTGCTTATTCAAGCGAAAAGGACGAGGCTGATTACACAGCAGATTCATGGGCAGTATTTGCAGCAGCTTTAGAAGCAGCAAAGAGTGCAACACCTGACGCTGCAAGCGCTTATGAAACTCTGGTTGAAGCATATTTTGGCTTGACAGAGGCTGAAAGAGATGAGGACGAGGTTCCTGTTGAAACAGCTATTACAGAGGTAATATACAACATTACGGCAACCGGCGGCGACGCAACATACAGCTATCAGTTCTCAGGAACAGGAAATGTTCCTACATACACATTCGATGTAACAGAGGGAACATACGATTATACAGTTTATCCTGAAACTGAAACAACAGGCTTCTGGAACTTAGGCTTCGGAACTCTGACAAGCGATGTTACATTGGTTGTAAACAGCATTACAATTAACGGTTATAAGTTTACATCAACTGACCTGAAGGTTGGAAATGTTTTGTCAAGCGACGGTTACAGCAACGGTATACTTAACATCTGGCAAGGCTACACAGGAGTAGTTGATTCTGACGACAAGGGAGCTTGCCTTGACATCAGCAGCTCGGAAATGGTATTCTGCGTATATCAGAAGGAATCATCAGATGAGCCTGAAACCTATTCAGTCAGCGGAACGATTTTCGTTTCGGATGAGGATACAGCAACCGATATGACAGTTGTAGCGGAAGCTTCCGACGGAACAAAAACAAGCGTAACTGCAACAAGCATGGGTGAGTACACAATCGAAGGCTTGGAAGCTAGAACTTATACGCTCACAATCAGCGGCGGTAAGTACGCTCCAAGAAGCTACGAGGTAGAAGTTTCAGCAGATCTTGCACAAGACGTAGAGCTTAACCCTTACGGTGACGTAAACGGCGACGGCAAGGTAACGACGGCTGACGTTGGTCTTGCAAACAGCCACGCTAAGGGCGTTACAACTCTTGAAGATTACGAATTTGTTTGCGCAGACGTTAATATCGACGGCGAAGTAACAACAGCTGATGTTGGAAAGATTAACTCACACGCAAAGGGTGTCAGCCTGCTTTGGTAGGTAAAAATATTTGAAGCTAAAGGGACGGACGTTAAGTCGTCCGTCCTTTTTGAATGTCAAAAAATGCTGGCAAAATGATACTGTCAGAAATATGATACAATGTTCTTAAAGAAAGCAAAAGCAGGAGGTCATTATGAAGAAATTCAGCAAGACGCTTTTAAGCGTTATTACAGCGGCTGCAATTTCGCTTGTCAGTCTTTGCGGCTCGGCATTTGCAGTTGACAGTGAAACAGTAACTGACGACGGAGTCCCCGATACTGCCGTAGCGGTAGTAAAGGATATGGGAAACGGAATAAATTTAGGAAATACTATGGAAGCTTGCGGAAGCTGGATAAACGGTTCAAGTCCTACAAACTATGAAACTGCCTGGGGACAGCCGGTTACCACTCAGGCTATGATTGACGGAATGAAGGAAGCAGGCTTTAACACGGTAAGAATTCCTGTTGCGTGGTCAAATATGATGTCTGACGACGGAACATATACAATCGACGATGCTTATCTGGACAGAGTTGAGGAAATTGTAAATTACGTTTTAAATGCTGGAATGTACGCAATTGTAAACGACCACTGGGACGGCGGCTGGTGGGAGGACTTTGGCAGCTCGGATGAAACGGTAGTTGAGGAAGCCTGGAAGAGATACGAAGCTATCTGGACTCAGGTAGGCGAGAGATTCAAGGACTATTCGCACAAGCTTATTTTAGAAAGCGCAAACGAGGAGCTTGGCAGCACATTTTCAATGAGCACAAAGAAGAGATATGCGCTAGTGACTGAGATAAACCAGAAGTTTGTTGATATTATCCGTTCGCAGGGTTCAAACAACGCAGATAGATATTTGTTGATCGCCGGATTTGATACAAACATCGATAAGACTGTTGACGAGCGCTATATAATGCCAACCGATACTATAGAAAATCACCTTATGATTTCTGTTCACTACTACGACCCCTCAACCTACTGCTTGGTTTCTGACCCTGACAACAGCTGGGGATATAGCGATACTTGGGGAACTGACGAGGAAATCGAATATATGGACAACCAGCTCGGCAAAATGAAGTATTACACAGAGCAGGGAATCGGCGTTGTAGTCGGCGAGTTCGGAGCGTTCCATGGCGAAAACGGACTTGTAAAAGAGGGTACTTATGAGTATTACGATTACGTACTTAAATTCTGCGAAAAGTATAACCTCTGCCCGGTTTCGTGGGATTGCAGTGAGTGGTACAAGAGATCGCTCGGCTATATTGCAGACGAGGAAATGGCTCAGGTATTCAAGTCAAACGAATACACCGGCGGCAACTATATAATCTCTGGTGAAATTTCAGTAACTGACGAAAATACTGAAGCTGAAATGACGGTAGTATTAACCGCTTCCGACGGTACAGAAAGCACAGTTGCTACAACAAGCGCAGGTGACTTCTACTTCTACGAGCTTGACGAAGGCGAGTACACTATCACAATCAGCGGAGGAAGCTATGTGCCGAGAAGCTATGATATTACAGTTACCAACTGCGATGTAATTCAAGACGTAACTCTTACTCATTATGGCGACGTAAACTGCGACGGATATGTAACTACAGCCGACGTTGGACTTGCCAATGCTCACGCAAAGGGCGTTTCAATGCTTGAAGATTACGCTTTAGCTTGCGCTGACGTAAATCTTGACGGAAGCGTCACAACAGCAGATGTTGGACTTATTAACTCTCACGCAAAGGGCGTTAGCTTGCTCTGGTAGGCGTAAAACTAAATAATATGAGCTTGAGCTGTTTCGGTTCAAGCTCTTTTTTGTATAATTTGAACAAAATGTACGTTAAAAATTCTACATTTCTCACAATTGAAATGAGGAGATGTGCGTGGTAAAATAAAAGTAGAAGCAACATGTTATTTTTAATATTTTAAGAACAGGAGGGGTTTTATGAAAACAAAAGCTTCAAAAATAATATTGGCAGTATGTGTTGTTGCTGTGCTGGTAATTGCGGCGGTAATATTATTGTTCGTTTTTAAGAATAGCAAAGAAGATAGTACCGATAACATCTCTTATGTTGAAGGCTCGTTTATTATTGATTACGACGATTTAAGACAGGTTGCAGGAACCAATGATTACATATTTGTGGGTCAGATTGTGAGAAAAGGCGAAACTGAAAACGATGAGGAATTGCCGCTGCCTGTTACGGAATATTCAATAAGAGTTGAGGAAAATATAAAGGGCGAGCTTATAACAGATGAAGATATAATGGTATATAAAGATGGCGGCATTTCGGATGTTTCAGGAAATCTGGTTTTGTACGAGGGAGATTGTATGCCAGAAGCAGGAAACAGATATGTATTTTACGCTTTCGCACAGCCTGACGGAACGCTGTTGCTCTCCGGACCTGTTTCTAATGTCTTGATTGACAGCTCAGACGCACAGGAAGCGAATGCGAGTGATGATTATTCCGAAAATCAGGAATACTTAGCTGCGGTCGACACATATGAAAATGAAATCGAGAGCGAAATTATGGAACCAATGACGTGCGAGTATGATGTTAATGCATAAATCGAAGATAAGATAAAATTACTTTCGATTAACCGTACAATAACAGCAGGCAGCTTTCGCCTGCTGCTTTTTGTTTTTTACCCAGATATTTCCCCGATAATTCAACATTAACGTTTATCAAAAATATTTGAGAAGAAGCGGGAACACAATATTTTAAAGTTCCGCCAGTGTCGGTTATTGAGCATTAAAAATTCCCAGCAAATAAATCGCTGGGAATACTATTTGAACTATCAAAGGATCGGAAGAAAAAACAATCTTTCCGATCGCCTTTTCCGCTTTGTAAAATAGGATGTGGCAACGAAGTTGCCTAGCGTTAAGCGTAGCTTAATGCGTTACGAATTACGCATTTAATAGTAACCTAAACAGTAGAAAGTAGTAGATTCTCCGCAAATAAGCTTGATTGCATTCAGTCACCTCCATATCCCGATAAAAAAGAATTTTAAAAATTTTGTGAAAAGGTATTGACAAATGATAAAAAGTGGGTATAATTATATTTAGCACTCAGGGAGAAGGAGTGCTAACAAAGGAGAAATCCAAGTGCTAAAAGGAGGTAATGATGTGGATTCGAGGAAATTAAAAATCCTCTCAGCTATTGTAGATGAATATATAGTAACAGGCGAGCCGATAGGTTCAAAGGCGATAGTAAAACACATCAACGCTTCTTCCGCAACAATAAGAAACGAGATGGCGGAGCTGGAAAAACAAGGTTATCTTGAACAGCCTCATACCTCTGCCGGAAGAGTTCCGACGTATAAGGGCTATAGGCTGTATGTAGATACGCTGATGCAAACCAACCCCTTGTCGGAAGAGGAAAAGGCTTTAATTGATTCGATGTTTCCGACCGAGCAGCTGACGGAAGATGTGATTGTCGAATCAGCGTCTAACGCCTTAGCGGAGATTACAAAGTGCGCAACAGTAGTTGCGAGCGAAACACCGAGGTTTTCAGTAATTACTAAGGTTGAGGTAATTCCAACAGGAAAAAGGATGTACGTTCTGCTGCTGATAACGTCGAACGGAGATATTCAAAATAAGGTGTGCAGACTCCAGTTTGATTTAACGAACGAGCAGCTAGAGTTTTTCTCAAACTTTCTGCATGAAAACCTTGAGGGCGTGAGTGTTGACGAGCTTTCGGACGAAATGCTGGAAAAGCTTCACACAGCTTTAGGAACGTATATGATGACGCTAACGCCGCTGTTTGCTGAAATTTACAAAATGTCGCACGAAATGAAAATGAAAAAGATTTCCTTAAAGGGAGCCGACAATCTTCTCCGTTGCAGCGATTTCAATCAAAACGAGATTATTGAGTTCATTAACGACAAGGAGGAAATAACAAGACTTGTCGAGGATACTTTTTCCGGACTTCGTGTAATGTTTTCAAACGAGGACGACAGCTTTGTAATCAACAATTCAAGCTTTATTTCATCTCAATACAAGAGAAAGGGTAAGCCCGCTGGAACCTTAGGACTTATAGGTCCAATGAGGCTTGACTACGCAAAGTTTATTCCTTATCTTGAGTATTTTACAAATAAAATCACGGACTTGCTGGACGAGGATGAAGAATGACGTATGAAAGGTTGTGATGAAATGGAAGAAAACAAGGAAAAGAAGGATTTAGAAGAAACTGTTGATGAGCCAAAGGAGGAATCAAAGGAAGAATCTAAGACTGAGCCTGATAAGGAGGAAGCAGCTGCTGAGTGCTTGACCGAGGAGGAAAAGCTTAAAGCGGAGCTTGCAGAGCAAAAGGATAAGTACCTCAGAGTAATGGCTGAGTATGACAACTTCAGAAAGCGTACAGCAAAGGAAAGGCTTGAGCTTATTTCCACCGCAAAGGCGGACGCCGTTACCCAGATTTTACCTGTGATTGACAACTTTGAGCGAGCGCTTTCGGCACAGACGCAGGACGAAACCTATAAGGCAGGAATCGAAATGATTTTCAAGCAGTTTGGCGACGTTTTGAAAAATCTTGGAATTGAGGAAATAAATCCTCTGGGTGAAAAGTTTGACCCGAACGTTGCGAACGCAGTAAATCAGATTGAGGACGAGAATTTAGGCGAAAACGAAGTAGCGCAGGTCTTCCAGAAGGGCTACAGAATTGGCGACAAGGTTTTGAGATATGCAATGGTTGTGGTTGCAAATCCGTAAAGAGTACACAAAAAAGTTATATATTGAAAGGAATGGATTATTATGGCAAAGATTATTGGTATTGATTTAGGAACTACAAATTCATGTGTTGCTGTTATGGAGGGCGGAGAAGCAGTAGTTATCCCTAACAGCGAAGGTGCAAGAACAACTCCGTCGGTAGTCGGAGTTTCAAAGACGGGCGACAGACTTGTAGGTCAGGTTGCTAAAAGGCAGGCAGTTACAAATTTTGACAACACAGTAATTTCCATTAAAAGACATATGGGAAGCGACTATAAGGCAAAAATGGGCGGAAAGGATTACACACCTCAGGAAATTTCCGCAATGGTTTTGCAAAAGCTGAAGGCTGACGCTGAAAGCTATCTCGGTGAAAAGGTAACCGAGGCAGTAATTACTGTTCCTGCTTACTTTACAGACGCACAGCGTCAGGCAACCAAGGACGCAGGTCAGATCGCAGGACTTAATGTTAAGAGAATTATCAACGAGCCTACTGCTGCTGCTCTTTCTTACGGAATTGATAAGGAGGAGGACCAAAAGGTAATGGTTTATGACCTCGGCGGCGGAACCTTCGACGTTTCAATTATCGAAATGGGCGACGGAGTTACAGAGGTTCTGGCAACTGCTGGTAACAACCGTTTAGGCGGCGACGACTTCGATCAAAGAATTATCGACTGGATGGTTGGCGAGTTTAAGTCAGCTGAGGGAATTGACCTGTCAGGCGATAAAATGGCAATGCAAAGATTAAAGGAAGCAGCTGAAAAGGCTAAGATTGAGCTTTCATCGACAGCTACTTCAAGCATCAGTCTGCCGTTTATAACAGCAGACGCTACAGGACCAAAGCACCTGGATCTGACTCTTTCTCAGGCTAAGTTCAACGAGCTTACTTCAGATCTTGTAGAAGCTACAATGGGACCGGTTAAGCAGGCACTTTCAGATTCAGGTCTTTCAACCTCCGACCTTAGCAAGGTTTTAATGGTTGGTGGTTCTTCAAGAATACCTGCTGTTCAGGACGCAGTTAAAAAGCTTATCGGCAAGGAGCCGTTCAAGGGAATCAATCCTGACGAGTGCGTAGCTATGGGCGCTGCAATTCAGGGCGGAATTTTAGCAGGAGATGTAAAGGACGGACTTTTGCTTCTTGACGTTACACCGCTTTCACTCGGACTTGAAACAATGGGCGGTGTTTGCACAAAGATTATCGAAAGAAATACAACTATCCCTACCAAGAAGTCCCAGATCTTCTCAACAGCGGCAGACAATCAGTCGGCAGTTGATATCAACATTCTTCAGGGCGAAAGAGAGTTCGCTAAGGACAATAAGCAGCTCGGTATGTTCCGTCTTGACGGAATTGCTCCGGCTCCAAGAGGAGTACCGCAGATTGAGGTTACCTTCGATATTGATGCTAACGGAATCGTTCACGTTTCAGCTAAGGACTTAGGAACCGGCAAGGAGCAGGATATCAGCATCACAGCTTCAACAAATATGTCTAAGGAAGACATCGACAAGGCTGTTAAGGAAGCTGAAGCTTATGCTGCCGAGGACAAGAAGAAAAAGGATGAGGTTGATACAAGAAACGGTGCAGACCAGATGGTATTCCAGGTTGAAAAGGCGCTCGGCGAGTTTGGCGATAAGGTAGACGCTAACGAAAAGGCGTCCGTTCAGGCTAAGATTGACGCTTTGAAGGAGGCTTTAAAGGGAACCGACATTGAAGCAATTAAGACAAAGCAGAGCGAGCTTGAAACAGAGTTCCAGGGCGTAGCTTCAAAGGTTTATAGCCAGGCGGCTGCAGAAGCTCAAAGCGCTGAGGGCGCACAGAATGCTGGCGGTGCCAGCTCGGCTGATACCTCATCTAAAAAGGACGACGATGTAATCGACGCTGATTTTACAGACGCTGAATAAATTATCAAAGAACACCTCTGCTCTGATTTTCGGGGCAGAGGACTGTCCTTGTCAAGGTAACGGTGGCGTTTGGATTGTCAGGAAGAAACAAACTGAACGGAAACCTGCGAGGACGAAGGAGTGGTTTTTATGGCAGAACAAAAACGAGATTATTATGAGGTCCTGGGCGTTTCAAAGGGAGCTACCGACGAGGAGCTGAAAAAAGCGTTTAGAAAGCTTGCTAAGCAGTATCACCCCGACCTTCATCCCGGAGATAAGGATTGCGAGGAGAAGTTTAAAGAGGTAAACGAAGCTTACGAGGTGCTTTCAGATTCTGAAAAGAGAGCAAGATACGACCAATACGGACACGCAGGAGTAGACCCGAACTTTGGCGCAGGCGGCGCAGGAGCAGGAGGCTTCGGCGGCTTTAGTGGATTTGGAGATTTAAACGACATTTTCGAGGGATTTTTCGGCAGCGGCTTTGGCGGCTCGTCGTCAAGGCGTTCTAACGCCAACGCACCGAGAAGAGGACAGGATATTTCTGCAAGCGTTACTATAGAATTTATGGATGCCTGCAAGGGCAAGAGAATAAGCGTTCGAGTAAACAGGCTTGAAAAATGCCCCGACTGTAACGGAACAGGCTGTGAGAAGGGAACCTCCGCAAAGTCTTGTCCTGATTGTCACGGAAGCGGTAGAGTTCAGGTTCAGCAGAGAACTCCGTTCGGCTCGATAACCAGCGAGCAGGTGTGCTCAAGGTGCGGCGGAAGAGGAAAAATTATCGAAAAGCCTTGTCCTACCTGTTCGGGTAGAGGAAGCGTCAGAAACGCTTCAACAAGAGAAATTGAAATTCCAGCAGGAATCGACAACGGACAGACACTTCGAGTTTCAGGCGCAGGAGATTGCGGAACCAACGGAGGACCGAACGGCGACCTGAACGTAACCGTTTATGTAAAGACAGACAAAATGTTTGAGCGTGACGGCTTTGACGTCTGGACGGAAATTCCTATTACTTATGCTCAGGCGACGCTGGGCGATGAAATTACAGTTCCGACAATCAGCGGAAAGGTAAAGTATAATATCCCCGCAGGTACGCAGACAAATACTGTTTTCAGGCTAAAGGGCAAGGGAATCAAACGGCTTAACAGATCCGACTATGGCGACCATTATGTGAGAGCTGTCGTTGAAATTCCTAAGAATTTAAACAAAGAGCAGGAACATAAGCTGAGAGAATTTGATAAATCTCTTGGTGATAAAAATTACCAGAAACGGGAAACCTTCTTCTCAAAGCTAAAGGATATGTTTAAATAAAACGCCCTGAACGAACACTAAAATATTGACAGAGATTTGTATACACCCCAACCGCTAAACGGCTGGGGTGTACTTGTGTTTAATATGGTCGTCGAATGTCAATCTCAGTCACTCAAACCAAACTGCCCTTAATATGTAAATCAAATAAGTAATCTAAGAGCAAAATATATGTAAAATAACTCGACAAAATAAGTCAAAATTGTCGGGTTTTTGCGTTTTTCGCCGAAATTGTATTGACAACCTATTCATCCGTGTGTTATAATTGTGATAGTATGTAGGCGATTGTGTGATATTTGTGGAATTTCAGCTGATCATACGATTTAAAATATACTGAAAATACTTTTTTGAGCATATATTTTAAGGGCGTTTTCAACAACGCTTTTAAGAGGAACCCGCTAAAGCTACACAAGGAGGATTTTTATGAAATTTTGTAAGAATTGCGGAGCGCAAATTGAAGACGCTGCGGCTTTTTGCCCGAATTGCGGAACGACAGTTGCAGAGGAGCCTGACGTAACAGCTTCACCAGAGCCACAGTTTAACGAGTATCAGCCAACACAGCCGGCTCAGCCTGTTCAGCCTGATTATCAGCAGTATCAGCAGCCGGGAGTTTATCCGGAGGGCAAGCTTAACGGCCTTGCGGTAGCAGGATTCGTCGTATCGTTAGTATCGCTTTTTATTTGCGGTGTTTCAAGTATTGTCGGACTTATCCTTTCGGCTATCGGTATGATGCAGATTAACCAGAGCGTACAGCAGGGAACTCCACAAAGAGGTAAAGGAATGGCAATTGCAGGACTTGTAATTGGTATTATTGGAGCTGTTTTTATACTTATATCTATTATTTCCTGCGCAGCTGGAACGGGTTTATTCTATAGTATAGTATAACCTATAGCACAACAGCTTTAGAAAATTAAGCGTAGTCATAGCGTTTGGACAAAAGGCTGCGCTTTATTTTAGATACACATTTTTAAGGAGGTCTTTCTCATGGATCAAAGCACAGGAAAGGGTATGTCTGCAACTGCGTTAGTTTTGGGTATCGTATCTATCGTATTCTTCTGGGTACCATATTTTAACATCGTTACAGTAATTTGCGGTGTCGTAAGTATCGTACTTGCAGTTATGGGCAGCAAGAAGGCTAAGGCAGCTGGCGCAAAATCAGGTTTGGCAACAGCAGGTCTTGTTCTTTCAATTATTGGTGTAGTTCTTTCTGCAATTGGTTTGTTCTCATGCACTATTTGCGGCAGCTGTGCAGTTTGTGCTGCAGCAGATACAGCAGCTGGTCTTAGCACACTTTACTAATAAACCAACCCTTAATTGATTTGAAATCGTAGCAGCCAATTTGTAGTCAGATTGGCTGTTGATTTTTTGCGGAGGTAATATGTACCCGATAATAGAAATTTTTGGAAGACAAATAGGCACATATTCAGTTATTGCCCTGGTGGGGATGTTTGTGAGCTTTTTCACAGCGTTTTTTGTTTCAAAGCGCCGTGAGAAAATAGCTTATGAGGATTATATAATTCTTTGCCTTTTTACAGTCGGAGGACTTTTCTTGGGAAGTCATATAGTTTTCGGACTTACAAATTTAAGATTTGCGAAAGCTTTGATAGACAGCGTAATAGGACTTGACTTTTCAACAGCTTTGACGATTTTTATAAATATGTTCGGCGGAATGGTTTTCTACGGCGGCTTTTTAGGAGCTTGCTTTGGAGTATTTCTTTACACGAAGATTTTCAAGACAATAAACCGCCCGCTTGCGTTTGATATGCTGAGCATTGCGATTCCGCTTTTTCACGTTTTCGGAAGAGTAGGCTGCTTCTTTGGCGGCTGCTGCTATGGAATTGAGTGGAGCTGGGGCTTTAAGATAACCAACAATACGGTAAACCCCGACATAAACGGCGTTACTCGCATACCGGTTCAGCTTATAGAAGCAGGCTGTAATCTCTTGATATTCTTAGTGATTTTGTATCTGTTCCGAAAGGGAATAATGGAGGGCAAGCTTATTTACGTCTATATGCTGGTTTACCCTGTCGTGAGATTTATCCTTGAATTTTTCAGAGGCGACGAAATAAGAGGCGAGCTTTTTGCACTTTCAACCTCTCAATGGATAAGCATAATTTTGTTTATGTTCTCGGTAGCGAGATTATTGCAAATGAAATATAGTAGTGAAAACAGCAAATCAGCAGCGTAACAGCTGCTGATTTGTTGTTTTATTTATCAATCTCAGGCGCCACATAGCCTACCAGCCCATGCAAAACTAATTTCTGCATCATTTCGCTCATTTCCTCAGCGCTTAGATTCTTGCCATGTTCGTTCCAATGCTGAAGCAGACCGAACATAGCTGAATGTACATAGCGTGTTAAATAATCGAAGTGCTCAATATTATTTGAGATAGGAAGATAGCTTTTTATGATAGGCGTTAATTCGGTTCTTACACGAGGGAAAAAGCGAGAATCTCCATTTGGACCTATCAGCAGATAAAGCTCTTCGTTCATAGTTGTAAACAGAACTTTAAACATATCAATCGGTGAGTTTCCTTCAGGAAGCGTTGATTGAATCGTTTGCTTGACTTCGTTTAAAAGAGTATCTTCGATGTAAGACAGAAGGTCTTCGGTATCCAAAAAATACTCATAAAAGGTACTGCGGTTGTAGCCAGCTCGCCGTGTAAGCTCGCTGACTGCGATTTTGTTGATTGGTTTTTCCTTAGCTAACGACCAGAAAGCGTCAACGAATTTCTGACGCGTTCTCTCTGTAACTTCAGGCTGCTTGTTCATTTTTCATTCCTCCAGAATCATCCGACAGTTTTTAAAAAATTGAGGGTTGATGTTTCCGTTTTATGCGAGTATAATAGTATAACACAACAGGTTGTTGGATAATGATGGCGTGGTTCACCGTTGGACGAAAATTCAATGTATGTGATTTAAGCGACGGTTGCAAGGATGCAATTTGCCGCATTTAATTAACACTATTATACAACAGGTTGTTGGAAATTGTCAAGGAGGAATTTTTTATGATTCGTATTTTCAGGAATATGAAGGTTAAAGACAGATGGTTAGCACTTCTGTGCTTGCTTCTTGTCTGCGCCCAGGTTTATTTCGACTTGCGTTTACCTGATTACACAGCGGAAATTACTGTTTTGATCAGCAGTGAGGTAAAAGAGCTGTCGGAATACTTTATAGCTGGCGGAAAAATGCTTGCCTGCGCATTGTGCAGCGCCCTTTTCACCGTAATTGTCGGATACATTTCAGCCATGATAGCAGCTGATTTTTCATTCGACATTCGTTCAAAGCTATTTGATAAGGTTGCAGCAATGGGAAGCGGCGAGATAAAGAAGTTTTCAACCGCAAGCCTTATAACCCGAACAACAAACGATGTCACACAGATACAAATGATTATAGCTATGGGACTTCAGATGATGCTTCGTGCGCCGATTATGGCGATATGGGCGATAATAAAAATTATCGGAAAGAGCTGGCAGCTTTCAACAGTTGTAGCTTCGGCGGTAGTTATTGTAGTAGGAGCGCTAGTAGTATTGCTTGCAATTATGATTCCGAAGTTCAGAAAGGTTCAGCGGCAAATCGACGACGTAAACAGAATGACGGAGGAAAATCTTACAGGTATTCGAGTGGTCAGAGCCTTTAACGCAGAGAAGTATCAAGAGGATAAATTTGAAGGCGCAAACACAAGCCTTATGAAAACACAGCTCTTTACAGGAAGAGGAATGGCATTTTTGTCGCCTATAATGATGTTTGTTCAAAGCTGCGTTTCGGTTGCAATTTACTATGTAGGCGCTTGGCTTATAAACGATATTGAAGTGCCGCTAGGCGGAACGCTAACCGCAATAATGGCGTCCGTAAGCGACAGAGCGACTCTTCTTGGCGACGTAGTTTCGTTTAGCTCTTATGCGCTTTACGTAATAATGTCGTTCGTAATGCTTTTGATGATCTTTATGCTGCTTCCTCGTGCGCAGGTTTCAGCAAACCGTATAAATGAGGTTATAGACTGCGATATTGATGTCAAGGAAGGTGTAAGAGATGAATCTGATGAAAAGGGCAGCGTTGAATTTAAGGACGTATCCTTCCGTTATCCTGACGCATCTGAGGATTGCTTGAAGCATATTTCGTTTACAGCTAAGAAGGGCGAAACGGTAGCGTTTATCGGAACTACAGGTTCCGGTAAGTCGACCCTTGCGGGACTTGCCGCAAGACTTTACGATACAACCGAAGGAACTGTTTACCTTGACGGCAAGGACGTTTCAGAGTATACATTCCAGACGCTTTATGACAAGGTAGGCTATATAGCTCAGAAGGCAACGCTGTTTGCGGATACTGTAAAGGGAAATATGACCTTTGGCGACAGCGGACAAGAAATAACAGACGATGACGTTGAAAAAGCGCTTGACATCGCACAGGCTAAGGATTTTGTTCAGTCGATGGACGAGGGCGAAGAAAGCTGGATTTCGCAGGGCGGTTCAAATCTTTCAGGAGGTCAGAAGCAAAGGCTGTCGATAGCCAGAGCGATCGCAAGGAAGCCAGAGGTGCTTATCTTCGACGATTCGTTCTCAGCGCTTGACTACAAGACAGACCGTATGTTGCGTCAGAGAATAAAAACTGATCTGAGCGATACTACTTGCCTTATCGTAGCTCAGAGAATCGGAACGATTCGCCACGCAGACAGGATTGTAGTGCTTGATAATGGTGAGGTCGCAGGAATAGGCACACACGAAGAGCTTATGGAAAATTGCGATGTTTATAAGCAGATTGCTTTGTCGCAGCTGTCAGCTGACGAGCTTGCGGCAAAAGCATAGAGGAGGTGTATAAATTATGCCACAAACGAATAACAGAATGCCTGCAAGAAGAGGTCCAATGGGCCGTGGAATGGGCGGCGGCGAAAAAGCTACCGATATGCGGGGCGCACTTAAAAAGCTTATTTCATATTGCAGAAATCAGGCAGGCATTATTATCTTTGCGCTTGTTTTAGCGGCAGCAGGCGCAGTCTTCACAATTATAGGTCCTAATCAGATAAGCCGACTTACGGATTATATTTACGACGGAATTTCAGGCGGCGCTTCAACTGAGGATATAGCAGAGGATGTTCAAGCTCAGATTGCAAGCGGAGAAATTAACATCTTGGATTACCTTCCTGAAGGCACAAGCATAGAGGACGTCGACCTTGCAGAGCTTGATTTAACCGATACGGATAATGAGCTTTCGCAGGCAATTTTATCAAACGTAACGCTAAGTGAGGAATATCAGGAAGCGCACGAAGACGACGGAATTGATATGGACGGCATTTTAAGCGTTGCAATATTGCTGGTTGGCATTTACCTTTTGAGCGCTATTTGTAATTTTGTACAGCACTACATTATGCAGACTGTAACTCAGCGAACGGCAAGAAGACTCAGAGGGGACATTGATACAAAAATCAACCGTTTGCCGCTTAAATACTTTTCGGGCAACGCCTCAGGCGATGTGCTTTCACGAATGACAAACGATGTTGATATGATAGGTCAGGCAATGTCAAACAGCCTGTCAAATCTGGTAACTGCGGTAGCTCAATTTATCGGCTGTCTGATAATGATGTACTATACAAACTGGATAATGGGAACTACGACTGTTGTAGCAACTCTTTTAGGACTTGTTCTGATGGTAGTAATTATGAGTCGTTCGCAGAAATACTTTACTGCAAGACAGAGAAGCTTAGGAGAGCTTAACGGCTATATTGAAGAAATGTACAGCGGTCACGACGCAATTCGTATTTTAAACGCCGAGGGCAAGGTTACAAAGAAGTTTTCTTCAATGAACAGGAAGGTTAAAAACGCAGAGTTTCGTTCGCAGTTTTTGTCAGGCTTGATGCAGCCGTTGATGACGTTTATAGGAAATTTAGGCTATGTTGCCGTTTGCGTTGTCGGCGCAGCTTTGATAATCGATGGTCAGATTACATTCGGCGTTATTACAGCCTTCCTGATTTACACTCGTTTGTTTGAATCTCCTTTACGTCAGATAGCTCAGGCTATGACTCAGGTTCAGTCCTGTGCGGCGGCTTCAGAGCGTGTATTTGAGTTTCTTTCTGAGGAAGAAATGGAAGACGAGTCGGCAAAGACTAAGAGAATCGAAAATGTTCGCGGTGAGGTTGAGTTTAGAAACGTAAAGTTTGCGTACCCGAATGCTCCTGAAAAGGAAATTATTCACAACTTTAGCGTTAAGGTGAAAAGAGGACAAAAGGTTGCGATTGTAGGGCCTACCGGCGCAGGAAAGACCACTATGGTAAATCTGTTGATGCGATTCTTTGAGCCGACTGGCGGAAAGATTTTAATTGACGGTATACCAACAGATGAGGTTCCAAGAGAAAATGTACACAGTCAGTTCGGAATGGTTTTGCAGGACACATGGCTGTTTGAAGGAACGGTTAAGGAAAATCTTCTTTACAACACTCAGGGCGTATCGGACGAACAGATGATACAGGCTTGTAAGTCTTGCGGAATACATCATTTCATTCAGGCGCTTCCGCATGGCTATGACACGGTTTTGAGGGATAATACTGCAATTTCCGCAGGACAAAAGCAGCTTATGACTATTGCGAGAGCGATGATTCAAAACAGCCCGATGCTTATTTTGGACGAAGCTACATCAAGCGTTGATACAAAGACGGAAATGATTACTCAGCAGGCTATGGATAAGCTCACAGATAAACGCACAAGCTTTGTTATCGCACATCGCTTGTCAACAATCAAAAATGCTGATATAATTCTAGTAATGAGAAACGGAGATATTGTAGAGCAGGGAACTCACGAACAGCTGCTTGATAAAAATGGTTTCTATGCGGAGCTTTACAACAGTCAGTTTGAACAAATTTCTTAATAAGGGGTGATTATATGGAGCAGCGAAAGCTTTGTGTGCTATCGCAGAATATGTTAAAAATCATAGCTGCAGTTTGTATGGTAACAGACCATATCGGAGCTGAGCTGTTTCCTGATCTCACCATTTTAAGAATTATTGGCAGGCTTTCATTCCCGTTGTTTTCCTACTTTATTTATGAAGGCTGTAAATACACCCACAATAAGCTAAGATACTTTCTTCAGGTCTTTGCGCTCGGAATTTTGTGCATAATCGGATATTACGTATATTCAAGAGAAATCTTTTTAAATGTGCTTATTACATTTTCTCTTTCAATTTGCGTTTTGTGCGCAGTAAAGTTTTTTAAGGGTCAGGCTTGCGCTGGTGTAAGACAAGGAGCGTTAAGTGCGATTTTGTCGATAGCTTGCATTTTAGCAGTATTTGTTCTTTGTAGACGGGTAAAAATTGACTACGGCTTTTTCGGAATTATGCTCCCCGTCTTTGCAGAAATTTTCGACGACGGTTCAAAGCAAAATAAGGTAATGCCCTTGATAGGCTTTTCGGTAGGCTTGCTTTTGTTAGCAATCGACAGGGGCGGAACGCAGTATTTTGGACTTTTTGCGATTATTCTGTTGACGCTTTATAGCGGAGAACGAGGAAAGTGGCGAATGAAATACTTCTTCTACTGGTTTTATCCTCTTCACTTGATTGCAATAGGTGCAGTTTCAGCGTTGATAGGGTGAAATAGAAAAAACAACAAGTCAGCAGCGTAACAGCTGCTGATTTTTGCTTATTAACCGTTGAAATTTTTATTACTTTATGTTATACTAAAAATTAGCTAATGGATTTTTTGCATATTAGTCAGGCTTAGAGAAGCTATATCGTTTGTATTTTGGAAGGAACCACACTATGATTAAAAGTATCGACCTGTCAGGAGATTGGAAATTATATCTTGAAAAAACGCTTGACAAAAATCCTATGAAGGATTATAACGACTGGATAGCGTTGCCGTCTACTACCTCCTATTCTAAGAAGGGGGAGAAAAACCCACGCCATTCTAAGGGCTTTTTGACAGACGAGTATCTTTTTAATGGTTATGCGTGGTTTTCAAAAAGAGTGAAGCTTGAAGGTGTTTTTGGAAAGAGAGTATTTTTGTTTCTTGAGCGAACAAGAATTACTACTTTGTATTTTGACGGCAAGGAAATAGGTAATCAGGAAAGCTTGGTTTCACCGCATATATATGATATAAGCGGGCTGGCGACCGACGGCGAGCATGAAATAACTATATGTGTTCAGAATGTCGGCTATAAAACGTTAGGCGGACATTTAACAAGCGAGGATACTCAATCTAACTGGAACGGTATTGTCGGTAGCATTGAAATCAGAGTTTTTGAAAATACATATATCGACAACCTGTTTGTTGAAGGAGATATTAAAAGCAAGGCGTTTAACATCAGGGCTGCGGTTGTGGGAGAAAGTAATGGAACGGTCGAGGTATCGGCTGAAAGCTTTAACGGACCGTATACGTCGAATAAAGATGTTTTTGAACCGCTTGAATTTAGCTTTGAAAATTCACAAATTGACATTACATATACTCTCGGTGATAAAGCAAAGCTCTGGAGCGAATTTGAACCGAATTTGTATATGCTGAAAATAAAAATCGGGAACGATATTACCACAAGCATAGCAGGACTCAGAGAGTTTAAAACGAGCGGCGATAAATTTACTATAAATGGCAAAAATACCTTCCTTCGTGGAAAGCACGACGGAATGGTTTTTCCGAAAACCGGCTACGCTCCGTGCGACGTTGACGAGTGGCTTCGGGTTATGGAAATTTCCCGTGCTTACGGAATTAACCACTACCGCTTCCATACCTGCTGTCCGCCGGAAGCGGCGTTTATAGCGGCTGATATGCTGGGAATTTATATGGAGCCTGAGCTTCCTTTTTGGGGAACTATTTCAGCTCCCGACGAGGAAGGCTTTAATAAAGACGAGCAGGAGTTTTTAATTGCTGAGGGCGAGCGAATGTTAAAGGCGTTCGGTAACCACCCTTCCTACTGTATGATGAGCCTTGGAAACGAGCTTTGGGGAAGCACATCAAGACTTAACGAAATTCTCGGTCTTTATAAAAGCAAGGACAAAAGACATCTCTATACTCAGGGCAGCAATAACTTCCAGCACTTTCCGACGATTGTCGATAACGACGATTTCTTTGTCGGCGTAAGGCTTTCAAAGCACAGACTGCTGCGAGGTTCGTTTGGAATGTGTGACACACCTCTCGGTCACGTTCAGGTTGATAAGCCGTCGACTATGGTAAGCTACGACGACGTAATTACGCCAAAGGCAAACGCAGAGGGTGCTGAGGGTGTCGACGAGAACGGAATGGTAAAAATTCAGTACGGAACTACTATGAAGCTTGTAAAAGCGTCGGAAACAAGAGGCGGATTAGAGCCGAAAATTCCGATAGTAACTCACGAAATTGGTCAGTATGAAACCTACCCGAATTTTGACGAGATAGATAAGTTTACAGGCCCGTTAAAGGCGAGAAATTTAGGACTGTTTAAAAACCGACTTGAGAAAAAGGGACTGGGTAATTTAGCTCACGCTTACCACTATGCAAGCGGAAAGCTTGCGGCGGCCTGCTATAAGGAGGAGCTTGAAGCGGTATTTCGTTCACGAAAGCTCGGCGGATTCCAGATTCTTGACATTCAGGATTTTCAGGGTCAGGGTACAGCGCTGGTTGGTATTCTCGACGCATTTATGGATTCAAAGGGAATAATCACCGAAAAGGAGTGGCGGGCATTTTGCTCTGAAACGGTACTGCTCGCAAAGTTTAATTCTTACGTTTATCAGTCGGGCGATAAATTCAGCGCACACCTGATGGTAACTCACTTTGGTAAGCAAAAAATTTCAGGCAAGAGCCTTTCCTGGAGCGTGACTATTGATGATAAAATTATCAAGTCAGGCAGCGAGGTTATATCAGGCGATGAAAATTACTACGACGTTTCGGACATAGAGCTTGAAATTCCAAAGCTTGATACTCCGAATGCTATGATTTTAACTCTTTCGCTTGACGGCGAGGAGATACAAAACCAATACAAAATATTTGTCTACCCGAGCGATGTAAAAGCAGAGCTTGACGGAGTTTATATATTTGAAAGTGCAGACGACGCGGAAGCTAAAAGGCTTTTAAGCGAGGGCAAAACCGTTTTGATAACAAAGCCGCTTAAAAGCGACGACGAGGGTTCTATCGAAGGATTTTATTGTCAGGACTTCTGGTGCTATCCTATGTTCAAGACAATTTCGCAGATGATGAATGCACCTGTTGCGGTTGGAACTATGGGACTTCTTATCGACAATAAGCATAGCGCCTTAGCTGAGTTTCCGAGCGAAATTTATTCAACTGAGCAGTGGTGGGATATTGTAACAAATTCCCGAAGCGATATTCTGGACTTTAACGACAAGGACAAAACCATCATCGTCAGAACTATCGATAACTTTGAGCGAAACCACAGCTTGGGACTTTTGTACGAGTATGAAAAGGACGGCGGCAAGGTGGTAGTCTTAAATTGCGACCTCAACGCACTTTCAGAAACTCCTAACGGAAGGCAGTTTGTAAAAAGCGTGTTTGACTACGTAAGAAATTAAGTAGACAGGCATTGCTGAATTGAAATGAAAGCAGATGGAATACTAAAAATAAAGCTAAAACAGGAGGGCAAAAAATGAGCGATACTTATATTTCATCAGACATAAAATATATAGGAGTCGACGACAGTGATATTGACCTTTTTGAAAGTCAATATATCGTTCCAAACGGAGTTTCCTACAATTCGTATTTGATTTGTGATGATAAAATCTGCGTTATGGATACGGTTGACAAAAGAAAGACTGACGAGTGGCTTGAAAACCTTAAAGCGGCTCTTTCGGGCAAAACGCCAGACTACCTGGTAATTCATCATATGGAGCCTGACCACGCAGGAAGCATCAAAAGCTTTGTTGAGAGCTATCCTGATGTAACGCTTGTCGGAAACGCAAAAACCTTTGCGATGCTGCCGCAGTTTTTTGATTTTGAGCCTGAGTACAAAAAGCTCGTTGTAAAAGAGGGGGATACTCTTTCACTTGGAAGTCATACGCTAACCTTTGTAATGGCGCCAATGGTTCATTGGCCTGAGGTTATGGTTTCTTATGAGCAAAGCGAGAAGATTTTATTCTCAGCCGACGGATTTGGAAAGTTCGGCGCGCTCGATACTGACGAGGACTGGGCTTGCGAAGCGAGAAGATATTACTTTAACATTGTCGGAAAATACGGCGCTCAGGTTCAGTCGCTTTTGAAGAAAGCGTCTGCGCTTGACATTAAAACAATCTGCCCTCTTCATGGGCCAATTTTAAAGGAGAATTTAGGCTACTATATCGGACTTTACGATACATGGTCGAGCTATAAGCCAGAGGCTGAGGGTGTGTTTATTGCCTTCGCTTCAATTCACGGAAATACAGCCAAGGCAGCTTACAAGCTCAAAGAAATTTTAGAAGCAAAGGGCGCAAAAAAGGTAGCAATCGCCGACGTTGCAAGAGCGGATATTGCTGAGTGCGTCGAGGATGCATTCAAGTACGGAAAAATCGTTTTAGCGGCGTCAAGCTACGACGCCGGAGTTTTTGCTCCAATGGCGGATTTCCTGCATCATCTGCAAACCAAGGCATGGCAGAACAGAACGGTAGCGATTGTTGAAAACGGTTCGTGGGGCCCTACCGCCGCAAAAACTATGAAGGCAATGCTTGAGGGAATGAAGAACATTACAGTTTGCGAAAGCGTTGTTACAATTCGCTCCGCTATGAAGGAATCGGATATTCCTTGCCTTGAAAAATTAGCAGATGAGCTTTTAAACGCTTAAAAGTACGGAAATTTTTTCAAAAATGTACAAATGCAAAATTTTTAGTTGAAATTTTTGTATAATATGCTATAATATAACTACCACAACAAGGAGGTAGAGTTTTATGAAATATATGCTGCGTAAAAAAATAGTCAGCGGCTTGGTAGCGGCAGTCTTTTTGCTGTCATCCCTTCCTGTTCTTGCGTTTGGAAACGACGAGGATAGCGTAAAGGAAAGCCCGTTGGCTGAGTATTATGATGAATCGCTTTTAAATCCTGAATATGTTGAATGGCTTGAAAATGGCGAGGAGGGCGAAATGCCTGAATATCAGGACTACTCGTATCTTGCTGAAAGCTATGCGCAGTACGAAGCGACCGATACCGGCATTCGTAAGTCGTCGGGTACAGTTACTTCTTTCGATTTAAGAGATAGCGGTGTAATAGGAGATGTCCGTGATCAGGGAGATCTTTCAATCTGCTGGGCGGTAGCTGCTGTTTCAGCGGCTGCAAGCACTTTGACTGCAAATGTTTTGCTTTCCCCGCTTCATACCGTTTACTTTACATATACGGGTGATGAAGAGTACGAGTGTTATGGGGTTTCTAACGTATATACTTATGGCGGAAACAGCGCAAGAGCAGTAGGAACATTAGCTGCATGGAAGGGCGCAGTGCTTGATGAAACTGCTCCTTTATCGGACGGCACCAACACATCAGCTCTTAGCGAAAGCCTGAGATATACTGCTGATTATCATTTGCAGGACGCTTATTATATGCCGCACGGTATTTATAGCTATTCAAGCGTTGATATGTCGGCAACAGAGGATGTAATCAAGGAAATTGTTATGAACACAGGTGCCGTTACTTTAAGTTACTGTGCGACTGATGAGAACAATACCTATAACAGCAGCACTTACGCTTGGTACAATTATTCATCTTCTGCGGTAGCTGACCACGACGTTATAATTGTCGGCTGGGACGATAATTACTCGAGGACAAACTTCTTGTCATCTCATCGTCCTTCAAGCAACGGAGCATGGCTTGTTCAAAACAGCTGGGGAACCGACTGGGGCGACGACGGCTACTTCTGGCTTTCTTATGAGGACACAAGCATCGAGTACGGCAACGCATTCGTATTAGAAAGCGGAGATAATTACACAACCAACTATCAATACGATACAACAGGCTGGTCGTTCTCAATTTCTACAGTTGCAAACTGGTCGAACACGACTGAAAACGATTCGCTGACTACAACAGCCGCTAATATCTTTACGGCTGAGGGCGACGAGCTTTTAGAAGCAGTTTCATTCTACACAACCGAAGCTGACGCTTCCTACAAGATTTCAATTTACACAGGCGTAACTGAAGGCGAGCCGCAGTCAGGAACGCTGGCGCTTTCCGGACAGGCGGGTTCAGAAGCGTATGCCGGATACCACACGATAGAGCTTGACGAAGCGGTCGAGCTAAGCGAGGGCGAGAACTTCAGCATTGTAGTTGAAATTACAAATCCGAGCTTTACAGCGCCTCTTGCTATTGAATGGTATCGAATGACAACTGATGACGATGTACCCGACTATTTAGGTGACGGCGGCGAAAGCTATATTTATACCACTAATAACGGTCGTGACTGGGAGTGGGAAGACTTAGCAGGAAGCTTAGGAAACGGCTTCTATGCTACTAACGCTTGTATCAAGGGCTTTACAAATCCTGTAGAAGATCCTACTACTGATTCTTCAGAAACGACTGATGATTCATCGGAAGTAACAGAAGATCCGACAGAGGATACATCGGAGGATCCGACTGAGGCTACAACAGAAGAGACCGACTTCCTTATGGGCGATATGAACGACGACGGCAAGGTAACAACCGCAGACGTTGGAATTGCAAACTCAATAGCCAAGGGAATAAAGGAATCGAGCGATTTTTATCTGCTGAGAGGTGATATGAACGGCGACGGCAAGATTTCAACTGCCGATGTCGGCTTGATTAACAAAATCGCAAAAGGCGTAGCTTGATTTAAAAAAAGCGAAAATATGCGTCCCCACCGACTGAAAGGTCGGTGGGGTGTATTTTGCTGTAAAAGAATGTATGAAAGAATATGGAGGAATTAAAATGTCAAAAACAGAAATCGCAAAAAGGTATATACTGCTTGTAATCAGCTTGTTTTTCTCAGGACTCGGAGTTGCCGTAACAAAGCACGGAGAGCTTGGCGTATCGCCCATATCGTCGGTTGCAAATGTTTTAAGCTTTAAGTTTACCGCAATTTCTCTGGGCAACTGGCTTATCATCTGGAACTGCATTTTAATTGTTGGGCAGATTATGATTTTGCGAAAGAACTTCAAGCTTATTCAGCTTTTGCAGATACCGATTTCCTTTCTGTTTGGATATTTTACCGATTTTGGTTCGTGGCTTGTAAGCTTTATTCCTGCCGAAAGCTATGCTATGCGGCTGGTAATGGTAGTGCTTGGAGTTATAATTTTAGGCTTTGGAGTTTCACTTTCTGTAATTGCAAATGTTGTAATGAACTCAGGAGAAGCGTTCGTTAAAGCGATTTCAGATACAATACACAAAAACTTCGGAAACGTAAAAATAGGCTTTGATATAAGCTGCGTTGTGGCGGCAATTTTACTTTCCTTTCTGTTCTTTGGATTTAAGCTTGTCGGCACAAGAGAAGGAACTATAATCGCTGCTGTCTTTACAGGAATGGTGGTAAAGTTCTTTACAAGGTTTATAAGCAAGCCTCTTGACGCCTTACTTACTGACAATAAATAATTAAATGCAAATAAAGCTCCCCTTGTAACTTTACAAGGGGAGCTTTATTTGTTTTAATATAAAGAGTTGGATTATTCCTCTACTGAGAAATCCTCCTTGCCAACGCCGCAAAGCGGGCATACCCAGTCGTCAGGCAAATCCTCAAACCTTACGCCCTCAGCCTCTTCGTCGTATACATAACCGCATATATCGCAAACATATTTCATATTCTACACCTCCGATAGTAGGATATATTAAGGCAAAAGAATTTATTCTTCTTAAGCAAAAATCTTTACGCGTTTAGCCCATAATTGCAACTATTTCGTTTACGCCTTCCTTTAGCTTGTCAGCAGGAACGAAGTTGCTCTCAAGCTCCTCGCCGTTTA
Source organism: Ruminococcus sp. (assembly GCA_021205185.1). Classification (GTDB taxonomy): domain Bacteria; phylum Bacillota; class Clostridia; order Oscillospirales; family Ruminococcaceae; genus UMGS1601. The sequence goes on along the minus strand of JAJPYB010000006.1, from coordinate 106,640 downwards.
GCGTCAGGGATTTAATTCCGCTTTCAACGCCGTTTGGATTTTCAAATTTCATTGACAGGTGACAGCCTCTGAAATTCTTTTCGATTTCAAAGTGATCCCAGTCGGAAGGAATCGAAGGGTCGATTACAAGTCCGTCTGCATTAGGACGCATACCTAAAATACCTTCAACGCAGCCTACCATTACGGTTGAGCCTGTTCCTGTAAGCCAATGAACGTGAGCTCTGCCCTCGAAAGGAGAACGGGTTGATTCAACAAACTGTCCGTGAACGTAAGGCTCTAAAACTCTGATTTCAGCCTGATCGTTCATAGCGGCTGGAGATGACTCCATAAAGTATTCAAAAGCTCTGTTTCCGTGACCCATAAGGCTTTCAGCGAGAATTATCCAGCCCTGTGACTGCGAGAAGATTCCGCCGTTTTCCTTTGTGTCAGGATTGAAGATGTGCATAATAGCGCCGTCAAAGTAATGATCAACATAAGGCGGCTCCAGAAGCTTAACGCCGTACTTTGTATTTAAAATGCTGTGAACGCTTTCGAGCGCCTTTTCGCTCTGCTCCTTTGAAGCGAAGCCTGAAATTACTGCCCAGCTCTGTGGGTTCAGCCACATATTAGCTTCCGGATCCTTCTTTGCGCCAACTACAACGCCGTCCTCACGAATACCTCTTATGAATCTGTCGTCGTCCCAGCATTCGTCTAACGACTTGCCAAGCTGTGCCTGAACACGCTCGATATACTCAACATATTCTGTGTCGTTTCTTTCCTCCGCCCATTCTTTAATAATGCTCATAGCATAATAAAGCTGGAAAGCTACGAAGGTTGACTCGCCCTTCTTACCAAGTCTTAAGCAGTCGTTCCAGTCAGCGTGAAGTCCTGCCGGCATATTGTGGTCGCCTAAACGCTCCATTGAGAAGCGAATAGCGTTCTTCAAGTGATCGTAAACTGTGTCCTCACCGCCGTTAGCGTAAACGATAACCTCGTCAAGAAAGTCCTTGTTTCCACTTTCGCCGATGTACTTGTAAACTGTCGGAAAAAGCCAGAGAGCGTCGTCAGCACGGTAGGACGGGTGACCTGTTTCCTTAGCGTAAACAGAATTTTCATCATTTTCATCAGGACAGGTTTCGTGACCTGCGTTGTGGTTGAACTTAACGAGCGGAAGTCCGCCGCCGTTGTCAACCTGAGCTGAAAGCATAAATCTGATTTTATCAAGTGCAACCTCAGGCTCAAGGTGAATAATTCCCTGAATGTCCTGAACTGTATCTCTGTATCCGTAGCCGTTTCTCAGGCCGCAATAAATAAACGAAGCGGCTCTTGACCAGATAAATGTAATAAAGCACTGGTAAGCGTTCCATACGTTTACCATATTGTTAAACTCATCGCTGGGTGTTTTAACCTGAAAGTTGTTTAAAATTCCATGCCAGTAGGAAACAAGCTCGTCAAGCTCCTCGTCAACCTTACCCGGCTTTTCGTATTCCGCCATAATTTCATTAGCAGCAGCGTTATCTCTTTGACCGAGAATGTAAATAAGCTCTTTTGTTTCGCCCGGTTCAAGCTCAAAGTCGCTTTGAAGCGCACCGCAAGAGTTTGTGTTGAAGTTAAGCGTGCCGTCGCACCTTCCGTTTTCAACAGCGATAGGATTAGAATATGTTCTGTAAGGTCCGATAAAGCTGTCGAGGTTTCCGTTGTAAGCTGAAACCGGTGCGCCTACAAGTCCAAAAAATCTTTCTCTGTGGTTGGAGCCTGTTTCGTCCTTGCCGCTGTTTTCGTTAATGTGCTGAAGAATTTTATTACCCTCAAAGGTTGTGTTTGTAATAAAGAGAGTATATTGAAGGTTTACCTGATCCTGCTCGTAATTGTTGTCGTTTGTAAACTCTATAAATCCGAAGGAGGAAAGCTTTCTTGATTTGTCGCCGGTATTTGTTACCTTGCATCTCCAGACCTCATAGGTCTTGTCCTTTGGAACGTAGTATGTAGTTTCTGTGTTGATGTCCTTGTAGTCGGATGTGATCGTAGTGTAGGCTGTTCCGTGACGGCAAACATTCTTGTACTCGTCAAGCGGCTTGCCGACAGGCTGCCATGAGCCGGACCAATAATCAGCCGTTTCGTTATCTCTCAGATAGATATATCTTCCGGGCAACGCCATATTAGAGTTAAAACGGTATCTTGCAATTCTTCCGTTTGCTCCGCTTTGTACAAAGCTGTAGCCGCCTGCGTTGTTTGAAATAATCGCTCCGTAAGCGGGAGAACCGAGATAGTTTACCCAAGGAGCAGGCGTGTCAGGCTTAGTGATAACATATTCCTTGTTATCGAGGTCAAAGTAACCATACTTCATAAATAAATCTCTCCTTAATTTTTATAAATTTAAATGTCAGCGCAGCATTGCCGAGCTTAACCTATTTTAACATAACCGATTACCTTTTACAAGGGGGGGTTTGCAATTTTTACATATCTTTTTTGCCGTTTTCAAAGCTGTCCTTTTCAGGACTTTCATCGCTGCTTGAAATGAGAGAGTATGGCGTCGGCGACGATTTTCCGATAGTGATTTTTATAGCTCGGGGGTGATTTACAATATCAGCAACAGTATAATTTCCGCCGTTCTCGCCGTCGATAGTCCAGGTGATAGGCTCGTCTGAGGTTATTTTAACGTGATTTGCTTTAAAGGTTTGAAAATACTTTTCATTAAGTGCGGAAATGTTTAGCATATTTGTGTTAAAGAAGTTGCTTAAAAGCTCCGCCATTTCAAAAATATTGTCGGTAGACTTTACAAGCAAAACCTCAAACTTTCCGTCGTCGTATACTACCTCGTTCTTGCTCAGTCTGTCAAGCCTTACAATTCCGCCGACAGAAACGGAATTTGTAACCATTCCTAAAATATAGTCGTCCTCAAAGGGTTGCTCGTCGTTTATTTCAACTTTCAGGTGGTGGCTTTTTATTCTGCCAAGGCTTTTAGCGCCTTCGATTATATAAGCTGCGTGACCGAGCCTGTTTTTAAGCGCCTGATCGGTTTGATATGTAACGTCGACAAAAGCACCGAATGCCGCAACATAGCAAAAATAATTCTCGCCGAGCGTTCCGACGTCAATCTGAAACGGCACTCCTTCGGTTGCGCTTTGCGCCGCTTCGATAAACTTTTTAGGAATATCAAGTGAATTTGCAAAGTCGTTTGTCGAGCCTGACGGTATATAGCCGAGAATCGGTCGATTAGCTTCGTCCATTTCTAAAAGTGCGGATATTGTTTCTGAAAGCGTTCCGTCGCCGCCAGAGCAGACAAGAACGTCATAATCGGCGGCAAGCAGAGAAATTTTTTGTGAGCCGTCTCCTTTAGCCTGAGTGGGATACGCCGTTACAATATATCCGTTTTTGGTAAATGTGTCAATAATCTCGCAGAGGTTTTTCTTTAACAAGCCTTTACCTGCGTTAGGGTTAAACACAAACAATAATTTTTTCATATAAGCTCCTTATCACTTTAAAATCAATGGTTGTATTTTGATACCTCTTCAAACGGAATCCTTCCGCCAAATAAATCGAGAGCAGAGCCGATAGTAAAGTCAACCTTACCCTTGCCGACAGAAGAAATTGTCTCAATGTCCTCAAATGATGAAATTCCGCCCGCATAAGTTGCTGGAATATTTACATTTGAGAGAATTTCCAAAACTCCGTTTTCAATTCCTTGTTGCTTGCCCTCAGCGTCTACTGCGTGAACCAAAAGCTCGTCGCAATATGCGCTAAGCTCCAAAACGGATTTTTTATCAAGCTTAACCTGTGTGAGCTTTTGCCAGCGGTCGCAAGCTATATAATAATCATTATCCCTCCTTCGACAGGAAAGGTCCAAAACTATATGCTCTTTTCCGACCTCGCTTTTTAAGGCTTCGAGGTTTTTTATGTTTATATCGCCGCCCTCGAACGCAAAGCTTGTAACTATAACGTGCGAAGCGCCGAGCGACAAGAACTCTTTAGCGTTGGTGCTTGTAATGCTGCCGCCAATCTGAAGACCGCCTCTAAAGGCTGAAAGCGCCGCCGCAGCCTCAAGCTTATCCGCTTCATATTCGTCAGTTCCGCGTTTGTTTAAAAGTATTATATGACCGCCGTAAAGCGAGCGGCTTTTATAAAGAGAAGCAAAATATTCAGCGCCCTTTTCGCTTATAAAATTTTCTTTGGCGCCGCTGTCATTAAGCGTCCCGCCGACAATTTGCTTTACCTTGCCATTGTGAATGTCTATACAAGGACGAAATTTCATATTCTATTCCTCCTCAATGATTTTAAGCCTGCTTTTTAAAAGCTTGGTGGGAAGTATTTTTTGATAAATTGAAAGTATTAACTCTCTTGCGTCAACCTCAGGGTAGGAAAAAATCTTGTAATGTACGCCGAAAAGGTCGGTGGAAAAGCTTTGAAGAAACATACCGTTTCTTTGGTAAAAAGCCATTCTTTTAAGCCTTGTAGCCTTGTCCTTGTCGTTTTTTGCAAAGTCTTCACTTTCGCTTTCCAAAACAAGCGCCCTGAAGCCAAGCTCATCGGTAAAATAATTGCAAACGCTTTTAAGAGCCTTAGAACCGATTCCTTTTCCACGAAGCGGCTTTAATATCGCAAAGTAATCAAGCAGAACGCTTGATGATTCCTTGTCTAAAAGACAATACGCATAGCCTGCAAGAGCGTCATTCTCGTAAATTCCAAGCGGCAGATAAACGCCTCGCTCGGTATGAGCCTTAATCATTGAAAACGGTTTTAGCTCATTTCTTGGAAAGTCGCTCTTCATATGCTTTTTGTATATTTCCTTTGCCTGCGAAATACTCAGGCAGTTAAGCGTTAAATCACTCATAATCTCCTCATAGTTTAATAAACGGTTTTGTATATTCGTTTGAGCCGCATGGCTTTTCAAGGCACATATCATACAGCCTGTCGACAAGATAAGAAAGGTAGGTCAGTCGAGGGTGCGTCTTTTCTATTGCCTTTAGCGAGGCTTCAGCCTTTACAGGCGAGAGAGAGAGGATTTCAATTCCTCTGTCGTTGGCGGCAATCGGGCGAATGTAAACGGGAAGTGATAAATCCTCTTTCCTGACACCTAAATATGTATTCATCACGCACCGTTTTATTCTCGACATAGTGTATGCCTTTGTCTTTGAAAGATTTAAAAGCTCGTCAAGAGTAGTTGCCTTTTTTGAAGCGTTTATAAGTCTGTTTGCTAAATCCTCATTTACGTCGGAAATTTCAAGCAGAGAATCCTTATCTGTCTGGCAAAGCGAAAGAATTATCGCCCTCTCGATTTTTGTAATAGCAGAAAGGTTGTCGGGCGCTTTATAGGGAAGATACTTTAAAACCTCGCTGTTTCCCTGCCGAAGCTCCGCTCTTATTTTTGAAGCGCTTGCAAACTCGCAAAGCTTATCGCTGTCGTGAGGTGAGGTTCTTAGAACCGGGAAAAAGGGCGTGTCGCCGAGCGCCTTGATATATTCTATCGCAAGAGTAGCGTTCGGGCTTTTAAAAATCTGAGCTATTTGCTTGCCGGCTTTACGCTCTAAAACGCCGCAAGCTGCAGCAGGATAGCTCTCGCCGCTTTTTATAAGGCTTAAAACCTCGCTGTTTTCTTTTAATAATACGCTTTCCTTTGCCGCCTGTAAAAGAAGCGGCTTGTCAACCGTTTCACACCCGAAAACGAGTGCGTCGATACCGACTGATTTAAAAATTTCAACTGATTTTTTTGCATACACCTCAGCGCATGACATAGAAAACGGAAAAGGTAGCTCAAGAACTAAATCTGCGCCGTTTTGAATAGCGCTGACAGCTCTTGTTCTCTTGTCAAAAACAGATAAATCGCCACGCTGAGTAAGGTCGGAGGAAAGGCAAACTGCAATGTGAGAAAATCCCATTTCACGAGTCTTGTCAAGCAAATATTTATGCCCTGTGTGAAACGGATTAAATTCCGCAACGATTCCGGCAATTTTCATTTTCCTTCCTCCCTTGCTTGAAAAAACCAACAAAATAACCTGCAATTTCGATTTTTTTCCGAAAACCCCTTGAAATTTTTCCCCTAATGATATAATATAAAAATACAAAGTAAAAGTCAAGAGAAATTGAAAAGGAGTATGTCAATAATGAAGATTTTGGTTGTAAATGCAGGAAGCTCATCGCTCAAGTATCAGCTTCTTGATATGGAGGACGAAAGCGTTATTGCAAAGGGAAACTGTGACAGAATAGGAATAGACGGTCACATTTCGCACAAGACCTTTGACGGAAGAAGCTATGCTGCTGATTGTGATTTTCCAACGCACACCGAAGCGTTTGAAAAGCTTGTTGAGGTTTTGACAACGGGCGATGCGGCAGTTATTTCATCAATGAGTGAGATTTCCGCAGTAGGTCATAGAATCGTTCAGGGCGCAGAGGTTTTTGACAAGCCTTGTATCGTTACTGAGGAAATAATTGATAAGATTGACGAGCTCAGAGATTTAGCACCTGTTCATAACCACGCTCATGCGCTTGCGCTCAGAGCCTGCACAAAGGTAATTCCAGAAACAACGCCGCAGGTAGCGGTTTTTGATACGGCTTTTCATCAGACAATGCCGAAGAAGGCTTTTATGTACGGCCTTCCATATGAGGATTACGAAAATTACGGAGTCAGAAAGTACGGCTTCCACGGAACCAGTCACCGTTTTGTAACTGCAAAATACGCTAAGGAAACAGGAAAGAGCCTTGAAGGACTTAACATTGTAACCTGCCACTTGGGTAACGGCTCGTCGGTAACCGCTGTTAAGGACGGTAAGAGCGTTGATACATCAATGGGCTTTACGCCGCTTGACGGACTTTTAATGGGAACAAGAACAGGAGCTATAGACCCGTCCGCTGTTACGTTTGTAGCTGAAAAGCACGGCTTTACAGCAGCTGAGATGAGCGACTATATGAACAAGAAATCAGGCTTTTTAGGAATCTCAGGCGTTTCAAGCGATAACAGAGATATTTCTGACGCTGCTGACCACGGAAACGAAAGAGCGCAGCTTGCGAAGGAAATGCTTGTATACGACATCAAGAAGTATATCGGCTCTTATGCAGCAGTAATGAACGGACTTGACGTTGTCATCTTCACAGGAGGAATTGGTGAAAACGCACCTGATGTCAGAGCTGACGTTTGCGCTGATATGGACGTTTTCGGCATTAAGATTGACGAGAGCGTCAACGACTGCAAGGGTAAGCTTGTAAAGATTTCAACTGAGGATTCTGCCGTTGAGGTTTGGGTAATTCCTACAAACGAGGAGCTGCTTATTGCAAGAGATACGCTTGAGCTTATCAGCAAAAGCTAAGGAAAATGCAAATACATACAAGGGACGAGGCTGCGGCTTCGTCCCTTTTTTGCCTTCAATTCAGAATACAAGCCGCCGTTTTTGAATATTCATTAAAGGACAAAGCAACAAAACGGAGGACAAAAACTATGCTCGAAATTTTAAATAAGCAAGCCGACAGCGGCAGCGATTATATAGGACTTTCCGAAGAGGAAGCTAAGGTCAGACAAAAGGAGGGCAAAAATGTCATAGCGTCAAAGAGAAAAAATTTAGCGCTAAAGATTTTTTCAAATCAGTTCAAGGACGTGCTGGTTCTGATTTTGCTCGGCGCTACTCTTATCGCCATAGTTTTAGGCGAGGTTTACGATGCGCTTACAATTATAATTATAGTGCTGCTTGACGCTGTTTTAGGCTTTATTCAGGAGTTTAGAACCGAGCGAACGCTTGCGGCGCTCAGTAAAATGACTGCGCCTAAAGCGAGAGTTTTCCGTGACGGAGTTTTAAAAACAATTGACGCAAGTGAGGTCGTGAAGGAGGACGTTTTTGTAATTGAGGAGGGGGATAAAATTCCTGTCGACGCTGTTATATTGTCGGCAAATTCTCTCTTTTGCGACGAGTCGATTTTAACAGGCGAATCGATGTCTGTCCTTAAAAGCGAATATGAAGGCGAGCAAAACACAGATAGATTGAATCTTAACTATATGGTATATATGGGCTGTGTCGTAACGAGAGGTAACGCCGTTTGCAAAACTACAGCAATAGGAAAGCAAACGCAAACAGGTAAGCTTAGCAAAATGATTGAAAGCATAGAGGAGGAGAAAACTCCCCTTCAAAAGCGGCTTCAGAGCTTAGGAAAGGTGCTTGCAATCATTTGTTTAATAGCCTGTGTTCTGGTCGCCGCCGCAGGAATTATCAGAGGAGAGGATCCGTTCGCTATGCTGATGACCGGTCTTACCGTAGCGATCGCCGCTATTCCTGAAGGACTTCCCGCAACCGTTACTATCGCTTTGGCGCTTGCAGTCAGAAGAATACTTAAAAAGGGAGCGATTGTCAATAAGCTTCACTCGGTCGAAACGTTAGGTTCAGCGACAGTTATTTGTACTGATAAAACAGGAACGCTTACTGAGAATAAAATGACTGTTACTGAAATTTCAACTCCCACGAGCGACTATAAGGTAACGGGCAGCGGCTATTCCCAGGCGGGCGAAATAACAAAGGACGGCAAAAGGATAAGGCTTGAAAAATCGCCGGACTTAGCATCTCTTTTAGACTGCGCCGCAATGTGTAACAATGCGTCTATTGTGCGAGCGACAGCTTCTAAGGAGAGAAACCGAGATAAAAGTACAATGATGTGGAATGTAAGCGGCGATAGCGCAGAGTCAGCACTTTTGATAATGGCGGCAAAGGCCGGAGTTTATAAGGAACAGCTTGACTACAAGCGCATAAATGAAATTCCCTTTGACGCAAGCAGTAGAATGATGACTGTGTTCGTTCAAAACGACGAAGGGCAGTTCGCCTTCACAAAAGGCTCGGTAGAAATTGTTTTGTCGCTTTGCACAAGCGTTTACGGCAAAAACGGTTCCACGCCGCTTAGCTTAAAAATGAAAAAGGAAATCCTTTCAAAAAGCGAAGAAATGGCAGCCTCCGGACTCAGAGTTTTAGGCTTTTCAAGGGCGCAGGGCAAAGAGATAGTATTTCTTGGTATGGTAGGAATGATTGACAATTTAAGAGAAAACATTACGTCTGCGGTTTCGCTTTGCAAGCGGGGCGGAATCAAGGTTTTAATGCTCACGGGCGACCACAAGCTTACAGCCTGCGAGGTCGCAAGAAAGGCTGGAATTTTAAAGGACGAGAGCGACGCTATAACAGGAGATGAAATCGACAAGCTGAGTGATGAAGAGCTAGCCGCAACTTTAGCTCAAAAGACCGTTTTTGCTCGTGTTACTCCCGAGCATAAGCTTAGAATTGTAAAAGCTCTGAAGAGCTTGGGAGAGTGCGTTGCAATGACAGGCGACGGCGTAAACGATGCGCCCGCTGTGAAGGAAGCGACTATTGGAATTGCTATGGGCGAAAACGGAACCGACGTAACAAAGGAAGCGGCTGACCTTATACTTCTTGACGACAATTTTACAACGATAGTCGACGCTGTTAAGGAGGGCAGAGGAATATACTTAAACATCAGGAAATTTGTACGCTACTTGATTTCCTGCAACATCGGCGAGATTGTAACTATGCTTTTCGGAATTTTAATAGGTCTGCCGCCTGTGCTTCTTCCAACGCAAATACTGCTCGTAAACTTAGTTACAGACGGCTTGCCTGCAATCGCTTTAGGACTCGAGCCTACAGACGATGAGGTTATGAAGCTAAAGCCCAGAAACGAAAAGAATTTTTTCTCGGACGGACTCCTAAGCAAAATAATATTCAGGGGTTTGTTTATCGGACTTTGTACCTTAGGAGCGTTTACGTCCGTTCTGAGGCTTTCAGCAAGCGTAGATATAGCCAGAACAGCCGCTCTCTTTACGCTTGTACTGTCGCAGCTTGTACATTCGTTTGAATGCAAGTCGGAAACGAGGTCGGTATTCAGATTAAAGCTTTTGGACAATCCGTTTTTGATTTTTTCAGCAGTTGTTTCGTTCTTAGCGCTTATAATGTGCATAACCGTTCCGTTTTTAATGGGTGTGTTCAGCACCTGTTCTTTAAATGCTACGCAAATTGTAATAAGCATAATTTTTTCTGTAGCGCCTGTTTTTATCTTCGCCGTGGTGGATAAGGTGAAGTAAAAAATATATTCCCTCCCTCCCTCGTGGAGGGAGCTTTTTGTCTTTAAGCGGTTTTCCTTTACTTTTTTGAACTTTTGTGGTAAAATGCTATTATGTATTACTATAGATTGATTTAGCGAAGGGCGATGAGGTTTTGGAAAACGTTAAAAATAAAAGCAACGGCTTTTTTAAACGCCATGCAGAGGGCGAAGCAGATTTAAAAATGCCAAAAAAGGCGAGGGACATCCTGAACAAAAAGGGAGTTAGAATAGCAGGCAACTACTTTTTTGTGGTGCTGTCGTTTGTAATTCCGTTTGTTATGATGGCTCTGGCTTTTGCGGCGCAGGGAATAGTAGGCTTTTCGTCAGACGGCGATAAGCAGATTTTGGTTATAGACTGCTGGCACCAGTATTTCCCATTCCTGCAGGAAATGCAGGACAAGCTTCAAAGCGGAAGCTCGCTTCTTTATACTTGGAGAAGCGGAATGGGAAGTAATTTCTTAGCTACAATGTCGTATTATACAGCAAGTCCTCTTAACTTTCTGACGATTTTCCTGCCGAGTGAGCATCTGCGTGAGTTTTTAGCACTCTTTGTTTGTATAAAAATAGGCTGCGCCGGAATGTTTATGTCAATTTTCCTGCGTGGAGTTTTCAAGCGTAACGATTTTACGATTGTTTTGTTTGCAATTCCTTATGCGCTCAGTGCTTATTTTATGGGTTATTACTGGAATGTAATGTGGCTTGATACGGTAGCGCTTGCGCCGCTTGTATTTTTAGGAACCTTTTCGCTTGTTCGCGAGGGAAGATACAAGATGTATGTAATTTCCTTAGCGGTAGCGTTCTTTTCAAATTTCTACATCGGATTTTTCGTTTGCGTATTTGTAATATTTGTATTTATTGCGTCAAATATTATTCTGCGCCCGGGATTTAAAATGTTCTTTAAGCGCTTCGGTCAGATCGCTTTATTTACGGTTATTGCTCTGGGAATGACTGCAATTTTGGTTTTGCCGGCGTATATCGCTCTGCAGCACGCATATTCCGCAAATTCAACCTTCCCGACAACCTACAAGCTTTACGATACGTTTTCAAACGTAATTTCAAATACTCTGGCTTTCCAGACCCCTTCTCATAAAGAGGGCCTGCCAAACCTTTATTGCGGATTTTTGTCTATTGTCGTTCTTGGCGCAACAATTCTCTGCAATAAGATTTCAATCAGAGAAAAGATAGTGGACGCTGTAATAATCGGTTTTTTGATTCTGAGCGTAAACTTTAACGTGCTCGATTATATCTGGAACGGCTTTCACTTTACAAATATGATTCCGTTCAGATTTTCCTTCCTTTTTGCATTTGCAGTTTTAGCGATAGCGTACCGAGCGTTTACACAGCTGGACCGAGCGCATTGGGTAATGGTGCTTGGGTCCGCCGCCATACTTGCAGTCGTTTTGATTATTGCAAAGCAAGCGGACGTTGACGACGAAACCTTCAACAAGAACCTGATTTTGGGAATATGCTATATGGCGTGCATACTTCTTATCGCTTTTCGTTTTATCAATACAAAGGCAGCAGCGTTTATTATGATTTTCCCGCTGATGTTTGAGCTTAACGCAAACGTAACCGCCGGAACGACAGCAGTAGGCACATCGACCTATTCAACCTACTATTCAAGCGGCGAGGGCGTTGAGGAGCTTCTTGACGAATACGAGTCTGGCGACGATGATTTCTATAGAATAGAAATGTCCAAGTCCTATACTATAAACGATCCTACTCTTTATCAATACAGAGGAATATCAATGTTCTCGTCAATGATAAACTGCGATACCTCTCAGTATTTGCATAATCTGGGAATTTTAGCTTCACAGGCAGGAAACAGATATTACTATGCTGCAACGACGCCGTTTACAAACGCTGTCTTGAACTTAAAGTACACTATTTGTAAGAGCGGTACTCTTTTAGACACGCAGTACAATACGCTTGTTGACAGTGCAGACGGCGTAACGATTTATGAAAATAACGCTTATCTGCCGCTCGGCTTTATGTGTAACGATGATATTGCCGATATGGACGTTACATCGACAATCCCGTTTTATTATCAGAATCAGCTCTTTAAGGCTATGACAGGAAGTGAGAATTCAATATTCTACTATGTGCCGATGACAGGAACCGACGGTTGTATAAATTGCGAGGTTACAAGTGAGGAGGAAAACACAGGCTTCCATACCTTTGCGCCTACTAGCGGAAGCACAGGCGTATCGCTTATCAGTGAGGATATAATTCTCAACGACAGCGACAAGGAGGTTGACGGAGTAGCCGCAGGAACTATTTTTGAGCTTTCGCCTGAGGAGATTGGCGATGCGTCTGGCAAGAGCATTCAGGTAACCTTTGAATATATGGACGATAAGGCGACCTGGGCGGACGGCGCTAATATTGAGTATTACAGCCAGAACAATACAACCTCACGAAGAACTATCACAAACTTTGAGTTTGAGGAGGGAAAGTCTGTTCAGTTTACTATTGATATAACTGACGATATACTAAACTCAGGACTTGTGATAGAAGGCTTTGGAGTAAAGCTTACAAACGTAGCTCTTGTAAGCGATACGGAAGCGACCAGCGACAGCTCTACTATATCGCTTCAATATACAGTAACTCAGGACGGAGAGTATTACGGCTCGTTTAAGTTTAACGAAATCGACTCGATAACGATTACCTCTACTAACCCTGATAATGCGTCACAGACGCTGACGCTTAAATCTACAATGCCTTATGCTTGTCAGATTGGATATTTATATGCCGGAGATACTGTTACGATTACGGGAACCACCGACGGAAAGCTTGTTTCGCAAAGTACGTTTATGAGCTGTGTTTACAGGCTTGACAGCGATATTTTTGACGCAGGAATCGAAACGCTAAGATCGAACGGAACGCTTGACGTTGAAAGTGTAAGCGATACGGAAATAACAGGAACAATAACTGCAAACATCGACGGAATTATGTATACCTCGATCCCTTATGAGGAGGGCTGGAGCGTGTACGTTGACGGTGAGGAGCAGGAAGCGGTGCCTGTCTGCAACAATACCTCAACAAATGACGACGGCGAAAAGGAGCAAAGCGGAAGTATGCTCGGAATTGAACTTGAAAAGGGAACTCATACAATAGAGCTTAAATATTCGCCGCAGGGATTTGTTCCAGGAGTTATTATAAGCATTATCTGTTTAGCGGCATTTATAGCTATAATTTTCCTTAACCGAAAGAGAATGAAAAACAAAAAGGTAGTTTACGATATGGTTTTGACTCCTGAGGAGAAAAAGCTTCAGGCGGAAGAGGAAAAGAAGCTACAAGAGGAAGCTAAAAGGAACGAGAAGCTTGCCAGAAAGCAGCTAAAAAAGAAGCTGAAGGCACAAAAGCTGGGACTTAAAACAGATGAATTTGATTTTTCCGACAAAATAGTAAGCAACAAAAACAGCAAGGATGAGCAATAGACCTAAAAGCTCAAGTAAAGTGGTGATATAATGGGACTGATGTTTGCTTCTTTAATATTTTTACTATTTGACTTAAATGCCACCTCTTATGAAATTGACATTTTGCCGGACCTGTTAGGCTGGGTGCTGCTGCTGATAGCGACCGTCAAGCTTTCAGGGTATATAAGAAACGCTCGCTATTTAAAGCTTATAGAAGCGGCAATGCTTGTTTTTAGTGTTTTCTATGAAGTAAGAGCGCTTTTGGGCGAAACGGCAGGAAATATAATTTCATACTCCTATTCGCTCTTAAAGCTTGTGTGCATTACATTTGCGCTTTACTGTTTTACAAGGTTAGCCGGGCGAATGAAGGAAAGAGCGTATTATAATGCGGCGAAAAAAAGCTGGCTTGCACTTGTAGTGCTTGAGGTTTTATATTTGTTATTAGCCGCATTTATAATTCCAATATTGCCTGAAAGTATAGGACTTTCCATTACGCAGGTTATTGTTATAACGCTTTTGTTTGTACAGATACTGTTTTTGATATTTTTAAGAAAGGCTCAAAAGAGCGTTGACCTGAAGTGATTTTACGGAGGATTTTAAAATGCTGTCGATTATAATTCCAAGCTACAACGAAGAGGGAAATGTCGAGAATACAGCGAATGTTGTAAGCGAGATTATGAGGGAGAATAAAATAGACTACGAGCTGGTGTTTGTAAACGACGGATCCAAGGACAAAACGTGGGAAAAGCTAACACGGCTTACCCAGAGTATGGACAATATAGTCGCTATAAACTTTTCGAGAAACTTCGGAAAGGAAAGCGCAATTTTTGCAGGACTGAAGGAAGCGAAGGGCGACGCCTGTGTTTTAATGGACTGCGATTTACAGCATCCACCGAAAACTATTATTGAAATGTATAACATCTGGAAAAACAATCCCGAGATTGATATTGTCGAAGCTAAAAAGGCTGACAGGGGAAAGGAAAACCCGATTTATAAATGCTTCTCGCTTCTCTTTTATAAACTTATAAGAAAAGCGTCGGGACTTGAAATGAAGGACGCTTCCGACTTTAAGCTTTTGGACAGAAGGGTAGTAGACCAGCTCAATGAAATGCCGGAGCGACTTACCTTTTTCCGAGCTATGTCAAACTGGGTAGGCTACAACACTGCAACCGTTTATTTTGAGGTTCAGGAGCGTTTTGACGGAGAGTCCAAGTGGAGCGTAAAGAGCCTTATAAAGTACGCTATAAATTCAATTACCGCCTTTACCTCAGCACCCTTGCAGCTTGTAACGATAATAGGAACCCTGTCGTTTATCTGCGCTGTAATTTTAGGAATACAAACGCTTGTGATGAAGCTTATGGGTCATTCCGCAACAGGCTTTACAACGGTAATATTACTGCTTCTTTTTATAGGAAGTATGATTATGATAAGTCTTGGAATAATAGGACATTATCTTGCGAAAATTTATGAGGAAATAAAGCAGCGACCGAGATACATAGTCAGGGACAGGCTTTCAAGCAAGAAAAACGGAGATTAAAAAATGGATTCTTCTGCACTTAATTTAGACGAAATAAACAAAGAGCTTATTCCGCCGAAAAATTCGCTCGGCGCAAGAAAGCACAAAAAACTATCAAAATGGATTTACGACAAGAGAATTTATTTTCTCTGCTTTGCGATTCCGTTTCTGATAATGTATTTGGTTTACGCTTTTTTCAAGGTTCACCCTTACGGCGATAATTCCGTTCTGGTGCTTGATTTAAACGGACAGTACGTTTACTATTACGAAGCCTTCAGAGATGCCTTCTGGGGCGACGGAAGCTTTATATACAGCTTTAATCGAAACCTTTCGGGCGAGATGTTTGGAATTTTCGCCTACTATCTGGCGAGTCCGTTTATGCTGATTATCTGTTTGCTGCCAAGAACGATGATGTGCGGCGCAATAGAGCTTATGCAGCTTTTAAAAATCGGAACTGCTGCTGTTACGATGGCGTTTTTCCTTAGAAAAACCTTTGGCGCAAAAAATTCAACGACTGTAGTCTTTTCGGTCTGCTATGCTCTTATGAGCTATATGATAGTCGAGCTTATGGACCCGATGTGGTTGGACGGGCTTATATATCTTCCTCTTATAATTTACGGTGTATCGAAGCTTGTCGACGAGGGAAAGCTTTTAAACTTTATAATTCCTCTGTCGCTGATGTTTATAGCGCATTTTTATATCGGCTATATGGTTGGAATTTTTACAGGCATATACTTCTTTGCGTACCTGTTTTTGCGAAACAAAAAGATTCATCTGTGGGATACTATTCTTTCGGTTTTGAAATTTGCGCTCGCAACCGTCATAGCGATAATGTGCGCTATGGTTGTGCTTTTGCCAGTGGTAAAAAGCCTGTCGCTTGGAAAGTTTGAGTTTTCCGAAGCGGACTTTTCGTTCAGAACGCAGTTTGAGCTTATAGACTTTTTTGTAAAGCTCTTCCCGATGACTTACGATACGGTAAACGTCGAAGGACTTCCGATGATTTTCTCGGGAACGCTTACAATTTTGCTGCTGCCCGTTTATTATCTTAACAAGAAAATCGGCTGGAAGGAAAAGGCTCTTACAAGCGTCGTTTGCGCCGCTGTAATCGCTAGTATGTATATAGCTCCAATCGACCTCTTCTGGCACGGAATGCAGGCGCCTAACTGGTTAAACTACCGTTATTCATTTGTCCTTTCGTTTATGCTGATTTATATGGCGGCGAGGACGTTTAACGACCTTGAAGGCTTTTCGTTTAAGGCTCTCGGCGGTTCGATGGTCGGAATATTTGCTTTTTTGGTGTATGCCGAATCGAGAGATTTAAGCTTCTTTACAACCTATTCGACAGGCACCGACGAATATGGCGAGCCTGCAAATGTAGTAGGCGGAATTTTATTTTCCTTTGTGATGATAGCGGCGTATTTTGCTATCGTTGCAGGAATTAAAAAGGCCGGAACAGAAAAGCTTAAAGGCCTGCTCAAAATAGGACTTTGCGCTGTCGTTTGCTTTGAAATGGGATTTGTTTCATACGATACGCTTGAAAAAATTGACGACGACGTAGCGTACAGCGACTACACCTCTTACGAGGATTATATGACCGAGATGAGAAACGTAGTTGACCAGATTCAGGAGAGCGACGACGGACTTTACCGAATGGAAAAGACCTTCTTCAGAACGGTCTGCGATCCAATTGGTATGGGCTATGCGGGTATTTCACATTCGTCGTCAACTATGAATACCCCAGCACTTTTAATGCTTCATTCGCTGGGATATGGATACGGCGGAAATTATACCGTTTATAACGGTTCAACTTATGTAAACGATATGCTGTTCGATATAAAATATCTTATGGCAAAAAGCGATGGTATTTTCTCATCTGCTTCTACAAGAATAGATACTATTCCTTCCCTTTATCAATTGGTTGAGGAGTATAACGTCGTTGACGAATCGTCAGATACAACGACAGAGGGTGTAATTTCTGTTTACGAAAATCCTTATGCTTCAAGCTACGCATATATGGCGGACGAATCAGTGCTGACCCTTAGCCTTTCAAGCGACAATGTTTTTGAAAATCAGAACAATTTGCTGTCAGCAGTTGTCGGTGAGGACGAGGAGTATCTGACGCCGCTCGCTTACGAGGAGGCAGGCTCGGTAAATCTTGCCGTTGAGGGTATGTCTGACGGAACGTCAAGGTATTACTTTGCATCGGAGGATTCGGCCGAGTGCCATATAGATTATGTTGTTACGATGTCTGAGGACGGACCGCTTTATATGTACCTGCCGACAGGCTATGAGAGAAAGTGCAACATCTGGTATTACGACGAGGACGAATATACGGCGGCAATAGAAGAAACCGGCGGCGAGCCTTCAATGAACTTTGCCGGCTCGTACTTTGAAGGCGACGATTACGGTATACTTACTCTGGGCGAGTTCGAAAGCGGCGATCAAATACGAGTCAGAATTACTGTTATCACCGAAGCCTATTGGAAAGCGCCCTGCTTCTATACGCTAAACCAGGACGCATTTGAGCAGGCGGCGCAAACACTCAGCGAAAACTCGCTTGAAATTACAGATTATACTGCCCGAAGCCTTAGCGGAACTGTTACTGCCAAGGAGGGTCAGGTGCTTCTGACAACCATTCCTTATGAGGAGGGTTGGAACATCGAGGTAGACGGCGAAAAGGTAACCGCTCAGAAGGCAGTTGACGATTCTCTGATAGCTATAAAGCTGTCGGAGGGCGAGCACACAATAACTATGACCTTTATGCCGAGCTATTATATCTTCGCAATACTGGTATCAATTCTCGGAGTGCTGATTTGCGTTGTGATATTTATACTTCAGTACAAGGACGGAGTGCTGTATGAAAAAATTCGCAAAAAGCTTAAAAGGTGACAAATAGACTTATTTTTCACCGTTGACAAGCCACAATCAATTTTCTATCATTAAAACAGAGGATTTTTCGCTCCTCTGTTTTTCTGTTTCCAAGGGGGTATTTTTATGAAAAAGAAGCTAACTCATTCGTCGGGCGTTCCTATCGCTCTGTGCGTTGCGGCATTGCTGATTTCAGCCGCCGCCGTTGCAAGCGAATATATAGGGCGGTATACCTATTCTTTATTGTTTTCAAAAAATATAGGCTTTGTTGTAACCGACAGCGCTTACGATTTTTTTGAAAGCTATAGCAAGGCAATTTTATTGCTTGTTCTGGCAATGCTTTTCCTGATAGCGCAGATAAGCTCGTATAAGGTGAAGCGGCTAGGCGGGGTGGAGCTGTCGCTTGTCTTTTCGCTATCTCTCATAATGCTCATTTTGTCGCTTGCGGTTGTTCGGTACAATTACGTTACCGGCAGCTACCAGAATATGCTGTCGCTTGAAAGCGAGCAGCTTTTTATGTTCCTGTTCAGGGAAGGTATAGAATGGGCGTCGGTACTCTCAGCTTTTCTTTTGTGTTTAAGCTCAGGCGTTTTGCTCATAAGGCTTATTCGGGAAAGCTTTTCTGTCGGCTGCGTCGCCGTTGACGAGCCACAGGAAAAAGCGTTTGAAAATGATAAGGGCTTGGTATTTTAAACTTTGGCGGTGAAACGACACCGCCTTTTTTGTTGCGAAAATATATGTTTTGTGGTACAATGTTTTAAAGAATACACCAAAATCAAACAGGAGTAAAAAGCTATGAGAGAAAGTATACTTACAATACCTATAACCGATATTTTTGAGCCGGAGGAAGGCTGTCCGATATGTCGGATGAGAAATATGCTTGAGGACAGAGCCGTTGAGTACATAATGGGTTCGGCTATGATGGAGCCTGATGTCAGAATTGAAACCAACAAGCAGGGCTTTTGCAAAACTCATTTTGATAAAATGCTTGCGCAGAAAAACAGGCTGTCGCTCGCTTTAATGCTTCAGTCCCACCTGATGGAGCTTGACAAGAGTATTTTCTCTAAGAGAAGCATTTTCGAGGGGCTAAACGCCAAGCAGAAAAAGGTGACCGCTGTCAACAATGATTGCTTTGTCTGCTCGAAGATTGAGTGGGGAATGTCAAGACTTATGCAGACGGTTTTTGATATGTACGCTCAAAGCAAGGAGTTCAGAGATATGTTTGAGCGTCAGGAGTTTATCTGCGTGAATCACTATGATATGCTGGTGTCGGTAAGCGAAACGGAGCTGGACAAAAAATATCGCAAGCAGTTTGTGACAGAATGCGAGTGTCTTGTCAAAAAGGGCCTGACAGGTTTAATCGAGGATGTTTCGCACTATTGTAATATGTACGATTATAGAAACACTGGCAAGGATGCAGACTGGGGTAATTCAAGGGATTCTATCGAGCGCGCTATAAGATTTCTGACGACGAGATAGGTCCGAAGTGAAATTTTTGGTACTGAAAGATTGTAAAAAGCAATAATTCGTCAGCTTTTTTATGGTGTAACCAAATTGCAATTTTTAAGCCCTTTTTTCGACAGATTTTTTTGTTAAATCAAAAGCACCATTTTAAAAAACCGATTGAAAAACGGCTTTTGACGGTTACAATTTGGTACGGGTTGATTTCGTTCACAATTTGTTCATAAAAGCTGGCGAAATCGCACGAAAAACAAGAACGATTTTTTGTACGTTTAAAATTTGGAAATTGAAAAATGCTGAAAAATACGGGCTTTTTTCAAAGGTTTCAACAGAGTTTTAAACAAAAATTACCCTCGTGGGGGGTTTTAAACAAAGTTTTCAACAGATTTTGTTTAAAACTTGAGATTTTGCACTTGTTATCAAAAAATTACTGCTCTTTTTTGAATTTCAGGCGAAATTGTGAACAAATCATGTACTTTGAGTAAAATAACTGCTCGCTAATTGATAACAATTTGTTAAGGCGAAAGCATCACTCAATTAAAATAACGCCCGCCGCCGAACAACGCAAAGTGCACTATTTTACCTCTTGTAATTTTGAAAAATATGTGATATAATGTAATATACTTTGTAAAAATGGAATTTTTGCGTCGTTTTGTCGATTGAAGCTAAGGCGATAGCCAACATTTTTAGCGAGTGCTTAAATTCTATCCTTTTTAAGGGAGTTTGAATAATGGAAAGAAACTTCAGGGATAAGTCGACAGAAAGGTCAGATAACGAAATAATTGTCGGCAGAAATCCTGTTATCGAAGCGATAAAGTCAGGCAGGACGATTGACAGCGTTTATATTAACGCAAACGCCAAAGGCTCGATAAGCGTTATAGTAAATCTTTGTAAGGAAAATTCGATCCTTGTCAAGCGTGTTGACGACAGAAAGCTCGACAAAATGTCAAACGGCGCTTCTCATCAGGGCGTAGCGGCAGTTTTAGGCTGTGCGGAGTATTGTTCGGTTTCAGATATTTTAGAAAACGCAAAAAGCAAGGGCGAAAGTCCGTTTATAATAATCTGCGATGAGATTGAGGATCCTCACAATTTAGGAGCGATAATAAGAACCGCCGAAGCTGCGGGAGCTCACGGAATAATAATTCCAAAAAGACGAAGCGCGTCGCTTTCGTCAACCGTTTATAAAACGTCCGCTGGGGCGGCTTCGCACGTTTTAGTTGCAAGGGTAACAAATTTAGCTGCTGCAATCGACGAGCTGAAGCAAAACGGAGTATGGATTTACGGCACAGACGCTAAAGGCGAGGATTATACAAGCGTATCGCTCGAAGGCTCTGTCGCCTTGGTAATCGGCTCGGAGGGCTTCGGAATGGGAAGGCTTATAAAGGAAAAGTGCGACTTTTTGCTTAAGCTTCCGATGTACGGAAAGGTAAACTCTCTTAACGCTTCCGTTGCGGCAGGAGTTTTTATGTACGAGGTTGTAAGGCAAAGAAGGAATTGATCATAGATTTTTGTATACAGTTCAGGATAAGGAGTGTGTAAATTGGCGGATAAGTTTTCACTTGATGATATTCTTGACGAGTATTCTTCAAAGGCGAGAAACTCACGAGAAAAAAGCGATTTTGACGTTGAGAAGCTTTTGGAAGAAACGGTTGCTAAGAAAAAATCGCATGAAAAAGCTTTGCAGGAGCTTGCAGCTGAGCAGGAAGCTAAAGAGCGTCAGCTTGCAGAACAAAAGGCTGCCGAGCAGGAAGCTGAACAGCAGCTTGCAGCTGAAAAAGCGGAGCTTGACTCTTCAGAAGATAGCGACAGCGTACCGACAAGCGACAAGGCTCAGGCGGCGGATAATAGCGCAGCCGAGCAGCCTAAGGTTATCAGGCAGGGAGATATTGAAAGCGTCGACGTAGATGTTCTGGTAGAGTCCGCCGTTGAAGGAGTTGAAACTGCTGACGACGCTGTTGTTGAAGAGAAAAACAGCGGCATTGATATTAAATTTGACCCCGTCACACCGACAGCTTCCTCACCTGAGATAGTTGGCGCCGAGAGTAAGGACAATACACAAGCCGCTCATGAAAAGAAGGCTTCAAGGCGTGAGCTTGAGCGTGAAGAGGAGCAAAGACTTGAGCAGGAGGGTATGAACGCCGGACTTAACAGCCGTTTCAGACTCAGAAAAACCTCCGGAAATACCGCTATCATCGAAGGACTTATGAAGCTGAAGCGTGAGAGAAAGCCTGTCCAGAAGGACGTTGAGGTTGTTCCTGTAAAAAGACTTCGCATAAAAGACGTAGACTTAAACCTTCAGGGAAAAATAATTCCTAAAACCGAGCAGTTTGACATCGTCAAGGACGAGCCTGTTGAAATTCCAAAGGACGCTACCGACACAATGAAAATGCAAATCCTGTCGGAGCACAGAAAGAACAAGATAAAGAACTTCGTTTTAAGGACCGACGACAGGGACGACGAGCAAGAGGAAAAGGAAATTGACAATACAGTAGGCGATTTTGACGATTACAAAAATGCGCCGAAGGTATTAAACGATATTATCGGACTTAAAAACAACCTTACAATCAGGCTTTGCGTCTTGATTTTCACAACAGTTTTCTCGCTTTATATAGCTCTCGCAAACGATTTAGGCTGGCCTATAATCGAAGGACTTAAAAGAACGAGCGATTCGACGTTTGTATTTGTCAATCTGATTCTGGGACTTATTTCAGCGTTCGTTTCCTATACAGTAATAACAGTCGGCTTTAAAAAGCTGTTCAAGCGGCAGGCGGATTGTGACAGCGTAGCGGCAATTTCTATAGTTTCTGCTGTTTTAGCTTCTCTTATTGTTCTGTTCGACTCGTCGATTATGCAGACAAAGGCGTACAACCTATATATGCCGATAGCAATTTTAGGACTGCTGTTTAACACACTTGGCAAGCTGCTTATTGTAAACAGAACGCTCAGAAACTTCAGATACGTTGCAGGCGAATTTGATAAGTATGCAATTACAAACGTCACCAACGAGGACGTTGCAGCTAAATTCACAAAGGGAACAATAAATGACTTCCCTGAGCTTGCGGCAATGAAAAAGACTGAATTTAACGAAAGCTTCTTGAAGCATTCCTATTCAACTGACGCTGCGGACAGATTCTGCCGTACATATGCGCCGCTTATACTGATAGTGTCGCTTGTCGTAGGACTTTTAGCAATAGTTTGCGACAAAAATGCAGTAGGCTTTGGCGGAAGACTTTTAGCAGGAGTTATTACCTTCTCAGGAGTTGTTTCCATAAGTGCTTCGTTTGCGCTGATGTTTATCGTAAATCTACCGCTGTCGCGTGCTTCTAAGAAGTTCTTGCAATCCTCCGCAGTAATGCTTGGATATTCAGCCGTTGAGGATTTTGCGGACACAAATTCAATTTTAGTAGACGCAAGTCAGCTTTTCCCCGAGGGAATGGTAAACCTTGTAAATTTAAAGTCTATGAGCTCTACTCCTATTGAAGAATGTATTCTTATGGCGGCTTCGATTTCCTGCCACGCAGGAAGCGTTTTAAAGCCTACATTTTACAATATGCTAAAGGGAAAGACCGAACTTTTGTATCCTGTTGAAAGCTATATTTTCGAGGACGGCTTAGGACTTTCAGGCTGGATTGAAAACAAGCGAGTTTTGTTTGGAACAAGAGAGCTTATGGAAAACCACTCGATAGAGGGACTTCCTACAAAGACGAAGGAAAAGGAATACTCGAGAGGTTATATTCCACTCTATCTGTCAATCGGCGGCGTTGTTTCAACCTTGTTTGTAATTCAGGTAATGCCGAGCATCAGCGTTAAAAAGTGGCTTAATACATTAGAGGAAAATGAGATTTCAACCGTTATAAGAACGGTCGACGGATTTATTTCTCTGGGCTTTTTAGCTGACCTGTTTGAGATTCAGCCTGACGCTATAAAGCTCTTGCCGTTCAGATTCCACGAGGATTATGAGCGTGAAACTGCTTTTGTTGAGCGTGCGCAATCGCCAATGCTCTGTTCCGGACATTTTCCGTCGTTTGCAATGCTTATTCACGGCGCAAAGAAGCTACAGAAGATCACTACCGGCGGAATTATGATTATGGTAGCAGGAGCGTTGCTCGGAGCGTTCATAGCGTTAGCAATGACCGTATTCGGCTCCCTTTCAAGCCTTACAGTTACAGTAGTAATGATTTACAACCTTGTGTGGTTTGCACTCATTGCTATTTATCAGCTGATTTACGGGCGAAAGCTTTAGCGGCTTTTAGGACAAATTGAATACATCGCCTGTGCAATAAAGTGCAGGCGATTTTTTATGCTCTTTGCTTGACAATTAACCGTTGTTGTGAGATAATTAAATGTGATATTGAAACTAAGCAAAGCTCCACATATTTTTTGAAAGGACATAAAGAGATGAAAAAGGAACTTGAAAAACAATATAATCCTTCTGCCTTTGAGGACAGAATATATAAATACTGGGTTGATAACGATTGCTTCAAGGCCCACGTCGATCCCGACAAAAAGCCGTATACGATTGTAATTCCGCCCCCGAATATTACAGGACAGCTTCATATGGGTCATGCACTCGATGAAACGCTTCAGGATATTCTTATCCGTTATAAGCGAATGAGCGGCTATTCAACCCTTTGGCTTCCGGGAACCGACCACGCAGCTATTGCTACCGAAGCGAAGATTGTTGAGGCTATGCGTAAGGAGGGCCTTATCAAAGAGGATATAGGCAGAGAAGCTTTTATGAAGCGTGCCTGGGAATGGAAGGACAAGTTCGGCGGAAGAATTGTTGAGCAGCTTAAAAAGCTCGGTTCCTCCTGCGATTGGTCAAGAGAACGCTTTACTATGGACGAGGGCTGTAATAAGGCGGTCAAGGAGGTTTTTGTAAGGCTTTACGAAAAGGGCCTTATCTATCGGGGCGAAAGAATGATAAACTGGTGTCCGCATTGTAAGACTTCAATTTCGGACGCCGAGGTTGAATACGAAGATCAGGCAGGACATTTCTGGCATATTCGCTACCCGCTGACTGACGGAAGCGGCTATGTTGAGCTTGCAACCACAAGACCTGAAACGCTGCTTGGCGATACTGCGGTAGCTGTAAACCCGAACGACGAGAGATACAAGGACCTTGTCGGCAAAACGCTTACGCTTCCGCTTGTTGGAAGGGAAATTCCGATCGTTGCTGACGATTATGTTGAAATTGACTTTGGCACGGGCGTCGTAAAGATTACTCCGGCTCACGACCCGAACGACTTCGAGGTTGGAAAGCGTCATAATCTGCCCGTTATAAACGTACTTACCGACGACGCTAAAATAGTAGACGATTATCCTGAATATGCAGGACTTGACAGATATGAAGCAAGAAAGAAAATTGTTGAGGATTTAGAAAAGGGCGGCTATTTGGTTTATGTTGAGGAATATAGCCATAATGTAGGAACCTGCTACCGCTGCGGAACGACGGTTGAGCCGAAGGTTTCAACCCAGTGGTTTGTTAAAATGAAGCCGCTCGCAGGACCTGCTATTGACGCTGTAAAGCAAAAGAAAACAAAGTTTGTTCCTGAGAGATTTGAGAAGATTTATTTTCATTGGCTTGAAAACATTCGGGACTGGTGTATTTCCCGTCAGATCTGGTGGGGACATCAGATTCCTGCGTTTTATTGCGACGACTGCGGCGAAACGGTTGTAACCAAGGAAAACGAAGCGTTCTGCCCGAAGTGTGGAAAGAAAATGCGTCAGGACGAGGATACGCTCGATACGTGGTTCTCATCGGCTCTCTGGCCGTTTTCAACTCTCGGCTGGCCTGACGAAACGGAGGATTTAAAGTATTTCTATCCTACAAATACGCTTGTAACAGGCTACGATATTATTCCGTTCTGGGTAATGAGAATGATGTTCTCAGCATTAGAGCAAACAGGCGAGGTACCGTTTGATACCGTGCTTATTCACGGATTGGTAAGGGATTCACAGGGCAGAAAGATGTCCAAGTCGTTAGGAAACGGCATTGATCCGCTTGAGGTAATCGACCAGTACGGTGCGGACGCATTGAGATTTATGCTTGCGACAGGAAATTCGCCTGGAAACGATATGAGATATATCGAGGATAAGGTTAAGGCTTCGAGAAACTTTGCTAACAAGCTTTGGAATGCGGCCAGATTTATAATGATGAATCTGCCTGATGACTATAAGGTTGACGCTCTTCCTCAGAATCTTACAACAGAGGACAAGTGGATAATCTCTAAGGTAAATACGCTCGCAGGTGATATAAATACCAATCTTGACGGCTTTGAAATAGGCGTTGCGGTTTCCAAGCTGTACGACTTTATCTGGGACGTTTACTGCGACTGGTATATCGAGCTTACAAAGCCGAGAATTGCAGCAGACGGCGAAACTATGGAATCAGCGCAGGCTGTTCTGGTCTGGGTTATGAAGCAAATGCTCAAGCTTTTGCACCCGTTTATGCCGTTTATAACGGAGGAAATCTGGCAAACGCTGGTCGGCGGTACACCGTTGATGCTCGAAAAGTTCCCTGTATACGACGAGGCTTTAAGCTTTAAGGACGAGGAAAAGGATTTTGAGAAAATTATAACTGCTATCAAGGGCATTCGTAACAGACGCTCTGAGATGAACGTTCCGCCTAGCAAAAAGGCTAAGGTATTTATCGAAACGCAATATACCGACGTTTTCGAGTCGGGCGCTATGTTCTTTGAACGTCTGGCTTCAGCGAGCGAGATCGAGGTTTCAACAAAGGTAGAGCTCAATGACGCTTTGACAGTAGTTACCGACAGCGCAAGAATTTTCATTCCGCTTGATGAAATTGTCGATAAGGAAAAGGAGCTTGAACGACTGGGCAAGGAAAAGAAGGCTGTTCAGAAGGACATTGATTTCTTAAGCGGAAAGCTTTCAAACGAAGGCTTTCTGGCAAAGGCTCCGGCGGCGCTTATCGAGAAGGAAAAGGCAAAGCTTGAGGTCGCAAAGCAGAAGATGGAAAAAATTCTTGAAAGCATGGAAAAGTTTAAGTAAATAAAGCAGGACGCTCCCTATCGATTTTTCGACAGGGAGTTTTTTGTGGGCTATCTCCCTATCAATTTGGGTTGGGAATTTTTAGTTTGATTTTCATTTTTACCCTGCTTGTTGTCGGTGTAAGGTGAAGAGGGGTTGTTCCCTGTCAATTTTTGACAGGGAATTTTTTGTTGTCAGGATTAGTCTTAATTTTGTCGAATTATGGTGGTTTGAAGGCGAGATAAAGCTTTTTCGCTATTTTTCGGCGAGATTTTTCGCTTTTGTTATGTTGAATAAAAAATTTCTTTAACGCACCGCAAAACCAGATATTGTGGTTTATCGCAATGTGAATTTGTTAATCGACAATCCGTATAACAAGGAATATTTAGATAATTCTCAATTGACAGACACTACATCTTGTGGTATAATGTCTAAAACGCAGCGAATATGTTGCGTTTTGGCGACAATACAAGATGTTGTGGCTGTTTAGAAAAATGAATTTTAATAGTAAACAATAAAGCGGCGAAAGGTAAATTTTTTTCGTTTTAGCCTTGCATTTCCCAAAATAATAGTGTATAATAATCATACAGTGGTTATTTGTGCGAAAAAGTGGTGATTATTCCCAATATCATCACAAGGGAGGTGAACCGATTGCCGCTAACAAATCTTATGGGAACGTACTATCAATCGATGGACGTCAAAGGAAGGATGAGCTTTCCAACAAAGCTCAGAGAAATTATCGGCGATAGGTTTATCGTAACGAAGGGTATAGACGGATGCTTGTTTGTCTATTCGCTTGAGGATTTTGGCGAGCTTAGCGAAAAGATTAACGCCTTGCCGATTTCAAAAGCCAGAAAGCTTCAGCGTTATTTTATGGCTGGGGCGGCTGAGGTCGAAGCGGATAAGCAGGGAAGAATTTTAATTCCTCAGCATCTTCGTGACGCAGCAAAGCTTGTCAAGGATATAGTGGTAGCTGGCGTTTCAGGAAGAGCCGAAATCTGGAGCAGAGACGCATGGGATAAGCTGAATACGGAATTTAGCGAGCAGGACGCTTTAGAGGCAATGGAGGAGCTGGAATTTTAATTCGTCATATCAAAACCCACGAAAGCTGGTGCGCTGTTGGAATTTAATCATATTCCCGTTTTGCTGAACGAATGTATAGACGGACTCAACATTAAACCTGACGGCATATATGTTGACGGAACCGTTGGAGGAGCAGGGCATTCCAAAGAGATTGCCGGACGACTTCAATCGGGGAAGCTGATAGCAATCGACAGAGATCCTGAAGCTGTAAGCGTTGCCACAGAAAGATTAAAAGGCTTAAACGCAGAGGTTGTTCACGCAAACTTCTCATCCATTGACGAGATTTTAAGAGAAAGAGAAATATCTGGCGTAGACGGAGTTTTGCTGGACCTTGGGGTTTCATCACATCAGCTTGACACAACTGAAAGAGGCTTTTCTTATCACACGGACGCTCCTCTCGATATGAGAATGAGCAAGGTTGGGGTAAGCGCAAAGGACATAGTGAATACCTATTCATATGAGTCCTTGAGCAGAATTATTTTTGAGTACGGTGAAGAAAAGTACGCCAGAGGTATAGCACACGCCATTGTTAAATACAGAGAGGATAATGAGATTTTAACGACCGGTGAGTTGGCGGACGTTATAAGGTCTGCGGTACCGCAAAAGGCAAGAAGAGAGAAAAACCCTTGCAAAAAGACCTTTCAGGCAATAAGAATTGCGGTAAACGACGAACTAGGTCACATAAGCTTAGCGCTTGACAGAGCGTTTGACGCATTAAAAGTCGGAGGACGGCTTTGCGTTATTTCCTTTCACTCGCTTGAGGACAGGCTGGTGAAGGGACGCTTCCAGACGTTTTGTCAAGGGTGTATATGCCCGCCGGATTTTCCGGTGTGTGTATGCGGAAAAACGCCTCGCGGCAAATTGATAAACAGAAAGCCAATAGAGGCGAGCGCTTTGGAGCTTGAGAAAAATAAAAGAAGCCGAAGCGCGAAGCTCAGGGTCATCGAAAAGATAAAAGAAAACGACGAGCCTTGAGGAGGTTACCGAAAAGCAGAACAAAGATAAAAATAAAAAGCTTTTTGGGACAAGGAAAGACAACAACAAAAATCGAAAAACGAAAAGCAGAGATAGTAAAAAAGCTTTTTGTGAAAGGACAACAAGAAAAGACGACACAAAGGACGAATTGTAAAACAGTATTGATTTACTCAGGAAGGGTAAAAAATGGCTAAAATAGGTAACGTAGCTTACGACTATGATAGCGAGCAGTCGCTTGAGCTTCAGCCGAAGCCGAAAATACGGCACATACTGAATCAAAAGTTAAAGCCGAGGGTGTCGACAGCGATTAAGTACACCATTACCGGTACAATAGCCGGACTGCTGTTGCTTGCAATCGTTTTCGGCAGGGTTGAGCTGAGCAAAATATATTCCGAGCAATCAGACCTTCAATCGGAGCTTTCTGAGCTGACGGAGGCTAACGCAAGCCTTAAATCCGAGCTTGAATCAAAAACTGGATTATCTCAGGTGGAGGAATATGCAGAACAAACTCTCGGACTGCAAAAGCTTGACAAATCGCAGGTAGAATACGTAGAGGTTGATACCGACGAGGTTGTTGAAAGCGTAAAGACTGAGGATAATGTCTTTGTCGCTATCGAAAAATGGTTTAATGATGTTTTGGAATATATCGGAGCATAAAGAATAGGATTTATTAGTGGAAAAGTTAAGCTTTTACTTATGTCAGCAGTGCATAGTTAAAACTTAGCTTTTTTGCGCTTTATTGAATATGAAAAATTTGACGAAAGGAGCCGAACAATGGGAGATAAACCAACTGTTCTTATGCGAAAGCGTTTGAGTGTATGGATAGGGCTTGCAATGCTGGCGGTAATTGTGTGGATTGTTATCAACATATTTAATACCGCAGTAATTGAAGGCGAGGAATACAGAGAGCTTGCTAACGCGCAGCAGCTTACAAGCACTACAATCAAAGCCAATCGAGGCTCTATTGTTGATTCTAATATGGAAGTGCTTGCACAAAGCTCTACCGTATATACAATTTATTTGGATCCTAATACGTTAAGCTCTTATTTAAGCGACGATCCCGAAGCTACAGTTGAGGAAATTGCAAATAAGCTGGGCGAGATTTTGGATATTGAACCGGAAACTGTAATTGAAGCGAGCGAGAAAAATCTCGGCTATGTCGAGCTTAAAAAGAATGTTGAGAAAACGACCTATGACGAGGTTATAGCATATAAGAAGGAAATAAACTGCGGAGCAATCGGCGCAAACCCGACGACAAAGCGTTACTATCCTCAAAGCGATCTTGCTTCATCCGTTATCGGTCATACCCATTACGACGGCTACGGTCTTTTAGGTCTTGAAGCGTATTACGACGATTATTTAACGGGAACCGACGGAAAATCTGTTACAGCAACAGGCAACGACGGCAAGGAAATGCCGTATAGATATAAGCAAAATTACGATGCAGTAGACGGCTCTACGCTTGTTCTCAATATTGATATAAATATTCAGGAATATCTTGAAAAGGCGCTGAAGGAAGCGGTTGAGCTTCACGATCCAGAGGACAGAGCCTGCGGAATAGTTATGGATCCGAATACGGGCGAAATTCTCGCAATGGCGACAACGCCAAGCTACGATCTTAACAATCCGAGCGAAATTTACGACGAGGAAACAGCGGCTGAGCTCGCAGCGTTGAAGGAAAAAGAGGAAGCTGAGGATCTTGCCGGAACGTCAGATGACGAGGAAGAAACGACTGATGAGTACGGAAATGTTATAGAGTCTGACGACGATGACGAAGACGATGAGGAAACATATGAGGAAGCGCTCAATGCGGCGTGGAGCCTGCAGTGGAAAAATAAGGCTGTTTCTGAGCTTTATTATCCGGGTTCAGTTTTTAAGGTTATAACAGGTTCGTCGGCGCTTGAGGAAAACGCAATAACCCTCACTCAGACATTCTCCTGCAATACGCAATATACAGTTGCTGATACAACTATCAGCTGCTGGAGCACTACCGACCACGGTCTGCAGACGTTTGCTGAGGCAATGACAAATTCCTGTAACCCGGCGTTTATCCAGATAGGGCTTGCGCTCGGAGCGGATAAGTTTTTCGATTATTTTGAAGCGTTCGGTTTTACAGAAACTACAGGAATCGACCTTCCTGCCGAGGCTTCAAGCATTACATATACAAAGGACACAGCGGGAATTGTAGAGCTTGCTACATCAAGCTTTGGACAGGCAAATAAAATTACGCCTATTCAGATGATTACAGCATATGCGGCGGTAATAAACGGAGGCTATCTTGTAACGCCGCAGGTTGTAGATAAGATTATTGACGCTAACGGAAACGTGGTTGAAGACTACACACCGGTTATAAAAAGGCAGGTTATTTCTGAGGAAACGTCAGAAACTATGCGAGAGGTGCTTAAAAACGTAGTTGAATCACAGCCGGGAAGCAATTCTTACATAAAGGGCTATAGCATTGGCGGAAAGTCGGGAACAAGTGAAAAGCTTGACGAGAACGAGGGCCAGAACGTAGCCTCATACTGTGCGTTTTATCCTGCTGAGGACCCTGAGCTTATTATACTTATAATGGTTGACGGTCCGACAAGCGGAGAGTATTACGGAAGCCAGATAGCAGCGCCGGCTGTTACAAGCGCACTTGAAGACATTCTGCCGTACTTGGGATATTATCCTGAATATTCTGAGGAGGAGCTGGATACTCTGTCAGTTTACGTTCCGACAGTTACCAACCAAGGTGTTGCGGACGCAGAAACTACTATCGAAGGCATGGGACTTGTCGCTAAGGTAGTAGGCGAGGGAAGTAAGGTAGTAGCGCAAACTCCGTCGTCAGGAAATGTTCAGGTCGGCGGAACGGTCGTCTTGTATACTGAGGATGATTACGAGCAGGAGCTTTTGGACGTTCCAAATGTTTACGGAATGACAATGGAGGCTGCGCAGGAGCTTTTGCAGGAATCAGGCTTTAACGTCACCTTTAAAGGCGAGTACGAGGAGGACGGAGCGTACTGCTCGGAGCAGTCGCCGCTAAGCACAGCGCAGGCTTATGAGGGAACGGCAGTAACTGTTACAATGACAACCTCGTCAGACTCAAGCGGCTCGAGCGATTAAGCAAAAACACGGAATTTTAACACGAAAGGGGTCTTGGCAAATGAAGCTGTATGAACTTTTAGGGGAACAGATAAAAACCAATCTTTCAAATATAGAAATCAGCGGAGTTACATCTGACAACAGAAGTCCTATAAAGGGCGGAGAGCTGTTTGTGTGCATAAAGGGAAAAACCTTCGACGGCCATAACGCCGCTCGTGAAATGATAGAAAAGGGCGCAGCGGCCGTTCTGGTTGAAAGGGATTTAGGACTGCCTCAGCAGATTGTCGTTTCGGACACAAGAAAGGAATACGCATATCTCTGCTCAAGGTGGTTTGGTAGTCCTGAAAAGAAGCTCAGGCTTATCGGCGTTACAGGAACAAACGGAAAGACGACAATTACAACAACGCTTAAAAATATTCTGACAGGCTTTGGTAAAAAGGTCGGACTGATCGGCACCTGTCAGAATGAAATCGGCGATGAGATTTTGCACACGGAAAGAACGACCCCTGAAGCTTACGAGCTTTTCGAGCTGTTTGACCTGATGGTGAAAAAAGGCTGCGAGTATGTCGTTATGGAGGTTTCATCACAAGGGTTAGAGCAGCAGCGTTTAGGGCCCTGCCGCTTTGAGCTTGACGCATTTACAAATTTAACGCAGGATCACCTGGACGTTCACGGAACTATGGAAAACTACTATCAGGCTAAAAAGCTGCTGTTTTCTATGACCGATACAGCCGTTATCAATATTGACGATGATTATGGCGTGAGATATACAAAAGAAATTGACTGTGATGTCAAGACCTTTAGCGCAAAGGAAAAAGCGGACTTTACAGCTGCTAACGTATCTCTTTTGCCGAGCGGCGTAAAATATGATTTTTCAGACGGCAGAGTAACGCTTCCTGTAAGCTTTAATATGCCGGGCGAATTTAACGTATCAAATTCTCTTTGCGTTGTAGCTTGCGCAGACGCTTTAGGCTTTGACTTAAATAAAACTATCGAGCTTTTAAACTGCCAGAAGGGAGTCAGAGGAAGAGCTGAGGTAGTGCCGACTGGTCGTGATTTTACTGTAATTTGCGATTACGCTCACACGCCTGACGCTATTGAAAATATTTTAAGCGCTATGAAAGCGAGCGCCAAGGGCAGAGTTGTTTGCCTGTTCGGCTGCGGAGGAAACAGAGATGCAAAAAAGCGTCCTCTTATGGCAAAGGCGGCGCAGAAGTACGCAGACTTTCTGATAGTCACATCAGACAATCCGAGAAACGAGGATCCGAAGCTTATAATTGACGATATTTTAGAGGGAATTGACAAGGACAAAACAGAGTTTATTACAATAGTTGATAGAATAGAAGCGATAAACTGGGCGGTGCAAAACGCACAAAAGGATGATATTATTGTGCTTTGCGGAAAAGGCCACGAGGATTACCAGATACTTCCAAACGGCGTTAAAATTCACCTTGACGAAAGAGAAGAGGTAGCAAAGGCACTTTTAAAGCTGAAGGACTGATATAATGGAAAAGGTTTTACTTTCAGAAATAGTAAGAGCTTGTGACGGAAGCTATGGCTATCCTGCAAATATCTTTGTCACAGATATAACAACAAATTCAAAAGATGCAAAGGACGGAAGCGTTTTTATTGCTATAAAGGGCGAACGCTTCGACGCTCACGATTTTGTAAAAAGCGCTATTCAAAACGGATCTGTTTGTGCGGTTACCGAACGAGCGGTAGAGGACGCTAAATGTATAATTGTCGACTCGACGCGCTCAGCGTATTTAAATATAGCGCATTATTACAGAAGCAAATTTGACATCCCATTAGTTGCGGTAACAGGTAGCGTTGGCAAGACCACCACCAAGGATTTTATATGGTGCGTTTTAAGCGAGAGGTTTAACACTCTTAAAACGCCTGCCAATAGAAATAACGATATAGGACTTCCCGAAACGCTTTTGAAGCTTGAAAGCTCTCATCAGGCGGCGGTTATTGAAATGGGAATGAATCATCAGGGCGAAATCTCAAGGCTTTCAGCAGTCGCTTGCCCGACAATTTGCGTTATAACAAATATTGGAACCTCTCACATCGAGAATCTGGGTTCAAGGGAAAATATTTTAAAAGCAAAGCTTGAAATCTTAGACGGTGCCGACAGGGACGCACCTCTTATCCTTTGCAAGGACGACGAGTATTTACAAAAGATAAATGTCAGAGGCAGAAGGATAGTCTGGTATTCAACGGAGGACAAAACCGCCGACGTTTATGCGACTGATATAGCATCAGACAGCGAGGGCGTAAGCTATACAATCTGCGAGGGAAAAAAGAAAATAAGGGCGAGAATAAATACGCTCGGACTTCACAACGTAAAAAATGCTCTTGCGGCTTACTGTGTTGGACGAGAGCTAAAAATGACAAGCGAAGAAATAGTATCGGGAATTTCAAAATTCAAGCCCGACGGAATACGTCAGACTGTTGAAGAAACAGGCGGTCTGACAGTAATAAAGGATTGCTACAATGCGTCCTACGATTCTATGAAGTCAGCGCTTGAGCTATTAACGAGTATTCAAACGAGCGGCAAAAAGATTGCAGTTTTAGCCGATATGAAGGAGCTGGGCGATATGTCGCAAAAGCTTCACAGAGAGGTCGGCAAGCTTGTTTATAAAGCGGATGTCGACAAGCTTTTGTGTTTTGGCAACGATGCAAAATATATAATTGAAGGCGCCGTAGCAAGCGGCTTTGAAGAAAAAAACGCGGTACATTTTGACGACAAGCAAATTCTTGCCGAGTATATAAAGGAAATAGCTGATGCGGGCGACGTGGTTTTGTTTAAAGCCAGTCGTGCGATGAAGCTTGAAGAGGTAATCGAAAGACTTTAGTGTAAGCTTTCTGTAAGGGAGTGAAGCGATTGGAAATAAATCAAAAAAGGATAACACCAGCTACCAGAAGCATACAGCCTGTAGCACAGGCGAGAAAGAAGCTTAACTTCCGCTTCGTAACTGATAAAATAGACAGACCAATGCTGATAATAATTTTAGTGCTTTTGGTTTTTGGATTTGTAATGATGTTCTCGGCGTCTTATGTATGGGGACTGTCCGACTACGACGACGGATATTATTACATCAAAAGGCAGATTTTTGCAGGAGTTCTTGGACTTATCGGAATGTTTTTCCTGTCCTATCTTGATTACCATTTTTATCAGAACACAAAAATCGCCTACCTGTTTTTCGGCGTAGCTTTAGTGCTTAACTTTGTAACGGCGGCGATAGGCGACGAGGTTGCAGGAGCAAGGCGCTGGATAACGATTGCAGGCTTTCAGTTCCAGCCGTCTGAAATTTTAAAGGTAGCGGTAATAATCATTTTCGCATATATCTTAGCGGTCAACTGGCAAAGATTCGACAGCTGGAAATATTCCATAGTTCCGTTTGCGATAATACTGGGACTGTGCGCTGTAGCGATTGCTGCACAAAGGCATATGTCCGGGGTTTTGATTTTCGGAATTTTAGGAATTTCTCTTATGTTTGTCGGTGGAGTTCCGAGAAAGTATTTCTGGTGCTTTATAGGAATATTGGTAGTAGCGCTCGGAGCGTTCCTGCTCTATAAGATATTTTTAAGCTCAGACGGAGGATTTTCGTATATTACCGAGCGTTTTCAGTCCTGGAGAAATCCGCAGTCTGACCCACAGGGAAGCACATATCAGACCTATCAGTCGTTGCTCGCTATCGGTTCGGGTGGAATTTTCGGATTAGGCTTTGGCGAATCAAGGCAAAAATACCTGTACCTTTCGGAATCGCAAAACGATTTCGTATTTTCAATCGTCTGCGAGGAGCTGGGCTTTGTCGGAGCTTGTATTGTAATTATCCTGTTTGCAATATTTATTTTGAGAGGCTTTTATATAGCTACAAGAGCAAGAGACAGATTCGGAATGCTGATTGCTGCCGGAATAACCGTTCAGATCGGTTCGCAGGCGCTTCTTAATATCGCCGTTGCGACAAACTCGTTCCCGAACACCGGCGTATCTCTTCCGTTTTTCAGCTATGGAGGAACAGCGCTCCTGATTCAGCTTCTGGAAATGGGAATGCTGCTGTCGGTTTCACGGCAGGCAAACAAAACGCCATAGCAAAATTGATTTTAATAATTTAAACTGAGGGGACTGATTTTAATGCTTAAAATACTTTTGGCAGGCGGAGGAACGGCAGGACACGTAAACCCAGCGTTAGCGATTGCTGAAATAATAAAGGAAAAGCACTCGGATGCGGAATTCGCTTTTGCGGGAACTCCCGACGGAATAGAAGCAAGACTTGTGCCAAACGCAGGCTATAAATTCTACCCGATAAAGGTAAAGGGCTTTCAGAGAAAGCTGAATTTCAATAATATCAAAAGGAATATAAAGGCGGCTTCTTATCTTTTGACGGCTGGAAAAAACGCAAATAAAATAATTGACGACTTCAAGCCGGATCTTGTTGTTGGTACTGGCGGATACGTTTCAGGACCTGTAGTCCGTGCGGCGGCTAAAAGAGGAATCAAAACCGCAATCCACGAGCAAAACGCTTATCCAGGCGTTACAAACAAGCTTCTTTCAAAGGAAGTAGATAAGGTTATGCTTACCGTTAAGGAAGCTTGCGACTATCTTGAAAAGGATATAGATATAACCGTTACAGGACTTCCTGTCAGAAAAAGCTTTGCTGTAAGCGATAAGGCAGAGGCAAGAAAAAAGCTCGGTATTCCAGAGG
Organism: Ruminococcus sp.; assembly: GCA_021205185.1. Classification (GTDB taxonomy): domain Bacteria; phylum Bacillota; class Clostridia; order Oscillospirales; family Ruminococcaceae; genus UMGS1601. Next base: position 70,473 of record JAJPYB010000006.1, on the reverse strand, counting down.
ACGCAATCTGTATTTTATCAACGGGCGGAAGCTTAGGTGCCAGGACCATAAACAACTCGGCGAAGGCTTTGTTCAAGTGGTATCAGGAGGAAAACATAGACGTTTATCATATTCATTCTTACGGAACCTATTCGGGTTATAAAGGCTATAAGGACGACCTTAAAGCTCAGGGAATTGATGTTGACGACAAGCGTTTTATAATTTCCGACTATGTGGATATGTCCGTTTGTATGGCGGCAAGCGACCTGGTTATCAGCCGCTGTGGCGCAAACACATTAAACGAGCTTGAAAGCGTTGGCAGAGGAGCAATTTTAATCCCCTCGCCAAACGTCGCTGGAAATCATCAGTATTACAACGGTCTGGTTTTGCAAAACGCAGATGCCGCTATTGTAATCGAAGAAAAGGATTTAACCGACGAAAAAATCGTTTCAACCGTTCGTGACCTCATATCCAGCAGGGACAGGCTTGCCACACTTTCTGAAAACGCAAGAGGCCTTTACATTCAGGACACCAATGAAAGAATTTATTCTGTGCTGTCTGAGCTTTTAAAGGACGTAATTATCAAAAGGTAACCCTCTCACCTAACTCTCTTTATTTGCATAATATGTGCTATACAATGTTTTGCAGATGTTATGCTGCTGTAAAGGAGAGAGGATTATGCAGAGGCTGAAAATTATAGGAGGGCAAAAGCTTTCGGGCGAAATATCTGTTCACGGAGCGAAAAATGCGGCGCTGCCTTTGCTTGCGGCGTGCGTGTTAGCTAAAGGAGAAACTGTTTTACATAATTGCCCACGGCTCAGCGACTCTTATGCTGCGCTCAGAATTTTGTCCTGTTTAGGCTGTAAGTGCAAGCGGGAGGGCGATACCGCTATTATAAATACCGATGCGTTGACAGGCTTTGACGTTCCAGACAGCCTGATGAGAGAAATGCGTTCGTCGATTGTCTTTTTAGGCGCAATTTTAGGAAGGTGCGGAAAATGCAAGCTGTCGTTTCCTGGCGGCTGCGAGCTTGGACCTCGCCCGATAGATTTACACATAAAGGCTTTAAGAAGCCTGGGAGCAGTAATAAAGGAGGAATACGGGCTTCTGGACTGCGAGGTTCCACACTCGCTTCGGGGAGCAAGAATTTCTCTGTCGTTTCCGTCTGTTGGCGCTACCGAAAATATAATTCTGGCGGCAAGCACAGCAAAGGGACAAACGATTATTGAAAATGCTGCGAGAGAACCTGAAATCAGCGACCTTGCCGGATTTTTAAATAAATGTGGTGCTAAAATTCACGGCGCAGGAACAAGCAAGGTTGTAATTGACGGCGTTGACGAGCTGAACGGCTGTGAGTACAGCGTTATGCCTGACAGAATCGTAGCCTGCACATATATGAGCGCTGCCGCAGTAACCGGCGGAGAGCTTAACATCAAACGAGTGAACTTTCGGGATTTAACAAGCATCATTCCCGTTTTTGAGGAAATGGGCTGCGCTGTTTTTCCCTTTAAGGATAATATTTATATAAGCGCAAAAAAGAGCCTGACGGCAGTAAAAACTATAAGAACTATGCCGTATCCAGGTTTTCCAACCGATGCGCAGGCGATTTTAATGGCGCCGCTTTGTAAAGCGTCAGGAACGAGCGTCATAGTTGAAAATATATTTGAAAGCCGTTATCGTCATGTCGACGAGCTTTGCAGAATGGGCGCAAAAATCAAAACTGAAGGGCGAGTAGCCGTTATCGACGGCGTTAAAACTCTTTATGGCGCAACTGTTTTTGCAACCGATTTAAGAGGCGGAGCGGCACTTGTGCTGGCGGGACTCGGCGCACAGGGCGAAACGCTCATTGGAAATGTAAAGTATATAGACAGAGGATATGAAAATATCGAGAGGGAACTTTCCTCTGTCGGCGGAAATGTGACAAGAATTTAAAAAGCAAGGTGAGAGTATTGAGGGATATTGTAAAGAGCGATCAATCGCAGGACGAGGTAAAAATAATTAACGGCGAAGAGGTCGTTGTTTCAAGAAAAAAGAGAAGACGCAATATGTCGCTTTATTATGTCCTGATTGTGATTTTTGTAGCTTTAGCGATGATTTTTCTGTCTTTTACATATTTTTTCAGAATCAAAACCATTACCGTTTCGGGAAATACTCTTTACACCACCGAGCAGGTTATAGAGCAGTCGGGAGTAAATATTGACGACAACCTTTTCAGAACAAACACTACTACCGTTGAAAACAGAATAAGCTCAGCTTTTCCGTATTTTGAAAGCGTTGAGGTCACAAGGGCTTTAGCTTCGACGCTTGAAATATCGGTCGTTGAAGCAACGCCGGCTGTATCTATAAAGTATAACGACGACGAATTTATGGTTGTCAGCACTAAGGGCAGAATTCTGGAAACGGGGCTTTCCTCGCCGAAGGACGGCACAGCGGCAGTTTACGGAATGACAATGACCGAAACCAATCAGGGCTCAGATTACGAGGACGAGGATTCAATAAAGAAAACCGTTTTGGATGAAATAATTTCCGAAAGCGAAAAGCTTGGACTTGACAAGATAACGACTATCGGAATTTCAGAGAGAACCGATATACGAATCATCTACAACGACACAATAAAGATAAAGCTTGGAAGCTCACAGGATATTCCGTTTAAGCTAAGCTATATAAAATCTGTAATAGACAAGGTCGGAGAGGATTATTCGGGAACGCTTATTTATCATAACGCCGACAGCGGAGTTTCAGCAATTCCCGATACTACGACCGAGGAAGAAGCTGAAAGTGAGGAAACTACCGAAGCTACAACCGAGCAGGAAGATTTGGATGATTATGTAGAATAATACAGAAAAATGCAAAATACGGAAAATTTTCTTTATTTACCTTGCTGTTTACGAAAAATGTTGAAAAAAAGTCTTGCAAAAGCAAATGTTTTGTGTTATTATATAGTGGTATAGGTAGCACATTTTCAATAAGGCGTATTATGCCGTTGGAGGTATTTCAGGGGAGAAATTATACTCGACTGAAAGATTAGGTGCTGTTTGTCGGTATGACTTATAGTCCCTTAATTATTCAAGGAAGGATTGCCTAAGCTATATTGATAATTATACCGTAGTTTATTTTAGGAGGATTACAAATTATGAGTTTTGCTATTAGCCCAGAGGAAATGTTCGGCGCTAAAATTAAGGTTATAGGCGTTGGCGGCGGCGGCGGAAACGCACTTAATTGTATTGCCGACGAGGGAATGATTGGAAATGTTGATTACATAGCAATCAATACAGATATTCAGGCGCTTCAACGCTCAAAGGCAACGGAAAAGATTCAGATCGGCTCTAAGCTTACAAGAGGTTTGGGTGCCGGCGGACGTCCTGAGGTTGGAGAAGCTTCAGCTCAGGAGAGCAAGGAAGAAATTTCTGACGCTATCAAGGACGCTGATATGGTATTCATTACAGCAGGAATGGGTGGCGGAACAGGAACTGGCGCCGCACCGATAGTTGCTGAAATTGCTCAGGATCTTGGTATTTTAACGGTTGCTGTAGTTACAAAGCCTTTCGACTTTGAGGGCGCAAAGAAAGCGGCTCAGGCTGAAAAGGGAATCGCCGAGCTTTTGGATCACGTTGATTCACTTATCGTAATTCCTAACCAGAAGCTTTTAACTGGCGAACAAAGACTTACAATGAGAGATTCATTTACTCTTGCCGATAACGTATTAAAGACAGGTGTTAAGAGCATCGCCGACTTGATTCTGAGAAACGGATTTATGAACGTTGACTTTGCTGACGTTACTACAATTATGAAGGACGCTGGAAAGGCTCACATCGCAATCGGTTACGGCGAAGGTAAGGATAAGGCTGCTGACGCTGCAAATCAGGTTATTTCTTCACCGCTTCTTGAAACATCTATCAGCGGAGCAAGAAGACTTCTTGTTAACATCGTAATGAGCGAGGACATCGTTACAAGCGATATGGACGAGCTTACACAGCTTATCACACAGGCGGTTGATCCTGACGCTACAATTATCTTCGGCGCTGATTATACACCTGACGCAACAGATTGCATCAGCGTAACTGTTATCGCTGCTGATTTCGCAGACGACGCTAAGAAGTTCAATACTGCGGCTGCTGCTTCAACACTGGATACGGAAGCAATGGCAAAGGCAGGCGTTAAGGCTCCAAATAATCCTGATTACTACGACGACATTTTTAATATTATAAAGAACAAGTAACATTTGATATTAAGGGCATCTCGCAAGTATTATCGTTGTGAGATGCCTTTTTTAAAAACAGAGGATAGTTTTATGTGCGACATTATCAAGGTCGATACAAGCAACTTAAAGCAAGCGGCAAAAACGCTGAAGGCAGGAGATAAGATTTTGCTCAGCGGTACAATTTACACCGCAAGAGACGCCGCTCACAAGCGTTTTGACAAGCTGCTTGACGAGGGTAAAGAGCTGCCGTTTGACTTAAAAACCGCTGTAATTTACTATGCCGGCCCTACTCCTGCACCAAAGGGTATGGCAGTCGGTGCTTGCGGACCGACGACCTCAGGCAGAATGGATAAATTTGCGCCAAGACTTTTGGATCTCGGACTTTCAGGAATTATTGGTAAGGGCGAAAGAAGCACTGAGGTAAGAGAAGCGGTAAAGCGTAATAAAGCAATATATCTATGCGCCACAGGCGGCGCCGGAGCGCTCGCTTCAAATTGCATAAAAAGCTGTGAGGTAATAGCTTTTGATGAGTTGGGGTGCGAATCGGTAAAGAAAATGTATGTTGAGAATTTTCCGCTTGTAGTTGCAAACGACTCGTTCGGAAACGATTTATTTGAACTGGGCAGAAGGCAGTTTGAAAGGGCTTAATGTGATATGAAAGCTTTTGACGCAAGTGTTTCAGATGAGGAGCTTATAAGGCAGGCTAAAAGCGAGGTCGCCTTTGCTCAGCTTATTTCAAGGTACAAAAAGATTGCCGAGATAAAAGCGAGAAAGCTGGGCGTTGGAAGAAGCGAAGCGGAAATTTACGATCTTATCGATGAGGGAATAATCGCTGTGTTTTACGCAGTCAGAACCTTTGATGAGAGCAAGAACGTTAAGTTTTCAACCTATGCGGATACCTGTATAACTAACAGAATGCTGACGGCTATTGAGAAGCAAAATAAGATAAGAGCAACAGAAGCTACCGAGTCGGAGGAGGTAATGCTCAACGAGCGGGCGACTGATACCAGCCCTGAGAGTATTCTTTTAGAGCGTGAACGCTTTGATGAGGTTATGAAAAGAGTTTCTGAAAAACTATCGGCCATGGAGCTTTCGGTATTTGAGGTTTACCTTCAGACGGAAAGCTACAAGGAGATTTCCCAAACGTTAAAAATTCCAGTTAAGTCTGTTGATAACGCTATGCAAAGGGTCAGAAAAAAGCTAAAAACAGAATTGCAGGACAGAGAATAAAAACAACCATAAATAATATATGGCCATATAGCTTAAAAAGAGCGTTGTAAATCTTTCGAGGTAACAAAGGTGTCGGTTTGAGTCCGGCTTGGCTAATAAATCTAAGCGAGGGAAAACGGTATGTTTGAAGACAAAACACTAGTCTGCAGAGACTGCGGAAACGAATTTACTTTTACCGCCGGCGAACAGGCATTTTACGCTGAAAAGGGCTTTGAGAACGAGCCTTCAAGATGTAAAGCCTGCCGTGACGCTAAAAAGTCAAAGGGTAAGCAGTCGAGAGAGTTCTTCACCGCAGTTTGTGCAGCTTGCGGAGGAGAGGCAAGAGTTCCTTTTAAGCCAAGCGAGGACAGACCTGTATATTGCAGTGATTGCTTTGCTAAAATGAGAGAAGCAGAATAGGAAAAGCCAAAAAGCGAAGCGGAGTTTAACTTCGCTTCCTTTTGTTTTTGAGAGAATTGTTTTTAATGCTATTTGACTTTTGCGCTTTGATAGGCTATACTGTTTCAATAAGGTATTTTGAGATGACAAATTACAAAGAAAACTTACGGTGATCAGATTGGAAAGACTTAAAAGTATAATAAAAAGCGAGATAATAGTAGCTGCCGCTTCGTGGCTTTTATCGTTTATACTTGTTGCTGTGTGCTGGATTGCACGGACTGAGGGCGCATATTTAAACAATTATATTTCGTATATGATGATGCTGTTTTTAACACTTTTCCTTGTCCTGACGGCGGCGTGTGTAATTGCGTGGCTTTTTAGGAATACAAAGAAAAAGAAACTTTTGCGCTTGCGTGCGGAAGGCGGCTATACGGATGAATATTTCAGCGCATTGGAAAAAAGCACAAAGCTTAACGGAAAGTTTTCCGTCGCCTTTAAAAACGCTATCTATTTAAGTGGGGAATATACCGACGCTAAGAGGTACGAGCAGGCGCTTGAAATGGTCGACAGAATTGACGAGAGCAGCTGTAATGCTTCTCAAAGGGTAAGACTTGCAAGCGAGCTTTTGAAAATTTACTCTTTAATGAAGGACGAGCAAAAGGCAAGCAGCATTTATATAGCGCTTGGCGAAGCGTTGCTTACAGGGAAAATTTCCGACGAAGCGCTTGGAGTTTCTGACCTTTCAACCTCGTTATATAAGTATCTGACAAATGATTATGAAGCGGCTTTAAATAGCGCAAGACTGGCGTTTGACCTTGCAGGCAGCGATAAGCAAAAAGCGGATTGCGCGCTTATGCTGGGACTTATAAGCTTAAAGCTCGACGACAAGGAAAGCGCTAAGCGTTATACAGCGGTAGCTTCAAAATATATTTCTACCCCTTCGCAAAAGGAGGACCTTTTGTCACTCATGACCTTAGTCGAAAGGGCGTACGGAATATGAAGCTCAAGATACCTGCAAAACAGATCGACTTAAAAGCTAAAATATCAAGCCTTAAGGGATATATTTTTGACCTTGACGGAACGCTTCTCGATTCGTTTGGCGTGTGGAATACTGTCGATACGCTTTTTTTAAACAAGCGAGGCTTTGAGGTGCCGAGCGATTACGGCAGGGAAATTTCAGCAATGGGATTTGACGCAGCGGCGGAGTATACAATCAAGCGGTTTGGTTTTAAGGAAGAAAAAGAGGATATAATAAAAGAGTGGAACAGCATTGCGATCAGTCTTTTTGAAAGTGAGGTAAAGCTGTTTGACGGCGCAAGAGATTTTCTTTTGCGGCTGAAAAGGCTTGACAAAAAGCTCGCGGTAGCAACCGCTTCGCATAGCGAGCTATTAGCTCCCTGTCTTATTAACAACGGCGTATACGAGCTTTTTGACAAAATCGTAACCGTAAATGAGGTTGGCTGCGGAAAGGACAGTCCTGAGATTTATTTAAGCTGCGCTGAAAAAATGGGACTTACACCTTGCGACTGCGTGGTGTTTGAGGACGTGCCGAAGGCGGTTGAAAGCGCTAGGTCGGCAGGCTTTAAAACGGTTGGCTTTTTAAGCTACGGAAATAAGTCTGACCACGCTGAGCTTAAAAGGCTGAGTGATTATATTATAGAAGGATATGATGAACTGTGAAGGAAGTAATAATAAACACAAGAATGAAAGCGGAGCAGACGGTTGAAGCTTCAAAAACTGCAGCTGCCGTTGGAAGCGGTACCGCCAGAGTTTTTGCAACGCCGATGATGATAGCTCTTATGGAAAATGCGGCGCTTAAATGCTTGGATAAGTTTTTGGACGAGGGCGAAACGAGCGTCGGCACGGCAATATCAACCACGCATATCTCGGCGACTCCAATGGATATGGACGTTTACGCAATCGCTGAAATTGTGGGAGCTGAGGGCAGAAGGGTTGATTTTAAAATAACGGCTTATGATAAGTGTGGAGTTATAGGCGAGGCAGAGCACACAAGAGTTGTAGTAAATGCCGAGCGGTTTGAAAGCAAGGCTAACGAGAAGCTCAAAAATATCTGACTGGACGGAGGGGTTAATTTATGAAAACGGCGATTGTCCTTGAGGGCGGAGCGAGCAGAAGTTTATTTTCCTGCGGAGTTATGGACGTTCTCTTAGAAAACGAAATATATTGCAACTATGTGATTGGTGCGTCGGCAGGAATTTCTATGGGAGTTTCTTACGCTTCAAGGCAGTATAGAAGAAATTACGAGATTGCAAAAAAATATATGCACGACAAGAGGTATATGGGTGCCTCTCATATGTTTGACAAGAATAACAAGAGCTACTATAATCTCGACTTTGTGTTTGATGAAATTCCAAACAAGCTTATACCCTTTGATTATGAAACGTATGCAGAATGCAAGGGTAATTGTATAGCGGCTGTTACTAATGTAAACACAGGCGAGTCTGAATATCTTGAGGTTGAAGCTGACGACAAAAAATTTACCGCACTTCGGGCAAGCTGCGCTTTGCCGATACTTTTTCCGATGATTGAAATAAACGGAGAAAAGTACCTCGACGGCGGAATTTCCGATTCCGTATCCTTTGAAAAGGCTTTGCAGGACGGCTGTGAAAAGGTAATAGTCGTTTTGACAAGAGCCAGAGGCTACATAAAGAAAACCGATCCGACAATAACCTTAGCTTGTGCGCTTTACAAAAAATATCCCAAGCTTTGCGAAAGGCTTAAAAACCGAGCGGAAAGCTATAACGAGCAAATGAATAAGCTCCGTCAGCTTGAAAACGAAGGCAAGCTGTTTGTTATTGAACCGCTTTCTACAATGGGAGTTGGAAGGACAGAGGGACGCTGGGAAAAGCTTTTGCCGCTTTATTCTCACGGCGAAGAAATGGCGAGATTAAAGCTCGCAGCGCTAAAGAAGTATCTGGAGGCTTAGCTATGAACATATATGCTATTATTTGGTGTGCAGCGGTAGTGCTTTTGATTATAATACTGGTGTCATACCACAATATGCAGCTTAAAACTACCAAAAAAACGCTCGTTACAAAAAAGCTTCCTGAAAGCTTTGACGGAATGAAAATTGCTATAATCTCCGACCTACATAAAAAGAGCTTTGGAAAAGACAACTACAAGCTTATAGAAGCGGTTAAAAATTGCGTTCCCGATGTTATATTCTTCCTGGGCGACCTGATAAGCCGTTTTGAAACGACAATAAAAGCGCCGACTAAGCTTATCACATCGCTTGCAAAAATTGCGCCTGTCTACTACACTTATGGAAATCACGAGGTAGACGCAGACGAGAGCGTTCGTGAGGAAATTAAAAAGCTCCCGATGACCTGTCTTTTAAACGGTTCGGTTACAATAGACAAGGACGGCGAGAGCATAAATATAATGGGCGTTTATTTTGAGTCTGAATACTATAAGAATAAAAAGGGCGGCTACAGAAATCTTCCTGCTGTATCGGCAGGGGATATAAACAGACGAATCGGTGAAAAGCCAGACGGCTTTACGCTGCTGCTTGTTCACAACCCCGATTACTTTCCAGCTTATGCCGAATGGGGTGCAGACATAACCTTTAGCGGACACATTCACGGCGGAATTATAAGAATAGGAAAGAGAGGACTTTTACACCCTGAGAGGAAGTTCCTTCCGAAGTACACCGCCGGAATTTATAAAATAGGCGACAAGGCGTTAGCCCTCACAACAGGACTTGGAAAGTTCAGGCTTTTTAACGCATCGGAGGTTATGCTTGTAACGCTTAAAAATGAGTTTCCAGAAAAGTAAAAAACTAAAAAATCACCGAAGGCGTTTCCCTCGGTGATTTTCTTTTCAGATCAGCTTTGTTCCTTCGTTGTCAATGTGAAACAGCTTAACGTCCCAGTTTTGCAGTCCTTCCGTTTCGAGCGAGAATTTTACCTTTCCTGTGAAAAACTCGTTTGCTTCGTCTACTACCGCCATAACGGTAGGACCTGCTCCGCTTATATATGCGGCGTATGCTCCGTGGTTGTATGCTATATCGAAAACTCTGCGACAGTTTGGAATAAGCTCCATTCTGTACGGCTGATGAAGTCTGTCATGACAGGCGGTACGCAGATTTTCAAATTTCCCTGTCAGAAGAGAAGCCGAGAAAAGTGCTGCTCTTGAAAGGTTGTATACAGCATCCTTGTGCGAAACCTCCTTTGGCAGACAGGCTCTTGCCTTTTCGGTTTTAAGCTCAAAGTCAGGAATAATCGCCACAAATTTAAGGCTGGTGTTGACCTCCTGCTTTACCCAGTGAACCTTTCTTCCGTCAAATACAGCGGTTACAATTCCGCCTAAAAGAGCAGGAGCGGTGTTGTCTGGGTGCCCTTCGATCTGTGCCGCAAGATTTACCAGATCATCTGTCGTCAAAGGGTTTCCAAGAAGTGTGTTTGCGCCGACAAGACCTGCTACTATGCAGGCACTTGACGAGCCAAGTCCTCTTGCCATTGGAATGTTGCTCGTTTGCTCAATTTTAAGTCCGTCGAGCTTCTTCCCGCAAATTTCAAAAAGGTGTGAAGCGGATTCGTAAATAAGGTTTGATTTATCTGTCGGAACCTCAAACCCGTCGAGAGATGTAATTTCAACTCTGTCGCTGAGTTCAAGGTTCACGAAGTTGTAGTATGTCATAGCAAGTCCAAGTGCGTCAAAGCCTGCGCCTAAATTTGCACTTGTTGCAGGTATTCTGAGCTTTATCATATTGCTTCTCCTTGTAAGTTTTGTACAATACAAATCCGCAGACTTAAAGTGCTGCGGATTTTTGTTTTGTTGGAAATTTTTGTCTTAAAGCGCTCTTATAACTCTGATGACTTCGATGTCGTCGCCGAGATTCTTTAGCTTTTCATCAATTACAGCCTCCTGCATTGAAGAGGTTATAAATGCTGTTTCGTCGTCCGGACGGTTTTTGCGTTCGATGAAAATAGGCTGGTCAAAGGCAGCAGAAATCTTCGCCTTAGCGTCGTCGCCCTTTATTTTTGCTCTTACATAAACTGCTGTTTCAGCTAGTTTGTGAGAAGCGGTTTTCTTTTCATCGCTCGGCAAATCCCAGGAAACTGTAAGAGGTCTTTCTCTGTGAACGAGAGCGTCGATAAGGTCGCCGACAACAGCAGACGCAGTAGGAAGCTTTCCTGCTCCCTGTCCGTAGAAAATAACGTCGCCGACGCCGTTTCCTGTAACTGAAATTGCGTTGTAAACTCCGTCAACGTGAGAAAGAAGATTGCTCTCAGGGATAAGTCGTGGGCAAACCATAACTGCAAGCTTGCCGTTTTCAAGAGGAGATAATGAGCCAATAAGCTTGATTCTGTAGCCTGCGTTCTGAGCGTATTCAACGTCCTCAGGTGTAATCTGTGTAATTCCTTCGCAGTAAGCCTCGTCAGGGTAGATATGACTTCCCGAAACCAAAGAAGCTAAGATGCAGATTTTTCTGCAAGCGTCCTGACCTTCAACGTCAGCAGTAGGGTCAGCTTCAGCAAAGCCGTTTTTCTGAGCAAGCTTTAATGCGTCGTCAAAGCTCATCTGATCCTTTATCATCTTTGTGAGAATAAAGTTGGTGGTTCCGTTTAAAATGCCTGAAATCTGCTCGATTTTATTTCCTGCAAGGCACTTGTGAAGCGGTCTGATGATTGGTATTCCGCCGCCGACAGAAGCTTCAAAAAGATAGCTTGCGTTATGCTCCTTAGCGACCTTAAAAAGCTCTGCACCCTTTTGAGCGACAAGCTCTTTGTTTGAGGTGACAACGCTTTTACCCTTTTCCAGAAGCTGCTTTGTAAATTCAAATGCCGGGTGAATGCCTCCGATAACCTCAGCGACAGCTTCAACCTCAGGGTCGTTTAAAATGTCGTTGAAGTCCTTTGTGTGCTTGCCTTGATACGGACTGTCAGGGAAATCTCTTAAATCTAAAATATAGCCAAGACCAACATCTCTGCCAATTTTTTTGGTGATTGATTCACGATTGGTTTCAAAAAGCTCAACCGTTCCGCTACCGACAACTCCATAGCCTATAACTGCATATTTGCTCATAAGTTTCTACCATCCTTTGCGTTAAAAGGCGATTATTCGCCTGAAATGATTTTTGCGTCAACAACGCCGTACATATTGAGCAGCGTTTCCTTTATATTCGTGAGCGTTGCGTCTGCTCTGTCCATTCTGACAGAGATTGTAACGCTTGCAACCGAATCAACAGGTATGTTTTGATTTACCGTCAGAATGTTAAGTCCAAGCTCGTAAAGCGAGGAAATAATCCCCGACAGGACGCCCTTTTCGTCCTTTAGTACAAGATACAGGGATAGAATTTTGCTTTGCATTTTTTCTTCATATCCAAAAACGCAGTCCTTGTATTTGTAGTAAGCGCTTCGAGAAATTCCAACGGCTCTGCAAGCGTCAGAGGAGCTTTTAGCGTCTCCTCTCGCTTTCATTTTTTTCGCAGACAATACCTTTAAAATTATATCGGGCAGGACTTTGGCATTAACAACTACAAGCTGCTCGCTTTCGTTTTGAATATCACTCATAAGTCCACCTCCGATATACATTTGTTTTTATGACAAATACAACTATATCACATTTTCATATATAAGTCAAGACAATTTTTTTGCATCATTTGTGTTTGCACAGAAGGTGAATTTACGCAGAAAGGGAAGTTCCTTTGTTAACAAAATGTAAAAAATGAATTTTCAAAAAAGAAATCCTGCAAATTTTGTTGCCAAATTCGGTTATTTATGGTATCATAAAAATGCTGTATGAAATGTGATCAAGGTTATTGTCGCATTTTTACAAAAAAATTTTAAAATGGGAGGGCTTAAACAATGGCGTTTAAGAACGAATACCTTGCAAAGGTATATGACAAGGTTTGCGCAAGAAATCCTGGCGAAACAGAGTTTTTGCAGGCGGTAGAGGAAGTTCTGGAGAGCTTGGAGCCGGTTGTAGAAAAGGACAAGTCGTATGAAACCAACGGCATCATCGACCGTATCGTTGAGCCAGAGAGATTCATTCAGTTTCGAGTTTCTTGGGTAGACGACAATGGAAATGTACAGGTAAACAGAGGTTTCAGATGTCAGTTTAATTCTGCTATCGGACCTTACAAGGGAGGACTTCGTCTTCACCCATCTGTATGCGCATCAGTAATTAAATTTTTAGGCTTCGAGCAGATTTTCAAGAACAGCCTGACAGGACTGCCAATGGGCGGCGGTAAGGGCGGCTCAGACTTTGATCCTAAGGGCAAGAGCGACGGAGAGGTTATGAGATTCTGCCAGAGCTTTATGACAGAGCTTTCAAAGCACATCGGCGCTGACACAGACGTTCCAGCAGGAGATATTGGAACAGGTGCTAGAGAAATCGGATATATGTTTGGTCAATACAAGAGACTCAGAAATGAGTTTACAGGCGTTCTGACTGGTAAGGGATTAAGCTACGGCGGTTCTCTTGCAAGAACAGAGGCAACAGGCTACGGCGTTTGCTACTTCACAGAAGAAATGATGAAGTGTATGAAGAACGAGAGCTTTGAGGGCAAGACAGTTGTTATCTCAGGTTCTGGTAACGTAGCTATTTACGCTACACAGAAGGCAACTGAGCTTGGTGGTAAGGTTGTTGCTCTTTCCGATTCAAACGGATATGTTTACGACAAGAACGGAATTAACCTTGATGTTGTTAAGCAAATCAAGGAGGTTGAAAGAGGAAGAATCAAGGAATACTGCGACAGAGTCGAGGGTGCTGAGTACCACGAAGGCTGCTCAGGTATCTGGACAATTCCTTGTGATATTGCTCTTCCATGTGCTACACAAAACGAGCTTGACGGCGACGCAGCAGCTACACTTATCAAGAATGGCGTAATCGCTGTTGCAGAGGGCGCAAATATGCCTTCAACTCCTGAAGCTATTGAGAAGTTCTTAGAGGCAGGCGTTATGTTTGGACCAGCTAAGGCTGCAAACGCTGGCGGAGTTGCTACATCAGGTCTTGAAATGAGCCAGAATTCTGAAAGACTTTCATGGACATTTGAAGAGGTTGACGCTAAGCTCAAGGACATTATGGTAAACATTTTCCATAATTCTTACAACGCTTCCAAGGAATACGACCACGAGGGTAACCTTGTTGTTGGAGCTAACATCGCAGGCTTCTTGAAGGTTGCTGACGCTATGAAGTGGCAGGGCGTTTCTTACTAAACAAAATAAAATCATTACAATGATAAGTAAAAGGCACAGAGAATTAAAAGAATTCTCTGTGCCTTCTTTATATGATAGGAGTAAAGTGAAGATTGAACTTCAATAAGGGGCTTTTCCCGTCATTCAACGTTTCAGTGTCGGATTGTACTCCCGCTGAATTTAGTTATAGATATTCTTTAACACCCTTCGCATAAGCATTGATGATTCCTACATCTGCTGTTGTAACCTTTCCATCAAGGTTAACGTCAGCTCTCTTGAAAGCATCGTCGCTTAATTCCTTGGTACCCTTAGCATGAGCGTTTGCAAGTCCGACATCTGCTGTAGTAATGCTGCCATCCAGATTGACATCTCCGAGTAAGCCTTCATTGCTGACACCGCTTACAACATATGTGGTGATTGAGTTGCCCTTGACTGTTACATTAAGAGCGCCATCTACTACTGAAACAGGGTCAAGCTCAGCCCAGTTTTCACCAGTCGCCATATCGCCGCTTGTTCTGATGACTTCTGCTGTAGTGCCGGATTCCATAAATGCGGATAAATCGTAGCTGACATCTCTGTCTGCTTCATCAGTGTTGTACACAACTATAGTGAGCTGCTCGTCTTCTGAGTTGTAAGCTGCAGTTGAATAGGTATCCTCTGTTGAAATGAGAGTGTCGCCAGGGCGAATGTATCTGGTGTACTGACCAAAGCCATAATATTTTTTAGTCAGAACAACGCTTTCTGTATTCATATCAGCGTAGCAAACACCCCAGAATCCGTTTGTATCAAGGTCTTGCTGGGATAAAGTGTCTGGATCAAACTCGTTTTCGGTATCGCAATACGAACCAATTGCCTGCCACATAATCCAAGCGGACGGCTGTAAATTGTTAAGGTCTGTTGTAATTTGCGATGCAAAGTTCAAAGCAGCACCCATTTCGCCAGCGTTTGTACCCTTTGTTCCGCCGCTATCGGTTTCGCTCATCCAAAGTGTTTTGCTATCCTCTGCCGCTTTTGTTTTAAGTTTCGCAGACGTAGCGGTAGCATATGTGTGAGTGTTAAGTCTGTCCAGGAGCGAATAAGCTTCATCTGACATTTTTCTGAGTGATGCAAATGTTGTAGCAGGGCTTGTTTCGTCCATTCCAGCTAATGAAATATCGCTCAGACCATATTTTTCCATTGCTTCGCTCATAGCCACAATCATAGCTGATTGCTCGTCACCAGCAGCAATTGAACAGCCTTCCTGCTTTACGCCGTAGTAGCTTACATTCCAACCGTTTGAAGGTTCGTTCATTGGTTCAACGCTTACTACATTTATTCCCTCGTCAACATAGTATTTTACAACTGTAGCTAAATAATCTGCAAACTCGTCCATCTGGTCAATTTCTATATTGCTTTTGGTGCTGTCTGTTGTGCCAGAGGTGCAACCGCTTCGTGTCATAAAATACGGGGGTGAATTTGAGAACATTTCAACCAGCATATCAGGACATTCTTCAATGGATTTCAGAAGTACATTTCGCTGATTTTCATCCTGAGTAAAGTCATATTCAAACTCGCCGGTTTCCTCATCATAGTTTGTCCAGTATCCAGGCATTTTTGAATCGGAACGCTGAATATGGTCGTGCGTCGGGTCGTCACCACCGCCGATATTGTACCTTATTATGTTAAGTCCCAATCCTGTGTCAGCGTTATACAAAACCTCCGCTGCTTCAGCTGTTGTCTTTTCGGAACCGCCTATACGATTTCCGTACCAACAAAGGCTTGTTCCCCAGCCTTCAAAAACGCCGTCGTTTATTGGAGAAGCGTTAGCAGGGTCGATTACAACAACGTCCGAGTCATCAGCACTAACACTGCTTGGAGCTGCATAAATTCCTGTCATGGAAAATACAGTGGCAGCAACAAGTGCGACCATTCTTTTAACTTTCATAAAATCAATCCTCCTTAATCAATAGTTGTAGCAAGCGAATGCAGTCGCTTTGCATACAGCCATTATATCATCAGGAAGGGGAAAATTATACACAAAAATTGCTAAAATCGGTGTCTTTTTTTGCTTTGTTGTGAATTTAACTCAAATTTTTACAGCAAAAAAGAACCTGAGGAAATGCCTCAGGTTCTGTGCAATAACAATATCTGAAATTTAATCATTTGAAGTAAATCTGCTGACATTGACAGGCGTTAAACAACTCTCGTAAATCTTTTCCATACTTTTAGCAAATGTCGAGATTGAAAATTTTTCAGCTGATTTCAAGGCGTTTTCTCTGTACGCCAATACCTTATCGCTGTTTAAGAATCTTTCAAGCAGCTCTATCAGCTCATCCTCTGTGTCGTACATTTCACCGTTTGAGCCTTCCTCAATTACATCCTTTAAGCAAGCGTCCCTTCGGCACAAAAGAGGTAATCCTGACGCTAACGCTTCCATATAGGTAAGTCCCTGCGTTTCGCTTGTGGAAGCGTTTAAAAACAGGTCGCCAATAGAGTAGTAGATCGTTGTCCTGCTGGGCTGAACCATTCCTGTAAAAATTACCTTGTCTTGAATTCCTAGCTTTTCAACGAGCTGCTCTAAGTCGCTTCTTATCGGACCTCCGCCGACAATCAGAAGTGTAATAGGCTTATCGCGAAGCTTTGCGGCGGCGCTTATAAGCTCCTCGCAGTTTTTCTCCTTGGCAAGTCTGCCAAGATACAAAAGCACCTTGTTAGAACGCGGCACGCCGAGCTTTTCCTTGACGGCGTTTGTATCGTGAACGACAGAGTCGGGTGAAAACTTTGATAAGTCAATACCAGTGGGCACGACAAATATCGGCTTTACTACGCCGTAGTTTTTTAAAAGATCTGCTACCTTTGCGCTGGGAACTATCAGACAGTCGGTTTTATTTGATATTATTCTTGAGAAGGTAGAAACTGCTGATTTGCCTAGCTTTTTACTGGGGCAAAAGTAGTGAGTGTAGTTTTCGTAAACTGTATGATAGGTGTGAACGATAGGACAATTCAGCTTCTTTGCGATGTTTCTTGCCAATATAAACGTGCTGAATTCACAGTTTGAATGAATAATGTCAGGCTTCCATTCACGAAGCTCGGTCATATACTGCTTTGCCTTGACGATACGTATTCTGGCATTCGGGTAAATGAATCCTGCTGGCGCCGACCCGATGTAGGTGACGCCGTCCTTTGAATAGGACTTGCGGTTGCCGGAGAGTGTGAGAATACGAACCTCGTGACCTCTCTCTTCAAGTCCTTGACGTAAATTTAAAATAGACGTTACCACTCCGTTGATTACAGGAGCGTACCAGTCTGATATTATTAGAATTTTCATAGCTTACCTCTATTAAAAGAGTGAATCCCTTCATTTGATGCTTTGAGCTTGAGAGTATCTTCCTTGCCAGATGTATTTAGAGCAAGATAAGATACCTTAATTCAATTATACACATATCACAAAAAAAGTCAACAAATGAAGTGATAACAAATGAAAAAAGAAAGTAAAAACTAGCGACAGAATTTGTGTCGATATGTATGATTCTGACGGGCATCTTCAAATACAGTCGCCAGCTCAAAAAATACTTGCAAAATAAGGCTCTGTGTGGTAAAATATATATTTAGTATGGGGTTTGTATACCCTCGCAAGAAAAAGATGAAAGGTGAAACTGCTATGGATCTTGAAATGGTAAAGTATCTTGCTGAGCTTGGAAAGCTGAAGTTTACTGACGAGGAGCTTGAAAAGGTCGGCGAGGATATGACAAGCATTATTGAGCTTATGGACAAGGTTAAGGAAATTGATGTGGTTTACGACCCATATCTCGATAACAAGAATATATTCTTAAACGATTTGCGTGAGGACAAGAATGCAAAGAGCCTTGACACGCAAAAGCTGCTTTCTAACGCCAAGAATCAACAAAACTGCTTTGTTGTTCCGAAGGTAGTAGAATAGGAGGAGCGTTTATGGATATGAAAAATATAAGTCTTGCAAAGCTCCGTGAAGCGCTTGACCAGCGAAAGCTTTCAGCAAGAGAATCTACAGAATTTTATTTAAAAAGAATAAAAGAGTACGACGCAGATCTTGAGTGCTATATAACAGTAACCGAGGAAAAGGCGCTTGAACAGGCGGATAAAGCTCAAAAGAGAATTGACGAGGGAAAGGCGAGCGCCCTTACTGGTATTCCAATGGCAATAAAGGATAACATTTGTACTGAGGGGATTTTGACAACCTGTTCGTCTAAAATGCTTGAGGATTTTGTTCCGCCATATAACGCGACGGTTATGCAAAAGCTTGAGGATGAAAATATCGTAATGCTCGGCAAGGTATCGCTCGATGAATTTGCTATGGGCGGTTCAACTCAGACGTCGGCCTTTAAAAAGACAAAAAACCCTTATGATAAATCAAGAGTTCCGGGCGGCTCGTCAGGCGGCTCGGCAAGTGCTGTTGGCGCAGATTTGTGTGCGGCAGCATTAGGCTCTGATACAGGCGGCTCGATAAGACAGCCTTCCAGCTTTTGCGGAGTTGTCGGCTTAAAGCCTACCTATTCGAGAGTTTCAAGATACGGACTTGTAGCGTTTGCTTCAAGCCTTGACCAGATAGGACCGCTTGCAAGAAGCAGCCGTGACTGCGCCGTTATTTTAAATTCAATCTGCGGATTTGATATGCACGACGGTACAAGCTCAAGAAGAGAGGTTCCTGATTTTACAGCAAAAATCGGACAGAATATAAAGGGACTTAAAATCGCCCTTCCGAAGGAATTTTACGAGGAAGGAATTGACGACGAGGTAAGAAAGTGCGTCCTTAAAGCGGCGGACGATTTAAAGGCAATGGGCACGACGATAGTTCCTTGCTCAATGCCGTCGCTTAAATTTGCGATTCCTGCTTACTACCTGATTTCTTCTGCTGAAGCCTGCTCAAACCTTTCAAGATACGACGGAATCAAGTACGGTCACAGATCAACCGTTGGCGAAAGCTACGAGGACCTTATCAAGAACTCGAGGAGCGAGGGCTTTGGCGACGAGGTCAAGAGAAGAATACTTTTAGGCAACTACGCCCTTTCAAGCGGATATTACGACGCTTATTACGGAAAGGCAATGGCGCTGAAGCAGCTTATCAGAAAGGAATACAACGATATTTTCGAGCAGTGCGACGTTGTTTTGACTCCTACCGCACCGACTACAGCATATAAGGTTCACGAAAATATAAGCGACCCTGTAAAGATGTATCAGGCGGATATTTGTACGGTAACTGTAAATATCGCAGGACTTCCGGCGGTTTCAACTCCTTGCGGATACGACAAGCAGGGATTGCCGATTGGAATGTCGATAATCGGAAAGCAATTTGACGAGCAGACGGTAATTCAAGTCGCAGACGCTTATGAAGCAAGCTTTGAACGAGCTTTGCCAAAGCTTTGATTTAAGTCGGAAAGGTATGATGATATATGAAAAATTCCAAATATATAACCGTCATCGGACTTGAAATACACGCAGAGCTTTTGACAAACTCAAAGGTTTTCTGTACCTGTAACGCTGAGTTCGGCGGCGACCAGAACACAAGATGCTGTCCTGTTTGTTCGGGAATGCCTGGAACGCTCCCTGTAATAAATCAGACGGCAATTGAATATGCAGTCAAGGCAGGATACGCTTTAAACTGCGAGATAAATAAGTTCTCGGTTTTCGACAGAAAAAATTACTTTTATCCAGACCTGCCGAAGGCTTATCAGATTTCTCAGCTTTATTATCCTCTTGTCGGAGCCGGAAAGGTACCGATTGAGGTAAACGGCAACAAAAAGGAAATAAGAATAAACCATATACACGTCGAGGAGGACGCCGGAAAGCTTGTCCATGACGACTATAACGGTGTTTCGCTCGCAGACTATAACCGCTGCGGTATTCCGCTTATAGAAATTGTAACTGAGCCTGATATGAACTCGGCTGAGGAGGCTATGGCTTTTGTTGAGCAGGTTTCCTTGCTTTTGCGTTACGCCGGAGTTTGCGACTGTAAAATGGAGCAAGGCTCGCTGAGATGTGACGTAAACATTTCAATTATGAAGCCTGACGATAAGGAGTTTGGTACTCGTGCTGAAATTAAAAACCTGAACTCTATAAAGAGCGTCGGCAGAGCTATCGAATACGAGGAACGCAGACAGGCGCTTTTGCTTGAAGCTGGTAAGAAGGTTGTTCAGGAAACAAGGCGATACGACGCAAACAGAGATACGACAAAGTCGATGAGAACTAAGGAAAACGCTCACGACTACCGCTATTTCCCAGAGCCTGACATTTTGCAGGTAAACCTTACAGACGAGCAGTTAGCTGAAATCAAGGCGAAGCTTCCTGAAATGCCGCAGCAGCGTTTCAAGAGATATACCGAGCAGTACGGTTTGTCGGCGGTTGATTCGCAGATTTTAATTAACACAAAGGCAGTTTCCGACTTCTTTGACGAAGCATTAAAAACTCACAACAATCCGAAATCCGTATCAGCGTTTATTTTAACGGAATTTATGCGCCGAGTAAATTTAGGCGAAATTGACATTGACAATATCAAGTTCTCTCCATCTGACCTCGCTAAAATTGTAAGGCTTTCAGATGAGGAGAAAATCTCTAAAAACGATGCTAAGGCTGTGTTCAGAGAGCTTGCTGAAAACGGCGGCGACCCTGAAAAGATTGCTGCTGAAAAGGGCTTTGTTATAACTGTTGACTTAGATAAGGTTGACGCTGAAATTGACGCTGTAATTGCGGCAAATAAAGCTCAGGCTAAGCAGTACGCAAACGGCGAAAAGAAGGTTTTCGGCTTCCTTATGGGTCAATGTACGAGAGCATTAAAGGGCGTGGCGACGCCAAAAATCATAAAGGAGCATTTGGAGAGCAAGCTCGATTCTTTCACTCCCGAGCAGGAAAGCGCTGACAGCGAGCAGCAGGACACTCAGGAGTTTACGACCGATAGCTTAACAAAGTACGAAAATGCTGACGCTTACAAGCCAAAGGCAAGTGATGATTTTTTCTCACTAGTCGGCGGTGAAAATGTTCTTTTGGAATTTAAGCTTACAGACGCTACCGAGCATATCGGCGAGCAGATCAGTCTGAGAGCCTGCGTTCATAAGATAAGAAATATGGGTAAGGTTTCTTTTATATACCTCAGAACCGGAGAATATGTTATTCAGGCGGTATATAGCGATAAGTGCAGGGATTCTATAAAGGGACTTCGTGAGGGACATTTTGTTTGCGTAGAGGGAACTGTAAACGAAAATCCAAAGGACCCGATTGGAGTAGAAATAGTTCTGAGCGACTTAAAGCTTATAAACGAGCCGAAGGAGGAATATCCTCTTAAAATTTCTCAAAAGAAGCTCGACTGCTCGATTGAGGTAAACCTCGACAACAGAAGCGTATCGCTTAGAAATCCTTATGAGCGAGCGATATTTAAGCTTCAGGAGGGACTTGTTCACGGAATGCACGAATTTATGCGTGCAAACGGATTTACTGAGATTCACACTCCGAAGATTGTAGCTCAGGGAGCTGAGGGCGGAGCCAATATATTTAAGATTGACTACTTCCAGAAGCCGGCATTCTTAAATCAGTCGCCTCAGTTTTACAAGCAGACGGCAGTTGCGTTTTTCGATAGAGTTTACGAGATAGCGCCTGTTTACCGCGCGGAAAAGCACGCTACAAGCCGCCACATAAACGAGTATATCGGACTTGACTTTGAAATGGGATATATCGACAGTATGTACGATGTAATGAATATGGAAATTGCAATGCTTCGTCATATTATGTCCTATCTCAAGGAAAACTATAAATACGAGCTGGAGCTTTTAAATGCGGACGTTCCTGATATCGGCGAGGTTCCGACAATTAAGTTCAAGGATGCGCTTACACTCTTGAGAGGAAAGAGCGTTAATACAAAGTTTGACCTCGACCCTGAGGATGAGGTAAAGCTCGGCGAATACGCAAAGGAAAAATACAATTCAGACTTTATTTTCATAACTCATTTTCCAAGCTCTAAGCCGCCGTTTTACGCAATGGACAGCAGAGAGGATCCGAGAGATGCGTATAAATTTGACCTGTTGTTCAGAGGACTTGAAATAACGTCGGGAGGACAGAGAATACACGATTACGATGAGCAGATAGCTAAGCTTAAACGTCAGGGACTTGATCCTGCTGATTTTGCAAGCTACCTTGAAGCTCACAAGTATGGACTTCCTCCGCACGGCGGACTGGGAATCGGACTTGAACGTCTTCTGATGAAGCTTTTGAAGCTTTCTAATATTCGTTCGACGTCTATGTTCCCGAGAGATATAAACAGATTGCTTCCATAAAAGAAAGGACCAGAAAATGATTAAGAAAATACTTGCTTTATTGCTGTCGGTTATGCTGACATTCACTTTGTTTACTGCTTGCACGGATGACGAGGATTCGTCAAGCGAAAGCTCCTCGTCTTCTTCCGATAGCGATTCATCAGACGATGAGGATACAGACGACGAGGAAGAAACAACAGAAATAGTTGAAGCCAGTCTTACAATAGACGGCGAGGAGATTGACACCACAGACCTCGTTATGTTTACGATTGGCGACAACTACGAAGTAACCTTCGACGAGTTCAGATATAACTACTACTATTTTATGGCTTCGTACGGTTCCAGCTACGGAGTTACCGAAGACGATATGGCTGACCTTACCGAAGAGGAGCAGGACGAAAAGTTTACAATCTTTAAAAACTACCTCATTCAGTTTATAATGAGCACCTATACCTATCTGCAATATGCAGAGGATAACGGCATAGAGCTTACTGAGGACGAGCTTCAGGAGTGCGAGGACGAAATTGCCGACCTCAAGGAGGAGCAGGGCGACGATTATGAGGATTACCTCAAGAGCGCATATCTGACGGAGGATTATCTCAGAAAGCTTGTAAATCAGTCGCAGATTGCTGACAAGGTAAAAAGCACCTTTGAGCTTACTGATGACGAGTTTATCGAGATTGCAAAGACTGACCTTTATCAGGTTAAAACTCTTCTGGTTCCTTACGGCTACGACCTGACGCCAAGCGACGAAGACCTTGAAGAAATGGGAGTTGACGATTTCGATTCGCTTACAAACTCTGTAAAGATGACCCTTTTGGTTTCCACCTATTCTGACCTTTCTGACGATGAGCAGGAGGAGCAAAGCGAAAAGGCTTTGGAGCATATAACAAATCTTGTTGACAGGGCAAACGACGGCGAGGACTTTGACGACCTTATCGAGGAGTACGGCTTTGACGGCGGAATGACAACCTATAGCGGCGGATATATAGTTGGAGATTTCTACACCTCTTACGGAGATACCTTTGTGGACACGCTGTTTGACCTTGATATTGACGAAATCAGCGAGCCTTACGAATTTTCTTACGGCTATATGGCGCTGAAGAGAGTAGAAATTGATGAGGACTATATAAGAGATGACCTCGAAAACGATACTGATGACGACGATTCGTTTAAGGAAGAATACGAGGAAGAATACGAATACAAAACGCTACAAGATGTTATGGACACTATGAGCATTGAGGAAACTGACATTCTGACCAATTTAAGCTACGGCGATTTAACCTAAAAAAATTGAAAGTTTAAAGCGAAATCCCCTGAAGACTAATGTCTTCAGGGGATTTGCTATGTACCATACTATATTGGGAAAATTCTGATTAAGTGTCGTTTACTCGTCGTCATCATCTTCGAGAGCTTTGTATTTTTCTTTAATGGCAGAAACCTTTTTCTTGCTTCTGCTGTGAACGTATATCAGGAATATACAGGTGTAGGCGATAATTATAACAGAAATAACGATAATCGCAATCCGAAACTGCGTTGACGAGAAGAAATTAGCCGCAACCGTTGCCTTTGCCTTTACGACCGCCTTGTCAACATCTGTCGTTGCAACGAGATTGCTCTCAACAATAAGCTGTCCGTCGTAGTAAAACTGTATAGTTCCAAGTGTGTCGCCAGCGTAAATCGGGGCGACAATATTGTCGTAAATGGTAATCTTCTTTTCAAGCTCGTCAATCGACACATCGTTTAGCCAGATAGCTGAAATCTCGTCCTGAGCTTTAAGATTTACATATCCGTCGCCGTCGGCATAAGCTACCTCTGTGCTTGTCACCTCTTCATTTTCAGCAACAAAGGTCTGATATGAAAGATTCTCATACGCCCACATATATAAAGCCTTATGGTCGGCGCAGTTATAATAAACTGCGTTTCCGTCGTCGTCATAGCCATCAGCTCCCATTGTTATGCAAAGGTACTGGTAGCCGTTTTTCTCAGCGACGCTTGCAAGGCATCTTCCTGCTGAGTCCAAATATCCTGTTTTAATTCCGTCAACATAGCCGTAATAGTATTCGCTGCTTGAATCCAAAAGCTTGTTGGTTGTTGTAATCGTTGTGTCGTTGCTCATAGTGTAGCTATACATGGATGTTATCTGTGTGAAAACAGGGTATGTGTTGATAGCGTATCTGCAAAGAATTGCAAGGTCGGTACAGGTTGTAATGTTAGACTCCTGACCGTCAAGGTCAAGTCCGTGAGCGTTGTAGTATGTAGTGCTTGTCATACCAAGCTCTTTCGCCTTGCTGTTCATAAGCGTTACAAAGTCATCAATGCTTCCTGAAACGTCAATAGCTAAAATGTTTGCCGCTTCGCAGGCTGACGGAATCATAAGCGCGCAGAGCAGGTCGTAATATGTAAGCTCATCTCCGGCTTCAATTCCCGCATTTGAATAGCCTGTATCGTAAAGCTCGGTAAAAGCGGCTTCGGTAGCCGTTACCTTCGTTGTCGTCAGGTCCTCAAGATTATCCTTGAATTGGTCCAGAACCAGAACGCAAGTCATAATTTTTGTAAGAGAAGCGGGAACTCTCTTTTCATCAGCCTTTTTAGAGTAGATAACCTCGCCTGTTTCCATATTTTCGAGGTATGCCGCTTCGCTGTAAATAGTGACGCCCTCAGGCTCAAAGTTATAAGCGTCCGCTTCAACTGAAAATAGCGGAAGCGCAAACGCAGCTATAATGCTAAATAGTGTGATAATGCTAATTTTTCTCATAATTTCACCTGTATGTATTTATTGTTTCCTTATTTGGGAATCTCATCTACCTCGTTGACTTTATAAATGTACTTGTTTCCTTGCTTTCCAATTTTTTCTACAAGTCCTAAATAGCTTAAAATGTTAAGGCAGGTTCTTGCGCATTCTAGACTTATTTTTGCACACCTTGCAAAATCGTCCGAGCAAAATTCGCTTTTAAGTCCGCTTGGAATAAAAACTCTGTAATCGTTCGGACAGGAGAGGATAAGCTCCTCCTCAATATCAAACGGAATCTTGTCGCCCTTTGTGTATTTTGATCCTCCACGCTTGCTGACGCTTAAAGTCCTGTAATCTCTTACCTTTATTACCGGAATGATAATGCGAAGGTTAGGATTGTCAAGCGTGTACTTAATGCTGTAAAGCTCAAAAAGTGCGTCGTATATGTTACCCTTGTAAGGGGATTTTCGGGTTCTTATTGCCTTACCCTTTTCATCAAGCCAGGTAATTATAGTTTCGCAGGCAATCGGATGAACTACCGTCACAGGGGAGTAGTCTAAAAAAATGTCAAGCTTTTTCTGGAGTTTAAAAAGCTGGTGCGATTGAATTTCAATAATGCCGTCCTTGCCGACAATATCGGCGTAAAAGCTGCCAACCTTTATTTCCTTATTTATGTCGCTTGGTTCATAATATTCCTTTAAAACGGCGTGAATGCTTTTTTCGCTTAAAGTTCCTATTGAATTTCGCTCGCGGCTTGCACTTAAAATGTGCTCGCACGCCAAAAGAAAACGCTCTCTATCCATAATTCCTGCTCTCTGAAATTGAACTCAAGTATATTCTAGCATATGAGTGTGATTTTTTCAAGATGTTTTTCTCTTTTTTACTTTTCAACCAGAGAGTAGCAAAAAAGAAAGGAAATTCACGGCTTTGTAAATTATTTTGACGAAAATTTCGTGAAATTGCACAAATTCAACTGCTTTTGATTGTGCAAATGGCTGAAAATGAAAGCAAATGCCTAAAAAAGACCAAAAATGATTGACAATGACTATTTAAAGTGATAGAATGTCATTGAAGTTAAACGGACGCAGATTGGAGGTAATACCATGCTGGCACAGGAAAGATACGCAAAGATACTGGATTTATTGAAAACAAAAAGTCCTGTAACCGTTACAGAGCTGACTCACATTTTAGATACGAGCGAATCTACGATCAGAAGAGATTTGATAAGTCTTGATGAAATGGGAAAACTAAAGAAGGTACACGGTGGAGCGTTGGCGATTGAATCGGCGTTTAACATTTCAGAGGACGACGTTTTAACTCGAAGCAAGCTGAATGTTGAAGAAAAAATGGCGATAGGTGAGTATGCGGCGACGCTCATTAAAAATGATGACTTTGTTTTTATTGACGCCGGAACTACTACAGAGTGCTTAGTTGACTATATATCTTCAAGCTCAAGAGCAACCTTTGTTACAAACGGAATTGTTCACGCCAGAAAGCTTATACAAAAGGGACTTAAAGCTTATGTTGTTGCAGGTCAGCTAAAGCTTGCGACGGAAGCTATTGTCGGCGCAGAGGGCGTTCTGAGTATGGAAAAATACAACTTTTCCAAATGCTTTATGGGTTCAAATGGAGTTTCGATCAAGGAGGGCTATTCCACTCCTGACGCAGAGGAAGCTCTTATCAAGCGGCAGGCAATGAACAGAAGCTATATGCGCTATATTTTAGCCGACAACTCAAAGTTCGGAAAAATTCACCCTGTGACCTTTGCGGCGATTGAAGCGGCGTGCATTATTACAGACAGGTGTGACGACGACAGGTACAAGGACGTAACTGTGGTTAAGGAGGTTTTAATTTAATGATTTATACAGTAAGCTTTAATCCTGCATGGGACTATGTTATGGTGGTTGATGATTTTACGCTCGGCAAGACGAACAGGTCGTCGTTTGAAAGCGTAATGTTTGGCGGAAAGGGAATTAACGTATCTGCAGTTTTAAAGGAGCTTGATTTAACAAGCACAGCTTTAGGCTTCATAGCAGGATTTACAGGCGACGCTTTGGAAAAGGAAATTCAGCAAAAGGGTATAAAGACTGATTTTATAAAGCTTTCCGAAGGAATGACGAGAATAAACGTCAAGCTGAAAACAGGAAAGGAAACTGAAATCAACGGCAGAGGTCCAAAAATTGACCAAGCGGCAATTACGCTTCTTTTTGAAAAGCTTCAGGCGCTTTCAAGCGGAGACACGCTTGTTTTAGCGGGAAGCATACCGGCAGGAATGCCTGATGACATTTACGAAAATATAATGAAGCGTCTTATGAATAAGGGAATAACCGTTGTGGTTGACGCAACTAAGGACCTGCTTTTGAACGTACTGAAATACAAGCCGTTTTTGATAAAGCCTAACGTCCACGAGCTCGGAGAAATATTTGATGTTGAGCTGAAAACGGACGAGGAGATAACTCAAAAGGCTAAAGTTTTACAGGATAGAGGCGCTAGGAATGTGCTAATCTCTATGGGCGGAGATGGAGCGATTCTTGTGGACGAAAACGGAATAGTACACAAAATAGGCGTTGCAGAGGGAAAGGTAATAAATTCTGTCGGAGCTGGCGATTCGATGGTAGCAGGCTTTGTGGCAGGATATGAAAAGTATCATGATTATTCGTTAGCGTTAAAGCTCGGAACAGCGGCAGGAAACGCAACTGCGTTTTCCGAAGGCTTAGCTAAAAGAGATATGATTGATACAATATTAAAAACTTTGAATTAGGAGGGACTCTTATGAAAATCACCGATTTGCTTTCAAAGAAAGCAATCAAGCTCGGCGCTTCACCAAAGGACAAAAACGAAGCGATTGACATTCTGGTATCGCTGCACGAAGCTGCCGAAAACATCAGCGACAAGGAAGCCTATAAGAAAGGAATCCTTGAAAGAGAAGCGTCTGGTTCAACAGCGGTAGGAGAAGGAATTGCTATTCCGCACGCTAAAAATGCGGCGGTAGTAAAGGCCTCGCTGTCAGCAATGACAGTACCAGACGGAGTTGACTATGAGGCGCTCGACGGAAAGCCGTCAAACCTGTTCTTTATGATAGCGGCTCCTGAAAAGGGCGGAGACGTTCATCTTGAAATGCTCTCTCGTTTGACAGTTATGCTAATGGACGCAGACTTCAGAAGTAAGCTTTTGTCAGCTTCAGACGCAGATGAGTTTTTGAAGATTATCGATGAAAAGGAAGTTGAAAAATACGGAAAGGAAGAGAAATCAGTAGAAGCGCAGGGCGAAAGGTTTATCGTTGCCGTTACAGCTTGTCCAACTGGTATTGCTCATACCTTTATGGCTGCCGAAGCGCTTGAGCAGGCAGGAGAGAAGCTTGGTATTAAGGTAAAGGTAGAAACGAACGGCTCAGGCGGAGCTAAGAATGTAATTACAGCTGCAGAAATCGCAGAGGCGGACGGAGTTATCATTGCTGCGGACAAGAATGTCGATATGCCGAGATTTAGTGGCAAGAAGGTTTTGATAACAAAGGTTTCAGACGGAATACACAAGCCGGAGGAGCTTATAAACACGGTATTGACGGGAGATGTTCCTGTATACAAGGCTGACGAAGCGGCTGTTAAGGCAGCGTCGTCAGGCGGCGAAAAAGAAGGAATAGGAAGACAGATTTACAAGCACCTTATGAACGGAGTTTCAAATATGCTTCCGTTCGTTGTCGGCGGCGGAATTTTAATTGCGCTTGCGTTCCTGATTGATACAATCGCAGGAAACGCTGAAGCAGGAGATTCTTTCGGTACTGTAAACGGCGTTGCTGCCTGGTTTAAGGGAATAGGAAACTATGCGTTTAGCTTTATGCTCCCTGTTTTGGCAGGCTTTATCGCTAAGAGTATAGCTGACAGACCGGGTATGATGATAGGCTTTGCAGGCGGCTATATAGCTTCGGTTGGTGCAACATTTAACTTCCACGACACAGATTCGTGGGTAAGCGCAGGATTTTTAGGCGCATTGCTCGCAGGCTTTATCGGCGGTTACTTGACACTCGGTCTTGAGAAGCTTGCAGACAAAATACTTCCAAAGTCATTGGACGGAATCAAACCGGTTTTAGTTTATCCTTTGATTGGATTGCTGCTGGTAGCTATTGTAATGTGTGCTATTGACCCGGTTGTCGGCGTTATAAATTCAGGACTTAATACATTCCTCGACAGTATCGGAACAGGATCGAAGATATTCTTAGGCTGCGTACTCGGCGGAATGATGTCGATAGATATGGGCGGACCATTCAACAAGGCGGCTTACACCTTCGCAACTGTCGGACTTGCGGCGCAAACTGACGCTTGCTTTGAAATTATGGCGGCAGTTATGGTCGGCGGTATGGTACCACCTATCGCTTGCGCTATCGGCACAACCTTCTTTAAGAGCAAGTACACCGAGGGCGAAAGAAAGTCAACTGTTGTAAACTATATTCTGGGACTTTGCTTTATCTCAGAGGGCGCAATTCCATTTGCAGCTGCTGACCCATTAAGAGTAATTCCTTCATGTATAGTAGGCTCTGCAATCGCAGGCGGTATGTCAATGGGCTTTGGCTGTATGCTGAGAGCTCCTCACGGAGGATTGTTCGTTCTCCCTGTTATTGATAACGCTTTAGGCTACTTAGCAGCGTTGATAGTAGGCTCGGTAGTAGCAGGAGTTATGATGTCACTTCTTAAAAGAAAGAAAACAGCAGAGTAAAAGCTTTCCTTAATATGCCCGTCAGGTGCGAATCACTCGCACCTGACTCGGGTATTTTAAAACAACCAAACAACCAAAAGGAGTAGAGAATAATGATAACTAAATCGTATAAAATCGTAAACGAGCAGGGACTTCATATGCGTCCTGCAGGACTTGTTGCAGCAGAGCTTGGAAAATTTCAGAGCGAGGTAACAATTAAGTTTAACGGAAATGACGTAAACGCTAAGAGCATAATGAATCTTATGGCAGCTTGTATTAAATGCGGCTCTGAGATTGAGATTATTTTTAACGGCAGCGACGAGCAGCAGGCAAGCGAGAAGTTCGAGGAGCTTTATGCAAATAACTTCGGCGACTAAGAGATAAAACAGGAGGAACAGGCGCATGAACAAGTTTAATGGAATTGGAGCGTCAGGTGGAATTGCAATAGGAAATGCGGCAATTGTTAAGGAAGCTGTAATTTCTTATGAGAAAAAGGTAATTGACAATCCTGAGCAGGAAATAAAAAGGCTTGAAGCTGCTTTTGCAAGATTTAAGGAAAAAACCGAAAAAATGGCTTTGAGCATTGAAGAAAAGGTAGGCGAAAAGGAAGCCGAAATTCTGAGAGGACATATTGCCATTGCTTTTGATCCTGCGCTTTCTGACGAAATAAACAAGCTTATAAAAAGCGGAAAATGTGCAGAGGAAGCCGTTGACAGCGTTTGCGAGCAGTTTATAGCAATGTTCGCTTCAATTCCTGATGAAATGATGCGTCAAAGAGCAACTGATATTTCTGATGTAAAGACAAGGCTTTTGCAGATACTTACAGATAACGAGCCTGTAGATATTTCAGGACTTGCGCCGAACACTATTTTGGTAGCCGATGACCTGACTCCTTCGATGACAGCAGGAATCGACAAGGAAAACGTACTTGGAATTTTAACAAAAACAGGAGGAAAAACCTCCCACTCGGCAATTTTAGCGAGAGCGCTTGAAATCCCGGCGGTTTTGTCTGCGCCAGATGCCGTGGAAGCATTAACCGACGGCGTGGCGGTAATTGTCGACGGCGAAAAGGGAGAGGTACTGATAAACCCAGACGAGCAGACGATTGAAAAGTACAAAAAGCTTCGAGAGGAATATACTCAAGCGAAAAAGGAGCTTTCAAAGTTTATCGGCAGGAAAACTCAGACAGCAGACGGCGAAAGCGTTATGCTTTTTGGAAATATCGGAAATCCTGAGGAGGCTAAGTCTGTAAAAAGCTTCGACGGCGAGGGAGTAGGACTTTTCAGAACGGAATTTCTGTTTATGGGAAATTCCTCTGCGCCGACAGAGCAGGAGCAGTTTGAAGCCTACAAGGCGGCGGTTGAAGCGCTCGACGGCGGCAGCGTTATAATCAGAACGCTTGACGTTGGCGGAGATAAGGAGATTCCATATCTCGGACTTGAAAAGGAAGAGAATCCATTTTTAGGCTATAGAGCCGTAAGATTCTGCCTGAACCGTGACGATATTTACAACACTCAGCTTCGTGCGCTGCTTCGGGCTTCAGCTTACGGAGATATTAAGATTATGATACCATTAGTTACCTGCGTTGACGAGCTGTTAGCTGTAAAGAAAAAGCTCTTTACACTAAAATCCGAGCTTGACAGCGAAGGTATACCCTACAACAAGGACATAGAGGTAGGCGTAATGATTGAAACTCCTGCCGCTTGCGTGTCGGCGGATATACTAGCTAAGGAAGCAGACTTTTTCAGCATTGGTACTAATGACCTGACCCAGTACACAATGGCGGTAGACAGGGGAAACGCAAAGGTAGCGTATTTGTATTCCGAATATAATATTGCAGTTTTGCGCTCGATCAAGAGAATCATAGAATGTGCGAAAAAAGAGGGAATCGTCTGTGGAATGTGCGGCGAAGCGGCGGCTGACCCGAACCTGATTCCACTTCTAATCTCCTTCGGACTTGATGAATTTTCAGTAAGCGCAACCAGCATTCTGAAGACGAGGAAAATTATTTCACTCTGGTCAAAGTATGACGCTGACGAGCTTGCAAATAAGGCTTTAAGCTTAACTCGTGAGAGTGAAATCTCAGCCCTTTTAAAGGCAAATGCAAGAAAGTAAATTTTGCTCCGCCGCAGATGTATTCTGTGGCGGATTTTTTGCGTAAAGTCAAAAGCCTTTACAAACACTTGTTAAATTTCCAAAAAACGGCAATAACTTTACCGATTTAGCGCTTTACAAAGTGATTTGGGCAATTTAAATAAATTCGGGGCGCCGAATTTGTGCAAAATGTAAAAAATGATTTTTTGACGTTTTAAAGGTTGAACTTTAAAGCGTTTTGTGCTATTATTACTGTATAGATATTGTGAGTGATTGTCGGTAGTTGTAAACCGACAATGCTCTATGATGTTTGTGGTAGGGACGTTTTCCTATTTAAACTGGCACAACTATACATTTTAGGAGGTAGATTCAATGAAAAAGAAATGGTACGAGAGATTAGGCACATTTCTTGTTTCACTCATCGTCGCAGTAACGACGCTTTCAATGAGCTTCAGCTCGGTAGCGGTTGCTGAAGAGACGACCGACTTGACGCCGTACATTACTGACGTTACGTTGGTTGTTGATGGAACAGAATATGATGCCAGCACCTCTAGCGGTATCAAGCCGACCTCGTCGCTAAAATTCGTAGTGGATTTCGCGGAGATCAACACTCAGGAGCAAAGCTTGCAATTCCCGTCTAACGGTGTTATGACATATCAGCTGCCTAATGACGGAACTCTCGTGTACGAAGCAGAATCAGGAGTAATTCAGAATACTCAGGATGATATCTGGGGCGATACAGTTGGTACATACACAATTACCGCCGACGGATTGGTTACCCTTTACTTCAAGGAGGGCTATACCGATTATTATCCTAATATTGATGCAAGCTTCTATTTTTACGCAACGCTGAGCGAGAGCTCTTACAACAGCGGCGATGAAACAACCATCAAGTTTACAGACGAGGTAAGCGTTACTGTAGAATTTGACCACAACTCAAATCTCGACGTTACCAAGAAGATTGTAAGCTATGATGAAACAACTCATACTGTTACATATGAGATTGTTGCTTCAAACACAGGAAGCGGTAGTGTAAAGGATATTACCATTACAGATACACTTGGCGCTAATTTGTCACTTGTTGGAGCAAGCGACTTAAGCACAGCCTTCACATCTGTTGCAAGTGGAACTGTTGGAACTATCACTTATGATACAAGTGAGAACGCTTACAACACAGAGTACCCGACAAACTACCTGATCAACATTTCAGAGCTTGGCGCTAACTCAAGTGTTACGTTTACATACCAGGCAGTAGTTACTGACGAAGCGTTCTTAAATGCTGACGCTTACGGAAATCTCCAGTATGTAAATAATAAGGTTTCTGCAACGGCTACTGACACCAACAAGGAAGAGGGAAGTCAGGACGTTGAGGTTAAGGAAAAGACAGTTGAGTTCAACGAGGAAACATACTACTGGAAGAGCAAGGATGCAACAGCTGTTGACGACGATACCATTTCGTGGTCGTTTATGGTCAACAATTCAGCTGGCTTTGATGTATCAGGCAACACAGCAAAGGACACATTGAAGTCTGACGCTTTAAGCTACGATACTTCTACTCCGCTTACATTAAACTGGTATGACGCAGAGGGCAACCTTGTAGGAACTACTACTCTTGCATGGGACGACGTTCTGGCAGCTGACGGAAGAAGCTTCTCTTACACATTCCCATCAGGCAGCGGAACTTACGCTTACGAGTTTGTTTACTCGACAAACGTTGACACTTCCCTGATTGTTGGATCTGGATATGTTTCAAACAGCGGTACTTATGACGGCGGCGGAAGCGGAACAACATCTGAGTCTGTTGGCGTTGAAGGGGATACAGATTCCGAGCTTAAAAAGGAAACAACCGACAGCGGTGACCAGTGGGATACACTCGGATGGAAGATTACAGCTACAGTTACAACTGACGGTGAAAATGATCTTGCCTTCTATATTACAGATACATTAGAGA
Organism: Ruminococcus sp.; assembly: GCA_021205185.1. GTDB lineage: Bacteria > Bacillota > Clostridia > Oscillospirales > Ruminococcaceae > UMGS1601. The sequence continues at coordinate 36,797 of JAJPYB010000006.1, read as the reverse complement.
GTATTTACACAACCTACAGAGTATTCAATACATTGGACGAAAGCTCATTTAAGGTAACAATCAACGACGTTGAAGCTACAAGCGGCACAGATTATACATTAGTATATGATCAGTCGTCAGGAACATTTGCAGTATACTTCAACTCGACTACTCAGGCAGGTTCGTACCTGAAGGCTTCATCAGATCCTTACGTTATTGTTATTGAATATAATACTATCGTAAATTCTGAGGTTCAGGAAAATGGTATGCAGTTCCAAAATACCGCATACTCATATACCGGTGGTGTTAAGGAACTTACAGCTTCCGCTAAGCAGTTGCTTGTAAATAAAGATATAACTGTTGAAAAGAAGAATGTATCCAAGAGCAGCGACGGAACTTCAGCAGACTATAGAATTTGCATCAACGATTATATCGACTACCAGAACCAGGGCGGTAAGGATTTAGGAACCGACCCGATTGTGGTTTACGACTATTTCGACACAGATTTGTTAGAGCTTGTTGACGGAAGCGTTGCAATCTATCACGGTACATCCTGGGATTATGCTTATTGGAATGACGATGGCGCAATGACTGTAACCGTAGAAACTCTCTACGACGATAATAACAACCCGGTAGGACTAAAGTTTACAACAAGCGATATTCCTTCAACAAACACAACAGATAAGATTTATATCTGCTACACATTAAAGCTCAAGGACGAATACATCAGCGAGGGCGGAAGCTATACGCTGACGAACACAGCTACAGTTACTCAGAACAGCACAGAGCTTGGTTCTGACGATGTATCAGTAACATACTCGCCTGATCTTCTCGATAAGAGCTATTCAAGCAAGGCTACAAGCAGCAACAATTACACAGGAACATTTACAATTGATGTAAATGCAGCAGAAGCAGATCTGTCGGACGGCGATACAATTACAGTTTGTGACCAGCTTGACGATATGATGACGCTTGACCTTGATTCAATCGTTGTAAGAAAGGACAGCGCTTGGGGTGAGATTCTGACAACAGGCGTTACAGAAACTTACGACGCAGATACAAAGCTTCTGTCAATCACAGTTCCTGATGAAACGCACGTTGTGATTACTTATAACGTAACATTCAGAGGCGATGCTGGAACAACCGGAACATTTACCAATACCGCTTGGATTGAAGGCAAGACTTCAATTTCAGAAGAGGTAGAAGGCAATGTAACGTTTGATGATCAGGACAGCGGCGCACACGCAGGAGGTTCAACTCCATACTTCTACATTGTAAAGTTTGACGAAGCTGACCTTACAAACAGACTTGCAGACGCAGTATTCGGTCTATATTATCTGGACGGAACACTGATTGATACAGCAACAACCAACTCAAACGGTGTTGCAGAATTCCAAGGTAATTACGCAGACGGTGATTACTACGTTCAGGAAATTACCGCTCCTTCGGGATATGCGCTTGATCCTACAAAGCACTACTTCTCACTTGCAACCGATAGTTCAAATGGCTATCACAAGCTTTACTACGGCGATTCTATGAACATCACAAACCGCAAGACTCAGTTCACAGTAAACAAGGTTGACGAGAGCGGAAACGGCGTAGCGGGAGCAACATTGGAAATTGTCAACAGCGATACTAATGAGGTTATCTATACTTACGTTACGACAGGCGATTCAATTACAGTAGGTCACATTGTTGACGGAACTTATATCTTGAGGGAAACTAGTGCTCCTGCAGGATATGAAGTAGCTGATTCGATTGAATTTACTATTGAAGACGGACACCTCAAGGGCGATAGCACAAGCATCAACCTGACAGATTCTATCATCACAATGGTTGATAAGGAAGAGGTAACTACAACTGAGGTAACCACAGAAGAGGAAACCACAACCGAGGTAACCACAACGGAAGTAACTACTACAGAAGCTACAACTACTGAAGCTACTACAACTGAGGTAACCACAACGGAAGTAACTACAACTGAGGCTACAACCGAGGCAACCACAGAAGAAACGACTGAAGCAACCACCGAAGTAACATACAATCCGTCACTTAAGAAGGTGGTAAGCGGAAGCACGACAGATGCAGAGTTTACATTTAACATTGCACCATCAGGCAATAAGCTTGATACAGTAGCAACGATAACGCTTAAGGACGGAGAGACAAAGGAAATTACAGGTCTGACAAGCGGACAGGAATATGTAATTTACGAGGTAGGCGCAAGCGGCTACGACGTAGCATTTGACGACGGCAGCAGCGAATACGTATTCACATATGATTCAAGCGTAGAAGGACTTGTATTCACAGCTACAAACACAGAATACTCAGGAATCAAGCTGAAGAAGACAGTAGTTGAGAACGATATTGTTCAGATTGCAGATCCAAGCGTAACATTCGACTTTGAGATTCAGGATGAACAGGGTAACGTAATCAAGACTGTAACAGTAGCACAGGGTGACGAGATAAGCATAGACGGTAAGGACTTCACAAACGGAGCTAAGTACATACTCGTAGAAAAGACGCAGAGCAAGTACGAGCTTACAGTAAAGGTAGACGGAACCGTTTCAGCTGACAACAGCTTCACCTATACAAAGGACACGGTAGTAGAAATCGAAGCAGTAAACGCTTACACAGAGATAATTACAACTACTGAGGAAGTAACTACTACGGAGGTAACAACAGAAGCTACAACTGAGGAGGAAACAACCACAGAAGTAACAACCGAAGCTACGACTGAGGAGGAAACAACCACAGAAGTAACAACTGCTGAGGAAACCACAACCGAAGTAACCACAACAGAAGTAACTACAACTGAGGCTACAACCGAGGCAACCACAGAAGAAACGACTGAAGCAACCACCGAAGTAACATACAATCCGTCACTTAAGAAGGTGGTAAGCGGAAGCACGACAGATGCAGAGTTTACATTTAACATTGCACCATCAGGCAATAAGCTTGATACAGTAGCAACGATAACGCTTAAGGACGGAGAGACAAAGGAAATTACAGGTCTGACAAGCGGACAGGAATATGTAATTTACGAGGTAGGCGCAAGCGGCTACGACGTAGCATTTGACGACGGCAGCAGCGAATACGTATTCACATATGATTCAAGCGTAGAAGGACTTGTATTCACAGCTACAAACACAGAATACTCAGGAATCAAGCTGAAGAAGACAGTAGTTGAGAACGATATTGTTCAGATTGCAGATCCAAGCGTAACATTCGACTTTGAGATTCAGGATGAACAGGGTAACGTAATCAAGACTGTAACAGTAGCACAGGGTGACGAGATAAGCATAGACGGTAAGGACTTCACAAACGGAGCTAAGTACATACTCGTAGAAAAGACGCAGAGCAAGTACGAGCTTACAGTAAAGGTAGACGGAACCGTTTCAGCTGACAACAGCTTCACCTATACAAAGGACACGGTAGTAGAAATCGAAGCAGTAAACGCTTACACAGAGATAATTACAACTACTGAGGAAGTAACTACTACGGAGGTAACAACAGAAGCTACCACAACGGAAGTAACTACTACAGAAGCTACGACTACTGAGGCTACCACAACCGAGGTAACCACAACGGAAGTAACTACAACTGAGGAGGAAACAACCACAGAAGCAACAACCGAAGCTACGACTGAGGAGGAAACAACCACAGAAGTAACAACTGCTGAGGAAACCACTACTGAAGTTACCACAGAAGCGACCACGACAACTACTACGGAAGCTACTACAACGACAACAACTACTACAACCGCAGAAGCTACTACAACAACTACCACAACTACGGCTGAGAAAACTACAACCACAACCACTACAACAACCGAAGCTACAACTGAGGTTACTACAACCACTACAGCTGAGGAAACAACCGAAACCACGACTGAATCTGATAGAGAAAAGCTTATCAGATACATCGAGGAGGATCTCAACGAGGGTGATTACACACCTGAGAGCTGGGAGGTTTACCATGAGGTTCTGGAAAGAGCGAAGCTTGTATTAGCAGCTGGCGACGAAAACGAGATATCAGCAATTCTTGAAGAGCTTGAAGAAGCAAGGAATAAGCTTGTTCTCGGCGCAAGCGTAAATACCGGTGTAGCGTCAGAGGTATCTGTTGGAATATTCGTGCTCGCCGGATTGATCGGTGTAGCGGCGATAACCAAGAGAAAACGCGACGATGAAGATGAATAACATCTAGCGACTTAAATAACTTACGACTGATGTCCCCCGCCTGATTAGGCGGGGGACATACGGTTTTTCAGGGGGGTACAGTCCCCGCTGAAATCCCTAAGAGCTAACGCTCCAGTCGTTCGTTGAATGACGGGACGATGTCCCTTATTGAACAAAAAGCTGTCCTTCGGGGCAGCTTTTGTTGTTTACATATCTTAAAATTTGTGGTATACTTGTTTGTAGAAATTTAAATGCTTATTTTAAGAATCCGGAGGAGCAAATGCAAGTTATAAACCATTTTCTGACAATAACAAGACACCGCCATGAGGTTATAAAAAATTGCTTTCGAGCGGGAATACCGCTTCAAGGCTTGCTTCACGATTTGTCGAAATATACGCCGTCGGAATTTATAGTCGGCGCTAAGTATTATCAGGGAAACAGAAGCCCGAATGAGGGCGAGCGAGAGGAATATGGCTATTCAAAGGCATGGATTCACCACAAGGGTGTGAACAAGCACCACTTTGAGCATTGGACGGACTACAATCCAAAAACGAAAAAGCTTGAAGGGGTTGAAATGCCGACAAGGTATGTAATTGAAATGTTTTGCGACAGAGTTGCCGCAAGTAAAATTTACAATGGCGATAACTATACCGACGCCACAGCCTACAACTATTTCGACAAGGGTAGAAAGACAAGACTTATCAACAAGCGTACAAGCGATATGATAGAATATCTTTTGCTGATGCTAAAGGAAAAGGGCAAGAGCTATACGTTTGCGTATATAAGGCGGCTTGACAAAAGCCTGCCGCCGAAGTGCTTTAAATATATGTCTGATTTTGTTGACAAGCGTCACGCAAAGTGATAAAATATATATGTAAGCGGAAGAATATGTTTTGACCGCAAGCATTTAACAAGATAATTTTCCGAAGGGAAGGGCTGTCCGACCTCAAGGGAATTGTAAACATTACAGCCGATTAGCTGTATCTATTTGAGTACATTTCCTTCGGATATTCCCGAAGGATTATTTTTTGGAGGTAATATGGAGAGCAGAGTGGCTGTAATTGCAATTATTGTCGAGGATATGACAAAGGCTGAAAAAATCAACACTATTCTTCACGACTACGGCGAATACATAGTAGGAAGAATGGGAATACCCTATCACAAAAAGAATGTGAGCGTTATATCGGTTGTTATCGACGCCGGTACCGATGTTATCGGCGCCCTTTCGGGAAAGCTCGGAATGCTTGACGGAGTAAGCGCAAAAACCGTATATTCAAAAATTTAGGAAATTAAAAAGGAGATAGATCACTATGAAGTACGATCCAAAATCGCTTAAAGCGGAGGAATTTATTAACCACCAGGAAATACTTGACACAATCGAGTATGCAGAGAAGCACAAGGACGACTACGAGCTTTGTATGTCGCTTGCAAAGAGAGCTATCGACTGTAAGGGCTTAACTCACAGAGAAGCCGCAGTGCTACTCGAATGTGAAATCCCGGAGGTTTTAGAGGAAATTAAAAAGAGTGCAATCGCCGTTAAGGAACGCCTTTACGGAGACAGAATCGTTATGTTTGCGCCGCTCTACCTCTCTAACTATTGCGTAAACGGCTGTACATACTGTCCGTATCACCATTGCAACAAGCACATTGCAAGAAAGAAGCTCACTCAGGAGGAAATTAAAGCTGAGGTAATAGCTTTGCAGGATATGGGACATAAAAGACTTGCTATCGAAGCGGGCGAGGACCCTGTAAATAATCCTATAGAGTATATTTTGGAAAGCATTAAAACCATTTACAGCATTAAGCATAAAAACGGAGCGATAAGACGTGTAAACGTAAATATTGCCGCTACTACTGTTGAAAACTATAGAAAGCTTAAAGAGGCAGGAATTGGTACCTACATACTCTTTCAGGAAACCTACCACAAGGAGGACTACGAAAAGCTTCACCCAACAGGACCAAAGCACAATTACGCTTACCATACAGAAGCTATGGACAGAGCTATGGAGGGCGGAATTGACGACGTTGGTATAGGAGTTTTGTTCGGACTCGAGCGTTACAGATATGACTTTGTAGGACTTCTGATGCACGCAGAGCATCTGGAAGCCGCACATGGAGTAGGACCTCACACAATTTCCGTTCCGAGAATTTGCTCGGCGGATGATATTGACAAGAGCAATTTTGAAAATTCAGTAAGTGACGAGATGTTTGAGAGAATTGTTTCGGTAATCAGAATTGCCGTACCTTATACAGGAATGATTATCTCTACAAGAGAATCTAAAAAAGCGAGAGAAAAGGTGCTGAAGCTTGGAATTTCTCAGATTTCAGGCGGCTCAAGAACAAGCGTCGGCGGCTATGTAGAGCCTGAAGCTGAGGAGGACAACTCAGCGCAGTTTGACGTTTCAGATACAAGGTCATTAGACGAGGTTGTTGGCTGGCTTTTGGAACTCGGATATATACCGAGCTTCTGCACAGCCTGCTACAGAGAGGGAAGAACAGGAGATAGATTTATGTCGCTTTGCAAGAGCGGTCAGATTGCTAACTGCTGTCAGCCTAATGCGCTGATGACGCTAAAGGAATATCTTATGGACTATGCAAGCGAAAACACACGCCGTCTGGGAGAGGCTTTGATTGCAAGTCAGCTTGAAAAAATTCCTAATCCGAAAACTCGTGAAATTGCAAGACAAAACATAGAGAAGATTGAAAAGGGCGAGCGTGATTTCAGATTTTAACCTAACAAGGGGGCTTTAATATGTCGGGACTTAACGAAACGCCAAGAGCGAACAGACTTCATATAGGCTTTTTTGGAAAGCGAAACAGCGGTAAGTCAAGCCTTATCAATGCATTTGCAAAGCAGGATATTTCTATCGTTTCGGACGTTGCAGGAACGACAACCGACCCTGTGTATAAGTCTATGGAAATTCTGCCTTTAGGGCCTTGCGTTTTAATTGATACGGCAGGCTTTGACGATATAGGCGAGCTGGGAGAAACGAGAGTAGAAAAAACTAAGCTTGCCGCAGAAAAGACAGATATAGCGGTAGTTCTTGTGTCAGGCGACGAGCTTTCAAAGGAAAAGGAGTGGCTTGACTACTTCGTTGACAGGAAAACCCCTGTTATGCTGTGTATCTCTAAAGCAGATACGCTTGAAAACCCGGAGGAGTATAAAAGCTTTGTTGAAAAGGAATTTAAAGCAGCGCCTGTTGTTTTAAGCTCAAAAACCAAGGAGGGCCTGAAAGAGTTTAAGGAGCAGCTTTTAAGAAGCCTTCCAGAGGATTTTGAAATGCCGTCAATAACAGGCGACCTCTGCGGAGAAAACGACCTTGTAATGCTCGTTATGCCTCAGGATATTCAAGCGCCAAAGGGAAGACTTATTCTCCCCCAGGTTCAGACAATAAGAGAGCTGTTGGATAAAAAGTGCGTTGTAATAAGCTGCACGACGGATAAAATTGACATAACGCTGTCAGCACTTAAAAATCCCCCGAAGCTTATAATCTGCGATTCTCAGGTATTTAAAACTGTCTGGGAGAAAAAGCCTGACGAGAGCCGAATAACTTCGTTTTCTACTTTGTTTGCAGGCTACAAGGGCGATATTGAGTATTATATCGAGGGAGCAGAGAGCATAGATGAGCTTGACGAAAGCTCGAGGATTTTAATTGCTGAATGCTGTACTCATGCGCCGCTCAGCGAGGATATTGGAAGAGAAAAGCTCCCAAGACTTTTAAGAAAGCGGCTGGGAGAGGGGTTGCAGGTTGACTTTGTAAGCGGGAGCGACTTTCCTGAGGACTTGACAAAGTACGATCTGGTAATTCAATGTGGAGCGTGTATGTTTAACAGGCGTTATGTAATGAGCCGAATTGAACGTGCGAGAGAGCAGGGGGTTATGATGTCAAATTACGGCGTCGTAATTGCAAAGCTCAATAAAATTCTGGATAAGATAAGCTACTAGGAAGCTTTTAGGAAAACAAAAAAGCGGCGGAATTTAAATGTTCCGTCGCTTATTCTTTTGTTTATGTTTTATACCTTTTGCGCCCAGCTTTTAAGCTCGTCTTCGCTTACATCTGCGCTGAATCGCTTGCCGCTTAATAAATCAGCGCCTTTGCAGGAGGGTGAAAGCTCATCATTTGTCCTGCCCATACCGCTGCTTCCTGATGTCGCAAACGGAATGATAGTCTTTCCGCTTAAATCGTACTGTTCCAGGAAGGTGTTGATAATTGTCGGCGCAACGTACCACCAGATAGGAAAGCCTAAATATATTTTATCGTATTCCGCCATATTTTCGACAGCTTTGGCAACTGGCGGGCGAAATGACTTATCGTTCATCTCGATGCTGCTGCGGCTTTTTTTATTTGTCCAATCCAAATCCGCTTTGGTGTAAGGCGTTTTCGGCTCAATTTCAAAAATATCAGCACCGATTGAAGAGGCTAAACGCTTTGCAACAGCGGCGGTAACGCCGCTTGCGGAAAAATATGCTACTAATGCTTTTGACATAATGTATACTCCCTTCAAAAATCAATTAAACCAGGTAGGTGTTAAAGAACGTCGCTATCTTATCAAACGGAATAATATCCATTCTATCGTACAGATCTGTATGGACGGCGTCTGGAATAATCATAAGCTCTTTGTTGTCGCCAACAAGCTTTTTGAAAGCGTCACGGCTGAAATAGCAGGAGTGCGCCTTTTCTCCGTGAATAATTAAAACAGCACTTCGGATTTCGTCGCTGTATTGCAAAATAGGCATATTCATAAACGACTGACAGCCGGTAACATTCCAGCCGTTGTTTGAATTTAAAGAACGTGGGTGGTAGCCACGCTTGGTTTTGTAATAGTCGTAGTAGTCCTTTACGAAAAACGGAGCGTCGTCAGGCAATGGGTCTACAACTCCGCCTCCAAGCGCATAGCTGCCGTTTTTGTAGTCCTCAATTCTCTGAGTGCAGAGAGCCTTTCGCTTTTCGTATCTTGCCGCTTCGCTGTCCTCACTGTCAAAATAGCCGTTTGCGTTGACACGAGTCATATCGTACATAGTTGACGCAACGGTAGCTTTAACTCTTGTGTCGAGCGCCGCTGTATTTAGCGCCATTCCGCCCCAGCCGCAAATTCCGAGCATTCCAATTCGCTCAGGGTCAACGTTGTCCTGAACCGAGAGAAAATCTACAGCTGCCATAAAGTCCTCCGTGTTTACGTCAGGGGAAGCCATATAGCGTGGTTCGCCGCCGCTTTCACCGGTATAGGACGGGTCAAAGGCGATAGTTAAAAAGCCTTTCTCTGCAAGCGTTTGAGCGTATAGTCCTGAGGACTGCTCTTTGACTGCGCCAAACGGTCCGCAAACGGCAATGGCGGAAAGCTTACCGCTTGCATTTTCAGGTGTGTATAAATCCGCCGCAAGAGTAATTCCATAGCGGTTGTGAAAGGTTACCTTTGAGTGATTGACCTTTTCGCTTTTTGGGAAAACCTTATCCCACTTCGTTGTCAGATTAAGTTTTTCTTCCATAATAAATAACCTCGCTTTCTTGTTATCAAAAATTATTTCAATTTATTGAAAATGTGATTGTAACATTTCCGTTTCCAAGTGCTTCTTCAAGTCCTGTCGTATCTTCAATATGACCAAGTCGAGTATAGCTCCAGGTATTAGAACCGTAGAAAATTACGATTTGGTTTGCGTTGTAAAGAACAATGTCGCCTGCCTGCGTTGTAGTCTGACTGTTGTCGGTCGGCAAGCTGGTGCCAAGTGAACCAACCTTTTCAAAGCCGGCATAGTCGCTCATTTCGATTGTTATCGGCGCTTCTTGCATCATTTCAATAAGCTCGGCTGTTGCTATGTTTTCTTCCAGGGAAGCGGTAAAAACGCTATCTCCAATTTGAACTGTCATTTTCTCTGTTCCCTCTTCTGTGCTTTCTTCTGTAACAGTGCTTTCCTCTGATTCTTCTGTCGTTTCAGCTTGAGATGTTTCAGAAGACGTTTCTTCATCAGAGCTTACAGTTGCTGTAGCGCCATTTGACGAAGTAGTTGAAGCTGTCGAAGCTAAATCGCTGCTTTGCGTGTTGCTGCAGCCGCTTATTGAAATCAACATACAAAGGGATAACGCAAGCAAAACAATCTTTTTTATCTCTCTACGTAACAGGTTTTGCTTTATATTTTTCATTTGTTACTTCAATCCGCAATATTGACTGTCGTCTACTGGTTCAAGCCATTCGTTAGAGCTGTTTTCTCCGGGCACCTCAACTGCCAGATGCGAAAACCACTCGTTTGGTGCGGCGCCGTGCCAATGCTTTACGCCGACAGGAATGTTTATGCAGTCGCCCGGCTTCATCTCAATGGCGTCCTTGCCCCACTCCTGATAGTAACCTCGTCCTGCTACGCAAACAAGAATCTGACCGCCGCCATTGTCAGCGTGATGAATATGCCAGTTGTTGCGGCAGCTCGGCTCAAAGGTTATGTTGAAGATTCCGACCTGATCGGTTGAAACGGGAGCCAGGTAGCTTTGTCCGATAAAATATTTTGCAAATGCGTCGTTAGGCTCACCGATCGGGAACACCATTTGCGCAGCGTGTGCGCTTTTAGCGTCGCAGACAGGCGCTTCTTCAGACCAGACCTCCTTCGCCATATTAAATACCGCCCAGCCTTTAGGCCAGCCGACATAAAAGGCGGTGTGGGTTATAATCGCTGCGATTTCCTTTCTTGTAACGCCTGCATTTTTTGCGTTTTCTAAATGATATTTCAAAGAAGAGTCGGTAATTCCCGACGACATAAGAGCGACAACTGTGATGATACATCTTGTTTTGTGATCAATATCCTGATTATTCCAGTTTTCGCCAAAAAGCACATCGTCATTAAAATGTGCAAAGTCGGGTGCAAATTCACCGAGGGAATTGCGCCCTGCTGTTTGTATAATTTTCTCCATACAAAAACCTCCTGCTGAAAAATTTCAAAAATAGTTGACAATTTGTGTCATCTTGTGTTATCATTGTAATACCTAAAGCTGGCTTTATGTCAAGATATATTTTGTGAATTTTTTATGAATAGGAGACGACTGCTATGATGTATACAATAGGACAGGTATCGAGGATGTTTGATCTGCCAATTTCGACGCTTCGCTATTACGATAAAGAGGGTCTTTTCCCCGATATGGAGAGAGCGTCAGGAATAAGAAAATTCAGCGACAGGGAGCTTGAAGCGCTTAGAATAATCGAATGCCTGAAAAAGTCGGGACTTGAAATAAAGGATATCAAGCAGTTTATGGATTGGTGCGGTGAGGGAAGCAAAACCTACCCGCAGCGCAAGGAGTTGTTTGAGAGACAGATTGAAACTGTCCAAGCAGAGCTTAAGCGGCTAAATAAGGTTTTAAAGCTTCTTCGGTATAAATGCTGGTACTACGAGCAGGCAATCAAGGATGGAAATGAGCAGAGATTAAAAGAATTGAAGCCAGAGGACGTACCAGAAGAGATAAGAGAAGCGTATATGGAGCTGAAGAAGTGAGGGGGAGAAATACAGATTTTGCCGCACAAATTACGTTAGATTTTATTTTTAATTGATTTTAAAAATGCAAAAAATTACAGTTTTGTGGTCAAAAATTACATTGTTAGGCAAAACGTACAAAAAAGCAAGAGCATATTTGTGTAAAATGACGATTGACGGCAAAATGAGAATATTGTATAATAAAATAAGTATAATATTCAGGAGTTGACTTTTATGAAAGCAATTTTAAAAAGGATTACGAGCCTTTGTTTAGTTTCAGCAGTTACATTGTCTGCAATTATTACAGCGGATTTTTCAAGCAATAGTTTGATTGACGATGACTCTGTAATAACAGCATCTGCTGCGACTACTACCTACTCGGTAAAGGACTTTGGGGCAGATGGCTCAGATACCGAAGATGATACAGAAGCATTTCAAAGTGCTCTCAAAATGGCAAAGGATGCAACAAGTACAGTAACAGTTACTGTACCAAAAGGAACATACTATATTAGCTCTCATCTTAGAATTTATTCCAACACATATTTCAAACTTGCAACAGGCGCTGAGCTTGTCAGAACGAATGATTCTGACTATATTATGATCGGTGGCGGAACAAGTACAGGATATACATCACTTGAGAATGTAACAATTTACGGTGGTACTTGGGACGGAAACGTATCAGATACGACTCTAGCGAATGGACTTCTAAAAATCGAGAATGCATCTAATATAACAGTAAGCAACACTACATTTGAAAACGTTTGTGGAACTCACTTTGTACTTTTCACAGGTGTTTCTGGCCTAGATGTTACTAACTCAACGTTTAAGGATTTCATACACTATACTGGAACGGCTTCTTCTTATAAAGAGCAGACAGACGCTGATATAAGCTACCGCTCCGCAGAGGCGCTTCATATTGACTATGTTGTTAAGAATTCATCAACTGGTGAGAAAGGATCTCCTTGTAAGGATGTTACCGTTTCGGGATGTACATTTAGTAATCTGACAACAGGCGTTGGCACACACCACGTTTACAGCTATATGAATGCAAGTAATATTACAATAACCAATAACACGTTTGAAAACCTCTATTATTACTGTGTTAATACAGCTGGATTTACGGACTTTTTGATGAGCAATAATACTGCTACAAACACAGCAGGGCTGATATTTGCAGAATCTACTACAGGAACAGTTAAAAACAATACTATTACTGCAAAGTCCACTCTTTCTGGAAAAATGTATAACTATGATACATTTTCAACCTCAACACCTACTCTTAATGTAGCAAGATTTTCAGACAGTACCGTTAAGTTTTACAATAATACTGTAAAGAATTCTTCTGCAAACTGTGTTTATGTATGTGCAGATTCAACTGTAACCGTTGAAAGATGTACACTTACTGGCGCAACAAATGCAGGCGTAGGCGTAAATGATGCTACTGTAAAACTGCTTGACACAACAATAAAGAATTCTGGATCAAATGGTGTAACTCTTAAGGAGGGTTCAACTATCACAGCTAAGAGGAATTACATCTATGGCAGTACAAGCAATGCTTTCTATCTTGCGAATAAATCAACTGGAACAATTACTGACAACAGTATGAACAAAAATGGAACTAACGACCTGTCGCTTTCTGACAAATCCACAGGAGTAGTTTTCAAAAACAATGGTTCTGATAAGAGAAAGACAAATGTTCCGTCAGGCTGTTCGGCAACAATAAGTGGACTTAAAAAGTCGCTTCGCTCTTACAGCTTTACGATTTCATCGCAGAGAGTATATACTGGTAAGCAGATTAAGCCTGGAGTAACAACTAAGCTTAAAAAGAATACCGACTTCACCGTTACTTATGGAACTAACAAGAGTACAGGCGAGGGCACTGTAACCATAAAGGGCAAGGGAAACTATAGTGGAACTTATGTTATGAGATTTATGATAGTGCCTAAACAGGTTAAGATTGGCACTTGCACTAAGAGCACAACTGCTGTTCGACTAAACTGGGCTAAAGCCACAGGTGCTTCGGGTTACCAGATTCAGAGATATAACTCTTCGACTGGAAAGTGGTCAACTGTAAAGACTATCACAAGCGGTTCAACACTTACCTACAAGCAAACAGGACTTTCAAGCGGCACAGTTTACAAGTATCGTATCCGTGCGTACAAAACAGTACAGGGTGTTAAGTATTATGGTAATTGGAGTAGCACCAAGAAGCTAACCACGAAGTCGTAAATTTGATGAATATAACAAAGAGCCATTCCCAATTTGTTTGGGAGTGGCTCTATTTGTATTTGTTTGTAGGCTTGCCCTTAGCAACATCTCCCGTATAGCCGAAAAACGAATTTAGCGTGTCGATGTCGCTTTTGTCCATTACCCCTCCAGATACTTCACCTCAAAATCAGTAAATCGTGCAGTATTGCTGCCCGTAGCGTAAAGGGCGATGAAAACGCCTGTAAAGCCGCCGGCAACCTCTGTGGAAAGGTACTTTGTCTGTGCCCAGCCTAACCCAATTTCCTCAGCGCCAACCAGGAAAAACTTGTATGTGTAATTGTCGCAGACGATTTTAAGCTTTGCGTTGTTGCCGCTAAGTGGGACAGCGTTTTTTATGCAAACTGCTTCGCCTATTTTAAGGCGGGAAATTGCCTCGTAGCCATTATCAAGTTTTCTTATTGCAATGTCATAGTGCTGATTTTCATCCATATAAAGCGTAATTCCGCCCTCACCGCCAGTAACTTCTACATCGCAGGTTATTTCTGCCTTGAAGTCCTTTTGGCGAATGCCGATGAATGTTGGCGAGTCGACGTCGTCAAGCGTTACGTCAGTTCCGAGCAGAGTAACGCAGTCTTTTCCAAGCGAGTAGTTTTCACGCTTCGGGTTACGAAGATAGCACCATTCCAGGTCAAAGTCTGTGTTTTCAAAGGTATAAAGCTTTTTGTCCTCTTGAATGATTTCGCTCAATCTATCCGTTTCAAATTCAATCGGAGTGGTTCCGTTTATTCCAGCTGTAAACCAGCCGTCCTCGTGAAAATCCACAGGCGTTAAAAAGGTTTCTCTTCCCAAATGATGATAGGTGAGCCACCTGTCAATTTGCCTGAAGCCTAGATGAACCATCCACCAGCTTCCGCTTTTGTCCTGAACGAGGTCGCCGTGACCGACGCCCTGAACCTGATAGCCGCCGAGATTTCTGTTTGTCAGAACTGGATTTTCAGGGTAGCCTTTGTATTCGCCGAAAATTGAATCCGAAACAGAGTATGTAACCATGTGACCGTATTCAGTTCCGCCTTCGGCAGCGACAAGATAGTATCTGCCGTTTATTTTATATAGGTGAGGTCCTTCGAGGTATCTTCCGCCTGAGCCCAGCCAGATTGTTTTGCTTTTTGAAAGCTTTTTGCCCGTCTTTATGTCAATTTCGCATTGCACAACTCCATGTACTCCGTCGTCGTCAGAGCCGTTCGACATAAAAAATGCTCTGCCGTCCTCAAAGTAAAAGGAGGGGTCGATTCCGTCCTGATCGACATAGATAGGCTCCGACCATTCGCCGTAAATGTCAGAGGTGCTGACATAATAATTTTGTCCGGTTTCGTTGTTTGTGGTTGTCATATAAAATACGCCGTCATAATATCTTATAGTAGGCGCAAAAACTCCGCTGGAGCTTGAAACTCGGTTTAAGTTTACCTGACTGTCTCTTGTAAAGCAGTTTCCAATCTGCTTCCAGTTCACAAGATCCTCGCTTTCAAAAATCGGTACTCCTGGAAAGAACTGCATTGTGCTGCATACTAAATAGTATTTTCCGTTCGCCGCACAGCACGACGGATCAGGGTAGAAGCCTTTTATAATTGGATTTTTGATTTTCATAAATTACACTCCTTATTTGCTTTGAATTTCTGTACTCATTGTACACTATAAAAAATACAAACGCAAGCAAAATTTTGCCATAATCAGGCACTTTTTAAATCCCCGGAAAAATGTGTTTGCTTTAGTTAACAGTAAAATTTTGCCAGATGCAAAGCATTTATGCAAATTCCTAATAATTTGAAAAAACCATGGCAAGTCTTTGGTTATTTTGACGAAAATACAAAAAGCACTTGACTTTTTAGTTAGTTAATGCTAACCTATTAGTAGGTTAGCGTGTGCTAATTGTTGATTTATGCTTTTAGGAGGGTTTTTATGATGCCACTTTCACTTGCCACACAAGGAGAAGAAAATATGATTCGCAGAGTTGGCGGCTCCGCTGAAGTAAGACTCCATCTTGAAGAGCTGGGCTTTGTAGCAGGAGCTACTGTTACGGTAGTCAGCAAAATGGGTGGAAACGTTATAGTTAATGTAAAGGAATCCAGAATTGCAATAAGTCAAGAAATGGCTAATAAGATTATGGTTTAACATTATCGGTCGTTTGAGATCTATGTTAAATTGTGAAGGAGGAGAAGATATGACGTTAAAGGACGCAAAGATTGGTCAGACGGTAGTTGTTAAAAAGCTGCTTGGTGAAGGCGCAATTAAGCGAAGAATTATGGACATGGGCATTACCAAGGGCGTAGAGGTTTATGTTCGTAAAGTAGCGCCTCTTGGAGACCCTATCGAGGTTACAGTAAGAGGCTATGAGCTGTCGCTAAGAAAAGCTGACGCTGAAAATATTGAATGCGAATAATTTTTTGAGCTTGAGTTAGCGGGTGTTAACTCAAGCGTGACCAAATCAGGAAAGGAAGAGATTCATAGTGGACGTTAAAATAGCGCTCGCAGGAAATCCTAACTGCGGTAAAACAACGCTTTTTAACGCATTGACAGGCTCCAGTCAGTATGTAGGAAACTGGCCGGGAGTTACGGTTGAAAAGAAAGAGGGAAAGCTAAAGGGAAGTAAGGACGTTACAATCACCGACCTTCCCGGAATTTACTCGCTTTCTCCTTATACGCTCGAAGAGGTTGTTGCGAGAAATTACCTTATTTCTGAAAGACCGAATGCGATTTTAAACATCGTTGACGGAACAAACTTAGAGAGAAACCTCTACTTGACAACACAGCTTACCGAGCTTGGTATTCCTGTTGTAGTTGCAATCAATATGATGGACGTTGTCAAGAAAAACGGCGACAAGATTAACATTGAGCAGCTTTCAAAGGAGCTTGGCTGTGAGGTAGTTGAAATTTCAGCGTTAAAGGGAACGGGAATTGACGAGGCGGCTCAAAAGGCAGTAGAAGCTGCAAAGAAGAGCGATCCTACAATCCCTCAGCACAGCTTCAGCGGAAGCGTTGAGCACGCTATCGCACATATCGAGGAAGCGTTCCTTCACGACATACCTGAAGAGCAGCAGAGATGGTATGCTGTAAAGATTTTTGAAAGAGATGAAAAGGTTTTAGAGCAGCTCAATATTCCAGAAGCTACGCTAAAGCACATAGAAAAGGACATTGCCGCTTGCGAGAAGGAGCTTGACGACGACGCTGAAAGTATCATCACAAACGAAAGATACATATACATCGGCTCGATTATCAAGGACTGCTACAAGAAAAAGAACAAGGGCGATCTTACACTTTCCGATAAGATTGATAAGGTGGTTACAAACAGAATTCTGGCTCTCCCGATTTTTGCAATTGTTATGGTAATCGTTTACTACGTTTCAGTTGTAACTGTCGGAACGTGGGCGACAGACTGGGCAAACGACGGACTGTTCGGCGACGGCTTCCACCTGTTTGGAATCGGAACAAGCGCTTACAATGACGCAGTTGACGAGTATGCTGCTGAAAACATCTTCACAGAAGAGGTTATAGCTCAGCTTGAGGGCGCAGTTGACGCAGACATTACAGGAGCTGACGAGATTCTGGCGGCTGTTGAGGACGGCGATTACGGCGCATTTGAAGAGGCTTATGGATCGTACAACGACGAGCTTAACGAAAAGGCTGACGGCAAGTACGAAATTGATTCGCTTTTGCCGCTCGATGAGGAAGGCGAGTTCGCTGATATGCCTGACGCTTCCGAATACGGAGTATGGGTGCCGGGAATTCCGGTTCTGGTTGGAAACGGACTTGAAGCTCTTAACACTCCTGAGTGGTTAAGCGGACTTATAAATGACGGTATCGTAGCAGGTGTCGGAGCAGTTTTAGGCTTCGTTCCTCAGATGCTCGTACTGTTTATATTCTTGGCGTTCCTTGAGGGCTGTGGATATATGGCTCGTATAGCGTTCGTAATGGACAGAATTTTCAGAAGATTTGGACTTTCGGGTAAATCCTTTATCCCGATGCTTATAGGAACAGGCTGCGGCGTTCCAGGAATTATGGCGTCAAGGACGATAGAAAACGAGCGTGACCGCCGAATGACGATCATGACTACAACCTTTATCCCTTGCGGAGCTAAGCTTCCGATTATTGCTATGATAGCAGCAGCTCTGTTTAACAATACCTGGTGGGTAGCGCCAAGCGCATACTTTATCGGCGTAGCGGCAATTATTGTTTCAGGTATTATGCTAAAGAAGACAAAGCCGTTTGAAGGCGACCCTGCGCCGTTTGTTATGGAGCTTCCAGCATACCACCTACCAACTGTAGGCAGCGTTTTACGTTCAATGTGGGAGCGTGGCTGGTCGTTTATCAAGAGAGCAGGAACTATAATTCTTCTTTCTTCAATTATCATCTGGGCAGGCTCGGTATTTGGAAATACAGGAAACGGCTTCGGCTTCAGCGCAGATATGGAGCTTTCACAGAGCATTCTCGGCTACATCGGCAGAGCGCTTAAATGGATATTCGTTCCTCTGGGATTCGGTTCAGGCGATACAGGAATTACAGCTACAATCGCTACTGTTATGGGTCTTGTTGCTAAGGAAGAGGTTGTCGGAGTATTCGGAGTTCTTGACTTTGAAGGACTCGGCGCACTCGCTGGATATTCATTCTTAGTATTCAATCTTCTTTGCGCACCGTGCTTCGCAGCAATGGGAGCTATGAAGAGAGAAATGAACAACGGTAAGTGGACAGCTTTCGCAATAGCTTACCAATGCGTATTTGCTTATGCCGTATCCTTGATGATTTATCAGATTGGCAGCGCCTTTACAGGAAACCTCAATATTATCGGTTTGATCGTTGCGATTGCAATAGCGGCATTTATGATTTATATGCTCTTTAAGCCGTATAAGGAGTCTAACAAGCTCACAAAGACTGTAAAGGTTGTAAAGTAAAAAAGGAGTAATAATTATGTTTTCATGGCTTTTGGATAATCTCGCTACAATCATTATTTGTATAGTTCTTCTGGCGGTTGTCGCATTGATTGTACGAAGCATGATTGTAAACAAGAAAAAGGGTAAATCCTCCTGCAGCTGCGGTTGCGGCTGTGACGGTTGCCCAAGCGCAGGAATGTGTCACCCTAAAGGTGATACCACTAAATAAGCTTACAAGATTTTTCTAAAGATTTATCTCCCCTCTGAGAAGCGCCCCAACGAAGTTGATTCGCTGGGGCGCTTTGTTGTGGGCGGAGCTTAAAAATTTCAGGCTTTTGGTATAGACAAAAGCGAAGAAAAGTGCTATAATAAATCTCACACACCGGGGTGTGGCGCAGGTGGTAGCGCGCTTGACTGGGGGTCAAGAGGTCGCAAGTTCAAGTCTTGTCACTCCGACCAAAAAAGTCCTTGAAGGGTTTCTTCAAGGGCTTTGCTTTTTGCCTGTAAACAGATGTCTAATTTAAAGACATCGCATACCTTTCCTCGCAATCCTTTTATAAGTTGAATTACAAAGTCCCCTCCAGCACCCATAATTACGCATTACGCATTAAGAATTACGAATTACGAATTGAAATCGAACTTTTCAATCGCCTTTTACGCCTTGTAAAATAGAATGGGCAACTTCGTTGCCCAGCGTTAAGCGTAGCTTAATGCATTACGAATTAACCTACCCTTCCGGCTTTAAAATCGTTATCCTTTTAGCCTTTGAGATGATAATGCCGTCCTCCCGCATTTTTTTCATCTCCCGAAGCATTGCGCTTCTGTCAACGCAAAGATAGTCAGCGAGGCTTGCAAGCGAGAAGGGGAGCGTAAACGTCGCCTTGTCCTGCTTTTTAGCTTCAAGATTAAAATACGACAGGAGCTTTTTTCTTAGCGTTCGTTGACTTAAAATGTCGATTTTTGCGCTCTGGTCGATAGAACGCTCTGACAAAATGCGGAGCATATTGCTTACCAGAACCGAGTGATGCTCACACGCCTTTTCGCATCTCTTTACAATATGGTAGTAGTCGATAAATATAACCTCGCAGTCCTTCGAGCAGACAACCCTCGTGTCGCTGTCGTCAGTGAGATAGGTGAAAAGCCTTCCGAATATGTCGTTTTTGGAAAGACGTTCGTGAATGGTTCTGTTTCCGTCAAAGTCGTATTTTACAATTTCCGCCTCGCCGCTTAGAAGTACGCCAATGTTGTCGTTTTGCCCTGAATAGTTGGTTATCGTTTCCTCCGCTCTGTACGAGCGAGTTTTCGCATTGAAGCATTTGCACATCTGCAAAAAATTTTTTTCGTTAATTCCGTCGAATATCCTTGTCATAATTTTTCCTCCGATTAAAGCCTTGAAGCTAGAATTATAGGGACTTGTACGTTACAACTGTCCAATTTTTAGTATACCTCATATATGTGTCATAATTGTTTTTTACCCCCATATCTTGTATTTTATCACATTTTCGTTGCAAACGCAACTGCAAATTTTCAAAATGTGAAGTATACTGATATAAGTTTCCGAATAAAAGAGAGATAATTTCGCGCGAGTTTATTGTTTTTTCAGGACAAATTTTAGGGAGGCATAATTATGCAGGTAGTAAAAAGAGACGGTCAGACGGTAGATTTTGACCGCAGCAAGATTGTCGTTGCCATTCAGAAGGCAAACGCAGAGGTCGACGAGAGCGAGAGAGCTTCCGACGAACAGATTGAATCTATCTTGTCGTATATCGAGGGCAAGAACAGAAAGAGAATGCTGGTTGAAGACATTCAGGATATGATTGAAGAAAAGCTGATGTCTTTCGATTTGTATGTTTTAGCAAAAACGTACATTATTTACAGATACCAGAGAGCTCTGGTAAGAAAGGCGAATACAACTGACGATTCTATTTTAAGCCTTATCAGAAACGAGAATAAAGAGCTGGCGGAGGAAAATTCCAACAAGAATACAATTTTAGCTTCAACACAGAGAGATTACATTGCAGGCGAGGTTTCAAGGGATCTGACAAACAGAGTCCTGCTTCCTGAAAAGCTTGCGAAGGCACACGCTGACGGAGTGTTCCATTTCCATGATGCGGATTACTTTTTGCAGCCGATTTTCAACTGCTGTCTTATAAATATCGGCGATATGCTGGATAACGGAACTGTTATGAACGGAAAGCTTATCGAAAGCCCGAAGAGCTTTCAGGTAGCCTGCACTATTACAACTCAGGTCATTGCAGCAGTAGCTTCAAACCAGTACGGCGGACAGTCGGTTGACCTGAAGCATTTAGGAAAGTATCTGAGAAAGTCAAAGGAAAAGTTTGAAAAGTCTATCAGAGAATCCTGCGACGACAGCGTTTCAGAGGAAGCTATTGAAAGACTTGTCGCAGAGCGGTTGCAAAACGAGCTAAAGAGCGGAGTTCAGACTATTCAGTATCAGATAAATACCTTGATGACAACAAACGGACAGTCGCCGTTTGTAACCCTTTTCTTACATCTTGAGGACGGAGACGAGTATATCGAAGAAAACGCTATGATTATCGAGGAGATTTTGCGTCAGCGTTATGAGGGAATCAAAAACGAAAAGGGCGTTTATGTAACTCCTGCATTCCCGAAGCTTGTTTACGTTTTGGACGAGAACAACTGCTTGAAGGGCGGAAAGTACGACTACTTAACAAGAATGGCTGTTAAATGCTCGGCTAAGAGAATGTATCCCGACTACATTTCCGCAAAGAAAATGAGAGAAAACTACGAGGGTAACGTATTCTCACCAATGGGCTGTCGTTCATTCTTGGCTCCATGGCGTGACGAGGACGGAAACTATAAGTTCGAGGGAAGATTCAATCAGGGAGTTGTTTCAATTAACCTTCCGCAGATTGGAATTATCGCTAAGGGCGACGAGGATAAATTCTGGGAGCTTTTAGACGAAAGACTGGAACTTTGCTACGAAGCGCTGATGTGCCGTCACAACGCTTTAATGGGCACCAAGAGCGACGTTTCACCAATCCATTGGCAGTACGGAGCTATTGCAAGACTTAAAAAGGGCGAGAAGATTGACAAGTACCTGATGAACGGCTATTCGTCAATTTCGCTTGGATATATCGGACTTTATGAGGTTACAAAGGTAATGAAGGGCGTTTCCCATACAACTCCTGAGGGACAGGAATTTGCTCTTCGAGTTATGCACAAGCTCAGAGATACCTGTGATAAGTGGAAGGCGGATACCGGCATCGGATTTGCTCTTTACGGAACTCCTGCCGAGAGCCTTTGCTACAGATTTGCAAGCATCGACAAGAAGAAGTTCGGAACTATTGAGGACGTTACCGACAAGGGTTATTATACAAATTCCTACCACATTGATGTAAGAGAGGACATTGACGCATTTTCAAAGTTTAAGTTTGAAAGCCGGTTCCAGAACATTTCATCAGGCGGAGCGATTTCTTATGTTGAAATTCCAAATATGAGAAATAACCTTGAAGCTATCGAGTCGGTTGTCAAGTTTATTTACGACAACATTCAGTACGCTGAGTTCAATACAAAGTCTGATTATTGCCACGAGTGCGGCTTTGACGGAGAAATTGTTATAAACGACGATAACGAGTGGGAGTGCCCACAGTGCCATAACAAGGATCACGCCAAGATGAATGTAACAAGACGTACTTGCGGATATTTAGGCGAGAACTTCTGGAATGAAGGAAAGACCAAGGAAATCAAGTCGAGAGTTCTTCACCTCTAAACCGCTTGATCTGAAAGGAATTATTTAATGAATTACGGTTCGATTAAAAAGTGCGATGTTGCAAACGGTCCGGGAGTGAGAGTTTCGCTGTTTGTAAGCGGCTGTACGCATCATTGCAAGGGCTGCTTTAACCCTGAAACGTGGGATTTTAACTACGGCAAGGAGTTTGACAGCAGCGCTGAAAACAGAATCCTAGAGTTGCTTATTCCCGACTATATAGAAGGCTTTTCGCTTCTTGGCGGCGAGCCGTTTGAACCTCAGAATCAGCCGACGCTGACGCTTCTTTTGAGAAAAATCAAAAAGCGTTTCCCTGAAAAGAAAATCTGGTGCTATTCCGGGTATACTCTTGATAAGGATATTCTGAATAAGGACAGCAAGATAAGAACCGAATATACCGATGAAATGATAGGATATATCGACGTTCTGGTTGACGGGGAATTTAAAGAAGCGCTTAAAAACCTCAACATCAAATTCAGAGGAAGCGAAAACCAGCGCCTGATAGACGTTAAAAAAACGCTTTCAAGCGGCAGCGTAACGCTGATTGACGAGAGCAAGCTAAGATAACTAATCCACTTTGAAAAGAGATAGAATATGCTAAAGATAAAGATAAAAAAACTAGATGAAAGAGCAACAATTCCTACAAGGGGAAGCGAGTATTCAGCAGGAAGCGATTTATATGCCGTTTTGGACGAGGATTTGACAATTTCTCCTGCTGCTACCGTCCTTGTTCATACAGGTCTCGCTGTTGAAATTCCGGAGGGCTATGCAGGACTGATTTACGCAAGAAGCGGTCTTGCTTCAAAGCGAGGACTCGCTCCTGCTAATAAGGTTGGAGTTGTTGACGCCGACTATCGGGGCGAGGTAATGGTTGCGCTTCACAATCATTCAAACGAGCCGCAAACTATTTCTCACGGAGAGAGAATAGCGCAGCTTGTTGTAACGCCGTTTCTGAAGGTGGATTTTGAACAGGCTGACGAGCTGTCAGATACCGTTCGCGGAGTCGGAGGATTCGGCTCTACAGGAACGAAGTAGAAATTTAGAACAAATGCGGGCGTAAACTTTGCGTCCGCTTGTTGTTTGCTGGAGATGTAGTCTTTGAGTGTTAGTATAAATCAAAAATATAAGGGCGTAATTTGCATAATATTGTCTGCCTTTTGCTTTGCGTTTATGAATGCGTTTGTGCGTTTGGCTGGCGATCTGCCGAGCATTCAAAAAAGCTTCTTTAGAAATCTTGTAGCCTTTTTCTTCGCACTTATCATTCTTTTACGCTCGAAGGAGAAGATTACTCTTTCTAAGGAAAGCGTTCCATTTCTTCTTTTGCGTTCAATTTTCGGAACGCTCGGCATTCTTTGTAATTTTTACGCTGTCGACCATCTGGTGCTGAGCGACGCTTCGATGCTAAATAAGATGTCGCCGTTTTTTACAATTTTGTTCTCGTTTATCTTTCTGAAGGAACGCTTGACGGCTTTTCAGACGACGGCTGTTGTTGTCGCTTTTGTAGGAAGCCTTTTTATCATAAAACCAACGCTCTCAAATATGGATCTTTTGCCGTCGGTTTTGGGACTTCTCGGAGGAATAGCTGCCGGAGCGGCATACACTATGGTGCGAAAGCTCGGAACCCAAGGGGTTAAAGGGCCGTTTGTAGTCTTTTTCTTTTCAGGTTTTTCCTGCCTTGTAACCCTGCCGTTTCTGATAATTGGCTTTGAGCCGATGACGTGGGTTCAGCTTTTAACTCTTTTAGGCGCCGGACTTGCAGCGGCAGGAGGACAGTTTTCAATCACAGCCGCATATTATTACGCACCAGCGAGGGAGATTTCAGTATACGATTATTCCCAGATTATCTTTGCGGCGCTTCTAGGCTTTATACTGTTCGGACAAGTTCCCGACGGGTTCAGCGTTTTAGGCTATGTTATCATAATCGGTGTGGCGATAGTTATGTTTTGGTACAACAACAAAAGGCACAAAGAAAATAGCTGATAAAAGCTTAACGCCAGGGTATCTGAATTTTCAAGAGATTTTTTAGAGCTTTCTTATTTTACGAGTAGTGAGATTATAGCGTTTTCTCACCCCGCCGCTGGCGAGGTGAGAAAACAGCTTAGTTCAGAGACTTCTATTGAGGTCTCTTTTTTATTATGGCTTCGGCTGAAATTTTATCAAGGGAACATACTAATTTTGTTAAAACAACTTTACAAAACAACAAATACCCAATATTACAATTTTATCGCTAATTTTGACATTTTACTTGAAAAGACAAATGTTCGGTAGTATAATTAAGGTAATTAAGCACGTAAATTTTAAAGAATTTTCCCAGAATTCACAAAAATACAGACTTGATTTTGAAAAAAGCCGCAACCCATCGATTTTCGGGGGGGGGTGACCATATTATATAGATTTTGGAGTGTTGTAAGATGATAAAAGTAGGCATTTGCGACGACGTCAAGACTCAGCGGGAAGAGCTTAAACGTCTGTGCGTCACCTGGGCGAGCACGAAAATGTCGGTCGATGTGGCTTGTTATGAAAGCGCATCGGAGATTTTACATGATTGCGAAGAGTTCTCTGGAAATTTCGATATTATTTTTATGGACGTTGAATTTTCAGACGGCGTAGGCGTAAATGGAATTGAAGCCGTAAAGGAAATTAACGAGCTGTTGCCTGATTGTAAAATTATTTACGTCACAGCATATTCAAAATATGCAACGGATGTTTACGAAACCAACCACGCATATCTGGTGCTTAAAAATAAAGACTTTTCTGAGAATGTTTTCAAGGCGCTTGACAAGGCTTTTGAATGCTTAGAGAGCGAACGCCGTGATTTACTTGCTATCAGAAGTAAGGGAATAAACCTCATACCGATTAAAGATATTGTAAGCTTTGAACGTGACAAGAGAGTAACCGTTCTTCACACGCTGATGGGCGATATACGCACTTATGAGCCGTTTGACGAGCTGCTTGAAAAGGTAAAGGACAAGAAAATTATTCGCTGCCATAAAAGCTACGCCGTGAATTTTTATCACGTTTCAAAGTACACCAGAGTAAAATTTGTTATGGATAACGAGGAGAGCATTCCAATAAGTCGGGCATATCAGAAGGAGATTTTTGATAGCTTTACAGATTATCTGGACGACTCGCTTGTAATCCCGATAGAATAATGAATAGATTTAAGTCCCCTTTGTCAGGAGCTGACAAGGGGATATGTTTTTGGAAATTTTAAGCAAATGTATGACAAATGCTTGACAAACGCTGTATAGTGTAATATAATAAATAATAGCAAACAGAGCATTTCATTGAAACAGAAAGGAGCTGATAATATGGCACAGATAAGCGTCAGAGTTGACGATGAAACAAAACGACTGGCTGAAAGCGTCTGCGATGATATTGGAATTTCTATGTCAACAGCAATAAACATATATCTTAAAAAGCTAAGTCGGGAAAGGCGCATTCCTTTTGATGTTTCCGCCGACCCGTTTTATTCTGAAGAAAATATGAAGCGTTTGCAAAGAGCCGTTAATGACTTAAATGCAGGAAAGGGTAAAATCCACGAGGTGGATTATGATTAAGGTCTGGCATGACGAAGCGTGGGAGGATTTTGAATATTGGACCAGGCAGGATAAAAAGACTTTTAAGCGTATTTTGCTGCTTTTAAAGGACATTGACCGCAACGGATACGTTGGAATAGGAAAGCCTGAACCGCTAAAGGGAAATCTGAGTGGATTCTGGAGCAGGCGAATTGATGAGTGCAACCGTATAGTTTACCGAATTAAGGACGGTAGGATTGAGATTGCTCAATGCGGTTCGCACTATAGGGATAAGTAAATTAAGTCCCCTTTGTCAGGAGCTGACAAGGGGGACTTTTGCGTTTGTTTTTTACTATATTACCAGACCGCCGTTTGCGCCAATATTTATTCCATTTAAATACGAAGCATCGGGGGAAGCTAAAAACAGCGCAACTTTTGCAATTTCCTGCGGCGTGCCAATTCTGCGAAGCGGAATGTCCGCTTTAAGCTCCTCGAGCGTCCGGCTGTCAAGAGACAAGTTCATATCAGTATCAATAACTCCTGGCGAAATTGAGTTTACTCTGATTCCGCTTTGCCCGACCTCTTTGGCAAGCGCTTTTGTGAGTCCTATAAGTCCTGCCTTTGAAGCCGAATATACTACCTCGCAGGAGGCTCCGATCTCGCCCCACATTGATGAAATGTTTATGATGCAGCCGCTTTTTTTGGGTACCATTTGCTCGGTGGCATACTTGCTGCAAAGGATAGCTGCTGTGAGGTTTGTTTTTATCAAAGCTTCAATTTCCTCCTCGCTCATCAGCTGAAAAACGCCGATGTGAGAAATTCCGGCATTGTTTACAAGAACGTCCACGCCGCCAAAGCGTGACTTGACATAATCAAACATAGCCTTTATCTGAGCGTTGTCTTTCATATCAGCTTTAAAAATATGCGAGTGTGGAAGCTCAGCCTTCAGAGATAAAGCGTCATTCTCGGAGCGATTGTAATTTATAACAACTCTATATCCTGCTTTTGAAAATTCAATGGCAGTTTGTCTGCCAATTCCCCGTGAAGCGCCCGTAATAATAGCAGTTTTCATAGCTGTACCTCTTTTTTAAAGTATACAACCATTCTACCTCTATTTGTGATTTTCGTCAACCCAATGCTTTGAAAGCTTTATATTTTCATCATCGTTGTTGTAAACTCTACCGTTTTCGTCTGTGTGGTTGTCGGTTATGATATAGGTTTCAAAGGCGGGAATGATATTTTTTGGGTCGTAGATTTTTACATCACCGTCAAAGTGAACCTCTCTTGTATGTCTTGGAAAGCGTCGCTTGTTTTGTTCCTTGCTCATTTTTCTCCTCCTTTCAGGTTTAGCGTAAAGTAGTCCTGATTTCTTTGTTACTACTTTTCCCGAAAGAGAAGCGTTATATGAAATAAAAGATTTGCAAGAAGCCCTGCTTTTAGCTGGAAGTTTTTTGTAAATTTTCAAAATGAGCATTGAAAAAGTAGTGGATGGTGAAAATTATTACAATCACTATATAGACAGCAAGCTTAACGAAGCCGCAGCAGTACAATTGAAAAAATGCGTGAAATTTGTTGTAATTATATTAAAAATCGTGTATAATTAGTTTTGACAGAATGCGTGTATAGCGATTTTTCGGAGGAATAGAAAAATGAGTTTTAAGAGAAAAAGTGCCGCAAAGGTTTTGCTAAAGGTTTTAACGGCAGATTTTATGTGCCTTGTATTATTGCTGTTCTGGATGGTTTTTTATAGAACGCATTGGCTTGCGAACAATATCGTTTTCGGCATTGCCAACGTATTGATTGTAGGAATGCTGTTTGCCGACTATAGTATGAAGGAGGGCGGAAAAATAAAAAACCAGGTGAAGTTTCACGGACTTGATGAGTGTGAAAACTTCGGCTTTAACATTGGACTTGTAAGCGTAATACCGAGCTATATTTCAATCATTTTCCTGATTTTAGGAAAGCTAGGCGTGCTTGGAAATACGGTTGCGGTGTACTACCTGACAAACACCTTCTTTACGCCGATATTTAATCTGTTTAGCCTGAGCTTTAATGCGCCCGATGCGAATGCTACGGCAGCGTCGGCGGTAGCCGCAGATATTCCGTGGCTGTCGATAATAATTGTGCTCATTCTGCCATTTTATATGATTTTAGTCTGCTACTACTTCTTTAAAATGGGCTACAACAACGAGGACCTGAAGTCAAAGTTCGTTTACAAGCGCAAAAAATAAGGCGGACAGGTCTTAAAATATTTTTATCCTCATAAGCTTTTAAGGGCGGTAGACAAACGCTTTAAACTTATCAAAAGGGGAAGGCTTTATGAGGTCGAGTATTAAAAAAATTGCCGAAGCGGGACTGACGCTTGTTGTAATGAGCGTTTTTATTATATGCTACTATGTTACGAAAAATATAAATGCGATTGTCACAGAGGACAATTCCTTAGCGGTGTCAGCTTCTCAAAGCATACTGCCTGAGATATTGCTTGACGCCGGACACGGCGGCTTTGACGGCGGTTGTGTTGGCGTAAACGGCGAGGTTGAAAAGGAAATAAATTTATCAATCACAAAAAGCGTTTACTATTTATGCTCGGTGTTCGGCTACAAGACAAGAGCTTCACGTCTGGACGATACAGCACTCAACGACAGCGACATTGAAGGAATCTTCAATATGAAGCAGTCGGATATGAAGCACAGACTGGAGTTTTTTAATTCAAGCGATAACGCTGTCTGCCTGTCAATTCACCAGAATCAGTTTACCGACGAGCAGTACTGGGGCTCTCAGATGTTTTTCAGCAGCACAAACGAGCTGAGCGAAGTGTTAGCGTCGGAAATTCAAACAAGCGTAATCTCAAATATAGAATTTCAATCGGAAAACGACAGGGAGATAAAAAACACCTCTGATATGTACGTCCTGTCAACGCAAAACCCTGCAGTAATGGTTGAGTGCGGATTTATGTCAAATCCTGCAGAGGTTGAGCGTTTAAGCGATACGACCTATCAAAAGCAAATGGCGTTGGCTATATTTTTGGGAGTAAATAAATTTGTCGGGGAGAATTAAAAAAAGGAGTGAGAAAATGGCGAAGGCTTCAAAGGTTTATATATGCTCGCAATGCGGCTATGAAAGCGCAAAGTGGAACGGAAGATGTCCATCCTGCGGCGAGTGGAACACGCTTGAGGAGGGAATATCGTTAGCAAGCGAACGGCATTCGACAAAATCAAAGGCAGTCACCGATATCACAGGAATGATAAGCTCGCTTTCGTCGGTTGACACAAAGACAAACGACGTCAGATACAAAACGGGACTGGGTGAGTTTGACAGAGTTTTAGGCGGCGGTTTAGTAAAAGGCTCGCTGGTGCTTCTTGGCGGAGAGCCGGGAATAGGAAAGTCTACTCTGCTGCTTCAGATTTGCGAATACTTCGGTAAGGACAAAACGGTTCTTTACGTTTCAGGCGAGGAGTCTGCAAGGCAGATAAAGCTCAGAGCCGAGCGGCTTCGGGTGTTTACGGAAAATCTTTATCTTCTGACTTCAACAGACGCAGAAGCGGTGGTTGACGCTATAATAAAGGAAAAGCCTGATATTGTAATAATCGACTCTATTCAGACAATGAGCATTTCTGCTCTTTCCTCCGCTCAGGGAAGCGTAGCTCAGGTCAGAGAGTGCGCTAATCTGTTTATGAGAACGGCAAAGAGCGAGGAGATTCCGTTTTTGATAGTCGGACACGTCAACAAGGACGGAGCGATAGCAGGACCTAAAGTTATGGAGCATATAGTAGATACGGTTTTGTACTTTGAAGGTCAGAGAAATATGTCGTACAGACTTCTTCACGCCCACAAAAACCGTTTCGGAAGGGCAACAGAAATCGGCGTTTTCGAGATGACCGACAGGGGATTAGCTGAGGTTGAAAATCCGTCAATGATGATGCTTTCAGGCAGACCGACCGACGTTTCAGGCTGCTGTGCCGCTTGCTGTATCGAAGGAAGCAGACCGATAATGGCTGAGGTTCAGGCACTGGTTGCAAAAAGCAGCTTTGCAGTTCCGAGAAGAACCTCTACCGGCTTTGACTACAACAGACTTTCAATTCTGATTGCTGTGCTTGAAAAGAGGTTGGGACTTCATTTTTCAAACCTGGACGTCTATGTAAGCGTTGTCGGAGGGTTAAGACTTGACGAGCCGGCAGCCGACCTTTCAATCGCCTTGGCTCTTTATTCGTCAATTACCGATAAGATAGTTTCGGACAAGCTTTTAGCCTTTGGCGAAATAGGTTTAGGCGGCGAGGTCAGAAACGTATCGTACATTTCTCAGCGAATTGAAGAAGCGGAGCGTTTAGGCTTTGAAAAGTGCATAGTGCCGAGAAGCTCGCTGATGGGCGTTGACAAGTCGAGATTTACAATTAAGATTGTTGGCGTAACAAACGTCAGACAGGCGTTTGAAGAAATGGGATAAAATATCCCCGACAGGCATTTTTGCTTGTCGGGGATTGCTTTTACTTCAATGAAGCTTTATATCCTTCGCCCCAGTCCCACATAGCGTCAAGAATAGGCTTAAGGCTTTGTCCTAATTCGGTCAGTGAATATTCTACCCTCGGCGGAACCTCTGCATATACCTTGCGGTTTACAAGTCCGCTGATTTCCATTGCACGAAGCTGTGCTGTCAGCACCTTTTGCGAAACATTTCCGACGGATTTTTTAAGCTCGCCAAAGCGTTTGGTTCCGGTTAAAAGGTCGCGGAGAATAAGAACCTTCCACTTGTCGCCGATAAGAGTAAGCGTGGTTTCAACAGGACACGCAGGAAGCTCGTCAGCTTTGATTTCAGACATTTTACAGATACCTCCGTTAATGGTTTCAAAAAGAAATTTACAAGCTCATTATACAGCACAGCCTTTAAATTGTCAAGATTTCCGATTGAAACTACCAGGCTGAGAAAAATTTTTAAAAAATTTTTCTCAGCCGTAAAAGCCGCTCAAACGGCGATTTTTCGCAATGGTTTCGTTTCAGTAACCACCCAATAGTTTCCATTTGGTAACTACACCACAAAAAAGTGCTTACTTTACAAAAGAAACTTGCTTGTGTATACTATATACAGAAGCTGAACAGACGGCCGCTGTAAAGCTCGAAAACACAAAATATTAAATGCTCAGGAGGCTATCACTATGAACAAGAATACTTACACAACAGTAAAACTCGCTAAAGGCAAAATGAATGTTTATGATTTTGGCGGCGTAAAGCTGCACGCATTTAAGACAAATGATTTTATTGATGATGAGGTTTTTGTCGTTGAGAAAAACGGAAAGGCTGTTATTATTGAGTCGCCTTGCTTTTACGATAACATCAGCGAACTGATCGAATACCTCAAGGATTTGCAAGTAGAGGGAATGCTCGTTGCTTATCACGGAGCGGGAGCGACATTTCTTCCTGATGTTGCAAAGTACGCTACACAGAATGCAGTAGAATATTCTGAAAACGGCGGCGGTAAGGATCTGATCAACAACTTTACTGGTGCATTCGGAGAAATCTTTGACCCATCAGTTCACAAGATCACAAATGTAATTGAGCCAGGCAAGGTAACAATCGGTGGCATTGATTTTGTAATAAAGCAGACAGCCGACGCTTTTGATGTAGAAATTCCTGAAATCAACGCAGTTTACACTCATATGCTCGGACACGACTGCCACTCTATCGTTGCAGGTGCAGGTCATGCCGATGCAATAATTGCAGAGCTTCGCAGCTACATTGAAAAGAACTATGATCTGATTCTTACATCTCACTATACCCCAGAGGATCTGAAGGACGCACAGACGAAGATTGATTATCTTGAAAATTTAAAGAAGATTGCAGCTGACTGCACAGATGCAGAAGGCTTCAAGGCGGAAGTACAAAAGCAGTATTCGGAATACAGCGGTGGAAATTATCTGGATATGACGGCAGGCTTTTTCTTCGCATAATCATTGTATAAGATTGTAGGGCTGTCGAAAGCGGCAGCCCTGTTTTACTGATATGGAATAAGGGTAAATTTAAATGGAAACGAAAAAAGCATTGACATATCTGGAAAAGGAAATACACTCTGTCGTTGTAGCGACGGTTGATGATAACGGCTTGCCAATTACTTGTGCTATTGATATAATGGATAGTGATGAGGACGGACTTTATTTTCTGACGGCAAAGGGCAAAAGCTTTTACGAACGTCTTAAGAAAAGAGGATATATTTCGCTGACGGGAATGAATGGCAAGGATACATTATCCTGCGTAGCGGTTTCCGTCAGGGGAAGGGTACGGGAAACGGACTCTGCAAGACTAGAACGTCTGATTTTAAAAAATCCGTATATGAAGGAAATCTATCCTACCGAAGCCTCTAGGCAGGCGCTTGTCGTATTTCAGCTTTACGAGGGAAACGGCGAATGGTTTGACCTTTCAAAAAAGCCGATTGAGCGAAGCTCCTTTACGATAGAAAGCTATAAAGAAAAAGAGCAGGGATATGAGATTGCAAACGAGTGTATAGGTTGCAGAACGTGCGAAGCAGTATGCCCGCAAGGCTGTATTGATTTTAACACTACACCTGCTGTGATTTTACAAGAAAATTGTCTGCGTTGTGGAAATTGCTTTGAAGCTTGTCCACAAAAGGCAGTCGTAAAAAGAGGTTAAAAATGACGCAAGAAGAAAGAAGAAAATACCTGATAGCGGCTCTGCTGAAACAGCAGCCGCAATATCACGATATAGAAATTCCAGCTGACGAGCAAGCGCAGAAAGCTCTGCTACGTTCGCTTTTTAATATTCGACCTCCAAAACCAGCAAGCGATGAATTTTTAGAAATTCAGGACGCTTATCTGCAGGAGGAAACAAGACAAAAGGGGATAACTACCCTTGATACCTTACAGCCGATAGAGCAGGGTATATATTTGTGGAAGGGCGATATAACAACGCTTGCTTGTGACGCTATTGTAAATGCCGCTAACAGTCAGATGCTCGGCTGCTTTTGCCCGAATCACGGCTGTATAGATAATGCAATCCACACCTTTTCGGGAGTGGAGCTAAGGCAGGAATGCGCAAAAATTATGTCAAGGCAAGGGTATGAAGAATCAACTGGAAAGACTAAAATAACAAACGCGTATAATCTCCCTTGCAAATATGTTCTGCACACAGTAGGTCCGATTGTACACGGGCGACTTACAAATCACGACGAAAGTAAACTTCGCTCCTGCTATCTGTCCTGCCTGAAGCTTGCCGACGAGAAAGAAATTAAAAGCGTAGCGTTTTGCTGCATTTCAACAGGCGAATTTCATTTTCCGAACGACAGGGCGGCGGAGATTGCAATACAGACAGTAAAGGAATATAAAGCGCAGACGCACAGCGAAATTGAGGTGATTTTCAATGTTTTTAAGCAAACCGACTATGACATATACAGAAGGCTACTCGCAGCAGATTAAAAGACTGAAAAGCGAGATAGAAGCTGCCGATGCCATTTTAATTGGCGCAGGAGCAGGCTTATCGGCTGCTGCCGGCTTTTCGTATAGCGGCGAACGCTTTGAAAAGTATTTTTCAGACTTCCACGAGAAGTACGGAATTACGGATATGTATGCAGGCGGCTTTTATCCGTTTGAAAGCCTTGAGGAATACTGGGCGTGGTGGTCAAGGCATATTTTAATAAATCGCTATGACAATCCTGTCGGAAAGCCTTACAGCGACCTTTTGAAAATCGTTGAAAACAAGGACTATTTTGTTCTGACAACGAATGTTGACCACCAGTTTCAAAAGGCTGGCTTCGACAAGAAGCGGCTCTTCTATACTCAGGGCGATTACGGCTTGTGGCAATGTTTTGCAGCCTGCCACAACAAGACCTATAACAACGAAGCGAGCGTTCGCAAAATGGTAGAAAAACAAAAGGATATGAAAATTCCGACCGAATTGCTGCCAGTATGCCCTGTTTGTGGCAAGCCGCTTACAATGAATCTGAGGTGCGACGACACATTCGTTCAGGTTGAAGGTTGGTATGCGGCAGCCGAGAGGTACAATGATTTTGTACGCCGACACGAAGGCTTGCGCATTTTGCTTTTGGAGCTTGGCGTTGGCGGAAACACACCTGTAATTATCAAATATCCGTTCTGGAGAATGACCGCTAAAATTTCAAAGGCTACCTATTGCTGCGTTAATTTTGGCGAAGCGTTTACAGCAAGAGAAATTGCCGACAGGTCGATTTGCATAAACGCCGACATCGGCAAGGTACTGACAAGCCTTTTGTAGAGAAGAAAAAACAAACCGGAGCAAGCTGATATAGCTTGCTCCGGTTATCTTTCAATAATTTCCTTACAAATAGCGTTTAATGATTTCGTTATCACTCAAGGCGTTTTCAAGAATACGACCAACAGATGCAAATAGTGAAAACCAATACGCTCAATATAACTTAGGTAAAATTTACGCTGATGCTGACAACTTTGATAAAGCAGAACAGTACCTCTTGCAAAGTGCGGAGAGTGGACTAACACAGGCTAAGACTCTTCTTGGCGAATTGTATATGTCGTCGGAAAATGATGAAAATATAAACAAAGCATTCAATTGGTTACACAGTGCTGCTGATGAAGACGATGATAGGCGAGCACAGTTTCTCCTTGCCAACCTTTATCGTAGAAGCGGTGATATGACTCACTATGAAGAATATATCAAGAAGAGTGGATATAAAAAACCGAGTAGATCACGTAAAAAAGCTCCAATGATCAGACCTCGTATCAGGCAACAATCTATGTCGGCAATGTCGGTTATTCGTCACGTGCAAATTCAGCAGGAAATACATACCAACAAAATACTGTCGCAGTTTGAATCAGACTTTAACGCTCAGGTTGCTAAGCGACGTTATGAGAATGAACACGGGATTACGTTGGGGTAGCATAATATAATAATAGTGACATAACAAGAAAAAAATATTTTCATACTTGCTTGACGTACGTTAAAACGTATGCTATAATACTAAAGAGGTGATTATTTATGACAAACACAAATGCAACAAATTTCCGCAAGGACCTTTACAACATTCTAAAGAATACAATTTGTTTCAACGAGCCTGTGAGTATAAGTACAAAAGATGGTTCGGCTGTACTTCTTAGCGAAGATGATTACAACGGACTTATGGAAACTCTTTACTTGACATCTATTCCAAATATGGAAAAGAAGCTTTTGGATGGAAAAAACACACCTGTATCGGAATGTATTTTGGCTGATGAGGTAGACTGGTAATGTACAAGGTAGTTTTTACAAAAACAGCAGTTAAAGACATTCAAAAGCTGAAGGCTGCTCATTTGTCTGATACTGCGAAATTACTAATCGAAGTCATTAAGAACAATCCATTTCAAAATCCGCCTCCATACGAGAAATTGGTAGGCAATTTGCAGGGCTTGTATTCCAGACGCATCAACATAAAGCATAGACTTGTGTATGAGGTTATAGAGAACGAGAAAATTGTCAAGGTCATTAGTATGTGGTCACATTACGAACGGGTGTAGTTAACATTCCTAAGCCGATTGAGTGATAAAATACCGTTCAAATGCTTGACAATCAACGTCAAATGTGATACAATAATATCGAAAGGAGTTGATATTATGGCAAATACAACACAAGTTAGTTTTCGCATTGATGAAAATGTGAAACGTGAAGCAGAAAACACATTAAATGAAATGGGCCTTACTATATCAACAGCTATGTCAATCTTTTTGACAAAAGTTAGTAGAGAACATCGTATTCCATTTGAAATTACTGCTGAACCACTTCCTTCTGATAAAGACAATCGTTACCTTACTAAAATTATTGATGGTGTTGAAAGCGGAAACAGACCATTAGTAGAACACGAGTTAATAGAAGAGTAAAAGGATCAGAAAGGAGAAACTTACTTTTGAAGTACAAATTTGAATGGGACGAAAACAAAAACAGTATAAACAAAACGAAACACAAAGTTTCGTTTGAAGAAGCACAGACCGTTTTCTTTGATTTCAATGCTTTGTATATGCCCGACCCAGAACATTCAAAAACAGAAGAACGCTTTGTTATACTCGGAATGAGTACACAAGCAAATCTACTTATTGTCTGTCATTGTTATAGAGAAGCAGAATCTGTGATTAGACTTATTTCTGCTAGAAAAGCCAACAAGAGGGAACAGCAAACATATTTTAAGGAGTGATACTATGTTAGATAATTACGATTTTTCAAATGCGATTAGAAATCCATTTGCAGCGGCACTTAATGCGGACAATACCATTATTATTGAAGATGATATTGTTGACTACTTTGTTGCAATGTCAAAAGATAAGAAAATACCCTATCAGACACTCATAAATTTGTATCTTACTGATTGCATAAAAAATCATCGACAGCTGTCGCTATCTTGGGACTGATATTATGATTGAAATCAATGGTGAAAAATTTACTACGTTCGAGGACTATATCAGCGACACAAGTAAAGTAAGCATAGCTGAGAGAGCACAGATTGAATTTGAAACTGAGCTTATCGGAAAAATTATTGAAGCAAGAGAATCCAAAGGACTTTCTCAGCGAGATCTTGCAGATCTTAGCGGAGTAAAACAGCCAGCTATAGCAAGGCTTGAAAGTATGCGGACAGCTCCACAGATTGACACTCTTTTCAAAATTTTAAGTCCGTTAGGCTACAAACTATCAATTGTATCTGCCGACGAATAAGGTTAACAAAAGGCTGGAAAAATTAAATAACTAAAAAAGAAGCATCGTGATAGCACGGTGCTTTTTTATTTTTGAAAATATGAAAGGAAAGGAAAAATAACAGAAAGGAGAAAGCAG
>JAJPYB010000003.1 GCA_021205185.1 Ruminococcus sp. | reverse complement strand
CCAACGTCAGCAGTTGTAATCTTTCCGTCGCCGTTTACATCTCCTCTTACTATCTGCTCATCTGTAAGAGCGATAACGCCCTTTGCGTAAGCATTTGCAAGTCCGAGATCTGCTGTTGTGACCTCTCCGTCTCCATTTACATCACCAACTACAGTTGATGTAGTTGTTTCTGCTTCTGTTGCAGAAGATGTCTCACTATCCGCAGTTGTCGGTACAGTGAGTGCCGAGCAAGTCAGTAGAATTGCTGCTATCGTTGCCATAAGTTTTCCAAGTGTTCGTCTGTTTGTCATAATAACATCTCCTAAAAATTTAGATTGATTGTTCTAGACAGCCAAACGACTGGATATACGCTAATTCATATCTCGTCCTAACTTCCGTTCGTAATAGCCAGCCCTATAGGCTACCTATGTTCGTATATAGTACAGATTCTCAAATCTGTTACTAACAAAACGTTTGTTACTGTCTATATTTTACCAATATTTGCAGCTTGTGTCAAGCACAAATTTTGTATGTGTCCAATTATTCGGACTTCGAGCATATAACTCTCTGTATCTTAGCCATTCCAGCGTTTTCGCCATCAAGCTTTGCAGTATAACCGCTTTTAAGCATTTGTGACAAGGTTTCCTTCTCAGGAATACATTCTGTAAACTCCGTCACAAACATCCTCTGTTTGCCTTTGAAGATTTCAAAAACCATGATCTGTTCTCCTTTTCCCTGTCTCTGTCTTAGTTCACACTAATCCAATTTTTCTCTTTTGGATCCCTGCAAACAAAACTAATCTCCAATTCCACATTACGCATTAAGCATTACGCATTATCTGACGTTCGGCAGTTCCCAGAACTTTCTGAGTGTCACCACTCTATGCCCTTCTTTGTTAAGCTTGGTTTTTGGTTCAACACCCATTTCCTGAAAGCGTTTATCAATCGCCTTCCGCTCTCTTCTAAGTTGTTTACTTGTTTTAAAAAAGCTGCAATTATCATAACCGCAGCAAGATTTGACCTTTAGAATTTCGCAATGCTTGTTGTGCGAACTATCCGCAGTCACAAAAGCGCATTTTTCGCACTTCATTATGTATCTTTCCTTTCCTTTTTTGCTTTATGGTAAAGCGTTTGAGAATTGCACTCAAATAAAGAAACTATCCGCTTTATGTGCGTGCGTCAAAAAAGAAAACGCACGCTAAAGAAAATAAGAGGACAGCCTACAAAGGCTGTATGTAGAATACAAAGCCGCTTATAACGGCTGGTAAAGCGTTCGGGAGTTGCACCCGAATATCAATCTGTTCGCTTCATATGCGTATGTGTCAACTACCACATACGCAAGATCCTAAGGACTGATCTTATATAGTCGCCTATGGTAAACGACTTGGTGAAGTGTCTGGGAATTGCACCCAGAATTATGAGCTTTCCACTCCATAACGTGTAAGCTGTATTGACCTACACGTTATTACATTTAAAATAAAGAGGTAAAAATGGATGTGTCGCAATTGGTGAAACGTCCAGGAATCGCACCTGAATTACAAACTATTCGTTCCGTAGCACCCCTATTGGAGTGCTAAATAAGCAACATAGTTAAGATAGAACTAGCATTCCTGCTAGGCTTTAGCATTTTCAATCCCTCTTTACCTTCTGTCCGCAGTTGCCACAAAAGGCGTTGTTTCCTAATGGTTTATGACATCTAGGGCATAGTTCGCCCTCAGCTTTAACGGCTTCACGATAAGAAAGCTCTTCTGTAATTGTCGTCCATGCAACAATGCGTTGCTTACTTTCTTTTGAAGCTTCATCGTGTAATGATTCTGTGCTGACGAGATAGCCATTTACAACCTTCTCCGGCACTCTTAAATCATAATAGGGCTTTAACTTGGTTTTACCATTCCTGTACTTTTTCGGAACAGCGTGTTGTGTCTGATGCTGTGCCATTTTATCATACAGCCTACCACTTTGCTTGTCGCCGAGGGTATACATTATCACCGACAATGCGAACTGTGCTCGTGCATCTCCGTGGTTATTCTTACCTGTTGGTGTTGCCAATCTGCGAAGCTTGGTAATATACTTGTCAAAGCTCCGCTGCCCCACGATACTGTTGTCATTCCCATTTAGGTACTTGAGGTTTGTTTCGTCTGTTCGTCTTTGTTTCTCAATCCAAGATAAACAAGCTTTTACGTCCATTTTTCAATCCCCTTTAGTTTTAATTGTTTTCCTATATGGGGTAGAGATTAAGCTTTAGTCTTAAATCTCCACATATAGTTTTGAGTCCGACCTTTTTTCACGGCTACCTTCTGGCTCCGCTACCCTACTTGCGTGTTGACTTCCGTTTGGTTTCAGACTAAGCGACGCTGATCTTCGCTGTCATCGGCCACTCTTCCACTCATAACATTCTTTCTCGCTCAATTTTCAGCTTGCCAGCCTTTTTGTCGGCTTCGGAATTTCACCGAGAGAAACAAGAGATTACTTTCAGAAGAAGTAGGAATCTATTCAGACTATTATGTTATTTGTATGCCCTTGTAGGACAGATAACCGAAAAGAATTTCGGTAGTCGCTTATGCGACTTTGGTAAAGCGTTTGAGAATTGCACTCAAATAATGAACTATCCGCTTTATGCTGTGTGAGAGAGTTTGCTCCCTCACACGGATTTAGGAGAATTTTAATATGTACCGTTTTAACACACGGCTGGTGGAGTGTTCAGGAATTGCACCTGAAATTACGAGCTTTCCGCTCCATAAC
This sequence comes from Ruminococcus sp., assembly GCA_021205185.1. Classification (GTDB taxonomy): domain Bacteria; phylum Bacillota; class Clostridia; order Oscillospirales; family Ruminococcaceae; genus UMGS1601. The sequence continues at coordinate 75,115 of JAJPYB010000003.1, read as the reverse complement.
GTGTAAACTGTATTAGTTTACACGTTATGGAGGTTAAATGGAGTCTTGCACTTGGTGAAACGTCCAGGAATCGCACCTGAATTGCAAACTATTCGTTCCATGTGCGTGTAGGGAAAATCATAAACCTACACGCAACTATCCTAAAGGAGGTCCTTAAACTCAACTTTCTCGCTGGACACAAGCTTCGATTGATTCATCAGCCTCTAAGCTTCTTTCAGCCTTTTCTAAGGCTTCTGCTTGTGACCAAGCAGGGAGTGTTACCACTCTCTTGCTTCCAAATCTACTTGTTATAATAACAGTAAACAGTTTCATAAATTGATTTCCTTTCCTTCTTTGGTTCTTCCTCTGGTTCTGGCTCCTCATCATCTTCGACGTATATCGGAGCTATCTCAGTTCGTGGATCCTTAATCTTTATCCCGAACTTGTCGGCGATACTGATTACCCACTTAGGCTTAAATATCCACATCGTTGCAAAGACCGAATATGTGATAATCATTGCCAATGCTACAATTAGAATTTCCATACTTGCTATTAACATTTGTTCGTCCTCCTCATTTCTCTGTCTGTTCGTTTTCTTTAAGCTTGTTTTTCTTCACTCTCAGGTTCGTTTGACTTGATCATGCCATTCTTCTTTAATCGTTCGTATCTTCTTCGGTAGTTGTTAATATCAATTCCCCACGCTTTATACGCAGAAGTTGTTTCAACGTTACCAGGTATAAATGTATAAGTATTGTCCACAACCATTTGTTGCTTTGCTTTTTTCTTTAATGCTCGTGCTGTTCCGGAGCTTGAATCGAATAATTCACAAATTTCTTTTGTTCCTAGCTCTGGGTACATATCATAAAAATCTACTGCCGTTTTTACGTCTGGTGCTCTCATTTTAAAATCCTCCCTTTTTATTGTTTATACTCAGTTCTTCAAGAGCTTTCTTCTTTTCTCTTTTTGAACGGTACAAATTATCTGTCTGCCACGTTAAGTCAAGATTGCTTCCGCACTCTTTAAGTGCATTCCTCTGATCGTCAATAATCTGGTTTTGTAGCTTCTGCAATTCCTGATAAATTTCGATAAGCTCTGACTGTAGCTTTATATAAGCCACATTGTTATCGTTTATCTTCTTTGCCTTGATTAACTCAAAAATCAAATAGATTGCTATTATCAAAATGCCAATTGCTATTAACGATACCAGAATTAGTAGGTATTCTGCTGTCATTTTTAAAATTCCTCCGTTTTTCTTTTTTGGATCAGTTGTAAACCAACTGATCTCATAATTACGCACTATCTTTTTTATAGTGTTCTTCCAATCGAAAGCCAAAGTGACAAAATCCTGCTTTGTCTGAAATATAATCACTTACTGCATCAATAAGGTCATCATACGTTTCAAGTGTTTCATCTTGTATTACTTCATCCGGAATTTCAATTTCTGTTGGTAAAAATCTTCTTTCTTTTGCCGACTCAACATCCCAGTCTATATTAGTCGCCTTCAGCGTTGAAGGTCTTTCAAAATTCTTCTTTTCTAGTTCTTTAATCCAATCGTGGTATTCATCTTCGAGTCCTGCTTCTCTGATTACACCATAAATTGCATGGTAACAAGCCCACTGGGTTTCCTTGTCTTCATATGTACAAGCTTTGTTGTACATCTCATAGTAATCATTTCGCTCGTCGTTTACCTTGTTAAACAAGATTTCCTTTAGCTCCATTTTCCTTGCCTCCTTAACGCCTTACTCTGTTTTCATTTTGCTCACCTGTTCTATTGGGTTACGTCCCCTAAGCCAAGCCTATTCTATTGGGTATTTATTGGTTCTTATTGGGTACTTTCTATAGTTCTATTATAACCCATTGTGGGTATTATGTCAAGCATTTTTTCTTGAAAAAGTGTACAAATTGGGTATGCGTTTTTTGTGCAATATGCCCAAATATAGCAATTTCGCTTTTTGGATCTTGATTTTTTGCTTCTTTTGGGTTATACTTTAAGTACCAACTAAAGGAGGTATTCATTATGACAACTGCTGAATTGCTGATTAGTCTTAGAAGACAGAACAATTATAGTATGCAACAAGTTGCGGATAAGATTGGTATGAGCCTTTCTGGTTATCGTAAATATGAATATGGGCAACGTGAAGTTAGCTCTCAGATTCTCGTGGAACTTGCCGATCTCTATGGTGTTTCCACCGATTACCTTCTTGGACGTGGCTCTGAAGAAGAAACCAATGATACAGAAAAAGATACCATTGAACAGCTCGTAGATGAGCTTGATATGTCTTCTCTCGAAGAGTCGATTCTCAGAAATTACTCTAGGCTTCCTAATAAAATACGAAAGGAATTCAGAAAGTTCCTTGATAATGTTATTAGTGACAATCCGAAGACGGAAAGTGTCACTCAGAGTGCTACGCAGCTTTTAAAGGTTGCATTATTTGATAATGAAGATGTCCCCGATGAAAAGCTAGAAGAAGTGATTAGTTATGCTTCTTACGTCAAGAACAAATCAGATGACAATCAGGACGGCTAACCGCCGTTCTTTTTTTGTCTTTTTCCCCACTGCTTACCTTCCTCTGCACTTGCAATGATAGTCATACCATTTAAAATCATAAGTGCAGCGTGTTGTTCCTGCATTGTTAGCTTATCCAGGATCTTATACAAGTCATAAGCTTCCTGCCTTGTCATATCAGTACCCTTAATAGTCGCCGTCATATTCTTCTCCATTTTTAAAACCCTCCTGTTTTAGTGGTGTTATTCTATAAATGTGCTTACTGGAATGTCAAAGTATTCAGCCAGCGTTTTTAACTTGTCTACTTTGGGTTGTGTTTTTCCGAGTTTCCAGTCACTTAATGTGCTTTGAGATATTCCTGTTTCCTGTGCTACCCGATATGGTGTAAGCTTTCGTTCATTCAGAAGCCTTTCAAATGCTTCGTACATATTTTGTTTACATCTCCTTCATACAATATTATTTAATTTACTACGGTTTTCCGTTATAATGGAAATGCAAAGTAATGTATGAATTCCGTTAGAAATTTCGTTACAACGCATTTTCGTCATAAATTAGCTTTCCTATTTCGCATTTCCATAGTATCATTATACACCGCATTTTCGAAATAGTCAAGCTTTTTTACTATGATTTTTCGTATTATCGAAAATTTGTGAAAGGTGTACATATTATGTATGAAAATTTTGTGCAATTATTACAAAAATATGGGGTTTCAGCGTATAAAGTAGCCAAAGAAACTGGTATTTCACAGGCAACCATGCACGATTGGAAGACAGGGCGTTGTACTCCAAAACTAGATAAACTACAAAAAATAGCAGATTATTTCAATGTGCCTATTGAGTATTTAACTAGAGATCCTTCTGTTATGGTAGAGGCTCATAACGAACCTATTTATCTTGACGAAGAAACAAGGGATATTATAGATGAACTGCGGACTCGTCCTGAAATGAAAGTCCTCTTTAGCGTTTCAAAAAACGTTACTAAAGAGGATATAGAAGCGACTGTTGAAATTTTAAAGCGTATGCAAAGGAATAGTGAATAGCGTTTGAATTACTGTGTTAGATACATAGATTTGCCGATAACGGTAAAAGGTGTTACTGCAATGGACGAAACAGGCTTTTTTAACATTTACATTAACGCTCGTTTGTCGGTTGAAGAACAGCGAAGAACAATTGCTCACGAATTAACGCATATTGCAAGGGGCGATTTTTTTAGTTACCGCTCATTAGAAGAGGTTGAAAATATGTAGCAGCACTTGGAGTTTTGTGTAAAATTGTTTGAGCAAATGGTAATTTTCAATAATGGAGGTTATAAAAATGGACTATGGTCTTTATGAAAATATACTTGACTTTTGGGAGCGTGAGGAGTATTTTAATCCGGCAGATTATCCAATAAAAAAATCGAGCATATATAATGTATTTTATAATGAATCGGATTCGAAAAAATTGCCACTAGTGGATTATAAAAAATATAACAAAGACCACCCCAATAAAGAACATTTCAAATGTGCTAATATCTACTGTGGCGGTTATAAAATTAAGGAATTTGTACAAAAAATGGCTGATGAGTGCGATTTAGACAGGGATAAGTATAGTCAAAGAATTAACGAACTTCATGGGAGTTTCTGCTTATTTTATATTCAAATAGATCTTGTTGGTTCTTTAGAAAAAGATGGAGTTAAAATAAGCCCATTTTTTTATGCAGTAATTGAAATGATAAAAAGCAAAAGCGTTAATGTTAAGATTGAGCCAAAGGACATTGAGCAAAAAGCAAAAAAAATAAATAACATTATAAATGACTCCTTTATAAAGATAACCACTTTAGAGAATGTGCAAGCAATACAAAAAATTGTGTTTGAACAATTAGAGGTTGACGAAGACAAAATAGAATTAACACGATATAATTCAACAAAGAGTTTTTTGTGCCAGGGATTGAAGGACACAGAACAAAGCATTAATTTTCAAAACTTTTATATCGACGAAATCAAACTACTGAAAAATCATTACAAAGAAAACGAACAGGTTACTGAATACATAGGTTCATTGCTTAAAAGCAATGAAAACTCATTAAAAAAAGTAAAAATAGACGATGATATTGAATCAATGAAGAAATGGCTAGATGCAGAAAAATTTCCCTTAGCAAAATATCCTTCTGCATATTCGCCCAATTTAATGCAACAGATAGCAATCAATATAGCTATCTCAGAAAATGACCGCAACAAAGATATTTTCTCAATAAATGGTCCACCAGGAACAGGAAAAACAACTCTCTTAAAAGAAATTGTTGCGTCGAATGTGGAACGATTAGCAGAAGAATTGATAAATTATGGCATAAAAAACGACGCATTTAAAAAAAGAGAACTTAAAACATATATTTCCGGCTCGGCTGTTTATTATTATGAAATCCCTAAAAAAATTGCTAAATATGGAATTCTTGTGGCATCTAACAACAATGTCGCTGTGGAAAATATTACACTTGATTTGCCAAAAGCTGACGGCATGGAAAACACGCTGACAGGTAAATTTAACAAAGAAGAATGCGATGAAATATATTTTACGGAGACGGCAACTCGTCTTTTAGAGCAAGAATCTTGGGGGTTAATTTCTGCTCCGATGGGAAGAGGTGACCAAAGGAAAAAGGTGCTCGATAATTGCTCTTTTGATGAAACAAACAATAATTCATTAGATCAAGCAGTTTGCCCTTCATGGGAGCAAGCTGTAAACGACTTTGAAAAAGCCAAAGATGAAGTTTTAAAATTACGAAATGAAATAAAATCAGATCAAAATATTTTAGTCAATTACTATAAAACACAGGATGAAATTGACAAGTATCAGTCTGAACTTAATGATTTATCGAAGAAAAGAAGTGAACTGGAAGACAAATACCGACAAGCAAAAGAAAATCTAGCTCTTAACGAAAAGCATTCGCAAGACAACTTAAGAGAAATAAAATACCTTAAAAAACAGGCATCTTTCATAAATAAACTCCTAATTTTTATAAGAGTAGGGACAATAGGCAAACAGATTTCCGCATTAAAAAAGAAACGCAACAATTTAATACTCGAACATATCAAAATGGCTGATTGCTTGGTGGATGTTGAGTGTAAATTGCAAGAATGTTCAGAAAGCATTAAGAAAAAAGAGGCTAGTCTATCTGAAATAAATAAGTCGTTTAACAGTTTGGAAAAGCAGATTAAAGATTTAAGGTGTAAGTACAAGAGCAATTTTGCAGATAAAGATTTCTACAACAATATTAAAGAAAATAGATCTTCTCAAAACTCTTGTCCTTGGACGTTCGAAGAATACGACAAAGCGCGGGAAAATCTCTTTTTTGAGGCTTTACAAGTTCGTAAGTCATTTATTGTTAATTCACAATACGTAAGGCATAATTTAGATGTTTATAAACAGTACAATACTAATATGTCTAGTTTTTATGATAAGGATCGAAGCACCGTCTTCCCTCATTTACTCAATTCGTTTTCAATAATAATACCTGTGCTATCTTCAACTTTTGCATCTGTTGGTCGATTTTTGAAATATGCTGGACGTAAAAGTTTGGGAATGCTTATTGTTGACGAGGCTGGACAAGCAACTCCGCAATCAGCCTTAGGTGCTTTATATCGTACCAAAAGAGCTATTATTGTGGGAGATCCATTGCAAATTGAGCCAGTTGTTACTACACCACAAGTTTTAATAGATATACTTGCTGACAATACAAATATTAGCGATGCATATAAAAGTTCTGAGAACTCTGTTCAATTATTTGCCGATAGACTTAATGAATTTTATGGAGAAATAGGTGACAGACAAGTTGGCTGTCCCTTGATCGTCCATAGACGATGTTTGAAGCCGATGTTTTCTATTTCAAATATAATTTCGTATAATAATACAATGTCTTATGAAACTGTTCCGCCTAAACAAGATAAGTTTCTAATTAATAAGTCAGGCTGGATCAATGTTAAAGGAATTGAAAAAGGTGAAAAAAATCACTTTGTAAAAGAGCAAGCTGAAAAAGCATGTGGGTTAATTAAAAAAGCAATTGAAGAAGACATATATACGTTGTTTACAAGTGAAAGCACTAGTTATGATGAACTATTTATAATAACACCATTTAGGACGGTATCAGACGAGCTTAAAGCATATGTAAAAAAATACTTTCATGACACTTATGAGTATAAAATTCTAAATAAATGGGTAGATGAGTGCGTTGGAACTGTGCATACTTTCCAAGGAAAAGGTGCTAAGGAAGTGCTATTTGTGCTGGGTTGTTCAGGCAAAAGCACTGGTGCGATAAATTGGGCGTGCTCAAAAGCAAATATTGTAAATGTAGCTTGCACAAGGGCAAAATATCGCATTGCATTTATTGGTGACTTAGATAATTGGAAAGATAAAAATCTATTTAGGAAATTCATTCCTAAGTTCATTGACAAAATATAGTTATTGACGGGATCACAATCACACAACAAAAGGGCTACTCATAGCCCTTTTTCACTCTCAAAGAAAGGAGTATAACCATGCCGATTTATAAGTCAGGAACTAAAAAGAAAGACGGTAAACAGAAATATCTCGTTCGTGTAAACTATGTTGATTCCTTGGGGAAAAAACGACAATATACACGAGTTGCTTACGGATTGGAAGAAGCTAAACGTGTTGAAATGGAATTGAACTATCAAAAGAACGAACCAACATCAAAAAAACTAACGTTGTCGGAACTTGTTGATAAGTACCTTGAAAGTCACAAGTACGAAGTTAGAGAATCATCACTAGATACTACGCAAAGAATGTTAAAGCATCACGTTTTGACTGATAAGTATAAAAACATAAAAATTGACAAGCTGACTGTTCCTGTTTTACAACAATGGAAAGATGAAATTAACAATACAGATTTGTCGATCGTGTCAAAGCAACATGTTTTTGGTGAATTTAGAGCACTACTCAATTGGGCGGTAAAAACAGAACTGCTTCCAAAAAACAATTTGCTTAAAGTTGGAAATTTCAAAGCACCACTAGAACGCAAAAAAGAAATGCTATTCTATACTGTTGATGAGTTCTCAAAATATATTGCCGTTGCAAAGCAAAAAGCAGAGGAAAATCTAGCAAATAATAATTATACGGGTTATGGCATTTACACTTTCTTTATGATTGCTTTTTTCACAGGAATGCGAAAGGGTGAAATTAATGCTTTAACTTGGGATGATATAGACGCTAATATTATCCACATCACTAAATCAGTAACTCAAAAAATAGGAGGTGGTGATAAAATAACCGCACCTAAAAATGCATCGAGTATACGAGATATTGAAATACCTTATCCTCTTATGGATGCTTTAAACGAGCAAAAAGAACGTTGTAAGTGCCAACCCAATTTTTCAGAAGATTGGTATATTTGTGGTGGTGTTCGTCCATTGCGCGACACACCATTAACCGTAGCAAATACCAAAATAGCTGAAGGTGCTGGTGTGAAGCATATACGAATACATGATTTTCGGCATTCACACGCTTCGCTTTTAGCTAACGAGGGCATTAACATTCAGGAAGTCGCAAGACGACTAGGACACTCTAAAATTGAAATGACCTGGAACAGATATTCTCATCTCTATCCTCGAGAAAGTGAACGAGCGTTGCAAGTGCTGAACAAGATAGAGGTAAAGTAAGAGAACCTCTTGCCACAAAAAAGAAGAGAGACAGGGAAATTCCCTATCTCTCTTTTTTCGCATTTTTTTACTTTTGGGACGGCATTTTTTCTAAAATCACAAGTTACCATTACAAAAAAGCGTGTAAAAAGCGTGTACGCAAAAAAAGAAAACCCCGAAAATTCGAGGTTTTCTAATATTTTGGTCGAGGTGACAAGACTTGAACTTGCGGCCTCTGCGTCCCGAACGCAGCGCTCTACCAAACTGAGCCACACCTCGATATAAAACTGGCACCCCCTGCGAGAATCGAACTCACAACTAACCCTTAGGAGGGGTTTATTATATCCATTTAACTAAGGAGGCACGCATCTAAAAATGTCACTAAAATAGTATAGCAGATTTCAATTTGAAATTCAACCCCTTTGGGAAAAATTTTTGATACTGCGTGTAAAGCTACCGCGAGTCAACAAGCTTGTCAGGCAGTAATTATTCTCTCCTGCTTTTGATTTTTTCACTTTTGGCAACAAATAAAAAACGGAACAAGCTACTAACCTGCTCCGACTTGGTGCAGCTGGCGGGACTTGAACCCGCACGAGATTGCTCCCACTAGCCCCTCAAGCTAGCGCGTCTGCCTATTCCGCCACAGCTGCAAATATCCGCTCTTTTCCAAAGCGCTATATTATTATAGCACAACAAAAAAATTTGTCAACCCTTTTACCAAAAAAAGTTGGAATGGGGCGAAAAAACCTCCGCCTGAAAATTCAAGCGGAGGAAAATTTTTGCTGATTGTTGCCTAAAAATCTAACAAGTAAATGTCATTTGGGTATTTACGAAATGTTACATAAGTCTTTCCATATAGTTCTAACATTTGCTTTGTAACATAACCGCCGTTTGGCGCACCTATGCGTTTTCTGATCCATTCACCTAATATTGCATTGCTTTCAACGCTATGCAAAGCCTTGTTATGTTCTTGCGCCATACGCATATGGAAAGAACCAAAATCCTTTGTAATAACCTTAAACATAGGACAGTTTTTATCATCAGGGTGTATTCTATCAAAAAACATCTTCTCACCTTTTCAAACAATCAACGAATAAGGCTTTGTCAGCAGTTCTATTTTACAAACAATACATCACGATGGTATTCAAGATATTTTTCCATACCACTCGTCATCTTTAGGTCAAAACTCATATCAGAACCAATATGTAATCTCTTTTCATTGTCTTTACCTAAAAATGATGATATGTATAAATGTCCGCTATTATCGAATGTTATGAGACCACTGTCAAAAAGTCGATCCATGTTGGCGCACAATAGTAAACCATTTTCAACATCGGTTCTTTCTTGGTTACTGCATATAGCCCACGGCTTTATATGACTCGCAATCAAAAGCTTTTTATTGTCGATAGCGGTCATAATGCACCTCGAGTTGTACTTTTTCATCAGTTCTTCACGATAAGTTCCTTGCCCTATCCGCGCTTTAATAATCGCTTCTTTTTCGGTTTTCGGTAATGCACTTTTGCTAATCTCACTTGCTATTTCTAATTCTGATTCATCCCTATCCAATCTATCCAAAGAAAACATTCTAAACTGTTTCAGTGAATTACTGTACATATGATTTCCTCTGATATTTTTCTCAATAAATTGTGGTGTTCTCAATATCACATATACAGCAACATCTAGTTCTGACAAATTCATGTTCAATAAACTCTTGTTTATAATTCCGATTTTCTGCATATCTATTGAAATAGTATTGATTGCGTGTTCGTATTTGTAAACTGAGCTATCTGATAGTTTACTGTTCATCTTCATCCATTGAGAAAAATCATCTAAAATCATATATTACACTCCTACATATTTCTCGTATTACGCCTTACTTCCTAAGGCTTCAATTTGTCAACAGGCTATTTTGTATGATAAATAAGCTTTGGCGGGAAAGTCAGGGTGATTTTTCTATTTTTTATCTGTTGGCTTTAAGCTTAACACTTCTCTACAAACTTCAAAAATGCGTTTTTGCCTTGGTCGGTACGTTTGAAAACTCCTGCGTCAAGCAGAACCTGCTCAAATACCGCTCCGACCTCTGAACGCAAAATTTCCTCTGCGTTGTCGCTTGAAAGCTCAGGGTGTTTAAGCTTTACTTCGGCTGCCCACACAGCGTGAGAGGAGATTTCAGGGTCGCTTGCTATATCGCTGTCTGAAAGCATTGCGTCTTTAAGCGTATCAAGCTCGGTTGCGAGTCTTGACGGCAGGACAGCAAGTCCCATAACCTCAATCAAGCCGATATTTTCCTTCTTTATATGGTGAAGTGACTCGTTCGGGTGGAAAACTCCCATTGGACGCTCAGCGGTCGTCAGGTTGTTTCTCAAAACCAGATCGCACTCGTAATTATCTCCTCTTTTTCTGGAAATTGGAGTAACTGTGTTGTGCGGAGCACCGTCTGTAAAGGCGTAAACTCCAACCGTTTCGTCGCTAAACCCACGCCATAGCTTTAAAACGTGGTCGCAGGCGCTTGATAGCTCCTTGCGGTCGGGTGAGCTTAGTCGAATAACAGACATCGGCCAGCGTACAATCCCAGCCGAAACCTTCGGAAAACCGCTCATTTTAAATTTATACTCAATCGGCGCTCTTTCCATAGCGAAGGTATAATTTCCACCTTGAAAATGCTCGTGGCTTAAAATTGAGCCGCCAACAATCGGCAAGTCAGCGTTCGAGCCTACAAAGTAGTGAGGAAACAGGTCTAAAATATCGAAAAGCTTTTCAAAGACGCTTGCGTCAATTACCATCGGAATGTGATTTTCGTTAAAGATTATGCAATGCTCGTTGTAATATCCATAAGGCGAATACTGCAAATACCAGCTTTCGCCGTTCACAGTAATCGGAATTGGGCGAAGATTTTGTCTTGCCGGGTGAGTTAAGGTTCCTGCAAAGCCTGCGTTTTCAACGCAAAGCTGACACTTTGGATACTTAGCAGCAGGCGCATTTCTCGCCGCTGCAATATCTCTCGGATCCTTTTCGGGCTTTGAGCGATTTATTGTAATATCCAGAACGCCATACTCGCTTTCGTAAGTCCACTTGAGATCCTTTTCTATTCTTCCCTTGCGGACGTAATTGAGCTTCTGGCTGAAGGAGTAGTACCAATCTGACGCACATTTTGGCGAAGCGATATACTTCTCCCTGAAGGTTTTGTTGACCTCGTGCGGCATCGGAGTAAGAACGCCCATTACCCTTGTATCGAACAAATCTCTGCAAACGGCAGTATCTTCAATCACTCCGTGTTCGCAAGCGTAATTTGTAATTTCATCCAGAATGTCGTCGATTGACCTATCCCCTTCTGCCACATCCGGCGTCTGCCAATCGTTAAGACCCAAGACATCTAAAATCCCATTTCTGGCGACTATTTCGTCCTCTGATGTAATAAGCTCATTTTTTACAGCGTAGTTTATAAGCTGCTGAATAGCTTCAAAAATCATCAATTCTCACCTCTGATAAGTTTAATCCTTTAAAATATTGTACCACGTTTTTTGGATAAATACAACAATAATTTGCTTCATTTGACAAAATACCGTGTACTCAAAGCACACGGTACTTTTCTTAAAAGCTTTTCCAGTTTTTCCAGCTGTAATCGGGGTCGTCCTTTTCCTCTTCAATATCAGGATATTCGATATAATCCTTTTTAGGGTAGTTTACCTTGTCATAGCAGTTTTCGATAAAGAACTTCTTTGTTGCTCCGTCGACAAAATAAATGCTGTCGCTTTCGCCGTTTTTAAGCTTGAACGAAATGCTTCCCATTGTCGTCTGATTGCTCTCGATTACATCGCTGTAATTTATTTTTACCAAACGCTTTTTAACTCCGATAGCAGGTGGCTGATAGGACTCTATTCTATCGTCGTATATTTTAACGTATACATCCTCGTCAAGAGAAAGCCTTATCGAGCTTGCGAACAGGAAGGTTGTAGAAAATGAAAACAGTCCGATTACTATAAGCACAACCTTTAACCAGACTACGCTTACAAAGACAGCTAAAATAAGCAATACCGCCAGAAGCACTACGCTTTTGATCAGCATTTTATTTACCTTTTTCCGCTCGTCAATCTTCTCTTTCGCCAATGCGATTTTTTCCTGACCTGAGATATTCTTTTTTGGATATTCATACAAAAGCGCCATTTCATTTCCTCGTTAATAGGATTCCCCGCCACCAGCATTTTAGCTTTCAAATGCTTGGCGGTACGGGGAATATATAGCTCACTTATTACTTGTTGTCTTCTTCTCTAATCTGAACTCGTCTGATTTTTCCGCTGATGGTCTTTGGAAGCTCGTCGACAAATTCAACAATTCTAGGATACTTGTACGGAGCGGTTGCATTTTTAACGTAATTTTGAAGCTCCTTTACAAGCTCGTCGCTTGGAGAATAGCCCCTTGCCAGAACGATTGTCGCTTTTACAACCTGACCTCTGATTGGGTCCTTAGCTCCTGTTACGGCACATTCCAGAACGCTTGGATGCTCCATTAAAACTGACTCAATTTCAAAAGGTCCTATACGGTAACCGGACGCCTTGATAAGATCGTCAGTTCTTCCGACGTACCAATAGTAGCCGTCCTCGTCCTTCCATGCAGTATCACCTGTATGGTAAATGTTGTCGTGCCACGCGGCGTCAGTTTCTTCCTTGTTACGGTAGTATTCCTTAAACAAAGCCTTTTGCTTCTGGCCGTTTGTTCTTACAACCATTTCTCCTACCTCGCCGACAGGACAGGATTTTCCGCTTTCGTCAACGATATCCATATTGTAGATAGGAATAGGCTTGCCCATAGAACCCGGCTTTGGCTCCATTCCAACCATATTTCCAACAGCTAAAACAGTTTCCGTCTGACCGAAGCCCTCCATAAGCTTTAGTCCCGTATACTCGTAGAACTTGTTGAAGACCTCCGGATTTAACGCTTCTCCTGCAATGGTTGCGTACTTCAGATTTGAAAGGTCATAATTTTCTATTCCCTCTTTAATGAAAAATCTGAACATTGTCGGCGGAGCGCAGAAGGAGGTTATCTTGTAATCCTGAATAACCTGTAAAAGCTCGTTTGGATGAAAACGGTCGAAGTCGTAAATGAATATTGTAGCTCCGCAGGTTATCTGTCCGAAAAGCTTTCCCCACGCACATTTTCCCCAGCCTGAATCTGAAACGGTAAGGTGAAGAGTACCGTCGGAAATGTTGTGCCAATGCTTCGCAGTTACAATGTGACCTACTGTGTAATAGTGGTTATGCATAACCATTTTAGGATAGCCTGTAGTTCCTGAGCTAAAGTACAAAAGCATATTGTCTTCAACGTCGTTAGGGATTCTTTCAAGCGTCGGAGGATATTTCATAGCCTCGTCCATTATATTTATCCAGCCTTCTCTGTTACCGTGAGTACAGAACTTTTCAACTATTCCGTCGTATTTTTCCATTGCCTCTTCAATATGCTCACAGACATTATCCTCAATTGTCGCACAAATATACTTTACGCTTGCAGCGTCAAAGCGGTAGACGTAGTCCTTAGCTAAAAGCTGGTTGGTCGCAGGAATTGCAATAGCGCCAATCTTCATCAGTCCGTAAATTGCAAACCAGAACTCGTAATGCCTTTTTAATACGAGCATTACCATATCGCCCTTTTTAACTCCGTGAGCTAAAAACATATTCGCAAAGCGGCTGGACATCTCGCTTACCTGCTTAAAGGTAAACTTATGCTCCTCACGCTCTTCATTCACCCAGTAAAGGCACACCTTATCAGGCTCTAATCTTGCCAGCTCGTCAATTACGTCGTAAGCGAAGTTATAGTTTTGCTCCGGCGTCGGCTCAAATTTACACAAAATTCCGTTCTCGTCAAATTCCTCTGTTACAAATCTTTTATAAAAATCCTTCATGTTGAAAATTCCCTTCCCGATATTTGTTAAGCTATTCTTTTTCCTTGATCAGTATAGCCAAAAAGTCGCAGTCCTCGCCGTCAACCGCAATCATTCCATGCGGCTTGTCAGAGCTGTAATAAAGCGAATCGCCCTCGCTTAAATACTCGGTATGTCCGTCGTATAAAAACTTGAGCTTACCTTTTAGGATGTAGTCCCATTCCTGTCCCTTGTGAACCGAAAGGGTAATCGGCTTGTCCTCTGCGCCCTCCTCGAACGGCGCCTTAACCAAAAGCGGCTCTATGTCCTTATCCTTGAAAAGGTACGCCAAATGCTGATAAGCGAAGCGTTCTCTTCTTTCAATCGGCAGACCCTTGTCCTTTCGTACTATTGAATAGGTTGAAAGGTGCGGTCCTGAGCCTGTTAAAAGCTCAACTAAGTCAACGTCAAATACCTCAGAGCATTTGTACAAAAAGGTAACTGAAAAGTCCTTTTCTCCGGCTTCTATAAGCTTATACTGCTCAACGTCAATTCCGGTCTTTTCGCAAAACTCCTCAATTGACAAATCATACGCCAGTCTTAAGCCCTTAAGCCTTTGTGCTACATCCTTAATGTTGTAATTCATCATAACTTATTCCCTCCTGTAATATTTCTAAAAGCTCGGCAGGCTTTTCTATTATATATTCCGCCCCAGCTTCTGAAAGCTCATCATATGTACGAAATCCCCACAAACAACCAACGGCAGCAAGTCCTGCGTTGTGCGCCGTTTTTATATCGACGTTTGAATCCCCGACAAAAATAGCGTTTTCTTTTTGAGTTTCAGTGCGCTCTAAAATTTCAAAAACAATTTTTGGGTCAGGCTTTGTAGCATACCCTTCCCTTTTTCCGATAACAACGCTGAAAACTCCGCTTCCAAAAAGCTTGTCTATAATTTCTTTTGTGAAAATGTCCGTCTTATTTGAAGCGACAGCGCACCTGACTCCCCTGTCGACAAGCGAGTTTACAGTTTCCTTGACGCCGTCGTACAAAACGGTTTTATTAAGATAATTCTTAGCGTATCTCTTCAAAAACTGCTCGTGAATACGATCTACCTCAGCGTCAGTTCGATTATCCTCTGGGAGCGCTCTCTCGCAGAGCTTTCTCGTTCCATTGCCGACAAAGTAATAAAATTTTTCCGTTTTGTGAGTTGGATAGCCGTTTTCACTTAACACAAAATTCACGCTGTCAGCAAGGTCGTAAACCGAATTTACGAGCGTTCCGTCCAAATCAAATATAACCAAATTTTTCATATTGTTTTATTTTACCATATATATGTTAATTTTTCGTGAACAAGCGGTGCGTTTATTTGAAAATCTAAATCAGCCGCCAAAAAAGGTGTGCTCAACAAAGATTTTTACACCGATTGCAACCAGAATAAGTCCGCCTACAAGCTGCGCTTTGTTGTTTAAAAGCTTGCCAAAACGCTTGCCTAAAAATACAGCAATAATTGAAAGCACGAAGGTGGTTAAGCCAATAATTGTCACGGAGGTAGCGATATTCACGCTTTCAAGCGCCGCAAAGGAAATTCCGACCGCTAAAGCGTCAATGCTGGTAGCTACTCCCTGCAAAAGCAAAATTGGAACGGTAAGCGTCAAGCCGCTTTCGTCGCTGTCGTCTCCTCGTATAGCGTCGACAATCATTTTCCCGCCTATAAAGCCTAAAAGCACAAGCGCTATTATATGGTCGAAGGCTTTAATATACTCGGTGAAAGCACTTCCTAAAAAATAACCGATTGTAGGCATAGCCGCCTGAAAAGCGCCAAAGCAAAGAGCCATTGCCAGCCCCCACCTTTTATTTGCGTTTTTATAAACGATTCCGTTTGTTGCGCAAACAGCAAAGGCGTCCATTGAAAGTCCTACTCCAATCAGAAACACTTCAATATAGCTCATTATTATTTTCCCCTCTGAAAATCAGTCTAATCATCAAGCTTTGAAGCAAGAAGCGAAGAATACTTATTTCTAAACGCTTCAAATTCGCCCTTTTCAATAGCCTCTCTTATACGCTTGGTAAGAGTGTTGTAAAAATAAAGGTTGTGAAGCACCGCCAGCCTTCCGCCGAGCATTTCCTCCGCTTTAAAAAGGTGGCGGATATAAGCTCTTGAAAAGTTTTTACAAGCAGGACAGTCGCAGGCAGGGTCAAGAGGACGATTGTCCTCCTTGAAGCGTTCGTTTTTAATGTGCATAATTCCGCCCCATGTAAAAATAGTTCCGTGCCTTGCGTCCCTCGACGGCATTACGCAATCGAAGAAATCGACTCCTCGCCATACAGCTTCTATAATATTGCTGGGAGTTCCGACTCCCATAAGATACCTCGGCTTATCCTTTGGCATATAAGGCTCGACAGTTTCGATAATGTGATACATCACTTCGGTTGGCTCGCCTACTGCTAAGCCTCCTAAAGCGTAGCCATCGCATTCTATTTCCCTTATCTGCTTCATATGCTCTATTCTCAGGTCGTCGAAGGTACAGCCTTGATTTATTCCAAAAAGCATCTGCCTTTTGTTTATTGTTCTCTCAAGAGAATTAAGTCTATCCATTTCAGCTCTGCACCTTGCAAGCCAACGGGTAGTACGCTCGGTAGATTGCTTTGAATATTCGTAAGTCGCCGGGTTTTCAACGCATTCGTCAAACGCCATTGCAATGGTAGAGGCTAAATTCGACTGGATTTGCATACTCTCCTCGGGACCCATAAAGATTTTTCTTCCGTCGACGTGCGAATTAAAATACACGCCTTCCTCTTTTATTCTACGAAGCGACGCTAAGGAAAATACCTGAAAACCGCCGCTGTCGGTCAGAATAGGCTTGTGCCAATTTATAAATTTATGAAGTCCGCCCTGATTGTGAATAAGCTCGTCTCCCGGTCTGACGTGAAGATGATAGGTATTGCAAAGCTCAACCTGACAGTTTACCGTTTCAAGGTCAAGCGACGAAACACCGCCCTTTATAGCTCCTTGAGTTGCAACATTCATAAAAACAGGGGTTTGAATAACGCCGTGAGGGGTTGTAAACTCCCCTCGGCGAGCGCACTTTTCTTGTGTGATAATTTTAAACATTCATTTCTCCTTGTTCGGCGTGCAGATTTTTGTCCTCGAACCTTTCGTAATAGCCAATAAGCTCGCCGCTTTCATCTCGTATAGCTTGACAGTAAACGTCGTCGTTGCAGCCGTTTCTGTCCTTGTGAAATTCAAAAATTTTGTTAAGCGATTTATCCACCTTCATAGCAGCAATATTTTGAAGAATAACCTCTTTGGTGTGAGGGTTGTGGCAGTCAAAAATTGAGCGTCCGACCAAAGCGCCGCCGCCGGACTTTTCATACTGCTTTTTAGCCGCAGGGTTCATATAAATTATAGTGTGACTAAGATCGCAAATTACTATTGCCTTTTCGTCGATGTCTATTATGCCTTTAAAAAACATATTCAAATCTGCCATACTGTCCTCCTAAATTATCAGCATACTATCTCCGAATGAAAAGAATCTGTATTTTTCTTCAACCGCTGTTTTGTAAGCGTTCATTGTTTTGTCATAGCCTAAAAATGCCGAAACAAGCATTATAAGCGTGCTTTCGGGAAGATGAAAATTTGTTATCAGTCCGTCAAGCACCTTAAACTCAAAGCCTGGATAAATAAAAATTCCTGTATCTCCCTCAGCTGCAACTATTTTACCGTTATTTTCCGCAGCAACGCTTTCAAGCGTTCTGCAGGAGGTAGTGCCGACGGCAATTACTCTTCCGCCGCTCGCTTTTGTATCGTTTATCATTTTTGCCGTCTGCTCGCTTAGCTCGTAATGCTCGGTGTGCATTTTGTGGTCGAGAATTTTCTCCTCCTTGACAGGACGAAAGGTTCCAAGTCCAACGTGAAGCGTCAGGTACGCAAGGTTAATTCCTCTGTCCTGCAAATCGCTCAACATTTCCTTGGTAAAATGAAGTCCTGCGGTAGGCGCCGCCGACGAGCCTAATTCATTTGAATAAACTGTCTGGTAACGCTCCTTGTCCTCAAGCTTTTTTGTGATATATGGTGGAAGCGGCATCTGTCCTATTTCATCAAGAGCCGTATAAATGTTGTAGCCGTCCTTTAGTTCAAATCTTGCTATGCGGTTTCCGTCCTCTAAAACCTCTGTAATCACAGCAGTCATAATGCCGCCGAACGAAAACTCAGTTCCCACCTTTGCTTTCTTTCCAGGGCGGCAAAGGATTTCCCACTCCAGGTTTTCTATCTGATGAACGAGAAGAAATTCTATAAAGCTTCCGTTGTCAACCTTCTCGCCGTAAATTCTTGCAGGTAAAACCCTTGAGTCATTAAGCACAAGCAAATCACCCTTCTTGAGAAAATCGCATAAATTATAGAAATGACTATGCACTATTTCGCCACTTTTTCTGTCAACCTTCAGAAGTCGGGATGCGTTTCTCGGCTCGACAGGCGTCTGAGCGATAAGCTCCTCAGGAAGGTCGTAATAAAAATCCGACGTTTTCATATCCTTTAAATTCAACATTTTGTTCTCCAGTTATGTATTTTTTCCTTGTTTTTGTAATTTGGGTGTTGACACATCGCCTTTTATTTGGTATAGTTATTGTTAGAAAACAGATAGAGGCGCAGCCAAGATCAGTAACCTCTTGTAGATTGTTATCAGGGCCCACCCCGAGATGTGAAATGCAAGGCTGCCGAAGATTTAAGCTTGGGAAACTTACTTCTGATCATCGGCTCAACAGGTCGCTGATTGTCATCATTGCAAGTGATGGAGTGCTATCCAAAAATTAGTAGCAGTTCTATTATAACGCATGATGACCGGTTTTTCAACCGGTTTTTTGTTTTTTACAAATTTATTTAATAGATTTTATGCAAATTATTTTAGAAAGGTAAGATACAAAATGAGAAAGTATAAAGTGGGAATTATTGGAGCTACGGGAATGGTAGGACAGCGTTTTGCAACGCTTCTTGAAAATCACCCCTGGTTTGAGGTTGTTTGTCTTGCAGCTTCTCCACGTTCCAAGGGAAAGAAATATAAGGACGCTGTCGGAGCAAGATGGGCGATGAAGAAACCAATTCCTGAATCTATGAAGGATATGGTTATCTACGACGCTACGGCTGATATTGAGGAAATCGCTTCGCAGGTTGATTTTTGCTTTTGTGCAGTAGATATGAAAAAGGACGAGATAAGAGTACTTGAGGAAAAGTACGCTAAGGCTGAATGCCCGATAGTTTCAAACAACTCAGCTCACAGAGCAACGCCTGACGTTCCAATGGTAGTCCCTGAAATAAATCCTGAGCATATTGAAATTATCGACGCTCAGAAGAAAAGGCTTGGAACAAAGAGAGGCTTTATCGCAGTTAAATCAAACTGCTCGCTTCAAAGCTATGTTCCGGCACTTCACCCGCTTATGAAATATGGAGTTACTAAGGTTCTCGCCTGCACATATCAGGCAATTTCAGGCGCAGGAAAGACGTTTGAGACATTTCCCGAGATTATCGACAACGTAATTCCGTTTATCGGCGGCGAGGAGGAAAAGAGCGAGCTTGAGCCGCTTAAAATCTGGGGAAAGGTCGAGGGAGATAAAATAGTCAACGCTACCTCCCCTTCTATTACAACGCAATGCCTCAGAGTTCCGGTTTCAGACGGTCATACAGCGGCAGTTTTCGTATCCTTTGAAAGCAAGCCGAGCAAGGAGGAAATTCTTGCCGCCTGGAAGGAATTTTCGGGCGTTCCTCAGGAGCTCAAGCTTCCGAGCGCACCGAAGCAATTTTTAAACTACTTTACTGAAGACAACCGTCCTCAGTCGAAGCTTGACAGAGAGCTTGAAGGCGGAATGGCGGTTTCTATTGGAAGATTGAGAGAGGATACTCAATACGACTACAAGTTCGTATGCCTTTCTCATAACACGTTAAGAGGTGCGGCCGGCGGAGCCGTTTTAATGGCGGAGCTTTTAGCTGCAAAGGGATATTTTGACTAAAGCGTCATTTGTCACGGAGGTAAGAGATAATGAAAAAAACAATTTTTACAGGTGCAGGCGTTGCTATCGTTACACCGATGGACGACGAGGGTTATGTAAACTACGAGGAATTCGAGCGCCTTATAGACTTTAATATTGCAAATGGAACAGACGCTATTATCGTCTGCGGTACAACGGGCGAAAGCGCAACGCTTAGCTTTTTAGAGCATTGCGACGTCCTTAAGCATTGTATTGACTATGTTGCAGGAAGGGTTCCTGTTGTTGCAGGAACAGGCTCTAACGACACAAACTTTGCTATTCGCCTTTCCAAAAAGGCTTGCGAGTACGGAGCAGACGCACTTTTAATTGTTACGCCGTATTACAACAAGGCGTCTCAGAGAGGTCTTATAAAGCACTTTACAGCAATAGCTGACGCTGTTGACAAGCCGATTATCATTTACAGCGTTGCTTCAAGAACGGGCGTAAATATTGAGCCTGCTACCTGCTTCGAGCTTTCAAAGCATAAAAATATCGTTGCTGTCAAGGAAGCGAGCGGAAACATTTCTCAGGTAGCGAAAATCAGAGCTCTTTGCGGCGACAATCTTGACGTTTACAGCGGAAACGACGACCAGATTGTGCCGATGATGGCGCTTGGCGCAAAGGGCGTTATTTCAGTTTTATCAAATGTAATGCCGAAGGAAACTCACATGATCGCAAAGTATTGTCTTGACGGAGATTACGATAAGGCTTTAAAGCTGTCGCTTGAAACTCTCGACCTTGCAAACGGACTGTTTTGCGACGTAAACCCTATTCCTGTAAAGGAAGCTTTAAATGTTATGGGATTTAATGTTGGCTCATGCAGACTTCCGCTTTGCGATATGGATGACGAAAAGAAAGCATTCCTAAAGGGAATTTTGGATAAGCACCAGCTTGTCGGTAGTATAGTTTAAACTGATCGAAGGGAAGTATTAAAATGATAAAGGCTGCTATTTGTGGCGCAAACGGAAAAATGGGCAGAGTTATCGCTGACATAATTTCAAAGAGAGATGACATAGAAGTTATTTCGGGAATTGACAAATTAAACGATACCGCTTACAGCGATTTTCCTGTCGTTAAGCGACCGAACGATTTGCCTGACAGACCGGACGTTATAATTGATTTTTCTCACCCGTCCGCTCTTTTGGAGCTTGGCGACTACTGCCTTTCAAACAATGTTCCTTTGGTAATTGCAACCACGGGCTACACGGAGGAGCAGAAAGCTCTGATACGCAAAACCGCCGAACAGATTCCTGTTTTCTTCACATTTAATATGTCGCTTGGAATTAACCTCTTGTGTGCGCTTGCAAAAAAAGCGACGACAGTTTTAGGCGACCAGTTTGACATTGAGATTGTAGAAAAGCACCACAACCAGAAAATTGACGCGCCGTCCGGTACAGCTCTTATGCTTGCGGACGCTATAAACGAAACGCTCGATGATAAAATGAAGTATGTTTATGAGCGGCACAGCGTTCGGCAAAAGAGAGAAAAGAATGAAATTGGTATTCACGCTATCAGAGGCGGAACTATTGTCGGCGAGCATGATATAATTTTTGCAGGACGCGATGAGGTTATTACCCTTTCGCATCAGGCAGCGTCAAAGGAGGTCTTTGCAGTTGGCGCTGTAAACGCAGCGATTTTCCTATCAAAAGCAAATGCGGGACTTTACGATATGAACGACGTTATCGCACTCGACTAAAATTACATACTAAAGCACAAACGAGTCCACCAGATCGGTAGGCTCGTTTTTTGTTTATCTATTCACTATTGTCTGTTCTGAGCGTTTCGCATCGCCTGACGCTGACGCTGGCGTTTTTTCCTAAAGTACCTTCTGGTGAAAAAGCTCGCTACTATCAAGAGTACAACAATCACGATTATGATAATCAGGATTACCTTTATAGCTGTCCAAAGAGCTGATAAAAAGCCGCCGCTTTTCTCCTCGTCCTTGGAGCTTTCGGTTGTAGCTTCAACACTTTCAGTCTGCTCCGTCTGAGCCTGAGTTTCGGTAACGATAAAGCTAATTGGTACCTCAATAGGTGTGATTTTATAGGTTGCTTCAAGCTCATTACCTTCATAATCGGTGGTGTTTGCCATATCAAGGTTAAACGAAACTACAGATTCGGGAGTTGAAACAAGTCGCATATTGAGCGTTGCAAATTCTCCGCCGAAGGTACAGCCAGCTTCGTCGTTCGCCTTATAGGTAAACGTAACCACTCCGTTTTCGGTATCCGCTTGCGTTTCAATTTTTCCGTTTGTTCCCGACTGATTAAGCTCGATTTCTCCCAGCTCAAAGTAGGAGCTGTTGTAAAGGAAGTTAAACTCGCCGCTGTAAATTCCGGAATTTTCTGAAATTATAATCGTAGCGGTGATATTTCCGTAGTCGTCAATCTCGCCGTTTTCAACCTCCAGCGTATAGTCGGACGCATACACCGAAAGACAGGAAATTGAAGCGAATATAACAATTCCCATTAAAACGCTGATTAGCTTTTTCATACCTTCACCCCTTGTTTTAAAATTTACTCTTCCTGCTCGCTGCTCTCATCTTCGCTGTCAGCCGCTTCTAAAATTCTTGAAATTTTTCTGATTCTAAGCTGTGTAAAAATCAACATAAACACAAATATCACCGACAGAACAATCAGGCATATCATTACTATTTGATTTCTGTCGTCGATGTTATCAAGCGTTTCGGTCATTCTGTCATAAACTGAATCGGACAATGTACTAAGACAGGTATAGCAGTAGGACGAATAGTTTAAATAATCGCTGTCAACAAGCGCTTTTTTACCGCTTGAAAAGTCGGAATTTGAAACCATTTGCTCGATAGCCGATTCATTTACAGGCTCGATATACTCGCTGTACACGCTGTCAAATTCGTCTAAAACCTCCTGCTCCTGAGTTTCAAGCCCAATTTCTTCCAAAACCTTTCTTGCTCCCTGCATAGTTCCCGTTTCGGAAACTGCGTTGTTATAATTGTTGTAATGCTCGGAGTTTTCGGTATTCGCAAATGTCGATAGCTCCGACTGCGAATACAGATAAGCTGACACATACATATCCGAATACTTTACAAGGTCGCTTCTTTTGGAATTTGCCGCGGCAGATTGAAGTCCTGTTATAATATATAAAACAATACACGCTATCAGAAGCGCACATGAAATTACCGTCATCCAAAAGCTCGAATAAGAAGAAACTCTCTTTTTCATTGTGTATTGTCCTTTCTGTTGTAGTAGATTCATAGATATTATACTTCATATCCCACTAAAAGTCAAACAACAATTAACAACCAGCAACAAATATGTACAAAAAAGCAACACGGCGAGTAATCCTCACCGTATTGCATTTAAAATTCAAGTATTTAAACCGTTAATTAAAGCTCAATAACTGCGCTTGTATCTCCGGCCTTGATAGCTACGCTCTTGTCTGTATTTGAAACAGAAACTGTAAAGTCAGCAGGCGCAGCAGAGAGAAAAATTTCGATTTTGTCTCCCTTCCTTTCAGCTGAAAGCTCCAAAACCTTGTTAGCTTCGCTGTCGTAAATAACTGTGCTTGCGGTCTTGCCGTCTTCAAGCTCGTAAATTACAGCGTTTGCGTCCTTAACGTAATCGTAAACAACGTCACGCTCAAAGTTTCCGTAAGTGATGATGCTGTTTGGCTTTGCAAGAGCAGGAATTTCAAAATAGCTGCACTTGTGAGTATACCATTTTCCGCCCTCGAAAACCTTACCTGTGATAATGTCCGTCCACTTACCCGCTGGGACGTAGTATTCAGCAATGCTCTCGTCGTTAAGAATCGGCGCAACCAAGAGGTTATCTCCGAGCATATACTGTCTGTCAAGCGTCAGGCAGGTAGGATCGTCAGCAAAGTCAATTACCATAGCTCTCATAACAGGAACTCCTATTTCGTGAGTTTTGTTAGCCTGAGCGAAAAGATAAGGCATAAGCTTACCCTTGAGCTTTGTAAAGAAACGTAAAACATCACAGGATTCCTCATCAAACAACCAAGGAACTCTATATGTCTGGTTTCCGTGCAAGCGGCTGTGAGATGAAAGCATTCCGAATGCCGCCCATCTCTTGTATATGTCAGGAGTTGCAGTTGACTCAAATCCTGCCATATCGTGGGATGTAAATCCGAAGCCCGAAATACAAAGCGACAAGCAGCCTCTTATAACCTCTGCCATTGAATTATAAGTAGCCGAGCAATCTCCGCCCCAATGTACAGGGAACTTCTGCCCGCCTGCTGTTGCGCTTCTTGCAAACAAGCAAGCCTTATTCTCACCATAGTAATCCTTCAATACGTTGAATACTGTCTTGTTGTAAAGATAAGTATAGTAGTTGTGCATTTTGATAGGATCTGAGCCGTCATAATATACAACATCTCTTGTAGGGATTCTCTCACCGAAGTCGGTCTTGAAGGTATCTACTCCCATTTCACAAAGAGCCTTGAGCTTTGAAGCGTACCACTCACAAGCCTCAGGGTTTGTAAAGTCAACGATTGCCATTCCCGGCTGCCATTCGTCGCATTGGAAAACAGAACCGTCTGTTCTCTTGATAAAATATCCGCCCTTTACACCCTCGTCAAACAGCTTGGAGCGCTGACCAACATAAGAATTTATCCAAACGCAGGTTTTAAGTCCCTTTGTTTCGTGAAGTCTTTTAAGCATTGCCGGAGGATCCGGGAACTGACTCTTATCCCACTCAAAGTTACACCACTCAAAGCCCTTCATCCAGAAGCAGTCAAAATGGAATACCTGAAGAGGAATGTCACGCTCAGCCATTCCGTCGATAAAGGATGTGATAGTTTCCTCATCATAAGTTGTGGTAAATGAGGTTGTGAGCCAAAGTCCGAAAGAAAATGCAGGAGGAAGCGCAGGCTTTCCTGTAATATCCGTATAGCCCTTTAATACCTCTGTTAAATTTTCTCCGCCGATAACAAAATACTGTAGATTTTCACCCGGCACCGTAATTGAAACCTTAGAAACGGTATCGGAGCATACCTCGTAAGAAACCTTATCTGTGCTGTTTACGAAAACGCCATAACCTCTTGATGATACATAAAACGGAACCGATTTATACGACTGATCCGAGCAGGTACCGCCGTCAGCGTTCCAGATTTCTACTGTTGAGCCGTTTTTAGTGAAATTTGTAAACTTTTCACCGAAGCCGTAAAAATACTCGCCTACTGTAGTATCAAACTGCTCACGGATGTATGTTCTCTTAGGATTAGCAGGATAGCTCCAGAATGAATCGTCAGCCTGAGTTTCAAGTCTTGCCTGCTGCTTGAAAGCGCTCTCAAAAATAACTCCGACAGAACGCCAGCCGCCGCTTGTAAGCTTCTTATCCTTATAGTAATACTGAACGCTCCATGTTTCCTTGGAAACGACAACCCTTGTGTTTCCGGAAATAAGGGTAGCTTCCTTATCGGTAATCTCAACCGTCGGCTTGTAGTCGCCCTCGTTAATTTCAAAATGAGGACCGTTGTCAACATAGCCCTTGTGGTGAGTGATGTTTACCTTGATACAGTTTTCAATGTTTGAAGTAAATTCGATCTCAAGGTTTGCGCTTCCGAGCATCATCGCACGGTTGTAAATCGGCATTGGTGTAGCAACAACTACAAAACCGCCGTCAATTTCGTCAATTTCAAACGCCTGATTTGCATAATTTACTTCGTAGCCTCTTTGGTTAAGCCAAAAGCCGTCTGCAAATTTCATAAAATGACCTCCTATTAAAAATTTTTAAGTATAGACTTTGTACAATTTGCCCTGTAATTACATTTTATCACAAAAAAATATGTGCGTATTGCCTTTTTTTTGCCGAATTTTTGTCAATTATTATCCAATTTCACATTATGCAAAAGTGATCCCGAAAATTTACCTGTTGGAATTATCCTTTCGATACTTCAGAGGAGTAGTATTATACTCCTTTTTGAAAAGCTCGATAAACGACTTGACGTTCGCAAAGCCGTTGTTAAGCGCAACGTCCGTAACGGAAAGATCGCTGTTTACAAGGTCGTTTACTGCGTGGTAAAGTCTCATTCTTCCCAAATAGGAATAAAAGGTTTCGCCAGTTGTCTTTTTGAAAAACCTTGAAAAATAGGTCGGCGACATTCCAACATCAGATGAAATATCATCAAGCGTAAACGACACCTCGTAATTGTTTTCCATAAATGCTATTGCACGCTTTATGTTCGTCATGTTTTTGCGCTGAAATTTATTTACGCTTTGAGTTTCCCTCTTTCTTCGGCATTTCCTGATAAGCACCAGACAAAGCTGCCGCAGGACGATTGAAAGCTCCAGCTCGTAAAGCTCGTTTTTCTCTTCAAAAATAGACGCGCATTTTAAAATGAGCGACTTTATTTCAT
The DNA here is from genome assembly GCA_021205185.1 of Ruminococcus sp. Lineage (GTDB taxonomy): Bacteria > Bacillota > Clostridia > Oscillospirales > Ruminococcaceae > UMGS1601. The sequence goes on along the minus strand of JAJPYB010000003.1, from coordinate 48,775 downwards.
TCTTTGCAGACTGGTTTTGTGAAAAATCGAAGTAATAGTCGTCAACATCAGGGAAGTATTCCTCCAGAAGAGATTTTGAAAGAAGCACCGTTACAGCTATGATGTCGCCGCTTCCCGCATCAGTTTCGTGCAGCTCGTTTGAATTTACAAAAAATATATCGTCAGCCGCAACACAAACGTCCTTGCCGCCGATTTTTCCGTTAATTTGTCCCTTCAGAACCAGATTGAACTCAAGCTTGCTGTGCCAATGCAGAGGATAAGTATTGTTGCTGTGCTGACCATTTTGAATATAAATTCTCGCAGGAATAGAAGAGTCAAGCGTTACCTGCTCATGATAATACTTCAAAAAATACACCTCCGGACCTGTTACAAAGGAATGAGTCTTTAAGGCTATTTTAGCATATTTTTTTATACTTTGCAATGCGTCTTGAAAAAAAGAATGTTATATGTTACAATATGATAAATTGCGGGCGAAAGGCTTGCAAACTCAGGTATTGTTAGGAGAATTTATATGAACATTGATAAGCTTATAAGCGAGATGACGCTTGAAGAAAAGGCGAGCCTTTTGTCAGGACTTGATTTTTGGCATACAAAGCCGATAGACAGACTTTCAATCGACAAAATTATGGTAAGCGACGGCCCTCACGGACTCAGAAAGGAAAAGGAGGACGAGCACGCCAGCATAGAAGCTACCTGTTTTCCTACCGCTTCGTCACTCGCCTGCTCGTTTGACCGTTCGCTATTAGAGGAGCTTGGCAAGGCTCTCGGAAGCGAATGTATAGCTGAAAATATTTCTGTTATTTTAGGGCCTGGCGCAAACATCAAGCGCACTCCCCTTTGCGGCAGAAATTTTGAATATTTCTCGGAGGATCCTTACCTGTCTGGCGAAATGGCGGCTTCGCACATCAAGGGAGTTCAGTCGATGGGCGTTGGAACATCGCTCAAGCATTTCGCCTGCAACAATCAGGAATACAGAAGGATGTCTGTAAGCGCACAGATTGACGAGAGAACGCTCAGAGAGATATATCTCGCTTCGTTTGAAATTGCCGTTAAAAAGGCTAAACCGCAAACTCTTATGTGCTCTTACAACAAGATAAACGGCGAATATTCAAGTCAGAACAAAAAGCTCCTGACGGATATTTTGCGTGACGAGTGGGGATTCAAGGGCCTTGTTATGAGCGACTGGGGAGCTGTTGACGACAGAGTAAAGGGCGTGGCTGCGGGCTTAGACCTTGAAATGCCTTCAAGCGGCGGCAAGAACGACAACATAGTAGTTGAAGCTGTAAAGAGCGGTAAGCTCGATGAAAAATATGTCGATATATGCGCAAGGCGTGTGCTTGAGCTGGTTGATAAGCACTGCGACGCCAAAGCACCTGTCAGCTGGGATAAGGAAAAGGATCACGAGATTGCCGGTAAAATTGAAAGCGAATGTATGGTGCTTCTTAAAAACGACGGAGTTCTGCCGCTTGGAACAGATGAAAGCATTGCGTTCATCGGTGAATTTGCTGAAAACCCACGCTATCAGGGCGGCGGCTCAAGTCATATAAATTCCTACAAGGTTACAAGCGCACTTGACGCAGTAAAGAATATTTGCGAGGTTACATTTGCTCGTGGATATGTAACCGACAAGGACGAAACTGATACCGCTCTTTTGGCTCAGGCAGTCGAAGCTGCAAGCAAATGCGATAAGGCAGTATTATTTGTAGGCTTACCTGAATCGTTTGAATCTGAGGGCTTTGACAGAAAGCATCTGAGAATGCCTGATTGTCAGCTTGAGCTTATCGACGAGGTTTGTAAGGTAAACAAAAACGTCGTTATAGTTTTGCACAACGGCGCGCCTGTAGAAATGCCATTTGCCGATAAAGTATCTGCTATTTTGGAAGGCTACCTTGGTGGCGAAGCTGTAGGCAAGGCGCAGGTTGAAGTTTTATTTGGGGGTGTTAATCCGAGCGGAAAGCTTGCGGAAACATTTCCCAAAAAGCTGTCTGACAATCCGTCATACTTAAACTACCCCGGCGAGGGAGATGTTGTAAAATACAACGAGGGACTTTTTGTTGGATACAGATATTACGACAAGAAGAAAATAGAGCCTTTGTTCCCGTTTGGCTTCGGACTTAGCTATACAACCTTTGAGTATTCTGATATTGAGGTTTCGCACGACGAGCTTGACGAGGATCAGATTCTGACGGTTAAGGTAAGCGTTAAAAACACAGGTAGCGTTGCAGGAAAAGAGGTAGTTGAGCTTTATGTAAGAGATACAGAATCCTCTGTTATAAGACCTGACAAGGAGCTTAAAGGCTTTGAAAAGACATATCTTCTGCCAAACGAAACAAAGCAGGTAGTATTCAAGCTTGACAAGAGAGCGTTTGCATACTTTGACACTTCTATTATGGACTGGCATATCGAATACGGAAAGTTTGAAATCCTTATCGGTTCGTCTTCAAGAGATATTAAGCTTTCAAAAAGCGTATACGTTGCTCCAAAAAAGGAAACACCTCATCGCTATACTCTTAATTCTCTTTGCTGCGACGTGTTTGCAAACCCGCTTGGAAAGAAGCTTTTATACGAAGCTTTAGGACTGAGCAAGAAGGGCTCAAAGGAGGAGCAGGCGGTAGAGGACTTTAAAATTCTGGCGCTCGGTGAAATGCCGCTTCATTCGCTTGTAAGCTTTATTCCAAACGACAAAATTTCACGAGCGACGCTCAGCGAGCTTGTAGACATATTAAACGCAGAGGTTTAAATTCTGGAGAAAGATAATGAATATAAGAATTGGACACGGATATGACGTTCACAGACTATGCGAGGGCAGGAAGCTTATTCTTGGCGGAGTTGTGATTCCCTTTGAAAAGGGACTTCTTGGGCACTCAGACGCTGACGTTTTGCATCACGCTATAATGGACGCTATGCTGGGCGCAGCGGCGCTCGGAGATATTGGAAAGCATTTTCCCGACACTGATGAGCGTTACAAGGGCGCTGACAGCACCACGCTTCTCAGGCGAGTTACCGAAATACTAAAGGAAAACGGCTTTTCAGTTTCAAATATCGACTGCACAATTTGCGCTCAGGCGCCAAAGCTTTCACCGTTTATTGAAAATATGAGAAAAAATATCGCCGACGCAGTAAATGTGTCGTCAGATTGCGTTTCGGTAAAGGCGACAACCGAGGAAGGCTTAGGCTTTACGGGAAGCGGCGAAGGAATTTCGGCGCACGCCGTTTGTCTTATTGAAAAGGAAGGATAGAATATGAAGAAAGCATTACCTGCGGCGCTTATCGCAATTATTGTAGTCGTCGCTTTGATAATTATAATTCCAATGGTTGGCGGAATCGACCATAAGGACGTTTCAACTGAAGCTTCGCAAGAAAACTTTATCGACTACGCTGTCGATTACGAAACCTTTGCGAATGAAAACTCGCTGGAATTTGAAGCATCTACGGCGGCGGTAGTTTCAACAGGCAGCTATTCGCAGACGTATACGCTTGAAGCGGATACTTATAAAGTTTCTGTAGCGGTTTCAAACACGGATGGATATGAGATAGTTGAGGTTTCTTACGGGGCGCATTACGACGACGAAGGATCATTGCAAAGCGTTGACGACGAGGTATTAAGCACAATGGTTTCGGCGTATAGTCTTATCGGCGCAGTCGAGGTTACAAAGGACGATGTTCTCAAAGTAATTGAAGACGCCGACGAGGAGGACGACTATTATCTCTACGGATATGAGAGAATTGAAAAGTGCGGCGATTATCCAACCTATATTTCTTACGCATCAGACAACCCACAAAGCGAGGAGCTTAGAATTTCGGGAATTACAGAATATTGCATGAAATAGTTTCGCTTAAAACAAAGTAAGGCTTCATAACGCAGCATTGCGTTATGAAGCCTTTTTCGCTTACTTAAAAGGAAATTTCTATTCCCTTCGCCAAAACAAACGAGTATATGTATGCGCCGATTATCGGCTTGTCTAAAATTATATCAAACGCCGACTTGTAAAGCAAAAGCTGATTTTTATAGTTCTCCCGCAAATCATCCTCACTTTTTACCCTGTCGGTTTTGTAGTCAACCAGCACATAGCCGTCTTTCTCCTCGAAAATACAGTCGGCAACTCCCTGAAGCATACCGTCGGTATTGTCGTACTCGCTCATATCAATTCCATTTACTTTGATGTCGCTGATTTTCACCAGAAACTGCTGCTCACGCATTACATTCTCGCTCTTGCTGAGCCTTTTGTAAATGTCGCTTTCAAAGAATGCCGAAACAGCACGCCTGTCTATGCTCTCGGCTCTTCTTGGGGAGAGCTTTCCGCTATTTACAAGGCGTTCAAGCTCACCGTCTAAATCGTTTGCAGCAGAACTAAAGTCGCAGATTTCCATAAAGCTGTGGGTGATGGTTCCCCTTTCCGCCGCTGTGTATTTGCCTATTTCCTCAGTAAACTTCGGAATCTGAGGATAGAAAACAAACTCCTTGTCCTCCTTTACGACCTCGCTTACAGAAAGCTTCGCAGGGGTTTTGGAAAGTCTGTCGTCATAAGAGCTTGAAAAGTCAAACGATTCAGTATATTCCTGCGACCTTTCCAAAAGCCGTACCTCGTCAGATTTTTCAGGCTCCTTATCGCAATATATAACTTTTTCTGTAAAGCTTCCGCCGCTTGAAAATTCAAACGAGTCAAAATCAACCTCTGATTCTGCCCTTAAACTGTTCATCTGCTCGTGAGCTAAAAGCGGAAGAACTATCCACCGAAACATTCCGTCGGTAGACTTTAACAGCTCTGTGCAGACGACTCCTGTGTTTGACAAAGAGGCAGCTAAGCTTTGAAGCTTTTTTCTGTTCTGTTCGTTTAAATATATCGGCAGGAAAAGCCGTTCCTTTGCTCTTGTCATTGCAACGTACAATATTCTTATTTCCTCGGAAATACTCTCATCTATGTACTGCTCCTTTAAATAAGCGTAGTGAAGCGGCGTTGAGCGAGTATGAAGCTCGTTGTCGTTGTACCTGAACGAAATTCCCATTCGCTCGTTTACAATCATTTTGCTTTTAACGTCGTCGATATTCATCTTCTTATCAAGGTCGCTCAAAAATACGAAGGGGTATTCAAGTCCCTTTGAAGAATGCATTGTTGTGATTATTACGCTGTCGTTATCTGATGAAGCTACCTGCATTGTTTTAAAGTCGTTTCCGTTTTCAGATACGGAATCCAAATACCTTAAAAAGCCGCTCAGTCCCTTTGCTGAATTTGAATCAAATGCGCTTGCATATCTCAAAAGAAGCGTCAGGTTATCCCAGCTTCCTGCGTCCTTGTAGGTTGAAGCGATAGCATAGTAGTTCGTCTTTAAGTATATTTTTCTGATAAGACGTTCGGTCGACATACTCGCCGACATAAATCTGAGCTCTTTAATCAGGTTTACCGCATTTTGAGCCTTTTCGATAAGCGGGTTAGAAAAAAGCGGGGTAGAATCTTCCCACATTTCTTCATACGTGCAAACAAACGAGCAAAGATTCTGATACAGCTTTTTTTCCTTGTCAATACTTCTTATCATCGAAACGTCGTCTGGGGTAAACATCATAATCGGCGACAGCATAACACTCAGAAGCGGAATATCCGACAAGGGATTGTCAAGCACCTTTAAGAGATTGAGTATAACAGAAATTTCCCTTGATTTGAGATAGCCGTCGGAGGCATCATAGGTCGAATTTATTCCAACGAATTTAAGAGCTTTGGAAAGCCCCTTGTGAGCGCTTCGCCCACGAGTCAGTATACAAAAATCTCCTGCCCTGCAGGGACGTTTTTCGCCGTCCTCTTCAACGGTAGCGCCCGATTTCAAAAGCTCAAGTATTCTCTTTGCAATGGCAAGCTGCTCATTGTCAAAGCCATAGTAGCTCGGCAGCTTTTCTTCCTCGCAAATAATATCAACCTCTACGGGAGAATCGTTTTGCTTGTCGTATCCAGCTCCTGTGACAAGCTGCTCCCTTTCGTCGCTGTAATCAATTTCGCCCATATCGGTTGTCATCAGCTTTTCAAAGAAGTAGTTTATTGAATTTATTATGCAGCTGCGGCTTCTGAAATTTTTCATAAGGTCAATCTGCTCGACATTTTCCTGCCAAGCGGCGTCCTTTTTCATCTTATCGAAAAGTCGTGGATTTGAAAGTCTGAAGCTGTAAATAGACTGCTTCATATCGCCGACGACAAAAACATTACTGCCTATTACGTTAAGGTCCTCCGTGTTGGAAATTGCCTTAAAAATAAGGTCCTGCATATTGTTGACGTCCTGAAACTCGTCAATCAGGATTACCTTATAGTCGTTATTTTTTACAATTTCCTCGCAAAGCGAAGTTCTCGTTTTCCTGTCAAATAACAAAAGCTCAACAGCCATATGCTCAACGTCAGAAAACGACACCACGTTTCTTTGAACCTTTGCGTCGTGTATATTCCTGCAAAGTGCATCCTCTGCTCTTATAAGCGTTTCAAAAAGCATTTTGCAAACTGAAATATCACGCTTGGTCTGCTCTCCTGTCGCTACAATCTGTCCGGTAAGCTTATTGAACTGTTTGCTTATGTCACTTCGCGTATTTTTGATAGCCTCACAAGCCGCCTCTTCAAGCACAAACGCAGCATCATAGGTTTCGTTTTTCTTTCTCCGAAGTCCTGAAAACCTGTCAAACTTTACCGCTTTCATACTTTCGTAAAGCTTATCAATAGAAACGCTTTCACCCAAATCCAAAAGAGAAGAAATCCTTGCAATATCGCTTTCGATAGTCATAAGCGGTGCGCTTGTATATTCAAGTCTTTCAGCTTTACCCTTTAGCTTTTCAAGCTGGAGAAGCAAAAACCTGATTTCGGAAATAATTTTCTGCTTTGTCTTGTCGGCAATTTCAGCAAAGAAGTCTTCCGAGGAATACCTTTCCCTCTGCTTTTCTATCCACTCATCCTTAAATGGAATCGACTCAAAAAATCTGTTGAGGTCGGTCAGCGCCTGTGTTATTTCCTTGTCGGTTTCACCTGCAAGATATTCGTTTAAAAACGCCATATCCACAGGCAGCTTATCATACAGCTCCTCCATAGTTTGTGTAAGGGCTGTATCGAAAATTGTCCTGTCGTCGTTTTCGTCGCAGATTGAAACGCTGCTGTCAAAATCAAACTCGTGAATGTGATTTCTCACGAAGTCATAGCAAAAGCTATTGATAGTAGTAATCTGCGCTAAGGCGAGCTTTTGCTGCTGAGAGGAAATCCAAGTATTTTCAGGGTTTTCTCTTAGCTTTTTGTCAAGCGCCGCTGAAAGCTTTTCCTTCATTTGTGAAGCGGCGTCGTTTGTAAATGTTACAGCTAAAAGCTTGTCGGCTTCAACCTTTTTCTCCTCGTCGCAAAGCATTCTTATAGTTCGTTCAACCAAAACGGCAGTTTTTCCGCTTCCTGCCGCCGCAGAAACTATAACGCCCTTATCCTGAGTGTTTATCGCTTTAAGCTGATCTTCGGTCCATACAGGCATTTATGCTTCCTCCCTTGACATTTTTTCAAGCTGTGCGAGCAGCTCCTCTTCATCCTCTTTAACAACCATTCTCGGTTCCTTATCACCGTAATTTCCGCAAACTGACCAATAATCGCAGTATTCACAAGCCTTTTTATCGCCTGACATTATAGGCTTCGCTTTTATGTCTCCACTTAAAAGTCCATTACCCATCTCGCAGATTTTATCCCTTGTAAATTCGCACAAAGCATTAAAGAGCTTTTCGTCTAAGACCTTCGACTCTTTTTTTGCAAAGCTTCCGTCCTTATTACGCTTTGCGGGAGCGTAAAGTCCGCTCAGCGCTTTGTCCATAGCTTCTAATGAAACGCTGTTATTAACAACCAGTCCGTCACGCTTAAACTCCTTATTTCTCATTTCCTCAAGCTGCTGCTCAATATTCTCAGAAAGGTCTGATGAGGTGGGCTTTCTGTCCACAAAGTTTCCGACAAACTTTGCTGGCATATACAAAATTCCTGCGGCGTGTGGGTTTTTATCCTTTGTGATTTCATTGTCGCTTGAAATCAACGCCAGAAGATAAATGAGCATTTGCATATTAAGACCGTTGTACAGCTCGCTCAGCTTTAATATTTTGCCGCCCGTCTTATAGTCGGTAATTCTTATGTATCTTACATTGCCCTCGTCGTAAACATCAACTCTGTCGATTATTCCAAAAATATTTATGTATACACCATCCTGAACCTTGATTGACAAAAGGCTTTTGCCGTCCTGTTTTTTAAGGTCATACTCAAACGCACAAGGGCGAAAGAGCGACTGCTTAAATTCAGATATTATATTTTTCACAACGTAAAATGTAGCGTCCTCGAGCTTTTTAAGCGACTCGTAAAAGCGTTTGGTTTTTGCGAAATCTCCGCCCCATTTTATTTCCGAATAGTAGGCACAAATAATATGGACCTTTACTCTTATCTCTTTATCTGTAAGCTTTTCAAAATCAGGGTTGTATCTTATCTTGCCGTCAACGTCCTTACACATCAGCTGCTCTAAGCAAAAGTGAATAAGACTTCCCCTTGTGGCAGGATTTATTTCAACCTTTCTTACGGGGTAAATTTTAAGTCCGTTCTTGCAAAAATAATTAAACGGACACTTGTAATAATCTTCAACTCTTGTAGCTGTGAGATTTAAATCATGTGAAAAGAAGGTAGACTTTGCATTACTGCTTGAAAGCTTGTGGTCACGGTTTTCCCGAAGGTCGTCAAAATATTCAAACTTCTCGGCGTAATCGCTGTTTTTGGAAAGCTCTCGCCTTATCATTTTAGCCTTTTTCTTATCGCTTGAAAGATAATCAAAATACTTAAAAAATGCGCTCTTTTCGCTTGTTGAATAAAACGAAGCCGGCATATCCGCAGCAATAGTCTGTGAAAGGCATGGAAACATCTGTAAAACGTCCGTAATAACAGATGACGCTCTTCTCGCCTTACCCTCAGCGTCGCTAAGCGAGTAGGAAAGAATAAGCTTATCGGTTGGAGTTGACAAGGCAATATAGGTAATCAGGCGTTCGGTGTCAAAGCGCTGTGAAACGCTGTTCGAGAATTTTACGCCACCTGAATTTAATCTCTCCTTTTCCCTGTCGCTAAGCAGAGATTTATTCTTTTGAACCGACGGAAACAGCCCGTCGTTTAAGCCGACTACAAAGCACACCTTTCGCTTTGAAAGCCTTGAATGCTCAGCTCTTGCAACCTCAACTGCATCCAGCGATTCAGGCGGATTTGAAATCTGGGCCGACGAAAGCAGAGTTTTTAAAAGCTCGAAAAATCTTCTAAGCGATATAGCTTCACCCTTTAAATTTTTGTAAACAGAATTTATAGACGACAAAAACATTCGCCAGATTTGCTTGAATTCTCTTGCGGTTTCCAAAAGCTCAGCGTCGCCGCTTTCCATGCTTTTTGAAAGGATTGAAAAAGCTCTGTCCGACAGATGAATATCGTTAAAAAGCTCGTTTAGCGCAAGGCAAATTTCATCAGCAGTTTTTCCTTTGGAGCTTTCCTTAAACTTCACAAGCGGCAATATAGCTTCCCTTCGTATTTGATTTATATGTGAAAGCTCCTGCTCGCTCTCGGTGCTTGCACCTGTAAAATCCTTCTCCCAGAGGCTTCTGTCAACTCCCCACTTATAAACGTACTCCTCAAGAGCGCAGGCGTCCGCTTCGCTGATTTTTGAAATCGGAGATTTTATGTATCTGAGAATATTTTCAGTTCTGAATTCCAAAGTCATAACGCAGTCGAAAATGCTTGTAACATATACCGCCAGCGGCGACATCATTGCGCTTTGATTTATATGTCCGAAAACAGGAATGTCATAGCGTTCAAAAACGCTTTCTATAATCGGATAATACTCGCCTATCTGCCTTGTAAAAATTGCTATATCCTTGTATGAATATCCCTGCTTGCAAAGCGCGGAAATTTTAGCCGCTACATATTCAGCTTCTTCATACATACTCTTTGCCCTGACAACCTCAACGCTGTCGGTTGAGCCTGAATACTCCTTTTTTACAGAGCAAAATATATTATTTGAAATATGCTCAATAGCTCGGCTGTTAAAAAGACTTCCGTCAGCCTTCAGAACGCTTACCTCTGAGCCCATAGATTTTGCAATCCGCATAAGATCTGACTTTGTGTTGAAGGTTGTTTTAAAGGGTGAAAAATTAGTGCTTTGATTTTTGCCGTTTCCTTCAATAAGAGAAACAACGCAGCTTTTCGCTTCGCTTAGCATTACGGTTATGAGATCGTACTCGTCGTGTGAGAAGTCGGAAAACTCGTGAATGAAAACCGTCTTGTTCTTAAAATAGTGCGAGCTTCTCGCCGCCTTGACAGCCTCCGACTGTAGACTTGAATTGTCTTTAAGTCCTCGCTTTTCAAGCTCGCTTGTATAAAGCTCAAAAATGTCGGCTAAGTCGTTTGTCTTGTCCTCGAGCGATTCGCCCTTCAAGGCTCCCGCCTCACGAAGAGATGTGCTGTCAACTCCTGAAAGCCTTAGCTCGTCGACAAGCTCTATCATCTCCCTGCAAAAGCCTGTCTTGTAAAGCGCTTTTTTAAAGTGCCTTGCGCTTCCGCTCTTTTGAAAAAGGCTGACAGCGTAAAACATACAGATAAGCCTTGCATTCTCGTCTGCAAAATCTCCTGAAACGCCGCCGACCTGCTTTACTATTTTTTCGCAAAGTCGGTTGAAGGCTATTACCTCCATCGAGTTAAAAGCCTTTGCGCCAACCTCGTTATAAAGCTCCTTGTCGTATTCAAAGGAATACTGGTCAGGGACAATAACTATTACGTCCTCGCCGTTCAGACAAGCCTTTTTTACTTCATTGTTAAATTCTTTGCTCTTGGTGCTGTTTACAGCCCCCAATATTAGCTTCAGCATTCTGCTTCCCCCTTGATAAATCAGGTTATGAATATATTATACCTCGTTTTTGGAGTAACGTCAACCTTTATCTGTACAAAAAATTTCCCTCAAAAAGTCAAATATAAAAATTCTCGGTTTTAAAGCTTCATCTGACTTCTCTTCGTCAAGCTCAATCGACGGAAATGCCGTCAGCTCAGGGAACAAAAACGACTGCTCGGAAATCTTGTCAGGTGAAAGGCTAAGGGACAAAAGCATTGCCGCCGCCATAGCTGCTAACATTTTATTTTTCAAAAACGCCTTCATAAAATCACTCCTTCAACAGTCATTATTGGAATGATTTGCCTGTATTATTCAAGCCGTTTTAAAATTTCGGGTTAAACTAAAGCAACACCTCGCACAAGCAGCTTTGCTTCTTGCGCTAAGTGTTGCCCGAAAATTACCAAGCCTTTACAGTTCCGACTATTTCGTTAATATCAGAAACTCCGTTTTTGTCGCACCACTCGTTCATCTCACGAACAATTCTGACAGGCGAATAAGCGTCGTTGAAAATTGCCGCTCCGACCTGGAAAAGCGAAGCTCCTGCCATCATCATTTCTATTGCGTCCTCACCTGTTGTTATTCCGCCCATTCCGCAAACTGGAATGCTGACAGCGTTAGCTACCTGCCATACCATTCTGACGGCAATCGGGAAAACGGCAGGGCCAGAAAGACCGCCGACATTGTTTTTCAAAACAGGTCGTCTGGTGTTTATGTCAATTCTCATTCCTAAAAGCGTATTTATCAAAGAAACAGCGTCAGCACCGTTTGCCTCAACGCTTTTAGCAATTTCAGTAATACTCGTTACGTTTGGCGAAAGCTTTACCATCAAAGGAAGCTCGGTCGCTTCCTTTACAGCCTTGGTGATTTCACCAGCCGTAACTGGATTGGTTCCAAAAGCTGCGCCGCCCTGCTTTACGTTCGGGCAGGAAATGTTAAGCTCTATCATATCAACCTTTGTGCCGTTTAACCTTTTTGCAAGCTCCACGCACTCGTCAATCGTTCCGCCGGCAATATTAGCGATTATTCTCGTTCCCTTAGTTGAAAGATTTGCAAGCTCATAATCTAAAAACTTATCAATTCCGCCGTTTTGTAGTCCTACAGAGTTCAGCATTCCCATTGGAGTTTCAGCAATTCTCGGCGGCGGATTTCCGTCCTTAACCTTTAAGGTCGTTCCCTTTGTTGAAATTCCGCCAAGCTCGCTTAACGGATAGAGAGATTCGTATTCCCGTCCGTATCCGTAAGCTCCGGAGGCTGTAACCAGCGGATTTTTAAAATCAATTCCTAGAAAATTAACGCCTAAATTCGCCATCAGAAAACTACCTCCTTCGCTGAAAATACAGGCCCGTCCTTGCAAACGTGGCCGTAAAATTCGTTGCCGTCGTGATTCAGCTTAACGGCGCAGCCTAAACAAGCTCCGACGCCGCAAGCCATTCTTTCCTCTAAAGATATTTCGCAGTCGATATTGTTTAGCTTACAGATTTCAGCAACACCCTTTAGCATTATCATCGGTCCACAGGCGTAAACCATCTGCGGTTTGATAGCCTTTATCTCATCTTTGAGGGCGTCGGTCACGAAGCCATTTATTCCCCTTGAGCCGTCGTCGGTACACTCGATAAGGCGAGCGCCCGTTTTTATAAAATCGTCGCTCAGAATCGAAAGCGAGCCGGTTCTGAAGCCTGTTATTACGCTTGCTCTTTCGCCGTAATAGCGGCTAAGCTCAAGCATTGGCGGAGTTCCGATTCCGCCGCCTATTAAAATAACAGAATCTGCCTTTTCGCACTTTGTAAAGCCTGTTCCGAGCGGCCCTAACAAGTCCATTTTTTCACCCACATTAAGGCCTGACATAATTTTTGTTCCGTTTCCTCTTACCTGAACGACCAGGCGAAGAGTACCGATTTTCTTATCTATTTCGCAAATTGAAATTGGTCGTCTTAAAAAGCAGCCAGGAACACTAATGTGAACAAACTGCCCTGCGGTCGCCGCTTCGGCTATCTCCTTACAGGAAACGGTGAAATCGAAAATGCCGTCGGCTATTTCCTTCTTGCTGATTATTTCGTATTTGTTCTGATACATTTCTACACCCCTTAAAGCTTTTTGTAATCCTTTAAAATCTGATCTGACGAAAGCCAGCTTAAACACTTCTCAAGCATTATTCCGTCAAGCGGCTCGTTCATATAGCTGTAGGTCGTTTTAATTGCAAGCTCGGTAAAGCTTGTAGCTCTGTTGATTGCAATTGGCAGACTGTCGCCCTTTAAAATTCCGCCAACCAAAACGCTTGAAAACATATCTCCGCTGCCTGAATAGTGCGCCGGTACATACTCACAGGAAACCTTCCAGAAGCTGTTTTGCTTTTTGTCGTATCCGACATTGCAAAGGGTTCCGTCAGCGAGTATTACGCTTGTAATAACTATCGTATCTGGCCCAGTTTCAGAAAGCCTTACAAGCCAGCTCTTTACCGTCTGCGACGAAAGAGAACCGTTTGGATATTCCTCACCCAGCAGGATTGCCGCTTCGGTTATATTAGGCGTTATAATGTCCGCAACCTTTACAAGCTCTGTCATTCGCCTGATATGGTTTTCAGTTACCGTCTTATAGCGTTTGCCGTTATCGCCCATTACAGGGTCAACAACCTTAAGCGACTTGTTAAAGCTCGTTAAAAATTGCAAGACATGGTCAATCTGCTCCTCAGAGGCTAAAAAGCCGCTGTAAATGCAGTCAAACTGAACGTCAAGCTTTTTATACTGCTCAAGGGCAGGCTCTAAAAAGTCAGTTAAGTCTCTTTTTACAAATTCGTGATAGCCTGTGTGCGCTGAAAATACAGCAGTTGGTACTGGGCAGACCTGTATTCCCATACTTGACAGCGCAGGAATTATTACTGTAAGCGAGCATCTTCCAATACCGGAAATATCGTGTATTGCACAAACCTTTTTGATGTTATTCATATTGTTTACTCCAAATGCAAATTCATACTGTTTGAATTTAAGTATATCATATTTTCCGAATTTACGCAACTGCTTGTGAATAGAATATAATTCTCGGCAGATAATAATAAAAACGATAGGAGGTAATAAAAATGAGCGTAAATATCACGTCTCTTGCCAAGGGCGTCAGCGTTGGAATGGTTGTAGGCGCTGCAACCTACGCTATGTGCTGCGCTACGCACAAGGACAAGAAAAAGCTTAAATCAAACGCAGGAAAAGCTATGAGAGCAATTGGAAGTATGGTTGAGGACTTTTCAAATATGTTCTGACAAAAAAACAGCAGGCTTGAAAATCTCAAGTCTGCTGTTCGCTTTTGTTATATTAAATGCGAATCCAACTATTCTTCGTATACTGTAACGCTTCCTGAGGTTGAGCCTGTAAGGGTTGAACCGTTTGAAAGATTTACCGAAACGCTGCTTATATCGTCGGCTGAGATGCTTCCCGTCAGCGTTTGTCCGTCGGCGTTAAGGGCAAGGATTCCGCCGTTTGAACCGCTGTTACCCCAGTTTCCTGTTGCGGCTGAAATAAGCTCGTCAGCCGAACCGCTAAAGGTATTTGTTCCCGAAAGATTTATAATCGAGCTTGTATTTGTTATATAGAAAACTACTCCGTCGGAATTGTTGGTAATCGTAGTGTCCTCCATAGTAAGCGTTGAGCAGGTGCTTGTAGCGTCAGAATCTGCCGCATCGCCGGACATACTCTGATAGAGCATTACAGCATTACTACCGCCGTTTACCGTGAATTCACAGTTTACCATAGTGATTGAGTTTTTGCCCTCAATAACTGCTGCCTGAGCATCTCCTGAGGTTCCAATTACGTTTTCAACATAAATCTCGCCTGTTGAATATACGCTTGGGCTTCCGTCGCCCGAGGAGGTAACAACAGAGTCTTCAACCGATACATATCCGCCGCCTCTGTCCGTTGCGATAGGAGCGCAGTGAGCACCGCTTGTTGTAATTGTTAAATGCTCCGCTTCAATCTCGCCCTCATAAGTAGCGTATACTCCTCTTGAGGAATTTCCGTTTGTTGTAATCTCAACATTATCCACGTCAACCTCTGCGTTTTCGGTTGCGAATATTGCGTTCGCTCCGCTGCTCTCGGAATTTATAGTGCAGTTTTCAATTTCAGCCGAGCTTTCCTCTCCGACAACTAATATTACGGAGTTCAGTCCGTAGAAGTTATAGTCGTCTGAAACGTCGGAGGTTCTTTCAGAATCACTTGAAGACGCATCACCTGTCTTGTTAATCTCAGCGTTTGAAATCTTAAGACTGCCGCCGTTAATTACAAGAAATACGTTTTGGTCCGATGAGGTTGATTCGTAGCTGCCGCCAACAATCTCCGCTTCAATTCCGTCAATGATATACGCTCCGTTAAGCGTTATCTGCGTATCGCCGATAGTGACGGTTGCCGAACCTGATGTGAGCGTCGTGTTGGTTGACTGAGCGTCCAGAATTTCAATATTTGAAGCACCCGCCTCAGAAGCCACTGCTGTAGTGGTAGTTGTAGTTGTGCTTTCTGTTGTCGTTGTGGTTGTAGTCGTTTCGTTTTCAGTTGTAGTTGTTGTGGTTGTCGTACTTGTGGTAGTTGTATCTGACACATCGTCAGAATCATCGTCGCAGCCTGTGCAAAGCGCAAAAACGCACAGCGACATTAAAGCTGCCAAAAGTCTTTTTAATTTCATAAAATCACTTCTCCTTATCATTTTGATATGTTCACTATAAGCTTTGATTGTGTCAGAATTTTGATATTTAGAAAATCATATAATGAAACCCTTAGCAAATCGAATTTGCCAAGGGTCTGTTTTTACGTATTCTTGTCGACCTGGTGAAACTCCTTCAGGTTTCCGATCTTCTCGTTTCGCTCGTCCAAAACCTTTTCAACGTCCGACCATTCAAGTCCTTGATTTACCGCAAGCACCATAACGTGGTATAAAAGGTCGTTGATTTCGTTTTTGAGCTCGTCGTTATCGTTGTTTTTCGCCGCAATAATGGTTTCAGCAGCTTCCTCGCCTACCTTTTTGCAAATCTTATCTGTTCCCTTTTCAAAAAGATAGCAGGTATACGACTTTTCAGGTGCGTTGCCCTCGTCGAATGCCTTTTTGCGAAGCTTTAAAACCTCAAAAATTTCTTCGTAAACTGTCATTGTTAATTCTCCTCGTTATAAATTTCATTGAAAAAGCAGCTGTATGAACCCGTATGGCAAGCGGCTCCTGTCTGCCTGACATTTAAAAGAAAAGTATCATTGTCGCAGTCGGCGTAAATTGAAACTACCTTTTGCAGATGTCCGCTTGTTGCGCCCTTGTTCCAAAGCTCCTGTCTTGAACGGCTATAGTACCAGGTATGGCCCGTTTCAAGCGTCTTTTTAAGGCTCTCCTTACTCATATAGGCAAGCATAAGCACCGTGTTTGTATCAACGTCAAACGCTATCGCAGGAGTAAGCTCCGCCTTTTCAAAATATTTATCTAAATCGTTAATATCAATTTTGATTTTGCTCATTTTCTACCTCACAACAATTCCCTTTTGGCGGCAATCGTTTTTAACATCGTCTATGGCAAGCTCTCTGAAGTGGAAAAGGCTTGCCGCCAACGCCGCAGAGCAGTTGGTTTCAATAAAGGCTTCGGCAAAGTCGGAAAGCTTTCCTGCGCCGCCGCTTGCGATTACAGGGATTTTTACAGCGTTTACAACCGCCTTTAGCATCGGCAGGTCAAAGCCGCCGCGAACGCCGTCTGTGTCTATTGAGTTAAGGCAGATTTCCCCCGCTCCGAGCTGTTCAATCTGCTTTACCCAGTCTATTAAATCAAGCTTCATATCAATTCTGCCGCCGTTTATAAAGACTGTCCACTTGTTGTCAGAAACCTTCTTAGCGTCAATTCCAACACAAATACATTGCGAGCCGAAAATATCAGCTCCCTGTCTTATAAGCTCTGGGTTCTGCACAGCCTGAGAATTGACGGAAACCTTATCAGCGCCCGCACGAAGGGTATTGCGAATGTCGTCTACTGTTTTGATTCCGCCGCCGACAGTAAGAGGAACAAACACCCTCTTCGCAGTCTCACGAACGACGTCAAGCATAACTCCTCTGCCCTCATGCGATGCAGTAATATCGTAAAAAACTATCTCGTCAGCTCCCTGCAGATTGTATTCATAAGCGCATTCAACAGGGTCACCGACCTCTTTTATTCCTTCAAAATTTACTCCCTTTACAACCCTGCCGTCACGAACGTCAAGACAGGGTATAATTCTTTTTGCAAGCATTATATTCTCTCCTTTGCAAGACCGACAAAGTTTTCAAGTATTTTAAGTCCTGTTTTGCCGCTTTTTTCAGGGTGAAACTGACTTCCAAAGCAAAGATTTCCGTCTGAAACAAGCGCCGTTACTGGCGAGCCGTAATCAACATAAGCGCATAAATTTTTATCCTCGCAAAACGCCTTATACGAGTGAACGAAGTAAACGTATTCGTCGTCGCTAAGTCCTTCAAGCAACGGGCAGTCGTGGTTGTAAACAAGCTTGTTCCAGCCCATATGAGGGATAACCAGATTCGGCTCGTCAATTTTATCAACGTAGCCTGAAATAAGACCCAAGCCGTTACATTCCTCAAACTCATAGCTTTTATCAAACAAAAGCTGCATACCAAGGCAAATTCCAAGGAACGGTTTTTTCTTTGCCTCAGCCTTTAAGGTATCAACCAATCCGCTTTCGCAAAGCTTACCCATTGCCCACGGAAACGCTCCCACTCCCGGTAAAATAATAGCGTCGGCAGACTGAATTTCAGCCGCACTTTTTGTCAAAGAGTTTTCCACTCCCAAGTAGTCGAGCGCATTTTTTACAGAAAAAATATTCCCTGCGCCGTAATCTACTATTGCTATCATCTATAACACTCCCTTTGTGGAAAGTATATCGCTACCAGTTACAGTAACCGCTTGCTTAAGCGCACGAGCGACAGCTTTAAACATAGCTTCAACTATGTGGTGGTCGTTTTTGCCGTACTCCTTGCGAACGTGCAGAGTTATTCCTGAATTAAAAGCAAACGCTCTGAAAAATTCCTCAGTAAGGCAGGTATCAAACTCGCCTATTTTTTCATCGCTTAGCTCTGCGTCAAAGGCAAGAAAAGGTCTGCCGCTTATATCAAGTGCGCAAAAGCAGAGAGCTTCGTCCATTGGAACAAACGCACTGCCAAAGCGAGCAATTCCTGATTTATCGCCAAGCGCCTTCGCAAACGCCTGACCCAAAACTATTCCTACATCCTCAACCGAGTGGTGACCGTCAACATTCAGGTCGCCCCTGCAGACAACATTCAGGTCAATACCGCTGTGTACCCCGAAGGAGTTAAGCATATGATCGAAAAATCCAATGCCTGTATCGACAGACACTCTGCCGTCGCCGTCAAGGTTTACATAAACTTCAATGTCCGTTTCCTTAGTTGTTCGCTTAATTTCAGCTGTTCTCATAATAATCCTCCTTCGGTTTAATCTTCGCACGCTACTATTTCTTTAAGCGCACAAATCAGCTTTTCCATTTGCTCATCTGTTCCTATTGTAATTCTCAAATGGTTGTCGATTCTTTGCTTGTTCCAGTAGCGAACGAAAATTCTTCTCTTTTTAAGCTCCTCAAAAATCCTCGCCGCCGAAACGCTTTTGTGACTTGCAAAAATAAAGTTGCTCTTCGATTCAAAACAATTAAAGCCAAGCGCTTTAAGCTGTGTCTGAGTCTTTTCTCTTGTGCTGATAATTTTTTGCGTCGTCTTGTTAAAGTAGTCGGCATCTTCAAGAGCTAAAACGCCAAGCCTTAGCGACAAGCGGTTTAAAGTATACGAATTTATCGAAAACTTCACATCACTCAGATACTTGATAAGCTGCTCGTTGCCGACAGCGTAGCCTATTCTGACTCCTGCCATTGATCTTGATTTTGAGAATGTCTGAACAACCAGCAGATTGTCGTACCTGTTTATCAGCGGCACGCAGGACTGCCCTCCGAAATCAATATACGCTTCGTCAATTATAACCACCGAATCCTTGTTAGCCTTTATGATTTCCTCAATTTCTCGTATGTCCTTGTAAACTCCCGTCGGAGCGTTAGGATTTGGAAAAACTATCCCCCCGTTCGGTTCAAGATAATCCTCGCTTTTGATTTCAAAGCTCTCGTCCAGCGGCTTTGTCTTGTACGGAATATTGTACACATCCGCCCAGACGTCATAAAACGAATAGGTTATATCAGGGAAAAGTATCGGCTTATCGCTTCCAAAAAAGGTCAGAAACGCCATTGACAAAACGTCGTCCGAACCCACCCCAACAAATACGTTTTTGGGATTTACATTTTGCGTCCTTGCAATAGCTTCAACAAGCTCTGTGCAAGCGGGGTCCGGGTAAAGCCTTAAATCATCGCTGTTATAATTTTCAAGCAGCCTTTTTACCCCCTCGCATGGCGGATAGGGATTTTCGTTGGTATTAAGCTTTATAACGTCCGTTTCCTTTGGCTGCTCGCCCGGAGTATACGGAACTACCCTTCTTACATACTCCTCCCATTTTTCCATAGAACTATTCCTTTCGTCAAAAACTAAAATCTCGCCTTGATTGCATTTGCGTGAGCTGTAAGTCCCTCTTTTTCAGCAATCAGAACAATATCGTCCTTTGCCTGACAAAGAGCGTCCTGCGTATAGTAGATAAAGCTCGAACGCTTCTCAAAGCTGTTTACTGAAAGCGGTGAGAAGAACCTTGCGGTACCGCTTGTCGGCAAAACGTGGTTAGGGCCAGCGTAATAATCTCCTAGCGGCTCAGGTGCATATTGACCGAGGAAAATCGAACCAGCGTTGTTAAGCCTTCCGACATATTCCATCGGATTTTCAAAAAGAACCTCAAGATGCTCGGGAGACAGCCTGTTCGCCATTTCGCAAGCCTCGTCCTTTGTATTGCAAATAATAATCGCGCCGTAATCAGACAGCGATTTCTCGATAATTTCCTTTCTCGAAAGCGACTGAATCTGAAGTTCAATCTGGGCTATAACTTCGTCAGCAAGCTTTTCACTTGTTGTAACAAGTATAGATGATGCAAGCTTATCATGCTCCGCCTGACTCATAAGATCGGCCGCTACGTACTTTGGATTTGCAGTTTCATCAGCTACAATTAAAATCTCGCTGGGACCTGCTATCATATCAATATCCACTACTCCGTAAAGCTGCTTTTTAGCTGTCGCTACAAAAATATTTCCGGGCCCTACTATTTTATCAACCTTTGGAATTTCTTCCGTTCCGAAAGCGAGCGCTGCTACAGCCTGCGCTCCGCCGCACATAAATATTCTGTCAACTCCGCATATAGCCGCAGCTACTAAAATATTTCTGTTAGGCTTTCCGTCCTTTAATGGCGGAGTAACCATAATTATTTCCTTAACGCCTGCAATCTTAGCAGGGATAGCGTTCATCAAAACGCTTGAAGGATAAGCTGCTGTGCCGCCCGGAACGTAAAGTCCGACCCGCTCTAATCCTCTTACACGCTGTCCTAAAACAACTCCGTTTTCCTTTGTGTCAACGAACGATTGTGACTTTTGTCTTTGGTGAAACTCAGTAATGTTTTCCTGAGCGTTTAAAAGCGCTTCGACAAATTCGTAATCGTTTTCATAAGCGTCAGTAAGAGCGTCGTTTATAACATCTCTCGGCACTTCATAGTACAAGGGAAGCTTACCGTCAAACCTTTCGGTGTAAGCCTTAACCGCACTGTCTCCGTTTGCCTTAACATTTTCTATAATCTCATTTACAACGGCTGTAACCTTTTTATCCGTTTCGCTTGAACGCTTGTCAAGCTCTTCAAAGAATTTCTTCTCCTCAACGCCGTTTGCATATATTTTTC
Organism: Ruminococcus sp.; assembly: GCA_021205185.1. Lineage (GTDB taxonomy): Bacteria > Bacillota > Clostridia > Oscillospirales > Ruminococcaceae > UMGS1601. The sequence continues at coordinate 28,063 of JAJPYB010000003.1, read as the reverse complement.
TTATCATCTTTTCACACACCTTTATTTGTTGTTTTCCATCAGCGACAAAAGCTGTTCAATTTTCTTTTGTCTGAGCTTCATAGAAACTCTGTTTACTATTACTCTTGCTGAAATAGGAGCTATCTCCTCGATAACTTCAAGTCCGTTTTCTTTAAGGGTTGTTCCCGTTTCAACAATATCAACTATTCCGTCGGAAAGCTCTAAAAGCGGCGCAAGCTCAACCGAGCCTTCAATCTTTATCGCTTCGATGTCCATTCCCTTGCTTTCAAAATAGCTTCTTGAAACATTCGGGTACTTTGTGGCTATCGTTTTAACGCCGTAGCCGCCGTAAAAAGGACTTCCCTTTTTTGTAGCGAGCGCAAACCTGCATTTTCCGAAGCCTAAATCGCAAAGCTCAAAAAACGAGCCGCCCATTTCCATAATTGTATCTTTTCCGACAACCCCCATATCGCAAACGCCATGCTCTACATAAGTTATAACGTCGTTTGCCTTAGCCAGTACTACCTCTATGCTTCCGTCTCCGACAGGCAGAATAAGCTTTCTGCCCTTTTCTCTTACTGCGGTGCAGTCGTAACCTATTCTTTCAAAAAGCGAAACAGTATCCTTTTCAAGTCTTCCCTTTGTAAGCGCAATTCTCAGCGGCTTCATACCTGCTCACCGCCCTTCATATCAATTTCTTCTATCTCGTCTGCTACAACCACAAGCTTTTTTATTCCCTTTTGCAGCGCATATTCTTTTGTTTCTTCAAGCGTTTCAAAAACTGAATTTTCAACAGCTACGCCGCTTTTTGCAAGCATATTTGAATAGCTTATAGCCTTCATAACGTCCTTCATTTCGCTGTAAACGATAACGTCGCTGACGCTTGTTTTTGGAGCGCCGCCATTTTTTAGAAGAAGCGACGTGCAAGCGTTTACGTTTATTCCAAAGCCTGTTGCAGGCTGGTCGTAACCAAACTCAGAAATAAGATGATTGTATCTTCCGCCTGCAAGCACGTCCTCGCCTATTCCCTCCAGATAGCCTTTAAAGGTAAGACCCGTATAGTAGTCAATTCTGTTTACTGCGCCTAAATCAACGGATAGGTTATCCTTGATTCCAAGCGTCAGAAGCGACTCGTAAACGTACTTTAAGTCGTCTAAGATTGACTTTATAGTATCGTTTACAAAAAGCTTTTCAACTCGCTCGAAAACCTCCTCCTTACCGAAAAGTCGGGGAAGCTCCTTGAGCGCTCTTATAACGTCATTGTCGCCGAAGGTATCAAGCATGTCGCCTAAAGCCGGATAGTTCTTGTTTACTATCAGGTATCTTATCTGCTCGGCGGTATCCTTGTCAGCTCCCAGCTGTGCTACAAGCTCTTTGAAGATTCCGACGTTTCCTATTTCAATTCTGAAGCTTTCAGGCTCAACCGCCGACAGAGCTTCAACAGCTAAAGATAAAATCTCAAAATCAGCTCGTCTTGACTTAGTTCCAATAAGCTCAACTCCTGCCTGCGTTACCTCGTCAGAGTGTCCCTTCAGCAAAGCGTTATTCTCAAAATACGCCTGATTGTAATAAAGCCTTAGCGGGAGCGGCGCATCCTTCAGTCTTGTCGCAACAAGTCTTGCTATCGGAATTGTCGAATCGGGACGCAAAACTATAAGCCTGCCCTTTGAGTCGGTCAGCTTATAAAGCGCTTCCTGCTTAACGGTTCTTGAGCCTTTGGAAAATACGTCGTAAAACTCAATTCCCGTTGTTACAACCTCGCTGTAGCCGTGACTTTTAAATATATCCGAAAGCCTTTTTTCAATCTCCCTTTTGGCTAAGCATTCGTCAAAAAGCAAATCCTTAGTTCCCTCTGGAGTTATTAGCTCGTATCTTTTCATTTGTTCCTCTCCGTTCAAGCTTACTTTAGCGTGCTAAAGTGCTACCACGCTAATATGATAGCATAATAACATAAAAGCTATCTCTTGTCAAGCCTTTTTCAAATTAAAATAGGGTAAGCTGGTTACTTTTTGGCAAATCGCCGAACGCGCCTACCGATTCAAGCGCTTCGATAACAGTTTTTGAAACTCCTGCCTGATCCTGAAGCTCCTCAACCGACAGAAAATCGTCCTTTTGTACTACATCGTAAACGCTCTTAGCGGCAACTCCGCCAACGCCCTGCAATGAAATAAACGGCAGTCTTAGCTTTCCGTCCTCAACCTTGTAAATGGTAGCGTGGCTTTTATTTATATCTATCGGCAAAAATTCATAGCCTCTGCAAAGCATCTCATTGATTATCATCAGCGTATCAAGCGTTCCCTCATCCTTTGCAGTTTTATTCTCACGAAGCTTCAGCTCTTTGATTTTAAACTGAACTCCGTCCTTGCCCTGCATTGCGCTCAAAGCGTCGAAATCCTCTCCACGGACGGTAAAAATTGCAGAATAAAACTCAAGCGGATAATGTATCTTAAACCACGCCAAGCGTATTGCCGCAGTTACATAAGCGGCAGCGTGAGCCTTCGGGAACATATACTTTATCTTCATACAGGAATCTATGTACCATTGCGGAACGTCATGGTCAAGCATATCCTGCTTCATTTCCTCGGTCAGAAGCTTCGGCACATTTCCCTTTCGGGTAATTTCCATAATCTTAAACGAGCGTGACGGATCAACGCCGTGATAGATAAGATAGGTCATAATGCTGTCACGAGTTCCTATAACCTCTGAAATGGTGCAGGTACCGTTTTTGATAAGCTCCTGTGCGTTTCCAAGCCAAACGTCAGTTCCGTGCGACAGGCCTGAAATCTGCAAAAGATCTGAAAAGTTCTGAGGGTTAGCGTCAATCAGCATCTGTCGTACAAACGGCGTTCCCATTTCAGGGATAGCAAGCGTACCTGTCTGTGAGCCTATTTCCTCAGGCGTTACGCCGAGCGCTTCAGTTGACGTAAACAGCGAATAAACGTCCTTGTCGGACATATCAACCTTTGTAACGTCAAGCCCTGTCATATCCTCAAGATACTTATAAAGGGTCGGAACATCGTGTCCTAACTCGTCAAGCTTCAGTATAGTATCGTGCAGGGAATTGAAGTCAAAGTGAGTTGTAATTATATCGACGTCCGTCTTTTCAGCAGGGTGCTGAACAGGCGTAAAATCGTAAACATCATAATCGTCAGGAATAACAACCATTCCGCCTGGGTGCTGTCCTGTTGTTCTCTTAACTCCCGTACAGCCGAGCGCAAGCCGCTCAATCTCAGCAGGAGTAGCCGTTCTTCCTCGCTCCTCCAAATATTTTAAAACAAATCCCTTTGCGGTTTTTTCAGCGATAGAGGCTATCGTTCCAGCCTTGAAAACGTGATCACGTCCGAAAAGCTCCTCTGTGTATTTATGCGCTTTGGCCTGATAATCTCCCGAAAAGTTAAGGTCGATATCAGGCGACTTGTCGCCGTTAAAGCCTAAAAACGTTTCAAACGGAATATCGTGTCCGTCACGATTAAGCTCCTCGCCGCAGTTCGGACACTTTTTAGGCGGAAGGTCGTAGCCTGAGCCTATTGAACCGTCGGTTATAAACTCGCTATATTTACATTTTGGACAAACGTAATGCGGGACTAACGGGTTTACCTCCGAAATTCCAGACATTGAAGCTACAAACGACGAACCAACCGAACCACGGGAACCAACCTGATAGCCGTTTTCAACCGAATTTGCAACAAGGCGCTTAGCGATAACATACAAAACTGCAAAGCCGTGCTTGATAATTGAATCAAGCTCTCTTTTCAGACGATTGTAGACAATTTCAGGAAGAGGATCGCCGTAAATTTCCTTTGCCCTTTTCCAGCAAATGTCCTCAAGCTCCTCGTTTGCGCCCTCGATGTGAGGGGTAAAGGTTCCCTTTGGAAAGGCTCGAAGCTCCGGGTCTGTCATATCGGCAATAAGATTCGTATTAGTGATAACGACCTCTCTTGCCTTCTCCTCGCCGAGATAAGGAACAAACTCCTGCATCATCTCGTCTGTTGTTTTTAAATATATAGGCGGCTGACGGTCTGCGTCAGTATAGCCTTGACCTGCCTGCAAAATTGCTCTGAAAATCGAGTCGGACTCGTCCATAAAATGAACGTCTCCCGTAGCGCAAACAGGCTTATTTAAATCCTCGCCCAGCTTTATAACAAACAGATTTATATCAATCAAATCCTGGTTTGTCTTGATTTTATCGTAAGGTTCACGGTCAGAACGAAGCATAAAGCTGTTGTTAGACGTTGGCTGAATTTCAAGATAATCGTAAAAGCTTGCTATCTTCTTGATTTTCTCATAGCTTTCCCCACGCAAATACGCTTGAATAACCTCTCCCGCTTCGCAGGCGCTTCCGACAATAAGACCTTCTCTATGCTTTATAAGCTCAGATTTTGGTATTCTCGGACGCTTGTAAAAGTAGTTCAGATTGGAATAGGAAACAAGCTTGTAGAGATTTTTCAGCCCTACCTTGTCCTTGACAAGTATAATCTGGTGGTACGGTCTTTTAACTTCAAGCGGATTTTCGCCGTTATCGTCGTTTACCTCATAAGCTTCGATTCCGTAAATTACCTTGAAATCTCCGCCGTCCTTTCTTATTTTATCAACGCAGTACATAGCGTCAGGAAAGCCCTGACAAACGCCGTGGTCGGTTATAGCTAAAGCTTTATGTCCCCACGAAAAGGCACGCTTGACAAGCTTGTCCGCAGGAGTTAAAGCGTCCATTGCTGACATATTGGTATGGCAATGAAGCTCTACTCTCTTTTGCTCGTAGGTATCCTTCTTCAAAATTCGCTTAACCAGCATTATATCGTCAGGTTCAATGTTTACTGTTCTGTCGTACTGATCCTCAACGACATTTCCTTTGATAATAAGCGTCGAGCCTTTTTTGATGTTTTCTAAAATCGACGAGAGCTTTTCCTTTGAAAGCCTTGCCCGCTTGTTTGAAGATCCGAGCATTTTAACTGCAAACGAATTAGTATAATCGGTAACAAAGATGTTTGCAATCAGCATTCCCGTCTTTGTTTCTCTTGTGTCAATTTCAAATACGTCGCCCCAGACAGCAGCACCCTCCGTATCAGCCTCTAAGCTGTCCATTGACATAATTTCAGCGTCTTGCGGAATTTTCTTTCCCTTTAAAATGACAGCGTTTTTACCGTCAAGCATATACTTTGTAAAATCGACGGTGCAATGAGTAAATTCATCGTCCGGTGCTTTTGTCTTGCTTGGTACAAATTCAGGCAGCGGAATGCTTTCAAGCGCCTTTTGGTGGTCAAGCTCCGCCTGCTGTTTGTCAAGTCCTAAAGTGCCTGTAAACTTAACAGCTACGTTCAGCGAAAAAAGCTCGCCTATAAGGCTCGGGAGCGCTGTGTCAATTCCAGCGTTTTTCAAAAGGCTGTAGCCGCCATTTCTGAGCGAAATTTCCAAGCTTCCGTCAGAATATGTACAGCTCGCTCCGTCAAAAAAGCCGTTTACAACAGAAAAACGATCCTTTAAAAACGAAACCACCTCAGGAAAGTATTCGGCGCAAAACAAGCTCGGATTAAAATGCGGCTCAAGCACAAAGCGTTCAAGAGAAAGCGCATCGCGAAGATTTTTCTCAGCAGTTTTTATATCCATATACGGCGCCAGCTCATCGAACGAGCAAACGCACTTCAGCATTGTTTTAGCTTCGTTTGTGTACAGCTTTAAAATTCTTGCGTTTTCACAGGAGCGTGGTATCAGCTTTTTATATTCTTCAAAAAAATTGCCAAAATAGAATTTCTCCATTTATATTTCCTTTCGTAAGCTTGTTTCTTAAAGCTTGTCTATTTCCTCTAAAAGCGCGTCGACTGCCGCTTGTTCGGGGATTTTCTTGATAACAGTATTGCCCTTGAAAATTACAGCTTCTTTATTTCCGCCGGCAAGTCCAATGTCCGCTTCTCTGGCTTCGCCCGGTCCGTTTACAACACAGCCCATTACAGCAACTGTTATATCCTTATCTATGTTTTTCGTTCTTTGCTCAACCTCTTTGGCTAAGGAAATAAGGTCAATTCGTGTTCTTCCGCAGGTCGGGCAGGAAACAATTTTCACGCCGCCTCGCTTGCCGATTGCCTTTAAAATATCCTTTGCCGCTTCGACCTCCAAAACAGGGTCGTCTGTAAGCGAAACTCGTATCGTTTCACCAATTCCGTCGAGTAAAAGCGAGCCTATTCCAACAGCGGATTTTATTACGCCCATTCGCTCGGTACCTGCTTCTGTAACGCCGAGGTGCAGCGGATAATCGCACTGAGACGCCAGCAGGCGGTAGCTTTCAATCGTCGTTTTTACATTTGACGACTTGATTGAAATGACAGTATCGTAAAAGTCAAGCTCCTCTAAAATTTTAGCGTGGCGCAAAGCGCTCTCAACCAGAGCTTCGGCGCACGGAGAGCCGTATTTGTTTAAAAGCTCCTTTTCAAGCGAGCCAGAGTTCACTCCGATTCGTATAGGAATTTTTTTCTCCTTACACTTGTCGACTACGGCTTTTACCCTTTGCTTATCGCCTATATTTCCAGGATTTATCCTTATCTTGTCTACCCCAGCGTCTGCCGCCGCAAGCGCTAAGCGGTAGTCGAAATGAATATCGGCAACAAGAGGAATGCCGACCTCTTTTTTTATTGCAGGAATAAGAGCTACGGCGTCCATATCAGGAATCGCCGCTCTTATTATCTCACAGCCTGCCGCTTCAAGTCTTTTCGCCTGAGTGACGCTTTTTTCTATATCCGTTGAAGGAACGTTAAGCATAGACTGAATATAAATTTTCTTTCCGTCAAGCGTCAATCCTCCAACTTTAACCTCTCTAACCTTTCTCATAGCAATCCCCTGTCAAACAAATAATTTAAAAATATCGTGCGCTGTAATGTAAACCATCAGCAGCATTAAAAGCGCAAAGCCTGCCGTGTGAACATATCCCTCATATTTTGCGGGAACAGGCTTTCTCCTTATAGCCTCAATTATCAAAAACAGCAGTCGGCCTCCGTCAAGGGCAGGCAGCGGCAGCAAATTAAAGATTCCAACATTTATGGTAATAAGTGCCGAGAGGGATAAAAGCTGCTGAAAGAGCGAATACCAGTCAATTCCTGAGGTATCAGCGTTAGAATCAACAACGTCGCTTAAAACCGAAACTATTCCGACAGGACCTGACAGGTCGTTAATCTTGTACTTTCCTAAGACTAAATCCTTTAGCGATACAAGCACCAGCCTGCCGTAAGAAATACTTGTCTTTACCGAATATTCACAGACCGAGAAAAAGCCCTTTTCTATTGGCGCTACCTTAAAGTCAAGATGTAAAACATTTCCGTCATCAGTTTCGTCAAGCGCAAAGGTTACGCCGCTTAGCTCAACCGTTTCTCTGTCACGCAAAACAGTAAAATCAAACACTCCGTCCTCGTCAGACTGAAGCTGATAGGACATATCGATTTCAGAAAAAATGTGCATACCGTTTATGCTCTTTATTTCGTCGCCAAGCTCAAGACCTGTTTCGCTTGAGGTGGCGTCGTCAGAAAACCATGTTATTGTACTGCTTGTTATTGCATCCTGCGTTGAAAGCATTATTGCAACGACTATAAATCCCAGAATGAGATTCATAACAGCCCCCGCCGCAACAATTAAAATTCTCTGCCAGACTCGCTTGTTGCAAAAGGCTCTTTCGTTGTCGCTCTCGTCGTTTTCGCCCTCCATAGAGCAATATCCGCCAAATGGCAAAAGCCGAAGCGCATAAAGCGTTTCACCACGCTTAAATTTTACAAGCGCAGGCCCCATTCCAAGAGCAAACTCGTTGACCTTGACCTTGCAAAGCTTCGCGACAGTAAAATGTCCAAGCTCGTGAATAAAGATTATAAGACCGAAAACTATAATCGCAATAACAATTCCAATAAATGCGTTCATATTTACTCCTTGCCAAAAATTTTCCTTCGCACATATTCCCGTGCCTGCCTGTCGGCAGAAAGCACATCGTCAAGGCAATTAACTTCTCTGTTTTCTATTTCGTCCGTAACACTCTTTACAAGCTCCCCTATTTTTAAAAAGCTGATTTTCTCGTTTAAAAACAGCTCTACTGCCGCTTCGTTTACGCCGTTTACAAGAGTCGGCATAATTCCGCCCATTTTTATAGCCTTTATACAAGCCGACAAGCAATCGAAGGTTTCATAATCAGGCTTTGAAAAATGAAGCGTTCCGTAATCGGTAAGCGAAAGACTTTTCGTCGGACAGTCGATTCTTTTCGGATACAAAAGCGAATACTGAATTGGTATTTTCATATCAGGTACGCCCATTTGCGCTATTATCGAATTGTCCTCATATTCAACAGCCGAATGAATAACGCTCTCTCTGTGAACTACTATTTCAATCTGCGAGGGCTTTACGCCGAACAGCCACATAGCCTCGATAAATTCAAGACCCTTATTCATCAGCGTTGCGGAATCTATCGTTATCTTGCTTCCCATTGACCAATTCGGGTGATTCAAAGCCTGCTCAACCGTAACGCCGCTAAGCTCGCTTTTTGTTCTTCCGTAAAATGGTCCGCCAGAAGCTGTCAAAATTATTTTCTTGATTTTATTATTTTCATTTCCCTGCAAGCATTGAAAGATTGCAGAGTGCTCAGAGTCTATCGGAAAAAGCCAGATGCCATTTCTTTTAGCGCTCTCGGTTACAAGCTTTCCGCCAGTCACAAGCGTTTCCTTATTTGCAAGCGCTATATCTCTTCCCTTGTTAATCGCTAAAAGAGTTGGTGTAAGCCCTACCATTCCCACAAGGGAATTTACTAAAATGTCGACGCTGTCGAGCGTTGCTACCTCGCAAAGTCCGTCCATTCCCGACAAAACCTTAATGCCGCTACCCTTTAAAGCATCACTCAATTTTGCTTCGCAGCTTTTGTCCGTTATGCAGACTACCTTTGGCTTAAACTCCAGAGCCTGACTAATAAGAAGCTCTACGCTTTTGTTCGCTGTAAGAGCCGCAACCTTAAAGCCCTGCTTTCTGACAATATCAAGGCATTGAGTTCCTATCGAGCCTGTCGAGCCGAGTATAGAAATTGTCTTTCCCATATACCAAATTCCTTTTTGTTTTAAGTCAACTAAGCTTAATAGGGGTGCATAAAATTTACACCCCTACTGAAAGTTCATATTATGTCAAATAGCCAAAATACCAAAGCCATAAACGGCGCTACAGTAAGCACGCTGTCAAAGCGATCCATTACGCCGCCGTGTCCCGGCATTATGTTTCCATAGTCCTTGATTCCTGCCTGTCTTTTGATAAGAGACGCTTTTAAATCTCCCAAAAGACCTAGTATTGAGCAAATACAGCCTGCTACAAACAGCAGAATGTAATTTATCTCAGCCTTGTCGTCAATAAAGCTGTAAACAAGAGCTATCACGCACATTAAAATTCCGTTTGAAACAACTCCGCCGATAACTCCCTCGACAGTCTTTTTCGGGCTTATATTGGGGCAAAGCTTGTGGCGGCCTAAAAAGGTTCCGGCAAAGTACGCTCCACTGTCTGAAAGCCATGCGCCGCCAAGCGTCAGTATTACCGCTATAAGTCCGTCGAACTCGTGAATTACAAGTATACAGGAGAGGGCTGCCGTTACGAAAAAGGTTTCAAACGCTGCAAAAAACAGCTTCTCATACTTTATAGTTTTATAATATGCCAGAAGGTAGCAGAATAAAACCATAAGATAAACAAATATTTCAATCGGCACGAGATATTTTAAAAATGTTGTGTTTTCAAAAAGCACACATGATCCAAACCATACAAGCGGTACGGAGCCGCCAAAAATCATACTCGATACTGTTAAGACCTTGTATTTGTGAACGTCTGCTGCTTTTAAAAGCTCGTAAATTGCAACGACAACCAAAAAGCAAACTGTAGCCGGCAGCGCAATGGTATTATGAAAAATCAAAACGACCACCAGCAACGCTATTGCTACTGCAGCGGATATAATTCGTGTCTTCAAGCCTTAAACGCCTCCAAACCTTCTGTTTCTTTCAAGATATTCATAAACTGCGTCCTCTAAGTCGGAGGGCTTGTAGTCGGGCCACAATATATCCGAGAAAACGTACTCGGCATAAGCCGACTGCCAGATGAGAAAATTCGATATTCTCTGCTCGCCGCTAGGTCTTATCAAAAGATCAACCGGCGGGAACTCCTTCGTATCGAGATGTTCTTCTATGAGCTTTGGCGTTACATCGTCAGCACTCAGCTCGCCGTCGCTTACCTTTTGCGCGATAGCCTTTACCGCTCTTGTGATTTCGTCCTGACCGCCATAATTGATTGCAAGAATAAGGGTCATTGCGTTAAAGTCCTTGGAATCCTCCTCAACGCTTTTCATCTTGCGCTGAAGCGACTCAGAAAGTCTTGTCCTATCGCCGATAAAGCAAACTCGTATATTCTCCTCGATAAAATCTCTGACCTCGTCAAGATACTTATCGAAAAGGTCCATTATTGCGTCAACCTCATCCTTAGGACGCTTCCAGTTTTCTGTTGAAAACGCATAAAGCGACAGGTACTTAATTCCAATCTTTTTAGCGTGACGAGTAATTTTACGAAAGGTTTTTGCGCCCTCTCTATGTCCGAACTTTCTGGGCAGACCTCTTTTTTTAGCCCACCTTCCGTTGCCGTCCATAATAATGGCTACATGGGTAGGTACTTCCTGTCCGTCAAATCTATTGTCCGCCATTATATAGAAAGAACCTCTTTTTCCTTTTCAGCAACGACTGCGTCGATCTTCTTTACAAACTTATCGGTAATATCCTGAATCTTCTTCTCGCCGTTTTTCTGGTCGTCCTCAGTAATCGAGTTATCCTTTTTAAGAGCCTTCAGCTTTTCCATAGAATCACGTCTTATATTTCTGATTCCAACCTTAGATTCCTCGCCCATTTTCTTGATATCACGAACAAGCTCTTTTCTTCTTTCCTCGGTAGGCTGTGGAAAAGCAAGTCTTAATACGTTTCCGTCGTTTACAGGGTTGATTCCAATATCCGACGCCTGAATAGCCTTTTCAATCGACTTGAGAGTTGACTTGTCCCATGGCTGAATAACAAGCACTCTCGCTTCGCTTACAGAAACTGCCGCCATTTGATTTATTGGCGTAGGCGCTCCGTAATAATCAACCAAAACCTTATCGAGAATTGCCGGATTTGCTCTGCCGGCTCTTACCGAAGCAAGCTCGCCCTTCAATGCGTCAATGGTTTTGTTCATCTTTCTTTCGCATCTGTCTAAAACTTCTTTCATTGTATTTTCCTCCATTATTAGTTTTTTATTGAACGATAGTACCCACGCTCTTTCCCATGCAAGCGTCGTAGATATTATCAGGTTTTTCCAAGTTAAATACCAGAATCGGTATGTTATTATCCTTGCAAAGCGCCGCTGCTGTTGAATCCATAACAGCAAGATCCTTTGCTAAAATTTCAGCGTGGCTGATAGTGTCGTATTTTACAGCGTCGTCATACTTGTGCGGATCCTTATCGTATACGCCGTCAACCATTGTTGCCTTTAAAATTATATCCGCTTCAATTTCCGCCGCTCTTAAAGCTGCTGCTGTATCGGTTGAAAAGAAAGGATTTCCCGTTCCGCAGCCGAATATTACAACTCTTCCCTTTTCAAAATGTCTCATTGCCTTATTTCTGATATAAGGCTCCGCTACCTCACGCATTGTAATAGCAGTCTGAACTCTGACCTCGACCCCTAAATTTTCAAGTCCGTCAGCAACCGCCAGCGCATTCATAGCCGTTGCCAGCATACCAATGTGGTCAGCTCTCGTTCTGTCCATTGCGCCGCTTGAACGACCTCTCCAGAAGTTTCCGCCGCCAACTACAATTCCGACCTGAACTCCTGCGTCAACGCACTTTTTAATGCTTTTCCCGAATGCTGTAATGACCTCATAATCAAGTCCTGTTTTCTTTTCTCCTGCAAGCGCTTCACCGCTAAGCTTCAAAAGAATTCTTTTATATTTGACTTCCATATTCCCAACGCTCTCTTTCGTTGATATTAAAAAACGGCACGCCATTCTTTAAAGAATAGTATACCATAAGGGGTAAAATTTGTAAAGATGATTTTTGCCTTACGCAACAAAAATTGCGAGAGCATAAAGCTTGCCCTCGCAAATATTTTCCTTTTGTTTTGTCTGTTCTCCGCTATTCTGAAACATATGGGCGAAGCATTAGCTCCTTTAGGCTTTCAGCCGCATCCTTTCCGTTTTCCAAAACATTGTGAAGCTGCTGAGTGATAGGCATTTCAACTCCTACTCTCTTTGAAAGCTCATAAGCCGTTTTAGCGCAGTAGTAGCCCTCAACAGTTCCCACTCTTCTGATAGCCTCGTCAGGAGCTACGCCCTGACCGATAAGGATACCGGCTCGTCTGTTCCTTGAGTGCATACTTGTACAGGTGACAATCAGGTCGCCAATGCCTGTAAGTCCTGAGAAGGTTTCGCTCCTTCCTCCAAGCGTTACGCCCAGACGGCGAATCTCGCTCATTCCTCTTGTCATTAACGCCGCTTTAGTGTTGTCGCCATAGCCCATTCCGTCGCAGATTCCTGCTGCAAGGGCAATAATATTTTTAAGCGCTCCGCCAATTTCACATCCGATTACGTCCTCGCTTGTGTAAATCCTGAATGTATCGCTCGAAAGCTCGCTTTGAATAAGCTCCGCTACGGACAAATCCTTACAAGCGGCTACTACAAGGGTAGGAATACCTCTTGCAATTTCCTCTGCGTGAGAGGGTCCTGTCAGCGCAACGACCGTATTATTTGGCATACATTCGCTTACTACTTCGGTCATTCTTTTAAGGCTTTTATCCTCAAGACCTTTAGTTGTGCTTACAATTATCGTCTTTTCGTCAACAAAAGGAGCCGCTTCCTCGCAAACGCTTCTTACAAACGCCGACGGGATTCCAATTACCGCAATATCCTTTCCCTTAACGCAGGAAATGTCGGTTGAAAGCTCTATGTCCTTTGGAATTACAACGCCCGGCAGCTTAGCCTTTAATTCACCGGCTCGCTTGATCGTGTCGATCTCGTCCTGAAACTTAGACCAGACGCACACCTTATGTCCTCTGTTGTGGCACAAAACTGCTAAAGCCAATCCAAAGCCGCCCGAACCTAAAATAGCTATATTTGCCATATTGTCCTCCTTTAAGTCAATGATTCTTTTTAAAGCTCAGCTTGTTTTCCGTTCCCTTTATCAGCCTTACAATATTTGCGTGATGCATAGCGATTACAAATGCTGACAAAGCGATTGCAAGAACAGTATGCACCAGCACTCCGTCAGTACCTCGCAGGGTTTGAGTTATAGCTGTGGCTATCGGATAAGCTACTGCTGCCGTTATGGAGCCGAGGGAAACGTATCTTGAAATTGCGACAATTATTATAAATACAAGCAATGCTATCGACATACTCAGCGGGTCGATTGCAATCATTGTAGTGCAGGCGGTAAGAACGCCCTTTCCTCCGCGAAAGCCGTAATAGATAGGAAAAATATGCCCCAGCACAACGGCAAGTCCAGCTACGTAGCCTATAAACATATTTTCGCCGAAATAATAAATTTCAAACAAATTTCCCACTATAAGTCTAGCGGCGGTTACTGCAAAAATTCCCTTGAACAAATCGCACAAAAGAGTAATAGCAGCAGTTGACTTTCCGTAAACTCTAAGGACGTTGGTAAGCCCTGCGTTTTTGCTTCCGTACTTTCTTATATCGTCGTGCTTTATAATTTTACATACAATTATCGCCGAGTTTAAGCTTCCAAAAAGATATGCCGCAACGGCAACGAAAACAATCGCCAGAATCTGGGATGCGCTCATTTTAAACTTCCCCTTTCGCTAAGCGACAACAATTATTTAACGTCGTCTCTTGCCCTTTCTCTCACTATAAACCGCACAGGCGTCCCCTCAAGAGAAAAGGTTTCCCGAATTTGATTTTCTATATACCTTTGATAGGAAAAGTGGAAAAGCTCTTTTCTGTTTACAAAGGTTACAAATGTAGGCGGCTTTGTCGACGCCTGAGTCATATAATATATCTTTAGTCTTCTGCCCTTGTCGCTCGGCGGCTGAACTCTACTTGTAGCATATGCTAAAATATCGTTAAGCTTACCTGTTGAAATTCTTACAGCATTCTGCTGGGCAACGTATAAAATTTTATCAAGCAGCTTGTCAAGCCGCTGACCTGTTTTTGCTGAAACGAAAACAAACGGAACATAAGACATAAACGAAAAATCGTTTTTGAGCTTTTTTATATACTCGTTCATAGTGCCAGTTTGCTTATCGACTGCGTCCCACTTATTAACAGCTACAACGCAAGCCTTTCCCTGCTCGTGAGCGTAGCCTGCAACCTTGGAATCCTGTTCGGTAAAGCCTTCGGTAGCGTCGATTACAATTACTGCAACGTCAGCTCTATCGACCGCCATATACGAACGCAAAACGCTATATCGTTCGATCGACTCTGAAACCTTTGATTTTTTTCTTATTCCTGCGGTGTCGATAAAAACAAACTTACCCTTATCCGTTTCAATTTCGGTATCGGTTGCATCTCTTGTGGTTCCGGCAATATCCGAAACGATTACTCTTTCCTCACCGCAAAGCTTGTTTATAATTGACGACTTTCCAACGTTAGGCTTACCGATTACCGCTACCTTTACGCCGTCTGCGTCCTCGTAGTTTGCCGATTCGGGCATTTTTTCAAACACAGCGTCAAGCAGGTCGCCCGTTCCGTGACCGTGAACCGACGAAACGGCTATAGGATCTCCCAGTCCGAGATTGTAAAACTCGTAAAACTCGGGCGGAACCTCACCCACTCCGTCACATTTATTAACGCATAGCACGATAGGCTTTCCGGACTTCAAAAGCATATTAGCGACGTCTAAATCGTTTGCTGTAACGCCGCTTCGCAAATCGGTAACAAAAATAATCACATCTGCTTTTTCAATAGCAAGCTGAGCCTGTCTTTTCATCTGCGATAGCATAACGTCGTCCGTTTTCGGCTCGATTCCTCCAGTATCTACTAGCATGAAGGATTTTGACAGCCATTCGCATTTAGCATATATTCTATCTCTTGTAACGCCCGGCGTATCCTCAACTATTGAAAGCCTGCGTCCAATAAGCTTGTTAAAAAGCGTGGATTTACCGACGTTTGGTCTGCCGACAATGGCGACTAAAGGCAACGCCATAAAATTATTCTCCTTTGCCAAAAAAATGACCCTTTGAAAGGTACAACAAAAAAGCGGAGGTGAGCGTTCCCACCTCCGCCTAAAGCATTACGCTTCTTCTTTGTGAATTACTTCAATACCCTTATAATATCCGCAATTTTTGCATACCTTGTGTGGAGCCGTAAGCTCTCCGCAATGCGAGCATTTTGATAGTGCAGGTGGGTTTAGCTTCCAGACATTAGAGCGTCTTTTATCTCTTCTTGCCTTAGATACTTTTCTCTTTGGTACTGCCATTTTCGGGCACCTCCTCTTAGGTTACTTTAAAACAAATTATTGCTGCGGCTATTAACTCTTTGAGCATTCGCAAGTCGCTTCGTTCAGGTTCTGTCCGCAGACGAAGCATAAGCCCTTGCAGTCTTCCTTACATAAAATCTTTGAAGGCAGCTGCAACAATAAATCAGAAATAGCCAAATCATCAAGACCGAGAATATTGTTTTCGCAAACGACATATCTGTCGTAATCGTCCTCGCTGTTTAAACTTGTAACGAGGATATGACTGAAATCGTATTCAAAAACCTTCTCAAACTCATCAAGACATCTGTCGCACACAAGCTGCGCCTTGGCGGTAAGCTTGTACTCAAGCGTTACAATTCCGGCACGGTTAAACACCCTGCCTACTACCCTTACAGGCTCGTTAAATGACAATCCTGCAGGCAGCTTCAGCTCGTTTGAAGTGACAAACCCGTCAAACTCACGCTCAGTTGAGGCTTCCTCAAACAGCTCTTTAAGCATAAGCTCCATATCAATTCGCACTCCTCAAATGTCACAAAGATTATTATACCTAATTCAAAAACCGTTGTCAATAGTTTTTTGATTAAAATCGTAAAATCTTGGGTGTATTACTTGATAAACGCCTTTACCTTTGCAGGAAGCTCATCGAGGTCAGCAGATACAGTAAATGTAACGACTACGTCCTTTGCAACCATAGCAAGCTTTTCAAACATAGCGCCCAGCTCATCGTAATTTCTTCCGCCGATTTTTAAAATTCCGTCAACGAAAACCTCTTGAATGTCGTAGTTTCCGGCAAGCATTCCGGTAACGAAGCCATAAAATGCGTCGTATCCGGTAATTCCGTACTCTTCAGTATCAACAAGTCTTACCTTGTGAGGAAGATCATAAGTAAGCTTCATTCCTCTTTCGATACAAACTACGTTTCCTGTTGCGTTTTCAACAGCCTCTACAATGTTATCAACCAAAATCTTGGTCTTTCCCGTTCCTCTTTTTCCGGTGATAATTTTAATCATAATTACGCTCCAATCCGCCCTTGCGGGCATTTTTTATTTAGGGAATAATCCCGATAATATTTTACAGGTTACCCTGTTTGCGCCTTATTTAAGCTTTTCTTCAAGTGCCGCCTTAGCGTCCTCATAGCCCGGCTTTCCTAAAAGTGCGAACATATTCTTCTTATAGCTTTCAACTCCCGGCTGATTGAATGGATTAACTCCAAGCATATATCCTGAAATTGCGCAAGCCTTTTCAAAGAAGTAAACAAGCTCTCCGAAGTTTTCCTCATCCAGTGCGTCAACCTCAATAACGATGTTTGGAACTCCGCCCTCTGTGTGAGCTAAAATAGTTCCCTCAAAAGCCTTTCTGTTTACAACGGACATATTCTGGTTTGACAGGAAGTTTAAGCCGTCAAGATTTTGCTCGTCGCTTTCCAAAAACAAATCCTGCTTTGGAGTCTTGATGTCAACAACCGTTTCAAACATTACTCTTGAGCCGTCCTGAATAAACTGACCTAAAGAGTGAAGATCGGTAGAGAATGTAGCGGAGGATGGGAAGATACCCTTGTTGTCCTTGCCCTCGCTCTCGCCAAAAAGCTGCTTGAACCATTCAGCCATCATTGTAAAGCTTGGATCGTAAGAAACGAGCATCTCAACGCTCTTGCCCTTGCGGTAAAGAATATTTCTGATAGCTGCATACTTGTAACAGTCGTTCAAGTCGTCCTTTGAATAGTTTTCTCTCGCCTTTGCTGCGCCCTGCATAATCTTGTCAATATCGCAGCCAGCAACTGCAATCGGCAAAAGTCCAACGGCAGTCAGAACGGAAAATCTTCCGCCAACGTCGTCGGCAATAGTAAAGGTTTCATAGCCTTCCTTGTCGGAAAGCTCCTTTAAAGTTCCTCTCGCCTTATCCGTAGTAGCAAAGATTCTTTCCTTTGCTTCCTCCTTACCATACTTGTCCTCTACAAGCTTCTTGAAAATTCTGAATGCCAGAGCAGGCTCAGTAGTAGTTCCCGACTTTGAAATAACATTTACGCAGATATCCTTGCCCTCGCAGATAGACAAAACCTCGTTTAGATAGGTAGGACTGATGCTGTTTCCAACATAATAAATGTCAGGCGTATCCTTCTTCATATTATTGTAAAACGGAGATTTCAAAAGCTCGATAGCAGCTCTTGCGCCGAGGTAGGAACCGCCGATTCCAATTACAATCAGAATGTCAGCCTTACCCTGAATCCTTTTGGCAGCAGCCTTGATTCTTGCAAACTCCTCCTTGTCATAATCTACCGGAAGATCAACCCAGCCGAGAAAATCATTTCCCTGACCTGATCTCGTTTCAATTAAATTATGAGCGGCGGTTATTTGCGACTTGACTCCGTCCAGCTCGTGAGCTGAAATAACTCCCTCAAGATATTTTGTGTTTAACTTTACAGCCACTTGAAAACATCCTTTCTGAAAATCAAATTACGTCTTTTTCTTAAGCGACCCTTAAAGGGTAAAACGCATCCTTTTATACATATTTATCATACTATAATTCAGACCTTTTTTCAAGTCCTTTTTGAAAATTGTTATTATTTTGTTCATATTTCTCCAATAAGAGAATATATAAGCTTGAGAAACGCTTTTTTCACAGTTATCCTTTCGGCGTCGTCGCAAAGCACAATGCTTGTGGAAAAAGCCGTCTTTTCGCCGTTTGTAACGGTTACGCTTCCAACCTTATCGCCCTTTTTCTTTGGCGCCGTAATACTTTGCTCTCTGCTCGCTGTAACATCAAGCTCTGAAGAGGTACCTCTTTTTATGACAAGTCGCAAAGGCTTATAAAGGGAAACCTTCACGCTTTCATCCTCCCCGTGAACAATCTTTATATCATCGAGCAGAGTTTTGTCAATTTCAGGCTCGTAAATCTGAAACTGCGAAAGGGCGTAGTCAAGCATATTCTCTCCGTCAACCGCTCTTTGCTCGCTGCTTTCTGAGCCTACAGCAACGCATACAACGCTCATCTCTCCCCTTTTGGCGCTGACGCTTGTCATATTAACTCCTGTGGAGCTGACGCAAGCCTTTAGCCCTGTAATTCCGTCATAGCTTTTAACAAGCGTATTTTGATTTACTACCTCCGACTGCTTTTCGCCGACAAAATCTCTCCACGCAGTTAAGTATTCCGTCAAATACTCGTGCTTTAAAAGCTCCGACGCTAAAAGAGCCGTATCGTGAGCTGTTGTTATATTGTCGTTTGAAACGCCTGTGCAATCGACATAGACGGTATTTATCATCTGAAGCTCTGCCGCTCGCTTGTTCATACGCTCTACAAAGTCGGAAATTTTTTTATCTACCGTTTCGCTTAGCGCAACGCAAGCGTCGTTAGCGTTTCCTATCGTTACCGCTTTTATAAGCTCTGAAACTGTTATCTTTTCTCCCTTGTCAAGCCAGATTTGCGTGCCCTGCTGTGAATTTGCGTACTCGCTCACAGCTACCGTATCGTCAAGCGACAGCTCTCCCTCGTCGATTTTCTCGCTGACAAGCGTGAGCGTCATAAGCTTTGTAAAATGAGAAGCAGAAAACTCCTCATAAGAGCCTTGCCCAGCTAAAAATGTGTTTGTACTTGCTTCAAGTATCACATACCTATCCGCAGTCACCGAAAGCGTATCTTGATTTTTTGAAGCGTAAACGCTGTCCTCCTCGCCGTCCGCCTGACAGTAAAGGACTAAAAAATTCATCATAAAAATTATTGCCGCAAGACAGATAAAAATCCTTCTTTTCATTGCCTTCTCTCCTTGCTTTCGTTTTTTAATAAATATGAAAAGCTTGGGTGGAAAATGACAGGAGAAAAAACAGACACAAAAAATCCGTCTGCAAATTTTTGCAGACGGATAAATAAGTCCTACATTGTGAAATACTTGACTCCGCTTTCAAAAATCTTTTGGTCCTTGTTTCCAGGTACGTTTTTGCAAACGCACTCGCCGATTCTCTCGGAGTGTCCCATTTTACCGAAAACTCGTCCGTCAGGAGAGGTTATACCCTCGATAGCGTACATAGAGGAGTTCGGGTTGCAATGAATATCCATTGTAGGAATCGAATTAAAATCAACGTACTGAGTTGCGATCTGTCCGTTTTCAGCAAGCGCTCTTATTTCCTCTTCGGTTGCAACAAAACGTCCTTCGCCGTGAGAAATAGCAACTGTGTGTATATCGCCGACATCAGTCTGCGCAAGCCACGGAGATTTATTTGAAGCAATTCTTGTATTAACCATTTTTGACTGGTGTCTTGCGATTGTATTGAAGGTGAGAGTTGGAGAATTATCTCTCATATCTCTTATCTCGCCATAAGGAACAAGTCCCAGCTTGATAAGCGCCTGAAAACCGTTACAGATTCCGAGCATCAATCCGTCTCTGTATGTCAGAAGCTCATTGATAGCCTGCGTTAAGCTTGGATTTCTAAGGAATGAGGTGATAAACTTTCCGCTTCCGTCAGGCTCGTCTCCTCCTGAAAATCCTCCGGGAATCATAATAATCTGAGATTGCCTGATTCTCTTTTCCATTTCGATAACGCTTTCTTCAATAGCCGACGGAGTAAGATTCTTTATAACGAATATATCAGCTATTGCTCCTGCCTTTTCAAATACCTTTGCGGTATCGTATTCGCAGTTTGTTCCCGGGAAAACAGGAATCAAAACACGAGGCTTAGCGATAGGAGAAATAGGCTCCTTTCTCTTGTCAGCTCTAAAACTAAACTTTTCAGTAATTTCATCTTGAACATTTGCCTTAACTGGGAAAACAGGCTCAAGCTTTTGCGACCAAAGTCTTTCAAGACGAACAAGGTCGATCGTATAACTTGCAGTTATAATCTTGTACTCTTCGGTCGTTTCACCGATTACTCTCTCGTCAGTTTCAACTTCCTCGTCAAGCTCGATTACAAAGCTGCCGTAGCAGGCTCTGAAAAGCTCCTTTGAGGTAAGAGTTGTCGTGAATTTAAAGCCTATCCTGTTGCCGAACGACATCTTAGCGACAGCTTCAGCAACTCCGCCATAAGCTACGCTCCAGCAGGAAAGGACCTTCTTCTCCTTGATAAGAGTTTCAACCTTGTTAAATACGCTCTTTATGCTATCCCATACAGGACAGCCGTTTTCATCGTATTCAGGACGAATGAGTATAACCTTGCTTCCTGCCTTTTTAAATTCCTGAGAAATTATATCGTAGCAGGAAGCCTTTGAAACAGCAAAGGAAACAAGCGTTGGCGGAACGTCAATCTTCTCGAAGGTTCCGCTCATAGAATCCTTACCGCCTATTGACGCACAGCCTAGCTCAGTCTGTGCCTTGAAAGCTCCTAAAAGCGCCGCAAAAGGCTTGCCCCATCTTTCAGGCTTATCCTGAGTTCTTTCAAAATACTCCTGGAAGGTAAGCCAGCATTCCTTATAGCTACCGCCTGTCGCTATAACCTTTGAAACGGATTCTATAACTGCCGCCATTGCTCCGTGATAAGGGCTTTGCTCAGACAGGAATGGGTTAAAGCCCCATGCCATAATTGAAGCAGTTGTGGTATCGCCGTTTAAAACAGGAATCTTAGCTGCCATTGCCTGAGTAGGAGTATTCTGATACTTGCCGCCAAACGGCATCAGAACTGTTCCTGCGCCGATAGTGGAATCGAAATACTCAACAAGTCCCTTTTGCGAGCAGATATTGAGGTTTGAAATCATAGCCTCCCACTTGTCAGCGGAATCGTCAATTTCCTCGCTCTTGTTAAATATAGGCTCCGGCACTAAAACACTGGTGTGCTTTTCAGCACCGTTGGAATTTAGAAAATCTCTGGAAAGATTTACAATTTCATTTCCCTTCCAGTTCATTTTCAGTCGTCTGTCGTCTGTTACAACTGCAACCAAGGTTGCCTCTAAGTTTTCCTCAGCCGCCTTTGCCATAAACTTTTCAATGTCGCTTCTTGCAATAACTACTGCCATTCTCTCCTGAGATTCTGAAATTGCAAGCTCTGTACCGTCAAGTCCGTCGTACTTTTTCGTAACCGAATCAAGATTTATAACAAGTCCGTCTGTAAGCTCTCCGATTGCAACAGACACACCGCCTGCGCCAAAGTCGTTACAGCGCTTGATCATTCTTGTAACCTCTGGATTTCTGAACAATCTCTGAAGCTTTCTCTCTTCTGGTGCGTTACCCTTTTGAACCTCAGCACCGCAGGTTTCAAGCGACGATAAGGTGTGCGACTTTGAAGAGCCAGTCGCTCCGCCGCAGCCGTCACGACCTGTTTTTCCGCCGAGAAGTATTACAACGTCACCTGTAGCCGGGCGTTCTCTTCTTACATTTTCCTTTGGAGCAGCAGCAATAACCGCGCCGATTTCCATTCTCTTGGCAGCATATCCCGAGTGATAAATTTCGCTGACGTGACCTGTCGCTAATCCTATCTGGTTTCCGTAGGACGAATAGCCCTGAGCGGCGCCGACTGTAATTTTTCTCTGCGGAAGCTTACCCTGAATAGTGTCCTCGAAAGGAACAAGCGGATTTGCAGCGCCTGTAACTCTCATCGCCTGATAAACGTAGCTTCTTCCTGAAAGAGGATCTCTTATAGCTCCTCCAAGACAGGTAGCTGCGCCGCCGAACGGTTCGATTTCAGTCGGGTGGTTGTGCGTTTCATTTTTAAACATCAGCAGCCAATCCTGCTCCTTGCCGTTTACGTCAACCTTTATATTAACCGAGCAAGCGTTAATTTCCTCGCTCTCGTCCAATGCGTCAAGCAGGCCCTCCTGCTTTAATCTTTTAGCGCCGATTACAGCTAAATCCATAAGCGTCATCGGCTTGTCCTTGCGGCCCGAATACAAACGCCTTCTTGTCTTCAAATAATCCTTGTAGGTATCTTCAATATAAGGAGCTTTGATTTCAGCGTCGTCAATTATCGTCAAAAATGTTGTATGACGGCAGTGGTCAGACCAATAGGTATCTATCATTCTGACCTCAGTTATCGTTGGATTTCTGCCCTCTTCATCTCTGAAATATGCCTGACAAAACTTAATGTCGTCAAAGTCCATAGCAAGTCCCATTGAGCTGATATAATCTTTAAGCTCAGAATCCGAAGCGTAGATAAAGCCTTCAATAGTATCTACCTTATCGGGGATTGCATAATCAGTATCGAGAGTTTCAGGCTTTTTAAGCTCAGCCTCACGGCTCTCAACAGGGTTAATAATATAATGCTTTATTTTTTCAAGCTCAGCACTTGATAAATCTCCCTTGAAAACGTGTATCTTTGCGCTTCTGACAGTAGGACGCATTCCGCCCGTCAAAAGAGATATACATTGAGCGCAGGAGTCGGCTCTCTGATCAAACTGACCGGGAAGATATTCAACCGCAATAATATGCTCGTCCTCAGCCATTTTCGGAAGCTCATCGTAAACGGTATCAACAGCAGGCTCTGAAAAAACTACAGGAGTTGCTAGCTTAAAGCTCTCCTCTGTCAAGCCCTCTGCATCATAGCGGTTTATAATTCTCACACCTTCAAGCTGTGATAGCCCCAGCACGTTTTTGATTCCGTTTAAAAGCGACTGCGCTTCTACGTCAAAGCCAGACTTCTTTTCTGCATAAATTCGATAAACTGACATTTATAAAACTCCCTTCAAAAATTAAATGCTTAATCTCAAGCGTTGAAATTTCTTTCTATATCCCAATCGCCCTTCGTTTAATATTTGTCGTCCTCTATTTCGCCCAAGCAAAAATCGTCTCTCGCTTCCACTATTCTAACACAAAAACTTTTTTTGTGCAAATTGCTTTTACTGTCTATCTTTGGG
This sequence comes from Ruminococcus sp., assembly GCA_021205185.1. Taxonomy (GTDB): domain Bacteria; phylum Bacillota; class Clostridia; order Oscillospirales; family Ruminococcaceae; genus UMGS1601. The sequence continues at coordinate 4,880 of JAJPYB010000003.1, read as the reverse complement.
ACTCTGACCGGCGTATAATTTTCGGTATGTCCTCTATGGTAATCGAGTCCCTCGTCACGCTCAAAAATCACTCTTTGAAGCTTAGAAACCTGCGAGCGTAAAAACTCTTTTTTGCTGGCGTTCGTTACCTCTTTCGTCTTTGCCGCGCGCTGCCTCTTTATGTCGGGCGGCACCTGACCGGACATTCCCGCCGCTTTGGTTCCCTCTCTGACTGAAAATGGGAAAATATGCGCTGAGGCAAAGCCTATATCTTTTACAAATTCAAGCGACCGGTTAAAGTCCTCGTCAGTTTCGCCCGGAAAGCCAACCATTATGTCGGTTGTAATCGATGCGTTTTTAAATTCTGCTCTAAGCTTATCTACAAGCGCTTTGTACTGCTCTGTAGTGTATCGCCTGTTCATCGCTTTGAGCGTTTTGTCACAGCCGCTTTGCAGCGACAAATGAAAGTGAGCGCACAGCTTTTCGCAGCCCTTGAGCTTTGCTATTTCATCATTATCGAGCATCTCAGGCTCTAAAGAGCCAAGTCTTATTCTTTCAATTTGAGGTATATCGTTGACAGCCCTTACAGCGTCAGCAAGGGTTGTGTTTTGTAAATCTGCGCCGTAGCAGCAAAGGTTAATGCCGACAAGAACAATTTCCTTATGTCCGTGATCTGCAAGCTTTATCGCTTCGCTTTTAATTTCTTCAAGGCTTCGACTTCTGACTCTGCCCCTTGCAAACGGAATAATGCAATACGAGCAGAACATATTGCAGCCGTCCTCAATTTTTAAAACCGCTCTCGTCTTTGAATCACTCCTGCGAACGCTCATTTTTTCAAACGTATCGCCAGCTGCGAACTCGTCTACTGCAATTATTCTTTTGCGGGTTTTTAAAAACTGCTCGATGTAATTTATTACGCTCGCTTTGTTTTTAGTGCCGACCACCACGTCAAAGTAGCCTTGCGACAGTAAGCTTTGCTTAAATGCCTGAGGAAAGCAGCCGATTATAGCAACGCAAGCATTCTTATTGTGAAGTCTTACTGACTTTGCCGCATTTTTGCACTTTCGGCTCGCTTCACCTGTTACTGTACAGCTGTTTATTATAACGGCGTCGGCAAGCGAAGCGTCGCTTACCTCGCTATGTCCTGAATTTTCAGCCGATTCCTTTATCGCTTCAAGCTCATAAGCGTTGACCTTGCAGCCAAAGTTGATATAATATATATTCATCTCAATTTCCTTCGGTTTTTTGCACAAAATATGCTGTTTGCATTTGTGCAAATTGCACAAATTTCAAGCTTTAGTTTTGCCATTCGTAAATAGTATACAACAAATCTTGCGCATTTTCAAATTTTTTACAGAAATACCATTGACAAATTTTTTTAATGTGTTATATTTGAGATGTAGAGAAAAGCTCTACAAGAATTCCTAAGGGTCTTCTTAAATTATTTAGAGGAGGAACAAATTATGGTAAAGACAAACATTTTACTCGAGTCAATCGCCGATGTAAAGGAATTCGTTAGCACAGTAACCCTGTACGACTTTGATGTTGATCTTGTTTCGGGAAGATATGCTGTTGATGCTAAGTCAATTATGGGTATTTTCAGCCTTGACCTTTCAAACAAAATCGAATTGGTTGCTCACACAGACGATGCTGATAAGTTTCTTTCAGAAATCAAGAAGTTCATCGTCGACTAATTGACTAAAAAACAAGCTTATGAGGGCGGGTAGCTTAAATGCTGCTCGCCCTTGGTTTTTGCAAAATCTTTTGTATTGACTGAAAATACAAATTGTTGTATAATTAGTAGTAACAATTTTTCAAGGAGGCGTAAATATGGACGCTCTTTTAAATCTTTTAAAAAGAAATGCCCGTACTTCGAGCGCAGAGCTTGCGGTTTTGCTCGGAAAAACCGAACAAGAGGTAAACGATGAAATTGCCAGACTCGAAAGCGAGGGCGTTATCAAGGGATACAGCGCCGTTATAAACGAGCAGGCAGACTTAAATCCTGTTACCGCTTATATCGAGCTAAAGGTTTCGCCGAAGGCTCAAAGCGGCTTTGACGCTATTGCCAGAGCGGTAGGTCAATACGAAGAGGTTGAAAACGTTTGGCTGATGTCGGGCGCATATGATCTTGGCGTTACGGTAAAGGGCAAAACTCTTTTGGACGTTTCTCTTTTCGTTTCACAGCGTCTGGCTCCGCTTGACGGAATTTTATCAACCGCTACACATTTTGTTTTGAAAAAGTACAAGGACAACGGAGTTGACCTGACCGAAGAAATTGTTGACGAGAGAGGGTTTGTCAGCCCATGATGGATTACAACAAGATTATAAACAGGGCAACTCGTGAAATGAAGCCCTCGGGAATAAGAAAATTTTTCGACCTTGCCGCAACGACTGAGGGAGCAATTTCTCTCGGCGTCGGCGAGCCTGATTTTCAGACGCCCTGGCCGATAAGAAGAGCTGCTATTACGGCGCTTGAGCAGGGAAAAACCTTCTACACCGCTAACGCAGGACTTGCAGATCTGAGAGCTGAAATTTCCAGATATATAGAAAATTCAGTTCACACGCATTATGACAGCGAAAGCGAAATAATTGTAACTGTCGGCGGCTCGGAAGCGATTGATTTATCCATTCGTGCAATGATAGAGCCGGGAGATGAGGTTTTGATTATTGAGCCTTGCTTTGTCTGCTATCGTCCGATTGTTGAGCTTTGCGGCGGAACGGCTGTAGTTATTGAAACCAAGGAAGAGGATAATTTCAAGCTTACTGCTGATGAGCTAAGAGAAAAAATAACCGACAAAACCAAAGCGCTAGTTCTTCCCTTCCCTAACAATCCGACAGGCGCTATTATGACAAGAGAGGATCTGGAAGCTATAGCTGAGGTTCTACGAGGAACCAACATAATGGTTTTGTCAGACGAAATATATTCTGAGCTTACTTATGGACGAAAGCACACCTCAATAGTTGAAATTGACGGAATGAAAGAGCGAACAGTTATAATCAACGGCTTTTCAAAAGGCTTTGCTATGACTGGCTGGCGACTCGGATTTTTGTGCGGTCCAAAGGAGATAGTTTCGCAGGTTCTTAAAATTCACCAGTACGTTATAATGTCGTCGCCTACAGTTTCTCAATATGCGGCAATCGAAGGGCTTCAGAATTGTTTAAGCGACGTCAAAATGATGGCCGAAGAATACGATATGCGCAGAAGGTTTGTAGTTGACGGATTTAACAAGCTCGGACTTCATTGCTTTACGCCTGAGGGAGCGTTTTACGTATTCCCTTGTATAAAGTCAACCGGACTTTCAAGCGAAGAGTTTTGCGAGAAGCTTTTGCTTTCAAAGAAGGTTGCTGTCGTTCCCGGAAACGCTTTCGGCGAATGCGGCGAAGGCTTCGTTAGGGTTTCTTACGCTTATTCGCTGAAGCACTTGAAGATTGCTCTTAAATGTATCAGCGAATTTCTGGAGGAGCTTAAAGCTTAAAGGGCATGGAAAAAATCAAAGCTTTGGCTTTTGCCAAAATAAATCTTTCACTCGACATTACAGGCAGGCGTGACGACGGCTATCACCTCTTATCAACCGTTATGCAAAGCGTTTCACTTTGCGACTCGCTTTACTTTGAAAAGAGCAAGCAGAATGGCATTTTTATAACCTGCGATGATGACAGCATTCCGACAGGAGAAAAAAATATCGTCTGCAAAGCGGCGGCAAAGCTCTTTGAGCGGTACGGCGAGCGAGGTGTAAAAATCCACATAGAGAAAAAAATTCCGCACGGCGCAGGACTTGCCGGCGGAAGCGCAGACGCAGCAGCTACGCTCCTCGCTCTCAATGAACTTTTTGAACTTAACGCTTCAAAGGACGAGCTTTTAAAGATTGGCGTGTCGGTTGGCGCAGACGTTGCGTTTTGTATGTGCGGAGGAACTGTCCTCTGCGAGGGAATTGGCGAGAAGCTTACCCCGCTTGAACCACTTGATAATTTCTATGCGCTGATTGTAAAGTCCGATGTTCTGTCGCCAACAGACGCAGCTTACAAGCGATACGATGAGGCGAACATCAGCAGCAGCAGCTTCAATCAGGACGAGCTTTCAGGCGCTATCGCTCAGGGAGATATAGCTAACCTTTCAAAAAATCTATACAACGTATTTGAGCTTGTAACGCCAAAGGAAGTAATCAATGAAGCTAAGGCGGCACTAATTGAAAGCGGTGCGCAGGGCGCTATAATGACAGGAAGCGGAAGCGCAGTTTTCGGACTATTCGACAAAGAATCTGACGCAAAAAAGGCTTACAGCGAGCTTTCAGGGCGGTTTCCGTTTGTTTACCTTGCGAAGCCAGTTCAAAACGGTGTAACATTTCAGTAAATAAAAAAACAAGCAGACTGATTTTTCGGTCTGCTTTTTGGTTTTTGGAGAAAGTGTTCGAGGTGGGGAGGAGTTGAGGAAGCGGAGTAGAGAGAATGGAGAAAATAAGGGGTGGTTTTTAGGGGTGTGGACGATTTGGAAGTGCGTACAGAAACTTATTATTAGCTTTTATTTGTTTTCACTATATAGCAAAGCAGCAGACGTGATGTCTGCTGCTTTTGTACGGTTAACCGAATGTAAATTTATCTTATCCCTTTGGCATATGCGTTGATTATTCCGACGTCTGCTGTCGTTACCTTGCCGTCGCTATTCATATCTGCGATTTCTATCAGCACGTCTGACAAGAGCTTTACACCCTTTGCGTGGCTGTTTGCAAGGCCGACATCTGCTGTGGTTATTTTACCGTCTAAATTTATATCGCCCATTAGAATGTCTTCGATTAAAACATACTCTATGTCGTTTTCTATTGCGTATTGCTCGGCATATGAACCAGAGTAGCAATAAATAACTAAATTATCACAGCCATCAAATGCCTCAGCTCCTATACTTG
>JAJPYB010000010.1 GCA_021205185.1 Ruminococcus sp. | reverse complement strand
AGAACAACTATGACAGAGTAAGTTTACTACTCCCTAAAGGCGATAAAGAAAAGCTAAAAGCTATAGTCGATAGTCAAGGGCTAAGTCTTAATGCTTTTATAAATCAAGCGATAGCTGAAAAATGCAAAAAATTGCCCTGATTTTTAAGCTGTATGAGCGATTGATAGCTCGGTTGGGTAAAACTAAGACTCAATTCAGAGTGCCTAAAAACGACGATATTTTTGCTCCTAAAGCAAAAAGCGGTGAGAACCAAAATCTCACCGCTTTATTTTTGTCTTAATCTATCCAATCAGTACAAAATGTTCCAATTTTCCGTTTTACTTGCAGTAGGATCACCCCCGCGTGTGCGGGGAAATTTTTGAAAGGCTTGGTAGACAACTAGGTGTATGTATAAGTGATTTCTCCGCCCGCACCGCCCTTTTTGAAAAGGTTTCAAAACACCACTAACGTGGCGTTTTGAGGATTCTGAGAATGAGATTAAAATAGAGCTTGAAAAAATCTCAAAATAATTTCCACAACCCCCACAATTCGACAAAAAACTCTGTCAATATATGGTAAAATAGCATTACAAAAATAACTATTGACGAAAGGAATGGTCTTATGAGCCAGAAAATCAAGGTTTTAATTGGCGACGACAGCGCCGAATTTGGGGTGAATCTTGCGAATAGCTTGCGAGGTATGGGGTTTTATGTGATTGCTCGGGCGAAGAACGGAGAATCTTTGCTAGAAGCAATAAAAAGCGAGCAGCCGAATGTTGCAATAATCGACGCCGTTATGCCGAATCTCGACGCTATCGAGCTGCTCAAAAAATTAAACTCTGCAGGTTGCAAAAAACCGAAAATTATTGTTGTAAGCTCGTTTGATAACCAGTTTGCAGAACGCTCGGTAATGGAGCTTGGCGCATCGTACTATATGCGAAAGCCGATTGATCCGCAAATTCTGACCGAGCGGATAAATTCGTTGCTTGAAGAATCGCTTGGCGAGGTTTCAATTCACTCGGCTAACTCCCAACTAAGACTTGAAATTAAGATCACAGATATGATTCATCAGATTGGTGTTCCGGCTCATATCAAGGGCTACCACTACCTAAGGGAAGCAATTTTGCTTTCAATTAACGATTCGCAGATGCTGGAAAGCGTGACGAAAATCTTGTACCCAGCCGTTGCGAAGAAGTTTAACACGACATCATCACGTGTTGAACGAGCGATTCGGCACGCCATAGAAATCGCTTGGGACAGAGGAGATATTGACACGCTAAATTCGTTCTTCGGCTATACAGTTGACGTTGCAAAAGGCAAGCCCACCAACAGCGAGTTTATTGCTCTGATTGCGGATAGGATTAGGTTGAGGGAGAGGTGAGAGTCTCCTGCAGTTCCCCTGCAATGTATTGCTTACCGAAAACCTTAAATTGAAATGTTTATTTACCACCTCAAAAACGAGCGGCGAGACCATAAAGTCTCGCCGCTCACTTTTTTATAATATTTTATAAAATTTCACTTTCGCCTTAAATCAGGTTGCGTTATTTTTCCTCTCCTTACTCAAAACTCTCCCCAAAAAGCTCTGCTAAGAATACGCTACGCTCCTGTTCGTCCATAGCGAGTACCTCTTCCTTGGTGTATCCCATGCTTTCAAGGTCCTCGTCTGTAACGCCGAGAGATTCAAATAGCGCAAGGATATATTCGTCTGAGGACGGCGTGTTATTTTTGTTTTGCTCAAGCTCCGTTTCGGTTATTTCCGTGTAGCCGTCGGGAATTTCAAAAACCGACTCGTCGGCTTCGTTTTCAAATTCCGAAACTGTGAAGTCCGACTGAATAATCGTTTCAAGAACGTTTGAATCGAACCTGATGATTTTCAGCTCGTCGCCGTCAAAGAAATAGGAAACCGTTTGCTCCTCGCCAACGTTATTTTTAACCTCATAGCGTTCTCTTACATAGCTTTCGTCGTTGTACTCTACCTCGTAAGTGTCGAGATATGTAAGCGTTTTCAGGCTCGGAAGATAAGTGTTTACGCCCGCTTTTATGCTGTCAACCGTCTTTGATTCGCAAAGAGCGTAAGTTTGGTCGTTTACGTTTAAAACATAAGCCACAGAATCAGTAACCAGATATTCTGAGCTTGCTGCAACAGTCGTTACATTGTAGTAGAAGTCATCGTTGTCGAGAGAGGATATTTTAACGGGACTTTCCGATACCAGTCCCATAGAATGAGTAGTTAGCGTTCCGCTAAGCGTATACGTTCCGCCGTTAATAATATCCATATAGCTGTTTATTCTGCTTTTTTCGCCTGTCAGATCGCTTATTTCAGTAACGCCAGATTGAAGCAGACTGCTCTCAACCGCTTCTGTTGTCTGAGTAGTTGATTCTGTCGATGTATCGTCTTTAGAAATGGTCGCCTTGTTATCGTCGCCGCAGGCACAAAAAATTGAAGATACCACAACAAGCGATAAAGCCATAGCAAAAAGCTTCTTAAACAAAATAATCACCCTCCAAAAATTCATTCAAATACTGGTTTAGTTTTTAAGCGACTGCATTGGTGCAGGAATTTGTCCGCCTCTGTTTATAAACTTTGAAGCAGATTCCTTCTTTAACGGCATAACCGGTCCACAGCCGAAAAGTCCGCCCCAGTCAAGCTCGTCGCCAACGTCCTTACCGATTGCGGGAATAACTCTTACCGCAGTCGTTTTTGAGTTTACCATTCCTATTGCCGCTTCGTCAGCAATTATAGCTGCGAGCGTATCGTTGCTCGTATCCCCTGGAACTACTATCATATCAAGTCCGACAGAGCAAACCGCTGTCATAGCTTCGAGCTTTTCTATTGAAAGCGTACCCGCCTTTGCAGCGTCAATCATTCCAGCGTCCTCGGAAACAGGAATAAAGGCTCCTGAAAGTCCGCCGATTCTTGAGCAAGCCATAACTCCGCCCTTTTTAACAGCATCGTTTAAAAGTGCAAGCGTTGCAGTAGTTCCATGAGTTCCGCACCGTTCAAGTCCGATTTCCTCCAGAATGTGCGCTACGCTGTCGCCTACCGCTGGCGTTGGCGCAAGAGATAAATCAACAATTCCAAACGGAACTCCTAAACGCTCGGAAGCCGTAACTCCGACGAGCTGTCCCATTCTAGTAATCTTGTAAGCTGTTTTCTTTATTATATCTGCAATTTCAGAAATGTCAGCGTCCGGGTGCTTTGCAAGCGCACTTCTGACAACGCCAGGGCCAGATACTCCGACGTTTATCATACAATCAGGCTCTCCAACGCCGTGAAAAGCTCCTGCCATAAATGGATTGTCTTCAACAGCGTTGCAAAATACTACAAGCTTTGCCGCTCCGAAGCAGTCCTTGTCAACAGTCTTTTCAGCGCTTTCCTTAATTATTCTTCCCATCAGCTTGCAGGCATCAAGGTTAATACCCGTTTTTGTCGAGCCGACGTTTACCGACGAGCAAACCCGCTCGGTAACGCTTAAAGCCTCTGGAATCGAGTTTATAAGTTCTATATCTCCTGCTGAAAATCCCTTCTGAACGAGCGCCGTATAGCCGCCTATAAGGTTTACGCCGACTGCCTTCGCCGCCTCATCCATCGCCTTCGCAAAAGGAACTGGCGAGCATTTACAAGCCGCCGAAACAATAGCGATAGGCGTTACAGAAATTCTCTTATTTATAATAGGAATACCAAATTCCTTTTCAATCTCCTCGCCGACTTTTACCAAGTCCTTAGCCTTGTCGGTAATTTTGTCGTAGACCTTTTTGCAGGCTACGTCAATATCGCTGTCAATACAATCGAGCAGCGAAATTCCCATAGTTATAGTTCTGATGTCAAGACACTCGTCCTGAATCATTCTAATGGTTTCCAATATATCATATGCGTTGAGCATTGAGTGTTCCTCCTACTAGTTAAATATGGTGCATACTGTTAAAAACGCTCTCATGCATAGCGTGTATTTTCAATCCCATTTCATCTCCGGTTTTCGTCAGAACGTCGCTAAGCTCGCCAAACGGTGTGTTAAGCTTTGAAATGTCAACCAGCATAATCATAGCGAACATATCCTGCAAAACAGACTGAGTAACCTCTATTACATTTGCGTTGTAGTCAGAACATATCGACGAAACCTTCGCCAGAATTCCTACTGCATCCTTTCCTATTACAGTAACTATTGCTCTCATAATTTATACCTCCGTAATTTACTGTTTGTATAGATACAGTATACCATAAAAATCACATTTTGCAAACAGTTTCAAAAGTTTTTTTGCATTTGCGCTTTTCATTTACCGCTTTTTGTGATATACTCTTTTTGGAAAGGGATGAAACTGAAATGGAAAAATTAAACGGACTTATAGATTGCCACACGCATACCCTGTTTTCGCCCGACTCAGACGAGCCTGTTGAAAATATGATAGAAAGGGCTTTGTCGCTTGGACTTTCAGCTTACGCTATAACCGATCACTGCGAGTGCAACCACTGGTACTCTATGGAGTATTACGGAGCAACTGACAACGGATACGACACCTGGAACTATGACAAGGATTACGAACGCAGCGTCAGCTGCATTACAAAAATGAAGGAAAAATACGGTAACGCTATTGAGCTTATCTGCGGCATTGAGCTGGGGCAAGCAACTTACGACCTTGAGGTCGCTGAAAAAATAGTGAGCGATCCCCGACTTGACTTTGTAATCGGCTCTATTCACCAGCTTCCAGACTGCGATGACTTCGCATTTATAAAATACGAAAATTACGATTATCAGGGAATTTTAAAGCTGATGGAAGAGTATTTCACTGAGATTTACAAGCTTTGTAAATGGGGAAAGTTCGATGTTTTAGGTCACATTACATACACCCTCAGATATATCGAAGGAGAAGCAGGAATAAAGGTAGATATGTCGCAATTTGAGGAGATTATCAGGGAATGCTTTAAGGTAATAATTGCCGGTGGCAAGGGAATTGAGATCAATACTTCGGGACTTCGTCAGAAGTACGGCAAGCCGTTTCCTCACAAGGAAATGCTTAAAACCTACAAGGAGCTTGGCGGCGAGATTTTATCGCTCGGTTCAGACGCACATTGCAAAGAGGATTCAGGCAAGGAAATTTACGAGTGCGCAGAGCTTGCCCGCGAAACAGGCTTTAAATACATCACCTATTTTAAAAACAGAAAGCCTGTATTTTTACCCCTTTAACAGATAAACAGATAAAAAAAGGACCCCGACTTCAAAAGAAATCCGGGCCCTTTGATTTTTAATTCTCATTTCTTAAAAAATACTGTTAAGAAACGTATATGCGCCTATAACAACAGGCAGAGATATAACAGACAGAATTGTTGTTATTCCAAACATCTGCGCTGAATAGGATGCGCTTTTGTTAAACTTCACAGAAAGCATTGTCGCTACTGTCGCTGACGGGCAGCTCAGACACATTAAAGCTGTGGTGACAGAGGTATTGTTGATGTCCGGAATGAGCGCAAACAAAAACGCTAAAATAAGCGGTACTATCAAAAGCTTCAACGCACAGACAAGATAAATTCTCACCTTTAAGAAAGCCTTTAAAATGTTGTTTTGCGCAATCGTTACGCCTGCAACTATCATAGCGAGCGGCGTTACCGTCGAGGATATGTAATCGCACGGAGTGTAAATAATGCTTGGAAGCTCCATTCTGAACAGGAACAAAAGAAAGCCAACAACGGTCGCTACAATTGTCGGATTGGTTACAATCTTTTTAATGCTCATATAGCTTTTGTCCTTTGTAACCGAGAAGATTCCAAACGTCCATACTATAATATTAAATGCTGTGTTCACGGCAGTTACATAGAAAACTCCCTCTGAGCCGAAAAGTGCGAGCGCTAAGGGTATTCCCATAAAGCCGCAGTTTGAATAGGTCGAGTTAAGTCGCTCGGCAACCGAATCTGAGGAATCTCCTCTTATAAACAAGTGAGCGAAAATGCTGAATAATCCAAAGCCTACAACCGACAGCAAGAATGCAATTCCTAAGCCCTTTAGCAGATGATAGGAAAAGTCCTGCTGATACGAAACTACAATCACCAACGGATTTACAACATACAGCACGAGATTTGTAAGCGATGCGTTTCCCTCTTTTGAGATAAGCTTAATTTTATAGCAAAGCGCACCGACGCCTACAAGTATCAGCATTATTATAACCTGCTTGAAAAGCAGTAAAACTAAATCGAAATTCAAAATCTGTTACCCCTTTGGAGTTGCCTTTCGGCTATGCTTTCTTTTTCGTTTGTATATCGACAATCTTAACAATTGCAGAGCTTAGTACAATATTAACCGCCATTTCGATGATGAAGTTTACACCGACAAGAGCTATTATCATATATGCTCCGGCGTTTTCATATCCGGTTGCAGCTGCCCATTCGTTTATAGTATCCATAAAGAATATCATGCAGCCGAGCAAAAATACTCCTGTATTTACAATCGGACAAACTATTGCCGCTACAACAGCCGCTATAAAACGACTCTTCTTCGCAATAAGCAAATAAATGAGTCCTGATGCAAGACCTGCAAGCATTCCCTTTAACAGACAGGTAATGATAGTTCCTGGAATGTTGACAGCTAAAAATGCAGACGCATCCGTCAGCACTACAACTACTCCGAATACAAAGCCAAGCCACGTTCCAGCCTTCCAGCCGTAAAGCGCTGCGCCTACTACAATCGGCACAAGCACAAGGGAAATGTTAAAAACCCCAGACGGTCTGATTGCTACAGCAAGAACCTGTAAAACTACTACTATTGCCGTGAGCAGACCTAACCCTACAATCTTGTTTGTTTTGTTTGACATAAAAATTACTCCTTACTGCCGTTCGGGCCTCCCCCGATACAGCGAAAAATTGAGCAGCTTATGTGTTGTTTTTGAATTTTTGGCTTATTGCTTGTTTTTAAAATAAATCGCAAGCAAGCCTTCTGAAACAAGCTCGTCGTTTATCATAATATCATTCTCGCAATGCTTTACAATGCAAGAAGCAAGACCGCCTGTTGCAACAACAGTAGCGTCATCTCCCAGAACCGACTTGTAACGCTTAATCATTCCGTCAACCATTGAAGCGTTACCGAGTATTATTCCCGACTTCATACAATCCACCGTATTCTTGCCGATAATAATATCGCTGTTAAGCTCGGTGTTTATGTGCGGAAGCTGAGCTGTGCCGTTTGAAAGAGCGTCGAGCGAAAGCTTAATTCCAGGCATAATTGCGCCGCCTATAAAAGCTCCCTCGCTGTCAATCGCCGTAATGGTTGTCGCCGTTCCCATATCAAAAATAATCATCGGCGGCTTATACCTTGTCAGCGCACCAACTGCGGCGCAAACAAGATCGGCTCCTGCAACAGCTGTGTCGTCAATCTTAATGTTAAGTCCTGTTTTTATTCCCGGTCCTACTACCAAAGGGTTTATTCCCGTCAGTCTCTTTATAGCCTCCTTACAGGCTGTGATAAGCGGCGGAACAACGCTTGAAACAATAGCGCCGTCAATCTGTTTAAAATCAAATTCGTTTATATCTGCGGCTGACTTAAAAAGCATTGCGCACTGATCCTCTGTCATATTAACGTCAGTTGCAAACCTTGAAGAGAACTGAAGCTCTCTTTCTTTAGTATATGCCGACAAAACGATATTCGTATTACCTACATCGACGGTAAGCACCATAATAAAATCCTCCTGAACATTTAGCATAAGCTGGTTATTAGATTATACTACCATTTCCTCAAAAAAGCAAGTGCCAAAGATTCTTGATTATTTAACACCTGTATGTGTACAAAAATCTTCCTTGTAAAGAGGTTCACTTCACCATTTTGTTATCTTATTTTGTGCGTCTGTAACAAAATTGTTACAATTCGTAATACCTTTGTTGTTGAAAAGTCACGCTCCAGGGATTATAATTTAATTACAGTAATTCTTAAAGAGGTCTTTAAGAATTCTCATGAATATGAATTGAATGCCAATGTATTCAGCTCATTTCATCCTCTCCAAAATTTTTACACTGATTTACTTTCTGAGCAGCCTTCTGGATGCTCTTTTTTTTCGCAAAATAAGGGGGTTTTTATGGAAATTCGCAAGGCTACAATCAAAGACTTAGAAAAAATTTCCGCTGTCGAAGCTGCTTGCTTTAATGAAGCGGAAGCTGCGAGCGCAAAAAGCATCAAGGCTCGGCTTGAAATGTTCCCCGATTGCTTTTGGCTTGCCTTTGAAGATAAAAAGCTTATCGGATTTGTCGACGGAATGAAAACCAACGAGAGTGATTTACTGGACGAAATGTATGAGGATGCATTGCTTCACTCGCCACAGGGCGCACGTCTTATGATTTTTGGAGTTTGCACTCTTCCCTCTTTTCAAGGAAAGGGAATTGCCACGAGCGTTCTGAACGCTTGTATTTCAGACTGTAGGGAACAAGGACTTTTGGAAATTGTACTTACCTGCAAGGATGCGCTCGTCGGCTTTTACAAGCGTTTTGATTTTGTCGACGAGGGAATCTCAGACTCCTACCACGGCGGAGTTATCTGGCACCAGATGCGTCTAAAGCTTTGACATTGAACTTAAAATACTGCGCACAAAAATACCCCTTGCATAACTTTTGCAAGGGGTATAGCTTTTGTCACATTTATTACTTAGCGAACGGATTTTCCGACGGATAAGGCAGGCACTTTGGCTGATTGTAACCAATGCTTTCAACTCCAAGATACTTAAATACCTCGTAAATAGCCTTTCCGAAGTGTCCGAAAGCTACTGCGCCGTGGTGCGGGAAATTACCCTCGATAAGAACGTGGCGGTAGAATCTTCCCATTTCAGGAATAGCAAAAATTCCGATTGCTCCGAACGAACGAGTTGCAACAGGCAAAACCTCGCCCTGAGCTATATATGCACGAAGCTCGCCGTCTGATGTGCTCTGAAGTCTGAAGAATGTAATATCTCCAGGAACAATGTCGCCCTCAAGCGTTCCCTGAGTAACCTCCTCCGGCAGGCTTCTCGCCATAATCATCTGATACTTCATAGAGCAGCTTGTAAGCTTCTTCGAGCTTGTATTTCCGCAATGGAAGCCCATAAACGTATCCTTAAGAGTGTAATCATACTTACCCTTGATGTCCTCCTCATAGATATCACAAGGTACAGTATTATTGATGTCAAGGAGCGTAACGATGTCGTCGCTTACACAGGTTCCGATAAACTCAGAAAGAGTTCCGTAAATGTCAACCTCGCAGGAAACCGGTATTCCTCTTGAAGTAAGACGTGAGTTCACATAGCAAGGAACAAAACCAAACTGTGTCTGGAATGCAGGCCAGCACTTACCGGCGATTGCAACATACTCACGATAGCCCTTGTGAGCTTCGATCCAGTCGAGAAGTGTAAGCTCATACTGCGCAAGCTTTGGCAGAATTTCAGGCTTGTTGTTGCCATCTCCAAGCTCCGCTTCCATATCCTTTACAACATCAGGGATTCTCTCGTCGCCGTCGTGAAGCTTGTAAGCTTCAAAAAGGTCAAGCTCAGAGTTCTCTTCAATTTCAACGCCAAGGTCGAAAAGCGGCTTGATAGGTGCGTTGCACGCCATAAAGTTAAGCGGACGAGGTCCGAATGAAATAATCTTTAGCTTTTTAAGACCGATGAGCGCCTTTGCGATTGGAACGAACTCGTTTATCATATCAGCGCATTCCTCAGCAGTTCCTACCGGATACTCAGGAATATAAGCCTTGATATTTCTGAGCCTTAAATTATAGCTTGCGTTCAGCATTCCGCAATACGCATCTCCTCTGCCCTGGCAGAGATTATTTCCGCTCTCCTCAGCTGCAGCTACAAACATTGCAGGTCCGTCAAAATGCTTAGCTAAAAGCGTTTCAGAAATTTCAGGTCCGAAATTTCCAAGATATACGCAAAGAGCGTTACAGCCGGCGTTTTTAATATCCTCAAGCGCCTGAACCATATGTATTTCGCTTTCAACTATACATATAGGACATTCATAAATCTCGCTCTCGTCGTATTTTGCCTTATAAGCGGCAATGAGAGCCTCTCTTCTTGATACCGACAGCGATTCAGGAAAGCAATCTCTTGAAACCGCTACGATACCGATTTTTACCTTCGGTGTGTTGTTCATCATTTTTAACTACTCCTTTTCTAAAGAATTTATTCAAATTGATTTATCTCCGTGATAAACGATTATCTCAACGATAAATTATCTCCCTTTAATCCGAAAAACGCTCCGTCCTTGTCAAGTCCCGAATCAGCGTGAGCGATAAGCCACTTATTGCTTGCAAACAAAAGCTTTGCATCGCCGCCGTATACCTCAGGCTGATTTTTAATATCGTAGTTTGTTCCCTTTGGTAAAACTACCACGCACTTAAAGCCGCCGTCATCAGCATTACAAGGCGCATAGTGAAGCGTTGTCGCATAGACCTCTATCATAGTTCCCTTTGGAACTAAAAAGCATTCAACCTTTGCGGTATCATATGTAAAATCATCCTCAATATCCTGCTGGGCGCCGAGCATTAAAATAAGGTCGGTAGCAGCAATATTTATCTCGCTCGAACGGTGATATTCAAGAGCGTTTAAGTAGTAATTGTTTCCGTTGCAATATCCTATCTGAACCGGAAGTCCGCCGTAAACCTCATCCTCAAGTCTTTTCTTTAGCATTAAGCTTTCAAGACTAGCGACAGCAGGAACATAAATAACGTCCTTCGGACAGGGCGCTGATTCCATTGCGTCTAAAATATCGCTCAGATTGTAGCCGTTTATAACTCTACCGTACTTTTTAAAAGCAGGGTCGGTTACCTTTTTAATTTCCAATGCCATTCTTATCCCTCCAAAACTGAAAAATCAACTAAAACTGTATCGTTTATTATAGCACTTTTTGTACAATGTGTCAATGTTTTATCGGCTGCACCTGAGCTTATTTGCAGAAATTTTCTATATATCTGTCAATGCAGCTTTGAATTATTTCCTTAGCCTTGTCTGCGCCTTCAATTTCATCAACTACCGTCTGCTTGCCCTCAAGCGTTTTGTAAACGGTAAAGAAGTGACTCATCTCCTCGAAAATGTGCTTTGGCAGATGAGAAATATCTGTATACGGATTATAGGTCGGGTCGTTGTGCGGAATTGCAATTATCTTTTCGTCAGCCGCTCCGTTGTCAAGCATTTTAATAACGCCTATCGGATAGCACTTGACTATCGACATCGGGTATAAAATCTCCGAGCATACAACAAGCACGTCGAGCGGGTCGCCGTCCTCAGCGTAAGTTCTTGGAATAAAACCGTAATTCTTCGGATAGTGGGTTGATGTGTACAGTATTCTGTCCATCATCAGAACTCCCGTTTCCTTGTCAAGCTCATACTTTACCTTTGAGCCTTGAGGAATTTCAATTACAGCCATAAAGCTGTCCTTCGTTACTCTTTTAGGATTCATATCATGCCAAATGTTCATCTTTTACTACTCCTTTTTATTTATTCGTCTGTGGAATAAGCAAACGTCAGTCCTGCTTCCTTTAAATTTTCCACAGCGTCATCTACGCTTTCTCCCTCGATTTCAATAGACGCAAGGTCGTCCTTATCAGGATCAAATTTATCTCTTACCGATACTGAGACTCCCTTACCTCTTGGTATTCCAATTCCCTCAATCATTCTTCTTAGCTTTTTATCATTGTCGGTGCTTTTGTTTACAAGGGTAATGCTAACCGTCTGGAAAAATGTAAAATAAATCTCTGCGTCGCTGTCAAGATCCACAAAGCCGAAGTTATAAACTCCGTCGTTTACAAGCAGCTCGCCATAGCGTTTTATTATTGCATTCGCTACCGCCTTAGTGCAGTCAAGCTCGTATACGTCAAACTCAGCTTCGTCTGTGTCTTTTGGCATCTCTATAAAGAACATCACATTCTTTCCGATAAGCTCGATGAACGCCTTGCAAAGAGGTATCATATTTTCAGCGGACGGGTGAACCTCATAAAATCCATCAGAAAATTTTTCATAGTATTCGCTTAGTCCGTCAGCATCCGACAGCACGATCCCAGATATAACATTAAAATCTTTTTTAGCCATTTTCTTCTCCTCAATATTTAAACTTTTTGTAAAAGGACTTCCATTTTAAATCAATATATGGTATACTATTACTATGGAAAGCAACAGATATAGACTTTCACTTTTCAAGCTTGCTTTCTGAGTACAAAAAAATGTACTCGAAGCACAAAATTTCATAATTTTTGCAATAAGTCCAGACTTTTGGACAAATGATGTGTTATTATTAAATCAGAGGAAGCAAACAGACAAAAAACGCTTCCCGAATAATAACATTTTAAGGAGAGGATTTATTATGTTTGAACTGATTGCAATTCTGGGGCTTAGCGCCATAGTGGTTTCATGCGCTGTGAATTTAATGGAGATGGCGTTTTATTCGCCGGACGATGTTTCCGATTCATCAACCGAGCAAGGAGAAGCGTCTCCTGAAAAGCACATCGCATAAAGCCTTAGGCTTTAGCGCCCCTTCGGCAATTCTATTATCACACAAATATGGCAAAAAGTCAAGGAAGGAAAATAAGCTATGGAACTTATTTTACCGATTATTTTGATTGTGCTCTCAGTCTTGCTGCTTATCATTGGTATTATCAGCCTTATTAAGCTTTCAAGGAAAGGCTCTGACGACAGCTCAGCTGAGATTTTAAGCCGGCTTGCGCTTTTAGAGGAAAAACAAGAGCGTGAGCTTTCTTCTTTCAGGCAGGAGCTTAATCAGACGACTGCTAATTCTATGAAATCGCTCGGCGAAATTATAAGCAACAATCAAAAGGATCTGAATCAAACGGTAGCTGAAAGAATATCCGCTATCGACAATAACCTGAACGACAAGCAAAACGCTCTGCAAAAGACCGTTTCGGACAGCTTTATTTCTCAGGAGCAAAGGTTTAAAACCTTCTCCGAACTTAACGAGCAAAAGCTTGAAGGAATCAGAGGAACTGTTGAAAAACGGCTTTCATCACTTCAGGACGAAAACTCCAAAAAGCTTGACGAAATGAGAAGCGTCGTCGATGAAAAGCTGCAAAAGACTCTTGAAGCTCGTATGAGCGAATCGTTCAAGCTCGTAAGCGAACGGCTCGAAGCGGTATACAAGGGTCTTGGCGAAATGCAAACTATCGCTGCAAATGTCGGTGATCTCAAAAAGGTTCTTTCTAACGTAAAGACGAGAGGAATTATGGGCGAAATTCAGCTTGGCGCAATACTAAGCGAGATTTTAGCTCCTGAACAGTATGAGGAAAATGTTGAAACAAAAAAAGGAAGCGGCAAGCGAGTTGAGTTTGCGATTAAGTTGCCTGCCGACGACGACAGGTTTGTATACCTGCCTATCGATTCAAAATTCCCAGGAGATACGTACCAGGCTCTGCTTGACGCCTACGATACCGGCGACAAGGCTCAGATTGACGCCGCTGCTAAGGCGCTTGTAAACACAGTTAAATCAGAGGCTAAGGATATAAGCACAAAGTACATATCCGTTCCTGACACGACGGAATTTGCTATTCTCTTTTTACCCTTTGAGGGACTTTACTCGGAGGTTGTAAACAGAGGTCTTGTTGAGGAGCTTCAGAAGCTTTACAAGGTAAACATCGCAGGTCCCAGCACTATGGCGGCGCTTTTGAACAGCCTGCAAATGGGCTTTAAAACTCTCGCCATCCAAAAGCGTTCGAGCGAGGTATGGGAGATTCTGTCTGCTGTCAAGACGGAATTTGTAAAGTTTGAAGAGGTAATTACAGCTACTCAGAAGAAGCTGAACTCTGCAAGCAATGAGCTTGATAATCTTGTAGGAAGAAGAACAAGAGCTATTAACAGAAAGCTAAGAAGCGTTACAACCCTGACGGACAGCTCTAAGAGTCAAAGCCTTCTGGATATGTCCTCTGACGATGACAATATTACCGATTTGGACGAATAATCACTTGTCTTTTTTTTCGCCGCTGTGGTAATATATATTGTGATAACTAATCACAAAGGAGTAAACTTATGAAGGTCAGCGTTAAAAATCTGTTAGTGGCAGCTCTTTTGCTTGCGTTTTCAATAATTTTTTACAGGTCTTTTGGCGGAGTTATTCTCTTTGGAGGATACCTTTGCGCTATGGAAATTCCAATTTTACTTTGCGGCTTACTTTGCGGTCCCGTTTTAGGCGCAATTGCCGGTGCGGCGGCACCTGTTTTATGCTCGCTTTTATTCAATTCACCAACTATGAACCCCGACGCCTTTGCAATAGCCGTTGAATATATTGTTTTTGGCGTAGCGTGCGGTGTATTCTTTAAGGTTATGTGCCAAAACGTATACCTTTCTCTTATTCTGTCGATGTATCTTGGAAAAACAGCTTACGGAATTATGATGCGACTGCTTGTAAACTATTCGTCAACTTCAATCCTTTACGATGTAGTCTACTGCTGCATTCCGGGAATTGTAATAGAGATAGTTTTACTTCCGCTTATTGCAATACTGCTTGACAGAACAGGTCTTATGCGCCGCAAAGAAAGATAAGGTAAGACTTATGGTGAAGAAATTTTTGGTGCTGATTGTCACAGCGCTTGCACTTTGCGGCTGCTCGCAGGAAGCGGCTTCGAGCAATACTGAATCAAGCGCTTCAAGCGAATCTGAGGATAGTACGACTGCTACTCAATCGGTAGTTAAAACCTCCAGCAAGGATAACGACGATAACGATAATGCGAGCGACGAGCAAAGGGTTTCCTTTTGCGCCGTCGGCGACAACCTTATTCACGAAACAATTTACAAGGAAGCTGACGGATATTCAGGAGAAGACGGCGACGGAAAGTACGACTTTACTTCATTTTACAGCGAGATAAAATCGGACATTGAAAGCTACGATTTAGCGTTTGTAAATCAGGAAACTATTGTCGGAGGGTATGATTTAGGACTTTCAGGCTACCCTTTATTTAACTCGCCATTTGAAGTTTCCGAAGCTTTAAAGGATACAGGCTTTGATATGGTAAATCTTGCTACAAATCACGCTCTCGATGTCGGACAGGAGGGCATTGACAACGCAGTTTATATCTTTGACGAATTGAATCTCTGCCACGACGGAATATATTCAAGCGATGACGAGCAAAACGCCGTCAGTATAATTGAGCGAAACGGAATTAAATTCTCGCTCGTTTCATTTACAGAAAGCACAAACGGTCTGACGGCTCCGAACAGCTACAGCGTATCGACCTTTGACGACGACGAATACATAAAGCAAAAAATTCAAAACGCAAAGGCGGTTTCAGACGTCGTTGTAGTGTCGGCTCACTGGGGAACGGAAAACAGTTACGAAACGGACGATTTCCAGACCTACTACGCTCAGTATTTAGCCGACTGCGGCGCAGACATTATAATAGGCACTCACCCGCACGTTATTCAGCCTGTAGAATGGATTGAAACAAGCGACGGCAGACAGGTTTTGTGCGCTTATTCTTTAGGCAACTTTTTGGGCGGAATGCTGCTTGACGATAATTCTTTGTCGGGACTGCTCTCGCTTGATGTCGTAAAAAGCTCTGATGGAATCAAAATTGAAAATGTCCATTGGACGCCGCTTGTCATTCACTTTGAAGGAAATCAAAGCAACATTGAATCTGAGCGATACGGATACAAAATTTACAAGCTTTCTGACTATACAGACGAGCTTGCAAGCAAGCACGTTTTAAACGGCTACAACGGAAATTCTATAAGCATTGAGGATTTTGAAAGCCAGACGCAAAGCGTTATAGCGGCAGAATTTTTACGCTAAGCGTTAATTTAAACAAATTTGTGTCTTTTTTCGGTTTTGGCATTGACTATTCCATTTTAATGTGGTATATACTTATGTGGGGTTTAATTGGTATACATATATTGGGGGAAATATATTAAAAATCCATGTATGGAGGAGAAGCATGAAAAACACTACATTGGTTATTATGGCGGCAGGACTCGGAAGCCGCTTTGGAAAAGGAATAAAGCAGCTCGCTAAGGTTGGGCCGAACGATGAAATAATTATGGCCTATTCGGTATATGACGCCGTTCGTGCCGGATTTAACAAAATTATTTTCATTATAAGAAAGGACATTGAGGAGCAGTTTAAAGAAGCTATCGGCGACAGACTTTCAAGCCACGTCAATATCGAATACGCTTTTCAATCAATCGAAGATTTGCCCTCAGGCTTTACCTGCCCGAAGGAAAGAACAAAGCCCTGGGGAACAGGACACGCAGTTTTGTCAGCTAAAGAGCTTATACACGAGCCTTTCGCTATTATTAACGCTGACGACTATTACGGTACTGAGGCTTTTAAGGTAGCGCACGAATACTTGATTTCCGAGAAGGCTGACAAGAAAAGCCTTTGCCTTGTAGGATTTATACTTAAAAATACCCTTAGCGAAAATGGAACTGTAACAAGGGGCGTTTGCAAAACCGAAAACGGAAAGCTCACCGACATCAAGGAAACCTACGAGCTTGAACGCCTTGCAGACGGCAGCATTTCAAGCAGAGATGATAAGTCCATAAGCGAGGATGCAGTAGTTTCTATGAATATGTGGGGCTGTCCGCCTGAGTTTTTAAATACGCTTGAGTGCGAGTTTGAAGAATTTCTAAAGGAAAAAATAAATGAGGAGAAGGCTGAGTTTTTAATTCCGATTATTATCGGGAAGCTTTTAAAGAGCGGCTCGGTAGACGTTGACGTTTTAAAATCTCACGATAAGTGGTTCGGCGTAACTTACGCTGAGGACAAGGCTTACGTTGAGCAGGAAATTAAAAAGCTGGTAGATGAAGGGGTATATCCTGAAAATCTTTGGAGCGAATAACTATGACATATTCAAAGGGTTTGTTTTACACAATTTCACGAGTGCTTTTACTATTGCTGATAAACGTATTTTCAAGCGTTGTTTCGACAACTCTTTTCGCTTGGATTTTAAACCTGATTGTTCCGTCCTTCGGCGAGAGCAGCTTTCGGCAAAGACTTTTTTCAAGCGGAATCTGGTCGGTCTTGGCGTGGTGCGTTATAATAGTAATTTTAGTAGTTTTGTTTTACAGCGACGGTAAAAGACATTCTGCTTACGGTGAATTTGAAGGATATATGATTTTCATCGTTTCCGTGTTTATGTTTGCAGTATACGTTATTCCAATATTCTTTATGGATAACGCGCGTGACAATGCGCTGCTGGCGTTTGAAGGATTCTACTTCCCCTGCAAATGGCTGCTAACCGCCTTTAATGACGATTATGTTACTGCTGTAATGGTCGGAATTGTTCCGCCGATAGTTTTAGCGGCAGCTTCCTATTGCATAGCGCACGTTGTTTATGTAAAACGCTACCCAAGCCTTGACCCGATTATTCAAAATCCGAATTATCATATTGATGAAGCGACAGACGACGCTGATGAAGCGGGCAACGCTGAAAGTGATAATGAAGAAAAATAGAACTTCAAAATCAAGCACCTCTGCCGTAATTTGCAGAGGTGCTTTTATTTTTAGGACGCAAAAATGCCACTCATCGTTTTTAATGAGTGGCATTGTCTTTTAATTGTACATATACTTTTGATTGAAGTTATCAATAGGAATTGCCTTATCGAAAAGCCAGCCCTGAGCCATATCAAATCCGCAGGACTTGAAAAACTCCGCCTGCTCCTTCTTCTCGACGCCTTCAAGCAAAACGTCCTTACCGGTAGATTCAATCAGCTTGCAAAGCTCCTGAACATACTTCTGATCCTTCGGCGATTCTAAAACCTGATCGACGAAGGTCTTGTCAACCTTAACAATGTCAACAGGAGCGTCACGCAGAAAGCTAAGCGACGAATAGCCGGTTCCGAAGTCGTCCATATCAATCTTAAAGCCGAACTCAGCGAACTGCTTCATATTTTTGAAAGTCACGTCAGGATCTCTTGCAATATTGCTCTCGGTAAATTCAATTTCAATATACTTCGGGTCAATGTCATATTCCTTCGTCAGGTTTATAACCTTTTGAACAAAGTCCGGATAGTTGTTGTGTATTCTTGAAAAGTTTACCGAAACCGGCAACGGCTCCACGCCGTGGTCAATCCAGCTTCTTATAAGCGACAGAACCTGTCTGTAAATTTCAAAATCCAGATCAACTATATAGCCTGCGTTCTCCAAAACCGGAATGAACATAAACGGCTGCTTGTAGCTTCCGTCCTCGTTTCTCCAACGAGCAAGCGCTTCCGCTCCGATTATTTCCATTCTGCTGCAAGAAAATTTAGGCTGCAGGAAGGCTTCAATCTCTCCGTCCTCAATAGCCTGATGTATGGTTGAGCGAATTTGCTGCTCCATAGCTCTTTGCTCCTTGAAAACGTCCTGGAATACGCAAACTCTCTTACGCCTTGTTCCCTTTATATGACGTCTTGCAAGATTGGCGTTGTCAATTACAACTCTTGCGTTTTTATCCTCGTCCTTTATGAAGTATACGCCGATTGAAAGCGTAAGCTCACTTCTCGGGTACTTTTGAGAATTAAGCAACGCAAACAGCTTTTCAAACTTGTCTATACGCTTTAATACAGAATCCTCACTCTCACCCTCAACCGCTACGGCAAAGAAGTCCGAATGTATTCTTGTAGACGCTAAAACATTTGCGTTCTTATAAAGCATTTTTGCTGTATCGCAAAGAATTTCATTTCCTGCTGAGAAGCCAAAGTTCTCGTTTATATACGCAAAGTTGTTGATGTCAAAATACGCTATCGCCGCAGTCCTGGACTTATCTCTGCTCTTTAAAAATGCAGTAACCTCAGCCTTAAAGCTTGTATAGTTCATAAGTCTGGTGACAGCATCTTTTGCCGCAGACTTATCCGCTTCCTTAAGCTTCGCCTTTTTCAGGGTGCTTTCGTAAACCTCTGAAATCTTTCCGGAATAATGTCCGCTATGGCGGATCGTGTCTTTGTCGTCGTAAAACTCACTTATATCAACAATTGTCGTATACGCATTGTCGGTATTGTATTCGCAAACTCTCGAAATTCCTATTGCGACAACATAGCCGCCGTTAATCTTCTTTATTCTGTGAAGATAGCATAGTCCTCTGAACTCTCCCTCACTTTTCTGAACCTCTAAAGCTTTCCTGAGGTCAACACGCTCAGAGCGATCCAGGTAATCGTAAGAATATAAATCTCTCGACAGCGGTTGATCAGGGTCAAGTCCTATAAGCGAAAGGAAGTTTTTATTGCACTTAACTATTTTTCCGGATTCGATTTCGGTGTACAGCTCAGCACATGGCACACTTAGCATCGTTTTGGTACTTACTCCGGTCACAATTATCATCCTCCGTAAAACTGTTGCACCGTTTACATTAGTTTTATATGTCTGAAATATGCTTAAAACCCAAAAAAGCATATTTTAAACTATCAACATTGTGAAAATCATTTCTATATAACTTTATATTATCACATTTTTGTCATTCTGTCAACATTTGCAGTACCAGATATTACAAAAAATTGGTCAAAAATGCAATTCATTAAATCTTGTTGGCTATTTAAGACCGCTTATTGTCAGATAAAGGTCCGCCAAATAATCTCCGAAAAACGCAGCTACCGCAATTCCTAACGAAAGCCAGGGGCCAAACGCAAACATACTGCTCCCAGACCTGTGCTTTGAAATCAGTCCTGCAACGCTTCCTGTGATAAGTCCAATGAAAGCCGCTATAATCGCCGCTTTAAGTCCTAAATATGCGCCGCCCGCAAGCACCAGCATTACATCTCCAAAGCCGAGCGCCTTACCCTTTGAAAACAGGAAAATCAGCAAAAACGGTACGCTTATAACCAATGCGCCAAAGAGCGTATACTGCCACGAAAGCGGATTTGAAAACTCAGCAGCACCAGTTAAGGTCAGCACAAGCTTAATAACTGCGAGCAAGCCTATTCCTCCGACAACAGGCATATTTATAAGACAGGTATCCAAATCCATAAAGAATACTATAATCAAGCAAGAAAGAAGCATACACACAAGAGCCGCTTCCACGTAGCTGTTTATTCCAAAATACGCAAATGTCAAGACATAAAGCACGCCTGTCAAAGCTTCTACTATCATATATCTCGGCGAAATTTTTGCGCCGCAGCTCCGGCATTTACCCTTTAATATTATGTAGCTTACAATCGGTATAAGATCGTATTTTTTAATCTTCTCCTTGCAGGTCATACAATGCGAACCGCCTGTAACTATCGACTCGCCTGTTGGAAGTCTGTAAATGCAGACGTTTAAAAAGCTTCCGATAATAGCTCCGAAAATGAATATAAATGCGTATATTATAAAATATGCAAGATAGAGCATTATTTACGCCTCCCTTAGTAAATAACATTGTAATACATTTTTAGCTTTTAGTCAACAAATTTCTATTGACTTCTTTTGAAATCAGTAGTAAAATTGGAATGTACAAAAAACTCAAAGAGAGGGAATAAATATGGCTAAAAATTTTATTGTTGAAACCTCAGCAAGACACGTTCACGTTACTGAAGAGCATCTCGAAATTCTTTTCGGAAAGGGAACTACCCTTACAAAGAAGAAGGATCTTTCACAGCCCGGACAGTTTGCTTGCGAGGAAAGAGTTACTGTTGTCGGACCTAAAAAGGAGCTTGCAGGCGTTTCAATTTTAGGACCTGTAAGAAAGGCAACTCAGGTTGAGCTTTCAGCCACAGACGCAAGAAGCATTGGAATTGCGGCTCCTATCAGAGAATCGGGCGACATCGCAGGAAGCGGAGCTTGCAAGATAATAGGACCTTGCGGAGAGGTTGAAATCTCTGAGGGCGTTATCGTTGCTAAAAGACACATTCACTTAACGCCTGCCGACGCTGAGGAGCTTGGCGTCAGCGACAAGCAGGTAGTATGCGTAAAGATTGACACTCCTGAAAGAAAAGCTATTTTAGGCGACGTAGTTTGCAGAGTTTCCGACAACTTCGCTAAAGCTATGCACATTGATACTGACGAGTCAAACGCAGTAGGCGCCGCAAGAGATCAAATGGGTGAAATTGTTGACATTTGCCCCTGCAAGTAATTTATCTACATAATAAGCTAAAACGAGCCACACGTTATGAATGCGGCTCGTTTTTCGTTTCCTAAAAAGACCTACTTGCTCATTTGCTCTTTAACCTCAATAAATGTTTTAAGAAGCTTTACAGTTCCGTCAACGCCAAGTGCAGACGAGTTTACGCAAAGATCGTAGTTCTTCGCCTCGCCCCACTTCATATCGGAATAGTAGTTGTAGTAATTAGCTCTGTTCTTGTCAGTCTTTTTAATAAAGTCAAGAGCCTTATCCTTTTCAATATCATAGCGCTCTAAAATTCTCTTCTTCTTAGCGGCAAGATCTGCGTTGATAAAGAAGTGAATTACGTTCTTTTCCTCTCTCAGGACATAATCAGCGCATCTTCCAACAAGAACGCAAGGGCCCTCCTCGGCAATATTTTTAATTGCGTCAAACTGAGCTAAGAAAAGCTTGTGGTTAAGCGGCATATCAGCTCTGATTTTTCCATCTCCTGTCGTTGGGAAGGTTCCCATTACAAGAGAATAAAGCAAGCTGTTGCTGTGCGACTCGTCGTTTCTGTAAAACAGGTCCTCGCAGATTCCGCTGTCCTTTGAAGCTCTCGCCAGAAGCTCCTTGTCGTAAAAAGGAATACCAAACTCTCCGGCAAGCTTTTGTCCAATTTCTCTTCCGCCGCTTCCAAATTCACGGCTGATTGTAATAATAAATTTCATAGTTTTTCTCGTGCTTGCCAAAAAGGAAAGCACTCCTCCCTTCTTCAAATTAAAATTTTGCATAACGCTTAAATTTCAGGGGAAGCTCGCCAATTTCAAGGCAAACCTTCTCTGATTACTATTGTACCACAAATTCAAAACTTTTGATATATGTTTTTTTAATAATTTTTTGCCTTGATTTTTGTGCAGTTTAACTAAAAGAATAATTTCACTCCCCTTGCAGACAATAAAAGCAAAGGAAGTGAAAGCAATGAATATGTCAAAAAAGGATTACGACAAAATAGTAAAGGAGGCTTCTCCACCAACAAAAAGCTACAAAACCATTCCCTGCGCTTTTTTAATTGGCGGATTGATCTGTACTCTCGGCGAGGGACTTTTAAACCTGTGGCAGTATCTTGACTTCAGTGAAAAGACAGCCGGCGCATTAACGAGCATTTGCCTTGTATTTCTGTCTGCACTCTTTACAGGACTTGGTCTTTATCCAAAAATTGCGAAGCTCGGCGGTGCAGGCACCTTAGTCCCGATAACAGGCTTTGCAAACTCCGTCGTTTCACCGGCAATAGAATTTAAAACAGAAGGCTATGTGCTGGGACTTGGAGCAAAGATTTTTATAATCGCAGGCCCTGTTATTCTTTACGGAACGGTAGCGGCGTTTATTTACGGTATAATCTACTGGCTTTTGACAAGTCTTTTTTAATGTGCTACAATTAGCGTAACTACTAACAAAGGCGATGACAAAATGCTAAAGAGTTTATTATCAAGAGAAGAATGCGCCAAGTGCAAAATCTGCTGTACCTTTGACGATGAGGACATCTGGGAAACGCCGATTATCTATAACGAGCTTGCGGAGAGCGTTAAAGGCTCGGTCGGCGGCGAGCTGATTGACAAGGGTGAATACAAGCTGTTTTCCCTTTCAAAAAAGCCTGAGGAAGAGCTTTATTATTGTACGGCGCTGGATCGACAAAAGGGCTGTAGGCTTGACTCTGAGTCAAAGCCGTTTGACTGCAAAATCTGGCCGTTTCGGATTATGAAGCTCGAAGGCTTTAACGGGTATGTTATAACCCTTTCGCCCGTTTGCCCGATTGTCAAAACCCGACCGCTTGACAGCATAATGGCAACGCTTGATAAAATCAAGGACGAAATCTTCGCCGAAGCTGAAGCTCACCCTTTTATGGTAAAGGATTATATAGACGGATATCCGATACTAGCGACTAGAGGACTAGAAGCTAGAAACTAGATTGCTAGAATTTTCTCTTATACTTACAGCAATAGCACTACATGAAGTTGGAAATTGTTCCTCTTTCCGCCCCTTCGGGGTGGGAGAGGAACAACTTCACCAGTCGCCTTTTACGCCTCGTAAACTCGTAAAATAGAATGAGCAACGAGGCGTTTTACGAAGTATAACGCGGGATAGAATATGGAGACACGCATTACGAATTACGAATTGCTCTGCCCTGAAAGGGCGGAGCTTCTATGTTATCTAGCCTCTATCAACCGCATAAACTGCTTATTTTTCTCAAGCGACCAGAACAGCGCCGTTCCGAGAACCGTAACGCAGACAAGCTCTCCTGCGCCTACCTGAATCATTGAAAGTACAAGCGGCAGATCCAAAACCAAATAAAGCTCAAGTCCGACAAGCACAGCGTTTGCAACAACAGGGCAAAGAGATGCGATGATAAGGCTTAAAATGTGCGCTACGTTATCATTCATTCCCGCCCTCTTAAACAGCTTTGGAAAAGCGCTTGAGCAGGCTACTATTCCGATAACGGCAATTACAGTTGCGGCAGTTCCTACTATCATATCTATAAGTCCGACGGTTGACGCAATATTTGCAATAAAGCAGCCTATTACCATTGAAACGCAGTAGGATTTTTTGTAAAAACACAAAAGCACCAGCGCTTCGGAAATCCTGAATTGAATATTGGCATAGGAAAGACTTCCGCACGCAACAGTAACAGCAACATACACCGCCGCTACGACCGCCAGAATAACTATACTTTTGAGGCCAAGCTTGTGGCCGAGAATTTTAAATTCAGACATAAAAATAACTCCTTGTTTTTATTTTCGAGTGGTACCTGGGCTACACTCGTATTCAGTTTTTAATCTAACGTCCGCCTGCCCCTTGACAGGCGGAAGCGTCAGACCGGTCAACATTGTTTGTGATTTTTGATTTAAGCCTTGCCGATTGAGCCGAAAAGCTCCATCTTTTCCTTAACAGTTGCCTTGATAGCTTCAAATCCCGGAGCCAAAAGCTTTCTTGGGTCAAAGCCCTTGCCCTGAAGGTCCTTACCTGCTTCGATATACTTTCTTGTAGCGTCTGCGAATGAAAGCTGGCACTCTGTGTTTACGTTTATCTTAGCAACTCCCAAAGAGATTGCCTTCTTGATCATATCCTCAGGGATTCCTGTACCTCCGTGAAGCACCAAAGGCATATCTCCTACCTTTTCCTTGACTGCTGCAAGCGTTTCAAAAGAAAGACCTGCCCAGTTTTCCGGGTACTTACCGTGAATGTTACCGATTCCTGCTGCGAGCATTGTAACGCCTAAATCAGCGATAGCCTTGCACTCGTCAGGGTCAGCGCACTCACCGGCACCGATAACTCCGTCCTCTTCTCCTCCGATTGAACCAACCTCAGCTTCAATCGAAAGTCCAAGCTCGTTACAGGTCTTAACAAGCTCTGTCGTCTTTGCTACGTTCTCTTCAATAGGATAATGCGAGCCGTCAAACATTACTGACGAAAATCCCGCTTCAATACAAGCCTTTGCACCCTCATATGAGCCATGGTCAAGGTGAAGTGCAACAGGAACTGTAATGTTAAGCTCCTCGAGCATTCCGTTTACCATTCCTACAACAGTCTTGTAGCCGCACATATACTTTCCTGCGCCCTCGGAAACTCCGAGAATAACCGGCGACTTAAGCTCCTGAGCTGTAAGCAGAATAGCCTTTGTCCACTCAAGATTGTTGATGTTGAACTGACCAACAGCATACTTTCCATCTCTTGCTTTGTTAAGCATATCCTTTGCTGAAACTAACATAAATTTAACCTCCAAAAAGTATTAAACAATATTTGTCTGTATCTATTATAGCTTATTTCCCTTAAAATTGCAACAGTACAAGGAAATTTTACTCCACTTTTTCGTAAGAATATCCCTCGAAGGAAATTCCTCTTTGCTCGCAATAGCTTTGAGCTTCGGAGCCTATTATGCCCTCAACCACGAGGTCGGTTGAATTTCCAAAGCACCAGCCGCCGATGCTTGAAGCGGTTTCGGGTATATAAACACGCTTTAAGGTCGGACTGTTATAAAAGCACATATTTCCGATAGTTGTAACACCCTCGGGTATTCTTACAATGTAAATTACGTCGTTTGACATAAAAGCGAAGCGTGCGATTTCCCGAACACGAACACCGTCAATCTCGCTCGGAATATTAACCTCTTTTAAATCTCCATGATAGCCGGTAATCGTTACATAGCTTTCTCCCTCAGCCGACACATTTATCTCGTAGTCGAAATAATCCTCCGCAATAGAAGTAGCGCTTATAGGTCCGTAAGTGTAGGTAATTTCTTCTGTTGCAAGCTCTATAGTGTATCTTGCAAGAAGCACAACTATGGCAGCGCAAAGAGCGATAATGAGCAGGCTCCAAAACGAACTGACTCTTTTTTGTAAAATACTCTGCTTAGCAGGCGTTATTTCATATCTGACTGCCATTTGAATTTACCTCTTTTAAATGCTAATCTCCAAATGAAATTCCTATATCCTTGGCCGTCTTTACAAGCTGACCGTCTGTCGGAACGAACTTTGTTTTTCCTGCAATGTCGGAAAGCTTGTTTTCAGTTACAACAGTATCTACCATTGCAACAGTATAGCCGTACTTTTCCTCTCCGATAAGCTGAGCTGCCCGAACGCCGAACTTTGTAGCTAAAACCCTGTCGTAAGCCGACGGGCTTCCGCCCCTAAGCATATGACCCGGAACGCAAACTCTGGCTTCCATTCCTGTAGCTTCTTCAATTTGCTTTGCAATAGTCGATGTAGCTGTTGTAATTCCGGCCTGAGCTCTTTGTCTTGCTCTTTCCTTTTTCTTAAGAGCCGCTTCTTCAACGCTGTATGCGCCCTCTGCAACAGCGATAATAGAAAACGCCTTTTTCTCGTCGTTTCTTTTTTCAACCGCACGACAAAGCTTATCAATATCGTAAGGAATTTCAGGAATAACTATTATATCAGCGCCGCCGGCAATTCCCGAATAAAGAGTAAGCCAGCCAGCCTTATTTCCCATAATTTCTACAACAAGGCATCTTCCATGAGAGGTTGCCGTTGTATGGAGTCTATCAATTACCTCTGTCGCTATATCAACTGATGTGTGAAAGCCGAAGGTTACATCAGTTCCGTAAATATCGTTGTCGATAGTTTTTGGAAGTCCGATAACATTCAATCCTTCATTTGACAGAAGATTTGAAGTCTTGTGAGTTCCGTTTCCGCCAAGAGTTAAAACGCAGTCAAGCTTCTGTTTTTTGTAGGTGTCCTTCATAGCCTTGACCTTGTCGACGTTATCCTCGCCGATAACCTGCATCATTTTATACGGAGTTCTTTTCGTTCCAAAAATAGTTCCGCCACGAGTGAGTATTCCGGAAAAGTCACTTTCCTTCATTTCTCTACATTCGTTATTTATCAAGCCGGAGTAGCCGTTTAAAATTCCGACGATTTCTACATTACCCGAACCGAACTTTTCATAGCAAGCCTTTGCAACGCCTCTTATTGTAGCGTTAAGTCCCGGGCAATCTCCTCCGCTTGTCAAAATACCAATTCGTCTTTTCATAAGTCATTCCTCCTGTCACCGCTTTTAGCCGTTACTTAATTTTATCATACGAATAATTAAAATACAAGTCCTTTTATGCAAAAAAGCTCCCTTTGTTGAATATACTTTTCAAAAGGAGTTTTCTCAATGCTATTTATGAAATTTCTAATCAGGCGACGCTTTGTTATCCTGTCGATTTTTATGAGCCTGCTTATACTTATCTTCGGCGTAAAAATAGGCTTTAACGTATACGCTAAAAACTCGGGCGTCAGGCTTTCAATAATTATGTACCACAGCGTTTTAAAGGACGAAAGTCAGCACGGAGAATATGTATTATCACCCGTTGAGCTTGAAAAGGATTTATCCTACCTGTTCGAAAACGGATATACTACAATTACCTCGTCGCAGCTTATAAGCTTTGTATATTCAGGGGAAAGCCTGCCCGACAAGCCCGTAATGCTCACATTTGACGACGGGTGCTTAAACAACCTCACTTACGTTTTGCCGCTTCTGGAAAAATACAATATGAAGGCTGTCTTTTCGGTTGTCGGGAGCTTTTGCGACAGAGAGGAGGAAACAGAAAACAGAAATGACTCCTACTCGTATTTAAACTGGGAGGAGGTGCGTAAGCTTTATTTAAGCGGAAAGGTTGATATTGCCTGCCACTCTTACGATTTTCACTCTCTTGGAGAGCGTCAGGGCGCCACTATCAAAAGCGGCGAGAGCTACTCAGACTACAGAAGCGTATTTTTAGCTGACACCAATACTTTTTTAAACGCCGCTGAAAGCAAGGCGCAGATAGTTCCTTCCATTTACACCTATCCTTATGGTCTTATATGCGAAGAAAGTAAAAATCTCGTTAAAGCCTGCGGATTTAAAATCTCGCTCGGCTGTGAAGAAAAGATAAACGTAATAAGCGATGAGAACTCGCTTTACTGTCTTGGGAGATTTAACCGCCCAAGCGGCATTTCAACGAGTGATTTTATGAAAAAAGCTCTGCCGTAAAGAACTTATTCTCCGCACATTTGCGAGCGCATATGAAGCAGCAGCTTCTTTTCCCGCCTTGAAACCTGAATCTGCGTTATTCCCATAACTGCGGCAGTTTTAACCTGAGTAAGACCTCTGTAATACCTCAAATAAATAAGCGTTCTGTCCTCGTCGTTAAGCTTTGAAAGCACCTCCCTGAGCGATATGAGGTCAGTTATTCTTTCGTCCTGAGCGTCAACAGGAATCAAAACCTCGCTCGGCTCATCATTTGAATAGGTTAAGCTAAGAGGCGGCTGAGATACGTTTATAGCCTCGCATATTCTTTCGCTTGTTTCGCCCGCTTGCTCGCAAAGCTCTGATACGTCCGGCTCTCTGCCGAGCTTTGAAAGATAATCCTCGCGGATTTTCGTAATTTTAAGCGACAGCTCCTTTAAGCTTCGTGAAACTCTTACCACTCCACCATCTCTGAAAAGACGTTTGATTTCGCCTAAAATCACAGGCACCGCATAGGTTGAAAACTTAACTGAAAACTCAGGGTTAAAATGCTCCTTCGCCTTTAATAGTCCTAAGCAGCCTGCTGAGTACAGCTCCTCGTATTCTATTCCACGATTTTTAAATCTGTTGGCGCAAAGGTGAACAAGCCCTATATGCTCAGTAACGTCTATTTTATTCTTCGGCAGTGTATCCGTCAATTCCGACAATCCTCTTTATCATAATTACTGTCGTGCCCTTTTCGACAACGCTCTTAACGGTCAGCTTGTCCATAAAGCTTTCCATTACGGCAAAGCCAAGACCTGCACGCTCCTCCTCAGGCGCAGTTGTATAAAGCGGTTCCATTGCCTTTTTAACGTCGGCAATTCCGCAACCACGATCCCGTATTTTTATGTAAAGCGTTTTATCCTCGTAAATCCTCAAAAGCATATCTATGTACCCCGACGTATTTCGGTAGCCGTGAACGATAGCGTTCGTCACAGCTTCCGAAACCGCCGTTTTTATATCCCCCAGCTCGTCCACTCTCGGATTCAAAGAAAGCGCAAAGCCGCACACTACCGTTCTTGAAAAGCTTTCATTTTCGGAAGCGCTTTTGAATCTGAGTTTCACCTCATTTACTACCTTCTTCAAGCGTTTCTACCTCCCCTGCTATCATATCTGCGTTTACTATTTTTGCAAGCTTATTTACACCCGAAAGAAGCATTACTCTTTTTATGTGGTTTGGCGGATTTTGTATAAACACTCGCCCCTTTATCTCGTTCATCTTTTTGTATCTTCCCATAACAAGTCCTATTCCTGAGCTGTCCATAAAGGTTACGGCTGAAAAATCCAAAAACAGCGACCTCGGCTTGTAAA
Source organism: Ruminococcus sp. (assembly GCA_021205185.1). Taxonomy (GTDB): domain Bacteria; phylum Bacillota; class Clostridia; order Oscillospirales; family Ruminococcaceae; genus UMGS1601. The sequence goes on along the minus strand of JAJPYB010000010.1, from coordinate 89,931 downwards.
GGGTTACGTTTAAGTCTATATCGGTTCTGAGCGCTGCAACGGAATGGTGGTCGATTTCGCCGTCTAAAAAGGCATAAAGGCGACCTGATTTTTCGTTCATTTTTATTTTAAGTCCCATTATCTCAACTCCTTATCGCTATTGTATACCAATGCTAATACGAAAGCTGTCGAAACGGACACGTCAAAAACAAAAAATCCCTTCTGAGGCAATAAACCTCAGAAGGGATGCAGCTTTGACAAAATTCTATTATATTTTTCTTTTCTTGATGTCGGCGACAAGATAAAGCGAGCCGAAAATTACAGCGTTTGAATACTCACCCCGCAGAGCTTTTTTGTATTCCTTCTCTACTCCGTCGCCAACGCTCGCCATTGCGCCAAGGCTTGAAATTATATTGCAAAGCTCAGCGGAAGAATAGGCGTTAGGGTTAAAATCCGAAACGGTAATAAATCTTTTGCAGATTGGCAAAAGCGGTAAAATCGCATTTTTAGCGTCCTTGCTTTTAAGCATTCCGACAATCGCCGTCGGGTTCGGCACGTTTTTTAAAACTTTTGAAAGTGCCGCTGCTCCGCCGTCGTTATGGCAGCCGTCTAAAATGACAATCGGCGATCGTCTTACAATTTCACATCTTCCCACAACCTTGGCGTTCCTGATTCCTTCATATATATTCTCATCGGTAATTGAGAAGTAATTTTTTAAAATTTTTGCGCCCTCGATAGCGTTTAAAGCGTTTGTAACCTGATGCTCGCCCGACATAGACAAAGAGTACCGCTTGTCCTTATATAAAAACTCGCCGCCAAAGGTCATATCACTAAGCTTTATGAGCTTGTCGGCATCCGGAATCAAAAGATCTGCGCCTTGCGCCTTAGCTTTTTCACTCACTACGTTTACAACCTCGCTTGCGTTGTCGTTTGCCAGAACGCAAGGAACGCCGCACTTAATAATTCCTGCCTTTTGAGCGGCAATCTCCTTTAGCGTATTGCCTAAAACGCCCATATGGTCGTGGCTGATCGAGGTTATAACAGACAGCAAGACGTTTTCAATCACATTGGTGCTATCAAGCTTACCTCCAAGGCCCGCTTCAAGCACAACCACCTCAGCTCCTACCGATTTATAGTACAAAAAAGCTGTCGCCATAGTAATTTCAAACTGAGAATAATTGCTTCCACTTACCGCCGCTTTAATTTGCGGCAGTAATTTTTCAAACTCTTCGTTTGAAATATTTTTTCCCATAAAGCGAATGCGGTCGGTAAAATCTATTATATACGGCGACGTAAAAAGGCCGACTCTGACGCCTGCATTCAGCAAAATTTCATAAAGCATCTGAGCGGTTGAGCCTTTTCCGTTTGTTCCTGCAATGTGAACAAAGGAAAGCTCCCTTTCGGGATTTTTCAATCTATCCAAAAGGTCTTTTATTCTTGACAGATCGCTTACAGGCTTACCGCCCTTTGTAAACGAGTTTATAAATTCGCAATATGACATATCTCTACCTCTTTATCTTAATACACTAGAATTTTAGCACATAACTGATTTAATGTAAAGCGCTTTTGTTCACAAGGTATTCACAATTATAGTTTATACTAATTGCAATGATTTTTAAATTTCGAGGTTAATGTCATGGATGATAAAAAAGATTTGCTGAACGACGAAGATCGCCAGTACGAGCTAGAAAGAATAGAACAACAAAAAGCCGCTATAGAAGAAGAAAAAAGGCGCAAGGAGCAGGAAGCTAAGGACCGTAAGGAATACGAAAAGAAGCTTCAGGAGGAACACCTTGAGCTTGTAAAGCTTAAAAACGGCGCAATTACCGACAGTGATATTATCAAAGAGGTTCACGAGGAAAAAATTGAGCTTCACGGAATGGCGTGGGTTAAAAATTTCTGGTGGCACAACAAATATATAATTTTGCTGGTACTGTTTTTCGTAGCGGTTTTCGCATACATAACTTATGATACTCTCTCAAGGACGGATCCTGATATGCAGATTATTATGACCTGCAACAACGGACTTATAAACCGCACAGACGAGCTTGAGGATTTGTTTGAGGAATATTGCGAGGACTTAAACGGCGACGGCGAGGTTTATGTTCAGGTAATTGAAGCGCCGATAACCTCAGACGTTACCGACTACACAACCACCGAAAAATATCAGTCTGTCATTCAGGCTAATCTTCAGACTGCGGATATTATTTTCTTTGTTTCTGACGAAGCAATTTTATCCGACGAATCGGGCGTTGCAGAAGCGTTCGCCGACCTGACGGAATATTACGACTCTGAGCTTGTAGACGAAAATGGACTTCACCTGACAGGCGAGTACGTTCAGAAAAAGCTCAAATGGGAAAGCGACTTCCCTGACGATATGTACATCGCTATGAGAGAGCCTGTTAAAACGCTGAAGGACAGCAAGTCGGAGATGCAGGAAAATTTCGATACCGCCAAGGAAATAATGGATCAGCTGGTCGAGGATTTTACAACTCATTATGAGGAGGAGACAAGCAATTGAACAAGAATTTACTGACACGAATAATTATTATTGCAATTGTCGCAGTTATGATTATGGGAATAGTTATAGGCGCTGCTTTAAGCGGAGCGACCGGAGTTTAAAAAACACCCCACAAGGAGGGCGCAATGGTACACATTGGAAACGACTGGGACGACATTTTAGCGGAGGAATTTAAAAAAGAATACTACCTGAATCTCAGGGAATTTTTAAAGTACGAATATGCTCATTACAATGTCTACCCCGATATGTATGATATTTTCAACGCTTTCAAGCACACCCCTTACAGCAAGGTAAAGGCTGTTATTCTCGGGCAGGACCCATATCACGGCAAGGGACAGGCTCACGGACTTTGCTTTTCAGTCAAGAAAGGCGTTACGCAGCCGCCAAGCCTAAAAAATATCTTTAAGGAGCTTCAATCAGATTTAGGCTATCCGCCGCCGAAAAACGGAACTCTCACACATTGGGCAGACGAAGGCGTTATGCTTTTAAACACTACCCTTACAGTTCGTGAGGGCAAGCCGCTTTCTCACAAGGGAAAAGGCTGGGAGCAGCTTACCGACGAAGTTATTATAAAGCTTAATCAGAAGCAAACACCGACAGCTTTTATTCTTTGGGGAGCAAACGCAAGAGCGAAAAAGCCTCTTATCACAAACCCTATCCACGGCATTTTTGAAACGGTTCACCCCTCGCCGCTCTCCGCATTCAACGGATTTTTCGGCTGCAGGCACTTTTCAAGGGTAAACGAGTTCCTTACCGCAAACGGCATTGAGCCGATTGATTGGCGGCTTTAAATTCAAAGACAAAAAAATCCATGACGAGATAACTCATCATGGATTACTTGGTGCGGATAGGGGGACTTGAACCCCCATGAAATTGCTTTCACATGGACCTGAACCATGCGCGTCTGCCAATTCCGCCATATCCGCGTCTAGGGACTAGATTCTAGATACTAGATGCTAGATAACTAGATTATTCTATGCTACTTTCAGCTTTACTTTCAGTGATTCACTATGTAGTGCTTGCAATCTTCTAGCCTCTAAGCGACTAGCGTCTAGCAACTAGCTTATTGTAGCACAAAGACAAAAAAATTGCAAGCAAAATCAGCCAAAAATATTGACTTTCAAAAAAATTCCTGAAGATAAAGCGTGTTATTTTTATAAAAACGCTTTCTTTTTTTAGGTCTTTGTGATATAATAGTTGCACCTGGCGATTTAAGCTTTTCTTTCGCTTTGGTTGCTTTGAACAGCAAACAACATTATCCTTATTTGTACAGGATTTTAAAAGGAGAATTAGAAAATGGAAAAAGTATATTGTTTAGGAATTGACGTCGGTTCAACGACTGTAAAAACTGTAATATTGGTCGACGGAGAAATAATAAGAACAAAATACGAACGTCATTTTTCAAGAGTAAAGGAAACTGTTGCTGAGCAGCTTCGGGAAATCAGCAAGGATTTCCCTGACGATAAATTTAAAATCATGATTACAGGTTCAGCAGGACTTGGAATTGCAAACACAAGCGGTATAGACTTCACTCAGGAGGTTTATGCGGCTTTTGTTGCGGTAAATAAGACATATCCAGACGCTGACGTGGTAGTTGAGCTTGGAGGAGAGGACGCAAAGATTATCTTCCTGACAGGTGGCGTTGAGCAGAGAATGAACGGATCGTGTGCCGGAGGAACAGGCGCATTTATAGACCAGATGGCAACTCTTTTAGGCGTAACGCCCGACGAGCTTAACGACCTCGCTCTTAAAAGCACAAAGCTCTACCCTATCGCTTCGAGGTGCGGGGTTTTCGCAAAGAGCGACATTCAGCCGCTATTAAATCAGGGCGCTAAAAAGGAGGACATTGCCGCTTCTATTTTTCAGGCGGTAGTTGACCAGACGGTTTCAGGACTGGCGCAGGGAAGAAAAATTGACGGAAAGGTACTGTTTTTAGGCGGACCTTTATCATTTTTAAGCGCACTCAGAAAAGCGTTCGTCACAACGCTGAAGCTTGACGACGAGCACGCAGTTTTCCCTGACCTTGCACCTTGCTTTATGGCTTACGGCTCAGCTCTTCAGGCTGAGGAAATAAGCAAACCAATGACAATAGACGAGGCTCTCGAAAAGATAATCAACGCTAAGGCAAGCGATAATATAGTAGTTTCCGACCCGCTATTTGAAACTCAGGAGGACTACATAGAGTTTGTTGAGCGTCACAAGAAAAGCGACCTCAAGTACGAGGACATAAAAACCTATAAGGGCGACGCTTATCTTGGAATTGACGCAGGCTCTACAACGACAAAGCTTGTTTTGATAACTGAGGACGGAAAGCTCTTGTTTAACCACTACTGCTCAAACAAGGGTCAGCCGCTTGATATTATTTCCGAAAAGATAAAGGAAATCTACTCCCTCTCGGGAGATCGCATAAACATAAAAGCGTCGGCAGTTACAGGCTACGGCGAGGATCTTATCAAAGCAGGTCTTGGTGTAGATTTTGGAATTGTTGAAACTGTTGCACACTTTAAAGCCGCTTCGCACTTTTGCCCGAACGTCGATTTTATCATTGACATCGGCGGTCAGGATATAAAGTGCTTTAAAATCAAAAATAACGCTATCGACAGCATTATGCTGAACGAAGCCTGCTCGTCCGGCTGCGGCTCGTTTATTCAGACCTTCGCTAAGGCTTTGGGCTATGAGATTGCAGACTTTGCAAGAATCGGACTTTTCGCAAAGGCGCCAGTTGAGCTTGGAAGCCGCTGCACGGTATTTATGAACAGCTCTGTTAAGCAGGCGCAAAAGGACGGCGCAAGCGTTGAGGACATTTCAGCAGGACTTTCCTCATCAATCATCAAAAACGCTGTCTACAAGGTTATCAGAGCAAAAAGCATCGACGAGCTTGGCGAAAATATAGTGGTTCAGGGCGGAACATTTTTAAACGACGCTGTGCTGCGTGCGTTTGAAAAGGAGCTTGGCAGAAATGTTACAAGACCTGCTATCGCAGGACTGATGGGTGCGTTCGGCTGCGCTCTTTACGCTAAAGAAAAGACAGGCGAAGACTTTAAGTCCACCCTTATTTCAAAAGAAGCGTTAAACGACTTTTCTTACACCTCAACTGCCGCTGTCTGCGGCGGCTGTACAGCGCATTGCAACTTAACTATTATAAAATTTAACGACGGACACCGCTTTATTTCTGGAAACAGATGTGAAAAGGGCGCAGGAATAAAGAAGAGCGATCTCGGCGAAAATACTATTGAATACAAGTATCAGCTGCTTCGTGATTTTGAAAGTGTTAAGCCTAAAAAGCCAATCGCTAAGGTTGGCTTGCCATTGGCGCTTTCCTACTACGATCTGCTGCCGTTTTTCCATACTGTATTTACCTCTTTGGGCTTTGAAGTCGTTTTGAGCGAGGAATCCACAAGGCAGACATACTACAAGGGTCAGCAGACTATTCCGTCCGATACGGTATGCTACCCTGCGAAGCTTGTTCACGGACATATTATAAGCTTGCTTGAAAAGGGCGTTGACTTTATCTTCTATCCGTGTATGAGCTATAACGTCGACGAGGGCGGCTCGGATAACCACTACAACTGCCCTGTTGTCGCTTATTATCCTGAGCTTTTAAAGGCGAATATGCCGCAGCTTAACGCCCAGAACTTTATCTATCCGTATCTTGATATAAACAGAAAAAATCACACGGCTAAGGCTTTAGCGAGAGCGCTTCACCGCTTTGGAATTACAAAGGAACAGGTTTACGCTGTTCTCAACAAGGCGTATTCCGAACAGGTAAGATACCGCAAGAAGGTTGAAGCCAAAACGCAGGAAATAATTCTTGACGCAAGAAAGCAGGGCAAGAAGATTATTGTCCTCGCCGGCAGACCTTACCACATCGACCCTGAAATAAATCACGGAATACACAAGCTTATAGCTTCATTGGGACTGGCAGTTGTAACCGAGGACGGCGTAGCGGCTTTAAATCCTGTTCCGCCGCTGGACGTACTGAACCAATGGACATACCATTCGAGAATGTACAGAGCGGCTCAGTATGTTACCACTCAGCCTGATATGCAATTAGTTCAGCTTGTATCCTTCGGCTGTGGAATTGACGCTGTTACAACAGACGAGGTAAGAGCTATCCTTGAGGAAAAGGGAAAGCTTTACACGCAGCTTAAGATTGACGAGATAAACAATCTCGGAGCGGCCAAAATCAGACTGAGAAGCTTGGTAGCTTCAATGGAAGAAAAGGAGGGAAAGTAAATGTCAGGCTCTAACAGAATCAACAAGGTGATTTTGACAGAGGAAATGAAAAAGGAATACACCATTCTTGTTCCTGATATGCTTCCTATCCACTTTAAGCTTATAATTGCAATCTTAGAGGAGTACGGCTACAAGCTTGAGCTTTTGCAGACCTCTACAAGAAGCGTTATAGACGAGGGACTTAAAAATGTTCACAACGACGCCTGCTACCCTGCTCTTTTGGTAATAGGTCAGTTTATGGAGGCTTTAAAAAGTGGGAAGTACGACGTAAACAAAACCGCTTTGATGATTACTCAGACGGGCGGCGGATGCAGAGCTTCAAACTACATTCACCTGCTTCGTAAGGCGCTTGCTACTGATTTTCCGCAGGTTCCTGTAATTTCGCTTAACTTCTCAGGACTTGAAAAGGAATCATCATTTAAAATAACGCCCAGCGTTGGAATCAAGCTTATTTACGCTGTTATGTACGGCGACCTTTTAATGCTTCTTTATAACCAATGCCGTCCTTATGAGATAAACCAAGGCGATACTGACAGGGTTCTGGATCACTGGCAAAAGAAGCTGTCGTTTGCGCTAAAGAACAATAAATACTTCAATGCCAAAAAGCTATACCGACAAATTCTCGACGATTTTAAAGCAATTCCCAGAACCAAGGAAAAGAAGCCGAGAGTTGGTATTGTCGGGGAAATTTACGTTAAATACTCCCCTCTTGCGAACAACCACCTGAACGAGTTTTTGATTTCTGAAAACTGTGAGCCTTACGTTCCGGGCCTTTTGGACTTTGTTTTGTATTGCGCTTCCGATTCAATTAACGACAAGCGGCTTTACGACAAATTTACAGCGAGAACAATGGCGTTTGACATCGGATATGATGTGCTTTACAAGTTCCAGAAGCAGCAGATAAAGGTAATCGAGGAGCATGGAGAATTTTTCCCGCCTCACGACTTTGAGGAGCTAAGAGTATACGCTGACAAGTATATAAATCAAGGCGTAAAAATGGGCGAGGGCTGGCTTATAACCGCTGAAATGGCAGCTCTTGCTGAAACAGGAACAGAAAATATCATTTGCACTCAGCCGTTTGGCTGTCTGCCAAATCACATAGTTGCAAAGGGAATGAGCAGAGCTATCAAGCAGGCTTACCCGAACGCTAACATTGTAGCTATCGACTACGACCCGGGAGCTACAAAGGTAAACCAGGAGAACAGAATCAAGCTGATGCTTGCAAACGCACGAAAATAAGGAGAATGACATGAAACTTGCTGCCGTATTTAAAGACTACATGGTTTTGCAAAGGGATAAGGAAATACGCATTTTTGGAACCTGCAACAACGGCGACCATATAGTAGTAACGCTTAACGGTGTTGTAAAAAACGCTCAGACTGACGGCACTGAATTTATAGCTACCTTTCCGCCAATGGAGAAAAAGAGTGACGTTGAGCTTTACGTTACAAACGGACTTGAAACGATAACAAGAAAAAATATCGCAATAGGCGAGGTCTGGCTCGCCGGCGGTCAATCGAATATGGAGCTTACTCTTGCGCAGGCTAAGGACGGCGAAAGGTATATCGAGCAGGCTAAATCCACTCGTATACGCTATTATAACGTTCCTCGAATGGAATACGAAAACGACGAGCTTTTAAAAGCCGAAGCTAACAGCGAATGGACGCTTGGAACTTCAGACGCTGTAAAGGACTGGAGCGCTGTTGCGTATCACTTTGCAAAAAGACTTGAGGAAAAGCTCGACGTTGTAGTCGGAATAATCGGCTGTAATTTAGGCGGAACCTCAGCTAGCTGCTGGGTTGACAGGAAAACTCTTGAGCAAAATAAAATTACTGCAAGATATGTAATCGACTACGACAAAAAGGTTGGAGACAGAACCCCCGAGCAGCAGATTAAAGACTACGAGGAATATAAAGCTTATCAAGCTGGCTGGAACGAGCGACTTGGCAAGTTTTACGCTGAAAATCCAAATGGCTCCTGGGAGGACGCACTGAAGTGCTGCGGTGAAAACCGTTGGCCCGGTCCGATGGGACTTTCAAATCCGTTTCGTTTAAGCGGACTTTACGACATTATGCTTTCTCGTGTTGCGCCGATTACACTCAGAGGATTTATTTTCTATCAGGGCGAGGAGGACACAGCAGTTTGCGAACGCTACGACGCTCTTTTCAACACGCTTATTTCAGCATGGAGAGGATATTTTAAGGATGATGAGCTACCATTTATCTGCGTTTCTTTGCCGATGATGGGTTACAGCAATGCGCCTGACGATAAAACCTGGCCGATAGTCAGAGAGGCACAGCAAAACGCCGCATTAAAAAACAAAAACGTATATACAGCTATTGCGCTTGACTGCGGAGAGCTTAACAATATTCACCCAACAGATAAGCTGCCTGTCGGAAACAGGCTGGCTCTGCTTGCTCTCAATAAAGTATATAATATTGACTGCGACGCAGACGCACCGACCTTCGACGGCTTTACATACGACGGTGAGAAAGTAATAATAAGCTTTAAAAATGCAAATGGACTTACCCTTAAATTCGGCGACAAGCCGTTGGGCTTTGAAATTTCAACCGACGGCAAAAGCTTTTCTGCCGCTGACGCTTGCATTGTTGGCGACAAGATAGAGATTTCAAGCGACAAACCGGTTGCTGCCGTTCGCTATCAATGGGTAAACTACGGCGAGGTAAATTTGTTTTCTGAAAACGGCCTGCCGGTCGCTTCATTTCGGAGCGCACAAAATTGATTTGCTCGCTTTGCCCTAGAAGCTGTAGGGTTGACAGAAGTAAAACTTTAGGGTATTGTAGAATGGGAGAAAAAATAACCGCCGCAAAGGCGTACCTTCACCCATTTGAGGAGCCACCGATAAGCGGCACCAGAGGCAGCGGAGCGGTCTTCTTCTCAGGCTGTAATCTTTCCTGCGTGTTTTGCCAGAACGAGGAGATTTCTCACAACTGCAAGGGACAAGAAATAACGCCTGAGCGATTGGCCGATATATTTTTAAGTCTTGAACAAAAGGGAGCGCACAATATAAATCTTGTAACGCCATCGCACTTTACCTTCCCTGTTCTGAAGGCGCTCGACATTGCAAAGCGAACGCTTACGATTCCGATTGTGTTTAACTCATCAGGCTACGAAAGCGTTTCTACGCTAAAGCTCTGGGAGGGATATGTTGACATTTATCTTCCCGATTTCAAATACGTATCGTCTGCGCTTTCCAAAAAGTATTCAAACGCACCCGACTACTTTGAGTTTGCGTCAAGTTCAATTTTAGAAATGCTTCGGCAGGTAGGCGACTTAGAATATAACAGCGAGGGCATCTTAAAAAAAGGACTTGTAATAAGGCATCTGATACTACCCAATTGCTACAAGGACAGCATTGAGGTTTCAAGGTGGATTTCAAGCAATTTAAGCGGAGATTTTTTAGTTTCCATTATGAGTCAATATACACCAAATGCGAAGGTTTCAGGAACAGAGCTTGACAGACGAGTTTCTACATTTGAATACAAAAAAGTTTTAGAGGAAGCAAGAGCACTTAACTTAAACGGATTTATGCAGCAGCGTGATTCAGCGCAAAGCAGCTTTACACCCGACTTTGACTACGAGGGAATATTTTAACTGAATAAAGTACAACATAATGGGAGGGTCCGCAACTGATGTTTAAATATGAAACGCACCTGCATACTACTGAGGCTTCGGCTTGCGCGTCGGCAAGCGGCGCAGAGCAGGCAAGACACTACAAGGAGCTAGGCTACGACGGAATTATTGTTACAGACCATTTCTTTAACGGGAATACTGCCATTACAACCTTTTTAAGCTGGGAGGACAGAGTAAATAAGTTCTGCAAGGGCTATGAGAATGCTAAAGCCGAAGGGAATAAAATCGGTTTGAAGGTTTTCTTTGGCTTTGAATACGGCTACTACGGAGCGGATATTCTCACATATGGCGTCGGCAAGGATTTTTTACTTGAAAACGACAACATCTGTGACATAAGCTTTTATCAGTTTGCAGAAAGAGTTCACAAGGCAGGAGGAATACTGGTTCATGCGCACCCGTTTCGTGAAGCGGATTGGTATATACACGAAATAAAGCTGCTTCCCAAATGGATAGACGCAGTAGAGGTCTATAACAGCGGAAACGGTAAAGAAATTTACAACGAAAGAGCCGAGTGGTACGCTGATCAGTTCGGATTTGTAAAAACAGCAGGAAGCGACAACCACGTTGTGTGGTTTGATGAAAACAGAATCAGTGGAATCACCACAGACAAGCCGCTTGAAAGTATTGAGGACTATATAGCGGCGGTCAGGAATAATGAAATAGGACTTATTATTCCTCCTGAAAAAGCTGAGGATTAACATTATAGAGTTGAAAAAAGGAGTTTTTTATGAAGGACGGTTTTTTAAAGGTTGCCGCTGTAACGCCGAAAATAAAGGTGTGCGACGTAAAATATAATGTGGAAAGTATTATATCAGCTCTTAACAAAGCTTTCGACGAGGGCGTTAAGTGTCTGGTTTTCCCTGAGCTTTGCATTACCTCCTACACCTGTCAGGATTTATTCTTTCAGCGCACGCTTATAAGCTCGGCTCTCGAAGGACTTTTTGAGATTGCAGAGGCTTCGAGAGATAAAAAAATTCTTTTCACAGTAGGACTTCCGCTTCTAAAGGACTCAAAGCTTTATAATGTAGCGGCAGTAATATACAACGGCGAAATTTTAGGCTTCGTTCCAAAGACAAGTCTTCCAAACTACAACGAGTTTTATGAAGCAAGGCATTTTACGCCTGCGCCGGACGAGAACGGAACTATCAGAATAAACTCTAAGGACTATCCGTTCGGCAAAAAGCTGATCTTTTGCTGTGAAGAAATGGAAGAGTTTCGCTTTGCGGTTGAAATTTGCGAGGATTTGTGGGCACCCTGTCCGCAATCTAACAGTCACGCTCTTGCAGGAGCGACTATAATCGGAAACCTTTCTGCGTCTGACGAGGTTATCGAAAAGGACAAGTACCGCTTGTCGCTTGTCGCCAATCAATCGGCAAGGCTTATTTCAGGCTACATTTACGCAAGTGCAGGCGACGGCGAGTCAACTCAGGATATGGTATTTTCAGGCCACAACATCATCGCTGAAAACGGAAATATTTTAAAGCAAAGTATGCTGTTCAAAAATGAAATGACCGTTACCGAGCTTGATCTTCAGAAGCTCACCAATGAAAGAGCTAAAATGTCGACCTTTAACGAAAATCAGGATAACGGCTATCAGCGTATTTATTTTTCAATGCCCGTAGTCGAAACGCCGCTTACAAGATATTATTCCCCGACGCCGTTTATACCGAGCAATGAACAGGAACGCAATTACCGCTGCGACCTGATTTTGCAGATGCAGGCGCAAGGATTAAAGAAAAGGCTTGAGCATACAGGCTCAAAGACGCTGGTGGTTGGAATTTCAGGCGGACTTGACAGCTCGCTTGCGATTCTGGTTTGCATTATGGCGCTCGATTTACTTTCAAGACCACACAGCGATATAATTGCCGTTACTATGCCCTGCTTTGGAACAACAAAGCGCACAAGAAGCAATGCAGAAGCTTTGTGCAACGCTTTAGGCGTTACATTCAAAAGTATTGATATTACAAGCTCGGTTCGCCAGCACTTTAAAGATATAGGTCACGACGAGAGCAATCACAATGTCGTTTACGAAAACGGTCAGGCGAGAGAACGCACAAAGGTGCTGATGAATATTGCCAATCAGGAAAACGGTCTTGTTGTCGGTACGGGCGACCTTTCAGAGCTAGCGCTCGGCTGGGCGACCTATAACGGCGATCATATGTCTATGTACGGCGTAAACTCGTCGGTTCCTAAAACGCTCATTCGCCACATTGTAAAGTATTACGCAGACACCTGTAATTACAAGCCGCTTGAAAGCGTGCTTCTGGATATATTGGATACGCCTGTTTCCCCTGAGCTTTTGCCGACAGATGAAAGCAGAGAAAGTATAAATCAAAAAACCGAGGACCTTGTAGGTCCTTACGAGCTGCACGACTTTTTCCTTTACTATGCAATACGCTTTGGCTTTAAGCCTTCTAAGGTTTTGCGGCTTGCAATTTACGCTTTTAACGGAAGATATACAACAGACACTATAGTGAAGTGGCTGGGCACTTTTTACAGAAGATTTTTCTCGCAGCAGTTTAAGCGTTCCTGCTTACCTGACGGCGCAAAAATCGGTACGGTTACTCTTTCTCCGAGAGGCGATTTCAGAATGCCGTCGGACGCTGTCTGGCTGTCCTGGAAGCGTGACCTTGATGCTTTTGACTTTTAGGAAAGGAAATTTATATCTATGGGTTCTCAAAGCAGATACAAAAAGCTCTTTTCAAACACTATAATTTTTGCTATCGGGTCCTTCAGCTCTAAGATTCTTGTGCTGTTTTTAGTTCCGATATACACAAATGCTTTAACCACCAGCGAGCTTGGAATTGCGGATTTGCTACAGCAAATTTCAAACTGGCTTGTGCCTATCGTTTCACTTACCGTTTCTGAGGCGATAACGAGATTCGGACTTGATAAGGCTTACAACAAAAAGTCGGTATTTACAATCGGCACTATATTAAACTCGCTGGGGCTTATAGTCCTGCTTGTGATTATGGCGATAACGCTTATCTTTGGACACAAATCGGCGAGCGGCGACACAACTATTGACAAAATCGTATTCGACAACGGAATTATACTCTACCTTTACGTTTTTATGGCATCTCTTAAACAGGTGTTTGCATACTTTATAAGAGCGATTGAAAAGGTGAAGCTTTATGCAACCGTTGGAATTTTAACCACCTTCTTTACCCTTTTGTTTACGGTACTTTTGCTTTTAGGCTTTAAGATTGGCGTAAAGGGTTACCTGCTTGCGATTATTCTGTCGGACTTTTTAGCTATTATCTATATGTTCTTCGCAGCTAAGCTCTGGCGGTATTTTTCATTCAAGAGCTTTGATAAGCCAGTGGCGAAGCAAATGCTCGCTTACTGCGTTCCGCTTATTCCAACGCAGATTATGTGGCTTATAACAAATACCTCGTCGTCGCTTATAGTTACAGTTTTTTTAAGCGATTCGGCAAACGGTATACTTTCAGCCGCCTATAAAATACCTAACATAATTTCCACCGTTTATACTATCTTTGCACTCGCGTGGAATATGTCAGCCGTTCTGGAAAAGGACGGCGACGAGCAGGAGAAGTTTTACGAAAATGTATTTGAGTGCAACCAGTCGGTGATGTATATTCTGTCTGCTGTGATTCTGGTATTTTTGCACTTTATTACAAACATCTGGATAGGAGCAGACTTCAGAGAATCGGTAATGTATGCACCGATTCTGATATACGCTACAATTTTCACCTGCTTTGTAACCTTTATGGGAACGATTTATGCCGTACATAAAAAGAGTGTGCGAAGCCTTGTTACGGCGCTTATTTCTGGCGGCGTAAACATCATCATCAACCTGTCGCTCGTTAAGGTTATCGGAATTTATTCAGCGGCGGTAGCAGCGTTAGTTTCATACCTTACAGTATTTATCATTCGTTCAATAGATTGCAGAAGATACCAACCGTTTAATTTGCACATCAAAAAGCTTTTGCTAAACTGCGGTATATTGGCATTTATGTGCGTTCTGAATTATACGGTAAACAGCTTTGCAATAATTTCATACACGCTTCTTGGAATATGTATGGTAATTATAATAGCGCTAAACATCAAGAGCCTTATGAAGGTTGTCAGAATAATGATTCCAAAGAAAATCCTGGATAAAATTCCATTGATAAATAAGCTTTGACGAAGGGAGGAGTACAATATGGCTGAGCTTAAATATGAGATCACAAAGCACATTGGCGTTATTTCAGAAAACGCTAAGGGCTGGACCAAGGAGCTTAATATGATAAGCTGGAACGAAAGGGAGCCAAAATATGACCTCAGAGAATGGAACCCTGATCATTCCAGAATGGGAAAGGGCGTAACCCTCACCGAAGAGGAGGCTGAAAACCTCAGAAAGCTTTTAAACGGCGAGGAGATTGAGGACGATATTGACGAATCAGCGTTCTTCTAAATTTATGCACAAAAATACCACTCTGCTTTTAATTCAGAGTGGTATATTTTTTTGCATTTTATTTTCTTAAATCCTCGGCATAACAATCAAAGCCGCCTCTCGTGTAGAAAAGCTCTCTTATTGCAAGAGCGCAGCCTGATAAAAATCTGTGCCTTTCCTCAATTATGCTGAGGGAGATTTTGCTCTTGACTTCCTCACCTGCGATTCTTTCAACCGACTCCATAAGAAAATCAAATATCTTATCCGTCATATCCCAGCATTGAATTACTATTTTTTGAGGGTTGGTAGCGTAGTACAAATTGTTAAGCAGCACCGCATACAAATCGCAAACGCTTCTGAAAACCTTGGAAATTTCTGTCTTATCTCCGGCTTCATAAGCTCGCTTTATTACGTCAACGGTAATTCTGTCAGGGTTTCCGCCGGTCAGCTTGTAAAGTATCGGTGTATTTTCAGCGGAATGTACGCTTTTTATTTTCTTTACGATTGCAGGAATTGAAATCTCGTTTGAAACACAGCCTCTTCTTTGACATTTAGGGCAAATAGAAGAAGCGTTTTTGTTGACGATCATTTTATCAACAAAATCTGTTCTGTTATCATAGGAATAAATCGGATCGCTTAAGTTTGTAACAACAAAGTGCAGACTGTTTCCAATTTGCAGAAAAGCTATATTCTGCCTGTTTTCGTCCTTGTCAGGGAGGAAGTCGATGTTCGCCATAGCGGTTCCTTTTACGGAATTATCAAAAATCAGCGGAACAGGAAACTGTGCGTATATATCGTCTGCGAGATTTATAAAGTTTGGCTCGCCGTCCTCCATAACCACCTTCATACAGGAATACATCGACGGGAATATTCCAAAGCCGATTCCTAAAAGGTCTTCGTTTTTAAGGCAATTATCCGTAAGAATGCTCTTGAGCGATTCCTTTACAAAATCGGTAATCTCATAGTAGTCAACGTTACAGTCAATACCTCTGTTTCGCTTGTCAAGAACAAGTCCCGAAAGAGTTGACAATCCAACGCTTACTATATCCTCCTCAATACATACTCCTAAAACAAACTTGTAGTTCTGGTTTATGTCGATGAGGATTTTCTTTCGTCCTCTGGGCGCCTTTTCAAGAGTGTGCTTATATTCGCCGACCTCGACAATTATTCCCTGCTCTATCATCTCGTTGGTTATGATAGTAACCGCCGCTCTTGTAAGCTTTAGCATATTTGCAATGTCAATTCTTGAAGTCGGACCGCGACGTTTTAAAATCTTTAAAACGTGCATTCGGTTTTGCCTCTTCAAGTCGAGCTTGCTGATTCCGTGCTGCTGCATTAAAAATCCCCCTGTATGTCTTATTTTAATCCGATAGATAACTGCTTTTCAAATAAAGATACAGCTTCAGACTATCATTATAACCAGCAATTTTGAAGTTTTTGTTAAAATATTTAAAATATATCATAAACTGTCGCTAAAGCTCGTGAAAATTTGCAACACTCAGCCGTTTAAGGACGCAAAAACCCCGCCGAATGGTTTTCGACAGGGCAAAGTTTTTACTGCTTGCTGTTTTGGTCGTTTGAAAGCTCCTTTAGCTCCCGACCTCGCTTTAAAAGCTCTCGCAGAGCATCTGCATCGTCGTTTTCAATCGCTTGCTTATACTCGGTCAGGTGGTAAATGATGTGGTCAATTTCATCAACCAACGGCTGCTTGTTCATTAAAAACAAGGTTGTCCACATTCCCTCGTTGAGCTTTGCTACTCTCGTTAAGTCCTTAAAGCTTCCGGCGGAAAAACCAAACTGCTTTTCAAGGCTCGGGCTTTTAACGTAAGCCGACGAAACAACGTGAGCGAGCTGGGAGGTAAAAGCTATAACCTCGTCGTGCTCCTTTGGTGTCGCTCTTGTGCATCTCAAAAAGCCTATTTCCTTAGCGAAGTCAGTCACGAAGGTAATTACGCTTTCGGGGGTATTTTCTGTAGGCGTGTAGATAAAGCTTGCCTTTTCAAAAAGATTGTCGAGCGAATATTCAAAGCCCGAATACTCTCGTCCTGCCATCGGGTGGCAGCCGAGATACTGAACCCTCGTACCGCTGAAAGCCTTTTCACAAGCTGAAACCACCGTCTGCTTTACTCCGCAGGTGTCAATAACCACAGCGCCGTCCTTAAAGTCGTTTGCGTGCTCGTTTACAAAGCTTATTGTAACGTCGGGATACAGTCCTAAAATTACAAAATCAAACGTATTAAGCTCGCTCAGCTTAAAGCTTCCGTCGATAGCCTCCTGCTGTAAAGCTGAGGAAACCGCCGACGAGTCAATATCATAGCCGTAAAGCGGATAGTCGGTGTTTTTCTTGATTGCCTTCGCCATTGAACCGCCGATAAGTCCTAGTCCTACAATTCCAATTTTCATCTTTTTTGCTCCTGTGAATTATTTACAAAGCTCATAAATGGCTCTTGCATAAATTTTTGCAATCGTCTTAAGAGTTTCAATCTTTACCTGTTCGTCCGCTCCATGCATATTAGTTTCCTCGCCCTGCATTTCTGCTCCGAAGGCAACGCCGCCCTCAACAGTATGCAGATAGGTAGCTCCGCCGACAGCAAGGCATTTTCCTTCCTCGCCCGTAACGTCGGTATAAGCCTTCAGGATCGTCTTGATAAACGGCTCGTTTTCAGAAACCAGATGCCCCTCCTCTGCGTGAGTATAGCTTATTTTTAATCCCAGCGGCAAAAGCTTGCCTTCGATAATCTCCTGAACGCTTTTAAGCTTTGCGGTTGCAGGGAATCTTATATCAACTCCGCCTGTAAGGTTTGTTTCATTCGCATCAAGCAGACTTAGCAAAACGGTAATTTCTCCGCTTTCCTTGTCGCTCATATTTATTCCGAAATGCTCTCCGTTTCCCTCGCCAAACGGAAACATCTCGTACAAAGCGTCAAGCGTTCTCATAAGCTCGCTCTTGATGTTGAGCGACTTCAAAATATAAATCAAACCGCTGAGTGCGTTTACTCCCTTTTCCGGTGTTGAACCGTGAGCTGACAAGCCTTTTGCCCAAATTGCAACTCCGTTTGCACTTTGCTCAATGTTAAACTCTATGTCAATGTCAACATCAGCTGTAAGGGCTGCCGCTTCGGCTACAGTAATTCCCGATACCTCTGCTACCGCCTGGTCAGGGACGGCGTTTACAACGCTTCCCGCCTTAAAGGAAATAATCTGCCGCTTATCATTCGACAGCTTCAACTCCTTTGAAAAATCAAACTGACAAATTCCCTTTTCTACATTGATAACAGGGAACTCCCCGTCAGGAGAAAGCATAATTGGCGGAAGTATGGCGTTGTCCTGATAGTATTTTAAATCCTCCATGCCTGTTTCTTCGGCGGTGCCAAGTAAAATTCTGGCATTTTTTGACATTTTAGCTCCGCACTCTTTAAGCGCCTTTACTGCGTGCAAAACCGCTACTGCAGGTCCCTTGTCGTCAATAACTCCTCGACCGTAAACCCGAACTCCGTCTGAGGAAAGTGAAAAAGGCTCCTTTGTCCAGCCGTTTCCCTCAGGAACTACGTCCAAGTGAGCTATAATTCCAACAGGCGTTTCGCCGTCGTTTAAATTGCACTCCAGCATATAGTTGTCATAATTTTTCGTCTTGAGCCCTATAGCTTCTGCCTGCTTTTCGGCTTTTGCTAAAACATCAGCGCAAGCCTTTCCAAACGGAAAGCCAACACTCGGCTCGCCCCGCTTGCTAGGAATTTTTACAAGCTCTGAAAGGTCCGCTAAAAGCGCTTCGACATTTTCGTCAATATATTTATCTACTGTTTTAAAATCCATTATTCCCATCCTTCTTATTCAGGCTAAGCTAGTCAGACTAGTCTATTATAGTAAGCTCCTTAGTAAAGCTGTTTAAAACCTCGACTCCGTTTTCAGTTACCATTACAAGGTCCTCGATTCTGACTCCAACATCGCCTTCAAGATAAATTCCAGGCTCGATTGAAAATACCATACCCGGCTTCAGAACATTTTCATTTGCGCTTGAAACATCGCCATACTCGTGACACTCAATACCGATTGAGTGACCTAAACGGTGGGTGAAATATTCGCCGTATCCGGCTTCTGTTATTATATCCCTCGCAACCTTATCAACGTCGCAGTATCTCACGCCCGGCTTTACGGCTTCTATAGCCGCCTGCTGCGCTCTCTTTACAATCTCGTAAATCCTTCTATGCTCGTCGCTTACCTTTTTATAGAAGAATGTTCTCGTCATATCGGAGCAGTAGTTATCCTTTGTGCAGCCGACGTCAATTAAAACGCAGTCGCCCTCCTTGATAACACGGCTTCCGCCCTCGTAATGACCTATTGCCGCCGACTCGCCAAAGCCCACAAGCGGCTCGAACGAATACCCTTCCGCTCCGAAGGATTTATAAATATCGAGCATTTGCGCAGCTGTGCTTTCTTCAACCGAACCGTCGCCAATTCGCTTGATTATTTCGCCCATTGCCTTGTCGTTAATTTTGCTTGCTGCACGCATAAGGCAAGCTTCCTCAGCGTCCTTCTGACTTCTTACATAATCGACGCACTCGGACGAGTTTACATATTTTGTAGCGGCATTACATTCCATAAGCCTTAGCAAAAATCTTGCTTCAAGCTTTTTGTCGATTCCCAATGGCTTTGAGTGGTCGATAAAACCAGCTAGCAAAGTCGGTGCGTCAGCGTTGTCGTCAAATCTTACCTTTTCAATTCCTAAATCCTCATTGACAGTGAATAGATCGTTGATAAAAATACGGTTTTTTGCACTGTCGCTGTTAATGTAAAGCGCCAGCATTCTTTCGCCCGGCTTTATCATTTTTCCCGTCAGGTAAAAAACTGAGCAGGGGTCGCATATAACCATTTGTTCAAGTCCTTGCTGTGATAAGCATTCTATAATTCTTTCAAGTCTTTGTGTTTTCATTTTTGTTTGCCCCTTTAAAAACATTCGCATACAGCAATGTTCCCCGCCGCCTGAAAGACGAAGGGGAAATTGCTATTTAATCATTGTCATATAATTTACAAGCTACAAGATGTCCGTTGCCCTGATCCTTGAGTATGCTTTCATACTTGTCGCAGCCTTCGGTTTTCATAAAGCACCTTGAGCAGAAACGACAGCCAGCAGGCGGATTTATAGGCGTTGGAACATCACCCTCAAGAATAATTCTCTCGGTCTTATTTTCAACGTCAACGGACGGAATTGCTGAAAGAAGCGCACGAGTATACGGATTCATCGGGTTCTGATAAAGCTCGTTCTTCTCCGCTATTTCCATTATCTTTCCTAAATACATAACTCCTACTCTGTCGCTTATATGCTTTACTACGTTAAGTCCATGAGCGATAAACAAATAGGTAAGTCCAAATTCGTCCTTTAAATCGTCAAGAAGGTTTAAAACCTGTGCCTGAATTGAAACGTCAAGCGCCGAAACAGGCTCGTCGCAAACGATAAGCTTCGGATTTACAGCAAGCGCTCTTGCGATTCCAACACGCTGACGCTGTCCGCCTGAAAACTCGTGAGCGTACCTGTTTCTCTGGTGGTTTGCCAGTCCAACACAGTTTAAAAGATAATTTACTCTGTTCTCAACCTCGCTTTTTGGAACAACCTTATTGACAATCAGCGGCTCAGCTATAATATCGCCTATCGTCATTCTCGGATTAAGTGAAGAGTATGGATCCTGGAATATAAGCTGAATATCCTTGCAATACTGTCGTCTTTGCTTTTTATTTAAGCTTGTCAGCTCAACGCCGTTATAAAAAATCTTTCCTGAGGTCGGGGTATAAAGATTGACAAGCATTTTTCCTATTGTCGATTTTCCACAGCCTGACTCTCCAACAAGTCCTAACGCCTCGCCCTTATAAATTTTAAACGAAACGTCGTCAACCGCCTTCAGTACCGAAGTAGGACGTCCAAAAAAGCTTCTGTCGACTACAAAGTGCTTGGTAAGTCCCTGTACCTCTAATAGAACTTCTCTCTCCTCCATTACTCATCGGCCTCCACTTCATCGGAATATAAAAAGCATCTTACCTTTCTTCCTTCCTCGCCAGGAACCTCTGTCAAAGCAGGAAGCTTTTCCTTACATTTTTCCATGCAGTTTTCGCACCTGTCTGCAAACAGACAGCCTTTGGGAAGACGTGTCGGGTCGGGAACCATTCCCTTAATCATAAACAATCTTTCTCTATCCTCGTTAAGTCGTGGAATAGATTCGATAAGTCCCTTTGTGTATGGGTGCATCGGCTTTTTAAACAAGCTCTTGACGTCGGCCTGCTCAACAACTCTTCCACAGTACATAACTACTACTCTGTCGGCAGTTTCAGCAACTACTCCCAAATCGTGAGTAATTAAAATTACCGCCATTCCAATATCGTCACGAAGTCGCTTGATAAGGTCGAGAATCTGCGCCTGAATTGTAACGTCAAGAGCCGTCGTCGGCTCGTCGGCAATCAAAAGCTCAGGGTCGCAGCAAAGTCCCATTGCTATCATAACCCTTTGTCTCATACCTCCGGACATCTGATGCGGATAGTCCTTTACACGCTGTTCAGGCGACGGAATACCAACCACCCTCAGCATTTCAATAGCACGCTCCAAAGCCTGCTTCTTGTTCATATCTGTATGAGTTAAAATAGATTCACAAAGCTGGTCGCCAATTCTCTGAACAGGGTTTAACGAGGTCATCGGCTCCTGGAAAATCATAGAGATTTTATCTCCTCTGATTTTTCTCATTTCCTTTTGTGATTTGGTTTTTAAATCCTCGCCGTTAAAAAGAATTTCTCCCTTAGTTACCTTTCCCGGGTCACGAACCAAGCCCATAACCGACAGCGAGGTAACGCTCTTTCCGCTTCCAGACTCACCAACTATTGCAAGGATTTCTCCCTTATCTACGTTAAAGCTTACATCGTTTACAGCCTTTACAATTCCTCTTTTTACATAAAATTCGGTCGAGAGGTTTTTAACATCAAGTAACATAAACTACCCCTCCTTAGCTTCTTGATTTCGGGTTGAGCGCATCTCTTAGGCCGTCGCCGAAAAGGTTAAACGCTAAAACAGCCAATGTAATCGCAAGTCCCGGGAAGATAAGCATATGAGGATAAACGAGTACCATACTTCTTACTCTTCCTAGCATATCGCCCCATTCTGCAATCGGCGGCTGAACGCCAAGTCCTAAGAAGCCTAGCGCTGCAGTATCCAGAATTGCAGTTGAAATTCCGAGTGTTGCTCTTACTACTATTGACGACAAAACGTTAGGTAAAATGTGGTGGAAGATAATTCGCCCGTCCGAATTTCCCAAAACCTTCGCCGCCGCAACATAGTCGTTTTCCTTAACCGAAAGAATCGAACTTCGTATAATTCTCGCATATTCAGGTATCGAAACAACTCCTATTGCGATAATTGCCTTATCAAGTCCTTTACCGAGCGCCGCCATAAGAGTAACGGCCAGCAGAATTGACGGAATTGAAAGCATAATATCCATAATTCTCATTATGAAAGCGTCAATCTTTCCGCCGAAGTATCCGGCAATCGAGCCGAATATAGTTCCTAAAACAAGCGAGAAAGCAACTGCTGCAATACCAACAAAGAGAGATATTCTCGTTCCGACTATTACACGACTGAAAATATCACGACCGAGCGTGTCGGTTCCAAACCAATGTGCTGCCGAAGGCGTCTGGTTAGCCTCAGCCATAGAGTTCTTGTACGGATCGTATGGAGTGATGTAAGGACCAATTATGGCAATGATAATCAAAAAGATAATTACAAACATTCCAAAGAGGGCCGCTTTGTTTTTCTTCAGTGCGTCCCACATTGATTTCAATCGGGATTCAGGCTTTTCGATAATAACCTCAGACTCTGCGCCCTCAGCTAAAACAACTTTCTTCTTTGCCATAATTACGCCTCCTTCCTTCCGTACTTAATTCTCGGGTCTAAGAACGTGTAGATAATATCCACTATCAGATTCATAAATACGAAAATTGTAGCAATTATCAGCACGACCGCTTGAATAACAGGGAAGTCGGATTTGTTGATACATTCAACCGTATAGCTTCCAATTCCGGGCCATGCAAATACCGTTTCGGTCAGAACTGCTCCTCCTAAAAGCGAGCCGAGCTGAAGTCCTATAACGGTAACAATCGGCATAAGAGCGTTTCTGAGTCCGTGCTTGATGATAACTTTTCCCTCGCTCAGTCCCTTACTTCTTGCAGTTCTTATGTAATCCTGGTTTAAAGTATCAAGCATACTCGATCTTGTCATTCTTGAAATAATCGCAAGAGTGTAAAGCGCAAGCGTCATTCCTGGCAAAATCAAATGCCACAATGCGTTTTTGAAGGCAGCAAAGTCGCCTGCAATAAGCGTATCGACAAGATAAAGTCCCGTTATTTCATTGACTGAAAACGTAACGTCAATTCGTCCTGACGCTGGCAGCCACCCCAGTACCTTTGTAAACAAAATAATCAGCAATATACCAAGCCAGAAAATAGGAATTGATACGCCGACAAGCGACAGCACCATACTGGCATTATCTACGATACTGTTTTTCTTGACGGCGGCGATAACGCCAATAAGTATTCCGAAAATGCTGGCTACGATAATTGCAAAAATTGCAATCTCGATTGTTGCAGGAAATCTGGCGCCTATTTCCTCTATAACAGAGGTATTGGTGTAATATGATTCTCCAAAATCTCCCTGAACAGCGTTGACAATAAAGTCAACATACTGCTTTACAATGTTGTCGTTCAGTCCGCTTGCTTCTCGCCACGCTTCCATTGATTCTTCAGTTGCGTGTTCTCCTAAAACAACAGGCGCTGGATCCGGTGCGGCAACTCTCAGAAGTATAAAAACTATCAGAGAAACGCCTATCAGTACCGGAATAAGCATAAGCAATCGTTTTAATATATATTTTACCATTTCCCAAAAACAGCCCCTTTCTTATATTAAAAAGATTAGGTTTCTTTTTAGTGTACATACAAATTGCGTAGGCTCACAAGACCTCTGTACACTCAAAAGAAAGCTAATTTAAAACTCGTTGTTAAAAACAACAAAAACAACTGCAAATACAGAGAGAATACCTCTCTGTATTCGCGTTGTCTGTTAGTTTAATTCTTAGCTTTTTGTTACCTTGTAGAGCTTAACTGTAGCTGTACAATGATACTCAAAGTTTTGTACGTTAGCCTTACAAGCTGTGATGTCCTGCTGGTGAGAAATCGGTAGCCAGAGAGCGAGGTCAGCAACAAACTGCTCCATCTCAGCGTACATAGCGTTTCTTGAATCGCCTGAAGGCTCCTGAGCTGCCTCAGAAATCATCTCAGCATATTCAGCATAAGCTTCCTGATCGTCCTCGTTTGTAGCAAGGTTAAATCTTGCAACGTTCATACCAGCGTTTGTGTCGCTCAAGAGGTTAAGGAAGTTATCCGGGTCACCGTTATCTCCGCTCCAACCGTAGAAGCAGATGTCATAGTCTCCGGCAATTGCCTTATCCTTATAGGTTGTCCAGTCGTAAGAGTCGATTTCAACCTCAACGCCTACCTCGCTGAAGTAGCCCTGAATAGCCTCTGTAAGAGTCTGTCCTGTAGCTGTGTTATAAGGTCTTGCGTTTGTATAAGTGATTACATGAAGGCTTGTAATTCCCTTTTCTTCAAGCGTAGCCTTAGCAGCGTCAGGGTCGTAAGCTATCTGAGTTACGTCTGCGCTGTAGCCCGGCACGAAGGTCGGCAGAATTGTTGTGGCGACCTCAGCATAGCCGTTGTAAAGTCCGGCAACAAGCTCCTCAACATTTACAGACTGAGAAAGAGCCACACGGGTTTCCTTGTCAAGTCTTTCTGCGTTGTATGCCATATAGTTGATGTTCATACCCGGCGTTGTGTTTACTGTGATGTTGCTGTCAGATTCAAGGCTTGCAACCTGGTTTGTATCAATACCGTCGATGATGTCAACGTCGCCTGACTGAAGTTCAAGGATCTTGGTTGAAGCGTCTTCGATAGTTCTGATAACTACGTTTGTGATCTGAGCCTTTCCGTCTTCGTTCCAGTAATCCTCGTTAGCTTCAAGCTTAACGTACTGGTCCTTCTTCCACTCAACGAACTTATATGGACCTGTTCCTACAGGCTCGTTCATAAGATCGCCTTCCTCAGCAGCAGTAGGGCTTACCATTGGTGCACCGAATACCATTGCGAGGTTAGCTAAGAATGGAGTTGAAGGCTGTGAAAGAGTGATGTTAACTGTGTACTCGTCAACAACCTCTACGCCTGAAACATAACCCCATACGAAATCAGCATAAGTCATGTCTTCTGTCTTGTTGATTGTGTTTCTCTCAACATTATACTTTACAGCTTCTGCATTGAAGTCTGTACCGTCGTGGAACTTAACTCCCTCCTGAAGATAGAAGGTGTATACGAGTCCGTCGTCAGAAATCTCCCAGTCCTTAGCGAGGCAAGCCTTAACCTCAGTAGAGTCATCCTCGTACTGTAAAAGTCCCTCGTAAATCTGGTTTGTAACCTTAGCAGACTCACCGTCATCAACTATCTGTGGGTCAAGTCCTCTTGGGTCTGCTCCCTGAGCATAGACCAATGTGTCAGAATCTCCACTGCTGGAGGTGTCTGAGTCGTCGCCGCTTCCACAGCTTGCAAGGCAGGAAACAGCCAAGATTGCAGCAAGAATGCCGCTTAGAATCTTCTTGTTCATAATGATTCTCTTCCTTTCTCCTTTTTT
The DNA here is from genome assembly GCA_021205185.1 of Ruminococcus sp. Lineage (GTDB taxonomy): Bacteria > Bacillota > Clostridia > Oscillospirales > Ruminococcaceae > UMGS1601. Next base: position 64,440 of record JAJPYB010000010.1, on the reverse strand, counting down.
AACAAAAAAAGACGCACGCTAAAGACTTTACACCTAAAATGCTAGAGTCCTGCGGCATCTTTGCCTGTTACTAAGTTTTATTCAATAGTCCTCACTACAACTACAATAGTTTTTGCGACAACTACATCATACGATTATTATACTACACTCTTTCGAATAACGCAATAGTAATTTTACACAAAATTTACCCCAAATAATTATTCAATGTGTTTAATGAGCAAATAGTCAGCAGTTCGCTTGTTAATATTTTCAATATATTATCAATTATTCCCTCGTTCTTTTAAAAACACAAAAACGTGAGATTTTAAATTCTTTTTCCGCATTGACCGCAAAAGAGAGCGTTCGCCTTAAGCTTCGCACCGCAGCTTTTACAATAGCGATCTTCCTTTTGCTCCTCGTCCTCCTCGTGAGGTATAATTTCAGTTACAGTAATAGCTCTCGGCTTTTTCCTTTCCTTCTTTTTCGGCTTCTTACTGCTTTCCTTTTCAACTCTTTCCTTTTCCTTCTTGCGCTCGATTACATCTCTTGCACTGATGCTGTCCTGCAAAAGATCGTCGTCGATAAGCTTCTTTCTAGGAGCGCCCTCCGCCGTACTTAATAGCAACGAGCAGATTGAAGCCAAAATTCCAACGACAAGCATAATAAGACTTGCGATAATCACTACAGCGCAGAAGGATTTAAGCTTAGTGTCGTTGGCTTCTGAAAAGTCCTCAAAATAATAGGAAATTACAGGCTCGGCGAAAATTGCCAGAACGGCTATTATAATGGACATAACGCAGGTTATTCTCGAATAAACTCCTACCGCCTTTGAAGCGTAGTAATTTGAAGCTTTATAAAAGATTCCCCAGAGTGCAACAAGCACTAAAATTGAAGCGAAGATTACCAGTACCGATTTCCACGAAGCGAGCAAGTCAAACACCTTACTGTGAAATGTAAACGCTGTCGTTACGTCAACGTCGTTTACCTTTAAGCTGGTAAGTATTCTCTCTGTATTTTCGCTGTTGCTGGAGGAAAACAAAAATGCCAAGGAGGACGTCAGCAACAGATTAAGCACAAAGGTTGCAATGCTGAGCATCGCACGTACAGCAAACGTCAAAAAATCAATTTTCTTAGCCTTAGCGCTCATCTGTCACACCCCCAGTCGTTAAAGCTTTGCATATTCAACAAGGGGCTTTGCCCCTCAATCAACGTTTTAATGGCGGATTGTACCGCTACTGAAAAAAAGACGGCTAGTCTCTTAGTCACTAGACACTAGATTTTTAATTCATACTTTTTGTAGTAAACACTTTCTAGCTTTCTAGTTTCTATGTTATCTAGTCTTCTAGTCGGTTAGTCGCTAGAATTTCCTCTTGCACCATAATTACGAATTACGAATTGCTCTGCCCTGAAAGGGCGAGCTTCTAGCTTCTATGTTATCTGGCTTTTAGTTATTATACCCATTTTAGTTTGATTTGTCAAATCAGGCAAATAAAAGCCCGCCATGCGCTCTGAAACTTCTGCAAAAAATGCTTGACAATCGTTTGCCGTTGTGTTAAAATATATTGCGCAGTAAATTTGTATGCGCCAGTAGCTCAGCTGGATAGAGTGTTTGGCTACGAACCAAAAGGTCGGGGGTTCGAATCCCTTCTGGCGTGCCACAAATATTAAAGCTCTGATAGTCATTACGATTATCAGGGCTTTTTCTTTTTCTACTTATTGTTACTTCCCCCTGCTTTTCGCTCCTGCCGCCAGAATTCATTTATAAGAAGCTTAAATCTTCGCTCGTTGAAAATGGGCTTTTGCAGGGACGTTATAGTTCTTTCGCCAATTACGCCGTTTTCAGCAAATTCCTTGCCGGCGGCAGTATATTTTTCAAGATAATTATCAACTCGCTCATCAAGCTCGGGTGTTGAGAACACTTTTCCCTGCGGGCACAAGAGCGCCTGATAGCCGCCTTTACCGAAAATACAATCAAGCTGTGCAAGCAGAGCGTTATACGATGGGAAGACCTCTCCAAAGCCGCAGGTTGAAACGAACAGGAATTTTTTTGAATCATAATCATAGCGAAACTCTTGAAACGGCTCGCCTTCTACCGCCTTTTCGCCGCGATACGGCATCATAGTGCTTAAAAGTCGGTCGTTGAGTACCTTTACAGTTCCCGGCATACCGAAAAAGTATAGCGGGAAGCTCGCAATTACAACATCCGCATCTAAAATTTTCTTTTTAATCTTTGGAACATCGTCGTCACGGATTACACATTCTCCGTCTGTTCTTCCCCAACAGGAAAGGCAACCCATGCAGGGCTTAATGTTCATTTTAGACAGCGTGATAATTTCCGTTTTAAAGAGAGAGTTTTCCTCAATGCCCTTTAAAAATGCGTTTGTAACACGCATAGTTCCGCTTGCGTTACCCTGTGGGCTGCCGTTTATTACAAGTATTTTCTTTTCTTCTGTCTTATCCCATACTGCATTTAATTCTTCGTTCATTAACAGTTCCTCCTTAGTCTTCAGCGTAAACGGAAGCTTTATCTATGGCGGTAAATGTCAGCTCTCCCTTTGCTCTTACCTGTCCGTCAACGCAAGCTGTAGCTTCAAACGATATAAGCGTACCAGCTTCACGAGTTTTACGAACTGATATGTTAAGAGTGTCACCCGGAATTACCGGCTTTAGAAATTTAAAATTTCCTACCTTTAACAGAACATACAGCGTATCGTCCGACGGCTCGTCTTCAACCACCAATGAGCATAGCTGAGCGCAGCTTTCAATTATTAAAACTCCCGGCATAATCGGCGTATCAGGAAAATGTCCCACAAAGTACGGCTCGTTTATTGAAACATTTTTGATTCCCTCAGCGCACTCACCGCTCACAAGCTTTGTAACACGTTCAATCATCTGAAACGGCGGGCGCTGTTTAATACGCTCGTTTATATCTTTAATATTCATCATAGCGAAAGACCTCCGTCCAAAACCAGCGTTTGCCCTGTCATATAGGCGCAGCAATCGCTGCAAAGCATTGATACTGCGTTTGCAACGTCCTCAGCCTTTCCGAGCCGACCTAAAGGAATTGCTTTTAAATATTCCTCTCGCTTGTCCTCAGGAATTGAATCTATCATTTCCGTTTCGATAAATCCCGGGGCTACCGCATTCACTCTGATACCGTATGGCGCAAGCTCCTTTGCCATAGTCCTTGTCATAGAATTAACGGCACCCTTTGTAGCACTATATACACTCTGCCCTGCTATTGCCATCTGAGAGCTTACGGAGGACATATTTACAATAACGCCTTTCTTTTTGCGGAACATTTTTAACGCCGCCTGCTGAGCGCAATAGAAATATCCCTTGACGTTAATGTCCATACAGCGGTCAAGCGTTTCGCTATTTAGCATAAACAGATACTCGTCCTTTACAATTCCTGCATTGTTTACAAGCACGTCAATTTGTCCGTAAGTATTTATTACCTCTCGCATCATAGCTTTTACAGCCTTTAAGTCGGAAACGTCCGCACGGCAGGTCATACCGCTTCCGCCGCTTTTTGTAATGTCGTTTAAGGCCTCTTTCGCTTGCTCCTCGCTATGGCTGTAATTTATAACAACCGTATATCCGTCCGCCGCAAGTCTTATAGCGCAGGCACGTCCGATTCCTCGTGACGCGCCGGTAATAACTGCAACCTTCATACTCAGTATTTTCCTTTCATCCTTATCTTGCTATAATAACTGCCGTATACACGCCGCCGCTGCCGTAAGAAATTACCAAAAGCTTGTTTAGCCTTGAAGCTGCGACCTCACCCAGATTTTCGCTTTCAACGCTTTCCCCAAGCCTTCCTGAAAGTATAAGCGCTGCGTGCGCCGCAGACAGACAAGCTGTCGCCGCACGACCTTCTCCTGTTACCTTGTGAATATTAAAGGCAGGGATTTGCGTCGTCCTCTCGCCAAAGGTATTCTTTAACGCCTCGTTCTCGATTTTGTCGACCTCTTTAAGTCCGTTCGCAAAGCCGACAATGCCGTCTATATCACCACTTATCAAACCAGCGTCGTCAAGAGCAAGCTTTATTGCATTTTCAAGCGCTTTGCCAGATCCTGACAGCGTACCAAACGGCACAGGACAATCGGCCGTACCGCAGCCTAGCACCTCGGCATAAGGCTTTACGCCACGTTCCAGAACAGAACTATTACTTTCCAGCACAAGAGTTGTGCTGCCGTCGGAAAGCTTAAAATTGCCGCTGTCAAAATAGCCTGATTTTTTATAAAGCTCGGTTACGATTTCGCTGTTCTCGTCAGTTCCCGTTGCCAGTACAGCTTTTTCTTCTCCGCTGTTAAGAACATTTACAGCGTAAGAAATACTTTCAAGTCCCGACTGTGCGCCGTTTGTGAGCGTAACATTATATCCACGAATACCAGAGCAAATTGAAAGATAGCCGCCTGCCGCATTGTAAACCGTGTTCGGGAACTTAAATGCGCTGCCTGAACAATTGCCCTTGTTCACCAGATCCTGCTGATAATCGCAAATTGTCGAAAGAGGTCCGTCCGATGTTCCTACAACGATGCCTGTTTGCTCAGCGTTATCGTCATCAATGATAAGCTTAGCGTCTGAAAGAGCTGTCATACCCGATACCGCCTGCAAACGGCTGAACTTATCAAGCTTTCTGCAAAACGAATTTTTGAGTCCGCAATTTTCATAATCCGACTTGTCTATTACGCTTTCATTGCTGTCACATTCAAGCGGAGTTTCAGCAAGCGTTTTCTCTATGTAATTATCCATACCGTTTCCTATCGGCGAGACAATTCCGATTCCTGTGATAAATACTCGCTCTCGAGTGGATTTTGTTTTTATATTGCCAACGTCTTTAGAAAACACAATGCTTGCGTTGTTTCCGCCAAACGCAAACGAATTGCTCATAACGGCTGATAGCGACTTTTCTCTCGCAAAATTCGGACAAAAATCAAGCTTTCCTGCACGGTCTGAAAGTCGGGATAAATCCTCCTGCGAATATCCTACTGTCGGCGGTATTTTCCCCTCAGTCAATGCTTTGATTGCAAATACCGCTTCTATAGCTCCCGCAGCGCCTAAGCAATGTCCTACCATAGACTTCGTTGAAGAAACCGATAAATCGGAACCTTCCTCATCGAAAATTGTGTGAAGTGACAGAAATTCCGCTTCGTCGTTTTTAGCGGTTCCTGTGCCGTGAGCGTTGATATATCCAATCTCAGAAGGATTTATGCCTGAGCTATTTATTGCTCGGCGAATAGCACACATCTGTCCCTTTCCGTCAGGTCTGGGTGCGGTAATATGATGAGCGTCGCTGCTTACTCCTGAACCTAAAACGTCGCAGTATATATGTGCTTGTCTCCTTGCTGCGTGCTCGTAGGATTCGATTATAAGCGCACCTGCACCCTCGCCTAAAGTAATACCGCCGCACCTGTTAAAAGGCGAGCAGGGTTCTGAATCCAGAGCGTGGAGTGACAAAAAGCCTGCAAACGGAACAGACGCCAATGCATCAGCACCGCCGACAATTACAACCTCCGCTTTTCCTGATCGGACGAGGTCGCAGGCATAAGCTATGCTTATCGTTCCGGCAGCGCAAGCGTTCGCAATGTTTGTAACAACGCCGCCTGCGTGATAGGTTTTTGCTACGTGGTTTGCTATTGGCGAAATGGGAATCTCGCTGACGTATTCTGCCTTCCTGCCGCTTTTGTAATACTTTTCAGCGTTTGACACGCCTCCTACACAGCTACCCATAATTACTGCTGCTTTCGGAGAATTATCAAAGTCTGAGAGACCAGCGTCCTGCATTGCTTCGTCAGTCGCCTTAATGCATAGTCTGGAAACCCAGTTGATGCTTTCTTCGCCGTTTAGGCTTTCGTCCTCAACCTCAGCGGCAAGATTTGCATAGCAGTCTGTCGTGTCAACAGCTTTTGCTTTTTTAATTCCGCTGATGCCGTTTATTGCATTTTGCCAGCACTGTGAAACGTTATTGCCTATTGCGCTTATCAGTCCTAAGCCGGTTACAACACAACGGTTTTTATCTGTTGTCATAGCATTTCCTTTCCGCTTGTTACTTATCAGCATCAAGCGCATTTGCGACATATTCGGCAAGGCTGGTTACGTTATAAAACGGTTCTTTTCCTACGCCCGTCATATCAACGCCAAACTCTTCGTCAATGCCTGCGATAATTTCAAGTGAGTCAATAGAATCGAGTCCGATTCCGTCGTCAAACAGCGGAACGTCGTTATCCAGCTCATCCGGATCAACTCCTAGCTTTTCGCAAATCATCTTTTGGATTTTTGTTGCAATTTCCTGTTCATTCATAATGTTTCTTTCCTTTCGGTAATATTTTGACTCCGCTTAGCTTAGCGGAGAATCAATCAATTCTTCCAATTCTTCATTTTTTCTTTCGTCATCAGCTTCTTCTGCAAGGCAAAACACCTCTCGCTCGCATTGCTCTGACGCTGTATGTAAAATAGCTGACAGTCTGCCTTTTTGGTTAAGCTCTATTCTTTCAGGCTTTCCAACGACAAGCATCTGACGATGAAACAATCGGTAGTCGCCTTTTATCGCCATTGGTATTACCGGGACGCCCAGATGCTTTACTGGCAGCAAAAAGCCTGAGTTAAATGGCTCGTGCTTGCCGTTTCTTTCAAGCTTCCCCTCAGGAAATATAAGCACGCATTTTCCCTTTTTTAAAGCTTCCTCCGCCGCTGACATCCAAGACGCATCAGGCTGTGTCAGGTCGATAGGGATATATGGCAGTCGCTCAAACAACGGCTTTAAAAAGCGCTTGTCGTACCATTTTCTCGTTACAAGCACAAAAACCCTTCGTGGGAAAAGCAGCATCGGGATGAAAAATCCGTCCTTGTGGCTTTTGTGGTTGGCAATTAAAACTGCACCCTGCTTCATAGTTTGCTTTGCGGATGGATCGGTGTATTTTACTTGTCCTCGATACAAAAGACGCATAAAAATCGAGGGTAAAAAGGCAAGCAAATAAATAAGTGCGGTTAAAATTGCGTTACCAAGCTTTTTAAGTGAGTTAATCATGACGACATAAAGTCACAAAGTCCGCTCATATGCCACTTTATGACCTCCCTCCCGTGATTATAATATGCGTCAATCTTTTTGCTGCTTTTTTCAAAATGCTTAACGCCCATTCCCTCAGGACGTATTATGTAAGCTGCTCCCTGCCGCTCGTACTTATCCAGCTGTTCCATATCCCTTTCGTAGTTTTTCTTGCGCTTGATAAGCGTGTCGGCAAGAAGTGGATACTGCTTTTTGTACTCGATATTTATTGCAGGCTTTAGCCGCGCATAATCGGTCGGCGGCTCCTCTATCCAATTTCTTGTGAGGACCACTACCGCCTTGTCGCATTTGTTTTCAAGAGTGTGCCTTACAGGAACAGAATCCGCAAGACTTCCGTCTAAATAATGCTGGTCGCCAAGCTTTACAGGCTCGCACAAAAACGGAATCGAGCAGGACGCTTTTGTTAAGGTCGGAAGTCCTTCCTCAGCCGCTTTAGCGTCGTGGTACTCAGGTTTTCCTGTTTCACAGCAGGTTACAACAAATTCGCATTCGGCTTTTGAGGCGTAAAAGGTATCAAAATCAAAAGGCGTGCGCTTGTAAAAATAGCTGTTTATCATACTATCGGTATCAAGCAGCTTTTTGCTGTACCTCATTTGACCCAGTCCGAAATAAGGGTCGGTTTCCTTTGAAAGAAGCTCCTTGAATTTGCCAATCTGCTTTGAAACAAAGCCAGACGCATTTCCGCTTCCGGCGGATACGCCTATAACATACGGAAATGAAATATCCTGCTCCAGCAGATAGTCAAGCACGCCAGCCGTAAATATACCACGACTTGCGCCGCCCTCCAAAACCAAACCTACCTTGCACATACCATTACCTCATCTCATTTAAGACATTTTGTCGAAATTTGTCGGTTATCTTATGTACTTAGTATATTAACGGATTCTAAACTCAATCTAAACTTTGGAGAAATTTACGGGGCTTTTCCAAAACTTTCGTTTGTGTGAGTTGACAATGAAAAATCAAAATTCTATAATTTATAGTATAGTCAGGCAGATTTCTGTTTGTTTAGATTCATTTTAGATTTACGTATTATGATACTTGTACAAAACAGTCAAAGGAGTTGTCTTTTATGGTTAATATTCTTGTAGCAGACGACGACAAGCACACAAGAATGCTTCTGAGAGCAATTTTGCAAAACGCAAATTATGAGGTTATTACTGCCGAAAACGGAGAACAAGCGCTTGAGGTGCTGGACAGGGAGCATATAGACCTTGTAATTATCGATATTATGATGCCGAAAATGGACGGATATGAATTTACAAAAGTCGTCAGAGATTCAGGAAGTACAATTCCTGTTTTGATGCTGACTGCTAAAATCCTGCCGGAGGACGAAAAGCAGGGCTTTATAGTCGGTACAGACGACTACATAACAAAGCCGATTGACGAGGAAAAGCTGCTTTATCGTATCAAAGCTCTTTTGCGTAGAGCGCAAATCGTAAACGAGCAAAAAATAATAATCGGTGATGTCACTCTCGATTACAACACATTAACAGTTTCAAGACAGGGCGAGGTGCAAGAGCTTCCGCAAAAGGAATTTTTGCTGCTGTACAAGCTTCTTTCCTATCCCGGAAAGATTTTCACTCGCATTCAGCTTATGGACGAAATCTGGGGAATGGACAGCGAAACAGGCTGGGAAACGGTTACAGTACACATCGGACGGCTCCGCAAGAGATTTGAGGACTGGAAGGAGTTTACAATAGAGACTGTGCGAGGTCTCGGATACAGGGCGGTTAAAAATATATGAATAATAAAGAAATACACAGACAGCGTTTATCGCTTATATTATTGGTGTCAATACTCATTTTTGTTGTAATATGTATCACAGTTGGACTGGGTATTTTAGTTATACATATTTTGCTAAGACTAAATATTATCGGTACGGCGGAGGATATATCAAGAGGTACATTGCTTTTCCTGATTGCTATGGTAAGCGCAATTATGGGATTCTTGATTACCTTCTTTACCAGCAAATACACTCTGAAACCTGTAAATCAGCTTATAAATCAGCTGGAGCGACTTTCAAACGGTGATTTTAAAACGAGAATTAAATTCGGCAATCCGATTGCGGTACATCCTACTTTTCGAGATATAGAAAAAAGCTTTAACAAAGCCGCTGAGGAGCTGGAGCAAATGGACAAGCTGAGAAATAACTTTGTCAATAACTTTTCGCATGAATTTAAAACGCCGATAGTTTCTATTGCAGGGTTTGCGAAAATGCTTCAGGTCGGCAATCTTTCAGATGAAGAAAAAGAGAAATATCTTAAGGTTATCGAAGACGAATCGCTCAGGCTTTCGTCAATGGCAAATAACGTGCTTAGCCTCACAAGAGTTGAAAACCAAGGCATATTGACGAACGTTTCAAAATACAATCTTTCCGAGCAGATACGCCAGGCTATTTTAATGCTTACAGATATGTGGACGCAAAAGGATTTGAATCTGGATATAAATTTTGCGGAATACACAATAACCGCCAACAAAGAGCTTTTGGAACAGGCGTGGATAAACCTGCTGAACAACGCAATGAAATTTTCAGACAACGGCGGCACAGTTTCAGTTGATATTCAGGAAAATGACGACTGCATTTCTGTTGCAATTTCAAACGGCGGTAAGATCATACCGAAAGAAAGTATTGACAGAATATTCAATAAATTCTATCAGGCTGATGAATCCCACTCATCGGAAGGCAACGGAATCGGACTGGCGGTTGTAAAAAAGGTGGTTGATTTGCATAACGGCAAAATAACAGTGGAATGTGAAAACGGCAAAACAACATTTACCGTTGTTTTGCCGAAATAAGAAAATAGTTCAATCAAACTAAAACGCCCTCTGGTACATAACCAAAAGGCGTTTTTTTGTTGTTTTAATTCTCGCTTTAGTCTTCTGCAAGCTCGGAAGATAAGGTCGCTATAACCTCAGCGTCGGTTGATGACGTAATCTCACAGGCATCTCTGTCGTAAAAGCCGTTTGGCGTATCCCACAAAACCGGTGTAAAGCCGTAGCTTGTGATAAGCCTTAACATTGTATCAAGAGATTCCGAGCTGTCGGTGCTTGTAGCGCTTGAAGAATAATTTGAAATCGGATATGACGAGGTTGTTTCGCCGATAAATACAGGTATGCCGTTGTCGGTGAATGCGCTCTTTAGCTCCTCGCATTGCTCTATGCTATATTCAAGCCACCAATCGCTGCCTATCTCGTTTGACCAATAAACCGAGTTGTCTACATAGTGAACTGAAACCATTAGCTTGTTATCCACTGTATCTGTTGGCATTTCAAATTTTGAAGAGGTCGTTAGGTCGATATTTGTCCAATAACCAGATGCGATTAAAACTCTCTCCTCGTTGTTGCCGCCCGTCGCTCTTACAGCGTCAACGAACACCTGATTGAGCGCATTTGTAAGCTCGTAAGCGTCGGAGGTTGAAAGAGATGTCAGCGTTCCACTCTCGTCAAACTGATCGCCGCCAAGATACTCGTTAAAGCCCTCGAATACCACATAGTCTGAGTAGTCCTTGAAATATTCGGCAATCTGCATCCACAATGTATTGAAAATTGTCTTACAGCTTTCTAAATCGTTTCGCCTTATGATAAATTCATCGAAGTGGTGAATGTTGATAACAACATAAAGTCCGTCGTTACGACAATAGTCAACGATTTCACCGACACGCTCTATGTAATCGGAATTTATCGTATAGGTTCCGTCGTCCTCCATCATATTTCCCCAGAAAACAGGGATTCTTACTGTGTTAAAGCCAGCGTCCTTGATTCCGTCAATCATTTCCTGAGTGGTAACCGGCGCGCCCCAGCAGGTTTCATAATCTGTCGGTGTGTTATCTCCTATTGTCGGAATCCAGGTATAGTCTACACTCTCGCAGTTTGACGAGCTGTAAGCTTCCATTGTGTTTCCAAGATTTAGTCCAAGTCCCATTTCCTCAGAAACCTGCGTTGCAGTCAGATCCTCACGCATAACGCCGTCGTCTGCGACTGTTTCGTTGTCAGAATCTGCTGTGCTGTCGTTATCACCTGTCGACGAGCAAGCGCTGGTCGCTAATACTGCCGCCGCAAGCAAAAGGCTTAAAAACGCTTTTTTAAATTTCTTCATTGTTTTCCTCCTCTGATTTTTAATTCCTACACCCATTGTAGCATATAGCTTTGAGTTTGTCTATCACTACTTAGCCTTTAAGCAATATTTTTTGCCACCTACCAAAGCAGACTAACGCCCTTTGCGTGTGAATTTATCTTTCCGACGTCTGCTGTCGTTATGCCGCCGTCAGTATTTACGTCGGCACAAATATATTGATAGTCAGTAAGTGTTGAAACTCCCTTTGCGTGTGAATTGCTAAGTCCGACGTCAGCTGTCGTCACCTTTCCGTCGCCGTTTACATCGCCGTAAGGATTTAAGTAAACGTCCTGTGAAAGGCTTTCAGAAACTGTTACTTCATAGCTTCTTGACGCGTACCTTCCGCCGCTTATGGTGAGCGTATATGTTCCTGCTTCCAAGCCGTCTATTACATATTCGCCCATGCTTGTAGCCGTAACTGCCGTTTGTTCACCGTTTTCGTCAGTCGCAACAACTATCATCTGAGTTTCAGCACCTTCATCAGATACGAAAACTGTTCCGCTGACAGAATAGATTGCAGCAGGCTCCTCTGTTGTCGGCTCTTCGGTGGTTGATTCCTCCGTAGTAGGCTCTTCGGTTGTAGGTTCTTCCGTTGTTGGTTCCTCCGTGGTTGGTTCTTCTGTCGATTCCTCCGTTGATTCCTCCGTTGACGTTTCCAAAGCCGCTTCAAGCTCAGCTGAAAGAGTAGAAATTACAGCTGCATTTGAGGACGACTTTATAGAGCAGCTTGTTCTGCTGTAAAAGCTATTTGGCGTATCCCATAAAACCGGTGTAAAGCCGTAGCTTGTGATAAGCCTTAGCATTGTATCAAGCGTTTCGGCGCTGTTTTTGCTTGTAGCGCTGGATGAATAATTGCTCGTTGGATAAGTAGACGTTGTTTCGCCAATAAATACAGGTATTCCCTTATCGGTAAATGCGCTCTTTAGCTCCTCGCATTGATTTATGCTATACTGCATCCACCAATCGCTTCCTATTTCGTTCGACCAGTATACTGCGTTGTCAACATAGTGAACTGAAACCATTAGCTTGTTATCCACCGTGTCCGTCGGCATTTTAAAGCTCGAGGAAGTAGTCAGGTCAATATTTGTCCAATAGCCAGAAGCAATTAAAACTCTCTGGGTATTATTGCCGCCCGTTGCTCTTACAGCGTCAACAAACACCTGATTAAGAGCATTGGTAAGCTCGTAAGCGTCAGCGTCAGAAAGAGCTGTCAGATTTCCGTTTTCGTCAAACTGCTCTCCGCCAAGGTACTCGTTATATCCTTCAAATACCAGATAATCCGAGTAGTCCTTGAAATATTCGGCAATCTGAGTCCAAAGGGTATAGAAAATCGTTTTGCAGCTTTCCAAATCGTTTCGCCTTATGATAAATTCATCGAAGTGGTGAATGTTGATAACAACATAAAGTCCGTCATTGCGGCAGTAATCAACAATCTCGCCTACTCTCTTTATGTAGTCGGAATTGATTGTATAGGTGCCGTCGTTTTCCATCATATTTCCCCAGAAAACAGGAATTCTTACCGTGTTAAATCCAGCGTCCTTGATTCCGTCAATTATTTTCTGTGTGGTAACCGGCGCTCCCCAGTAGGTTTCGTAATTAGATGTTTTATTGCTTCCGATAGTCGGAATCCAGGTATAGCTTGCGCTCTCGCAGTTCGACGAGTTGTAAGCTTCCATTGTGTTTCCGAGATTTAAGCCCAGTCCCATCTCCTGAGACACCTGCGTTGCAGTCAAACCCTCTCTCATAACGCCGTCGTCGGAAGCTGAAACGCTGCTTGTAAACGTAAGCGACGAGCAGGCGATTCCTGCGGTGATTGCTGCTGCTGAAAATACGCTCAGCAAAGATTTTAAAGCCTTCATAGTATCCTCCTTTTTGGCATAACGGTGTTTACCCCGCATATTCTTCATGCTGTGAAGTGTACAGCTTATAATATTCCCCTCGTTTTTCTATAAGCTCGTCGTGAGTTCCGCTCTCGACAATTCCCTTATCGTCTATGTACATTATCCTGTCGCAGTTTTTAATGGTTGAAAGTCTGTGAGCGATAATAAAGCTCGTTCTTCCCTCCATAAGTCTGAAAAGTCCCTCCTGCAAAAGTCTTTCAGTTCGAGCGTCAATCGACGAGGTAGCTTCATCGAGAATAAGTATTTTAGGATCTGACAAAAGAGTTCTCGCAAATGAAATAAGCTGCTTTTGCCCTCCCGAAAGCATAGATCCTCGCTCGTTTACCTCAGTCATATATCCATTTGGCATAGCTTCGATAAATTCAGAAGCGCAGACAACCTCGCACGCCTTCTTTATTTCCTCTGGCTCTGCGTCAAGCTTTCCGTAGCGGACATTATCTAAAATAGTTCCGCTGAAAATAAAGCTGTCCTGTAGCATTATTCCCATTTGCGAACGAAGCGAATGAAGCGTTACCTCAGAAATATCGTTTCCGTCAATTGTAATTTTCCCCCCGTCAAGCTCGTAAAATCTTGAAATAAGCGAAACAATCGTTGACTTTCCGGCTCCGGTAGGTCCGACAAGCGCTATGCTCTCGCCCGACTTTACATCAAAGGAAACGTTTTCCAGAACGGTTTTTTCAGGCTCGTAAGAAAACGTGACGTTTTCAAACGAAACATTTCCCTTTATTTTCGGAAGCTCATAAGCTCCCTCCTTGTCCTTTATCGTGGGCGGTTCGTCAAGCGTTTCAAAAATACGTTCAAGGTAGGCTATATTATTTATAAAATCGTTAAAGATATTTGACAGATTCATAATTGGCTGCCAGAAGCTTGAAGCGTAGCTTGTCATAGCGGCTATCGTTCCTAATGTTATGTACGCCGGCGATATTATAAGCAAGCCTACTCCGTATATCGCCATACGAACGACAATAGAAATAACATCGGCAGACGGTCCTACCATATTTGAATACTTTACCGCCTTAAGCCATGTTTTTCTGTAAGAATCTGAAAGGTTATCCAAAATCTCAGCGTTCTCATCCTCACGGTTGAACACTTGAGTGATTCTGGCTCCCGTAATGCTTTCCTGCAAATATGCGTTCAGGTTTGAGCTTTTGTTGGAAACCATCTGCCAAGCCTTGCGCTGAACCTTTTTGATGATGAGCATTACAACTAAAAATATCGGCACTCCCGCCAGCACTACCAACGACAGCTCAACATTTACAAAGAACATAAATATCAAGATAAAGATCATATTTAAAAGCTCAATCACTAGGTTTATCAGTCCATTTGAAAGCATATCCGAAACGGAATTTACATAGTTGACAACACGAATAAGTATCTTTCCATGCGGTCTGTTGTCGTAATACTCAAACGGCAGCTCCTGCAAATGCTTGAACAGGTCGGTTCTTATTTCAAAAATTATATCCTGACCTACTATCGTCATAATCCTCGAACGGATATTTGAAAAAATAACGGAAATCAAAATAGTTGCAATCAAAAGGATTGACAAGCCTATAAGCTCTAAAACTCCGGCCTTACCTTTAGGAATAGTTATATCGAGTGCGTACTGAGTGATGATAGGTCCTAAAAGTCCTGAAACAGCAGACAGAATACTTAAAACAAGCGCAAGAATCATCTTTCTGCCGTGCTTTTTAATATACTTGAACGATCTCTTTAAGTGCTTTATATCAAATGGGGTTTCAAGCACCTCGTCTACATTATACTTGTTTCTTGCCACTATTTCTCACCCCTTTCAAAGCCCTCGTTCTGAAGCATAAACACATCGTAATAGTAGCCCTTCTTCTTTAAAAGCTCTTGATGAGTTCCCATCTCCTTAATCTTTCCGTCGTCTAAAACAATTATCTTATCTGCGTCCTTCGCTGACGAGATTCTCTGCGCTATAATTATTTTTGTGCAATCGTAATCCAAGCTTTTGAGGCTGTTTTGTATATAGCTTTCAGTTTCCATATCAACAGCTGAGGTAGTGTCGTCCAGAATTAAAATACTCGGACGAACTGCCATTGCTCTTGCGAGTGAAATTCTTTGCTTCTGTCCGCCTGAAAGTCCAACTCCTCGCTCGCCTATTATCGTATCGTACCCCTCAGGCATCTTTTCGATAAATTCAGTAGCGCAAGCGAGCGACGCGTACTCCTCAACCTCCTGCTCAGGCAGGTCTGAATCGCCGTAGGCTATATTTCCGTCAATAGTGTCCGAATACAGGAACACGTCCTGCGTCGCCATTGAAATGCTTCCACGAAGCGACTTCAGAGAATAATTCTTAACATCTACTCCGTCAACCGAAACGCTTCCCTTACTCACATCGTAAAATCTCGGAATAAGATTTACTAGCGTTGTCTTTCCGCTTCCCGTTTCGCCCATAACAGCGACAGTTTCGCCATGGTTTATCCTAAATGTTACGTCCTTTAAAACGTCCGCTCCGTCGTATCTAAAAGATACGTTTTTAAATTCTATATCTCCATTAACGCTGCTCGGCTCATAAGCGTTTTCAGGCGTTTTGATTGTCGGCTTTTTATAGTAAATGTCAATTATCTTCATAGCCGACGCCATAAATCTCTGGGTGTCGTTTACATACATTCCGAGATTTTTCATCGGGTTTGATACTGCCCATACAAGTCCCGAAACTGCTATGTATTCACCCATTGTAATCTGATCAAATATCAGAAACAGTCCGCCGCACAAAAGCATTACAGCGGATAGGCAAAGCGCAATTCCTTCAAGAAACGGCGAGTAGTTAAGCCACTTGAGCGACGCCTTCTTATTAGCCTCAGCATACTCCTCGCTTATTTTGTTAAACTTTTCAATCTCGTAATCTTCTCTTGCGAAAGCCTTTACGACCCTGTTTCCTGAGATGTTTTCCTGAGCTGCCGTGTTGATTGCAGACAGCTTTTCACGAGCCTTCATATGAACAGGACCAGCAACCTTTTTAAGGCGTACAGAAATTATAAATATGAGCGGCGTTAAAGCAAGAATACTTATTGCCATCTTCCAGTCGATCACAAAGAAATACACTACTGCCGCCAGAAGAAGCGTTGACGATTCAATCAAGCCTCTGAATACAAACGCTAGCATATGGCGAACCATATCAAGGTCGCCTGTAAGTCTTGTCATAAGATCGCCCGTCCGATAGCTGTCGTAAAAGCTTATATCCTGATTCTGAACATTTCTGAAAAGCTTCGAGCGTATACGATAAATAGCTCCCTGTGAAGCGTGCTCATAAGACATACAGCAAACATATCTCGTTATCGACTTTAAAACTGTGAACAAGACTATAGCTACCAGGAGAAAAATAAGATACCCTCGCTGGTTCTTGACATTTTCTACAGCGTTTTCTGCGCTGATAAAATTATCAACTATCAGGGCCGACAAAATAGGCGTTGCAAGCTCCAGTCCGTTAATCGCAACGGACAGTATCATTGCAATAATGTACCTTGCCCGATAGCCCCTCAGGTTCTCCCACATCCATTTCACTTGAAACATTCAAACACCTCTCCCTACTATACAAACACAAAACCAATCAAGGTGCACAGGCAGCAGCAGCCTGTATTTTTTTCGATTTTTCATTTTTCTTACTAGATTATATCGGGTATTTTCTATTTAGTCAAGCGGTTTTTACAAATTCCTTTTCGTCATTTTTCACGAAATCCACAGCACATTTTAGGGCAATTTGACAAGTAAATTTCAAAGATGACAAATATGCTACAAATTTCTCTTTAAAACTAACCCGCTAATAAAAATCTTCATTATTTTGCAGATCTTTCAAAAATAAAAAGCCTGCCGAATCTTCGACAGGCAAGTTTTCTTGTAATGCTTTCTAGCTTAAAGCCTTAATGTGTTCTTTGAGCTTTGAGAAGGTTTCCTTGCTGATGCAATGCTCAACCTTACAGGCGTCGGCAGCGGCGATTTCCTTATCAACTCCGATTTTTACAAAAAAGTCAGTAAGCAAAACGTGGCGCTCATAAATAGTTGAAGCTACGTCCATTCCGGTTTCCGTAAGGGTGATATACCCGCTGTCGGAAACCTCGATAAAGCCGCCGTCCTTCAAAATTCCAACAGCTCGGCTGACGCTCGGCTTTGAATATCCAGATTGGACAGCAATATCTATTGAGCGAACGTTTCCCGTGCCCAGCTTTCTTGTCAGCACAAGAATAGTTTCCAAATACATTTCTCCAGATTCCAAAAGCGCCATATCTACACGACCTTTCCATTAGCTTTTTACATAAACATTGATTCTGATGAACCTTTCATCAGAAGCAATTATAGCATATTTATCAAATTATTTCAAGTGCGAAATGATAACACACTCCGCTTAAATAGTTTCAATGCTGAAAATTCTTTCGCAAGCAACGGTAAGATTTCCGTTTCTCACTCTGATTTCGTCAATCATTTTCTTTTCTAAGTCGTTGTTCTTTAAGCTGATTGTGTAATTAAGCTCGTAGAGCATTCCCATATTTGCAGTTTTAACCTTTACAAGCTTTGCGCTCTTTGTGTATTTTGCGAAAATATCGTCAAAGCAATTGGAATAGTCTAAATCCTCCGGAATTGTTATTTTAAGGCTTTTGTTCTCGCTCTTTTCAACTCCTATATCAAGCTTTGAGCCGACAAGCAAAACCGCTCCGATAATAACCGTAATAAGCGCTGCAAATACAACGTATCCCATTCCCGAGACAAGTCCTACTGCCATTGCAAAAAACAAAAAGCATATATCTAAGCTTTTTCCAGGAATTGAACGGAATCTCACTAAGCTAAATGCTCCCATTACGGCAATTCCAACGCCGAGATTTCCATTTACTACTAAAATTACAACTCCTACTATTGCAGGCAGCGTTGCCAAGGAAACCAGCATATACTTTGAAGCGTTTCCCTCAAGAGCATAAATTCCTGCGATTACAAGTCCTAAAACAAGCGCTACAATAATCGCTAAAACCGTTCCCCCAGCAGAAATGCTGGTCGTTGTATCTGTTATGATATTTGTAAACATAGATTTTTATTCCCTTCATGTGTTTTTGTAAAGACATTTCCAACTTTAGAAAATGACGTCGAATATATTTTTTCACCTGCAAGAATATCGGCAAACCAAATCGGCAAGGAACCTGCGCATTTAACTTCCATTAAATAATTGCCGTTACCAAGTATAATCGTTCCGCTGTCTCCCTGCCTTAAATCAAGGTCGTCGTAGCGATACCTGATGTTTGTATCAAACGTAACTCTAAGCTCGTCGTCCTCAAGTCCATACATAGCGATTCTGTCATATCCGACAAAAACATAAGGTTTCAATCTCATTCTTGTCTTCAGATAATCAATTTCCTTTTCCTGCTGACTGTCGTCCGGAAGAGGTAAATTATAGCAAAGATAATTCCAAGCGTCCTTATATTTAACCTCAATTCTTCTCTTGTAGACTACTCCTTTAAACTTCTTTTTTATTTCGAGGAAAGCCGTGCTGTCGTCAGTTGGAATTCCGTAAGAGCGAAGTCTTAGCTTTTCCTTATAAACAGGCTTTGAAAGCGACTTGATAACCGACTCGCTGTAATCGTTGTCGCAATAAACGTTCAAAATAGTGTGTCTTCCGTATTGGTCTACTGCCATTTTACCAACCAGCGCTTCTCTTACCCTTTTATACTGAGCCGGGCTTAGCAAGAACTTTTTTTCTCCTCTTTTAAATGTGTTTGAATATGCCATTTTGCCACCTCCGCATTTAATCCTTTTATTGTAGCATAGTCATATTACCACTCTACTTTGTTAATTAGTCAAGCAAAGTGTGAAAGTTATGTGTAAACTCATTGTAAAAAGTTGGTAAAACGACTGTTATTAACAAAAACTATTATCATTCGACTTAGTAAATTTAAAAAGCTCCTGCGACTGGCAGAAGCTTTTAGATTTCTGATTTTTTGACTTTACTTGAAAACTACATGATCAATATCTATAGCATTTGATAAACAGGAATCCATCTTCTTCCCCAATTTACCGCTTCACGATACGAGCTGAAGTAAATGTCGATAACGGAGTTTGTAACTGCGCTACCTCTGTCCTCACATTCGTATGTGTAGGTGTGGTTTCCTATTTTGTATTTTGTTCCGAAGGCATAAGCTCTGCCCATTGCTATTGTATGATGCGCCACGCAACGACTTCCGTCGGCCGTTCGCGCACTTGAGCTTGCAACATAACCCGTTGTTGCAAATATTCCGACGTATTTTATACCCTTCGCCGCAGATTTATATCCTGTCGTTCCGGATGAGGAAACAGGCTTGATGATATAGTAGTGGTTGCCGACAGACGGATTTTTAACAGTATAGCTTGTGCCGGTTACTGTAGCTATCTTCGTGTAGCCGCTCGACTTTTTGCTTGACGAGTAAACAAGATACTTTTCCGCCCTCGCTGATTTGTTCCAACTGATTGTATACTGCGGTCCCCACGAGGTCGATGAAATTTTATACATACTATTTGTTATGGTAACTCCGCTCGGCGCCGCCGCATAAGCATTTGTCGTGAAATTGTAGGTAACAGGCGTTGAATAATAATTCTTGCCGTTTACTGTAAGATATGTGCATACCTTAACGTAGTATTTTGTATTAGCTTTAAGTCCTGTCAGCTTCTGAGTTGTGCTTTTTCCCTTTACCGACTTGCTCGTCTTAAAGCTGCTGCTTGTTGAAGCCTTAAACAGATAGCCTGTAACATTGCTTTGCTTTTTAACTGTAACCGACGCTGTCGTTTCGGTAGCAGCCTTTTTGCTTACAGTTACCTTTGGAAGAGCCTTCGTTTTAAGGGTTGTAGTCTGCGACTCGGAATAATAAACCTTCGAGCCGCTCTTTACATAAGAAACCGTCTTGATGTAATAGGTTGTGTTTGGCTTTAAGCCTGTAAAGCTCACAGAATTTGTCGTACTCTTCTTTGTCGTTTTGTTGCTGAAGCTCTTGCTTGTTGAAAGATAAACCTTATAGCCCGTTACGTCCTTTTTGTTGAGTACAACCTTGAGGCTTGAATAGTTCTTTGTACACTTAGAGGTATTTACCTTTCCGAGCACTACCGTCTTTGTTGAATAGGTAAACTCAATAGCCTCTGACTTATACGTCTTTGAACCGCTTGTCACATAGCATAACGCTTTGATGTAATATGTCTTGTTGTTTGTAAGACCTGAGAACCTGAAAGTTGTGTCCTCGCTTTTAAGCTTCTGCGCATTTTTATAATTCTTGTTGTCAGCAAGATATACTACATATCCTGTGACATCCTTTTCGTTAAGCACAATTCTTATAGCGTCATATGAAGCTTTCTTGGTTTTTACCGACGGCTTAGCCACCGACTTTGTCGAGCTTGTAAATGTAAGCGCGTCAGAATAGTATGAAACTCCGTCTACTGTCGTATACGCACAAGCTTCAAAGCTGTAAGATGTTCCGCTTGAGAGCGAAGTAACGCTTAAAGCGCTGTCTGTGCTTGAAAGCTCAGCTACTGCCGCTCCGCTTGATTTGCTGACCTTCAGAGTATAGCCGTCAATTTCGCTGTCCTCCTCAAAGGTTACCTTAATACTTGAAATTGCTGATTTTGTACTTGCAAGCGTCGGCATCGTAACAGGATCTGTTTTTGCCATTGTGTACGTAGCAGTTGCCGACCTGCTAGCCGAAGCTGTCGTGCTCGACTTGAAATAATATGTTGTGTCAGGCTTCAAATTATAAACCCTCACAACCGTCGTGTTGCTCGACGCTTTTTCAGCGTCAGAAAAATTTGCATTTTCAGAATATAAAATACTATAGCTTGTTGCTCCTGTGTCCTGTAGTGTTACCGTTGCGCTGGTTGAAGTAGTATCAATTTCCTTAATACTTTCGCTTGAAGCGTCAGCCGAAGCAGTTATTATTGATGCTGTCAAAGCTGCTGCTGTAACGAAAAGTATCAACAGTCCTTTTGTTACTATTTTTTTCAGCATATAGCCACCCTTTCCGATTTGTAATTATTTTGTAATCATTTGTTCAAGATTGTAACACTTTCGTTATCAACTGTCAAGCAAAATCGGGTGTTGTTTACCGAATTTTAATATTTAAAGTGCCTATTGCCCTAATTCTTTCTGAAATTCGTTTGTCATTTTGTAATTATTTACCAAAGTATTACAAACGGTTTGTTAATTTGTTTTGCCCGCTTAGCAATTTATTTTACAAGTAAAAGTACCGGAAATCCCGCAAATTTCATAGCTTGTACCATCTTTTGCAACAAAAAACAGCAGGTCATTCCTGCTGTTCATCGTCGCTTTGGGCAGCGTCCTTTTTGGTTATTGTTTTGACAGTTTCGTTTACACCGGTTGACGCAAGACCGCTTATAATTCCTATCGCTATTGCCGTTACCAGATCGTTCGCCGGAAAGCTGCTCATTATAAAGTAACCGACTACGCCGAGCGCTCCGCCAAGCGAGCCTACTATAAAAGGTATAAACCTCTTCTTTATTTTAAATGCTTTAACGCCCATTCCTGCTAAATAGCAGATTGCTACAATCGGCAGAACTGTCGCTAAATTTGAAAACTCCATTAAATTCCCTCCTTTGTCGTCACGCTAATTTGCGTTTGTTAAAATGTCCATGCTTTTTACTCGGTTGAAAATTTCAGTTCCTGTTGAATTACCTCCAAGAGAATGATAAACGCTGTACAGGTTTTCAAAGTTTCTGAGCTCACTTAAGCTTACCTCTCCTCTGGCAATAAGGTCCGTTCCGATGCAAAGTATTCTGTCCTGCAAAATTGCAACTACTCCGTCCTTTACCTTTTCCTGCTCGGCAAGCTTTTTCGCTATTCTTTTGTAGCTGTAGGATAAAACAGCTATCGTGCCTGTCAGTACAATTTCACCGATAATGCTCAGTACATATTCCAAAGTGAAACCTCCCTTTTTATTTCCTGCCTCTTAAAAAGGAAAACCGAGCCGCTTTTTGCATATAAATGTGCAACAGAAGCAAAAATTTTAAAACATTATTCACAGCACGTCTATATATTCTATTCAATTTCGGTTTATTATGTTCAACAGCGCAGGGCTTCGCCAAAGTTTTAATATTATTTAAAATAATCGTGAACAAATTATAAATTCACGCGAAAAGCCTTGCTATATTTATTGAATTGTTGTAATATAGAACTCGGCGCTTTAGCGATTTAAAGCAGATAAGTACAATTTTAATTGAAAAGGATGTAAAAAATGGCAACACAAGGAGATTTAATTTCATTCCGTCCTGATGTAAGAGTTCTGGACGCTACGCTTCGCGACGGAGGACTTGTCAACAACTTCAGATTTACCGATGAATTCGTGCGTGACCTTTATCAGACTAATTTAAAGTCAAGCATAGATTATATGGAATTTGGATATAAGGCTTCCAAGGAGATTTTCAATCCCGACGACTTTGGAAAGTGGAAGTTCTGCTCGGACGACGACGTATTTGAAATTGTTGGTGACAACGACACAAGCCTGAAGCTTTCATGTATGCTCGACGTTGGAAGAACCGACTTTAAAAACGATGTTTTACAAAAGCAAAACTCTCCGTTCGACCTTATGAGAGTGGCTACATATATTCATCAGATTCCGTCGGCAATTGAAATGATTGAGGACGCAAAGAAAAAGGGATATGAAGTAAGCGTAAACATAATGGCTGTTTCCAAGGTAAACGACGAGGAGCTTACCAAGGGACTTGAGCTTTTGGCGAAGAGCCCGGTAGACATTATTTATATAGTAGACAGCTTCGGCGCATACTACCCGGAGCAGATTGAAAGACTCGCTTACAAGTATCTTGAGGTTGGACAAAAGTACAACAAGCAGATTGGCATTCACGCACATAACAACCAGCAGCTTGCATTCGCAAACACCATTACAGCACTCAGATATGGCGTTAGCTGGCTTGACTGTACGGTAAGCGGAATGGGACGAGGCGCAGGAAACTGCTATATGGAATCGCTTCTTGCTTTCCTGAGAAATCCAAAGTACGACCTTGTTCCTGTTATGGATTTTGTCACAAAGCATATGGGCGCAATCAAGGATGAAGGCTACAAGTGGGGATACGATATTTCTTACCTCCTCACCGCCATTTTAAACAGTCACCCGTCTACTGCTATTAAGTTTATAAAGGACGGAAGAAACGACTACTCGAAATTCTTAAACGAGCTTTTGGACATTGAATGAAAAAATCGGCGCTGAGCTTACAGCGACCGAATAAATGACAAAATTAAACCCTTTCACAAGAAATACACCTGTGAAAGGGTTGTTTGTTTTCTTATTTAGCTTCTGAAGGCACACCCATCAGTATTCCCTTTGAGCCTGAAGCAATATACACTCGCCCAAACTCTCTGGGGTCGCCTGTAATACCAGAAACGTTTCCATAGCATTGATTGTCGTTATTTATTCTCTCAAAGCTCTTAGCATAATCGGTTGACCGCCAGAAGCCATATTCGCCGCCGATAATTCCAGTTGTAAAAATTGTAATCGGGTAGTCTTCGCTCTTTGCTTTTCCAAAGCCTATACCACTGATTCTATCATCCTTAGCGGTAATTTTCTGAGAATAAACATCTCCGTTTTTAAACTCAAGTCTAAATAAACCGCTGTGGCGAAGCGCTATCCACAAGACGTGAGGGTTGCCAGGCTCCGCTCTCGCTTCAAAACGATTGTCGCCAAAGCGCTCCTGCGGCTCGCAAAAGGTGTCGCCTATAGGCTCACGCTCGTAAAAGTTTTCACCCTTATCCTCGCTTATAAAGACTACTCCCTTGTCGTTTATCGCCCAGACAAAGTTTTCGTCAACTCTGCAGGAATATATTTTTATGGAAATCGGCTCCGCCTTGTAGTCACGCTTTCCAAAAAAGCCTGACAGGCGCCAGCTTTCGCCCTCGTCGTCGGTGTAAACAACCGTGTCGGATAAAAAGCGTCTGTGTATTCCGCTTACCGCCCAGATCAGTCGCTTTTCGTCGCTCGTCATCGCAACCCAGCCTGAATCTACGTTTGGTCTTTTTATGTTTTCAATAAGCTCGTCAAGCTTATCGGTAAGCCCCAACGGGTACTTTAAAAGCTTAAAGCTCTTGCCCTGATCCTTAGTAACTATAACGCCGCCCTTTGTATGACCTGTCCAGTTTCCTCTAGGGGTCGCCGCAAAGTAAATTCCGCCCTTGTCGGAAAAATCAGCGTTAAGGCAGGTTATATATCTGTCACCGTTTTCGTTAGCAAAGGTATTCTCGGCACCGTTTTCAAGGTCTGAAAACGCAAAGCCGCCTAAATCTCCAACTAAGTCGATACATCTTACCTCTCCATTTGGCGGCGAGTAGACGTTCATATGAACCGTTTCCTCTATTCCGTCGCAAAGCGGCGCAAATTCAACCACGCCGCCATCCTTTGCAGCGGTGAGATTTCTCGTTGCAAAAACGCCCGTACCGGTATTGAATAGAAGCATATTGCTGTCAAACGGATTTATCTTAACGTCGCTCATCCAATGGATAAGCGAACGGTTTCCGTTGTATTCAGGCTTCATATACGAAACGGTAAAGTTCATTCTTCCCTCTTCAAGTCCTTTTAAAATTACCTTGAAGTGATCGCCGTTATCCTCGCTCAGATAAATTGCGTCGTCTGCTCTGTTAGACGCAATTTCCGAAACCACAAGCATACCGTCGCAGAAATTAACGCCTGAAAGTCCTGCCCCTAAGGAAACTCTTCCCTCAAATTCCTTTGAAACTGAGTTCCTGTAGTTTTTAAAGGGTATACATTTTGGCGTTACGTCCTTATCAAGCGTTAAATGCTCTCCGTCAAGCTTATATCTGTAAAGCCTGCCGTCGTAGCACATTCCGCTGTCGCAGGAAATAGCGTTAAAGCCGCCAAAGCCGTTTCGTATTTGTGCAAATGTCACAAACAGATATTCGTCGTTTGCTGCCGCTCGCTGAGGAACAAATCCAAAAATGCTGCAAACAGGATCCATTATCGGCTGTGGAATTTCAAGCTCCTCAAAGGTTTTTAAATTGTCATAAGAAGAGTACAGGGTGTGACCTCTGGTGCTGCCGTTTGCATTTTGCTCGCCAGTTGTGCCGACAATAAAAAACTCCTTGCCTGAAAGTCTTTCCTTATATATAAAGGTAAGATTTTTTTCTCCCCTTGGCTTTATATTCTCCCAGCTGTCGCCCTCGTCGCTTGAAACGAACAATCCTTTCGTTTGCGAAGCAAAGTACAGCACGCCGTCCTTCTTGATAAGACGTTCTCCTGCGCTCCTTCCTAAAAAGTTTCCGTGAATGCCGCAAGGGATAGATTTCTTTATGTACGTTTTCCCGAGATCTGAGCTTATATAAAGGCTTCCGCTTCTGTGGTCGCCGCAAGCGATATAAAGCCGCTCTCGCTCATTTTCGTCAACTGCTATTCCTATCGGGAAGCAGCGCTCTGCGTTCACTCCCTTAACGTCATCAATTAAGCTTATCCACTCGTTTTTCTCAAAATCGAATCGGTACACTCCGCCAATGTCGGTTCTTGCGTATAATATATCCTTAAAACGGCTGCTGAAAACAAAGCCTGTTACAAAGCCGCCGCCCTTTATTGGTATGTTTTTATATTCATAGTCAATATGCAATTTTATTCCTCCCCGAATAGAATGTACTGAATATATTTGTAGTTTGTGCTAATTATACCAAATGACACGTCTTTTTTCAACCGTCAGCGCTAAAAATTACCGCCAAAAATATGTTAGATAATTCGTTAAAAATTTTTCGCAGAAAGGGGTTTTCAAGTTTAATTTGTTAACCATATGTGCAAATTACACAAAATTGTAAAAATGTTTGTGCAACTTTCACAAAAATCTCACCTAAAAATTGTGCTACTTTCATATTTCATTAGCTCGCATTTTATGTTATAATATTGTTGTGACAAAGCGACACAAGGCTTTGACTATCGGCAAGGCGATGTACGTTTATTTCCTTGCAAAAAATACTATTTAGGGGGTTTTTCCAATGAGAAAAGCACAGACCATGAAAAGAGTTCTCGCAGGACTCGCAGCAGCTACTCTTGCTGTAACAGGTCTCGCAGGATGCTCAGATGATTCTTCATCTACAACATCAACTGACGACAGCGAAGTTACAGAAGAGGGTAAGGTTCTCAACATTTATTGTTGGAACGAAGAATTTAAGTCCCGTCTAACAGATCACTATGCTGATTATGAAGAAGTTGATTCTACAACTGGTACAATCGGCGACGTTACTGTAGTATGGAACATTACTCCTAGTGATGACAATGCTTATCAGGACAATCTTGACGCAACATTGTTAGAGCAGGCAGACGCAGATGACGACGATAAGATCGACATCTTCCTTGTAGAAGCTGACTACGCACTTAAGTACGTTGACACAGACTACACAATGTCAGTATCAGACCTTGGACTTACTGATGACGAGCTTTCTGAGCAGTATCAGTACACAAAGGACGTTATGACTGACTCTGACGGCGTTTTGAAAGGTGTTTCCTGGCAGGCTTGCCCAGGCGTTCTCTTCTACAACCGTGAAATAGCTTTGGAAGTTCTTGGCACAGACGATCCTGACGAAGTTCAGGCTTACGTAAGCGACTGGGATACTTTCAATGAGACAGCTGCTACATTGAAGGAAGCTGGCTACACAATTACTTCTACAGTAAACGACACTTACCGTGTATACTCAAACAATGTTACATCTAAGTGGGTTGAAGACGGCGAGATCAACATCGACGACAACATCGTAGCATGGGTTGAAGATTCTAAGGCTCTTGTTGATGCTGGTTACACTGGCACATCAGATCTTTGGAGCGACGACTGGAGCGCTGGTTTCTATGGTAACGTATTCTGCTACTTTGGACCAGCTTGGCTTGTAAACTTCTCAATGGCTGCTGACACAGAAGGCAGCGTCGGTTACGAAGGTAACTGGGGTGCTTGTGAAGGTCCTCAGGGCTTCTACTGGGGCGGCACATGGATTTGTGCAGCTACAGGTACAGACAACGAGACTTTAGTTGCTGACATTATGCGTACACTTACTTGCGATGCAGACGTTATGACTGAAATCGTAGAAGATGACGACGACTTCGTAAACAACCAGTCCGCAATGGAAGCTCTTGCTGACAGCGACTACAGCAGCGACATTCTTGGTGGTCAGAACCCACTTTCAATGTACTGTGCAAACGCAGAAAGCATTGATCTTAGCAACACATCTATCTATGATCAGGGCTGTACAGAAGAATTCCAGGCTGCTATGAAGAACTACTTCGAGGGCAACGCAACTTATGAAGAAGCTCTTGACCTGTTCTACACAGCAATTCAGGAGAAGTATCCGGAACTTACAGTACCAGAGGAATAATCTACTCGAATCTGAATTAAAAGCTGCAATTTAATTGCAGTGGTACAGGAATTTAAATCATGCCTGTCCGACCGGAAAGGTAGGCAGGCGTGATTTTTTTCTGTAAGTAAGACTGGAGTGTTGTTTTCCGTATGGATAACGTAAGAAAAAGGAGGATAATGAATCTTTATGAAAACGAAAAGACGTGGGAAGGTCGTCAGATATAATAAATGGGGTTACATTTTCCTTATCCCGTTTACTGCAGCATTCGTAATCTTTCAGCTTATCCCGCTTATTACGACAATATATAACAGTTTTTTCGAGAACTATATGTCCGGATTAAATCAGATAGGTCCTACATTTGTCGGACTTGATAACTACGTGACCCTGTTTTCGTCAGGTGACATCTGGACCTATGCGAAGAATACAATGATTATGTGGGTTATGTGCTTTATTCCACAGATTGTACTTTCTCTGCTGTTGGGTTCATGGTTTTCTGATGTACAGCTAAGGCTTCGCGGAAGCAGGTTCTTCAAGGCGGTCATCTATTTGCCTAACCTGATTATGGCGTCCGCATTCGCTATGCTGTTCTTTACCCTGTTTTCAGATAACGGCCCTATCAATTCCCTTCTGATGCAGATTGGATTTATTGATGAACCATACAAATTCCTTTCTCATACATGGTCTGCTCGTGGACTTATCGCATTTATGAACTGCTTGATGTGGTTCGGTAACACGACAATTCTGCTTATGGCCGGTATGATGGGAATTGACACATCGCTTTTTGAGGCCGCACAGGTTGACGGCGCAAATTCCAGACAGGTATTCTGGAGAATTACAATGCCGCTTCTTCGCCCGATTCTGGTTTACGTTATGATCACATCCTTAATCGGCGGTCTGCAGTTATTTGATGTACCACAGATCCTGACAAACGGTACAGGTGCTCCAATGCGTAGTACAATGACGCTTATTATGTACCTGAACAAGCATTTGTACAGCAAGAACTATGGTATGGCAGGTGCATTATCTGTTGTTCTGTTCATTATTTCAGCTATATTGAGCTTGATTGTATTCCGAATGGTTGGTTCTGATTCAAGAAAGGAGGCAAAGAAATGGAAGAAAGCAAAAACAACAACAAAGTAAAAAAGAGTATGAGCATTCATGCCAGACGAGCTATTGCTTATGTTGTTTTGATTTTGGTTACATTTTTATGCCTGTTCTGGTTCTATGTGCTGTTTGTCAATGCCACAAGGTCAAATGGTGAACTGCAAAAGGGCTTCTCTTGGGTTCCTAGCACACACTTGATTGAAAACTTTAAAAATCTGTCAGCAGGAACTCTGCCAATCTGGTCAGGACTTAAAAACAGTGTTATCGTTTCAGGTCTGAGCGCAATACTCAGCGTATATTTTTCAGCGATGACTGCATATGCTATTCACGCATATGATTTCAAGCTAAAGAGGTTTGCGTATCCGTTTATCCTGATGATTATGATGATTCCAACTCAGGTAACGGCGCTCGGATTTGTTAAGCTGGTTAAGAACATATCGCTTGACGATTCGCTGATTCCGTTGATTTGTACAACGATTGCGGCTCCTGTAACCTTCTTCTATATGAAGCAGTATATGGACAGTTCTCTGCCGATGTCTTTGGTTGAGGCAGCAAGAATGGACGGCTGCGGAGAGCTCAAGACGTTTAACAGAATAGTTATGCCAATCATGAAACCGGCGTTAGCGGTTCAAGGAATATTCACTTTCGTTTCTAGCTGGAACAACTACTTTGTACCTGCTTTGGTTTTGCAAAGTGATGACAAAAAGACGCTACCTATCCTGCTCGCCCAGCTGCGAAGTGCTGACTGGTTGAAGTTTGATATGGGTCAGGTGTATATGATGATTGCATTTTCAATATTCCCTGTTATTGTTGTTTATCTGTTCTTATCACGTTACATAGTTCAGGGCGTAGCTTTGGGAAGCGTAAAGGAATAGAAATTTAATACTTAAAAATAAAGCGGCGCTTAGGTTTTTAACCTAAACGCCGTTTTTGTTATGCAAAAATCTGTTCTTAATACTACTCCTTGGTCTTTTGGTTGACTAGCACTATTCCT
Organism: Ruminococcus sp.; assembly: GCA_021205185.1. Classification (GTDB taxonomy): domain Bacteria; phylum Bacillota; class Clostridia; order Oscillospirales; family Ruminococcaceae; genus UMGS1601. The sequence continues at coordinate 34,947 of JAJPYB010000010.1, read as the reverse complement.
CCGGAAACGAGCAGCAAGGAAGCGATGCCCTTTAAGCTGAGAATGCTCGTTTCGCCTAATATAAGCATTGAAAATACCGAGCCTAAAATTGGCGTTAGAAAGCCAAAAACTGCGACCTTTGAAACAGGGTTATACTTTAATAACCTCGCCCAGATTGTATAAGCTACTGCTGAAACGAATGCAAGATACAAAATTATAAGCGCCGCTTTTAAGCTGAACACCTTAAGCCTTCCGCCAAATATTACACCTATTACTGCCATAACGGCTCCGCCAAACATAAACTGCCAGCCGCTTAGCATTGTCGTGTCGTCATACACGCTGTAACGCTTGATAAAAACCGACGAGCAAGCGTAGCCGATAGTTGAAAGAATTATAAAGCCTTCGCCAAAAAGCGAAAACTCAAAAAAGCTGCCAACGCTCTGAGTGTTGATGTTGATTAAGAAAACGCCTATAAAGCCTACTATCGAGCCAACTACCTTGAGAGCTGTCAGCTTTTCCATTCTGAAAATTAGCGCTGAAACAAACAACGCTATAAAAACGCTCACGCCGTCCAGAATGGAAGCCTTGACTCCGTCGATATTCGCAAGGGCGATATAGAAAAATACATATTGAATTATTGTCTGTAAGCAGCTTAGCTTGACAACTCGAAAAGCGCAAGCGAGCGAAGTCGGATAAATAAACCGTCTGCTTGAAACGCTTCCGATAATTACAGTTAATACTCCTGCAATAAAAAATCTGATTCCTGCTGAAAGAATTTGCGCCATTACGTCAATGTCTTCAATTTGCATTTCAGCGTAGCCGAGCTTTATCATTGGTATAGCCGAGCCCCATAGCATACAGCACACCGTACAAAGCACAGCCACAACCCAGGTTTTTGTCAGATACTTCTCCATTTTTATCATCCTCTTTTTGTACTCAGAATATTTTAGCACATTGCAAATTATTTTTCAACATCTGCATAACATATTTTTGAAAAACTGAACCCTTAGCGATTGACAAATTGTGACTTTGGGTATACAATTATAAAAGTATGATTAAAGGGGAAAAATGATGAACACTAAATTAAAAAAGCAGGTTTTTACAATTCCTAATCTGTTGACATTTCTTCGGTTTATTTTGCTGGGAGTTTTTATGGTTTTGTACCTAAACGCTGAAACAAAAGCTGACAAGTATGTAGCAATCATAGTTTTGGCGGTAGGCTTTTTAACCGACTTTTTTGACGGCTTTATCGCAAGGCGATTTGATATGATTTCCGATTTAGGAAAGGCTCTCGACCCGATTGCCGATAAGCTTTCGCACGGAGTTATAATGCTCTGCCTTATTACGAAGCACAAGCTGATGATACTTTTAGTTGCGATTTTAATCGTCAAGGAAACGTTTATGGCGGTTATGGGAATACGAAATATGGCAAGAGGAATTGTAAACCAAGCAAAGTGGTTCGGAAAAATTTGCACGGCGATTTTGTTTGTTGCGTTGATAGCACTTTTGGTTTTTGATTTTTCAAGTCTGTGGGCGAATACAATTATCATTTTCTGCGCGGCTATTATGCTTTGGTCGCTTGCAATGTACGTTATATTTTTCTTCAAACAGGAAAAGAAACAATTGCAAAAATAAACACAAGGCAAGGGATTTATCTCCCCTGCCTTTTTTGATATTCAAAGCATTCTCTTGCAACTGTCGGACTTAGAAGAATAAGACATAAAAGGTTTGGTATTGCCATAAGAGCATTTGCAATATCCGAAAACCTCCAGACTACTGAAAGCTGGGAGGTCGCTCCGACAAAGCAGGTCAGCGAGTAAACGACCCTGTAAAGAATAAGCACCGCTCTGTTTTTTATAAAGTATTCGAGTGCCTTTTCGCCGTAATATTCCCAGCCGAGAATGGTTGAAAAGGCAAAGAAAATAAGTCCTATTGCAACAATATATCCGCCTGTCGGCCCGAGCGTGCTTTCAAAGGCATCTATTGTGAGAAGTACGCCTGTTGCGTCTGAGCTTAGAAGAACTCCCGACGAGCAGATTGCTATTGCTGTCAGCGAGCAGATTAAAAGCGTGTCGAAAAAGGTTCCGCTCATATTTATATAGCCCTGTCTTGAAGGCGAGCTTGTGCTTGCCGCCGCCGCAGCTATTGGCGCCGAACCAAGACCAGCTTCGTTTGAAAAAACTCCTCTTGAAACTCCCGACTGCATAGCCTGAACAATAGCTATTCCTAACGCTCCGCCTCCTACCGATTTAAAGGAAAAGGCACTTTTTATCATCAGGACAAGCCCGCTCGGCACGTTTTTGTAGTTTACTGCAATTACCACTACCGCTCCGACAACATACCCTATCGCCATAACAGGCACCGCAACAGAGCAAACTCGTCCGATGCTTTTTATTCCGCCGAGCAAAACAAGCAGAACTAAAGCTGCCAGCACACTACCCGTTACCCATGCAGGCACTCCAAATGTACCGCTAAGACCTGATGAAATCGAATTTGCTTGCGTCATATTTCCTATTCCAAACGAAGCCATAATGGTAAAAATTGAAAATAGTGCCGCAAGCGTGCTTCCAAGCCACTTTAGAGAAAAGCCGTTTTTCATAGCGTACATTGGGCCGCCGCACATTTCACCACGCTTATTCTTCTCTCTGTATTTTACAGCCAAAACGCTCTCAGCGTATTTTGTTGACAAGCCGAAAAGTGCTGAGATCCACATCCAGACTACTGCTCCAGCTCCGCCTGTTGTAATAGCGGCGGCAACTCCTGCTATGTTGCCGGTGCCTATCGTAGCGGCAAGAGCTGTCATCAGCGACTGAAACGGCGAAATATCTCCCTCGCCATTCTCCCCTCTCGTAAAGACAAGAGAAATAGCGTGAGGTAGATTTCTAAGCGGCAAAAATTTAAGCCTGATTGAAAGAAAAATTCCTGTCCCAACCAGCAGCACAAGCATTGGCGGCCCCCATAAAAATGAGTAGACTTCATCGAGTATCCTTTCTGAAGCGTTCAGATTTATCACCTCTTGACATAGTGTTTTTGTTGTGATATATTTTGATTAGAGTAATATTTTGTGGGAGGGATTTTTATGTCAGAATTTTTAAAAGACGAGCGAATTATTCTTGCCTCCGCTTCTCCTCGCCGAAAGGAGCTTTTGAAATATATCACCGACGATTTTGAGGTAATTCCGGCAGAGGTAGACGAGCACGTTGATTTAATAATTCGTCAGGATAAAATCGCCGAAACGCTTGCTATTCGCAAGGCTAAGGCAATCAACGAAAGCGGCGCCTTGATTATAGGCTGCGACACTATCGTTTTGTGCGATTCAAAGATATTCACAAAACCGAAAAATCGAGCCGACGCATTCAATATGATAAAATCTCTTTCCGCCAAAACGCACAGAGTAATCAGCGGAGCTTGCTTGAAAAAGGACAAAAAAATAAAATCCTTCTCTGTTGAAACTCAGGTTACCTTTTACCCCATTTCAGACGAGGAAGCTACCTGGTACTTATCAACCGGCGAGCCGTTTGACAAGGCGGGCGCTTACGGAATACAAGGCTATGGCTCGGTACTTGTCAAGAAAATTGACGGCGACTTTTACAACGTCGTCGGACTTCCCGTTTCAAGGCTAAAGAGAGAGCTTATTGCATTTACAAGCGAGGAAAATTAAGCCATGGGTCTATTTAAAAAGGAAAAGAAAACGAAGCTCAAGGACGTTTTGGAATATCACGGCAAGCGAGTAAGCTACGCTGTTGAATTTGTTGACGGCGAAGAAAGAATTATCGGCAGAAACGGCGGGATTTCTGTAAACGGCGACTGCGTTGCACTTTTGCTTGAAGCTAAGGAGGTTTTTCGCTGCGACATTGAAAACATAAAAATGGGAACCTTAATGAGCGGCAACGGAGTTGACATAACAGGACTTGACTCAAACGAGGGTAAATCCCGCCACATTATCGCCTATTACAGCAATTTAAGGCAGTAACTTCTGTTTTTAGTATACTTATTTTTTGCGGCTGTTATGCTGCACTGACACTATATTTGCAAAAAATAAAAGCGTGAGGGTTTTCCTTCACGCTTTAAGTTTTACTCTGATTTTATTCTTCTGGGGTCTCTTCTGCTTGCTCCTGCTGTTCAGCTTCAGTTTCAGCTTCCTCGCTTATCGTTGTTGTTTCCTCTTCGTAATAAGCGGTAGTGGTTTCCTCCTCTGCCGGTTCCGCCGTCGTCAGCTCCTCAGTTTGCTCATCTTCTAAGTAGGTTGTTTCGTCCGTCACGGTAGTGGTTGTCTGCCCCGCCGCAGTAGCAGCTGTTGTGGTTGTAGTTTTCTTAGCGGCTGCAGTTGTCGTCTTCTTAGCAGTCGTCTTTTTAGTCGTAGTAGTAGTTTTCTTTTTGGTTGTTGTTTTCTTCGAGGTTGTCTTTTTGGTTGTAGTTTTCTTTGTCGTAGTAGTTGTTGCTTCTGTCGTTTCGACCTCTACAACAGTTTTCTGAGCGTTGTCCGAAAGCTCAACCTTAACGCCTGTGTAGTAATGCTTTAAAATCTGGTCAAACTTTAAGCCGTCCTTGCTGGCGTAGAAGTTTGCGCCCTCCTGACTCATTCCGACTCCGTGTCCGTAGCCATATGTTGTAAAGGTGAATGCGCTGTCCTTATAGCTTATTATAAATGCGTTTGAACGAAGTCCGAAAAGCTCCTTGATAAAGTCGCCTGTAACGGTAGTTCCGTCACAAAGGGTAACCTTGCTGACATACCCTCCGTCATAGGTTTCCGTTATCTCAAACCAATCTTTAGGGTTGTCCGAAAGGTCAATTCCAAGCCTTAACGCAAGCGTCATCTGAACCATCGTGTGACTGAGGGTTGTATCAACCTCGTAATCGGTAGCTTGGGTGTCGTACTTGCTGTTTACCGATATAAGATAAGAAAGCGAGCCGCCCCATGCGTTTTTACTCGAAGCTGTAATTCCTGTCGAGCAGGCTGAAAATACAGCGTTTATAATTTTTCCGTTGTAGGTACAAACAAGTCCCTCTACTGCCGATACGGCATTTTCAATCTTGCTTGTATAATTTGCGTTCAAGCCCAGCTCAGGTATCTCGTCTATGCTTTCGCAATAAAGGATATATGTATACGCCGCTACCGCCTGCGCTTTCAAAGCTTCAGAAGAAAACGACGAACCCATTTCTCCGTTTACTACCTGACACAGCATATCATATCCGTCGCTCGTTACAAGCTCACCGGAATCTATATCTCTGACTGTAAATTCGTCCTCTGAAATATCTCCCGTTTCATAGCTTTGCGCTGTAGCAATTGAAGAAACGTAAGGGTCTGAGCTGGTGTCGCCTGTTATCACAAATTCCAGATCAGTAGTAGTCGTTGTAGATTTCTTTGTCGTGGAAGATGTAGTGGTTGTGGTTGTTGTAGCGGTGGTTGTAGTTTCTTCAGTTTGCTCCTCTGTCGACTCGATTACCGACTCGGTAGAAACAATCTCCGCTGTAGGGTGAACAACCTCAGACGAAAGCACAACGCCTGTTATTCCCACAACCACAACAGTTAGTGAGGTTGCAGCAATAGCAAGTATTCTTCTCGCCTTTGTAAGCTCCTCTGTTTTTTCCTTGCTAAAAATATCCTTTAGTTTTACCACGTCAAAGTCCCTTCCCAAAAAAGAAGTCAGGTAAAGAGCATAGCTGCTTAATCCCCAACTTCTTTTATCACTTATCCTACTAAATAAACCTCGCAGTAACGAACACCCCAGCTTACAGCTTCTTCGTGGGTGTCAAAGTAAAGGTCTATTACATTATCGCTAACAGAACCGCCTCTGTCCTCAACTGTATAAACTGTACCGTTGAACATCAGCTGTGTTCCGAATGCGTAATCGGATGAAGCGGCAATCGTTCTGCCCTCTGTCGCCTTAGTTCCGCTTGATGTATAACCGCTTGAGCTTCCACAGCACTTTTCGCAAGAGCAATAGCCTGTAACCTTAAAGGTTCCGAGATATGTCACCTCTTGAGTTGTAGTAGCCTTAGTGGTTGTCGTTGTTGTAGTTGTTATAACAGTTGTTGTGGTTGTCGGCTTTGTTTCCTGCAGATAATCGCTGTGAACGTATCCGCTCTTGCTTCCGTACTTAACCGGAAGCCAATTTCCGTCAGCCTCGCCGGTTACTGTAACCGACTTACCGCTCGGAATAACCGTTACGCTCTCGTAGCTTGTACCAGCTCCGCTTCTCAAGTTGAGCTCGGTATTTGTGTACATAGTGTAAGTTTTAAATGTTGTTGTCTTTTTCGTTGTTGTTTTTTCAGCGGTAGTTGTCGTCGTCTTTGAAGTCGTCGTTGTAACCGCTGCCTGCGTTGTTTCCTCCGCCGCAGTTACAGTAGTAGTTGTTTTCTCTGTGCTGCTGGCTGTTGTGCTTGTTGTTGCCGCTGTAAGCTTTTCAGTCTGAACCTGCGTTGTCTGCTCAGGTGCCTGTGCTTCATAAACGTCAATGCTTGCAGAATTTTCCTGCGTTTGCTCCGATTCATTTTTAACTAAGCTATCAGTAGCTTCAATATTTCCTGTTATTGCCGATATCGAAATTGCGCCAGCCGCTAAAATCATTGCGGCGCCAACGCACAGCTTCGTACCGATTCCCTTTGAAGATTTTACGCTTTTAAGCTTACGCAAAACCTCTGAGGACAAGTCCTTCAGCTTCATTTCAATCACTTTGCCTTTCCGACAGCAAAAAGCTGTCTTTCATTCAAAATGTCCTCTCCAAGACTTTTTGAAAATTTAAAAAATTGGTTTTTATTTAATCCCTATCCCGCTTCTCTGTTTTTTTCAGGATTAGGGTTAAAAGCATTTGCCTTCTGGCGGGCTACAGTTTCTTTTTTTATTTTAGTAGTCCCAGCCCTTATACATTGTAACCTGTCCCCATACGTTAACCCATGAGGAAGGTAATCTGATGTCATCATCGTCCTTCTTTTCATATGACTCTATCATTGCGTCAACGTCTTCCTGAGTTTCATCATCTCTTATCTTTCTTGCTGTGATGACCCATCTCAAGCCCTTGACTTCATTTGAGCAGGTTGAAAGAGTTATATACTCGTCGTCTGCGGTGCAGTCTATATCGCTTGAATACCAACTTCTGTCGGTAATCTCTGAGTAGAAGTTTTCAAAGCTGTAATGCGCTTCCTCGTCCTCGTCAAAGTTACCAAACCGCCAGTAGTCGAACATTTCACCGCTGTCCTGACTTTCTTCACTTGTTCCTATAAAAGCGGCGACGATGATGTATTGATCTCCGCTTGTATATATCGTATCAAAGTCGATAATAGCATTTTCCTTTAAGAAGTCAACTCCGCACTTGTACTCATGAAGGTGAGTGAACATAACGCCTAAGCTTCTCATATTATGTCCGTAAATTACTATATTGTCGGCTCTGTCGTAGCCTGTTATCGGGTAGTAGTAATCCGCAAACAGTGAACCCCACTGACAATATTCCTTGTATGCGTTCTTATATAGATAATATTCATTGTCTGTGTATTGCAGAACAGGATAATTTATATAACAGGTATTTTCATCGTCAGGATCTGATCTGAACGAATCAATCTTCAACCAGCCTACAACGTCCTGATTGAGCGAATACAGGTCGTACCATTGCGGTAGCATATCGTCAGGAACCTCAACATCCTCAGGAAGAGTGGTATCCTCCGCTTCCGCCTTTGGAGCTAAATCCTGAATTGCTAAAATATCACTTTGTGTTTCCTCGTTTCCGTAATAGAGCTCGATAAGCTGTGAAACTGATATAGCGAAAACCACCAGCGAAACTACAAATATAAATTTTCTGAAAAGATCGCTTATTGTATCTCCACGCCACGGAACAAAATATTTGAGAACACGTACAAAAAAGTTTGTATCATCCTTAGCAGGGAGAACTTCAAGCTCGTTTTTTATTGACATATTCTTACCTCAATTCTCAAGTTAAGCCCCAAGCACCTGCAATACCATTTTAAGCGCCTCATAAGTCGTATACCGCCTTACGGTTTCTCGCTCAAGCTTTACTCCCCTGTTATAGAGCATAAGATTTTTCACAATTGTTTTTTCCTTAGTCGCTACCGAAACCCAAACTGTTCCGACATGCTTTTCCTCGGTTCCTCCAAGAGGTCCTGCGATGCCTGTTACGCCGACTGCTATGTCGCTTTGCGCCAGACGTAAAGCTCCGTTTGCCATCTCCTTAGCAACCTGCTCGCTTACCGCACCATATTTTTCAAGGCTCTCGCTTTTAACGCCAAGCACGCTTTGCTTTATTCTGTTTGAATATGAACAAATTCCGCACTCGTAAACCTCGCTTGCGCCGCTGACCGAGGTAATCGCTTCGCTCAGCATTCCTCCTGTACAGCTTTCAGCTAAGGATATAGTAAGCCCATGCTCTGTTAACCATTTTACCACTTTTATAGCGGTCCTGTCAATAGTATTTGTAATCAATTTGTCATTTTTGTCATTTTTCACTTATATTCCCCGCCTTTTTACTCAATTTTGCACATACTTTTTCATGAAGTTATTGCCAATATATAAATTTGTTAAATCAGTTTGCTAATTGGATTTTCCGCCTTGATTTCCGCTTCTGCCAGCAAGCTTAAAATCGGAAACTAATACGACTTGATTATATACGCCTTTGTGCTGTTTACTGCCTCTTGAATAAGCGGCTCAAAATCGTAAGCCGCTTGCGCCGCTTCAACGTCCTTTAACTGCGGCCTTGTTTTCGGATGCTTCGGCGTAAACACCGTACAGCAGTCCTCATAAGGCTCAATAGAGGTTTCAAACGTACCTATTTTTCTTGAAATTTCAACTATCTCTGTTTTGTCCATTCCGATAAGCGGGCGAAAAACAGGAATGTTGCAGGCAGCGTCGGTACAAACCATAGCGTACATTGTCTGGCTTGCAACCTGACCTATACTTTCGCCGGTCACCAAGCAGTTTGCTTCCTCTTTTTTTGCAAGCCTTTCGGCAATCTCCATCATAATTCGGCGCATAATAATTGTAAAAAGCTCCTCGGGGCATTTTTCCTTTATTATCTCCTGAATTTTTGTAAATTCAACGCAATGGAAATTTATCGCTCCCGTATATTCGCTCATAAGCTTTGCGAGCTTTTCGACCTTTAATTTTGCTCTCTCTGAGGTGTACGGCGGCGCTTCAAAATGAACGGCGTCAATGATAACTCCTCTTTTTGCCATCATATATCCCGCTACCGGCGAATCTATTCCGCCGGATAACAAAAGCATAGCCTTTCCTGAAGTGCCTACCGGTATTCCTCCTGCTCCGTTAATTTTATAAGCGTGAACGAAGGCGTACTCCTCTCTGATTTCAACAGTTACAGTAACCTCGGGGTTATGAACATCGACCGAAAGATAAGGATATGCTGAAAGAATATCTGCACCCAGCTCTTTTTGAAGCTCCGGCGACTTCATTGGAAAACTTTTATCGCTTCTTCTGGCTTCTACCTTAAACGTCTTTGCCGTCAGCAAAGCGTCCTCTAAGTACGGCAGAGCTGTGCTTACAATTTTATCGTAGATTTTTTCACAAATTACCGCCTTGCAGATTTTTGCCACTCCGAAAACCTTTGAAAGCCTTTCTATAGCAAGCTCTATGTCCACCTCTTCGAGCGGCTTTATATAAAGCGTTGACTGCGCTCTGCTGTATTCAAATTTACCTAATCCTTTAAGTCGTCTCTTTGTATTCTTGACAAGAATGTCCTCAAAGGTCTTTTTGTTTTGCCCCTTTAAAGCCATTTCGCCATATTTTAATAGCAGCATTTCATTCATAATAAGCTCACCCTTTATCGTATTTTTACAAGTCTTTCTCTAGCGTCCTTTAAAGCCGCTACAAGCTCGTCTATCTGCTCAGGAGTATTTGATGCACAAAAGCTTATTCTGAGCGTTGAATCAAGCTGAGAGTCGTTATATCCAAACGCCTTTAAACCCTCGCTCTTTTTTCCCCTTGAGCAGGCGGAGCCTGAGGAAACATAAATCTCTCTTTCCTCTAAAAAATGGAGAAGCGTTTCGCTCTTGTAGCGCTCGACTGTAAGACTGTTTATGTACGGCAGCGCATTATCAAATTCGTTGAGATAAACGCCGTCCATTCCTTTGATTTTCTCTTTTAAATGCTTTCGCAAAGCACTTACCCTTTCAAGTCTTTCAGAAATATCGTCCTTGTGCGCATTTACGGCGGCGCCCAAAGCGCTTATAAGAACAGTAGATTCGGTTCCTGATCTCTTGCCCTTTTCCTGACCTCCGCCGACAATAAACGGCAAAAGGTTTACTCCCTTTTTAACGTAAAGCGCACCTATTCCCTTCGGCGCATAAGCCTTATGACCGCTAATTGAAATCATATCAGCGTACATCGTCTTTGAATTTATATTCATTTTCAAAAAGCCCTGAACGGCATCGGTGTGGGTGTAAATTTCCTTATCTCTTGCCTTTACTGCCTTAAATATTTTTGATACGTCGGTAATAGCTCCCGTTTCATTATTCACAAGCATTAAAGAAACAAGCAGCGTGTTGCTGTCAATTTGCGACAAGACCTTACGAGGATCAATTCTTCCAGTCTTGTCAGGGTAAATTCGCACCACCTCAAAGCCCTTTTCCTCAAGTCTTTTTACAGGCTGAGAAACGCTCGGATGCTCAAATGCTGAGGTGATAATCTTCTTTCGGCGTTTTCCTCTTGTCAAGGCTGCGCTAAAAACGGCTGTGTTGTTGCTCTCGGTCGCAGAGGATGTAAATATTATCTCGCCAGGCTCGGCGTTTATAACGCTTGCTATCGCTTCTCTTGCGTCATTTACCATTTTCTCCGCCCGAACGCCCATTGCGTGTAAGCTAGACGGATTTCCCCACTCGGCTTCAAGCGCTTGATTTGCCGCTTTTATCGCCTCATCACACGGCTTTGCGGTTGCGCCGTTGTCAAAATATATCAATCCATTAACCCTCTTTCGTAAAATGCCTGTGTAAAGAACATTTTATCACAAATGCGAGCTTTTTTCAATCATAAAGCAAGTATATTTTTCGCAAATTATGTTAATACTACCTTTAACCCACAAAACCTAATCTATTTCGGGAGTGATTTTTTTGAAAACTAGAACAAAGGTACGGCTTACAACTTTTATTATAGCAATAGCTCTTGTGCTTGTTATACAAAACTTTTGCCTTATGAGCAAGGCCAACAAGGCGGAGCTTGCGCTTGAATACGGATATTTACGAGCGATCGAAGATCTTTCGCTAAGTGCTGACAACATCAGCGTAAACCTCGAAAAAAGTATGTATTCAAACGACGCTGTAATGCTTGAGGAGATTTCAAATTCTCTTTCTCGTGACGCATCAACAGCAAAAAGCTGTCTTTCACAGCTTCCTGTCGGCGAGCTTAACCTTGAGGACACCTACAAGTTCTTCTCACAGGTTGGAAACTACTCAGCGTCGCTCGCTAAAAAGCTTGCCGACGGCGAAGAGCTTACAAACAAGGAGTACGACAATTTAAGTACTCTGTACGAGCTTTCGGTAACGCTAAAGGATAAGCTCTGGGATGTTGAGCAGAATATAAACGACGGCGGATTTCTGACTTATGCAAAAATCTCCTCAATAAGTGAAAGCACGTTTGACGAAACGGATACAAGCAGCACCAGCTTTGAGGAGCTTGACTCGACCTTTGACAACTACCCAACGCTAATTTACGACGGTCCGTATTCCGATCACCTTCTGACAAAGTCGCCTGAGCTTATAAAGGGCGAAGCGGTTATAACAAAGGAACAAGCTAAGGAAATAGCGGCTACTGTAGCCGGAGTTCAGGCTAATAACCTCGTCTACTATACGACCGAGCAAAGCACTATGCCGTCATATCTTTTCAGAACCTCAGCTAATACGACCTGTGCGATAACAATAAACGGCGGCTTCTGCTCGTATATGCTGAAAAATCGTGACGTTGACGAAAGCAATATTCTAAACGAAGAAGCTGTCCGATACGCCCTGAGCTATTTAGGCGAGCTTGGTATTGACAATATGACTGAAACCTATTACGAAGCTTACAACAACATTCTCACCGTAAATTTTGCCTACTGTGAGGACGACGTAATTTACTACGCTGACCTTGTAAAGGTATCTATTGCTCTTGACAACGGCGAGATTTTAGCCTTCGACGCAAGAGGATATATAACCAACCACTACGAAAGATCGTTTAACGATGAGAAAATAACAGCTGACGAAGCGGCAGACAAAGTATCTCCAAAGCTTCAAGTTATTTCATCCCAGAAGGCGGTAATTCCAACAGACTCAGGTAGCGAGCTTTTATGCTACGAATTTAAAACAAAGAGTGAAACAGACGCCGACGTATTAGTTTATATAAACTGTGAAACCGGTGCGGAGGAGCAAATTCTGATACTCGTTGAAAGCGAAAACGGAACGCTTACCATCTAGTGAAAGGACTTTAAAAATGAGAATTAAAGAAGTTTACGCAAGAGAAATTTTAGATTCAAGAGGAAATCCCACAATTCGCACAACCATAACACTTTACGACAACACAATCTCCTCCGCAAGCGTTCCGTCAGGCGCTTCAACAGGAAAGTTTGAAGCTTCAGAGCTTCGAGATAACGACAAGAACAGATATGGCGGAAAGGGCGTTTTAATGGCAATTTCAAACGTCAACAACGTAATTGCTCCGCAAATTTGCTCCTGCGAATTTTCGCAAAAGGAGCTTGACAGCACGCTAAAAGCAATGGACGGCACAGACAACCTAAAAAGCCTTGGCGCAAACGCCGTATTGTCTGTATCTCTTGCCTTTGCAAGAGCCTCAGCAAAGGCTAATGGTCAGCCGCTTTTTCAGTATTTGGGAAACGGCGCAAAGCTGCCTGTACCAATGCTTAACATTCTAAACGGAGGCGCTCACGCCGCTAACAACCTTGATATTCAGGAATTTATGATAATGCCTGTGGGCTTTACTAAATTTTCAAACGCACTTGAAGCAAGCGTTTCGGTCTACCACAATTTAGGCGAGCTTTTAAGACAAAAGGGGTTGTCTTCAACTGTTGGCGACGAGGGCGGCTATGCGCCAACCCTTAAAGACGAAAGAGAAGCAATAGAGCTGATTTTAGACGCTATCAGGCTTTCAGGCTATAACACAGAAAAGGACTTTAAGCTGGCGCTCGATATGGCGGCAAGCGAGTGGAGGGCTAAGAGCGGATATTTTCTTCCAAAAAAGAAAACTCAGCTTACCTCAGACGAGCTTATAGAATATGTCGAAAAACTCGCCGCTGACTACCCTATAATTTCGGTTGAGGATCCTCTGGGAGAGGAGGACTACGAAGGCTTTAAAAAGCTCACTCAAAAGCTTGGCGACAAGCTTCAGATTGTCGGCGACGACCTGTTTGTAACCAACAAATCCCGACTGCAGGACGGCATCAAGGAAGGCTACGCAAACGCTATTTTGGTAAAGGTAAATCAAATTGGAACGCTTACCGACGCGCTTGACGCTATTCACACAGCTAAAGGAGCCGCCTACAAAACTATAATCTCTCACCGTTCAGGCGAAACGGCAGACACCTTTATTTCAGACCTTGCCGTTGCTATAAATGCAGGGCAGATAAAGACAGGCGCGCCCTGCCGCTCGGAGAGGGTCGAAAAGTACAACCGTCTTTTAAAAATTGAAGAAATACTTTCGCCGTTTTCCTTCTACGGAGATTTGTTCTAAATAAAAGGCCCTCGCATCAATTTGCGAGGGCCTTTATTATATTCTCTGTTTCAAAAATTTCATTTGTGTAAAACTCAAACAGAAGATTTTCCAAATTTTCTTCGTTGTATTCAACTTCCTTGGAATACATATGAGCTAAATTTATTCGGCGATATTTGTTTTTGTCCATAAATAAGAGCCGAAGCAATATAACGCTTACCGCCGCCAGCTTTACCGCTCCCATCATATCGCCGTCAAGCGAATATGAAACAAAATAGCGGTACAAAAAGTAGTTAAAAATCCGCTTCAGATTTCCGTCAAACGCCGTTGATTTACTATTAACCCTCGCTTTATCGAGAGCCTTCGGCCATTTTTCATCAAGTATTTCGAGTCCTTTAAACACTTCTGTAAGCTCGGCTACGTTTTGCGGTTCGGCGTTTTTTGTAAGCTTGATTTCCTGAAGCTTAACGCTTTCAGCAGACTCATATTCCTCGTTTGCGTAAAGCGGCGCAATCCTTTGAATGTACATAAGCATTCCTGCAATCTTGTCGTTTAATGCGCCGTTGCAGGTAATAAAGTGCATAAGACTTTCTCTAAGCTCAATCAGTCTTTCAGCCTTCTCGTCCGTTTCACCTTCGCCATCTCCTGAATCGATGCATCTATAGACAGTACACACGTCAAACATTATAAGCCTTGCCGCTTCCTCACAGGCAAGACCCAGTCCGTACTCTGTTCTGTCAGAATACTCGTTTATAAATCGGGGGTGCATTCTGCAAATATAACCCAGCTCCTCGTCGCCATAATTTTTTGCAATTTCACAAAGCCCGTCTTCTGAAAGGGCAGGGCATTCGCCGCCATTTATGTAATACCCCTCGTCGTCAAGCTTTATAGCGCTGCAAAGCTTTTTAAATATAGGTTCGTGGTGATCAGAAAGCGAGCAGTACGATTGCTCGTCCACCGCTATTCGCCAGCCTACCCTACAGCAATTATCCTGACACGCCTGTGCTTTACAGGTAAAATCCCAATAATATGACGGCTTTACATATTTCATACTCTTTCACCTCTTAAAACAAGTATACCAAATAAGTTGCCCTTTGTCTACAAAAAAACGTCCTCCGAGCTTTCTCGAAGGACGTGTGTTTTTAATTTTCTTCTTGTTCTTTCTTTTTATAGCAGCTGAATATAACGTCCAGCTTTTCCTTGTCCATTTTAGGCGTTACCGAACTTACAATCGGCACAACAATCAACGACAGAAGCATTACTATCGCCCCGCAGTTAATAGCCGAGGACATATCAATTCCCCACAAAGTGAGCGTATTTCCGCAAATTGTAAAGTAAATCATATGAGATATTACCAATACCATGCTAAGTATGAAGGACGTCCAGACTGAAGCCTTTGTGATTTTCTTTGAGAAAAGTCCATACATAAACGGTGCTAAGAATGCGCCCGCCAACGCTCCCCATGAAATAGACATCAGCGTTGAAATAATAGTTTTCGGGTTGGTGATTGTAAATATTGCGATACCGACGGAAATAATCAGGAAAACTGCAATAAATATTCTCATTATAACAACCTGCTTTTTCTCGGTCATCTTCTTGTAAAACGGCTTGATAAGGTCGATTGTAAGAGTTGACGACGAGGTTAAAACCAAGCTTGAAAGGGTTGACATAGAAGCCGACAAAACAAGCACTATAACAACTCCTATCAAAATGTCAGGCATTGTTGATATAATTTGCGGCACTATGTAGTCGGTGCCGTTTGCTGCAACATCATCTGCCGTTGCGAAAAGACGGCCAAAGCCGCCGAGAAAATAGCTTCCGCCGGCAACAACCAGAGCAAAGAGCGTTGAAATTATCGTTCCGAGCTTAACTGCCTTTCTGTCCTTGATTGCATAGAATTTCTGAACCATTTGCGGCAGGCCCCACGTTCCAAGCGAGGTTAAAATTATAACTCCGATCAAGTTTATTGGGTCAGGTCCAAAAATAGTGTTGTACTCGCCCTGCTCGCCAAGGCTCTTAAGAGCTGTGAACAAGCCGCCCTTTCCGCTTACGGCGGTAATAACAACGGCACTGATTCCAACCAGCATAAAAATTCCCTGTAGGAAATCGTTCATAGCAGTAGCCTTATATCCGCCGACAATTACATAAATCGCCGTAAATACTGCCATTCCTATAATGCACCACTCGTAAGGAATATCAAACGCCATATTAAACAGCCTTGAAAGACCGTTGTAAACGGACGCCGTATAAGGAATCAGGAAAACGAAAATAATGAGCGCAGACATAATCTTAAGTCCCTTTGAATCGTAACGGCGTTCAAAGTATTCCGGCATCGTCTTTGCGTCTAAGTGTTTTGTCATAATTCTCGTTCTGTTGCCCAGAATAAGCCAGGGCAAAAGCGAGCCTATAACTGCGTTTCCGATTCCTACCCAGGTAGAAGCTACTCCGTACTTCCAGCCGAAGGTTCCTGCGTAGCCTACAAAAACAACCGCTGAAAAGTAGCTTGTTCCATAAGCAAACGCCGTCATCCAAGGTCCTAAGGTTCTTCCTCCTAAAACAAAGTCGGAAACGGTGTTAGAAAGATGTCGGCAATAAAAGCCGATTGCAAGCATTACCACAAGGTAAATTGCTAAAACTATCCACATTACCATAATTCATATTCTCCCTCTGAAATTCTTCAACGCTTTAAAGCTTTTATGTTTTTATCTGCTAAAGCGCTACTATTATTATACAGGCGATCAGTTGGTTTGTTAATACTCTTGTTGCAAAATCGAAAAAAATCGGTTATACTAAAAAAAGCAAGAACAAAGGGAGATTTAAGATGAACAGGTTCAGCTATAAAAAATCAGGCAAAGATATAATACTTACCTGCTCAGATTTTGATCTGGACGAAACTCTCGACTGCGGTCAGGCGTTTCGCTGGGAAAAGACAACAAGCAACACCTACAAGGGCTTTGCGTTAAATACGCCGCTTACAATCTCGCAGGACGGAAATACATTTACGCTTAAAGACACCGACGAAGAAAAATTTCTTACCGTCTGGGCAAATTATTTTGATCTTTACACCGATTACGGCGAGATAAAGCGTCGGTTGTCTGGCGACAAAACGCTGGCAAGCGCCGTGTCGTTCGCCGGCGGAATACGCCTTTTAAGACAGGATAAGTGGGAAGCGCTATGCTCGTTTATAATTTCTCAAAACAACAATATCCCTAGAATCAAGGGGATTATAGGTCGTCTTTGCGAGCATTACGGAGAGTTTCCAAGCTATTTGACACTCAGTGCAGAAACTACTGATACGCTCGGATTTTTGCGGGCAGGATTTCGTGCCAAGTACATTCTTGACGCCGCTTATAAGCTGTCAACCAATGAATTGTCGCTTGAAGAAATTTCAAAAATGCCGCTAGACAACGCAAGAAGTGCGCTTATGACGATAAAAGGCGTTGGGCCAAAGGTTGCTGAATGTGCGCTTCTTTACGGAATGCACAAAACCGAAGCGTTTCCGATTGACGTCTGGATAAGCCGAGTAATGAAAAGGTATTATCCAAACGGTCTGCCCGACTGCACAAAAGGAATCGAAGGAATAGCTCAGCAATACCTGTTTCACTACATAAGAAATTCGGAAAAGTAAAGTCGCCGACGTGATAAGTCAGCGACTTTTTTGCTTAAAGCTCTATAGGCATAATGTTCCAGATATTTTCAGCGTAGTCTTTAATAGTTCTGTCGGAGGAGAATTTTCCGGCGTTTGCAATATTGAGCCAGCACTTTCTGGCAAAGCTAAGCGTATCCTTGTAATCTTTGTTTACATCCAGCTTTCTTGAAACGTATGATTTTAAATCACCTAAAACGTAATAATGGTCGGGCTTGTGCCAGCTTGCTCCGTCGCAAAGAGCTTTATAGAGTTCCTTGAAGCTTCCCTCCTCGTTTGAAGGAACTCCTCCGTCGTCAAAGCTTCCGTCGATAAGCTTGTCAAGCACTCGCTTTATCTTTTCGTCTGAGCTTACAATCTCTCGCGGATCGTACTTCGGCAAAATTTTCTCAAGCTCCTCTACCTTAGCGCCGAAGATGTAGTTGTTTTCCTCGCCCGCTTCCTCAACTATTTCAACATTTGCGCCGTCAAGCGTTCCTAGCGTTACTGCGCCGTTCAACATAAGCTTCATATTTCCTGTTCCTGAGGCTTCAGTACCTGCTGTTGAAATCTGCTCTGAAACATCAGCCGCCGCTACAAGCTTTTCAGCGTAAGAAACATTGTAATTCTGAACGAAAACGACATTCAGCAAATCCTTTGTATCGGGGTCGTTGTTTACAAGCTTGCCTACCTCGCCGATAAATTTGATAATTGCCTTTGCTCGTCTGTATCCCGGAGCTGATTTTGCGCCGAAGATAAAGGTGGTCGGCGTAAAGTCCGTCAGATTGCCGTCCTTGATCTCGTAATAAATATAGAGAATAGAAAGCGCATTTAAAAGCTGCCTTTTGTATTCGTGAAGCCTTTTTATCTGAATGTCAAAAATCGTGTTCGGGTTAATTTTAACATTGTCGCGCTTGTAAATAAAATCTGCGAGCTGACGCTTTTTCTCGCCCTTTATTTCTATAAACTTTCTCAATACGCTTTCGTCGTCTGCGTATTTTTCAAGTCCCTTTAAGAGAGATAAATCCTTTTTCCAGCCGTCGCCGATAAGCGAGGTTATAAGACCTGACAGCTCCTCATTACAAAGAGCAAGCCAACGGCGCTGAGTAATTCCGTTTGTCTTGTTCTGAAACCTCTCAGGATAAAGCTCGTACCATTCCTTTAAGCAGGAGTTTATAAGAATTTCCGTGTGGATTCTTGCCACTCCGTTGGTGTAGCTTGAAGCGAAAACGGCAAGATTTGCCATTCTCACCATATTATCTCCTATCGGCGCAAGCTTTTTGATTGTATCCTTATCAACTTTTCTTTGATACATCTCCTTGATAAACTCCTCGTTTATCATAAGCACAAAGTCGTAAACTCTCGGGACTACCGACTCAAACAGCTCAGCGCTCCATTTTTCAAGAGCCTCCTGCATAATAGTGTGGTTTGTATAGTTAAATACCTTCTTTACAATTTCAAAAGCCTTGTCAAATTTCATTCCCTCGTTGTCAACCAGAATTCTTATAAGCTCAGGAATAGAAATAACAGGGTGAGTATCGTTAAGCTGGATTGTTACAAAGTCCGCAAGCGTTGAGAGGTCGCCGTGATAGCACTTGTGCTTTTTTACAATATCCTGTAAAGACGCCGAGCAGAAGAAATACTGCTGCTTAAGTCTTAGCCTTTTCCCCTCGTCAGTATTGTCGTTCGGATAAAGCACACGAGAAATGTCCTCAGCGTAGATTTTTTGCTTGCTGGCATTTAAATAGTCGCCCGAATCGAAAGCCTTAAAGTCGAACTCAGTCGCTGCGTGAGCTTCCCAGAGGCGAAGGTTCCCGACATTTTGAGTCTTGTAGCCAATAATCGGCATATCGTAAGGAACTGCCAGCACACAGCCGTCAGAATACTCGACTGTAACAGCGTCCATATCGCACCTTTTGCTCCATGCGTCGCCGTACTTTGTCCAGTCGTCCGCCTGCTCAACCTGAAAGCCGTTTTCGATCGTCTGCTTGAAAAGTCCGTACTTGTATCTTATTCCGTAGCCGTCAAGCGGCAGGTCGTGAGTTGCGGCGGAATCCAGAAAGCAGGCCGCTAATCTTCCAAGACCGCCGTTTCCTAAGGCTGCGTCCTCGATTTCCTCAAATTCGTCAAGTGAAGCTCCCGCTTCACTTAAAGCGTCGGCAACCTCGTCTTTTATTCCAAGACACAAAAGGTTGTTCTGAATCATTCTGCCCATTAAAAACTCCATGGAAAAGTAGCAAGCACGTCTGCCGCTAAGGTGAGCCGACTTGCTTTTCTTTATATTTTCAGACAAACTGTCCATAACAACGCTTGAAACGCTTTCGTGAAGCTGATAAGGCAGCGCTTCTTTAACGCTTACATCATACTTGCTTTCAAGGTCCTGAGTAACTTTTTGTAGAAATTTATTCTTATCCATTTGTTTATTTCCTTTCTGTCAATCGTCATATCGGTTTCTGTCAAAGGTAATGGTAAGCTGTGCGATTTTTTGAGCAAGGAGCTCTGACAAGCTGCCCTCTTCCATTCGCCACTTCCAATTATCTCCAACAGTTGACGGAGTATTCATTCTCGCTGTGTTATCAAGCTCTAAAAAGTCCTGCATCTGAGCGATTGCAGTATCGCTTATCGAGCTCCAGGCAAGTCGTATCATCGCCCAGGGTATATCCTTGTTTCGCTTGACTCCTAAATACCTCTTGCAAAAATCAAGGTCCGCCTTCGTCTGACTCCTGACCCAGCCGACGATTGTTTCGTTATCGTGGGTTCCCGTATAAACAACGCAGTTTTTATCTTTAAAATTGTGCGGAAGATAAACGCTCTTGCCCTCGTGGTCGAAGGCAAATTCAAGCACCTTCATTCCCGGATAGCCGCTTTTTTTCAAAAGCGACTCTACGCTTTTTGTTATAAAGCCTAAATCCTCAGCTATTATATCAATGTCGCCGAGCTTTTCTTTAACCGCTTTAAAGAGCTTTATGCCTACTCCCTTTCTCCACTCGCCTATTGTTGCGTCCTTGTTTCCAAACGGAATAGCATAGTAGCTGTCAAAGCCTCTGAAATGGTCGATCCTGACTGTATCGTAAATGCTCGTTGCGAATTTGATTCTTGCAATCCACCACTTAAAACCGTCGCTTTCCATTACATCCCAGCGATACAGAGGGTTTCCCCAGAGCTGACCTAATGGTGAAAAGTAATCAGGCGGACAGCCTGCAACGTCAATCGGCTGTTTATTCTTATCAAGCAGAAAATACTTCGGATTTCTCCAGACGTCAACGCTGTCAAGCGCCACGTAAATCGGGATATCTCCGATAATCTTCACGCCCTTTTTATTAGCATACTTTTTCAGCGTTCCCCATTGCTCGTAGTATTCAAACTGTAAAAACTGCCAGAATGAAATCTCGTCGGCGTATTTCTCCTTTGCGCTATCGAGAGCTGCTTTCCTGCAAAGGCGAAGGTCGTCCTCCCACTCGTACCATGCTTTACCGTCATGAGCAAATTTAAGCGCCATAAAAAGTCCGTAATCGTAAGTCCACTTGTTTTTTCTCAAAAATCTGTCGAACGCTTTGCTGTCTGTCTTTTTAAAGCGATTATAAGCCTTTCTCAGAACGACAAACACGTTCTGGTAAATTGCTGAATAATCGACCTCCGTCTGAAGCTCGCCCCAGCAGATACCCTCATAATCGGTTTTCTTTAAAAGCCCCTGTCCTTCAAGCGTTTCAAAATCTATAAAATACGGGTTACCTGCAAACACCGAAAAGCTTTGATAGGGCGAATCGCCATAGCTTGTCGGACTTACAGGAAGCACCTGCCAGTAGCTCTGCTTCGCCGAAACTAAAAAATCAACGAACTTATACGCTTCCCGTCCGAGCTTTCCTATTCCGTATTCGCCCGGCAAAGAGGATATATGCATTAAAATTCCGCTGGCTCTCATAAAAACTCCTCCTATATTGAAATTCAAGCTCTACTAATTATACAACACTCTCTGAAAATATACAAGTGACACCGCTTTAAAAAGAAAAAAGCCACGCTATTGCGTGACTCAATTCTTGGTGCCTCCGGACGGAATCGAACCATCGACACGGGGATTTTCAGTCCCCTGCTCTACCGACTGAGCTACAGAGGCAAAAAATTCATCCTTTCAAAAATGGAGCGGGCAACGAGGCTCGAACTCGCTACCTCCACCTTGGCAAGGTGGCGCTCTACCGGATGAGCTATGCCCGCATTATGGCGACCTGGATGGGAGTCGAACCCACGACCTCTAGCGTGACAGGCTAGCGTTCTAACCAACTGAACTACCAGGCCAAAAATATGGTGGGAACAACAGGGCTCGAACCTGTGACCCTCTGCTTGTAAGGCAGATGCTCTCCCAGCTGAGCTATGCTCCCACGCATAATCACTCTTAAAGTGACTTGATTATTATACAGCAAGTTTTTTGTTTTGTCAACACTTTTTTGGAAAAATTTTGAGGAGGTGGTGTTCCTCCCCAAATTGCAATAAGGAATCGGACGGTTTATAAGGAGTTTAAAATTCAAATTTCACGCCGTCTTCCCCCTATTTCATATAATCGTTCAAGTCAAATCCGGCTTCCTGTGCCATACGAATCAAATCCCGATCGCTCGCTCTTTTAACTTTTGACTCTTCAAACATTGCCAGCGGACTTGCGTTAAACACTGCTGTGCCGTAGTAATCCTCAAGATCACGTCTTAGCTTTCTGTAATTGATATCCATAGTCTTATCCTCCTTTCTCAATAAAATATATTTCTTTAGGTTTTACCCTCTGGTGAGTAATATAATTATACTTTTTCGCCTTTTTCCTGTCAATTAGAATAATATACAAATATCAATCTTGCTTTTTGTGCAATTTTACAGTCGATATACACTTTCAGAAACAAAGATGTCATTTTTGGTAATTGTAAGTTTCTAAAACGCAGTCTAACAACTATTTCGCCGAAACCCGAATTTACGACTTGAATAATTTTACATTTGGTGATATACTATACTTATTCACGGCAGGCAGAGCTTGTCAATAATTCAAGGAGGAAAAGATATGACGAACAAAAAGTTTTACATCACCACGCCTATTTATTACCCATCGGGCAACCCGCATATCGGACATTGCTACACAACGGTAGCGTGCGATTCAATAGCGAGGTACAAGCGAATGCAGGGCTACTCCGTCATGTTCCTCACAGGCACAGACGAGCATGGTCAAAAGATTGAGGAAAAGGCAAAAGAGCAGGGTGTTACACCTCAGGAATACGTTGACGAAATTGTAAAGAACTTCAAAAAGCTCTGGAGCTATATGGATATAAGCTACGACCGCTATATAAGAACCACCGACGACTATCACGTTGAAGCTATTCAGAAAATCTTCAAGGAGCTTTACGATAGAGGATATATTTATAAGGGCGAGTATAAGGGAATGTATTGTACCCCTTGCGAGAGCTTTTGGACCTCGTCACAGCTTGACGAAAACGGCTGCTGCCCTGAATGTCATCGTGAGGTTAAGGAAGCAAGCGAGGAAGCGTACTTCTTTAAGCTTTCTCCGTTTGCTGACAGGATTGAAAAGCTGCTTACCGAAACCGATTATCTTCAGCCAAAATCTCGTGCAACCGAGCTTGTAAACAACTTTATCAAGCCGGGTCTTGAGGATTTGTGCGTGTCAAGAACCTCGTTTACGTGGGGAATCCCTGTTACCTTTGATCCGAAGCACGTCGTTTACGTCTGGGTTGACGCGCTTTTCAATTACTGCACAGCGTTAGGCTTTCAGAATGACGCTCACAACGATTTTGACGAGTTCTGGCCAGCGGACGTTCATATGGTAGCAAAGGATATTATGCGATTCCACGCTATTATCTGGCCTGCTATGCTGATGGCGCTAGATCTTCCGCTTCCAAAGCATTTAGCTGTTCACGGCTGGATTACCTTTAACGGTCAGAAGATGTCAAAATCGCTTGGAAATGTTGTAGACCCATTCATTCTGGGCGAGCGTTATGGCTCTGACGCTATAAGATACCACATTCTCCGTGAAATGGCGCTGGGCGCAGACAGCTCGTTCTCAAATGAAATTATGATAAACAGAATAAATTCCGACCTTGCTAACGGCTTGGGAAATCTCGTTTCCCGTACTGTCGCTATGGTTGACAAGTATTTTGGCGGAACGATACCTTCCGAGCGTGAGCTGGGCGACTTCGACGATGAGCTTATTTCCTGCGCCTTGAGCCTTAGAGATAAGGTTGACGAGTTTATCGACCAGACGCAGATTAACAACGCTCTGGCTGAAATTTTCAAGGTTATTTCCCGTGCGAACAAGTATATCGATGAAACTGAGCCTTGGATTTTAGGTAAGAACGAAACCAAAAAGGCTCGACTTGCAAGCGTTTTGTACAACCTTTTGGAAGCGATAAGAATTTCAACTACTCTGCTCAGCTGCTTTATGCCAAAGACAATGCCGAAAATCTGGAAGCAGATTGGAGCGAGCGACAATGATATAAGCTACGAAAACGCCACTGAATGGGGAGTTCTGCCGACAAACGTAAAGGTTTGCAGAGGAGAAATTATCTTCCCTAGAATCGACGTTGAAAAGGAAATAGACGAGCTTAATAAAATCATCGGAAGCAACGCTAAAGAAGAACAAGCAGACGACTTTACTCCGGCACCGGTCGGCGAGCAGATCAGCATCGACGACTTTGCAAAATCCGACCTCAGAGTAGCTCTTGTTAAAAGCTGTGAAAAGGTAAAGAAGTCGAAAAAGCTTCTTTGCTTACAGCTTGACGACGGAATGGGCGGAAGGCAGGTAGTTTCAGGAATTGCCGAGTGGTATAAGCCTGAGGATCTTGTTGGCAAAAAGGTTATTATAGTCGCAAATCTGAAGCCTGTTAAGCTGTGTGGAGTTGAGTCAAACGGAATGATTTGCGCCGCTGATACGCCAGACGGTGCGGCGAGCGTAATTTTCCCTGATCAATCGCTGCCAAACGGCTCTAAAATAAGATAACTAAATCCCCTTGCCAGACGACAAGGGGAATCTATGCGCCTGTAGCTCAGCTGGATAGAGCAATAGCCTCCGACGCTATGTGCCGTGCGTTCGAATCGCATCAGGCGTACCAAAAAGCACCCGAAGTGAAAAACTTCGGGTGCTTTTGTTTAGTCTTTGATAATCTTAAAGCAAACCGTGTTTTCGTTGATAAGCGGCTTGTTGTATTCAAAATACACAATGCCTGAAAACTCAGCTTTAATTTCCGATTTTGTTTCTCCGTCAAACGGATCTATTATCTTACCGATTGTTTCTCCCTCGCTGACTGTATTTCCAACCTCAGTACAGCTTACAAAAACTCCTCCCGTTTTCGAACGTATTTGCTTAATACTTGACTCAGAAATTATCTCGGTATTATATGCGGCGTGAACCTTTTTGCTGATAATCTTTAAATTTGACATAAAGCGTAATATAGCCTGTACCGCAATTTTTGCTGACCTGTCGTCAATTATATCAGTTTCATTAGCGTAAATAGAAAAGGCTTTAGTTCCCCATATCTGCCAATTGTAGTTGAGCGTCGTTGTATCATACGGACGAGGATTTCTCACAATGCCAAACTCCATACCAAAAAGCTTTAGAAGCTCCTTGTCGGTAAAGCCTGTTTCCATAAGCTTTACGTGCGGCAGAAATTTTCCTGTCTGGTAAAAGCTTGCAAGCTGTATTCCGTATTCGTAGCCTTGAAGAGAGGTAAATACTCCGTCAGCTATACGCTGAGTTGTTTCACCAAGATTGTAGCCCGGAAACATTCTGTTTATATCGGTGTTGTCCATAGTCCAGAATCTCTTGCCAATATTCATAGAATAATAGTTGACGCAGGGGATTACCGTTATTTTGCAGTCTGGCGAAATCTCCCCCTTAGCTTCAAGCTTTTTAAGCTCCTGAATAAGCTGAGAGCAAACATACATCTGCTGAACTTCGTTTCCTCTGAAAGCGCCTACTACAGCAACGCTTTTCCTTCCCTCGCCAAAGTTAAATGCAGTTACATCCAGGCTTTCACGATAAGGCGATTTCAGCGAATAAATTATCTCCTTTACCATTGCTGATCGCCTCCCTTTATAACCTCCTTCTCGGGCGTATCGCTGAGTATTCTCGCAAGCAAAGAGCCGCCATAAACTATCGGGTATTCACGAAGCGTAAAAATCATTCCGTCACAAACAGCGGTAATTTCCGCTTCAACCTCGCTTGTCAGCGGATTTAAAACATCTCCTATGTGGTCGCCCTCGTGGACGTGATCTCCAAAATTAGCTGTCGGCACAAAAATTCCTGCGGCACGGGAATTTACAAATCCAACAGCGCCGTTTACTGAAATTATAGGCTCTCTGACAGGCTTCGTTTCGCCGCTCCACATTCCTAAGCTCTTCATCAGATTCAAAGCGCCCTCAAAAAGCTGAATGCAATACTCTTTAGTAATTCTCATTCCAACGCCCATTTCAACAACAAGCGTTTTAGTCCCTCTCATATTTAAGCTGTGAGCAAGAGTTGACTCCAGAACAGTAGCCGACTCGTGTACCCATATAAAGTCTACGTTCAGCATTTTCGCAAACGGCACCAGCGTTTTTGCAGTCGGCACGCTGATTCTTATCTGAGGAAGCTCCCTTAAATAAATGTTGCTCGAATGAACGTCAAGGCAAATATCCGCTCCTGTAATATCGTCGATTATCGCCGAGCATACAGTTTCCATCATAGTTCCGTCCTTTGAACCCGGAAAGATTCTGTTCATATCGAGATCAAATAGTGGAATGCCTCTTGTTATCGAGTCAACTCCCAACGGATTAAGAGCAGGATAAATTTCTACCGTTCCGTCAAAGCAGTCAATATTCTTTTTTATATAGCTCCCCAGAAGATAAGCAAAATACTGCCCTTCAAGCTCATCTCCGTGTATTCCTGTAACAACGCAAATACGTTTGTTGCCGCTACCGTTTTTGATTACATTTTTCTTAATAGTTAAATTTTCGTTTACCGCAAGCGACGCCTGCGTTACCGTTTTTATCATTGGCGTAATTTCCTTCCCATCCTATAATTTTTTATTCCTGCCAAAAGCAAGATGTCTATTTCCTCGCCGCTGGCGAGGAATATGAGCGAGTAATTCTTCCCATCCATATATTTTTTCTTCTACTGAAAGCAGGTTCATCCCCTCTTTGAATGCGAGGAACATGAGCGAGTAATTTTTTACCGCTAAGCTTGCAGCCTATCACAATTACTTTCTGTGAGGTGCGAGCAAATGTATTTTTCCAAAAGCCTTAATACAAGCTTGTCAGCAGCTGCGAGGAAATAAGCTGAAGCTGCCTTGTGTACGCTCCGAACATAACTCCTCTGTCAATCGCACAGTCGCTGAAATCTCTGCCCTGAGAGAGCGCAAGATAATCGTCGTTTACGTCACAATTGTTCGTCGGGTCGAAACCTGTCCAGCAGTCTCCCGTCCAAAGCTCAATCCAGCTATGAGTTTCACCGTCGCAGCAGGCAAGACCAGCTATGTAGCGGCAAGCGATTCCGTCAATCCGTAAAATCGACAGCATAATATGTGAGAAATCCTGACAAACTCCGCACCTTTGCTCGTAAGCCTGAGCAGCGGTTGTGTGCGTGTCTGTCGTATCCTTTTCATATCTCATAATTTCAGATAAACGAGCGGAAAAGTAAGCCGCTCGGTCGTAAGGCGTAGTGTAATTGCAATCAGCACTGATGCTCTTGTAAAACCCGGCAATTTCAGCGCTCGGCTTTGTATAGCTTGATTGATACAAATAGCAGGGCATATAATCAGTGCGGTGAAGGCTGTTGTCAATCTCCGCCACACCTCTGATTTCGTAATCCAAAAATCTATGCTCGCCCTTTAAATAGCCGCTTGTGACGTTGTTTCCGAAAGCGTCAACCGTTTGCTTTGTAGTTACAAACGGGGAAATATCAAGCTCGCAGGAAATAATATGCTGATTTTCCGCTTCGATAGGCATACACCTCAGCGCAAAGGAATGGTCATGCACATAGTTATCGAAGGTGAGACGGGTCGTAAAAGTGAAGTTCAATTTTTTCATACAAAAATTTCCTTTTCAAAGCTATGACGCAAACAGCGCGCCCAGAGCGGCAACCGCCTGCGGGACATCAGAGACGTAATCATCTCCCATTCCCATCAGCTCGACAAGCGTTGAGAGCTGCTTTGTGTTGTAGCGGTACGGAGTGTTTTTAGGAACCCCTCTGAGGTGCTTGCAAAGGCGTTCAAACTCCATATAAATCTTCTCGAACGGAAATCTGAGTCTTAAATAAAGGTCAAGCCGTTCGACTGATTTTCCGCAATAGATAATCGTTTTTATTTCGTCGTCGTATATGTAGTCGGCAATACAACCCCAGAAGCCAAACAAGATGTCTTCAAGCGGCAAAAGCGCCAATCGAAGTCCCTGCTTGCTCTTTTTTGACTTTTCCAGAATATCTATTGCCATTTGTAAAAACGACAACGCTTCGGTAGAAATTTCCTCTCTGAGGACAATTCCGTTGTCGTAAGCCTTTTCAAGACTATAAGCTACAGAATTTGGATTTGTCGGGTCGTAAATAAAGCTTGTCATAAACTCTTCCTTGCTTGAATATGTATTCGGCAAGGAAAAGCAAGCCAAATACTCAACATACTTTTCTGAATTTACGTCAATCATATTATCGTATAATTTTTCCAATGCTCTTAAGGTCGTATGCACTCTTTCGGTATATCTTCCAAGCCAGAAGAGATGATCGCCATGCTCTAACGAGATAGTACCCATGTGTCCTTAAAGCCTCCTCCCTGTGATGAATTAACTACAAACGAATCTGGGTTCCGGGAAAATCTTGTAAGTCCCGACGCCCACACTCTTGTTGTTTCTCCGCTTAAAACGAACGCTCTTAAATCCGCCTTTCGCATAACCTGCTCACCGCCTTCAAGAATAGGAAGGTCCAGAAAGTCGATAACCTCCTGCGCAATAAAGCGGCGCGGCTCATTGATGATTGTGTTTTTAAACTCCTCTAGCTTCTCCTTGCTGAGCTCGCTTCCGAAAACTACTCCGTAGCCGCCCGCCTCAGCAACGTCCTTGATAACAAGCTTTTCAAGATTCTCCAAAACGTACTTTTTATCCTCCTCGTAAAACGGAAGATAGGTCGGCGCATTTTTCAAAATCGGCTCTTCGCCAAGATAATACCTGATCATCTTCGGCACAAAATAGTAAATTCCCTTGTCGTCGGCAACGCCGTTTCCCGGAGCGTTTATAACTCCGACATTGCCCGTTCTATACGCTTCCATCAGATTTGGAATACCGATAAGCGACTTTGGTTCAAAGGTCAGCGGGTCGAGGTACTCGTCAGAAATACGTCTGTATAGAGCGCCCACCTTTGTCTTTCCGCCCGAATAGGTTTTGTGGTATAAAATGTTGTCCTCAACAAAAAGCTCGTCGTTTGAAACAAGCACAGAGCCTGTAAGCTCAGCGAGGTAGGAATGCTCAAAGTAGGCAGCGTTATATCTTCCCGGAGTCAAAATAGCGTTTATTCCTCCGCAGTTTGAATAATCCATTGTGTCCTTCAGAAGCTTCGCATAGTTTCTGTTATCGACAATGTCGTTTCCTGAAAAAGCGGAAGGAGACGCCACTCTTGTCAGCTCTCTTGCAATAAGCGGATAGGAAGCTCCCGACGGTATTCTCAGATTATCCTCAAGAATATACCATTCTCCGTTCTTTGCCTGAACGAGGTCTATTCCTGAAATATGGCTGTAAATGTTGTTCTTTGGCGTAACGCCCTCACATTGAGGAAGATAGCCGCTTGAAATGTAAACAAAGTCCTCAGGCACTACCTTATCCCTGATAATATTCTTATCGTGGTAAATGTCGTACAGAAACATATTAAGGGCGTCTACTCTTTGGACAAGTCCCTTTTCCATCGCCTTAAAATCCTCGGCGGTAATAATTCTCGGAATCGGATCGAACGGAAAAAGCTGCTCCTTAAAGGTTCCGTTTTTGTAAATTCCAAACTTAACGCCGTAACGTCTTAAAAGCTCGTTTATCTCGTCAGCGTTTCCAACAGGAGTAGCACGCTCGAGCGTTAAAACAGTATCTGTCATAAAAATCACATCCTATCATAGAAATTCTATTTTCCAAGAAGCTAAAATATAGCTTGTCGGTAAGCGTCTTAAAAAGCAAAAGAAAAAGGGCGCTCGCATATTAAATGGAGCGTCCTTGCTTCGGTCAAAATATTCATCTTTTTGATTTAGTCGAGCTTCAATTCTGAAATTCAACATATTTATTATACAATGCGAAAATTCGTTTGTCAAGAAGTATTTTCACCACTTTTGCTATTTGGGTGTCAAATTTGTCAGATTGACCTGTATCGTATATGTTTTTTGATATATTATTATGCGAAAGTTATATTTGACGGGTCGGAGAAAGTGTGTTAAAATTTTAACAAAGGGAAAGGAATGCACGCTTTCCCAAATAAAACCCAAAATTTTTACATCTAAGGAGGAAGATAAAATGGCTAGATTTACACTACCTCGTGATTTGTATCACGGAAAAGGCTCACTTGAAACACTTAAAACACTCAAAGGTAAAAAAGCCGTAATA
Source organism: Ruminococcus sp. (assembly GCA_021205185.1). GTDB lineage: Bacteria > Bacillota > Clostridia > Oscillospirales > Ruminococcaceae > UMGS1601. Next base: position 5,101 of record JAJPYB010000010.1, on the reverse strand, counting down.
GTTGTCGGCGGCGGCGCAATGAAGAGAAACGGTTTTCTTCAGAAGGCGGAGGACTACCTCAAGGAAGCAGGTATGGAGGTTATGCTCATCGAGGGCGTTGAGCCTGACCCATCTGTTACAACAGTTATGAACGGCGCACAAAAGATGATTGAATTTGGTCCTGACTGGATCGTTGCAATGGGCGGTGGCTCACCAATCGACGCTGCTAAGGCAATGTGGATCAAGTACGAGTACCCAGACTGCACATTTGAAGATATGTGCAAGGTATTTGGTATTCCAGAGCTGAGAAAGAAGGCTCATTTCTGCGCAATTCCTTCAACATCAGGAACAGCGACAGAGGTTACTGCATTCTCAATTATCACAGACTACGATAAGGGTATCAAGTATCCTATCGCTGACTTTGAAATCACACCTGATATTGCTATCGTTGATCCTGAGCTTGCTGAAACAATGCCACAGAAGCTTACAGCTCATACAGGTATGGACGCTATCACACACGCTATCGAGGCTTACGTTTCAACAGCTAACTGCGACTACACAGATCCATTGGCAATTCACGCTATCGAAATGATTCAGGCGGATCTTGTTGATTCATATAACGGCGATATGGACGCTCGTGCAAGAATGCACAACGCACAGTGCCTTGCCGGTATGGCTTTCTCGAACGCTCTTCTCGGAATCGTTCACTCAATGGCTCACAAGACAGGCGCTGCATTTGACGATTACGGCGCACACATTATTCACGGTGCTGCAAACGCTATGTACCTTCCAAAGGTTATCGCATATAACGCTAAAGACGAAACAGCTAAAAAGCGTTACGGCGTAATTGCTGATTATATGCACCTCGGCGGAAATAACGACGACGAAAAGGTTACTCTCCTGATTGAGTACCTGAGAGGAATGAACGACAAGCTTAATATTCCTCATTGCATCAAGAATTACGGTGCTGACAGCTATCCGTGCGAGCAGGGCTTTGTTCCTGAGGAAGTATTTCTTGAAAGACTTCCGGAAATCGCCAAGAACGCTATCGGCGACGCTTGCACAGGCTCAAATCCAAGAATTCCTACTCAGGAAGAAATGGAAAAGCTTCTTAAGGCTTGCTATTACGATACTGAAATCGACTTCTAGTTTGAAAATCCTTAATACAAAAAGCCGCTCTCACACGAGGGCGGTTTTTTGGTTTCTATGAAATTTTAAAAGAATGCCTTACAAAATTTACCCGACAACTGGTTTAATCTGCATATTCCGAGGTGACGCCCAGATATTCTTCAAGGCAAAGACCCGACTCGGTAATTTCTTTGGCAACCTCAACTCCGACGTATCTGATGTGCCATGATTCGTAATTGTAGCCCGTTATATCCTCCTTGCCCTCCGGGAAGCGGATAATAAAGCCGTACTCGGCGCAATGCTCCGCCAACCACTTAGCTTCCTCCGTTTCAGCGAAGCTGTCCTCCGTAGAATTTACGTCCATACAAAGCCCCGTCTGGTGTTCTGAATAGCCGGGCCTCGCGGAAACCTCGTCGGCGTACTCCTTACCCTTGTTTTCAACGTGGACATTGTATTGATACTCCTGATCGGCGTAGCTTCGATAGCCTGAACGAATGTACAAAAACAATCCGTCGTCAGACGCCGCCGCTTGCATTTGTTCAAACGCCGCCATAGTTTCCTCGTCCATTCCCGGGTCGTAATCTGACGGCAGCGAGTAGGTTTTGTTGACGATTAAAATTCCGTCTATGTATGTTCGCCCGTCAATAACCTCAGTTATGTGAGCGGCTTGCTCGGTTGTGGCTTCTGCCTCGTCTGTTGTGTCATCGCTTTGAGTTGTGCTGGCTGTTGTAGTAGTGGTGGTTTCTTCAGAAACAGACGCTGAAGCAGGAACGCTTTCATCGCCGCCTTTAAAAGCAAAAATCAAGGCTACAACTATTAAAAGCGCTATAAATATTACAATGCAGAGGATTTTCATATCCTTTTTTCTTCTCTTTAAATCAGCCTTTCGGCGGCGTTCCATTATATCCTCGTAGTTCTCAATTTCCTTATGTTCCAATTTAACTTCCTGCCTTTGTAGTTTGTGTGCTTTAAGTATACTACAAATCGTCTTATTTGTAAACCTTTTTGGAAAACAACGTCTGCAATCCACTTACTCGGGGTTGCTTTTTTGCCTGTTCTGTGGTATGATAATTAGTAACAATATCGGGGTTTCCCGAAAGAAAAATGGGTAAAGGGTGGTAGTTTCACTTGGAAATACTGGATAAGTCAAATATCGCACAATGCGAGGAATTTGAAAGCTTTGCGAGCACACATAAAAACGGTACGTTTTTACAGTCTATAAACTGGCCGAAGGTTAAAAACCATTGGGGCTGGGAAGGAATAATCTCCATAGATGAAAGCGGAAAGGTTGTAGGGACCTGTCTTATTCTAATAAGAAAAATACCCGTATTCGGCTGTACGTTTTTGTATGCGCCTCACGGTCCTGTTTGCGATTGGAGTGACAGGACCGTTATGGAGGATCTGTTTGAAGGCGTAAAGGTTCTTGCGAAAAAACACAATAGCTATGAGTTTATGTGGGATCCCTGCTGTGAGGAGGGAGATAAAGAGGTAATAGAGCTTATAAAGTCAATGGGCTTTAGCTTTATTGAAGACGCGCCTGAGCTTTCAACAATTCAAGCAAGAAACAACTATATGCTGAGAAATATTGAAGGCAAAACTGAGGACGAGGTTATGATGACCTTTAAGCCTGACTGGAGAAACCGAATCAGAAAGGCAACAAGAAAGGGCGTTGTTTGCAAGGCCTGCGGAAAGGAAGCGCTCGACGACTTTTATCCGCTGATGCAGGAAACAGGAACCCGTGACGGCTTTGCAATCAGACCGAAGGAATATTTTGAAAGAATGCTTGACGCTCTTGGCGAGGAGCATTGCAGACTGTTTGTGTGCTATGTAAATAACGATGACACCGGCGGAAAGGATGTTGCCGTTTCGGGAGCTGTTACAACTCAATATGCCGGAAAAACCTGTTATGTTTACGGCGCTTCATCTAATAAGTACAGAAACACTATGCCGAATTATCTGATGCAATGGACGATGATTCAATGGGCGCTAAAAAACAACAACTTCATTTACGACTTTCAGGGTATCCCATTCTACAAGGACGAAACTCATCCGAATTACGGAGTTTACAAGTTCAAGAAGGGCTTTAACGGAGAGGTTGTAACCTACGCCGGAGAGTTTTACTACTGCTTCTCGCCGTTCAAGAAAAGGGTTGTAAAGATATTTGAGAAGATTTACAGAGGCTATCACGAAATTCAAAGAAAGCTGAAGGTAAAATTCAGACATAAATAAATAGAATAAAACAAAATTTCCTCACTTGGTGGGGGAATTTTTTTGATGTACTTGCTGTATATTCTCATCGCTTCGACTTGCCATAAAGCACAGGCACATTGTAATGACGCCCACCATTCCGCCGACAAAAAATCCCACTATAAAGCCTATCATTTCAAAGCCTCCCTAAAAAACTGATTAACAGTATTATGCGCAGATTTTCAGGCGATATGCGTTTTTAGCAAACACAATTTTTGCAAATAGGTGAAGAAAAGTTCATAAATAGAGTGGTAAAATAGTATGGTTTTGAAAATTTGAAAAATTAGTATTCGAGGAGAAGTGGAAAATGGAAGAAGACAGCAAAGAATTAAGCGTCGCGCACGATTCGCAGCAGACACAGCCTAATAAAATGGCGATGATGCCAATGAACAAGCTACTGCTTACTATGTCTGTGCCGTTAATGCTCTCGCTGCTTGTGCAGTCGCTTTATAATATCGTCGACAGCATTTTTGTTTCAAGATACAGTGAGCAGGCTCTGACAGCAACGTCGCTGGTTTATTCGGTTCAATTTTTGATGATAGCGTTTGGAGTTGGTACCAACGTCGGCTTGAACTCCTTGCTCGCAAGATATGTTGGCGCGAAGAAAACGACGACGCTTGTCGGGTTGCAACAACAGGTCTTTTTATAAATCTTGCAACAGCGCTCATATTTTCGCTTGTCGGGGTATTCTTTTCAGGTTCTATTGCGTCTTTGATGACTGACAATTCAGAGCTAAGAGAGCTTTGTACTCAGTATATGCAGGTGTGCGTGGTAATTTGCTACGGTACGTTTCTTCAAACATATGGACAGCGAATGCTTCAAGCGGTCGGAGACACGGTTTTAAGTATGATTTCTCTGATTTCGGGAGCGGTTGTAAATATTATCCTCGACCCGATTATGATATTCGGTCTTTTGGGCTGCCCGAGAATGGGAATCAAGGGTGCGGCAATCGCAACGGTAATCGGACAATGCGTCGGAGCGGTTGTAGCTCTCGTTTTAAACAAATTAAAGAACCCTATTGTACACGTTCGATTTAAAGGTTACCGTTTTAAGACAAGCGATGTAGCTGCGATTTACAAGGTTGGCATTCCGACAATTATAACTCAAGCTATCAGCAGCGTTATGACATTCGCTGTAAACGCTGTTTTAATGAGCGTTTCCGAAACGGCAGTAGCCTTCTTCGGAGTTTACTACAAGCTTCAGAACTTCCTGATGATGCCAATGAACGGACTAGGACAGGCGGCAATACCAATTGTGGGATTTAATTTTGGCGCAGGGAATAAGGAACGTATCAAGCAGGCATGGAAAGGTATACTTCCTGCCGGAATAATAATGGCGCTAATTGGTACAGCTATATTCTTTGCCTTCCCTCGCCAGCTGCTTGGACTTTTTGCAGCGAGCGATGAAATGCTGAGAATCGGCGTTCCTGCTCTTAGAATCATATCATTGACGTTTGTCTTTGCAACGCTGACTATTATTTTCGGCTACTTTGCGTCTGGTCTTGGCAACGGAATTATCAATATGATAGGCAGCGCAATCCGTCAGCTTATAGTGCTAGTTCCGCTCGTATGGCTTCTGACGAATTTTCTGGAAATTTCCTATACGTGGTACGCTATGTGGGTTTCCGAAATAGCGGCATTCATATACAGCTACATAAGCATAAGGCGAGAGCTTAAAAAGAAAGCAGGATTTTAAAATTTAAGGCAAAACAAAAACAAAAGCACCCGATTTCTCGAGTGCTTTTTCC
>JAJPYB010000011.1 GCA_021205185.1 Ruminococcus sp. | reverse complement strand
ACACTAAAATTTCTACGCTTACTCTATTGTTTACACAAAACGACAAATCGGACCCTATTTGGCCTGAATCTGCGCAAGCTCTTTTTAAAGCAATTATCCTTTTAATGCTTGAGCTTGCGTATGACCACGGCGACTTTAGCAAAATGAATCCGTATAGCGTTTACACCTTCTTCGTCGAATTTATCGGTCAAAAAGAAAAGTGGAAAGATTCAAAATCTAATACAACAGCAGAGCATACCGCACTAACGGAAATCTTTGAGGAGCTTCCGGCAGGAAGCCCAGCGAAGAACGCTTACGCTGTAGTTAAGCTTGCAAGCGGTGAAATGCTCGCTTCTATTCTTGCCACACTTGCTTCCAATATTAACATTTTCGGTGAAGATACAGGGATCCAGAAACTAACCTCACGAAACGACATTAACTTCAAGGAGCTTTTATCGGAAACAAAGCCTTGCGCCATATTCATTGTAACGCCTGACGACAACCCAGCACGTCACTCGCTCGCATCTCTTTTTGTTGCACAAACCTATGAAGTGCTAGTTGACTATACTTCTAATCCAGCCCTGTGCCCGGGCGGAAAAATGAAAAAGAGAGTGAACTTCATTCTCGACGAGTTTGGTAATATGCCAGCAATACCTGATATGCAATCAAAAATTACAGTTTGCTTAGGACGTAACATTCTTTTTTATCTGGCGGTTCAGGACCTGCCACAGCTTGAAGCTAAATACGGACTGACTTCCAAAACAATCCAGTCTAACTGCGGTAATTTAGTTTACGTTCTTGCAACAGAGCTGGAAACTCTAAAATACATTTCTGGCGTTATTGGCGATAGAACAGGTGAGTATGAAACATATAGCGGCGCATTGGCTGCAATAACAACCGAAAACAAGTCAATCAATTACACAGCTCGGAATCTAATGACACCTTCAGAACTTGGCAGAATGCCAATGGGTACCATTATAGTAAAACCACAAAGGCAATATGCGATTAAAACAAAGCACACGCCATTCTGGAAAATGGGTCTGCCACAAACTAACACCAACGACATTTACCCAGAGAAGAATATCATTCTTAAAGACGCTTTATACAATCTCTGGTGGGGTTATGAAATTTTCTATGAACGCAAGCTAAAACTTGATGCATTTTCTTCTGTTGCAAGCATAGAGCAAGAAAAGATTGCTATGAAGAAGAAACTGGGTGAACCATTCAAACAAGAGTTTACTGAGACAGATGATTTACTTGCAATTTTCATAGATTACACTACCATCAGAAAAAAAGATGTAGATATAATTTCAAGGATTGTTTGTGTAGACAAAACATATAAAGAAGTTTACTCTACTGGACTAGACTTGCAAGATAGTGAATGGATCGATGGTAAATTTTTGAAGCTTAATGCAATAAAAAGCAATAAAGCTAGGTTCTACCACTCCGAAGACAGCATAAACAATATCTTCGACGAAAACGTTCTAGCAGAAATCAGGTCTGTAATCAGGAACTACGATTACTTTGTTTTTGAAAGGAACTTGGATCGATCGGAGTTTTTTGAGATGATTGAAATTTCTGAAAACGATGTTTCATCAACAGCAGTTTTGTCAGTTTACGAAGCATATGAAGACAATAGCGGAATTAGCATTGCTGAACTATGCGAACGCTATGAGATTGCATACGGCAATTTATCGGCAACAGAAAAAGCACAAGCATTACTTTGTGTAAACTACATAATCAACGATAGTAATGAGCTTGCTGGCAACTGTCCACTGTATTTTGAGGGAGAAATTCCGATTGATATGCGTTTTAATGACGACGAAGAAGCATTAACCGAAGCAGCTGAAATCAAAATGGAAGCCGTTTATGAGGATCCAAGCAAAGCAACAAAGATTACTGAAAGGGTCACAAACGGTGATAATTTTGTAGCTGAGACACCAATAACAGAAAAGGTAATAACGCCGAAGCAGGAAATGCCAGAAGCTACATTTGAACTACAAGACTTTGATTTTGCATTAAGCAGGGTTGATACTTATACCGAAGGTGCACTAAGCGAAGCAATCGAAAACGGCGATTCGTCTGCTGTTATTGGGTTTGTTGGAAAGGCATACTCAGAAGGATTGATTTCTTATGATGAGGGAACATCGCTGCAAAACAGAATTGGCGTTTTAATAAGTGAAAGGAATGACTAATTATGAAAAAACTCAATCTTACAGTAAAGAAAAAGAAGGTTATAATTTACGTTTGCGTAATGCTGCTGTTTCTTATGTTATGCACAACATTCGTATTTTTAGACACTAGCAGTATCTCTGCGTTCGTTTTCTTTGCGACATTAGGTGTTGGTTTACTATTTGCTATGTTTTTCAAGAACAGGGCGGTGAAAGCTTTGCCGCCCCCAACTATTTCTATTAAAAATGACAGGGTAGTTATTACACAGCCTGATGTGCGTGAGAAGCAAATATATACCATCTATTATGATGATATTAGGTCTTCTTATATAGATAAGAAGCTAAATCTGATCATCGTTTTCTGGAGCGGCTCAAAGAGCAAAGCTGAGAAGGTTAAGGATGGTATCAAAACTGAGATTGCAACGCACTCATGCGTTGTTTCGTTGAAAGACACTGATTTGGCAGAGAAGATTATAGAAAAGAAGGAAACTGATTTGCCGGTTGTTGTTTCGAAGAAGGCAAAGAAGAGATATTATAAGGCAAAAATTAAGGAAAAATAAGAACAATGTTAAGTGTGTAAAAAAGCGACAACGATTCTAACGACACTTGACTTTTACACGGATTGTGGTAAACTGTAAGCGAGGCTATTTAGCATTTTCAAAGTTGAATGGATTCGGCTCAAATCGTGAACAAAAAGTCGATTTTAAGGGATCTTTTTAGTCTTTTCCCCGCATCTGCGGGGGTGATCCTGAAACTAACGACAATCAAGTGACAATCGCCCGCTTTTCCCCGCATCTGCGGGGGTGATCCCATTGTAAAGCAGCTGGAAGTGCTAAAAAACGCTTTTCCCCGCACTAGCGGGGGTGATCCCGTCAAGTGGTGGGTCTTCTGTCCAGTTTGCAGCTTTTCCCCGCACTAGCGGGGGTGATTCTCTCCAAACCCCTGTACCAGCCTTTCACAACTACTTTTCCCCGCATTTGCGGGGGTGATCCTTGCTTTTGCCAAAGCTTAGTCAAGACCGTTCCCATTTAAATATCTTGAAGAGTATATACGAACACAACAAAATAGGAATTTATGTTGACAAGTTAGTTTTGAGATGATATAATATGAACACAAGGTTTACGATTAAACACAGAGATTGCGAAGTTGAGTATGCAATTCGGAATATTCACTTTCTTCTCATTGAGAAGGCCGACATATTTTAATTGATTTGTGTTTAGTTACCAGTTCAACTGGTCACCAACAGGTGGGCTAACACAATCCCTAAGTTTAATGGCTTAGGGATTGGTATTTTATGTTTACAAATAGTTCATAAGAGACAACTTGTAAACTGTTGACTTTTCTCTAAAAATGAGTATAATAATAAGTGGCAGGACTCCCCACACCTCTCACCTAGTGATGTGTCCCAGGGGAGACATTGTTCAAGGGCACAAGTAGTTGACATTATCAAAAAAAATCTGATATAATAACGATAACAGAACCAATCAAGCCTCTCGGTGATCGATGAAGCTAAAACCGATTGGACTTTTACAAAGAGGGACGAGGACGCTCGTTCCTTGTTTCATTTAATACTGACTACTTTTACCGTTGTCGAGCTTAAGCTCGGCGGCGGATTCCTTTTTTCATCTACAAATCTGGTTTTCGACTTGATAAGGATGTGTCCAATTTTCTACGCTTTTAAAAAAATGACACACATAGGCTTTTTACACGCTTTTTACACGCTTTTTTTGAATACAAAGATTTTTTGATAATCGGAACATATGTTTCAAATGTGCAAAACGACGTAGAATTGGGGTTCGGAGGTAACTAGATGCTTTTGATTATTGAACAACATTGCTGCAAAATAAGTCTTGTCACCTCGACCAAAAAAGACCTTCAAGGCTTATGCCTTGAGGGCCTTTATGCTATAAATTGCGATTTTCAGGATAAGTTCAGGAAAATTTTTTCTGAAAATTCGCATAAGATATTGACAAACAAGGAAAAAGAATAAATATAGTACAATGTACTGCAATAAGAGGAGATGATTTTATGGCATTTTCAATCAGATTAACCGAACAAGAAAAGAAGCTGGCCGAAAGCTATGCTAAGTTACATTCTGTATCATTAGGTGAAGCTTTCAAAAATGCTCTTTTTGAGAAAATTGAAGATGAATATGATATAAGTGTCTTTGAAGAAGCGCACAGGGAGTATGTTGTGAGCGGTAAAGAAAGCAGACCCATTGACAAGCTCTGGGAGGAGTTCGACATATGAAATATAGTGTTGAAACTACTCCAAGATTTGACAAGGAATTTAAAAAATTAGACAAATATACAATGAAGCTTATTAAAGCGTGGATTGAAAAGAATCTTGTAAATTGTGAAAATCCTCGTGCTTTCGGCAAAGGATTGACAGCAAACAGAAGAGGGCGATGGAGATATAGAATAGGAGATTATCGTCTGATATGCGAAATTGAAGATGATAAGCTCGTAATTCTGGCGTTGTCAGTTGGACACAGGCGAGAAGTCAGAAGTCTATGATTAGATGAATACTTATGACACGACCCAAAAAAGACCTTCGAGGCTTATGCCTTGAGGGTCTTTGTGTTTTGTGCTGCGATTTTTTGTGCGAGCAGTCGAAACCTCGGTGAAATGTTCCCTGAGTTCCGAATCTGAAGTCTAACCAACATCTTTTATTTTCTGAATTCCGAAGGCAAAACGCCGTAAGCCTTTTTGAAATTCTTTGAAAAATCGCTGTGGCTGACAAAGCCGCAAAGTGCTGCTACATTAGAAATTGACAGATTTTCGTTGTGAAGAAGCTGCCTTGATTTTGAAAGCCGAACGTTAGTGAGGTATTGCTTTGGCGAAACTCCTGCTTCGATTTTAAAAAGATGCGAGAAGTAGTATTTGTTCAGGAAAAACTTCTCCGAAAGCTCGGCTATTGAAATCTGCTCATTGCAATGCTCCTGAATGTATTGCATAGCTTTTATTACAATAGGATTCGCTTCGTGAACTTCGTTTTTGAGGTCAAGATAAAAGTACTCCTCCAGCTTGTTTAATATCTGAAGCATATTGCCAAAGACAATATCCGGTGTTATTGGAGTTGGATTTTCTCTTGCGTCAATCATTGCTTTGAAGTTTTCATCTATAGCAGGGCACTCAAAAATTATAGGCTCGTTCTTTTTTGTAGCGCGAGGATTCAGCATAAAAAATATTTCGTTGGAGTAAAAGCGCTGCCTTAGAGCGAACGTTTCAACAAAAATTATATAGCGCTTGTAGACATCCGATTTCGGGGTTGTTTTATGAATCAATCCGCAAGGAATCGCACAAAGTGTATCCTTGCCGACGGAATATACATTGTCGTTTGCATATATATCGAGAGCACCCTCTTTACAATACATAATTTCACACGAGGTATGATTGTGAGCTTCGTAGTTGGTAATATCCTCGTGGTATCCGATATATTCTATGTAATCCATAATTTTTCCCACCCCTTTAGCGTTCCAGCTATGTTAATCTTAAGCTTTTTTCATACTTTTGTCAATGGCAAAAAAGCAATTTTTATATAATTTGGAGCAAATTATCCCTTTGATATTTTTGTTCGTAATGGTACAATAAATTAGAATGTTTACTATAGGAGGTAATTTCGTGAAGAAGAGACTTTTGAAAAAAATCATTTGTTGCGCATCAGCAATGGCTGTCGCAGCAACTACTTTAGGAGTGATGCCAATGGCTACAACAGAAGCCGTAGAAACAAACGAGTTTACAATCAGCATCGACGGCGGCAATATCACTGCTGATACTTTGCAGCTCGGTATGGTTTCAGCAAACGGCTCGTCAAGACTTCTTATCGACTATAAGGAGTCAAGCCCGGACGCATACTGGGAGCTTATCGACCAGCTGTTTAACAAGGAAACAGGAATCGGTCTTACTCATCTGAAGCTTGAAATGGGTTCCGACGTTGACTCAAGCTCAGGTATGGAAGCTGCTACAAAGAGAGCGTTCGATGAGGTCGCAGATGTAACAAGGGGCGCAGGCTTCCAGTTTGCGGCAGACGTCAAGAGCGTTTACCCTGACGTTTCTGTTGACCTTCTTGAATGGGGAATCCCTGAGTGGGCTTACGAAAACAACGACACGCATTATATGTGGTACAAGGAAACTCTTGACGCTGCTTATGACGTTTACGGTTTGAAGTTTGATTATATCGGAATTTCACCTAACGAGCAGGGAGTAAAAACAACAGGCGCCAGCGAAAATATTTCATGGATGAAGTATTTTGCTTATCGTCTTGAAACAGAAGAAACAGGGAGATACGATTATTCTCAGATCAAGAGAGTTGCCGCTGACGAGGTAACTACTGCGAACATCGCTACTGCAATGCTTAACGATGAGGAGCTTATGGATGCTATCGACGTAATCGGTATTCACTATTCAACATGGTCGAGCGATACAGCTCTCCTCTTAAAGGAAGAGTACGGCAAGGAAATCTGGTATTCGGAAGCTACTGCTGTTACAATCGATCCTGAGCTTGGAAAGAATGCGACTTCTATCTCAGGACTTGATTCAACTGTTGGCGAGGACAACGGTCTGACAGGAACTAACGGTGCGCTTGAAAGCGCCGCTAAGATTTTAAATATGTACCCGCAGGGCGGAATGACAATGTATGAGTTCCAGCCTGCAATTTCAGCATACTACGACGGCGCAGTTTATTCTCCGAAGGAGCTTATCAAGGCAAATACTCCTTGGAGCGGATATTATGACGTAGAGGTTGGAGCTGCTGTTGCGGCACACTTTACAAGATTCTTAACAGACGATATGTATTACGTTTCCGGCGCTTGCTACGGCGACGGTTCCAAGAACTCTGAAACTGGCGACGGACACGGACTCGTAGATACCACAAACAACTACATTACATTGGCTGACGCTACAACAGGTGACTACACAATGGTATTTGTAAACGACAGCAATGTTGCAAGAAAGTACACAGTAAGCGTTGCTAATCTTGCAAAAGCAGGGGATGAGCTTTATATCTGGACAACAGACGGCTCGACAGAGGACACATGGCTCAGACAGACAGATACAATTACGCCGGCTTCTGACGGTACGTTTGAAATAACTATTGCGCCATATTCAATGGTAACAGCAACTACAACAACAGGTCAGAAGAGCTTTTCAGAATGCCAGACATCAGAATATCAGGACGAATCAAGCAATACTCTTCTCGATGTAAATTACAAAGAGGACTTTAACTACTCAGATGAGTTCATTTCTTCAAGAGGCGGTCAGGCTCTATACTTTACAGATTTGTCAGGCGCATTTGAGGTTGAAGAGGTAAACGGCGAGAAAATGCTTGTTCAGCAAATAGAGTACGACAATCGTCCTTACGGCTGGGGCGGCTCAAGGTCGCAGGTAACGACAAATCCATTTACTAATATGGGCGAAACTCGCTGGGCGGACTACTCGGCGGAGGTAGATGTTTACCTTGATACAGACGCACCTGCTGCGGCTCAGAACTACGCAGGAATCAGCGTGAGGTACCAGAGCACAAGCGCTGCTGGTTATCAGCTGAAGCTTTATAACAGCGGAAACTTCCAGATTGTCAAGGGCTATTCCACCAAATACAGCAGCGGAATCAAGGACTTTGACGCAAGCGTTGTACACCACCTGGAGGTTACAGCTTCAGGCAACGTAATCAAGTTCTATATTGACGACAATCTTGTTTATACTTTAACCGACAGCACGCCTTATACATCAGGTCGTGTCGGACTATTCTCAGGCTACGCTAAAAACGCATTTGACAACCTTGAGGTTTCAGAAGCAACTGGCTCGTCATATATCTCAAAGATAGACGCTTTAAGCGACGATGTTGAGTATACAGGCGACTGGAGCTTGTACGCAGGCGATTCTTATAACTACTACAACAGAACAAGAGCAGTATCAAGTACAGCTGGCTCAAGCTTTTCAACTACATTTACAGGAACCGGCGTAAACTTGAATTCCGGAACAGGCAGCGCAGCAACGCTTACGGTCGAGATTGACGGCGTATCGCAAACTGTTTCAACCTCCGCTACAAGCACACACGAAACTGCTGCAATACTTTCAGGACTCGACTATGGCGAGCATACATTAAAGGTAACGGTTTCAAGCGGCGAGTTTACGCTTGATACAATCGAAGTGCTGTCAAAGACTGTTACAGTAGCTGAGGGAACGGACAAGAATAACCTCACAACTGGTATCAGCATCAGCGATTGTACTATAAGCGGAGTTACCGAGTCGTTTGTTTATGACGGTACAGCTCATACACCTGACGTTGGAACGGTTACATATAATGGCGTAACTCTCACAGAGGGAGTAGACTACTATGTTGGCTACGGCGACAACGTAAATTACTCAAAGAGAGCCGCAGCTTATATTGTAGGTATGGGCGATTATTACGGAACAACCTCCGTTACATATCTGATCGACAAGAAGGATTACACAACCTCAAGCGTCACGGGAACAGCTTGTAAAAACAGCGACGGCACATACAACCTGTCCTTCTTCGATAACGACACAGGCTTAAACCTTGTTTTGTATAGCGACTACTCGGTTGTTGATTATGACGTAGCTGCAGGAACCGCTACGATTAAGGCAATGACTGCTGGAAATTACAGAAATTCAATTGACGTTACATTAACCGTTCACGAGCATAATTACGAGTATTACAGAGCTTACGAAGCGACCGATGTAAGTGAGGGAGCCACATACTATAAGTGTACTGCCTGTGGTGATGTTATCTGGAGACTTGACAGCGACGTTTTACTGGGTGACGTAAACCTTGACGGCAAGGTGACAACAGCAGACGTTGGACTTGCAAATTCTCACGCTAAGGGAGTCAAAACCTTAACAGGCGACCAGTTTACAGCAGCTGATGTAAACGAAGACTTAAAGGTAACAACAGCAGACGTTGGACTTATTAACTCACACGCAAAGGGCGTAAAGCTTCTTTGGTAATAGCACAATAAAAACTACATTTTGGATAAGAAACCTCCAAAACGGCGCAGGGAAATATCTCTGCGCTGTTTTTGCTTTCAAAAACAAAAAATCTACTGGATAAAAGTGCGCAAATGCACAAAAATGTCCAGTAGGGGGGTTGCAATTCTTTTGATAATGGGGTATAATACTACTGGATAAAAGTGTGCAAATGCGCAAAAATGTCCAGTAGGAGGGCACTATTATGGTTATTAAGAGGGATTTATATCTGAATAAGCTTATCAGCAAGAAGCACAACGGACTTATCAAGGTAATTACTGGTGTTCGTCGCTGTGGAAAGTCATATCTGTTGTTCAATCTTTTCAAGGCGCATCTTCAGGAAGAAGGAATTGATAAAAGCCACATTATTGAAATTGCCTTCGACGCTTTTGAAAACAAGCGTTATCAGGACCCTTATGTGCTGATGCCATATCTCAAAGAGCAAATTGTTGACAGTAAAATGTACTATGTGCTGCTTGATGAGGTACAGCTTCTGGGGGAATTTGAGGCTGTTTTGAATAGCCTTATCCGAATAGAAAATGTAGATGTGTATGTTACGGGAAGTAACGCTCGCTTTCTTTCCAAGGACGTTATCACTGAATTTCGTGGTCGAGGTGACGAGGTTCATATGTATCCGCTTAGCTTCAGCGAATTTATGTCTGTTTATTCTGGCAGCAAGCAGGACGGCTGGAACGAATATATGCTATATGGCGGATTGCCGCTTGTGCTTCGATTTCAGACTCCTGAGGAAAAAATACAGTTTCTCAAGTCTTTGTTTGAGGAAACCTATATTTCAGATATAGTTGGACGTCATAAGATACGCAATCGTGCTGAGCTAGAAGAGCTTTTGAACATTTTGTCGTCGGGTATTGGCTCACTAACCAATCCTTCAAAATTATCCGCAACTTTCAAGAGCGTAAAGCAAAAAACAATCAGCAAGACAACTATTGGAAATTACATTGATTATTTGTGCGATTCTTTCTTGATAGATCGAGCCGTTCGCTATGACATTAAAGGGCGAAAGTATATTGACACTCCTGTGAAGTATTATTTTACCGATTTAGGTCTTAGAAATGCCCGACTTAATTTCAGACAGCTTGAAGAAACCCACACTATGGAAAATATAATTTTTAACGAGCTGAAAATTCGTGGGTTTAATGTTGATGTTGGAGTAATTGTGCAAAACGATATGAGCGATGGCGGCAACCGTATTCGCAAGCAGCTGGAAATTGATTTTGTTTGCAATAAAGGCTCCAAGAGATTTTATATTCAGTCGGCTTATGCAATTCCTGACAGAGCGAAAATGGAGCAGGAACAGCGTTCTCTTATGCTGACAGGCGACGGCTTCAAAAAAATAATTATTACCAAGGAAGCACCGGCTCCATATTATAATGACGACGGTGTTCTGGTAATGAGCGTTTATGATTTTTTGCTGAATCCAGATAGCTTAGAGCAATAAACAGTAGATTTAAATACCGGCGCAGGGAAATATCTCTGCGCTGTTTTTGCTTATTCAATAAAAAATCTACTGGATAAAAGTGTGCAAATGCACAAAAATGTCCAGCAGAAAATAGCTTTTCTGCTTTTAAAATCAAGCTTTTCTCTTACAAACATTGATAAAAATATATTGTATTAAGCAGAAAAATGGTGTATACTATATTTATAATCGAAAGTCGGTAGGTGAAATTATGGAGCAAGAAAATAACACTTTAGAGCAGGAAGATAGCGCTTCAGAGCAAGAAAGCAGTGTGTCGGAACCTGAGGGCAAGAAAAAGTGGAGCCGAAAAAGAAAAATAATAACGATTGTTGTAATTGTCGCCGCAATTTTGATACTTGCAGGCGTTACCGTAATAGGTATAATCTACCATTATATTGGAAAGATAAACATAGAGGAAACCAAGGACATTGACGTTGATTCGGCAATAAGCGAGATGGCGGACGAGCTTGATATTGATACAGATTCTAAGGACAAGGACGAAATTGTTGACGAGATTGAAAAATCGCTAAACGACGATGAAAGCGATTCCTCCGAAACGGATTCTGATACGGTAACAAGCGTCAACGATACAAACCTTCAAAACTACAACACTATGTCTGCTGACGTTATGAGCGACCCTGACGTTACTAATATTTTGCTTATCGGAACCGATACGAGAGATACGTCCGAGAGAGGTCGTTCTGACAGTATGATACTTGTTTCGCTGAATACGAGAACAAATAAGCTTTTGATGTTTTCGTTCCTGCGTGACATTTATATCTATATACCGGGAGTCGGTTCAACCCGACTTAACCACGCTTACGCTTATGGCGGAGCTGAGCTTACTATGCAGACGATCGAGGGAAATTTTGGCATAGAGATTGACAAGTACGTAAAGGTGGATTTCTTTTCCTTTATTGAGGCTATCGACGCTGTCGGCGGAGTTGATATAACCGTTACTGATGCAGAAGCGGAGCTTATAAACGATTATCTGGGAGAGATAAATAACCTCGTTGGAGATAAAAGCGGAAGCGATAAGCTAAGCGGAGGCGGAGATCTTCACCTTAACGGAAAGCAGGCTCTTTGCTATGCAAGAATCAGATATATCGGAACTGACTTTGAGAGAACCCGCCGCCAGCGAGATGTTCTGAATCAGGTGATTGAAAAGGTAGAGGGTATGAGCTTGGGCGAGCTTGATTCGTTTTTGGATACCGTTTTGCCGCTCATTACAACTAATATTTCCTCAAGCGAATTTTTTTCATATATGATGAATGCAAGCGAATATACAAGCTACACAAGAGTTGCCGACAGTATTCCTATAAGCGGAACCTACAGCTTTATGACAGTTCGTGGAATGAGCGTGATAGGAATTGACTTTACTCAAAACGCAAATATTTTGCGAAATAATATATATGGCGATTAGTATTTTGGAAGGGATGAATTCAGATGAGTGAGATCAAAAATTTTAGCAGAAAGGTGTTTTATTACGAAACTGACGGAATGAGAATAGCGCATCATTCAAATTATATCAGGTGGTTTGAAGAGGCAAGAATCTGGTGGCTTGAGGAAATAGGCTATGGATATGACAAAATGGAATCCGAGGGCGTTATGATTCCGGTCTTGTCGGTAGGCTGTAAGTATCATTCTCCGGTTCGTTTTAACGATACATTTAGAATTTGCCTTATGATTACCGAATTTAACGGACTCAGGTTTAAGGTAGTGTATAAGCTTTACAACGACACAACAGGAAAGCTTTCCGCAGAGGGCGAGAGTATGCATTGCTTTGTATCAAGCGATATGCGACCGCTCAGAACAAAAAATTCTCACCCTGAAATTTATAAAATCTTCAAGGACGCCGTTGGCAGAAAGGACTGGTATGAAGATGAGTGAAATAAGAGACGAATCTCTCTGGCAAAGCGGAGAGGTTAAAATAAACTGGGTAAAGGGCAATATGCCGCTTTTGCGTTCGATTGAGGAGGATTTTTCAAAGTCAAAGCCGTTTGTCGGAATAAAGGTAGCCTTGTCAGTTCACCTTGAAGCAAAGACTGCGTATCTTTGTAAGGTGCTAGCGTCGGGCGGCGCCGAAATGTACGTTACAGGCTCAAATCCTCTGTCAACTCAGGACGACGTCGCAGCGGCTCTTGTTCACGAAGGGCTAAGCGTATTTGCATGGCATGGCGCAACCGATGAGGAATACAACCGTCATATCGAAAGCGTTGTAAAGGTAGGACCGAACATTATAATCGACGACGGCGGAGATCTGGTAAACCTCATTCATACAAAATACCAAGAGCTTATTCCAAATGTTATCGGCGGCTGTGAGGAAACTACAACTGGCATTATCCGCCTTATCGCAAGAGATAAGCAGGGCGAGCTTAAATTCCCAATGGTGCTTGTCAACAATGCCGACTGCAAGCATCTTTTTGATAACCGCTACGGAACAGGGCAGAGCGTCTGGGACGGAATTAACCGAACCACTAACCTTATCGTTGCTGGCAAGAATGTAGTGGTAGCAGGCTACGGCTGGTGCGGAAAAGGCGTTGCTATGAGAGCGAAGGGCTTTGGAGCGTCGGTTATAGTAACTGAAATTGACCCGATAAAGGCTATGGAAGCGGTAATGGACGGCTTTAAGGTTATGAAAATGGAGGAGGCGGCAAAGATTGGCGACTTCTTCGTTACTGTTACAGGCTGCAAGGGAGTTATCTGCGAAAGCTCGTTTATGAATATGAAGGACGGAGCTATTATGTGCAACGCCGGGCATTTCGATTGCGAGGTAGACGTTGCCGGACTTGAAAGCATCGCCGTAGAAACAAAGCTTGCAAGAAACAATATCCAGGGCTATAAGCTCCCGAACGGCAACTGGGTTTATGTAATCGCTGAGGGAAGGCTTGTAAACTTAGCGGCTGGCGACGGGCACCCTGCTGAAATTATGGATATGTCCTTTGCTATTCAGGCGTTGTCTGCTGAATATCTGGTTAAAAACAAGGGCAAGCTCGATAAGATGATAATAGACGTACCGAAGGAAATTGACAGAGAGGTAGCAAACAGAAAAATAAAATTCTGGGGGCTTGAAATTGACAAGCTGACTCCAGAGCAGGAAGAATATCTTAATTCGTGGAATGTTTAACAGCTTACATAAAAAGCGCCGACCTGAATCACAGGGCGGCGTTTTTGTTTACTTTTTAGGAATTTGAATTTGGATTGGTAAAGGTGATCGAGGTTAGTCTTACTCCTTCTGCGGAATTTAGCGGCAGCCAGCCTGACTCTTCAAAATCACCAGAAACGGTAACGGTAAAGCTGTAATAAAAGTAGGTCGTGTCGCCGTCGGTTATGTATTCAGGCTGTTTTTCAGCTGTCAGGTATTCGTCGGGAACATTAAGAGGTCGGGTACCTTGTTCTTTATATCCGTCAGCAATAATCGTTTGCAAACTGGCTTTAATTGCTCCCTTGTTTGTCGTTCTGTCAAGGGTATACTCTAAAAGAGTGATTTGCGTACCGCCGTATTCCAGCGTTCTGTTTATGGAAAACACCATATCGCTGTCAGGCTCATATCCTGCATTTGATGAAAGATATTCGCTGAGCGATATTACCTTCTCATTTGTACAGCCGCTAAACACTAGAATAACCACGCTAAAAATTGACATCAGCACTCCTTTTAAAATTTGCTTCATTGATGACACTCCTTAGTATACGTGATTCAATAGAAGGACATCACCAATATCTGAATAATAAGTTTCTTTTTTGTAACCGCCTGAAATGGAAATGCTTGGCACTCCAGTAATTCCGAAATTAACACTTATGCTATCAATTTTGAAGCTGGATTTCTTCTTCTGATGACTATATACACCTCTAAAATAAGTATGAGATATATTTGATACATTCGTTAGATAAAATCCCATTGTAAAGGTATGATTGTTATAAGAATGGTAGTATGTAGTGCTTCCTGCTGAATCATTTTCGTCGGCTTTTAGTTTTGATTTGCAATACAGTCCATTTTCACTAGCATCTTTTCTCATTGACGATGTTATGTTATATTCATAACTTTCAGTCTCCGTATACTTCTTGTAATCATTAGAATTTGATTTCTTTTTGTAATACGTTATTGTGTCTATACAAGAATAATTAGCGTAAAACGAGCTTGTTGAATCAAAACTGCCTTGATTTGAGCCCCAACCAATTGAAGCAACGTCAATCATTCTCTGCGAAGGACTTTTCAACCATGAACAAACATATGTGCAACTAGTTTTCTTTTTACCATTGATTTTCACATTTGTTGCTAACATAGTTTTTTTCAAAACGCTATTAGATGTTTTTGCTGATGAGTTGATTTCTACAGTGGAACCATTACTGCTTGTATTCGCAAGACTTGAAATGACACCATCTACTTCAGCTTTGTTCAAAGCCTTTGTTGAAATATCTCCAGTAGAACTTTCACTATACTGAATATATTCTGTTGAAGCGTTAACATCTTCTAAATCTGCGTTCATAATATTTTCCAAAAATTCTGGCTCAATTTGCAATATTTCGTAATTGAACAAGCCTAATGAATTCAATCTGCACTGAGTGCTTTTGTCTATAGAATCAATATCATATGTTGATTGTTCCTCTAGATATAACTGTAATGCACTCTCAGTATTGCTTGATGATAGATTTTGCGTAGTTGTATTTACGGCAAATGACGTTTGGCATATCGTGCTAAACATTATGCATAATGATGATATACAACAAAATAACTTTTTTATATGCAACCTCCTATAAGTTTAATTGAGTAGAAGAAAACCAAGCGCTATTTAATTTATCTTCATATAAATATAATACTATAGTAATGTAAAACATAAAATCCAAATTCTGTAAAATAAAAGTAAAGCTACTTTTTCCTCACCAGCATACAAACTCCCGTCAGAACTATAAAGCCGCCGAAAAGGCGGGACAAAAGATTTGTATCAATTATCGTTGCAATATAAGCGAAAGCAAGGGAAGTAACCGAGCCGACAATAAGACAGGGGAGTGCCTTCTTCCATTCGACAAGCTTGTTTTTGGTGTGGAAAATAAGGCTTAGCACAGCTATCGGCAAAAAGAACAAAAGACAAATCCCCTGAGCCTCGAGCTGACTGACGGAGCCTATCATAGTAAGATAAAGAATAAGTATCATTCCGCCGCCTAGTCCTAACGATGCGAAAAGACCCGTTACGAAGGAAACTACATATATTATAATCAGCGTCATTTGAATATCAACCTCAAGCCTGTGATTATTAAAACTATGGCAAACATAACCTTTAGCGCATCGGGCTTTATTTTCTTTAAAATCTGCGAGCCGACAAGCGCGCCCAGCAGTCCGAACGGAATATATTTAAGCGTACTGGCAAGGCTTACGCTTCCTCGTAAAAAATAAACAGCAAGGCTCGCAACGCTTAGCACTGCGGTTATAGATATCGAAGTCGCCTGCGCCTTTTTCTGGTCAAGTCCCAGATATTTAAGAAGCGGTACTGCAAGTATTCCGCCGCCCGAACCGAAAAGTCCGTTTGCGATACCTGTAAGAATGCCGACAATCCAGAAACCGTATTTTTTAAACAATTTTTTCATATAAAAATGGTGTGCATTCTTTTTGCGTTTATTCTGAAATTTTACAACAAAAAAGGACGCAACATTTGCGTCCTCATTTTTCATATGTCTGGGCAGGCCTGTTTTAGTCTATTTCAACAAGAACCTTCTGTCCGTTTTTACTTGCATATGCTCTCATAACTGTGCGAATAGCCTTTGCTATTCTGCCTTGCTTGCCAATTACTCTGCCCATATCGCTTTCTGCGACGTGAAGATGTAAGGTGATAATTCCTTCTTCGTTCGGCTCGTCCTGAGTGATAACGATAGAATCCTTATCCTCGACAAGCTCATACACGATAGTTTTTAATAACTCTTCCATTTGTGTAATTCTCCTTTATCCACCCTTGTGTTAGCAAGGCGAGGGGAAAAGCTTCCCATGGTGGACTAAAAGCCTTGCTAAGCACCTTTCATACTTAAAGAATACCGTTCTTCTTCAAAAGCGACTTAACTGTATCAGTTGGCTGTGCGCCGTTAGCAATCCAGCTCTTTGCCTTTTCGCCGTCGATAGAAATTACGCTTGGCTCCTTAGTAGGATCGTAGTAACCGATTTCCTCGATGAATCTGCCATCTCTTGGGTATCTTGAGTCAGCAACAACTACACGGTAAAAAGGTGCCTTCTTAGCTCCCATTCTTCTGAGTCTGATTTTAACTGCCATTTATTTCACCTCCAATAATTTTTCTTTTGTGGTATCTATCTGGTTTACCCGGAACAATCCGTTGTAAAAAAGATGGTTGAATTTAAAAGCCTGCGAATCCGCTTGGTCCTCCTCCGCCAAAGTTTGACATTCTCTTCAGCATTGCAGGGTTCATTCGCTTTTTCTTGCCGCCCTTTGAGGTCATACCCATTTGCTTCATCATTTTGTTCATCTGTTCAAACTGCTTTAGCAGACGGTTTACGTCCTCAACCTTTGTACCGCTTCCTGCGGCGATTCTTCTTTTGCGGCTGGGATTTATAACAGACGGCTTTTCACGCTCTTTCATCGTCATAGATGAAATTATCGCTTCTAGTCGTTTGAATTGGTTTTCGTCAACGTCAACGTCCTTTAGCTTGCTGCCCATTCCCGGAATCATACCGAGCAGGCTTTTTATCGAACCCATTTTCTGAATCTGCTTAAGCTGGTCCAAAAGGTCGTTTAGATCAAAGCCCTTTTCCTTGACCTTTTTGGCGAGCTTCTTAGCGTCCTCTTCGTCGTAAGTTTGCTCAGCCTTTTCGATAAGCGTTAAAACGTCGCCCATACCCAGTATTCTCGAAGCCATTCGCTCTGGGTGGAACGCTTCAAATTCGTCTAGCTTTTCGCCCATTCCGACAAACTTTATAGGCTTTCCTGTTACCGATAAAACTGAAAGCGCAGCGCCGCCTCTTGTGTCCGAATCGAGCTTTGTGAGTACAACGCCCGTTATGCCGAGCGCTTCGTCAAAGATTGAAGCAACATTTACTGCGTCCTGACCGGTCATAGCGTCTACAACAAGCAAAATTTCGTGAGGAGAGGCGATTTCCTTAATGTCCTTAAGCTCGCCCATAAGCTCCTCATCAATATGAAGACGTCCTGCCGTGTCGAGAATTACAAGGTCGTTTCCGTGATCCGACGCATGACTCAGCGCATTTTTAACAATCACTCTCGGATCAATTTGTCCCATTTCAAAAACCGGAACCTCAGCCCTTTCGCCGACAATTTTCAACTGCTCAATAGCGGCCGGACGATAAACGTCACAGGCAACCAAAAGCGGTCTGTGACCTTGTGATTTAAATAGCATCGCAAGCTTAGCCGAGTGAGTGGTTTTACCGCTTCCCTGAAGTCCGCACATCATAATGATACACGGCGGCTTGGAAGGGAAGCGAATACGCTCACCCTCGTTTCCCATAAGAGCTATAAGCTCCTCGTTTACGATTTTTATAACCTGCTGAGCCGGTGTGAGGCTTTTTGTAACCTCCTCGCCGATAGCTCTATCCGTAACCTTTTTGACAAAGTCCTTGACAACCTTGTAGCTGACATCAGCTTCAAGCAAAGCCATTTTGACTTCACGCATTGCGCTTTTTACGTCGTCCTCGGACAGCTTGCCTTTATTTTTAAGACGCTTGAAAACGCCGCCTAGTTTTTCAGAAAGACCTTCAAACGCCATAGCACAACCTCCCTTAATTTTCGCCGAACAAATCCGTGCACTCGTCAAGGTAGGAAATCAAAGCCTCGCATCTTGACTGAACTCCTCTTGTGTAGCTTATTTTTTTAAGCTCAGAAAGCATCAGTGCGTTCTGTTCCTTTATATTTGAAATGATTTCGTCGTATTTTCTCATTTTTTTGAGGTGACCCAAGATTTCCTCAAGATTCAAGAGAGTTTCTTCCCCACGCTTTATACTATCTCTGACGCCCTGCCGTGAAATTTGCATATTTTCAGCAATTTCAGAAAGAGAAAGGTCCTCAAAGTAGTAAAGCTCAAGAGCGTCCTTCTGCTTATCTGTAAGCATAGAGCCATAAATATCTATGAGGTACGCCATATCGAGATTTTTGCTCATAAGAAACACTCCTAACAAGTTGCTGTAAAGCAATTATCCTTTACATTTATGTATTGTAACACAAAGGGTGCGCCTTGTCAAGGGTAAACACAAAAATGTTTTAAAATTTTTTAAAACAAGCTCTAAGAAGCCTGCTTTTCAGAATTTCCACAAAATCTCAAAGCTGCGCTCTTTTGCCCTTTTCAAATTTTGAAAAATGTGGTATACTATATACTGTATGTGAATTTGCTTGTGAAAAAGGGGTAACAAGCTAAGAAAGGAATTGAGAATAATGAAAACTTATAAGCTTAAAAATAAGAACTATGAAATAGATATGCCGTCGCTTTGCTTTGGCACAGCGGATTTTGACAACATCAACCTGCAGGAGGATTACTTTTCTCGTCTTGACGAATACGTTCGCTGCGGGGGAAACTGTATAGACACAGCGCGTGTTTACTGCTCGTTTGTTGAGAATGGCGCTGACGTTTCAGAAACGGTAATCGGAAATTGGTTAGCAAAGCATCAGAACAGAGAGAATATGATAATTGCGACAAAGGGAGGACATCCGCCGCATGATGATATGAGCAAATCAAGACTTACAAAAGGGGATTTGGATTACGATTTGCAAAGAAGTCTGGAGTGCTTAAAAACTGATTATGTTGACATTTACTTTCTGCACAGAGATGATAAAAGCATTCCTGTTGAGGAAATTATGCCGATTCTGAACGAGTATGTTGTTCAGGGAAAGGTACACTTTCTCGGAGCTTCAAACTGGAGCGCAGAGAGAATTGAAGAGGCTAACAAATATGCGTTGAAGGCAGGACTTGAGCCGTTTAGAATAAGTCAGATAAATTACAGCCTTGCTCACACAAGCGCCGATATGTTTGAGGATCCAACGCTTGAGTGTATGGATTTAAATCAATATATCTGGTACAGAGATAATAAGTTCCCGCTAATGGCGTTTTCGCCGCAAGCGAAGGGCTTCTTTACACGAATTGCCGAAGGTTCAAGCGTCAAAAATATAACAGAGGGAAGATTTGTTTCAACGGCAAATTTAGCAAGGCTTTCAAGAGTAAAGCAGTATTGCGAAACAACAGGACTTTCTCCGGCAGTTGTAACGCTCGGCTATCTAAACAGTCAGGATTTTCCTGTTACAAGCGTTTTCACAGCAGCTAATCTTGAACATATAAAAGAGGATATGACGGCGCAGGACTTAAAGTTCGATTACAAGACGATTGCGTTTCTGGAAAACGCAGGAGGAATAATTTAGAAAGTAGTAATTAACATTTTCAAATTGTGAGGAATAAAATGGCAAGGAACAAAAATGAAGTTACAATTCGTTCGTCAGCGGCGGAATACTTGACTTATGTAGCGTCGGTTGGTGAGAGCAGCGACAGCATTGAAATGCGCTACGAGGACGAAAATATCTGGTTGACGCAGAAAATGATGGCAACGCTTTACGGTGTGGATGTTCGCACGATAAACGAACATATAAAGAAAATATTCGAAGATAGCGAATTGCAGGAAGAATCAACTATCCGGAATTTCCGGATAGTTCAGACTGAGGGTTCTCGTCAGGTTA
Source organism: Ruminococcus sp. (assembly GCA_021205185.1). Taxonomy (GTDB): domain Bacteria; phylum Bacillota; class Clostridia; order Oscillospirales; family Ruminococcaceae; genus UMGS1601. The sequence goes on along the minus strand of JAJPYB010000011.1, from coordinate 101,305 downwards.
CTCGCAACACAAAGCACTATAATTTGCAAATGATTATTGCTGTTGGCTTCAAAGTAAACAATGAACGTGCCGTTCAATTTCGCAAGTGGGCGAACAATATAGTTGAGCAGTATACAATTAAAGGCTGGGCAATGGATGATGAGCGGCTTAAAAACGGCGGCTCAGTTCTTACTACAGAGTATTTCGACAGATTGCTCGAACAAATACGGGAAATTCGTCTGTCGGAGCGAAGATTTTATCAGAAGGTAACGGACATATATGCTACCTCGCTTGATTATGACCGCACAGCAAAAACGACGAAGCAGTTCTTTGCAAAAGTGCAGAATAAAATGCACTATGCTGTACATGGACATACAGCAGCGGAGCTTATTTATGAACGAGCAGATGCGAGTAAGGAACATATGGGACTTACTACATGGGCTGCTGCACCTGACGGTAAAATTGTAAAGAGCGATGTGAGCATAGCAAAGAATTATCTTAGCGAAGAAGAAATGCGTTCGCTGGAACGTATCGTGTCCGCATATCTGGATCTTGCAGAAGACAGAGCGCAGCGTCATATACCAATGACAATGGAGGATTGGTCAAAGCGTTTGGATTTATTTTTAATGGCGGATGACAGAGAAGTCTTGCAGGATTCAGGAAAAATTACAGCTGAGATTGCAGCGGCTAAAGCAGAAACAGAATTTGAGAAGTACAGAATAGTTCAGGATAAACTATTTATGTCAGATTTTGATAAATATCTGCTGAAATTAGAAAAAACAAAAAATGATTAGCGAACCCCAATCTAGTTTTACAAAGATTTTTCTTGACATTTAATAAATGAAGCGTTAAAATTTCTAGTAGGAAAAAATCATAAAGGAGTTGAGATAAGTGGACGGTTATGTCGAAAATAACAGTATTGAACCCCGAGGGAGTATAGGCGAGACATTTCTGTCCGAAGTGTCTTAGCTTACATTTTCAAAGGGTATCTGTTTGTGTTTTTCAGACGGCGTTTTTATGCCTGAATTAGGCTTTAAATTTCGCCGCTGAATGAAATTTGCTATTGCAACAAGGAGGATACGCCGATGGAAAGGAATGAACTAAAGGAGCAGGAGCTGTTAGATCAGGCTCTGAGCTTTATTGAAAACAAGCAATATACCTTGCTTAAAAACTACCTTGCCGATCAGAATCCTGCCGATATAGCGGCAATTATGGAAGAGGTCGAAGACAAGGATATACCAATTATTTTCAGAATATTGCCAAAGGACGAGGCGGCAGAAACCTTCGCTTATATGGAAAGCGAAACCCAGAGAAAGCTGATAGTTGCCTTTTCCGATAAGGAATTGCGAGAGGTTTTAGACGACCTGTACCTTGACGATACTGTCGATATGATTGAGGAAATGCCTGCTAATGTAGTGGCGAAAATTCTGAGAAATACCGACATTCAGACAAGAAAAAATATCAACGAGCTTTTAAAATATCCTGACGACAGCGCAGGAAGTCTTATGACGATAGAGTATGTTTACTTTAATCGTGATATGACTATATCAGAAGCGCTTGACAGAATACGTTCTGTCGGAGTTGTCAAGGAAACAATCTATACCTGCTATGTAACTCAAAGCAGAAAGCTTGTCGGCGTTGTAAGCGTTTTGCAGCTTTTAACTGCCGACCCTCAAACGAAAATAGAGGAAATAATGGACTCAAACGTCATCTATGTACATACAGATGACGACCAGGAGTACGTAGCCAAGCAGATTCAGAAGTACGACTTTTTAGCTCTCCCTGTTGTTGACAAGGAGGACAGACTTGTCGGAATTATCACAGTTGACGACGTTATCGACGTTATCCATGAGGAGCTGACCGAGGACGTTTCAAAAATGGCTGGTATTACGCCAAATGAAAACTCCTACTTTAATACGTCGGTTTTTCAGCACGCAAAGAGCCGTATCGGCTGGCTTTTGTTTTTGATGCTTTCCGCAACGCTCACGGGAATGGTTATCAATCACTATGAGCATTTGCTAGTTACTGTGCCGCTTTTGTATTCGTTCGTTCCAATGCTTACAGGAACCGGTGGAAACAGCGGAAGCCAGGCGGCAACGCTTATAATCCGTGGACTTTCTATGGACGAGATTCAGTTCAAGGACATATTCAAGGTAATGTTCAAGGAGTTTCGCATAGCGCTTTTGGTTTCAAGCGTGTTAGCTGTCGTAAACGGAGCCAGAATCGCCATAGTTTATTGGAACAACGATCAGGGAGTAAACTCAATACTTCTGGGAGCGGCAATAGCTATTTCAATAGTTTTTGTAATAGTTCTGGCAAAGACTGTCGGCTGCGTTTTGCCAATGCTTGCAAAGAAGATTCACTTAGACCCTGCTATTATGGCGGCGCCGCTTATTTCAACTATCGTCGACGCCTGTGCAGTTTTAATCTATTGCAACGTCTGCATTTGGATGTTTAGCGATCTACTGTAACATATTTTAGCGGTAATCATCTCTCAAGTCTTATGACTTGGGAGATTTTTTGTACTCTTTTTAATTTCTGAACTGCTGATTTTCTCACCGCCAGCGGCGGTGGGAATCTTCTCTTATCTGTCAAACAGCACTTTTAAAAATTTCAACTCTCATTAGTAGAATTTCCAAGTTTCTGGGCATACTAATCTTATAGAAGTTTGGAGGGCGATAAAATGAAACAAAAGCTGAGTTTAGTCACAAAGCTTTGCTTTGGAATAGGAGCATTCGGAAAGGACGCTGTGTACGCTATTGTGGGTACATATTTAATGATGTATCTGACAGATTACAGAAGCGTAGCGCCGGCGTTTGTCGGAGTTCTGTTTATGGTAGCCAGAATCTGGGATGCGTTCAACGACCCGTTTATGGGAATGGTGGTAGACAACACGCATACACGCTTTGGAAAATTTCGTCCGTGGATTATAATTGGAACTGTTTTAAACGCAATTATTCTGGCACTTTTGTTTTCAAACATCAATATTGAGGGCAGAGGATATCTGGTGTGGTGCTCGGTATTTTATATTTTATGGGGAATGACCTACACTATTATGGATATTCCTTTTTGGTCGATGGTGCCGGCATTAACAGACGACGAAAACGAAAGGAATCAGATAGCAGCTATTCCCAGAATTTTTGCCAGTCTTGCGTGGCTGATTGTAAATTCGTCAGGACTTGTGCTTGCTACAAGACTAGGCGGAGGAAATGGAGTAAAGGGCTTTTCAATTCTTGCAATGATAATTTCAGCGATTTTTATTCTCTCGTCAATCATAACCTGTATCGCCTGCAAGGAAAGAATTGTAACTCAGCGAGCGGAAAAAACCTCCATTAGGGGTATGGGCAGAGTTCTTTTAAAAAACGATATGGTAAAGGTGATTTTGGCTATCGCCCTGCTTTTTAACGTCGCCTATCAGCTTTCAAACAGCTTTGCTTTATATTATTTTAAATATGTATCCGAGCGAACCTTTGAAACGGATACGAGCGGCGTGCTGTATCCTGTTTACGCGTCGGTAGCCGGCTTTGCGCAAATGGGTTCAATGGCAGTTCTGCCTGCAATCTCGCAAAAAATTGGCAAGAAGGCGTCTTTTTTCTTAGCAAGCTTTTGCCCTGTTTTTGGCTTTGTCTTACTTTGGATTTTAGGATACGTTGCGCCGACAAGCATTATTGGAGTTGGCGTGTGCAGCGCAATTGTAAATATTGGTATAGGCTTTATGCTTGTGTTTGTAACAGTCATTCTCTCTGAGGTGGTAGACTATGGAGAGTATAAGCTGGGCACAAGAAACGAAAGCATTTTATTTTCAATGCAAACGTTTGTGGTTAAGTTCGCAGGAGCGTTCAGCGGATTTTTAAGCGGCGTGGGACTTACCCTTATAGGCTATGTTGAAAACAGCGAGCAAACGCCGAGCGCTGAAAACGGAATGAGAGTTATTATGTTTTTGATTCCTTCGATTTTATCGGCTCTTTGCTTTTTGATTTACGCTAGGTGGTATAAGCTGACACCTGCCTTTTATAAAAAGGTAAGGGAAGAAATTCAAGCAAGGCGAAAGGGCTAGAAGGGAGAGCTGCATATGTATCTGGGAGTGGATTATTATCCTGAGCAATGGGACGAAAATATGCTTGATGAGGACTTGGACAGAATCGTAGAGCTTGGCTGCAATACTATAAGAATAGCGGAATTTTCGTGGCATTTAATGGAAAAGACGGAAGGGGAGTTTGACTTCTCCTTTTTTGACAGGGTTATAGAGAAGGCAAAAGAGCGAGGTCTTTTTGTTATAATGGGTACGCCTACTGCGACAATTCCTGCGTGGTTAGCAAGAAAACACCCTGAGATTTTGTCGGAATTTGAAAACGGCCAAAAGAGAACCTTTGGCGGTAGGCACAACTACTGCTTCTCAAGCGACTGCTTGTATGAGTATTCACAGAAAATTGTTCGTGCGTTGGTTTCTCATTACAAAAACGAGAGCGCAATCGTCGCTTGGCAGATAGATAACGAAATAGGACACGAGGGGAGCGATATTTGCTTTTGTGAAAGCTGCCATCGTAAATTTCAAAGCTTTTTAAAGGAAAAATTCGGCGGCGATATTGATAAACTTAACTACACTTATGGCACAACCTTCTGGTCGCAGGAGTATAACAGCTTCGATGAAATACCTCTGCCGTCAGAAACAATAACTACTCACAATCCTGCGCTTCGGCTTGATTGGGAGCGTTTTAGAAGCCGCCTGATAGTTGATTTTATAGCTTTTCAGGCAAGACTTATAAGAGAGATTTCACCAAATGCTACCTTGATGCACGATTTTCCGGGCGGAGGACTTACAAAGCACGTCGACTATTCAAAGGTAGCAAAGCTTGTCGATAAGGCAGGCTGCAACAACTATCCCGTCTGGGGAGGACAAAAAGAGCCTATCTTGCCGCACGAGATAGCGTTCGGACTGGATTATATAAGAGGATTGAAGGGAGAAAACTTCTGGATAACGGAAGCGATAATGGGAGCGCAGGGACACGATGTGACAGGGTACTTACCAAGACCAAATCAGGCGAAAATGTGGTCGTATCAGGCTATGGCGCACGGCGGCGAAGCGCTTTTGTACTTTCGGTACAGGGGAGCGACAAAGGGAGCTGAGCAGTTTTGCTACGGCGTAATTGACGCTGATAATGTGCCAGGACGAAAGTTTTACGAGGTTCAAAGCTTTTTTAGCGATATAGCTTCTTATGAAAGCGCCCTGTCGTCTGAAATTCAAAACGACGTAGCGATTGTTTACGACTATGATTCCTTAGCGTCATTTCGCATACAGCGGCAAAGTATACTTTTAGATGTTCCACAGCAAATGACAAAGCTTTACAAGCTGTTCTATGACCTGAATGTCGGAGTTGATATAATCCCCGAGGACAGGGATTTTTCGGACAAAAAAATAGTTGTCCTACCACAGCTTATAATTACAAAGCCTGATATGGAACAACGTGTGAAAAATTTTGTTTATAACGGCGGAATAGCAATCTTTACCTACCGCTCGGCTGTCAAGGATGAAAACAACAACCTGTTTTTTGGGAAAGCAATTCCCGTAAACTACACCGAGCTTTTAGGCATAACAGTCGAGGAAACAGAAAGCTTGCAGGACGAGGAATGCTTTGAGGTTGCAGGCAGCGGTGAGTTTGACGGTACATTTGGCAAGGGTGGAGCCTTCCGAGATATGATAAAGCCGATAGACGCCGAGGTTTTATTTCGCTACGGTGATAAGTTTAATAAAGAGTTTGCGGCTGTAACGAAAAAGAAAAGCGGAAAAGGAATAGCCTACTATATAGGCTGCGGTCTGACCGAGCAAATATTAACGCAAATCATAAATTCCGTTATTGAAAAAGCGAAGATTAAAACGCTTATTTCTCCCGACGGCGTTGAAATTGTAAAGCGCCGTTCAAACGAGCAGAGCGTTACAATGTATATAAATCACAACGACTTCGCCGTCAGGGTAAACGGAATTAACCTCGCCCCTTTTGAATGTAAAATAGTGGATGGGTGAGGGGAGTTGAGTATATGGACAAGCATCTAAAGCTTGTCCTTTTTGTTTTGCTTTACCTGCTCCCGAAGCATTACCATTTCGGCGTATTGCTTGACTTCATTATACATTTCGTCGGTGACGTCTTGTGTTTGTCCAAAGAGAGCTTGCTTTGCAATATCATCGACATTTGAGCCTTCCAATACTACAGGAATGTCGGTTTCGCCAGTCAAATAAGATACAGATACTCCGAGAAATTTTGCAATCTGAGGGAGGTACTTTTTGTAAGCTTCATTTCTTCCCGATTTCCATTCGGAAACAGCGTTTTTACTTATATTGAGGTAGCTCGCCAACGCCTTTTGGGAAAGATTTCGAGCCTTAAGCTCCATTAAAATCTTATCTAGTGTACACATAAAAATTGACCTCATATTTGTGACAAATACACAAAAACTTTTCACATCAATGATTAAAAATGACGAAAATTCGGTTTTTGTGTACTTTTATGTTGACAATTCGTATTACGTGTGCTACAATTACAGTAGACAAATCTGCGGATACGAAGTTCAATAACAAAAGCTACCTTTGAAATGGCAGCTTCAAAGGTAGTAGACAGTGTATGGTATAACTGCTTTGCTTTAATTCATTGTACACGTTTTCGTATTTTTTGTCAATACAATGGCGGGCTAATAATTAGAATGCAATAAGAACTAGATACAACTATATTTGTACACTACTTGATTTGCCATTTTCGTCAATAGTTTAGCAAATATATTAGCTTTATACGCATTCTTTAGCCTGCCAATGTAGTAATTTACACCTGACCGTGAATTTTGCCGTTTGTCAGTTTTTGTGCATTTTATCAGGAAATTTCCAAGTACACAAAATGCGAAGTATACTATGTGTATAGGCAAATAAACTGTGGGTGAGGGATAGAAAAGACCGCAGAGGATTTTGGTCCTCTGCGGTCTTTCTTCACCACCTCTTTGGTACATCGGGGCAGTTTTTATTTTTCTTTAGTGCTCGAAGCTCAACGTAGCAGCCGCATTTTCGGCACATTCCGTTTATAAGCTCGTTGCAGGCTTTGCAGATGTCAAGCCGAGCTTTGTATACGCTGCTTTGAACCCGCTTTTCTTCGGGATAGTGGGATATGTATTCCGAGAGAGTCTTGAAAAACTCATTCTGATCCATATCCTCTAAAAGACAGCGCCTGCATTTTACCTTGTTCATTGAAATCTTACCGAAACAACCGAACAGCGTGGAATTATTATTTCTGTGCTGTCGCCGTTACGCTTGAAGTCTGCGTAGTCTTTAAGCGTTACCTTTTCGTCCTCGCCGAAGTCGTTGTACGAGCTTGCGCTTTGGGCTGATATAATCTGAGCGAAAGCAATCTCACCTTGATTTATGGTGAGCGTTATGTCGTCGCTCAGCGAGCAATTTGAAATTGTTGCGAATATTCCGTCCTCGCTTTCCGTTACCGAGCAGGAGAGAGCAGAAATTTCGTTTTGAGAGTTACCGGTTGAAATGTTTGAAATTTCGCTGGAGATAAGAGTTGTGTCGTGGTGTGGCTTAAACATTTTGAAAACATAGAAGGTAGGCGTTTTTACCATTTGCTCGCCGTCGGTCAGTACAACCGATTGAAGTACGTTTACCGCCTGCGCTATGTTTGCCATTCCTACAACGTCGCTGTGCAGGTTGAAAATGTTCAGGTTTATAGCGGCGATAATAGCGTCACGCATCGAGTTTTGCTGGTACAAAAATCCGGGATTAGTGCCCTCTTCAACATCGCACCAGATTCCCCATTCATCAACAAAGAGCTTGACCCTGCCGTTCGGGTCGTATTTTTTCATAATCTCAGAGTGCTTCGTGATCAGCTCGTCCATATAAAGAGTTTTTGAAATCGTCTAGTAGTATTCAGCGTCTGAAAACTCTGTCGCCGAGCCTTTTTTGCCCCAGTCGCCTGTTGGAATTGTATAGTAGTGAAGCGAAATAGCGTTTAAGTGCCAGTTCGGATCAAGCCTCGACATTATCTTGTCTGTCCAGTTGTAGTCGTCGGCGTTCGGTCCGCAGGCAACCTTGTAAAGCTGGTTGCCGCTTAAATTTTTGCAAAAGCTCTGGTATTGGCGATAAACGTCAGAATAATATTCAGGCGACATACTTCCGCCACAGCCCCAGCTTTCGTTGTCGATTCCGAAATACTTTAATTTCCAGGCCTTATCTCTGCCGTTTTGACGTCTTAGATTTGCAAGGTCGCTTTCGCCGTCAAAGGTCATATATTCTATCCATTCACTCATTTCCCGAACTGTGCCGCTGCCCATATTTCCGGCAATATACGGCTCACAGCCTATTTGCTCGCATAGCTCAAAAAACTCGTGCGTGCCGAAGGAATTGTCCTCAACCGTACCGCCCCAGTTCGTGTTTATCATTTTACGACGCTTTGATTTTTCGCCTATTCCGTCCCGCCAATGGTATTCGTCAGCAAAGCAGCCGCCCGGCCAGCGAAGAACAGGCGTGCCTATTTCCTTGAGTGCGTCAACTACGTCGCTTCGCATACCGTTTTTGTTTTTGATATTTGAATCCTCGCCGACGTAAATTCCGTCATAGATACATCTTCCCAGATGCTCTGAAAAGTGTCCGTAAATGTTTTTGCTTACCCTTGAAAGCTTTTTGTCCCTGTCAATTTTAAGCTGCGCTTGTTTCATAAGTTTTCTCTCCTTTAAAAGCTAATATCAAAATGCTGATAGTCCTTGCTTCCGTTCTTCCAATCGCCGCCCCAACTGAATCCATATGATTTAAACGTCTTTACGCAAAGATCCTTTTTGTCAAGCTTGTGTGAAAAGCTCTTAGTCCTGTCAGCGTATCTTTCAGCGCATGAGGGCAGGACCTTGCCGTTTTGAATGTACGGATTGTATAAAGGATTTATGTCAACCGCCAGACCTTTGGCGTGGTTGGATATTTTTTCAGTATTTGCAATAGTTCGATAGCAGAAGGCTGACGAATTGTTGTCGCTCATACTTTTTTCATCGTCTGCGCCGTATTCGTCTATAAGACGAATTTTTTCTATTTGGTAGCCGTTTTTATAAAGCTTGTTGAAAATCCTGAGCAGTCTTTTAGAAATAAGTCTGCTTGCAATAAGCTCGCCTGAATGCGTCTTGCCGTCAAAGCCAATATACAAAACCTTTATGTAATGAAGCATATACCTTTTGGTTTCCGTATCCGCCTTGAATGAAATGCCGTTAATTCGCTCAAACACCTCATCATCAACAGGCGAACGGCTAAATCCCTCGCAAAGGGAAAAGCTCTTAGAGCTTTGATATACCTTTTTAGCGTAGCTTTGAAATACCTTCGGGTAAACCACTCTCAGCAGAATATAGGAAACCAAAAATCCAAATATACAGCCTGCCAAAACGTCCGTAAAGAAATGTACGCAGAAGTACAGCCTTGAAAACGCAATAAGTGCGGCGAGAAGAAAGGCTGGCCTTCCGATTTTTTTGTTTTGAAGATAAAGCGCTGTGGCGCAAGCAAACGAGGAGGCTGAATGCCCTGACGGAAAAGAATAGTCAGTAGGCTGCGATATAACGGTTGTAATCCAAGGGTAAACATCAAAGGGACGTTCTCTTGCTATTATAAGCTTTAGCACATAGTCGTTCAGCACCCATTCAACGAGCAGACAAACAAGCGCCAGCAATCCAACCCTTCTGGTTCTTCTGAATAAAAGAAGTAGCACGCAAATTACAATCCAGCACCTGCCGGCATTTCCAATGGAAGAAAAAATACCCATAAAAAAGCTCAGGGTGCTGTTTCTTATATCAAGCATAATGTTTATGAAAAACATATCTATCAGGCTTATAATATCCATTAAAAAATCCCTTCATCATGTATTGAATACATTATATCATACCCACTAATTTATTGCAACAATAACTTTTTCAGTTTTTACATTTACTTTACACCTGCGTGGTTATGGATTTTACTGTCGTTCTGTAAAATAAGAAATGACGAATGAACAAGTAACAGGTTTAAAAGTCAAAAAGTAACAAGGAGAAAGAAAAATGAAAACAACAGTAAAGAGATTAGTAAGCATCATTGCAGCAGCTGCTGTTGCAACGACAATGTTAGCAGGCTGTAGTGACGACGATTCAGAAAGCGGAGCTACAGGTGCAATCACAGTAATTTCAAGAGAAGACGGTTCAGGAACAAGAAGCGCATTTATCGAGCTTACTGGAATCCAGGAAGAGGATGAGGACGGAAACAAGTCGGATATGACTTCTTCATCAGCACTTGTTTCAAAATCAACAGACGCAGTTTTAACACAGGTTTCAGGAGATGTTAATGCAATCGGTTACATATCGCTCGGTTCTCTCAACGACAGCGTTAAGGCTTTAAAGGTAGAGGGCGTAGAGGTAACAGCTGAAAACATCAAGGCTGACGAATATGCAATCGCAAGACCTTTTAACATCGCAACAAAGGGAGATATAAGCGCACAAGCACAGGACTTCATCACATTTATCCTTTCAGCTGACGGACAGCAGATCGTTTCAGACGAAGGCTATGTAACTATTGACGATGATGCGGAGGCTTACGAAGCGGCAGATGTTTCCGGTGAAATTAAAATCGAAGGAAGCTCGTCAGTTACACCGCTTATGACAAAGCTCAAGGAAGCTTATGAAGAGATCAACTCTGACGTTTCAATCGAAATCCAGCAGACAGACTCATCAAGTGGTATGAAGACAGTAGCAGAAGAGGGTTGTGACATCGGTATGGCTTCTCGTGACCTTAAGGATGATGAAGCAAGCGAGCTTGATGGCATAACAATCGCAAGAGACGGAATTGCAGTAATTGTAAATAAGAATAACGACCTTGAGGACATTTCACTCGAAACAATCAAGAGCATTTATGTAGGCGACATCACAGAGTGGGAAGACGTAGCATAATTAAATTCCCCACACATTAAATCAGCCCCCATTAATCCTTTTAGCGTGTAGGGTAACTTATACGCAATAAACCCCGAACGGTCGGTCGGTGAAAGCCGACTGGCCGTTCGCCTATTTTAGGAATGTTCAAAGTTTAAGCAATATATTTTTCATAGCAGAGGTGTTAAATCTTGAAAAACAAAAATTTGTCTGCGACTGACCTGGACGCAGAGCTGACAAAAAAGCACAGAATAAAGAACTTTGCTGAAAATGCAATGCACATAGTATTTTTCATCTGTGCCTGTATGTCCATAGTTGCGGTAGTTGTAATATGCTTGTTTATGTTCTGCAACGGCATCCCCGCAATGAAGGAAATCGGAGTGTTCGACTTCCTGTTCGGAAGTATCTGGAAGCCTAACGATACAATACCGAGCTTTGGAATCGCACCGATGATTTTAGGCTCGATTTACATAACCGCAGGAGCAATAATTGTCGGCGTTCCGATAGGACTTTTCACAGCAATATTTATGGCTAAGTTTTGTCCGAAGAAGCTTTACAAGTTCTTAAAGCCGCCAATAAACCTGCTCGCAGGTATCCCTTCAATCATCTTCGGATTTTTCGGAATGGTAATCATAGTTCCGTTTGTAAGAAATACCTTCGGCGGAAACGGAAACAGCATTCTGACTGCTTCGCTTCTTTTAGGAATGATGATTTTACCGACAGTAGTTGGTATGAGCGAATCTGCTTTAAGAGCGGTTCCTGACAGCTACTACGAGGGCGCTTTGGCTCTTGGCGCAACGCACGAGAGAGCGGTAGCGAAGGTCGTTTTCCCTGCGGCTAAAAGCGGAATCGCAGCGTCGGTTGTATTGGCAATAGGCAGAGCGATAGGCGAAACAATGGCGGTGCAAATGGTAGCAGGAAACTCAACTGCCTTTGCGACAAGCCCACTTCAGGGAATAAGGACGCTTACATCCAACATCGTTATAGAAATGGGATACGCAACAGGACTTCATTACGACGCTTTGATAGCAACTGGCGTTGTACTATTCGTATTTATCCTTATCATCAATGTCTTGTTCAGTATTCTCACTAACAAGAAAAAGTCATAAGGAGATGTTGGTATGAGTGAAAAAATGAAAACCTATAAAGCGCATCCAATGTCCTTTGTGTTTATGATTTTGTCAGTCATTGCAATAGCTGTAACCGTACTTATTTTCGTGATGATTGTCGGCTACATTCTGGCTCGTGGTATTCCACATTTAAGTCCGAAGCTTTTTGAATGGGAATACAACTCCGAAAATGTTTCAATGCTCCCGTCAATCATAACGACCTTTGAAATGGTGCTGATCTCAATGATTATCGCCGCACCGATTGGCGTTTTCTGCGCTATATATCTTGTCGAATACGCAAAAAGAGGCAACAAGGCAGTAAAGCTTGTACGTCTTACTACCGAAACTCTTTCGGGAATCCCTTCAATCATTTACGGACTTTTCGGAAATATGTTTTTCGTGTTTGCGCTTCACTGGGGACGGTCGCTTTTAGCAGGTGCCTGCACTCTGGCAATAATGGTTCTTCCGCTTATTATCCGCTCAACAGAGGAGGCTCTGAAGGCGGTTGACGACAGCTACCGAGAGGGTAGCTTCGGATTGGGAGCAGGAAAGCTAAGAACGATATTTGTAATTATTCTTCCAAGCGCTATGAGCGGTATTTTATCGGGAATTATTTTAGCAATAGGTAGGATAGTCGGTGAAACGGCAGCGCTTGTATTTACATCAGGAACAGTTGCAAAGGTTGGCGGACTGTTCAGCTCGCAGAGCACGCTTGCAGTTCATATGTATACTCTTTCAAGCGAAGGAATTTATATGGACGAAGCGGCAGCAACAGCAGTTGTTCTGATGGTTGCAGTATTACTTTTAAATGCTTTGGCAACGTGGGTTGCAAAGAAATTTTCAAAGGGAGATAAGTAAATGAATAACAATTCAGATGTAAAGTTTGACGTGTCCTCAGTAGACCTTTTTTACGGAGATTTTCAGGCGCTTAAAAATATAAATCTAACAGTTTTAGAACACGAAATCACAGCCTTTATCGGGCCGTCAGGCTGCGGAAAATCAACTCTTCTAAAGTCTCTGAACAGAATGAACGATCTGGTTGAGGGCTGTAAAATAACCGGAGATATTAAATTTAACGGATTAGATATTTTCAAGGATATGGAGGTTACCGAGCTCAGAAAGCGAGTAGGTATGGTTTTTCAGAAGCCAAATCCGTTTCCGATGAGCATTTACGATAATATCGCTTTCGGTCCGAGAACACACGGTATCAAGAAAAAATCAAAGCTTGACGAAATTGTAGAAACGTCCCTCAGACAGGCTTCAATCTGGGACGAGGTCAAGGACAGACTTAAAAAGCCAGCTCTCGGAATGAGCGGCGGTCAGCAGCAAAGACTTTGTATCGCAAGAGCTCTCGCTGTAAAGCCTGAGGTTATCTTAATGGACGAGCCGACAAGTGCGCTCGACCCTATCTCAACAATTAAAATCGAGGAGCTTTGCACGGAGCTAAAGAAGGACTACACAATTATAATTGTAACGCACAATATGCAGCAGGCAACGAGAATTGCCGACAAGACGGCGTTTTTCCTGCTTGGTGAAATTATTGAATTTGATACTACTGAGAAAATCTTCTCAGACCCGTCAGACAGTCGAACAAGAGATTACATCACAGGCCATTTCGGTTAATTTGTATAGAAAGGATTTTAGTGATGAGAGAAAAATTTGATATGCAGATGGACGACATCAACTTGAAGGTCGTTAAAATGGCGACTAAGGTTGAACGCATTATTGCAATGTCGACAAAGGCTTTGCAGGAAAAGAATAAAGAGCTTGCCAATCAGGCGATAGCGCTTGACGAAGAAATCAACGAAGCGGAAAGCGAAATACAGCGCCTTTGCATAAATATAATGCTTATGCAGCAGCCAATTTTCGCCGACAATTTGAGATTTGTGTCCTCAGCCTTTAAGATTCTGACAGACCTTGAAAGAATGGGCGATCAGGCGAGAGATATAAGCGTTCTGAACTTAGAGCTTATCGACAAGAAAGGCGTCTGGAACATCGAGCTTATTTCAAAAATGGCTGAAAATGCAGCTAAAATGGTTTCGCTGTCAGTTGTAAGCTATACCGATAAGGATATAGAAATTGCAAAGCAGGTTATAAAGGCTGACGACGAGGTTGACGATATGTTTGACGAGGTAAAGAATCAGCTTGTAAAGTATATCGTTTCGTCAGAAAACGAATCGAAGGGCATCGACGCTCTTGATACCTTGATGATAGCTAAGTATTTTGAAAGAATTGCCGACCATGCGCAAAATGTGGCAGAGTGGGTTATCTATTCAATAACAGGCAAGGGCAAGGATGAAATAGTTCTTTAAACGTAAAATTCAAGGCAGCAGGCTTTAAGGCTTGCTGCCTTTTTGTGTTTAGAAAAATCAAAAATTGGGGAACATTTTGCGCTCTAAAAGGGGCAAAATGTTCCCCAACAATTATGGACACTTACAAAAATTTAGTAACATGGAGGATGCGGAAAGTAGTATACTTAACAGCTCACAACCCTAGCAGTAGCTTTGAAAGCGATTTTCCGAGCAGCTCGCCCGTATAAAACGCTTCCTCGAGCGAATTTCCGTGCGCACCTATTTCAATCAGCAGCGCACCTGTTGAAAGACTCTGGTTGTAGTTTCTGTAATCGAAAAGTACAGGCCTTGCAAGCTCAGGGTAATCCTCCTCAAGCTGATTCTGAAGCGCACAGGCTAAGTGAAAGTTTTTCATATATTCAGGCGTGTAGCCCGAACCGTCGTCAGCGCAGGAAATAATCATAAGCTGTGCGGCGCTCTTTCCGTCAACTTCGCATACGGGCGCGATTCTTGTGCCGTCGCTTCGCTCGATAGCGTCACGGTGAATGTCAAGCACTACCTTGATGGTTGGATATTCCTCTAAAATTGACGCAACTGTTGCATAGCTTAAATCATAAGCGCTGTTGTAGTCGGGATAGTCGTGAATGGTTTTTGCGTGAACGTAGCCTATGCCGTTTGCGTTTAGCTGCTCGCAAATTCTCTCGCCGACTTCAACCATATTTTTTGTTTCGTCGGTTGTCTTTGATGTAAACGACGTGTCGTAAAAATCACGAGTGTAAGGCTCAAAGCTTTCTGTTGTGTGAGTGTGGTAAATCAAAACCTGCGGTTCGTCGGAATTTGTATCAATGGTAAAATCGGGCGACTCTCTGCTTTCCTCCAGAAGATATTCGTTTGAAAGCGTGGTGCAGTTTCTTACCTGTCCGCTGCTGTCAAGCGTTATAAACTGAGTATCGTCGTATACGCCATAAGTAGCTCGTTCTATCGCACCGCAGTTTTCCTCCTGGTCTTCAACATAAGGAAGCGGATTTTCCTTTGCAAGCTCGTCGGTTTTTATAATTGTCGATGCGTTGCTGCTGTTTGTGCCTGCTTGCGTTTCGTTCGGCGCCATATCAATAGCAATTTTTGAGTTGTTGTTAATAGTTATGTTTCCGTAATCGGTAGAGGGCGTATCTATAATTGTTGCGTTTATTGCGTTGCCTATACTTTTAAAAACCGCCGTATTGTCGCCAAAGCTTAAAGCTGCTGAGGACTTACAGGCGTTTGAAACGGCGTCAATAACGCTTGGAAAAATATTTATTCCGCCTAGCAGTATCATCGGAACGCAGACAGCTGCCGTTATTACCCCGCAGGCTCTTAGCGCATACTTTTTCAGGTTGTCCATAAATTTTTAGCTCCTTTTGATAAGATGTTAAATACATATGCCCCTTCAGGGAAAAGTATTCATTGACAGCTTTTAAATTATGTGGTAGAATGTTAATAGATAAATATGTGCGAAGTATACCGAAAGGAGATTTTTTATGAACGGCAAATTTGACAAAGGCTTTTGGACAATAATGGGCGCGCTGGTATTAGTCGTGGCGTCTGTCACTTTGTTTGTATATAGGCTTATGAGCAATAAAGCTTATTATGAAAAGTGGAAGGATTACGACGAGTGCGGTTTGATGTAATTTGGTTTCTAACTTTTTGAGGTCGGCTTTATGCACGACTTCTTTTTTTAATTGACATAAATCGGTAAATGATGTATAATTGTATGAAATGTTCCTTCGCCCGACTGACGAAGGTCCATTGTGCATTTTTTAATGAATTTCAAGCGTTTAGCTTTAAGGAGGCGGCATTTAATGATTAAGGTTTGCGAAGCAATGGTAGAATGTTTGAAAAAAGAGGGAATTAAGGTCGTCTTTGGATATCCGGGCGCTGCGATATGTCCGTTTTACGACGAAATTTACAAGAGCGATATAAGAAGCGTTCTGGTTCGTCACGAGGTAAACGGAGGTCATATAGCTAACGGCTACGCTAGAATTACAGGCAATCCTGCCGTTTGTATCGCTACAAGCGGTCCGGGAGCTACAAACCTTTTAACTGCTATTGCAACGGCTTATGCTGACAGCGTACCTATTATTTGCATTACAGGACAGGTAAATTCCGAACAGATAGGCTCAGACGCTTTTCAGGAAGCTGATATAACCGGAGCGGCGGAGCCCTTTATCAAGCATTCGTATCTTGTAAAGGACGGCAGTCAGATTGGCAAAATTTTCAAGGAAGCGTTTTATCTCGCAGGTTCAGGAAGACCGGGACCGGTGCTTATCGACGTTCCAATGGACGTTCAGAACGAGCTTATAGATTTCTCCTACCCGAAAAGCGTTGAAATTAGAAGCTATAAGCCTACCCAAAAGGGAAACGCTCTGCAGGTTAAAAGAGTTGTAAGCGAAATAAAGAGCGCAAAAAAACCGCTTCTTTGCGTTGGCGGCGGAGTTTTCTCGTCAAACGCAAAGTCTGAGGCCAGAAGGCTAGCTGAGGTGTTTGACTTGCCAGTCATTACTACAATGATGGGAATTTCAGCGTTCGAGAGCGACAGTAAACGCTTTTTCGGAATGCTCGGTATGCACGGCTCAAAGGTAGCGAACAGGGCTGTAAGCGAATGCGATGTTTTGATTTTAGTCGGCGCAAGAGTAGGCGACAGAGCGATAGGCTGCCCTTCCGAGGTTGAAAAGAGTACACGAGTAATTCACATAGATATTGACCCGGCGGAGATTGGAAAAAATCTTCGAGCCGATATTCCGCTGGTTGGCGATGTGAAAACTGTTTTAGGACAAATTTTAAAGCACTCTGAACAGCTTGACCACACAGAGTGGATAGAACAGATAAGAGGCTACTTAACAGCTCCACCATTTTCCAAGCCAAAAGAGGGAACTGTAAATCCGAAGGAGTTTTTAAGCCTTTTAAGCGATCACCTGCCAAGAAACACTCACATAGTTGCAGACGTTGGGCAAAACCAGATATGGGCGGCACGGAACTGCAAGATGTATGATGGAAGATTTCTGACAAGCGGCGGAATGGGTACTATGGGGTATGCAGTTCCTGCGGCAATTGGCGCTAAAATGGCGGACGAGCAGTCTGAGGTTGTAGCTATTTGCGGTGACGGAAGCTTTCAGATGTCGTTTATGGAGCTCGCAACCGCCGTTCAGCACGGAGTTGACATAAAGATTATCGTTATGAAAAACAACTACCTCGGAATGGTGCGAGAGCTTCAGGATAAGGGCTACGGAGGAAGACGCTCGGCAGTATCGCTTGACGGCTCGCCCGACTTTATAAAGCTTGCCGAAGCTTACGGTATAAGGGGAGTTCGGGTAAACGATAAGACAAGTATGGAAAGAGCGTTTGACGAGTTAAACAAAAAAGGACTTTGCGTTGTAGAATGCGTCGTTGACGACGACGAAAGCACGCTTTAAGAATTTTGAAAGGAAGGGAAAGTTAAATGAGTGCAATGAAGCATACTATTTCAGTTCTGGTTGAAAATCATGCAGGAGTGCTGTCGAGAATATCAGGCTTGTTTTCAAGAAGAGGCTTTAATATTGACAGCTTGGCAGTCGGAGTTACCGACGACCCGGAGATTTCAAGAATAACTATAATCGTTTCGGGCGACGACCATACAGTTGAGCAGGTTGAAAAGCAGCTTAACAAGCTTGTGGACGTAATAAAGGTAAAAACGCTTAAAAAGGAAGAAAAGCTTGAAAGGCAGCTCGTGCTGCTAAAGCTTGCGGTTCCTTTGGAAAAGAGAAGCGAAATTCTGACTATTGCGGATATAACCGGCGCTAAGGTAATTGATATTTCTCAAACGACAATGACGCTTCTTTTAGCGGATACATACGCTCACGTTTTGAGATTTGAGGAGATTACAAAGCCTTATGGAGTGATTGAAGAGGTACGAACTGGTACTATTGCAATACAAAAGGGCGCAGAAACAATGACGTTCAAAAAATAAGCAAATTTTATTAACAGAGCGTTAATATAATTCTAGTAAAATATTTTGTTGGTGTGAGATTATACAATCTCTATGATAAACATTTAGGAGGACAAAAAAATGGAAAATGCAAAGGCAAAGATTTATTATCAGCAGGACTGTGACATCAATGTTCTTGCAGGAAAAACTGTAGCAATTATCGGTTACGGAAGTCAGGGACACGCTCATGCACTTAATCTTCAGGATAGCGGAGTTGACGTTGTCGTAGGTCTTTATGAAGGAAGCAAGTCCTGGGCAAAGGCTGAGAGTCAGGGACTTAAGGTTATGACAACAGCAGAGGCTGCAAAGATTGCAGACGTAATTATGATTCTGATTCCTGATGAGAAGCAGGCAGCTCTTTATAAGAGCGACATTGAGCCTTACCTCACAGAGGGCAAGACTTTAGCTTTCGCACATGGATTTAACATTCACTTCGGTTGTATCGTTCCGCCGAAAAACGTAAATATCATTATGATTGCTCCTAAGGGACCGGGTCATACGGTAAGAAGCGAGTATCAGGCTGGAAAGGGAGTTCCTTGTCTTATCGCTGTTGAGCAGGACGCAACAGGAAACGCAACAGACATCGGCTTGGCTTATGCTGCTGGTATCGGCGGAGCAAGAGCAGGAGTTTTGGAAACAACATTCAGAACTGAAACTGAAACTGACCTCTTTGGTGAGCAGGCAGTTCTTTGCGGCGGCGTTTGCGCTCTTATGCAGGCAGGCTTTGAAACTCTTGTTGAAGCTGGCTACGACCCGAGAAACGCTTATTTCGAGTGCATTCACGAGATGAAGCTTATTGTTGACCTTATCTATCAGTCAGGCTTTGCAGGAATGAGATATTCTGTTTCAAATACTGCTGAGTACGGCGATTACGTTACAGGTCCTAAGATTATTACAGAAGATACAAAGAAGGCTATGAAGAAGGTTCTGTCTGACATTCAGGACGGTACATTTGCTAAGGACTTCTTGCTTGATATGTCGTCTGCTGGCGGTCAGGTTCACTTCAAGGCTATGAGAAAGCTTGCTGCTGAGCATCCTGCAGAAACTGTTGGAGCTGAGGTCAGAAAGCTTTATAGCTGGAGCGACGAGGACAAGCTTATCAACAACTAAATAATTGTTAATATATAAACACAGCAAGGGGGAAAAACTCTTCTTTGCTGTGTTCTTTGTATTTTAGCATATTTTTAAAAACGTACCAAAACAACACGCTTCGAAATTTTAAGTTTAATATTGACCATAGCGGCAAAATCGTGTATAATTGATACATATACTTTACGCTGTTCTTCCGTTCACTCAGGAACATAGAAGAAAAATTTCTACAAAGCGGCATTATGCATTTTTTGCTATTATCTTTTGGAAATTTCAGACTTTTTGTTTGTATATTTTGACATTCAGATTGCAAATTTGTACGAAAAAGTTGCCAAAAATGCACGTCGTTTATCGATTGTGTAGAAAATAGCCAACAGGTCGCTTTTTGCGTTGACATAGCCGTCTTAAAATGATAAAATTTATGTGTTGATTTTGTGCGCAATTATGAAAGCGCCAATCATCAAAAGCTCTTTTAATCCCTTGAATTTATGAGGAAAAGAGCCGCAACAAATTGAGCGGGGAGAAGTGAGTATGGAAAGCAGTAATTTAGCTGTTGCTGAAAAGCAGCAACCAGAATTGCAATATAAGAAAAAGCCAGTATACGATGCAGTCAAGCGAATATTTGATATTGTAGTTTCTCTGTGTGCGTTGGTGGTGCTTTCTCCACTTTTTCTGGTTTTAAGCGTGCTTGTTTTTTTGGGTGATTTCGGCAACCCGTTTTTCAGTCAGGAAAGAACTGGAAAAGACGGCAAGAAATTTAAGATGTACAAGTTCAGAAGTATGCACAAAAACGCAGAGCTTGAAAGAATTGATCTTTCCGAAATCAATGAAGCAGACGGTCCGTTATTCAAGCTTGAACATGACCCTCGTATAACAAAGGTCGGACATTTTATAAGGCGGACATCACTCGATGAGCTGCCACAGCTGGTAAACGTTTTAAAGGGCGATATGTCAGTAATCGGGCCCAGACCGTTCGTCGTTTTCGAGCAGGATGAATGCAGCGACTATCAGCAGCAGCGGCTGATTGTAAAGCCTGGGCTTTCGTGCTACGCAGCACTTGATATGCAAACGAAGAAGGATTTTGACTATTGGATAGAGCTGGACTTCAAGTACATAAACGAAAGATCCTTCAAAACGGATTTAAAAATCATTTTCAAGACGATAGGCGTTATGTTTAAAGGAAGAAATGTGTAGATGAGGGGTTCAAGATTTGTGCGTGAGTGCAGATGAAGTTTAAAATATAGGTGTGGAAATTACGAATATTGATAATAGATAAG
Organism: Ruminococcus sp.; assembly: GCA_021205185.1. GTDB lineage: Bacteria > Bacillota > Clostridia > Oscillospirales > Ruminococcaceae > UMGS1601. The sequence goes on along the minus strand of JAJPYB010000011.1, from coordinate 80,652 downwards.
ATTGTTTAGAGCAAAGAGAAGGATCCAGGGAGGATAATTAGTGGACAGAAAAAAGAGGAAAACTTACGGGAAAGGCAACAAGGCGAACAATAAGAAAAATCTTCTTCTGTATGCACACTACTACGAAAAAAAAGACGTAGCCTCTACAGGGCAAATACTTCAGGAACTTGCAGAGGGCATGACAGATACTTTTAACATAACTGTGATCTGCGTTGTTCCGAGTTATCTTGGAACGATTGAAGATAAATACAAAACAAAGAAATTTTACTACGAAGAACTGAACGGTGTGAAAGTCATCCGTGTTCGGATCCCTGAGTTTGATAAGACGAAGGTCGGCAGCCGGGTGAATAACATACTGTCCTATTTTTTCGGGGCAATGAGAGTCACGTTTAAAGTTGGCAAAATGGATTATGTGTTCAGCATCTCACAGCCACCAATTCTGGGCGGATTGCTCGGAGTGTGGGGTAAGTGGGTAAAGCGCGCCAAGTACATATATAACGTGCAGGACTTTAATCCCGAACAGGTAGAATCTGTTTCATATACAAAGAACAAATTGCTTCTGGGAGCTATGATGTGGTTCGATAAGTTCTCCTGCAAGAGGAGCAATATGATCATCACGGTAGGTCGTGACCTTGGGGAGACGATAGAGAAAAGATTCAAGGGCAAACAGGTACCAAAATACACCATCATCAATAACTGGATCAATGAAAAGGAAATCTATCCGCTTGAGAGTAGTGATGAACGTGTTGTGGCTTTCCGAAAGAAGAACGAGCTTGAAGATAAGTTCGTCTTCATGTATTCCGGGAACATTGGATTGTATTACGACTTAGAGGGAATCATCAAGGTCGTTGAGAAGTTTGGCGGTGCCAAAACGCCTGACGGAAAAGAAGTTATGTTCGCTTTCGTAGGAGCCGGTTCGGTGCTGGACAAGCTGGTGTTGTACACACGGCAACACAAGATGAAAAATGTTGTGTTTATCCCATATCAGGACAAGGCAGACCTTAACTATAGTCTTAACGCCGGAGATGTTCACTTTTGCGTGAATGCGAAGGGCATTAAGGGTGTGAGCTGTCCCAGCAAATTCTATGGTCTCGCCGCCGCAGGAAAGCCTGTGCTTGGCGTTTTAGAGAAAGGTTCAGAGGTACGGTGCCTGATTGAAGAGATTGGGTGCGGACTTGTGGTTGAACCAGGCGACTATGCAGGTGTGGAAGACGAGATTCAGTGGTTCATTGAGAATAGTAATAGTGAGGAGCTGCGTGAGATGGGCGAGAAGAGTAGGGCTTATCTCGTGGAGAACCTGACAGAACAGGTTTCTGTGGAGAAGTATAAGAAAGCTATTTTGGAGCTGTGATGAACACAGATTACATAGAACTGACTGCATTAAATTCGAGGAGTAAGAGATAAATGAGTAACTACAATATAGCAGTTGCTGGTACTGGATACGTTGGGCTGTCTTTGGCAGTATTATTGGCACAGCACAACAAAGTAACTGCTGTGGACATTATTCCTGAAAAGGTTGAACTCATCAACCAGAGGAAGAGTCCTATACAGGATGAATATATTGAGAAATATTTGGCGGAGAAGGAACTGGATTTAACAGCCACACTTGACGCAGCTGAGGCATACAAAACCGCCGACTTCGTTGTTATCGCCGCGCCTACAAATTATGACTCTAAGAAGAATTTCTTTGACACATCCGCTGTGGAGACAGTCATCAAACTTGTAATCGAGAATAATCCTGATGCCATCATGGTCATCAAGTCCACTATTCCCGTGGGATATACAGCGAGTGTCAGAGAAAAGTTCCATTGCGATAATATCATCTTTAGCCCTGAATTCTTAAGAGAGTCCAAGGCACTTTATGATAACCTCTACCCGTCCCGCATTATTGTAGGAACAGATGTAGAGAACGCACGATTAGTAAAGGCAGCAAACACATTTGCATCTCTCCTACAGGAAGGGGCAATAAAAGAGAATATAGATACCCTTATTATGGGCTTTACCGAGGCAGAGGCTGTAAAGCTGTTTGCTAATACCTATTTAGCACTGCGTGTTTCCTACTTCAATGAGCTAGACACATATGCAGAAATGAAGGGGCTAAACACTCAGCAGATTATTGAAGGCGTCTGCCTCGATCCGCGTATAGGGAGTCATTATAACAATCCGAGCTTCGGCTATGGCGGGTATTGCCTGCCGAAAGATACTAAGCAGTTATTGGCGAATTATGAAGACGTGCCTGAGAACCTTATCCAGGCGATTGTGGAGAGCAACAGAACCAGGAAGGACTTTATTGCTGACCGTGTGTTGGAAATTGCCGGTGCTTATGTTGGGTCGGAGAGCTATAACGCAGCAAAGGAAAAGGAAGTCATTGTTGGCGTGTACAGACTTACAATGAAGAGCAATTCCGACAACTTCCGGCAGAGCAGTATTCAGGGTGTTATGAAGCGAATCAAAGCAAAGGGAGCAACCGTAATTGTTTACGAACCAACTCTCGAAGATGGCTCCACCTTCTTCGGAAGTAAGGTCGTTAATGATTTGGATAAGTTTAAAGAGCAGTCGCAGGCTATTATTGCTAATAGATACAGTTCTGACTTGGATGATGTGAAAGATAAGGTGTATACGAGGGATTTGTACAGGAGAGACTGATTCTGTACTAAAAAGCTACAGAAAAAGGAGGAATTTTCAAAATGAAAAATAAGAAAATTTGGCGTGGGGGGGTATTCTTCTTCCTCTATTGGTAATTACTAATATCGTATGGCTATGTGCTTTTGGCTTCCTTTTGCACACATCAGGATACGACAATAAAATTCTATCACATCTTGGACTGGCAGAGCCAACCGTTTCCACAGACTGGACAGCTGTTTCATGGGAATCTTGTTTAGAAAAGCTGGATATAGATTCAGATGTTGTTTTCTTTGGGGATTCAATCACTAGGGGTTCGTCCTTTCAGGATTACTTCGAGGACTTGACCATAGTTAATTTAGGACTGACTGGTGACACGATCACAAAAATGCAGACACGTGTCGGAATGATTTCAGCAGTCAATCCAGAGAAAATATTCATTATGGCCGGAGTCAATGATTTGAACAACTACCAAGGGGACTTGAATGTAATAGTTGAGAGGTATGAGGTACTGCTTGCTGAAATTAAGGAAGAATGCCCCAATGTTGAGATTTACATTCAAAGCATTCTTCCAGTGAACACAGATATGAGAGGGAATTCTATATCTAATGAAAATATCTGCGAACTGAATGGGTTAATAAAAGAAATGGCGGAACAGAAGGGCATAATATTTATTGATTTATATGAATTGTATGCAGTAGATGGGGTAATGCCGGAAGAACTGACAAAGGATGGTATCCATCTTTATGATGAGGCATATGAGAGATGGGCGGAAGCGATTAGTGAGTATGTGTATGGATAAAATTCTTTGAATTCTTTTCGTAGTTTCAAAGAATAACTGTATATTGGAAAATTCATGAAGGGAATAATTTTGCATGAACTTATATTCAGATAAAGAAAAATGCTGTGGATGTCAGGCGTGTATAGCAAGGTGTCCTAAGTCAGCAATCAGTATGGTTGATGATAATGAGGGGTTTCTCTATCCCTTAATTGATAAAGGGAAGTGCATCGAATGCGGTCTTTGTAAGACTGCTTGTGTTTTTCAAAACGCCAATCATGTTGAAACCATTAAGAATAAATTCATTCGTTGTCTTGCAGTAAAACACAAAGATATAGATACACGAATGGCAAGCCGGTCAGGTGGAATTTTCACGGCTGTTTGCGATCTTATTCTTGTGCGGGGGGGTAATTTATGGTTCGGTTTTACAACCATCATTGGAAGTGGTTCATATTAGGACGGAAAATGCGTCAGGAAGAGACCGTATGCGTGGATCCAAATATGTACAGTCTCGAATGGATAGCTCGATTTATACACAAATAAAACAGGATGTCGAAAGTGGCCGCGCCGTTCTGTTCAGCGGGACATCATGCCAAGTAGCAGCTGTTATAGGTTATTTAGGGGAAGTTCCAGATAATCTGCTTCTTATGGATATAGTTTGTCATGGAGTTCCCAGCCCACGTGTGTATCGTGACTATAAGGAATGGTGGGAGAAACGCATTGAAAAGACAGCAACTGGAATTGATTTCAGAAATAAGAGAAATTTCGGATGGTCTACCCATATTGAATCAGTATATTTTGACGATGTCAGAAAAGATTCATGTGTATACACAGAGTTGTTCTATGGCCACAATACATGCGCCCATCCTGTTATTCATGCCCATATAAGGACATTAATCATCCGGGAGACATAACAATTGCAGATTATTGGGGAATTGATAATGCGGCTCCTGGATTCAATGACGATAAAGGTGTCTCGCTTGTTTTGATCAACAGTGATGAAGGCAAAAATTTTTTTTAAAGACGGTGAATGCCGGAAATATTGATTATCAGGAAACTGATATAGAAAAGAGCATGCAGCCTCCCCTTAAGGAATCATTTAAATGCCCAGAAAGCAGGGCAGCGTTTTGGCAGGATTATGACAAGCTGGATTTTGACGGGATCATAAGAAAATATGCGCCGCACTCCAGAAGGACATACTTGAAATATAGGATTAAACAAATCCTCGTTGCCTTAAATCTATATAAGATTAGGAGATGAAAACGTGGCTGATCTGACAATAATCATCCTCACTAAAAATGAGGAACAGAACTTAAAAAAGTGCATCGATTCCTTTTACGGTGTGGCTAAGAGGATTGTTGTGGTGGACAGCTTCAGCACGGACAATACTGTGACTCTTGCCAAAGAGCTGGGAACTGATGTGTATGAGCATAAATTTGAAAATCATGCTGCTCAGTTTAACTGGGCACTTGATAATATAAATCTCTCCACAGCGTGGGTTGCGAAAGTGGATGCTGATGAGGAGTTCACGTCGGAACTTGCTCAGGAGATAGATGAGAAGTTAGATAGCCTTCCTGAAAGTGTGAATGGAGTTATCCTCCGGCGGCGTGTGTACTTCATGGGTCGCTGGTTGAAGCACGGAGGTAAGTATCCGGAGCTTCTTCTGCGGATATTCCGTGTAGGTCACGGCATGTCCGAGACGAAGATGATGGACGAGCATCTCATCGTTACAGACGGAGATGTAGTTACGTTCAATCATGATTTCAGTGACAACAACCAGAAGTCTTTAGAGTGGTGGATTGGAAAGCATAACTGGTATAGTAATAAGGAAGTACTTGACCAGCAGATGAAAGCCGAGAGTGCAGAATCTGTGGAGGACACAGCGACATCCACGCAGGCAAAGATGAAGCGGTTCATCAAAAACCATGGCTATTACAGCTTGCCGAAATTCTTTAGGGCACATCTTTACTTCATATATCGGTATTACATACGGCTCGGTTTTCTTGACGGTAAAGAAGGAAAGATATACACATTCCTGCAGGCGTACTGGTATCGGTATCTTGTGGATGCCAAGCTTTACGAATGTGAGAAGCTGGGGACAAAGATGGAAAAGCAAGGAGAACTTAAGATAGAACCGGCCAGAAGGTCGGGGGGGTAATACCCCATAGGGTATTCATTCCGAACTGTTATGTGACATCTCGTGAGGAGGTGGCAGCATAATGGTTGACCTGACAGTAGTAATACTTACGAAAAATGAAGAAAAGAATTTAAGAAAGTGCATTGAATCTTTCCGAGGAATTGTGAAGCGGTTCGTCATTGTGGACAGTTACTCTACAGACGGCACTGAGGCACTTTGTCATGATTTGGATGCAGAACTAAGGAAGATTGGCTCACAGCTTAATTTCTATCAAAACACATGGATTAGCTATGCCGATCAGTTGAACTGGGGATTACAGAATACAAACATCACCACAGAGTGGTCGATGCGGTTCGATTCGGATGAAGAGCTGATGGAGGACTTGGCAGCAGAGATTGAAGAAAAGCTGCCGACCATCAAAGAGCCGGTCAACGGCATTATTCTCCGCCGCAGGGTCTACTTTATGGGTCGCTGGATTAAGCACGGCGGCAGATATCCGGAGCTGCTTCTCCGTATCTTCCGGACAGGTAAAGCCTCCTGTGAGCAGAAGCTCATGGATGAGCATATGATCCTCTCGGAAGGAACGACTGTGACCTTCCAGCATGACCTGATTGATAACAACCAAAAGGATCTGGAATGGTGGACAGCTAAACACAACTAGTACAGCAACAGGGAGGTGCTTGATCATCAGATGACTTTGGAGAATCAGATGGACACAGCCCTCGAAGAAGAAGGAACATCCTCTGGACAGGCAAAGATGAAGCGTGTGGTCAAGAACAGCGGTTATTACAGGCTGCCGAAGTTCTGGCGGGCGCATATCTATTTCATATACAGATACTATATAAAATTCGGTTTCTTAGACGGACCAGAGGGAAAGGTATTTCACTTCCTACAGGCGTACTGGTATCGATTCCTTGTTGATGCAAAACTACTGGAATGCGAGAAGAAGGGAATCAAGATGAAGCCGCAGGGAGATTTGAAAGCGTAAACAGTGGGTGATGATAAATGCGTAGATTACTGGTGCTTATAAAAAATATTCTATCAATTCCAAAAAGATTATTTTCTCATATCGCTTTATTTGCCGTATTACAGGAAGCAGAGGTCGATAAGACAGCGGCAATTTGTTCAGGAGTTCGCTTCTATAGAGGCAGAATTGGAAAATATTCTTATATTGGCAATAACAGCTTTGTATCAGATACTGACATTGGCAATTTTACGTCAATATCTACAGATTGTTATATTGGAGGTACATCTCACCCTACAGATTGGGTTTCAACTTCCCCTGTTTTTCATAAATGGGAAAATATTATGAAGAAGAATTTCTCCCGACATGAGTTTGACATTTTTCAAAGAACGACAATAGGTAATGATGTGTGGATTGGAAATCGTGTGATGATAAAGGCTGGTGTTACAATCGGTGATGGTGCTGTTATTGGCATGGGTTCCATTGTAACAAAGAATATAGGTGCATATGAAATTTGGGCAGGAAACCCAGCAAGGATGATCAGAAAGAGATTTGATGATGAAACTGTAGAAATTATAAGCAAATCTCAATGGTGGAATTGGCCAGATGAAAAGATACAACAGGAAGCAGAGGCATTTAATTCTGTGGATTTATTTAAGGAGAAATCTGTATGAAAATAGTCCATCTTTGTTTAGCTTGTTTTTTTCCAGACAACTATTCTTATCAGGAAAATATGCTCCCCAAATTCCATAAAGAACTTGGATATAGTGTGGAAGTGATTGCATCACTTGTTACGTTTGATAAGAATGGAAAGGCGGCATATATAGAAAAAGCCAGTACTTATCAAAACGAGTATGATATAAAAGTAACCCGTTTGGATTATAAAAGACCAGAGAAGTTGTATCGCACATTGAAGAGGTATGTAGGGACTTATGATGCCATAGTAAAGAGCAGCCCAGATGTTTTATTTATCCACGGCTGCCAGTTCAGAGACATTGATAAGGTAGTAAAGTATATAAATCAGCATCCGAATGTTCGAGTTTATGTGGATAACCATGCAGATTTCTCTAACAGTGCAACGAATTGGGTATCGAGAAATATTCTGCACAGAATTGTCTGGAAAAGAGCCGCACATTTAATAGAACCGTACACAACCAAATTTTACGGTGTCTTGCCAGCAAGGGTTGACTTCTTGAAAGATGTTTACAAGCTTCCTCCAGAAAAATGTGAACTTTTAGTTATGGGTGCTGACGATGAAAAAGTTATGGAAGCTAAGCAACCTGGAATTCGCCAAGAAATTCGTGAGAAGTATGGTATACACTCGGATGATTTCTTGATTATGACTGGCGGAAAAATAGATATGGCGAAGAGACAAACCCTGCTGCTCATGCAAGCTGTTGCTAAGATTCAGAATCCAAAAGTTAAATTGATTGTTTTTGGATCAGTAGTGCCAGAAATGAAGGATGAAGTAGCCTCCTTAGTTGTTCCAGATAGAGTTCAGTATATTGGTTGGGTGCAGTCAGATCAATCTGATAAGTATTTTGGAGCAGCCGATCTTGTGGTTTTTCCTGGTCGTCACTCTGTCTTCTGGGAGCAGGTTGCCGGGCTTGGTATTCCAATGATATGTAAATATTGGGAAGGAACCACACATATTGATCTTGGCGGAAATGTTGAGTTTCTCCATAAGGACAGTGCTGATGAGATATATGAGAAAATCATGAGTGTAGTAGAAGAACCGGGGAAATATAAAAAGATGAAGTGTGTTGCTGAAGAAAAAGGGATGGAGACCTTTTCGTATAGGAAGATAGCGGAAAGATGCATTGAATGATGATTATGTGCCTTTTTAATTAGATCACTAGGCGAGGTCTACTTGCGTAATATAACAAACTTATTCCCAATGTTTATGTGGATATTATTTGGAACTATTTTTTCAGGAAATTTTGACAACTTAGATAACGAAGAGAATTTTACAGCTAAGCAAGAAAATTAGTTAGAATGAAGGCGAGGTAGTTGTTGTGAAAATACTGTATGTTGAGATTTCGTGGGGCGGTCATAGAAAAAAATACTTAGAACAATTGTCTAGTGTAAATGCCGAAAATATAATACTGTGCCCTTCTATAGATGATGGTATTCAAAACAAACAATTTGTTTCAGAAATTCAGATGCATGCTAAGGATACGCTTGGACGATATAAGCTTTGGATCAATGAAATTAGTCAAATTGCAAAAAAAGAGAATGTAGATGTAGTACATTTTTTGTGTGGTGATGTGCTTTATCGTTTTTTTGGAATGTACCTTTCACGGATAGAAAAGCCTATTGTTGTTACATTTCATCGTATGCCGTTCAGTTTTATCCGAGAAGTATCCATTAATCGCATTTTCAAAAAGATTGATTTCGGTTTTGTACATACTGAATTGATAGAGAATCATCTTAGAAAGATGAAGATTAAGAACGTGAGCAATCTTCAATATCCATGTTTTTTTCCAAGTGTTAACATTAGTCAATCTGATGCAAAAAAGAAGATAGGCGTTCCGCTTGATAAAAAACTGATTACTGTTTTTGGTGCTGCATCTAAGGCTAAAGGAACAGACTTACTCATTGATGCGCTTAGTAAAGTATCACAACCTTTCTATTTATATATAACCAGAGCTGGCGAAGATGTTAATCTTGACTATATTGACGAACACACGAAAAATTATTCTGACTGTGTAAAATTTAGAGCTGGAATGCTACCAGACGAGGACTATATGTTGGCGCTGGCAGCAACAGATATTGTTGTGTTGCCATACAGAAAAGGATTTGATGCCGCTAGTGGCCCGATGATGGAGGCTGTGTGGAATCATAAATATGTTGTTGGTTCAGAGCACGGAACGTTAGGAAACGCTATTAGAGAGCACGAACTTGGTAGGACATTTGTAACTGAAGACACAGACGACCTTGCCAGAGTTCTTGACGAAGTACTGGCTTCTGATTTGAAAATCAGCGACAAGGCAGAAAACTTCAGAAGAGAGATTGATCCGGATGTCTTCACAGAAAGGAACATAGAAATTTACAGGAGTGTGTTAGACATTAACTGTCATTAAATGCGCTTCCATATTGTGCATTTATTATAAATTGAGTTCAAATATAGGAGGACTTTAACGATGAAAAGCATAATGGTAACAGGCGGATGTGGCATGATTGGTTCTAATCTTGTAAAGCGCCTTGTAAAAGAGGGTTGGGATGTCTACGTGGCAGATAATCTCTGGCGTGGAAAGGTTGAGAATCTTTACGACGACAATGGACGACCTGTAATTGATATTGATACCCATTTTTTTAAGAATGACCTCACAAATTATGAGGAAACCAAAGAAGTGATCGGGATGACAGATTATGTCGTTCATCTGGCAGATGTCGTTGCTGGAATTGATTATGTGTTTAAGAATCAGGGAGAACTCTTTCGCATCAACAACTTGATTAATTCAAATGTTTTTGACTGCTGCAGAAAGGCAGGAAGGGAAAAAATAAAGGGTCTGTTGTATGTTGGTACGGTGTGTAGCTTTCCATTGACACGTCAGAATACGCTGAATCCTGAGCCGTTGCGTGAAGATGAACTTTTCCCTGCAATGCCTGAATCTGCTTATGGCTGGAGCAAGCTGATGGGACAGTTGGAAATGGGATACTTGGAGAAGGAAACTGAAATCCCGTGCAGCATACTAATGTTACACAATGTCTATGGGACACCTACTGACTTTGGCGAGAGAAGCCAGGTTATCCCTGCACTCATTCGCAAAGCTGTTAATCACCCAGCTGAGCCGTTTAATGTTTGGGGTAGTGGCGAACAGGGTCGTGCTTTTATCCATGTGAATGATATTGTCAATGCTCTTGTGCTTGCTCTGGAAAAAGGATGGGGTCAGGGAATCATCCAGATAGGGCCATCTTATTGTACTTCAATCAAGGAAATTGCATATAAGGTGATTGAAATCTCTGGTAAGGACATTAAGCCGTTCTTTGATACTTCTAAGCCAGAGGGCGATAAAGCTCGTTGTGCAGATTACAGCAAAGCAAAAGCTGTTCTTGGGTGGGAGCCAACTGTTTCTTTGGAGCAAGGATTGCTGGAATCGTACAATTGGATTGAGAAACAAATTAATAATCAGAAGTAAAGTGGGTCTGATAACATCATTGCTCTCTCATTCAATTATGACAAACTGGTTGTTGAGGGAGCAGGTTGCGGGACAAGGTATTCCAATGTTATGTAAATGTTGGGAAGGAACCACATATGTTGTTCTTGGAGGAAGTGTTGAGTTCCTTTATAAGGATAGTGTGTATGAGATACATGAGAAAATATTAAGTATTTTAAAGGAATCAGGCGAGTACGAAGAAATGAAACGTGTTGCAGAAGAGAAAGGTATGGAGACCTTTTCATATAAGAAGATAGCTGAGAAATATATTGAATGATGATTATGTCTGGGATTGAGGAGAATCGATATGATAAGCAGTCTGAAAGAACATAGGCTAGAAATTGGGTTAGTTCTTGCTTTGGCAGGGATACAGTTCTCCATAATTATTAAATCAATGACGGGCTTAACTATTGATTTGACAAATGTTATTTTTTTCCTGAGTCTCGTGTTGATTCCAGATTATTCAAAATTATTATCGGGGTGCTTGCCACTGCATGGCTGGCAGATGAATATAACATTAGGATATAATGTATATGTAGCAATACTCGCTGTAGTTTCAGGCGCAAGCATGTGGGCTTCAGGCACAGGTACAATCTACACGCTGTATACAATTGTATTTATTTTGGCCTTGATGACAAACACCAGGGAAATAGATGGGGAATTCATCGTAGCATTTACGTGGGCGTCGACAGGTATATTTTCAGTATTTTTGTTTTATTTAGTTACTGATAAATTCACTAATTTTGGAGGAACAATACAATATTTATCTTCTGGCGCTGATAGACTGAGCCTTTCAGTAATTGCTTTTTACTACTTGTGTTCAATGTTGCTCTTCCATACTAAAAATTACTTTTTGCAGTTCCTTAAGATAGTATTTGCGATTGTTGCATTTTATGATGTGATGGCGTGCACCAGACGTGGATTAATGGTAGCCTTGATAATAATCTTTTTTTATCATTTATGGCAGAGCGCTTCCTTGAAGATTAGTTCGCAGATGCTTTTCAGGGTAATTGGGAGTCTATTATTAGCGATTCTTGCTCTATGGATAGCGATGAGATTAATACCCGGTTTCGGAGAACTTATTGAGAATTATTTGGATAAGCTAACTCTTGGCGTGAATACTTATTTTGGAAATACGAGTAGTGGAACAGATGCTGCCGCGAGCAGTAGAAATGCAATGATTAGCGAATTTCCTGAGATTTTTAATAGCGGTACATTGTTTCAGCAACTTTTTGGACATGGTTATGCTTACTATTGGATGGATGTGCCATACCTTGAGGCTTTCATCGACCTTGGGATATTTGGTGGTATATGGTATTTAATAGTCCAGTTGATTATACCCGTGAGGATCATACTTAGGAGAACAGACAGTTTATCACTAAAATACGCACAATATTTCGCCATTATAGGAATAACATATAACATTTATTCTGGAGTTTGTTATGGGCAATATAAGTTTGTGCCTGTGGTGATATTAATTTATGTGGCATTTAACTGTTTAGGTAATCATAGTTCTACCAGTGAGAGCAATCTGAATTTTAAATGGAGTATAAAGCCAAAATGAGACAAATAAGAATTAAGTTTTCAGGTATGGGTAGCAGATTTGACCCTGGATGATAATTTATAGTTAATATATTGAGAAAAAATACAAGATCGAGAATTCAAACAACCTAGATTCCCTCTTGTATTCGGTATTGTCTAAAGAATACTTTGTGTATTCTTGACCTAGAATTTTATATGGCAGAAAACTTGGCTCCGGACTTCAATATCTGCGATTACGGTATTGGATTTCATCAACTTGAATTAGGAGATCGCTATATCCGTTTCCGTTATATCTTGTTGACGGTTTTTGCGCCTATGAAGCGTGTGACTACGCTTCTGACTTAATCCGTGCATTACATAAGCATGCGGTTAGGAAAATTGTGAAGAAGTAAGCCTTTGAGTAGGTACACAATGACAATAATGGGAGAAAATAGCAATGATTTTAAGCAGAATTTACAACAATCTAATGTTGAAAAGAAAAAGAGTAACATACGGAAGTAACCTGTCAATTACAGGGCTTATAGCTATTCATGGCTCTGGCAAAATTACACTTGGAGATGATGTGTCAATTCACTCATCACCCAATGTGAATCCTGTAGCGGGCTGCAACCGTACCCACCTTCGAGCAGAGCGTGGGGGGGGGTATCGAAATTGGCAATCATGTAGGAATCAGCCACAGTGCAATTACTGCATTTGAAAATATTGTAATTGAAGATAATGTTTTGATTGGCTCAAACTGCATGATATGTGATACAGATTTTCACTCTATTGAATATGCTTATCGTATTGAGAAACCAGATTCTCATGTAAAGACTGCACCTATATTTATTGGCGAAGGAGCTTTTATAGGAGCAAGAAGCATTATTCTAAAAGGGGTAAACATTGGGAAACATTCTGTAATTGGTGCAGGTTCAGTAGTCACGAAGAATGTACCGGATAATGAAATATGGGCAGGAAATCCTGCAAGATTTATTCGGGAGTTATGAGGGATAAGTAGAATTCTCTGAAAGACTACATTCTTTAATATTCATTCGTTTCTGTGCTTATACCAGAACCTTGAAGCCAATCAAGCATAATATCGCTGAAATATGCGGAGTAAAAGGAGATTGATTATGGCTACACCCAGAAAAGTTTTAATAAACTATGCTAATGAGGCATTTAGAAAGGCTCAGAAAGCAAATACATGGACAAGCAAGCATATCGCAGGTTTTGATGAAGTGATAGAATACGGACCAGACGATGTTGATGAAGAATTCAGAAATAAATACAAGGATATTTTTGCCTACAAAAGAGGGAATGGTCTTTGGTTGTGGAAGCCGTATCTGATTCTTAAAACATTGAATAAGATGCAGGACGGAGACATATTGGTATATCTGGATTCCGGAGCTTTTTGGTGTCGCTCGGCTAATCCAATATTTGAAGTGCTTAATAAAGAAGACATTTATGTTGTTTCCAATCCGTTAGTGGAAAAACAGTTTACTAAGAAGCGGACGTTCGAGATTATGGATTGCTTTGACGATAAATATACAGAAAGCAGTCAGATACAAGCATCAATAATTGGATTGAAAAAATCAAGAAGGTCGGTTGAACTAATGAATAAATTTTTAAGCTATTGCTGCGATGTTGACAACATAGCTTCCGATATAATCGGGGAAGGTATTGATGTTACATTTGTTGCCCATAGAGAGGATCAGTCAATATTAAGCCTTCTTGTAAAAAAAGAAAACATAAAGTCCCATAAAGATCCTACACAGTATGGTGTACTGCCGGAGAAATATGGAAAAGGAAAGTATATTTATCGTTTTGCTAACGTAGCTGATGACTATAAGCCTATGATAGTTTTGCACAGAAGCGGGAGAATGAAGTTTAAAAATTGCTTTAATCAATGGCTTTGCTGCGTTTTGCCAATCTGCATTAGTAGAATTTTCATTTAGAATAGGAGCATTAACTATGTTTATTGTAAAATATAGTGGAGGATTGGGTAACCAAATGTATCAGTATGCTTTGCAGAGTCTTTTGCGTGAGTTGTATCCCAATACTGAAATCAAAGCAGATATAACGCATTATTCAATGATAGAAGAACACAATGGCTTTGAAATTGAATCTGTATTTGATACTACACTTGAATACGCAACAAATAAAGAGATAAAAAAGATTAGCTGTGGTTTTGTTCCGGGAAACAATTTTAACAGATTGCCTTTTAAGATTAGAAATTCAGTGGCTCACAGATGGCAGTTTGTGTATAAAGACTTTAAAACATTATTTTCACGTAAAAAAAGGCAAAGAACCATAACAGATCGCGGATATGGGGGGGTGATCTTCCATCTTAATACGGAATTTGACTGGTATTTTCGCGGAATGTGGCAGGACATATCATATTTTAGAGGGTATGAGGATATTGTTAGAGGTTCTTTTGTTTTCAGAGAACCTCATTTGAAAGATACTGACTACAGACTTATCGAAAAAATTAAAAGTGAAAAATCGGTCAGTATACATGTTAGAAGAGGAGACTTTATATACGACAATTCGCAGTTTAATATATGCCACAAAGAGTATTATATCGAAGCCATCAAAAGAATGGAATCGATCATAGGAACAGACGTAAAATATTTTATTTTTTCTGATGAACCTGAGTTTATGAAGAGAGAATTTGAATTTCTAAATAATAAAGAAGTCGTTATTCATGACAAAACACAAAGCAATATTGACATGATTATGATGTCTCTATGCTCACACAATATTATTTCTAATAGTACATTCTCTTTTTGGGGAGCTTTTTTGGGAAATCAGACAAACAGGATAGTTATAGCACCACGCTACTGCAGGATTAATAATATAGGAAAATGGGAGTTTTCACTTCCTGATGCGTGGATAAAGTTGGATGTTTAGGATAAATTGATAAAATTTTGGTGAGCAATATATGAAATGTAGTGTTGTTATTCCTGTGTACAATGCAGATAAAACAATAGAAGCCTGCGTAAATAGCCTTTTGGGTGCTAGCGACATTGAAATAATTCTTGTTAATGACGGTAGTTTAGACAACTCCAGGAATATTTGTGAAAAGCTTTCCGCAGAGAATGAATGCGTGTTTCTTATTAACCAGCAGAATAAAGGCGTATCCGCGGCACGAAATATCGGTGTGCAGAATGCACGAGGAGAATATATTTTGTTTGTCGATGCAGATGATAAGGTAGAACCGGGATTTATGAATGCATTAAATTGCAAAGAAACTCCTGATATTATTATTTGCAGATATAATGACATCCATAATATGGATATAAAAGAACATTTATATAGTCGAGAAGGCTTTAGTAATCAAAATGGAGAAATAGGAGAATTATTAGCGGTATGTAATTTAGCTTATGTTTGGGGTAAATTTTTCAGAAAGAGTATTATAAAAGAACACGACATTATTTTTGATACTGATTTATGTTATGGCGAGGATTCGTTATTTGTCTTGAGTTATTGCAGATACATAAAAAGCTGTCTGGCTACAAATAAGTTTGTGTATTTATACTCTATTGATGATGAATCATCACTTTCGAGAAAATTTGTTAAAGACTTAGATGATGCCATTAAGAAAAAACAAGAAATGCGAAAAGAAGTGTTTTATCGATTCCCAACATATAAGAAGCGTTATATGCAATGGTGTCCCAATCCAAATTTATCTGCTGCTAGAATGAGGATAAGAAATATTTTCAGAAAAGGAAGCCCGATAAAAGACTTTAATGACCAGTGTGAGTACGTTGGACGCATATATAGCGATTCATCCACTAAGCCGTATAGCATTAATTATATGTGCAACAGTAAGATAGACTATATTTACAATCTCCTATTTATACTGCGCATACCTGCATTGACGGTGATTGTCTGTAGAATATTGTTCAGGTTTAAATAATCACGAGGTTGAGGATTGATGAAACATATAGGAATTATAACTTTTCATAGAGCAGTTAATTACGGTGCCTTTTTCCAAGCATATGCCTTAAAGGAGGCGCTGAAATCTTTGGGATACACTGTAGATATTATAGATTACAGAAGCAATAAAATCGAGGGTGTTTATTATCCAACTATACGCATAAAACCACTAAAATATTTCCCGCTCGATTTACTTTTGTATTCCTCACGGAGAAAAAAATGGGATTCATTTAAAGATTGCGTTGATGATAAGCTTCAACCGGCTGACTTTGATGTAAACCGAGTAAATAAAGAATATGATATATTTATTACTGGGAGTGATCAGATATGGAATTATTCAATAACAGGAAATGATAGGAGATATTATCTTGACTTTGTAGATGGTACTAACAGACGAATATCATATGCCGCCTGCTCTGATAAATTTTTCCCTTCAGAAGCGCAATTAGATAACGTTAGGGAGGATCTTTTGCGTTTTGATGAAATATCCGTCAGAGATGAACAAACAGCGCATTTTGTTAAGAAAATTTCTGGCAGGGAACCCGCAATCGTGTTAGATCCAACATTCTTGCTTGCAGAGAGGCAGTGGAAAGAGTTTGCGGGTACAGTTGGACAGGAGAATTACATATTAGTGTTTTCCGTAGGATATTCTGAGAGATTGTCTGACTTTGCCCATAGTCTTGCCGCTAAGACAGGAAAGCAGGTTGCTTTTCTCAATTCTGGATTTAAAAAAAAGGGTCGTGGAATTTATCTGGATGCTTTAGCACCAGACGCTGCGGTAGGTTATTTTATGAATGCAGATTATGTAGTTACTAACTCGTTTCACGGAACTGCAATGTCGCTCATTTTTGCAAAAGAATTCTTTGTTGAATTGGATCATGATAAAAAAGGACGCAATCTTCGCGTGGAGGATATGCTTAGTCGTTTTTGCATTAAGGGTAGAGAAATTAAGAGCGGTATATATAATAACGAGGATTTTGATACACTGGATTATGAGGTCATTAACAATAAGATTGCAACACATCGTGATGAATCAAGGGATTGGTTAGTTATGGCCCTTTCAAGATTAGATGAGGTGTGAGGAAACAAAAGATGGAAAGAAATAGAACAATTGATATTACTAAAGCTGTTGGAATAATTCTAATGGTGATCGGGCACAGCGGGTTTGTATATACAAGGTGGATTTACCAGTTTCATATGGCTGTATTCTTTGTTATAGCAGGATTTTGCTATAGCGAAAGGCACTCTAAAGATTTTGCATCTTTGAAAGGGTTAGTTATATCGAGAATTAAGTCGCTATATGTCCCTTGCGTGCTATTTAATTCGGCGGTTGTTCTTCTACATAATCCGCTTAATATGCTGCATATTACCGGCGGGGGGGGGGTACAGTGTAAAGCAGATTTTAACCGGTTTGCTCAAGTGTTTTTTCTTTTCAGGTGGAGAAAGTTTAAGTGGAGCAATGTGGTTTTTAAGAACAATGTTCTGTGCCACGATTTTATATGCTGTAATTGATTGGTTTTGCACGAAGTGTTTCAAAAAGAAGGAAGTTATGAAGACGTTTATTTGCTTCATATGCTTACTCGTTGGATGGTTATTGTATTATAGTCCAATTGGAAAGTACGGAAATATATTCTCGGTATTGATTCTATTTCAGATTGGATTTGTTGCAAAGAAGAGTGGAGTGCAGAGAAACTTGTCAGTACGTAATTCTGTTATCATTATGCTTGTTGGTGCGATTATAATTAGTATAATGCATATGTTTGGAGACTTATCGATCAATATGAATAGGCTGGTTAATCCGTTGTACTTTATCATATGCTCTATTTCAGGAACAGCTATGTGTTATGCGGTCGGATGTCTTCTTGGCAGAACACCGTTAGCTTCGGGACTTTCATATATGGGTAAGCACACTCTTCCAATTGTAATGTTTCACTTCGCAGCTTTTAAACTTGTTACTGTGTTACAGATATTGATATATAAAGAGCCTATTGAAGCCTTAGAAACACATGGGTATTTATACTCAAATGGCGGCTGGTGGATTTGCTACACTATAGTCGGGATTGTTGTCCCATTATTGATATATCTTCTTTATTCAAAAGTGAAAACATTATTAAAAACAGAAAAGAGTGTTATACATGAGTAAATACATAGTTATCTTGAATACAGTAAAAAACAATCGCGGTTCAGAGGCATTAGCCAGAGGGATATCGGAAATCATATGCCACAATGAATCCAATGCAGAGGTGTGGATTGTCTCAAATGATGCTGACATAGAAGAACTGCCACCACTACCTAATACAAAGGGATTTATTAGAAAGTCAACTGTGACCAAGAAAAATCTTATTATGGGAGCAATTTATACGTTTTTTAAAAAAGTTCTAAAGCTCCGGACTGCTGCTGCCAGTATTCGATACTCGAAACTGATTGACATATGTAAAAAGAGCGATGTGGTCATATGTGTGGGTGGAGACAATTATGATATCCATTATAATATGTTTGAAAATTTGCATGAGCTTCATTCGGTGATAAGAATAAAGGCGAATGCCAGGATGATTATGTATGATTGCTCATTTGGTGAAAATGATATTACTGATGAAGTGATAAGCGATATTTCTCAATTCGATGCTATAACTGTGAGGGAGAGAACAAGTAAACAAAATTTGACCACTAAGTATTCTAAAAAAGATATAAGATACTATCCCGATCCGGCTTTTGCAATGCCTTTAGAGGTGGTTGATTTTCCCCAAGGGTGGAAAAAAGGTAAAATGGTGGGAGTTAATCTTAGTTCTTTAATCCTTGATCCGCAGTATGGAGGAAGTGCCGAGGTCACTTTTGCAGCATATCAAAATATGGTTAAGAAGATAATTGAAAAGGGTTATACTCCAATCTTTGTTCCTCATGTAATGGGAGGCTCGGATTATAAGCCTTTGGAAAAGCTGTATCAAGCCTGCGAGTCTTATGGGGATATGCTTTTGCTTGGGGAAGACTACAATGCGGCTCAACTTAAATATATCATTTCGCAATGTCAGATGTTTATTGGTGCAAGAACTCATTCTACTATTGCGGCTTATTCCAGTTGTGTTCCAACGCTGGTTATCGGTTATTCCGTTAAATCAGTCGGAATCGCAAGGGATTTGTTTGGTACAGATGAAAATTATGTGCTTAAGGTGGACAAAGTAGACGATAAAGAGCAAATAGCTAACGCTTTTTTATGGTTGAATGAAAACCAGAATGATATCCGCACTCATTTGAATGCCGTTATGCCAGAATATATTAAAGAAGCATACAACAGCTATTCTATTATAAAGAGGTGACAAAATTATGATTAGAATTACTCGAAAAAGTAAATGCTATGGATGTGAGGCCTGCTCTAATGCTTGCCCAGTAGGTGCAATTGCAATGATAGCAGATGAGCATGGCTTTCGGTATCCGGTGGTAGACCAGGATAAATGTGTTGAATGCCACAAGTGCGAAAAAGTTTGTCCTTCTGCCAACTGGGTCAGAACGAATATAGGGCGAAGATTCTCCACTGTGAGGGCGATAAACTGCTATAACAGTGATATTAGCGTTAGAAGAGAGAGTTCTTCCGGAGGAGTTTTCAGTTTACTTGCAGATAAAATTTTATCTGGGGGGGGGTATGTATTTGGAGCAGAAAAATATTATATTTCTGATATCAGACACACCTGTATAGATGACTACGAAGATGTAGATAAGTTGCGTTTTTCAAAGTATTTCCAAAGTGCAATTGGAAATTCATATAAAGAATGTTTAAAAAAATTAAAAACAGGGAAACCAGTATTATTCGTAGGAACTCCTTGTCAGGTTGCCGGTCTTTACTCGTTTTTGGGAAAAGACTTTGATAATCTTTATACCTGTGATTTGAAATGTCATGGTGTGCCATCAACAGCGGCTTTTGATAAGTTTTGCTCTTCTATAAAAGAAACCGAAGGATCAGAAGTTGTTGATTACTATCGGGATAAGAGCCATGGGTGGAATCCTGTAGTCTTTACTACAGTGCTATCTGATGGAAGAAAAATCTCGAAAGAAGCATATGATGATGAGTTCAATCTTTGCTTTATTAAATCATACGGACTGCGGCCTTCATGCTACAATTGTCAATTCGCCTATCTGCCGAGAATGGGAGATATGACGCTTTCTGACAATTTTATCGAGGCTCATCATGCATCAACTGAAGATCAGCGAGAAGGACTGTCCATGATTGCGCTTAATTCCGAGAAGGGATGTAAACTATTTGACGCAATCAAGGAGCATTTGGTATTCAGTGAATATCAAATGAAAGGAAGAGCTGTTTTTGGCTGGCTGTCAGGATGTAAAACATTTCAAGCCAATCGAGATGAATTTATGAGCAGGTACCAAAAAGAGGACTTCTGTGTGTTGATTCATGAGATTACAGGCAGGAAAGAGTCCGAGGCATCTAAGGCAAAGCTGTTCTTGAAGAAATTATATTCAGAATGGAACAAGTATAAAAATAGGCTTAAGTTCAACTGATATAGTTTTGCCACGAATTTCTGATTTCCACGATGATAAGTTTTATAGTCGAGGAGAAAAGAAATGACGGATGAAAAATTTGTAATTGAAAAAGAAATGTGCTGAGGATGTGAGGGATGCGTAAATGTGTGTCCAGTTAAGTGCATTAGAATGGCTTCCGATGAAAGCGGTTTTCGTTATCCAATCATTGATAGACAGAAATGTATAAGGTGTGGGAAGTGTGTTAGCGTTTGCTGCATGAAAAATGAAGTGAATAACACAAACAAAACATTAGGTGTATATGCAGCATATAATAACGACAATACAATCTGTATGAATAGTTCTAGTGGCGGAGTATTTTGGCCAATTGCTAAATGTATTATATCAAAGGGTGGTATTGTATATGGTGCTATGTATGAAAAACCTTTCGACGTTTTCCATGGCAGGGCTGATACTTTAGATAAGTGCGAAGCTTTTCGAAAATCAAAATACTTACAGAGTCAAATGGGCGAATGTTATAATGCAGTAAAAGAAGATCTGGCGAATGGAAAATATGTTCTCTTTTCTGGAACCCCATGTCAAGTTGCAGCACTATATAAATGTATAGGGACACAGCGTTCTCCTAATTTGGTAACAACCGAGGTGGTTTGTCATGGTGTACCATCGCAATTGGTATATAAAAAATATATTGAATACTTGGAAAAAAAATACAATTCCCGTATTATTAGTACATGCTGGCGAGATAAGAGAGGTGGATTTGGGTGGAATCCCAACCATATTTCATTTGAGCTTAAAAATAATAAAAGAATTTGCACTACTAGTGAAAAGAATGATTTTCAATTTGGATTCCTTAGAAATTTTTATTTGAGGGAATCGTGCTATCATTGCAAATATGCAAAACTTCCGCGGATAGCGGATATTACATTAGCTGATTTTTGGGGATATACTGGAGAACTTCTTGAAAAGAATGAAAATATGGGAATTAGTGCAGTGATTGTTTCAAGTTTACAAGGGCAGAAAGTCTGGAACGAAATCAAGCAAGAACTGAATTATCATACAGTTGAATTGGATTACCTAAAAGACAGAAGCAGACATGTATGGATACATCCTGAAGAGAATCCGAAGAGGATGAGGCTGATGAAAAACATTGAAAATAAAAGCTGGAGTATGATTAATCGCGAAATGCGAGGAAACTATTTGTATAGAGCTATTAGACATATTTACCACATAATAATGCATTAAGCATGTGACTTTGGAGCGAAACGTATTATGGAAAATTCAAGGACAAAGAATTCAACGAGAAATATAATATACGCTTTTATAAACCAGGGATTAGTAACGGTCTTAACTTTCATTACAAGAACGGTTCTGGTCAAGCAATTAGGTGCGGAATATGTAGGTGTAAATGGTCTGTTTACAAATATCATTTCCATGCTTTCTTTGGCTGAACTTGGAATTGGTCTAGCAATCCCTTTTAGTTTATATGAACCATTGGCAAACGGTGATAAGAAGAAAATTAACGCACTGATGCGCTTGTATTCAAAAATATACTACATCATTGGAACCGTGGTTCTTGTTGTTGGTGCGTGTCTTACACCTTTCCTGCAATATCTGGTAAGTGAAATGCCGGATATTTCATCAATAAGAATTATATACCTTTTATTTGTCCTGAATTCTGGGATAAGCTATTTTTGGTCGTATAAGAGTTTGTTGATTACAAGCGATCAAAAAGCATATGTGCTTACGAAAATTAATAATTATTGCTCAATCGCTTTAGCTCTATTTCAGTGTATTATGCTGTCAGTTACACATAATTTCATCCTTTATCTTTTGGTTAATACAGTAATTACACTGGTAAAAAATCTTTATGTATCGCATGAATGTAACAAACGATATCCTTATATAAAGAAGAAGTATGATTACAAACTTGACGCAGAGGAAAAAAACGGTATAAAGAAAAATGTTTTTGCAGTATCGCTTTACAAGGTCGGGACAACGCTTCTCAACAGTACCGATGGTATAATTATTTCCAGATTTTTGGGGGTAATTATAAATGGTTATTATTCCAACTATACTATGATAACGAATGCCCTGAACAGTCTCTTGTCACAGATTGTTTCAGGTTTCACTGCCAGTGTAGGAAATGCAACGGCAACGGAAAGTGATAGTTTCAATCATACCCTGTTTAAAAGGCTAGACTTTTTTAATTTCTGGATTTACGGGGTTTGTACGATTTGTTTGTGGGCGCTGATGAATCCATTTATTGATGTCTGGATAGGAACAGAGTATCAGTTAAGCGAAATTTGTGTTTGGGCTATATCAATGAATTTTTATACGCTTGGTATGCTTAGTGTGAATTCTGCTTTTCGGAACACGTATGGACTTTTTTGGTACGGCAAACTCAGGCCAGTTGTAATGGCAATAATTAATCTGGCACTTGATTTTATCCTTGTTAACAGAATGGGTGTATTTGGTGTTGTATTTGCCACTTTGGTTGCCAGGTTAATTACCACAGTTTGGTATGATCCTTATATTGTATTCAAGTACGGGTTTAAAAGGTCGCCTAAAAATTATTATATAACATATTTATTAAGATTTATGATTGTATCCGCTCTTGGATATTTTACTCATATTACTGTATGTCTTTTTAGTATAAATGGGTGGCTTTCATGGATTGTAGCGGCCATAATTGTATTTATTGTGATTAATGTGCTGTTCCTTTTGTTAGGCTTTTGGACGGATGAGTTTAAATGGATGATTAAGAAAGTTTGCCAACTGATTGGTAAACACTGAGATAATAAATTCATATATTTTTACAATGATAATAATGAATTGAGATCTGAAATCATGTATTGATTGGAGGCAATTTTATGAATCGAGATAAACAAATAGATGTAGCCAGAGGCATAGCAATTCTTTTGGTTATTACAGGACACTGCTGTGGTAATCTTGATTTTTATCTTAACAAGATTATTCTTGCATTTCATATGCCGTTGTTTTTCTTTCTGTCCGGAATGACGGCTAAGCCATATCGGGGGGGTATTCGCAGTACATAAAGAAAGCTCGCTCTCTTTTGATTCCGCAGGTAACGTTGCTGGTTGTGCAATATATTGTAACTGTTGTTGATAACTTATCAGCTGGTGGAAGTTTGCCAAATCCTCTTAGCTTTATTTTCGACTATTGGTTTTTGCCAGTTTTGTTTCTCGTGTCTGTGCTGTATCTTGCATTAACGATGGTGCTTGATTTGACCAAATCCAAAGGACTTATCATTACTGTTGCTGTTGATATTGTAGCGATTATTGTTTTGCTGCTGTTCAGTCAAAATGGGATTGAAATTACCTATATTAGTATTGTACCGATGGCGTTCTTCTTTTACATATGCGGGTATGTTTTCGGCAGCCGAAGAGAGAAGATAAAGACTTTTAAGGAAAAGCTCGGATTCAGAAATTCGTATATTAATGGTTTTATTGGTACCATATTGGTTATCGTTTTCTTCTGTGTTGTTGATTTAAATTCGCCTGTGGCAATGTATGACAATGAGTATGGTAATCTCCTTTTGTTTGCGGTTACAGCTCTTCTTGGAATTGCAGGCGTGTGGGGCATTGCAGGATGGTTAAGAGACTCCTCATACTTGAATTGGTGCGGAAGAAATTCAATTGTAATATATGTGTGGCAGTTTGCTATATGCAAGATTTGTAGGGCTGCCATGATGCGTTTAACAGTATTAATTTTGCCTGGCAGATCTGAATTGTTCTGGTTTCTTTCCGCGACAATTGCAGTTTTGTTTATTATCGTTCCAATTGTACTGTTCAGCAACAAATATGCACCGTGGTTGTACGGAAAGAAGAAAACATAAAGTTCAGAGGGCTGAGCAGAAGAAAAGAGATGCTTGAGAAAGTAGTCTCGGACGAGAAGAAGGAGAAAGTACGGCTGCTGATGCAGCAGCTTGAAATAGAGTAACAATGTAATGAAGGAGACGAGGAAAATGTCGCATAGTCATCACCACCATAGGCGGGGGGTATTCCTCTAGCCGTACATTTAACATCATTATAACAATTGTAATTATTGTTCTTGCTGTTGGTCTTGCAGGAATGCTCTACTATGACCACATCCAGCAGGAAGAACAATCAGCTTATCTGCGAAGCCTCCAAGAGGAACTGGATGCCGAACGGAAAGCTCAAGAGGAAGCATCTGAGGCAGAAGAAGCTGCAAGACAAGAGGATATCGTTAATTCAAGCTTTTATGAGAAACTCGACAAGGGTTATGATGTAAATATCCTGATAGTCGGGGATTCCATTGGGGCAACATCCGGTGCAAGCGATGAATCACACAGATGGACGACCCTGCTCAACTCATACCTTGCAGAACAATACGGAGGGACTGTTAGTCTTACCAATGTTTCCATGGGTGGTAACGCTTCCTATGCCGGTTACAGCAGGGTTATGAAGCTGGACGATGACATTGATTATGACTTGGCTGTGATATGTTACGGCCAGAACGATTCCACGACAGACTTCCCCCTTTATTATGAAACGATAATAAGGGCAATAAGCAGCAAGTATGAAAACTGCTCCATCATTTCCATACTCGAATCCTCACAGAAGGATTACACCGAGAAGATGGTAACAATACAGGAGATCTGTGATTATTATGGCATCCCAGTTGCTGACACGATTGAGCCGTTCTCTGAGGATTACGATTCTTATACTGATGATGGTGTTCATCCGAATGATGCTGGTCAGGCGATCTACGCAGAAGTGGTTGAAAAGGTAATAGACCAGGGAGTGTATGACATTGAAGGCTTCCCGGATTATGATATAGAGCCTGTGAATGCTAATGTTGTGAAGTTTGAAAACTTTCGCTATATTGCAGCAGATGAGTTTGAACGCATAGATGACACCACCTACACAATCGCAGGCCTTTCCATTTCTGGTATTCTTGGAATTGATTACAGCTGGCAGAGCGGCGATAATGTGACGGAAATATATGTGGATGGAGAACTGTTCGAAGCTCCGACGGTTACATTCAATTATGATTTCTCACAGCGGCATATACTGATTGTTTCAGATGACTGCACTGTGGAGGATCAAATCGAGATAGTGTTTTCCAGTAAGGAACAGGCGGATGCTTTTCAGGGGTTGATATTCAGCTGGGAGAAATGAAAGAAAGAGAAAGTACGGTTGTTAATGTGGTTTATGTAAAGGAGAGACAGAAAATGAGAATATCAAGAGTCTGCAATATGGATTTATTGAAAGCAATAAAAGAAGCCGGAAAAATTACCAGAGAGGATTTGGAGAAAGTATATCTGCCACCTAAACAGCCGGGAGTTGGTTTGGGTATCAGAGTGTCTTTTGATAGCGAATTGAATGACTTGATCGAAGAGGGCTGTATCTCGTATAATGGCGGTAAGTATAAGTTTTTGCATTGGGTGTAATGGAGTGAATAGAACATGAACAGTAACTACTATAAAATAATCCTAAAACTCTTACATATCGATTATGGCAAAAATCTCCTGTTAAAAGGCGGTCCCTTTATCTATGCGAAGAAAGGCTCAACCCTCACCATAGGAGACAACGTAACCATAAAATCCTCCTTCCTCTCCAACCTGGTCGGTCTCTATTCTCGCACCATCATAGTAACCCGCCACGAGTCTGCGTATATTCATATCGGTAATAACGTAGGAATAAGCGGTGCAACTATCTATGCAAGAAAAGGAATTACGATCGGCGACAATACAGCGGTTGGCGGGAACTGTAAGATATTAGATAATGACTTCCACCCAATTGAGGCGGAGGAGCGTTTGAAGTTACTGAACGATCCGAACGGTGGAGAGTCAGAAGCTGTGCCGAGTAAAGAGATAAGTATTGGAAAGAACTGCTTCATTGGATGCAATAGTATCATCCTGAAAGGTACAGTTCTTGGCGATGGCTGTGTGGTCGGAGCCGGCGCAGTGGTAAGCGGGAAGTTTCCAGAGAATTCTGTGATTGTAGGGAATCCGGGAAGAGTGATAAGGACGCTAAATGGTAACGGAGCAGATGGAAAATAAGAATCCTTCAACGGTCAAAAGCCTCTTTGTCAATGACAGTGTATCCTCATCACGGCTATTCAAATCTGCATATGAGTTTTCTGTCGGTTCCTATGACCAGCTTGCAAAGGAATGCTTAGATTCACTGAGATGAGCGTTGAGTTGATTGGAACCGAATGTGGATACGTTGACCAGAACTATTTCAGCAGGACGTTTAAAAAGGTAGAAGAATGCTCACCTTCAAAATTCAGAAGAAATTGGATGAGCAACAACGGCAAGGTGTGATTTCTTGTCCCCTTGGATTTTATATAGATTGAAATGGAAAAAGGGGGGTGTCCTTTATGAGTAGAAACAAGAAAAAGCCAACCTATGATTCACAGCAAATATTATCTGATATGATGACTGCGGCGGTTGAAATATACAGCAAAACAAAATCACTCCAAAAGACAGCAAATGAGCTTGACCTGAACCCAATAAAAATCCGCAAGCTACTCATTACTGCAAACTGCTACCGGTCTGAAATAGCAGATAATGTGCAGAGACTCCTGGAGGAGAAGTCAGTGTCGGAAATCATGACAATTACAGGCTTATCAAAATCCTCCGTTAACAGTTATCTGCCGTACGCAAAGCCGCCATACAAGGCGGAAGAATTGTCTGTCAATGCTGAACGAATTCAGTTGTACAGAAAGCGAAGGGCCGCAGTTGAAAAGTTAACTAAGACGACAACATTTGAGAACCTGTGGGATGCAATCATTTTATTCGAGGGATATCCATTCCAAATAAGTAAGGGATTAAAGTTTACATATACAGTCCACGGCGGTGAGATGAAGATAAGTCGGAAGGAAAAAGCTGTGACGAGAAGCAGCGTCGAGATGGCACATAAGAGGGCTTTGGAGGGTGGCGTTACAGGTCCTAAGAAAATGGGAGTGTTTGGGGCAAGTTACCTGTATCCCGTGTTTGTCAGGTTGGGTGTAATCAGTATGTAAGTGCTTTCCTGATTAAAAGTCAACATTGTGTTAATATTAGTCCATGTTGTCAATTCAAACGGTGATCTGTTTGATTTGTCGTCACTTATTCGCATTATTTCAATTGTGCAGCCGGATGAAATTTATAATTTGTCAGCTAGAGCTAAGTTCAAATGCCTTTTGATGTATTATAATGTTCCGAAGACGTTGACGCTTTTGGCGTTCTTAGAATCCTGGAAGCACTACAAAGTCTAAAACTTACAAAGAAGACAAAGGCATATTAGGCTTCTATCTCTAAAATTTAAGGCAAGGTGGAGAAAGTTTCTCAAAAGGAAACTGTGTCCTCGCATCCCTACAGTCCTTTACGCTTTTGCAAAATAGTATGGATTTTGGATTATGAAAGCCTTTATAGATAGCTCTATTTTTTGCCACATCTCTTGACAACCCACAAACTTTTATGTTAAAATAATTTTATTGAAAAGCTAACAATCTAAAATACAGCACAGACAGGAGAAAATAATATGCCCCACCACGACACTCACCGGTTAGAACTTTTAACCACCAATTTCATCCTTAAGCTAGGCGTACCAGAAAAATTGAAAGGCTACCACTATCTGCGTGAAGCAATTCTTCTTTTAATTAACGACTCGCAGATGCTCGAAAGCGTAACAAAAATCTTGTACCCAGCGGTTGCCAAAAAGTTCAATACAACTTCTTCGAGGGTGGAACGTTCGATTCGCTACGCAATAGAAATTGCTTGGAACGAGGGCGATTTCAATGTACAAAACTCCTTCTTTGGTTACACGATTGATGATGAAAAGGGTAAAACCGACCAACAGCGAGTTTATAGCGTTGGTAGCTGATAGAGTTAAGCTTGAAATGAGAGAGTAGAAGCTAGCGACGGGGGATGCCGCATAATTTGCAAAAGTAAATCAATAAGGAGCAGCCTTCTCAGACTGCTCCATTTTTTATCACCCCACCACTTGACAATCCTCACCCCACTATGATACAATTTCATTGAAGAGCTAACAATCTGAAACACAGCACAGACAGGAGGAAATAATATGCCCCACCACGACCTTGCAGATCTAAAAAACTTAACAACCAACGTCATTCTTCAACTTGGTATTCCTGCAAATCTAAAAGGCTATTATTACATCCGTGAGGCCGTAGTGATGAGTGCTTGCGAGCCTGAAGTGCTTGACAATATTTCTGGCAAAATCTATACTGCGATTGCTCAAAATCACGGTGTAACTATTGCTTGCATCGAAAGGGCATTTGCGACCGCTATTAGAACATCTTGTAAGAGAGGAAACAAAGAAATCTTCGCTTGTATTTTTGGCAAACAGATTGCAGCTGAAATCAAGGCTGGTGAAAAGACGATTGCGAATAAAGAATATATTGTTGGACTGATGCGGACGGTAAGAAAAGCGTATGAAAAAGAGGCAGCGAGGTGAGTCAACAGCTGTTCTACATTGCCTCAGAAATGGAAGAAGACAAGCACGCAGTCAGAAAACGATTATTCTAATTGTAAACAATTTGCAAACAATCAAAAATCCCTGTGGAAAATCATTATAAAGTGTGATATAATGCACACAAATGACACATATAGGGAGGACTTGCTATGAAGAAATTTTTAGTACCGATTGTTTGCATTTTGAGCTTATTGTTTTTTACCGCCTGTTCCGAAAACGAAACCAATGCTAGTGAAAAAGCTATTTCTATAGCTACTCGTGCTGTTAACGTAGCCGACCAGTATTTAGACGGAACGCTTGACGGTGAAACAGCTTATGACCTTATAGATGGCTATTACGATGATATGTCGTATGTGGATAGTATGTCACAAAACACTGACGAGGAGAGAAAGCAGCATACCGCAGATTTTTGTATACAAATTGATGTGTCGAGCTTAGCGTCAGATGTGCTTGGTGACCGCATATATGGAGATAGCGAATCATATAACAACGTTATTGAAAGCAGAAACAATCTAGCAGAAGACGCAGGCTTGGAAAAAAGATAAAAAAATTTCATAAAATACTCAACAGGAGCTACAAAAATAGTAGCTCCTTTTATTTTACCAAAAAGGGGGTAGCAAAATGGCTGAATTGTCCGCACGGTTTAAGCTTATAGACGAAATGTCAGATAAGCTTAGTCAAATGGCGACAGCAGGACAGCAGACGACTGAAAGCTGGGAAAGCGTAGGAGAAGCGGCGAACCTTTTGACAGAATATCAAGCGGGCAATACCACTAATCGTTTTGAAAAGAATTTGCGATGTTTACAACAAAAAATACGGCCAAGCAAAAGCGTTTCTGCTTTCGCCTGACCGCATTTTCTTTGCCAGCTTAAAGCTCGTTCTCAAAAATTAGTTTGTCTCAGAAAATTCCTAAGTTCAACCCTTAAAAGACTGCTCCTTTTTGACGGATTTATGCAACCTTCCCACCACTAACTCATGTCCTCAACCTAATCCTATCCGCAATCAGAGCAATAAACTCGCTGTTGGTGGGCTTGCCTTTTGCAACGTCAACTGTATAGCCGAAGAACGAATTTAGCGTGTCAATATCTCCTCTGTCCCAAGCGATTTCTATGGCGTGCCGAATCGCTCGTTCAACACGTGATGATGTCGTGTTAAACTTCTTCGCAACGGCTGGGTACAAGATTTTCGTCACGCTTTCCAGCATCTGCGAATCGTTAATTGAAAGCAAAATTGCTTCCCTTAGGTAGTGGTAGCCCTTGATATGAGCCGGAACACCAATCTGATGAATCATATCTGTGATCTTAATTTCAAGTCTTAGTTGGGAGTTAGCCGAGTGAATTGAAACCTCGCCAAGCGATTCTTCAAGCAACGAATTTATCCGCTCGGTCAGAATTTGCGGATCAATCGGCTTTCGCATATAGTACGATGCGCCAAGCTCCATTACCGAGCGTTCTGCAAACTGGTTATCAAACGAGCTTACAACAATAATTTTCGGTTTTTTGCAACCTGCAGAGTTTAATTTTTTGAGCAGCTCGATAGCGTCGAGATTCGGCATAACGGCGTCGATTATTGCAACATTCGGCTGCTCGCTTTTTATTGCTTCAAAAAGTGTCTCGCCATTCTTTTGCCTTGCGATTACGTAAAACCCCATACCTCGTAAACTGCTTGCAAGATTCACCCCAAATTCGGCGCTGTCGTCGCCGATTAAAACCTTGATTTTCTGGCTCATAAAACCATTCCTTTCGTCAATATTTTAACCCTCGCTATCAGCAAGGCTATTTTCTTAATGCTATTTTACCATTTATTGACAGAATTTTTTGTCGAAATGTGGGGGTTGTGGAAATTATTTTGAGATTTTTTCAAGCTCTATTTTAATCTCATTCTCAGAATCCTCAAAACGCCACGTTAGTGGTGTTTTGAAACCTTTCCAACAAAGGGCGGGGTCGGGCGAGCATATATTACTTTACTGAGTTTTGTGTAGTACTCTATTACCGTGTCTTGCTTGTTATTTAATCCTCAATTCCTCTCACCGTCGGCGGCGAAAAAATGAAAGCTCCCGGCGTTGGTGGTTCGGCTCGTAATGTATGCAACTGCCGCTGCTGTATGAATCAGCGAGCAAGGTGGGCGTTAGATGAAGATGAACTAAAGCGCCAGCAATCACGAGCTGAATACTTCGGGCTCGATAAGACAAAAGATTTTGAAGATTTTAAACAAAAATACTTGAAAGCTTCAGAAGATAGTGATATAATACTTTTAGACGATATTGAAATAGGTCGTAGCATCGGTGCTAAAGCAGCAAATTATGAAATTATTGATTTTGAAACAGGCGAAATGTTTCATTTTGCTGAAGGTACTAAAATTCAAAATGTTGAAGTATTTGCAGGAAAAGGAACTAAAACTGAATTCAGAAAAGCTGAAAAATACGCAAATAAATATGGTGGAGTAGCGGAAGATTGGCAGCACGCTAAAGGCTATGGTGTAGTTGAAACGTTAGATGGTGATCGCCGTGCAGAAGTACATTGGGTGCAGTGCCAAAATATTGGCAAGTTTGATTTCTTTATAAAGGAGTGGCTAGATTGATTGTAAAATATATTGGCAAAGATTGTATTGCTATGCCTACTGGTAAAATATGTAAAGTTTTATCTATTGAAAAAGGCTGGTATCGTGTTATGACAGAACTTGACGAATCATATTTGTTTCCACCTCACATATTTGAAATTATCGAAGGTAGCGAAGATGATGTGAGAATGAAGAAAACATAAGCACTTTCAGAATAAACCTGAGGGTGCTTTTTAATTAGGTGAAAGCAAATGGATTTTGTAAATCTGTATTTTGAAATGCGAACCGTGGCGGTTGGCATTTACGTCTCTATAGTGATTATCGGGTTTATTGTACTGGCAATAGCACATCACAAGAGAAAATAAAGTTATTTAAGGACGAAGCGAAATGCGACGTCCTTTTTTATTGCCCGAAAAACGGTAATGGCGATAAAACTAAACCGTAAATTTTGCCCGGACAAGGCGATAAAACTGTCAGCCGAATGCACACAGCAGACGGAGAAAGGAAGAAAATGAAACTGGAAGAATTGTTAGGCGATGAACTGTACAAGCAAGTTCAGGAAAAGATTGATGCAGCAAACGAAGGGCAAGAAGACAAACTGAAACATATTCGCTATGCTGACTTGTCAATAGCTTTTTAAAAAACTGAATCAGCTTGCTTTTGCATATTTGATATGTTATACTTAAATGCGGATAGCAACACAGATTAAACGCCACCGCCAAAATCCGTAAAAAAGCACTTGCATTCGCTTTAAAAGTGTGCTATAATCTAAATCACGGTGTTCTCGCTATGCTGAATGCAGGTAGGTTCACTTACTTTTTTGGAAGCGTATCGAAGTGGTCATAACGGGCCTGACTCGAAATCAGGTAGCTCTCACGGGCTCGTGGGTTCGAATCCCACCGCTTCCGCCAGAAACGGAACAAGTTTTGCTTGCTCCGTTTTATTTTTGTAAATTTGCCCATCATTTGACTTTTAATATATTGTGTGATATTCTTTACGCAGTGTGGCAAACATAGCTGGTGTTGTGGCTTGAATTGAATGCTTTTCACATAAGTTTTAGTTTATCGGTTGCCATTATTGAGGTTTTACTATGGAATATTTATGGTGCTTTTTAGCGGCGCTTGGCGCAGGAGTGGGAACAGGATTAGCCGGACTTTCAGCAGCTACTGTTATGGTTCCGATTATGATAGTCCTGTGCCCAACCTTTGCCGGCGAAACGGGAGCTTATCATGCGACGGCTATCGCTCTTGCTTCTGATATTTTAGGCTCGGCATTTACAACGTCGATATACATCAGGCATAAAAACATTGACTTAAAGCGGGGCTGGATAATGCTCGTTTGCATTGTCAGTATGTGTATTTTAGGAAGCTTTGTAGCGTTCGAGGTCGGCAATGTAGTTTTAGGCGGCTTTTCACTTTTTCTGTGCGTCGCAATAGGCATTCGCTTTTTGCTGAAGCCTGACACCTCTCACGAGGACAGCGTTTCCCAGGGCGCAAAGCTTGACGCTAAATCAGTTGCAATCTCGCTCTTTTTCGGACTTACTATCGGCTTTGGAACAGGCTTTGTAGGCTCTGGCGGCGGAATGATGATGCTTGTAGTGTTTACAGCTTTTTTGCGAATGAACCGAAAAACGGCTGTTGGCACAAGTACGTTTATTATGACCTTTACGGCGCTTATCGCCTTTGTCAGTCATTCGCTTATAGACCCGACTATTATTTTCGACGACTGGCAGCTGCTCGTTCTTTGTATCGTGACCGAATCTGCGGCGTCTGTTGTTTCCGCAAGATTTGCAAACCGTGTGAACAACCGCATCGTAGGACTTGTCACAGGAGCCGTTTTAACGGTTATAGGCGTTTTGATGCTGGGAATGAATTATCGAACTCAGATAGCTTCTCTCTTTGCTTAAAGCTTGCAAAGAGGGGAGCTTAAATTTTGCCTTGACAAATTCAAGCCGTTTCGATATAATTAAGTAGCTAACTATTTAATTGAGGTGAGAATATGAGTAAACCACTGATGCTGAATATCAAAAGCACCTATAAGCTATGGACGGGATATATGAAGTTGCTGGCAAATGCGGCAGGCATTCCCGATTCGTACCGAATGGTGCTTACTTTTTTGCTAAGACATCCGGGCGCAAGTCAAAAGGAAATCGCAGAGTTCAGAAATATAACTACTGCGTCTGTAAGCCAGATTGTCAAGGAAATGGAGCTTACAGGGTATCTTAGAAAGGAAACTGACGCCAAGGACCAGCGGTATGTTAATTTGTATTTAACTCAGAAGGGCGAAGACTGCGCCGAGGAGCTTCACAAGCGAATCGCCAGGGCTGACGAAGACATTACACGACTTTTTACGCCCGAAAAGGAAAGCGCGATGATTGAAATGCTGAGTGAGCTTTCTGAAATTATAGAAAAGGAGCTGCCGAAATGCTAAAGTACTTGAAAAAATACTGGTACTGCTGTATTTTAGCGCCGCTGTTTATGTTTGGCGAAATTGCAATGGACTTGATTCAGCCTGATATGATGGCGACGATTGTGGACGACGGCGTACTGGGCGGAAATATACAGCTCATTTTTTATGAAGGAATTAAAATGGTACTGCTTGTAATGTTCGGCGGCGCCTGCGGAGTTCTTTGCGGAGTGTTTGCAAATATCGCTTCGCAAAATTTCGGGAACGACGTCAGAAAGGATATGTTCTCGCACATTATGGATTTTTCCTTTGAGCAGACCGACCGCTTTACAACAGGCTCGCTTGTAACCAGAATTACAAACGACGTATCGCAGGTTGAGCAGATGATTATGCAATGTATCCGCTCGCTGGTTCGGTGCGTTGTAATGTTTGCCGGCGGAATTTTTATGCTCTACCGCCAGTCACCGAGATTTGCGCTTGTAGCGGCGTGCGGCTTGCCGTTTGTAACATTGATCGTAGTTTTCACGCTAAAGAAGGTGTCGCCGCTCTTTACAAAAATCCAGCAAAAGCTTGATAGGGTAAACTGCGTAGTTCAGGAAAACATAGCGGGAGCGAGAGTGGTAAAGGCTTATGTTAAAGAGGACAGCGAGCTTGAAAACTTTTCAAAAGCTAACGATTCTCTTTGCAGTACAAATTTAAGAGCGCAGACTATTCTTGCGTTTTTAAATCCGTGCGTAAATATCGTCCTCAATCTGTGCGTTGTGGGAGTTTTGTACGTTGGCGGCTATACCGTTCAGGCAAATGGCAGCATTACTCCGGGACAAATTATGGCGGCAATTACATATCTTTCATTGATTCTTATGAGAATTGTCTTTCTGGCAAATATTTTCCAGACCTTTACAAGAGCCGCCGCTTCGTGGAAAAGAATCCGTGAGGTTTTAAATACCGAAAGCGCGCAAAAGTCAGGAACTCAGACAGCCGATACAAAAGTACACGGCGAGGTTGAATTCAAGCACGTAACATTTTCCTATCCGAACCTGCCTGAAAATATAGTGCTCGACGATATTTCATTATCTGTCAAAAAGGGCGAAACCATCGCTATTATCGGTTCTACCGGCTGCGGAAAGTCAAGTCTTGTAGACCTCATTCCAAGATTTTACGACGCAACCGAGGGCGAGGTTATGGTCGACGGACATAACGTGCTGGAATACGATATTCAGGCGCTTCGCAGCAAGATAGGTATAGTTCAGCAAAAGGCTGAGCTGTTTTCAAGAAGTATTAAGGAAAATATCTGCTGGGGAAGCGAGGGCGCAGCTCAAGAGGAGATAAGCAAGGCGGCAAATACCGCGCAGGCTGAGGAGTTTATACTTCGTATGGCTGACGGCTATGAAACTGCCGTTACCGAAAGCGGACATTCGCTTTCTGGCGGACAAAAGCAAAGAATTTCTATCGCTCGTGAGATGATTAAAAAGCCTGAAATTCTGATTTTAGACGATTCCGGAAGCGCTCTTGACTTAAAGACCGAAAGCGCCTTTTATGAGGCTTTGAACAAGGAG
Source organism: Ruminococcus sp. (assembly GCA_021205185.1). GTDB lineage: Bacteria > Bacillota > Clostridia > Oscillospirales > Ruminococcaceae > UMGS1601. The sequence goes on along the minus strand of JAJPYB010000011.1, from coordinate 45,057 downwards.
TTTTCAGACACCACAAGAATTATTGTCGCACAGAGAATTGCGTCCGTCAGACAGGCGGACAGAATTTACGTTTTGGAGCATGGAAAAATTTGCGCCAGCGGAACACATTCCGAGCTGCTTGAAACGTCGGATGTATATCGGGAAATTTGCCGTTCGCAGCTAAAGAAGGGGGAGATTTCCTATGCCGAATAACCAACCGAACAATCCTCCAAGGGTTGATTTACGTCGTCATGGACCGCCAATGTCACAGGAGGTAGAAAAATCAAAGGACGCTGGAAAAACTCTCCGAAGACTCGCCAAGTATCTGCTTAAATCAAAGTATCTGTTTCTGGGAGTTTTCGTAGCTGTTGTACTGGTAACAATCACATCTCTTATTTCCCCGGCAATACAAGGAGAGGTAATAGACTGCATCAAGGATCGCTCGTGGAGCTCGTTTAAGGTATTGCTTATATTACTGCTTATATCCTTTTTGCTGAACACCTTGTTTACGCTCGTTCAGTCGCTGCTTTCAGCAAGACTCAGCCAAAGCATTGTCAGAAATATGCGATATGACCTGTTTAACAAGATCGACCATCTTTCAATTTCCTATCTTGATACTCACTCAAACGGCGATGTAATGAGCAGAATGACAAACGATATTGAAAACATTTCAAATACCGTTTCCCAGAGCTTAGGCTCGCTCGTATCTGGAGTTCTGACAATTATAGGCACAGTTGCTATTATGCTTTATTACTGCTGGCAGCTGACCCTTATAACTATGATAACTGTAGTCATTACAGTTTTTGTCACAAAGGTAATGTCTACGAAAATGCGAAGCGTTTTCCGCAGACGGGCAAAAGCTCTCGGAGAACTAAACGGACATTCTGAGGAAATGATTACAGGCTATCGCACAGTTCTGGCGAACAACCGACAGGAAAGGACAAAAACCGAGTTTGCTGAAATTTCCGACAGACTTACCAAAGAGGGCATTCACGCAGAGATTTTAGGCGGAAGCATGGGCCCTATTATGAACTGTATTTCAAACCTGAGCTTTGTAATAGTAGCGGCTTTCGGCGGATATTTTGCACTAAAGGAGCTTATAACAATCGGTGTAATTTCAGCCTTTATAATCTACGCTAAACAGTTTTCACGGCCGATAAATGAAATTGCAAATCTTTACGGCTCGCTTCAGACGGCGCTTGCTGGCGCTGAGAGAGTTTTCGGACTTATGGATCAGCCGAACGAGAATAACAGCGGTGATGAAACGATTGAAAATATGCAGGGAAATATTTCATTTAGGCATATCGACTTTTCGTATATTCCGGGAAAGCAGGTGCTTTACGACTTTAGTCTGGACGTAAAGTCGGGGCAGAAAATTGCGCTTGTCGGCGCAACGGGAAGCGGCAAGACAACTATTGTAAACCTGCTTATGAGATTTTACCTTGCCGATTCGGGCGAGATTCTGATTGACGGGAAGAATATTTTAGATCTTGATCGTGACTGGCTGAGAAAGAATACAGCTATAGTTTTGCAGGATACGGTTTTGTTCTCGGATACGATTGAAAATAATATAAAATACTCAAATCCTGAAGCTGACGAAGCGGCTGTCGTTAAAGCGGCACAAACGAGCAACTGCGCACAGTTTATAAATCGGCTTAAAGACGGCTACCAGACCTACCTGCGGCAGGCAGGGGAAAACCTCTCACACGGTCAGAAGCAGCTTATAAACATTGCAAGAGCTGTAATTGCCGACCCGAAGATTTTGATTCTCGACGAAGCTACATCCTCTGTCGACACGAGAACCGAGCAGGGCATTCAGGATGCTTTGGTAAATCTTATGAAAAACCGCACAAGCCTAATCATTGCGCATCGTCTTTCCACAATTCAGGACGCAGACATAATAGTCGTTATGGAAAAGGGAAGAGTAGTTGAAACCGGAACGCACGAAGAGCTTTTGGAAAAGCAGGGCGCTTATTACTCGCTCTATATGGCACAGTTCGCAGGAAATAAAACGTAAAGAGTCAGAAATAAACAAACTCACCGCCCTGAACCGAAAGGCTCAGGGCGGTTTAGCTTTTTATCAGCAATTTCTATAGTCGGCAATGCTTAGCTGTTGTTGATCATCGAAATTTCATATGTGGTAATTGTTCCGCCCGACGAAAGGAAGGACATATTTCTGAGCTGCGAGTAGCTTGTCACTCCGTAGCTTTCAACAACCGATTTTATGCTGTCCGACGAAAAATACGCAACCTTTTTATCTCCTGCTGTTTCTATGCTGTCAGCGTCTACCGGCATCCACCATAGACTTAGCTGTTCGCTGTCAAGAACCATTTTTGGCTCGCCGCTGCCGGTAAAAACAATAGCTATTTTGCTTTCGTCGCTATAGTAGCTTTCCTTAGCACTAAGGCAAATGTAAGAAGCGTCCCATTCGTCGTCGCTTGTCAGACCGTCTTCGTAAGAAGCAAGAACCTCGCCTCCTATAAGCGATTCTGTCTCTGCTTCCTCGCTTGAAAGCATACAACCCCATTCGGTGACTGCTTTTGCCTGCATAAGAGCGTTTACAAAGTCTTCTGCTACAAGCTCACCTGTGCTTCTGTCAAAGTAGCAATGATTTTCGCTTCCCGTACCTTGAGAGCCGTTATCCCAAAGAAATATAGGTACGCCGTACTCCGCCGCCTTTGTAGCCATATATGTAGCCCAGCTTGTACGAGATTGTTCGTCATCCTTACCTGTAGCACCTGTTTCTGTAATTACGACAGGAATATTATTATCAGAAAATTCAGACTTGATAGCCTCAAAAACGCTGTCTATAGCGCTTGTATCTGCAGAGCTTTCGGGGTCGAAGGTTTGCTGAGCAGTACTCAGACAAAAGTCATAAGGCGAATAGCAATGAATTGAAACTATCAGGTTGCTTGCAGCTTCGCCGTTGTAGGTGGGAATAGAAATTGCGCTCATAATGCTTTCAGAGCTTGACGCCGCATAGCCAGTTATCATAAGGCAGCGCTCGTTGTTGTAGCCCTTGCTGTTTCCCCTGACAGCATTAACAAATATCTGCTCGTAATAATTTATGACCTCGTAGCTTTCCTCGTTTCCTGTCCATTCAATGTCTGTGCCTTTAAGTCTGGGCTCGTTAAGTCCCTCGAAAATAAGGTGCTGGTCGTAATCTGCAAAATAATCTGCTATCTGCGTCCAGACAGCGAAAATTTCCTGTGCAATTTCCTCTTTGTTGTAGATCAGATTTTCGTTTTCAAGCCAATCCTCGTGGTGAGTATTTAAAATTACATACATGTCATTTGCGTAGCAATAGTCAACCACCTCTTTAACTCTTGCTAAATATTCGGCGGAAATGGTGTAGCTTTCGTCGTCTGAAATGAAGTCCTGCCAAGTGGTTGGAATACGAACGGCTGTAAAGCCTGCGGCAGCAATAGAATCTATTAGCTTCTGAGTTATTACAGGATTTCCCCAAGCAGCTTCGTGCTCTAAAACGTCCGATACGGTACCGCTTTGCGAGTCGAGCGAATTGCCAATATTAAAGCCGAATCCCATATCAGCTACTATCTCAGCTGAGCTTTTGCATGTGAGCGAGCCGTTTTTATCATTATTGTCAGAAGAATTTTCTGCCTTGGTCGTGATAGTAGTTGTGGCTTTGGCAGTCGTCTGCTCAGTAGTGCTAGAAGCTTGTGTAGTTTCCTTTTCAACGGTGGAAGAATTGCCCTTTGCAGAGCAGGAGCAGAGCAATAAGCTTGCTAAGGAAACAGCGAGAAGCCTTTTGATTTTCATAAGTTTTGCATCCTCTCGATTGTTAAAATTGAACCTTTTTATTAAAGCTTATCACAAATTTATATGAATGTCAATTTGCTGCAATACGAGCTTTGCTACTACTTTTTCACTTAGAAATATTTATTTTACCAACTGTCTGGTAAAATCTATAAATGTGTGGTACAATAAGAATCGAAAGCAAGCAATCAGGGGAAGTAACTATGAATTTTAATAAGAATAATTTTTTTGACGAGAGTGTAGAAATCGACGGCGAAAAGCTTCCTTACCGTGCGTACAGAGATGTTATTTTTGCCGACAAGCCGATACAGAATTTTCACAGAATGAATATCTATGCGCCATTGGCATATTTTAGCGGTCAAAGCATAAACGGATATACGCTAAAGACTGCGCCGATTTTTATGCCAAATGCTGTCGGCGGCTATTGCCCTGCAAACGCAGAGGAGCCTTCAAAAAGCAATACTATAAGGCAGGCTTTGCTGCACGGTTATGTTGTAGCGTCGCCCGCAATTCGCGGCAGAACGTTAGTGGACGAGAACGGTAAATCTTATGAAAAACCGCACAAGCCTGATTATTGCCCACCGTCTTTCGACAATTCAGGACGCAGACGTAATAGTCGTTATGGAAAAGGGAAGAGTAGTCGAAACGGGAACGCACGAAGAGCTTTTGGAAAAGCAGGGCGCATATTATTCGCTCTATATGGCGCAGTTTGCAGGAAATAAAACGTAAAGAGTCAGAAATAAAAAACTCACCGCTCGGAACCTTTTGGTTTCGGGCGGTGAGTTTTCCTTCATTCTTTAGTTTCATTGTCATTTGAGCTTATTTGGGCCTCTAATTTGCTTTCCCATACAGCAAGCTCTGTTAAAATCGGCATCAAAGAGCGAACCGCATCGGTTATTTCGTACTCTACACGAACTGGAATTTCTAAAAATTCAGAGCGCTTTACAAGGCCGTCATCCTCAAGCTCTTTTAATGATTTTGCAAGCATGGTGTTTGAAATACCGTTCATCTTTTTCTTCAGGTCGTTAAATCTGGTTGTGCCATCGTGAGATAATGAACACAGGATTGACATCTTCCACCTTCCGCCGATAGAAGCCATAGCTCGCTGTAAGGGACAGCTTTTTGTGCAAGGGCATATATGTTCGTTAGCCATAATTATTCCTCCATAGTAATTTTTTTAGTACCTGCTCAACAAAAACTGCGTAATTGACATTGGTATTTTTGTGACTATAATATATTATAGCAGGTTTTGAATTAAGAGTAAAGCCTTTTTCGGAGCTACTATATAATTTGTAAAGTTTTTGGTATGAATGGAGGAATTACTGTGGAAGAATTAAAGATAGCTGTTCGCTATTTTTCAAAATCAGGCAACACAAAAAAGCTTGCTGATGTTATTGCAAAAACATCAGGCTGTAAAACGGAAAAAATTCCCGAACCGTTGAACGACTACGTTGACGTGCTGTTTTTGGGTGCTTCCGTTTATTGGGGAGGAATCAGCTCAGAGGTAAAGAAGTACATTAAGTCGCTTGACAGAAGCAAGGTTGGTAGGGTAGTGGTATTCTCAACCTCTGCTCTTGCAGAAAGAGCCTTACCAGAGATCAAAAAATATTTGCAGGAACGAAAAATCAAAGTTGACAGCAATAGCTTCTACTGTCGAGGTGAGTTTACAGCACTTCATAAGGGAAGACCAAACAGCGACGATTTAAGAGCAGCTGCAAAATTCACTAAACACGTGTTGGAAGGGAAGCGAGCTTAATGGCTGATAATAATTTTAATCTTGGAGAATATCTTTCTAAGGGCGTTGAAGGAATTGTCAAAACCGCTATAAAGGCTACAATCTCAGATCCACGGGAAAGCGTTTTTATGGCTCGTTACCTGCTTGCAAGTCGAAAATCGTCTGAAAGACGAGCTGAACTAGAGAAGCAGGGAGAGCACATTCCTCTGTTTTTAATTGCCAGCGTTACCAGCACCTGTAATCTGCATTGTGATGGATGTTATGCAAGAGAAAATCATAGCTGTTCAGATGAAGCAGCCTTTGCACAGCTTTCAGCGGACGAATGGGAGCAAATTTTCAAGGAAGCTAAGGATTTGGGAGTCGGCTTTATTCTTTTAGCTGGCGGTGAGCCGCTGATTCGTAAAGATATTCTACAAAAAGCTTCTGAGATACCAGAGATTTTATTTCCAATTTTTACGAATGGAACACTTTTAGGAGATAGCTACATAGAGCTCTTCGATAAGGCAAGAAATTTGCTACCTGTTTTTAGTATTGAAGGCAATGAGAACAAAACCGATGAGCGCCGTGGAAAAGGCATTTATCAAAGATTGATAAAAGTAATGGACAAAATGCAGGAAAATCATTTGATTTTCGGAGCGTCAGTTACAGTCACAACAGAAAATATAAAAGAGGTAACCTCAGACGATTTTGTTGAAGACCTAAAAAAACGTGGTTGCAAGGTAATAATTTACGTTGAATATGTGCCGGTTACTCAGGACAGCACAGAGCTTGCTTTGCAGGACACCGAAAGAGAATTTCTCAACAATAAAATTTCCCACCTTCGTGAAACCTATAACGGAATGATATTTCTCTCGTTTCCCGGAGACGAAAAGGCAACAGGTGGTTGCATAGCCGCAGGCAGAGGATTTTTCCATATCAATTCTCATGGCGGCGCAGAGCCTTGTCCGTTTTCTCCATATTCAGACATCAATGTTCGTGACACATCAGTTAGAGAAGCGCTTCATTCAAAGCTATTTACAGCTTTGCAGGATGGCGATGTATTGATGGAGGACCATACCGGCGGCTGCGTATTATTTGAAAAAAAGAGTCAGGTTGAGAAGCTTCTTGCTAATAATACGATTTAATGTTGGGGGCAGCCCCATTTTGAGAATTTTCTCCTTAATAAAACAGCGTCCCTGAACCTTTCGGCTCAGGGACGCTGCGCATTTAAAAAATTAGGGGAATCTATCCAACTATTCTTCTGATTGCTGAAATGGAATTGTATGTAGCAAATGTGCTGACGTAAGAGTAAACAATTCCCGTGTAGGAATTTTCTGCGTGAACCATCATTCCGTTGCCAACGTAAATCGCAACGTGGTATGCAGGACTTCCAAAGAAAATCAAATCTCCGGGCTGCATATCAGAGTAGCTTACAGAATATCCGTAAGAAGCTTGCGACGAAGCCTTGTGCGGAAGCGATATACCTATTTTGGAATAGCAGTACATCGTAAGTCCCGAACAGTCTGCTGCGTACTGGCTTGAAGCTCCCCAGACGTAAGAGCCGCCGACCATACTTTTTGCAGTCGCTACAACTATATCAATATCGCTAGAGGTCGCTGTGCTTGAGCTGCTGTCCGACGAGCTTTCAGCAGTTGTGGTAGTTGTTGTCTGCTCGTCCGAATTGCTTGTCTGTGCTTCTGTAGTCTGCTCAGAGCTGTCGCTGTCGTTTGATGTAGTAGTTGTCGTTGTGGTTGTAGTAGTTGTTGTAGTTGTTGTGGTCGTAGTTGTGGTTGTGGTAGTGGTCGTTGTGAGAGTTTTCTTTTGCTCGGCAATATCCTCGCTTTGCTCCTCAAGCTCTTCCTTCAGAGCGTTTAACTCCTCTATTGTCATATCGCTTTGCTCACGAAGCTCCTCCAGCTCATCGTTTTGATCCTGAAGGTCCTGCAGCTGAGTTTTATACTCGCTCGACTTTTCGCTAAGCTCATCGAGCTTAACCTCAAGCTCCTCCTGAGCTGCTTCGTACTCGTTTTTCGTTTCAACCAAAGCGTCAATCGCCGCGTCGTCGTGCTCAGCAACTCTGGTTATAAGCTCTGTTCTCATCATCATATCAAAAAAGTCTGACGACGAAAGAAGAATAGATATGTACGAGCTGGAATCGGTCATATACATAGCGCGAAGACGTTGCTTGAAGTCAGAAACTCCAGTTTCGATTTCCTCCTTCTTGTCCGCGACCTCTTGCTGAACCTCTCTCATCTGAGCGTCAGTATCCGCAATTTCAATAGCGAGCTGCTCGCTGTATTCTTCGATAGTTGAAATCCTTTGTAAAACGATTTCAATCTTTTCCTCAATAGCTTCCTTTTGAGCTTCTGCGTCCTCAATGTCGGAATTTGCGCTGTTGATTTTTTCATCTATTTCCTCAGCCTGTCTTTCAAGCTCCGCTAACTGCTCCTCGTACGATGCGTCCTCAGGTACAGCAGAGGATGAAATTCCGCTTGTAGCTGTAAGGGATATAGAGCATACTATTATTAAAGCCGTCAAGGCTGAAATCACTCGTTTGATTTTTAATCTTTTAGACATCTTGCCCTCCTACGCAGGAATTGAAATACCAATTTGTAACTCTTGTAATCGTTATGTAACAATTTAATTCTACATCTTTTACACTCAAATGTCAACCCCTATATTGCAATAAGTAGAGTGAAAAGCTTGTGAAAATTCTTTTGCTTGCTTTTTGTATGCTTTTATGGTACAATATTTTAACGTAGCTTTTTGTATAGCTATGGGAAAAATAAAAGGGCGGGTAATACTCCTGCCAAAGCTTTCAGGGTGGTGTAATAAATGTTTTTTGCAGAAGAAACAGAAAGTATTCAAAATATCTATACGCCTTTTTCGCTGGGACTGCATATTTTTATTGTAGTAGCAGCGGCGGCGATATTCTTTATTCAGTTTTACAGAAAGGGCGGCGTTCATTATCTTCTGATGGCTGCGGCGGTAGCTTTGACGCTTATCACTCAGACTGACAACTTCCAGTCGAAGGATGACCTTATCTTTGCGGTCGAAATTATAGAAATTGTGCTCGTCGTTCTGATAATAGTTTTCTGGATTATAAATACTATCCTGAAACGCAAGAAAAAGAAGAGCGAAAAGACTGAAGCTCAAGAGACGAAAACTTCTGACGAACAGCCTAGTGAAGCGGCAGAAGTTTCTAATGAGAGCGAAGCGGCTACTGTTGACGAGAGCGAGCAAACTGAGCAAGCGGAATCAGTTACCCCAGAAGCTGCAAGCGACAGCAGGGACAATTTATCAAGTCGAATTGACAAGCGCTTGGATAAGCTTGAAGCGAAAGAAAATGAAAATCCCGTTGACAACGCCTTTAAGGACGACGATCTCGACGTTTATCTTTAAATAAGGCGCAAAGGGGAGCTTTTATGCGAATGAGGAGAAAAAAGCACCTTGAGGAGCGACTCTGCGCCTGCGAGGATATTATAATATCTATGTACGGCGAGGACAAGAACTTCTTAACGGGTGTTGAAAAGAAGGAATATATAGACCTTGAAAAGCTGTTTGGAAATAACAATCCCTTATATCTTGAAGTCGGCTGCGGTAAGGGAAGGTTCGCAGCGGAGCTGGCGAGGAGAAATCCTGACAAGAATATTTTAGCGGTTGAAAAGGAAAGCAACGTCATAGTCTGTGCGGCTGAACTGGCGCAGGAGCAAAACCTTAAAAACCTTAAATTCCTGCTTGGCCCGGCGGAGCTTTTACCAAAGTTTTTAAAGCCTGACAGCGTAGACAGAATTTATCTTAATTTTTCCTGTCCGTTTCCTAAAAAGCGTTACGCTTCGCACAGGCTTACTCACCGGAGCTTTTTAAATATCTATAAAGAAATTATGAAGCAGGGAGCAGAGATTCACCAAAAGACCGACAACCCACGCTTCTTTGAGTTTTCAATCGAACAGCTTTCACAGTCGGGCTTTGCGCTGAAAAATGTTACGTTCGACCTTTATTCAACAGATTTTGAGGGCAACATACCTACCGAGTATGAGGAGCGATTTTTAAATCAGGGGCTTAACATCTATCGGCTTGAAGCGTATTTAAATACGGAGGAATAAATGAAGGAGACAGATCCAATAAAAAAGGTAAGACAGCTGTCGTGGCTTATGGTGCTATATTATGTGCTGTATGTGGCGGCGCTTATTTTTGTCGCATTAGCGGTACAAGCTGAATCGAAGGCGTTGTATATAGCTCTTGCAATTTTGTGCGGAGTCGGCGCTACTGCGCTGAACTTCTATGTTACAACCTCACGAGCGAAGCTTAACGCTAAGCTTAAGGCGGAATATGAAGCCGCAGGAATTGATATAAATGAGTTTAACAAAAAGCGTAAGAAGCACAGGAAATGAATAAATATTCATAAACGCCTGAATATATGCAGTAAATATTCATTAAATTACCAGAAATTTGCAAAAAAATATGAATTTTCTTGAATAAACGCTTGACAAGAGTAAAAAGAAGTGTATAATAAACCATAGCGTTTTGAAAGAAGCGCAGATTTTAAGATCACAGTTAATTATTTATTGAAATAAAGGAGTTAATAACAATGGCAAAGGAAATCAAAAAGGTAGTTCTGGCATACTCAGGCGGACTTGACACGTCAATCATCATTGCGTGGCTCAAGGAAAATTACAACAACTGCGAGGTTATAGCAGTTTCAGGAGATGTAGGACAGGGAACAGAGCTTGACGGACTTGAGGAAAAGGCTAAAAAGACAGGCGCTTCAAAGCTTTACATTCTCGACCTCAAGAAGGAATTTATCGAAGACTACGTTTTCCCAACCGTACAGGCTGGAGCAATTTACGAAAACAGATATATGCTCGGAACATCGTTCGCAAGACCTATTATAGCTAAGAGAATTGCCGAAATCGCACTCGAAGAGGGCGCAGACGCTATTTGCCACGGCTGTACAGGAAAGGGCAACGATCAGGTAAGATTCGAGCTTGCAATAAAGGCGTTCGCTCCTGATATGCAGATTATCGCACCTTGGAGAATCTGGGATCTTAAATCCCGTGACGAGGAAATTGACTACGCAGAAGCTCACAACATTCCTCTTAAAATCAACAGAGAAACAAACTACTCAAAGGATAAAAACCTATGGCATCTTTCTCACGAGGGACTCGATCTTGAAGACCCTGCAAACGAGCCTCAATATGAGAAGGAAGGCTTCTTGGAAATGGGCGTTTCGCCAATTCAGGCGCCTGATAAGCCAACCTACGTTACAATTCACTTTGAAAAGGGCGTTCCAACAGCTATCGACGGAGTTGAGATGGACGGCGTAAAGGTTGTAGAAACGCTCAATAAGCTTGGCGGCGAAAACGGAATCGGACTTGCTGACCTTGTTGAAAACCGTTTGGTTGGTATGAAGTCAAGAGGCGTTTACGAAACTCCTGGCGGAGCTATCCTGTACCACGCACATGAAGTTCTGGAAACTATTACAATCGACAAGGAAACTGCAAGAATGAAGCAGTATATCGGAATTAAATTTGCTGACATCGTTTACAACGGTCAGTGGTACACACCGTTAAGAGAAGCTCTTTCGGCTTTCGTTACCGAAACTCAAAAGACAGTTACAGGCGACGTCAAGCTAAAGCTTTACAAGGGCAATATCATCAACGCTGGCGTTACTTCTCCATATACTCTTTATGACGAAGAGGTTGCAACCTTTGACGAGGACCACGTTTACGACCAGAAGGATTCAGCAGGCTTTATAAACCTCTTCGGACTTCCGATTAAGGTTAAGGCGAAGCTTGACGCTAAGAGAAATACAAAGTAGTTGATAATGGAAAATGGATAACTATCAACTATCCACTATCAACTATTAACTATCACCTATCAGGGCAGTTCTATATCGGCTGCCCTTATAGACTTTTTAAAGAGCTTTAAAAAAGCTACTGAAGAAACACTGCAAGGAGAGATTTATTATGCCGATGTGGGCAGGAAGATTTTCAAAAGAAATAGACAGTCGTGTGAACGATTTCAATTCGTCGATTAAATTTGACGCAAGAATGTACCGCCACGACATCAAGGGTTCAATCGCTCACGCAACAATGCTTGCAGAGTGCGGTATAATCGATACGGCGGACAGCAAGAAGATTATAGACGGCTTAAACGGAATCCTAAACGACCTCGACAGCGGAGCGCTCGAGTTCGACCCTAACGCTGAGGATGTTCATATGTTTGTTGAAGCGGAGCTTACAAAGAGAATAGGCGACGCAGGAAAAAGACTTCATACAGCGAGAAGCAGAAACGATCAGGTGGCTCTTGACATAAGAATGTATTTAAGAGATGAGATTGTCGAGATAAAGTCGCTTGTAAAGAAGCTTATAAACACAATCGTTGAGATAGCTGAGAATAATCTCGATACGGTAATGCCGGGCTACACTCATCTTCAAAGAGCGCAGCCTATAACCTTAGCTCATCATCTCTCAGCTTATGCCAATATGCTGTGCCGTGATTACGAAAGATTAAACGATACATATAAAAGAACCGACAGAATGCCGCTTGGCTCTGGTGCGCTTGCCGGAACTACATATCCTATTGACAGACAGCGTGTTTGCGACCTTTTAGGCTTTTCCGAGGTTTGTCAAAATTCGCTCGACGGAGTTTCCGACAGGGATTTTTGTATAGAGCTTGCAAGCGCAATTTCAATTTTAATGATGCACCTTTCACGCTTTTCTGAAGAGATAGTTATGTGGTGCTCGTGGGAGTTTAAGTTTGTAGAGCTTGACGACGCATATTCGACAGGCTCAAGCATAATGCCGCAAAAGAAAAACCCTGACGTTACCGAGCTTATAAGAGGTAAAACGGCAAGAGTTTACGGCGATCTGAACACTCTTTTAGATATGATGAAAAACCTCCCACTTGCTTACAATAAGGATATGCAGGAGGATAAGGAAGCTATTTTTGACGCAGTAGATACAGTAAAGCTTTGTATAAGCACTTTTATTCCAATGCTTGAAACCATGACCGTTTTAAAGGACAATATGAGAGCGGCTGCTGCAAAGGGATTTATTAACGCTACCGATTGTGCCGACTATCTTGTAAAAAAGGGTATGCCATTCAGGGACGCTTATAAAATTACCGGAACATTAGTAGCAAGATGTATATCGCTTGACACTACTCTTGAAGCTCTGCCGCTTGAAGAATATAAAAAGCTCAGCGACAAGTTTTCCGACGACGTTTACGAAGCTATTTCGCTCGATACCTGCGTTATGCAAAGAAAATCTCAGGGCGGCCCTGCTCCCGAGTGCGTTAAAGAGCAACTTTTATATATAAAGAATTTCCTAAACGAACAGGATGAGAAATAGAATATGAAGACAAAGATATTTATTGACGGCAAAGAGGGAACCACAGGCCTTAAAATTTACGAGAGATTTCAAAATCGTGACGACCTCGAGCTGCTGCTTATTGACGAGGATAAAAGAAAGGATACGCTCGAGCGAGCAAGACTTATAAACGAGTCTGATATAACCTTTTTGTGCCTGCCTGACGCTGCCGCCAAAGAAGCGGTAACGCTGATTGATAAGGACAACGACCACACAAAAATCATTGACGCTTCAACCGCTCACAGGACAAATCCCGACTGGGCATACGGATTCCCAGAGCTTTCAAGCGAGCATAGAGAAAAAATCAAAGTCTCAAAAAGAGTTGCCGTTCCAGGCTGTTATGCAAGCGGATTTATTTCCATTGTTTATCCGTTAGTTCAAGCTAAAATTATCCCGACCGACTATCCTGTGACAAGCCACGCAGTTTCAGGCTATTCAGGCGGCGGCAAGAAAATGATTGCCGTACTCGAAGGCGATAATAAGCCATATGAGTGCTTCTCACCACGGCAGTACGCTTTGTCGCAGAGCCACAAGCACCTGCCTGAGATGCAGAAAATCTGCGGACTTGACTTTCCGCCGATGTTTAATCCAATCGTTGACGACTATTACAGCGGAATGGTTGTAAGCGTACCGATTCAGACAAGAACGCTGAAAAATAAGCCGACCCTAAAGGATTTCTATGAGATTTTAAGCGAGCATTACAAAAACGAGCGCTTTGTCAAGGTTATGGAAATGGGCGGAAGCGTTACTTTGCCTGACGGTTTTCTGGCGGCAAATACGCTCGCCGGTACTAATAATATGCAGATTTTTGTGCTTGGAAACGATGAGCAGGTTTTGCTTTGCTCACGTCTTGATAATTTAGGTAAGGGCGCAAGCGGAGCTGCTGTGCAATGTATGAACATTATGCTGGGAATTGATGAGAGCACAGGACTTGTTTAACAGGAGAGAAATATGAAAAGTATTTCATTTAAAAATTTTGAAGGGTATAAATACATTGACGGCGGAGTGTGCGCCGCAAACGGCTTTAAAGCGAGCGGCGTTTACGCAGGCATTAAAGAAAATCCAACTAAGAAAAACGACCTTGCGCTGATTTCGTCGGACGCTCTTTGTAATGCTGCGGCAGTTTATACTCAAAATAAGGTAAAGGGCGCGCCAATTACAGTTACAAGGAAAAATCTTGCGGCCACCGGCGGCAAGGCAAAAGCCGTAATTGCAAACTCCAAAAACGCAAATACCTGTAACGCCGACGGAGAGCAAAAGGCACTTAAAATGTGCGAGCTTGCAGCGGCTTCCCTTAACTGTAAGCCCGAGGAGGTAATTGTAGCTTCTACTGGCGTTATCGGGCAAATTTTACCCATCGAGCCTATTGAAAAGGCAATGCCTTCTCTTGTCTTAGGACTTTGTCGGTCAAATAACGATGCGGCTGCAACGGCCATTATGACAACCGATACCTTTCCAAAGCAGGTAGCTGTTGAATTTAAAATTGGCAAAAGCACCTGCCACCTTGGCGGAATGGCAAAGGGCAGCGGTATGATTCACCCGAATATGGCGACAACGCTTAACTTTATCACAACCGACTGCGCCGTTTCTACCGATATGCTGCAAAAGGCTTTAAGCGAGGTTGTCGACGTCACCTATAACTGCCTTTCTATTGACGGCGACCAATCTACAAACGATATGGTAGCTTTGATGTCAAGCGGTTTGGCAGGAAACGAAGAAATTACCTCGGATAATGATGATTTCAAGGTCTTCAAGCAGGCGCTGTACATTGTAATGATGAACCTGACCCGAATGCTTGCAAAGGACGGCGAGGGCGCAACCAAGCTTATCGAATGCACGGTAAGCGGAGCGGCTGACAATAAAACCGCTAAGACTATCGCCAAGAGCGTTATCTGCTCGTCGCTTTTTAAGGCAGCAGTTTTTGGCGAGGACGCAAACTGGGGAAGAATTTTGTGCGCTGTCGGCTATGCGGACGCTGAATTTGATATAAATAAAGTGGACGTTTCAATCGGCTCTGATTACGCTATGATTGACGTTTGCAAAAACGGCGCCGGAATTGAATTTTCTGAGGAGCTAGCTGCTAAGGCGCTTTCAAGCGACGAAATTCTGGTTAATATTTCTGTCGGCGATGGACAAGGCAAGGCTACTGCATGGGGCTGCGACCTCACCTATGATTACGTAAAAATTAACGGAGATTACCGTACATAAATTTCTGAAAGGGAAGATGTAAAATGGAACAGATTTCAAACTATACTCGTACAAAGGTGCTTATTGACGCTTTGCCGTACCTTCAGAAATACCACAACAAGATAGTTGTAGTAAAATACGGCGGAAACGCAATGACAAACGAGATTTTAAAGGAAGCAGTGATGAGCGATATTGTGTTGCTTGCGGCTGTCGGAATCAACGTCGTCTTAGTTCACGGCGGCGGACCTGAAATAAATACTATGCTTGATAGGGTAGGAATTAAATCCACCTTCATTAACGGACTTCGCTATACCGACGAGGAAACGATAGATATAGTTAAAATGGTTCTGGCAGGAAAGGTAAACAAAGAGCTTGTTTCAAATATCGAGCTTCACGGCGGTCAGGCATTAGGACTTTGCGGAATCGACGGCGGAATACTTGTTGCTGAGAAAAAGCAGGGCGATACAGATTTAGGCTATGTCGGTGAAATCAAAAGAGTTACCACGAAGCCGATTCTCGACGCTATTTCAAACGGATATATCCCTGTTATTTCGACTGTCGCTACAAGCGAAAACGGTCAGACCTACAATATAAACGCCGATACTGCGGCGGCTAGAATTGCTTCCTGCCTGAGGGCGGAAAATTTAATTCTTATGACGGATATTGCAGGACTTTTAGAGGACAAAAACGACGATTCAACGCTTATCCCGGAGGTCAATGTTTCTGAGGTTCCATATCTTAAAAAGGCAGGAATCATAAGCGGCGGTATGATTCCAAAAATCGACTGCTGCGTTGAAGCTGTAAGACGAGGAGTTAAGAAAACCTGCATAATCGACGGAAGAGTGCCTCACTCGATTCTGATTGAGCTTTTGTCAAGTGAAGGCGTCGGAACGCAGTTTATGTAAAGTAACAATCGAAAGGTATGAGGGAATGAATACAATAGAAAAGCACAATATGCACGTTATGCCGACTTACGGCAGGTTTGACATCGTGCTGGAAAAGGGAAGCGGCTGCGTAGCCGTTGACGAGGATAAAAAGGAGTACATAGATTTCGGCTCGGGAATTGGCGTAAACAGCTTAGGCTTTTGCGACGTCGACTGGGCGAATGCAATTTCTTCACAGGCTCACGCCGTTCAGCACACTTCAAACTATTACTACACAAAGACCTCAAGCGACTTTGCCGAAAGGCTTACAACCGCCACGGGATATCAGAAGCTGTTTTATGGAAATTCAGGTGCTGAAGCTAACGAGTGCGCTATAAAGCTTGCAAGGAAGTATAGCTTCGACAAGTACGGCAAGCAGGCGGAGCGTAATATTATAATCACTCTAGAAAATAGCTTTCACGGCAGAACGATAGCAACTCTTTCAGCGACAGGGCAGGAGGCTTTCCACAACTACTTTTTCCCGTTCGTCGGAGGCTTTGTAAACGTAAAGGCAAACGATATAGTCGACCTCAAGGAAAAGCTTAACACTTATGAAAATAAAGTCTGCGCCGTGATGTTTGAGTGCATCCAGGGCGAGGGCGGCGTTATACCGCTTGAGAAGGAATTTGTAAACGCTATCTTTTCAGAATGCGAAAAGAGAGATATATTAACCATTTGCGACGAGGTTCAGACTGGCGTTGGTAGAACGGGAAAATTCTTGGCAAGCGAAAACTATAACGTAAAGCCGAACATTACAACTCTCGCTAAAGGCTTGGCTGGCGGTGTACCGATTGGCGTCTGTATGGCGGACGAAAAATGCTGCGACGTTTTATCAAAGGGAACACATGGCTCTACCTTCGGCGGAAATCCGATAAGCTGTGCCGGAGGAAACGTCGTTTTAAGCAAGGTTTTAGCAAGCGGCTTTCTGGACGAGGTTTCCAAAAAGGGCGAATACTTCAAGAGCGAGCTTGAAAAGATAGATGAAGTTGAAGGCGTTGACGGAATGGGCTTGATGATTGGAATCAGGCTAAAGACCAAAAATGCCGCAGATGTAGCAAAGACCTGTCTTGATAACGGACTATTAGTCCTCACCGCAAAGGACAAGGTAAGACTTTTGCCGCCGCTTACAATAAGCAAGCAGGAAATCGATAAGGGAATTAAGATTTTAAAAAATATACTTGACAGATAAGGAGATAATAACAATGAAGAATTTACTGAAAATGCTGGATCTCTCAAAGGAAGAGATTATTGAGATTTTAAATTTGGCAGACCAGCTAAAGTACGAAAACAAAAACGGAATCGAGCATCACGTTTTGAAGGGAAAAACGCTTGGAATGATTTTTCAGAAGTCGTCAACCAGAACCAGAGTTTCTTTTGAAACGGGAATGTATCAGCTTGGTGGTCAGGCACTGTTCCTTTCAAACAGGGATTTACAGATCGGAAGAGGCGAGCCTGTTCAGGACACAGCTAGAGTTCTCTCACGCTACATCGACGGAATTATGATAAGAACCTTCGAGCAAAAGGAGGTCGAGGACTTAGCCGAGTACGGTTCAATTCCAGTAATCAACGGACTGACTGATTTTTGTCATCCTTGTCAGGTGCTTGCCGACCTTATGACCATCAGGGAATTTAAGGGTCGCTTCGACGGACTTAAAATGTGCTATATCGGCGACGGAAATAATATGGCTAATTCGCTTATTGTCGGCGGCTTGAAGGTCGGAATGGAGGTTTCGGTCGCTTGTCCGAAGGATTATCAGCCCGACGATTCAGTTTTGGAATTTACAAAGCAGTATGCTGACAAGTTCAGTATGACAGATATTCCGCTTGAAGCCGCAAAGGGCGCAGACGTTATTTTCACAGACGTCTGGACATCTATGGGACAAGAGGAGGAAACCGCTAAGCGCAAGGTTGCATTTGACGGCTATCAGGTAAACGACGAGCTGATGAGCGTTGCAAACGCTGATTGTATGGTTCAGCATTGCCTGCCGGCTCACAGAGGAGAAGAAATCACCAACGAGGTTTTTGAAGCTCACGCTGATGAAATCTTCGAGGAAGCAGAAAACAGACTTCATGCACAAAAGGCAGTTATGGTGCTTTGCATGAAGGACAGCGAGGAAGAATAGATGACTGCCTATCCAAAAAAGTATTTAAACGACCTCAGAGATGAAATTGGCGAGGTTAAGGCGAATATAGCTTCAGGCAAGCAGCCTGTCTTTGATAGCGCCGACGCTTTGTTTGATAAACTGGAGGAGAAATAAACAAAAAGCACGAAGGCTTTAATTAACCTTCGTGCTTAATTTTTTCTTCCGCTTTAGCCTTTGAAAACACACAGCCGCAGAAATTTTGTCTGTATAAATTATATTCCCTTGATAGCTCAATGCTCCGCTTGTAGCCGTTTTTCTTCTTGAAATCGCTGGGCAGGAAATCAACTTCTAGCTCGCCTGCCAAGGCGTTACCAATCTCGTTTATCCATTCGGCGTTTTTATAAGGGCTTATGGAGAGCGTTGTGCAAAAGTAATCGTACCCTAAACTATTTGCAAGTTGCGCTGTCTTTTGAAGCCTTAGCCTGTAGCACTTTTTGCACCGCTCGCCCCCCTCAGGGAGATTTTCAAGTCCCTTTGCAATTTCAAAAAACTCGTCTGAGTTATATTCTCCTTCAATAATTTTTATATCCAGTCCCATTTCCTTGACAAGCCGTTTGAGTTCATTCAGCCGCTTGTTGTATTCGTCGGCGGGAAAAATGTTCGGGTTGTAAAAAAACAGAGTTATATCAAAATGCGAGCTTAAATATTCCAGGACATAGCTTGAGCAGGGCGCACAGCAGGCGTGCAGAAAAAGAGTAGGCTTTTTGTCGCCGATGCTCGCTATAATGTCCTCCAGCTCTTTGCTGAAATTCATAATTTTTTCACCTCATTTTCACTCTTTTTAATAGTTTAGCACAAACTTGAAAAAAATGCAAAAATCCCCTTGACATTTGCTTTTTTGTGTGCTATATTGTTAGAAACGAAACGGTTTCAAAGCGAACAAGATTTACAAGGGGATGGTTATTATGATTGAAGGGAGGAAGATGTATGAGTGATGACAAGGACCCTTTTAACGAGGAAAAGAACCGTTTTATCGGTCGGGAGCTTAGTCGGGTTTCCCACACGGTACACAGAATGGTAATATCCTCGAAGGGTCACAGGCTTTTAGACCAGAAGCTCGGAAAGACAAACGGCTGGGTAATCGGCTACCTTGCTCACAGCAAGGGTGATGTCTATCAAAAGGACATTGAAAAGGAATTTTCAATCAGAAAATCCTCTATTTCAAAAATGCTCAGCAATATGGAGGAGCAGGGTCTTATCGTTCGGCAAAGCGTTGAAGGGGACGCAAGGCTTAAAAAGCTTGTTCTGACAGACGCAGCTCTGGAGCTTCACGAAATTGCCGAGGAGGATATGCTAGCGCAGGAAAGAGCGCTTCAGGAGGGAATCGATCCAGATGATCTTGAGGTGTTTTTGAAGGTGCTAAGAAAGGTTGGCGAAAACGCCGAAAAAGAAACTATAAGAGAGGGAGATAAAAAGTAGTATGTTAAAAAGATTGATGAAATGCGTTAGGGAATACAAGCTGCCATCGCTTTTAGCTCCTGCATTCGTAACAGGCGAGGTTATACTTGAGGTTATAATCCCTATTATAATGGCGGCGCTTATTGATAATGGCTTGGGAAGCGAACAGGCCAATATGAGCTATATCATAAAAATGGGTATAGTTCTGGTTTTAGTTTGTATGCTGTCGCTTGCCTGCGGAACGTTTTCAGGAAATTATGCTGCCAAAGCATCCGCCGGTTTTGCTAAAAATATGCGACATGATATGTTTTACAACATTCAGACCTATTCGTTTAAGAATATTGATAAGTTTTCAACCTCGTCGCTTGTAACAAGACTTACAACCGACGTTACCAATGTTCAGAACGCATATATGATGATTATAAGAACAGCAGTAAGAGGACCTGCTATGCTGATCCTTTCAGTAATTGCAACAGCAATTATCAGTCCTAAGCTTTCGCTGATTTTCTTGGTAGCGATACCAATCTTAGGCGTGACAATATTTGCGCTGTCATTAAAGGTTCACCCGATATTCGAGAAGGTGTTTAAGGGCTATGATAAGCTCAATAATGTAGTTGGTGAAAACCTTCACGGCATACGAGTTGTCAAGAGCTTTGTAAGAGAGGATCACGAAAAGGAAAAGTTCGGTAATGTTTCAACCGAGGTTTATAAGCTTCAATCAAAAGCTGAAAAGCTGCTTGCCTTCAACCAGCCGGTTATGATGCTTTGCGTATACGGCTGTATGATAGCTCTTTCATGGTTCGGATCCAATATGATAGTAAACAGCGGCGCTACCGAGCTTACAACGGGTCAGCTTACAAGTATGTTTACCTACACAATGCAGATTCTGATGAGCCTGATGATGCTCTCAATGATTTTCGTAATGGTAATTATGTCAAGAGCTTCGATCAAGAGAATTGTTGAAGTTCTGGAGGAAACTCCTGACATCAAGGACCCTGAAAATCCTGATTACAACATCACAGATGGCAGCATTGAATTTAAAAACGTATCCTTCAGCTATGCTGGTAAGGGCGGAACCAACTGTATAAGCGATATAAATTTGAAAATCAACGCTGGTGAAACGATTGGTATTATCGGCGGAACGGGTTCAGCAAAGAGTACGTTTGTACAGCTTATTCCAAGATTTTACGACGTAACCGAGGGCGAAATACTCGTCGGCGGAAAGGACGTTCGCGAGTACGATATTCCTGCTCTTCGAGGCGAGGTTGCAATGGTTTTGCAGAAAAACGTACTGTTCTCAGGAACCATTAAGGATAACCTTCGCTGGGGTAAGGAGGACGCAACCGATGAGGAAATTGAGAGGGCTTGTAAGCTTTCACAGGCTGACGAGTTTATAAGCACGTTCCCAGACGGCTACGACACCTATATCGAGCAGGGCGGTACTAACGTATCAGGCGGTCAGAAGCAAAGGCTTTGTATCGCAAGAGCGCTTATTAAAAAGCCGAAGATTTTAATTCTCGACGACTCTACAAGCGCCGTTGATACAAGAACCGACGCTCTTATCAGAAAGGCGTTCGCAGAGGAAATTCCTGATACCACAAAGCTTATTATCGCACAGAGAATTTCTTCAGTTATGAATTCTGACAAGATAATAGTTCTCGACGGAGGAAGAATAAACGACTTTGGTACTCATGAGGAGCTTTTAGCAAGAAATGAGATTTACCAGGAGGTTTACTATTCTCAGCAGAAAGGAGGGCTTGAATAATGCCAGGACCAGGACCTAGAGGACAAATGGGACCAAGACCCAAGATGAAAGGAACGGGAAAGACGATAAAGACTCTTCTCTCGTTGGTCAACAAGAAAAACAGAGCATACTTTGGCGTTGTTGTAATTTGTATCATTCTCAGCGCTGTTGCAACTACCGCTTCCTCGGTATTTTTGCAAAGCCTTATCGACGATTATATCACTCCAATGCTGAGCGAATCTGCGCCTAGCTTTGCACCGCTCGCACAAGCGCTTATGAGAATGGCGCTAATATATATCGTTGGAATTTTAGCGAGCTGGCTTTACAATTTCCTGATGGTAATTATCTCGCAGGGAATTTTAAAGAGCGTGAGAGACTCGATGTTCTCACATATGCAAACGCTTCCGATTAAATACTTCGATACCCACCTTCACGGAGATATAATGAGCCGTTATACAAACGATACCGATACTCTAAGACAGATGATTTCCCAGAGCGTTCCACAGGCTATTTCTTCGTTAATTTCAATTATCGTTACCTTTATCGCAATGATAGGCACAAACGTTTGGCTGACCATTTTCGTTCTGGCAACGGTAGTTCTGATGGTGCTTGTTATGAAAAACGTCGGCGGAAAGAGTTCGAAGCACTTCGTTTTGCAGCAAAAATCTATCGGTGAAATGAACGGCTATATCGAGGAAATGATAACTGGACAAAAGGTAGTAAAGGTTTTCTGCCACGAGGAAAAGAACGAAGAGGGCTTTGACAAAATCAACGAAAAGCTCGGCGAAAACGCTTATCAAGCAAACAAGTACGCAAATATCCTGATGCCGATTATGGGAAATTTAGGAAATTTGCAATACGTATTGCTTGCAATTTTCGGCGGCGCGCTTGCATTCTTCGGAGTAGGCGGTATGACAGTAGGTACCATCGTTTCCTTTCTGCAGCTTTCAAAGAGCTTTACACAGCCGATAACTCAGATTTCACAGCAGATGAACTCGGTTATTATGGCTCTTGCAGGAGCGCAGAGAATTTTCGACCTGCTTAATGAGGAAAGCGAAACCGACGACGGCTACGTAACTCTTGTAAATGCGAAGTACGATAAAAACGGCGAGCTTGTAGAATGCGACGAAAGAACTGAAATGTGGGCGTGGAAGCATCCTCACGGTGACGGAACTACAACCTATACAAAGCTTGAGGGCGACGTAGTTCTCGACGGAGTAGATTTCGGTTATGTTCCTGAAAAGATAGTTCTTCATGACATAAGCATCTACGCAAGACCGGGTGAAAAGATAGCGTTTGTCGGAGCGACGGGTGCAGGAAAGACAACTATTACAAACCTCATCAACAGGTTCTATGATATTGCAGACGGAAAGATAAGATACGACGGCATAAATATCAACAAGATTAAAAAGGCTGATTTACGTCGTTCGCTTGGAATGGTTTTGCAGGATACAAACCTGTTCACAGGAACTGTTATGGATAACATCCGCTACGGAAGACTTGATGCTTCTGACGAGGAATGTATTGCCGCAGCCAAGCTTGCAAACGCCGATGACTTTATCGAAAGACTGCCTGACGGCTATAATACAATGCTTACAGATAACGGAGCTTCAATTTCACAAGGACAAAGACAGCTTCTGTCAATCGCCCGATGTGCTGTTGCAGACCCGCCTGTAATGATTCTCGATGAGGCTACCTCTTCAATCGACACAAGAACCGAGATTATAGTTCAAAAGGGCATGGATAGCTTAATGTACGGAAGAACAACCTTCGTAATCGCTCACCGACTTTCAACAATTCAAAACTCAGACGTTATTATGGTTCTGGATTTAGGAAGAATCATAGAGCGTGGAAACCACGATGCGCTTATTGCCGAAAAGGGTAAGTATTACCAGCTTTATACCGGAGCCTTCGAGCTTTCAAGCGGAAATCAGGAAAAGAATGTTTAAATCTAAGCTTTTTGCCTCTGCCACACGGCGGAGGCATTGCTTTTTGGTGTTCAATTTTTTGAGTTAGCATATGCAAATCGTTAAAACATTTATTTTTTAAATATGCCTTGCATTTTTCAAAAAATATGCTATTATATATAGTAGAAGGCAAAAGCCTTTGAAATTTCTTAGAGGAGGGTAATTTTATGGCATACAAAATTTCAGATGAATGTATTTCATGCGGCGCTTGTGCTGCTGATTGTCCTGTAAGTGCAATTTCTGAGGGCGACGGAAAGTACGTTATCGACGCTGATGCTTGCATTGATTGCGGTTCCTGCGCTGCTACCTGCCCAGTAGGTGCACCACAGGCTGAGTAATTTTTATTACATAACAAAACGACCACATTCTTTTTTAAGAGTGTGGTTTTGTTTTTGCTACTTGCAAATGTCAGTAATTTGTGATACAATTATTTTAAGTAAAAGTGAAAATATAGCTTTTTCGCTGTAAAGAATGAAAGGAGAGGTAAAATATGGGTATGACAATGACTCAGAAGGTCTTAGCAGCTCACGCAGGAGTAGAGTCTGTCAAGGCCGGAGAGCTTATTATGGCAAACCTTGATATGGTACTGGGAAACGATATTACGTCCCCGGTTGCAATTAACGAGTTTAACAAGGCTGGATTTTCAGGGGTTTTTGATAAGACTAAAATTTCAATGGTAATGGACCATTTTGCACCGAACAAGGATATTAAGGCTGCGGCTCAATGCAAGCAGTGCAGAGATTTTTGCAACGAGCTTGGAGTAGTAAATTTCTATGACGTTGGAGATATGGGAGTTGAGCACGCTCTCCTTCCCGAAAAGGGACTTGTAAAGCCGGGCGACTGTGTAATCGGCGCAGATTCACACACCTGTACCTACGGAGCGCTCGGAGCTTTTTCAACAGGTGTCGGCTCAACAGACATGGCTGCCGGAATGGCAACGGGAAAGGCGTGGTTTAAGGTTCCTGCCGCTATTAAGTTTAACCTGACGGGAAGCCTGAACAAGTACGTTTCGGGCAAGGACGTAATCTTACATATTATCGGTAAAATCGGTGTCGACGGCGCACTATATAAATCAATGGAATTTTCAGGCGACGGACTTCATAATCTTACTATGGAGGACAGGCTTTGTATGGCGAATATGGCTATCGAAGCAGGAGCCAAGAACGGAATCTTCGCAGTTGACGATGTAACGCTTGAATATGTAAAGGGAAGAGTAACCGACGAGTTTACATATTACACCGCTGATGACGACGCTGAGTATGAAAGCGTTTATGATATAAATCTTAGTGAGATAAAGCCTACCGTTGCGTTTCCTCATTTGCCTGAAAACGCAAGGACGTTTGACGAGATAGGCGATATAAAGATCGATCAAGTGGTAATCGGCTCATGCACAAACGGCAGAATTGAAGATATGCGCGCGGCGGCTGAAATCTTAAAGGGTAAAAAGGTCGCTAAAAATGTTCGCTGTATAGTAATTCCTGCAACTCAGAGGGTTTACCTCACAGCAATGGAAGAGGGACTTTTAAAGATATTTATCGACGCCGGCTGCGCTGTTTCAACTCCAACCTGCGGTCCTTGTCTTGGCGGTCATATGGGAATTTTAGCAAAGGGCGAAAGAGCTGTCGCTACGACTAACAGAAACTTCGTCGGAAGAATGGGCCACCCCGAGAGCGAGGTTTATCTGAGCAGTCCGTACGTTGCGGCGGCAAGCGCCGTAACAGGTAAAATTTCTCAGCCAAGCGAGATTATGTAAGGAGGAAGAACAAATGAAAGTAAACGGAACAGTTCATAAGTACGGCGACAATGTCGATACCGACGTTATTATCCCTGCTCGTTATCTGAATACCTCCGACCACAAGGAGCTTGCGTCTCATTGCATGGAGGATATAGACGTAGATTTTGTAAAGAACGTAAAGGAAGGCGATATTATTGTCGCTGACCATAACTTTGGATGCGGCTCGTCAAGAGAGCACGCTCCGATCGCTATTAAAGCGAGCGGAATTTCCTGCGTTATCGCAAAAACCTTTGCCAGAATTTTTTACAGAAATTCTATCAACATCGGACTTCCGATTCTTGAATGTCCCGAGGCTGCTGACGGTATTCAGGGCGGCGACGAGGTTGAAATTGATTTCGATACGGGAGTTATCACCGATAAGACAACAGGCAAAACCTATCAGGGCAATCCATTCCCTGAATTTATAAAGAATATCATTAGCAAAAACGGACTGCTCAATTCGATAAAGTAGTCTGTTTGAAATAAAACAATATAGGAGGGTTTTATGTATTTATTTTCGATTGAAAGCTTAGGGAATCAGAAGTACCAGCCGATTTCACTTGTAAAGGGAAGCACAATCCAGTCTAAGAATATGTTCAAGGATATGGGACAGGGCTTTAAGAGCATGGTTGGCGGAGAGCTTGGAAGCTACACCAAGATGATGAACGAAGCCAGAGAAATTGCAACTCAGCGAATGGTTGAGGAGGCTCAAAGAATGGGAGCGGACGCTATAGTAGGCGTCAGATATTCGTCCTCCTCCATTGCACAGGGTGCAGCTGAGGTAATGGTAGTCGGAACGGCTGTAAAGTTTATCTGACGCACACGCTATAAGGCAAAAGGAGATTAAAAGAGAAATGGAAAAGAAAATAGCTGTTATAAAGGGCGACGGAATAGGACCTGAAATTGTAACCGAAGCTCTGAAGGTGCTTGATAAGGTGGGCGAAAAGTACGGCCACAAATTCGAGTATACCGACGTTTTAATGGGCGGCTGCGCAATTGACGTTACAGGCGAACCGCTTCCAAAGGAAACGGTTGACGTTTGCTTAGCTTCCGACAGCGTTCTGCTCGGAGCGGTAGGCGGCCCTAAGTGGGATACTCTCCCGGGCGACAAACGCCCTGAAGCGGGACTTTTAGGAATCAGAGGAGCGCTCAAGCTTTTTGCAAACATTCGTCCGGCGAAGCTCATTCCGGCGCTCAAGGGGGCTTGCCCTCTGAAGGAGGAAATTACAGAAAACGGACTTGACCTTGTAATAGTTCGTGAGCTTATCGGCGGCGCATATTTTGGAAAGCGTGACACTCACGTTGACGAAAACGGAGTGAAAACTGCCAGCGATTCTATGGCGTATTCGGATTACGAGGTAGAAAGAATCGCAAGAGTAGCCTTCGATATGGCAAGAAAGAGAAGAAGCAAGGTTCACTCGGTAGATAAGGCGAACGTGCTTGATTCCTCAAGACTCTGGAGAGAGGTTACTCATAAGGTAGCCGCTGAATATCCTGACGTTGAGTTTTCTGATATTCTGGTTGATAATACCGCTATGCAGCTTGTTCACAATCCTGCTCAGTTTGACGTTATCGTAACAGAAAATCTGTTCGGAGATATTTTGTCAGACGAGGCTTCAATGATAACAGGCTCGCTCGGAATGATTCCGTCAGCGTCGCTCGGCGAAGGAACCTTAGGACTTTACGAGCCAATTCACGGCTCTGCTCCTGATATTGCAGGACAAAATAAAGCAAATCCTATTGCAACGATTCTGTCGGTTGCTATGATGCTGAGATATTCGTTCGATATGGCTGCTGAAGCTGACGCTATCGAAGCGGCGGTAGATAAAGTGCTTAATAACGGCTATCGCACAGGCGATATTATGTCTGAGGGAAACAAGCTCGTTTCCTGTAGCGAAATGGGCGACCTTGTAGCAGCAGAAATTTAAAAGAAAAACACTTGCGGCTTTTTACACTTTGTGTGAAGGCCGCTTTTTTGTGTCGTAATGCTTTGAGGCGTTGACTTTAAAGGGCTGATATGATATACTTAATGTAATTAGGCGCATACACATTTCAGGGGAAAGCGTCCTGAAAATTTAATGAAGAGCGGGTATGAATATGAAGTATTATATCGGAGTAGACCTTGGCGGAACAAATATCGTAGCGGGAGTTGTAGACGAAAAGTATAACATACTTTCAAAGGCGTCTACCAAGACCAAAACGCCACGACCGGGCGAGGAAATCTGTAAGGACATAGTTGCAGTTATAATGCAGGCGACAGTTGCCAGCGGAATTTCCATTTCAGACATTCAGAGCATCGGAATAGGAACTCCGGGAATTGCAAACAGCGACGACGGAATTATCGAGTATTCCTGCAATCTAGGCTTTTACAATTTTGATATGGTAAAGACTATGAGGGAAATGATTGATATTCCTGTCTTTATTGAAAACGACGCCAATGCGGCGGCTTACGGCGAGTATTTAGCTGGCTCCGCAAAGAACGCTCGTGACGCTGTTTGTATTACTTTAGGAACCGGCGTCGGCGGAGGAATTATAATCGACGGTAAAATCTATTCAGGCTTTAACTTCGCAGGAGCGGAGCTTGGCCATACGGTGATCGATCCTAACGGACCTGAGTGCACCTGCGGAAGGAAGGGCTGCTTTGAGGTTTTCTCTTCTGCTACTGGTCTTATCCGTATGACTAAGGAAGCGGTTGAGCTTAGTCCTGATTGCCTGATGGCTAAAATGAGCCGAGAGGAAGGAAAGGTTTCTGGTAAGCTTTCATTTCAGGCAATGAGAGAAGGCTGTCCCGTTGCAAAGGAGGTTTGCGAAAGATATATTCGCTATCTCGCTTTGGGAATTACAAATATGATAAATATATTCCAGCCGAATGTTTTGTGTATCGGCGGCGGAGTTTGCAACGAGGGCGACGCTCTTTTAAATCCTGTCAAGGAAATTGTAAAGAGAGAAATTTACACCAAAAATTCTGAAAAGAATACGGAGATAGTTATAGCGTCGCTGGGCAACGACGCAGGAATTATAGGCGCTGCGTTTCTAGGAGTGAACAAGCGCAAGTAGGAGCTTTTATGGGACTTTTTGACTTAAAGGATAAGACAGAATCTGAGGAGGAGCTCGACAGGCTTATGAAAAGCTTGTCGGTCGATGTTGGCGCTGAGGAGATAGATTACAGATACCTTACCATTGAGCAGATTGATGAAATTTCAAGCGACGAGCTTGTAAAGGCCGTCTGCATCTGGATTAACAGAAAAATGGATGACGGTGAGGAGGAGGGTATCAGTCGAATCGACACGTTAAACGGTCTGCCAACACCCTGCGGATTGGTGTATTCGATAAAAAAGCTGATTGATGAGTTTGAGCTAAATGGCTTTAATAAATTTTACGAGTCGCCTTTGAATGCCGATTATATCGACCTTGCCGCCGACGGCTTTAGAGCGCTCGGCGAATATGACCTGACTGAAATTTGCGAGCAGAGCAAGGAAAAGTATTTGAAGCTTTGTAAGAAATACGGCGAGGATTACTTCTCGGAGTTTTTAAACGATTACGGCAACAACGCTCTTACCGACCTTGATTTTGAATTTGAAACGATAATAGCGAAGAAGGACTTAAACAGACTTTTAGTAAACTACATAAGAGGAAATTCGGACGACTTTGGCGATTAGGCGGTGACACAAATGAAAAGAACCGATTATATTTCATGGGATGAATATTTTATGGGCGTGGCTATGCTTTCAGCAATGCGAAGCAAGGATTCAAACACTCAGGTTGGAGCTTGTATTGTAAGTCAGGAGAATAAAATTATCTCGGTAGGCTATAACGGAATGCCAACAGGCTGCGACGATGACGAAATGCCGTGGGCAAGAGAGGGAAATCCTCTTGAAACGAAGTATCCGTTCGTTTGCCACGCAGAGCTTAACGCAATTTTAAACAGGCAGGCGGTATCTCTTGACGGCTCAAGAATTTACGTTACGCTTTTTCCTTGCAACGAATGCGCCAAGGCAATAATTCAAAGCGGAATTAAAGAGGTTGTTTACTTTGACAATAAGTACGCCGATTCTGACGGAGTAAAAGCGAGCATCAAAATGTTTGAAATGACGGGCGTCAAGTACAGAGCCTTTCAAAAAAGCGGCAAGGAGCTGGAAATTTTTCTTTAACGGAGATGAAATAAATGAGCAGGAAATACGCCATTTTAGGCGAAACATTAAAGCATACAATGTCGCCGCCGATACACAAGCGACTGTTCGAGCTTCGAGGACGAGAATTTGAGTATGAAATAGTAGAGCTTACGGCAAGCGAGCTTGAAGAGAAGGCTGATTATTTAAATTCAATGTGCGGCTACAATATAACAATACCTCACAAGGTGGAAATCATAAAGTATATAGATTCACTTGATGAGTCGGCAAAGCGTTATAATTCTGTAAACTGCGTCGACAATAAAAACGGAGTGCTTACAGGCTACAACACCGACTGCGACGGTTTTTTGCAAACGGTATACGCTATGGGCGCAAAGCTTTCGGGCGAGGTTTTGCTTGTCGGCTGCGGCGGAGTTGGAAGAATGATAGCGATCGAGTCCGCTCTTGAAGGTGCAAGCCTTAACATTGCGGTTCTTGAAAGCGATATGCCGCTGGCAGTACAGGTTGAAAAGGAAATAAAGGCTTTAAAGTCTGACGCTAAGATAAGTATTGTATTAAATACGCAGATAAATCTCTCGAAGCACTACGACCTGATTGTAAACGCTTGTCCTGTAGGAATGTATCCAAAGAGCAACGCTTGTCCTGTTTCAGATGAAGTAATTGATAGGTGCGACGCTGTTTTTGACGTCGTTTACAACCCTTGCGAAACGCTTCTTGTCAAAAAGGCAAAGGAGAAGGGCAAAAAGGCAGTCGGCGGAATGGCGATGCTCGTCTGGCAGGCAGTATCCGCTCACAAAATCTGGGACGGCGACGAGTATACAAACGAAGAGATTGACAGCATAATTGACGATATGAATGAAATCGTAAAGCGGGATTTTAAATAATGAAAAGCAAAATTACAAAGCCCATATTTCTTTGCGGCTTTATGGGTTCAGGAAAAACAACAATCGGCAAACGCTTAGCGAGCGAGCTTGGCTGCGAGTTTACCGATATGGACGACTATATTGAGAACCGGGAACAAAAAAGCATATCTGATATTTTTAAGGACAACGGCGAAGACTATTTCAGAAGCCTTGAAACGGACATTATAAAGTCTTTTGGAAACAAGACGGGAGTTATTGCTACTGGCGGCGGCGCGCTTTTGCGTGACGAAAACGCAAGAGCTGCTATGAAAACAGGAGTGGTTGTGTATATCGACGTTCGCTTTAATACCTGTTATGTGCGAATCAAGGACGACAAAAACCGTCCGATAGCTCAAAGCTCTACAAAAGACGAGCTTAATAAGCTTTATCGAAAGCGAAGACCAATATATAAACGGAACTCGCAAATTTCCGTTGACGGGAATCATGGAGCTTTAACTGTTGCAAGGGAAATAATTCAAAAATATGATACAATAACAAAAGGAGAATGAACAATGAAAAGCAATTACATTAAAGAGGGAGTAAACAATGCTCCGCACAGAGCGCTTTACCACGCACTGGGACTTACAAACGAGGAGGTTGAGCGTCCGCTTGTCGGAATTGTTTCATCCTACAATGAAATTGTTCCGGGACATATGAATATCGACAAGGTGGTTGAAGCTGTAAAGCTGGGCGTTGCTATGGCTGGCGGAACTCCAATCGTTTTCCCCGCAATCGCCGTTTGTGACGGAATCGCTATGGGACATCAGGGAATGAAATATTCGCTTGTAACCCGTGACCTTATCGCTGACTCTACCGAGGCTATGGCTATGGCGCACGCCTTCGACGCTTTGGTAATGGTTCCAAACTGCGACAAAAACGTACCGGGTCTTTTAATGGCGGCGGCAAGACTTAACATTCCTGCAATTTTCGTTTCGGGAGGCCCGATGCTTGCAGGTCACGTTGACGGAAGAAAGACGTCATTTTCAAGCATTTCAGAAGCAGTAGGCGAGTTTAACGCTGGAAAAATCAGCGAGGACAAGCTTCGTGAATACGAGGTTAAAACCTGTCCTACCTGCGGTTCATGCTCGGGAATGTATACGGCAAATTCTATGAACTGCTTAACAGAGGTTTTGGGAATGGCGCTTAAGGGCAACGGAACTATACCTGCCGTTTATTCTCAGAGAATTGAGCTTGCAAAGCACACAGGTATGCAGATTATGGAGCTTGTAAAGAAGGACATTCGTCCGAGAGATATTATGACAGAAAAGGCGTTTATGAATGCGCTTGCCTGCGATATGGCGCTCGGCTGTTCGACAAATTCAATGCTTCACCTTCCTGCTATTGCACACGAATGTGGAATCGAGATTAACCTTGACGTTGCAAACGAGATTTCCGACAGAACTCCAAATCTTTGCCATTTAGCTCCAGCCGGAAGACATTACATCGAGGAGTTTGACGAGGCTGGCGGAGTTTATGCTCTTATGAACGAGCTTAACAAGAAAAATATTTTAAATACAGATTGCTTGACCTGCACAGGCAAGACTGTTGCAGAGAACATTGAAAACTGCCAGAATATGAATACAGAAATCATCAGACTGATAGATAATCCGTATTCGACTACTGGCGGAATTGCCGTGCTTCGTGGTAACCTTGCTCCTGATTCGTGCGTAGTAAAGCGTTCGGCGGTAGCACCTGAGATGCTCGCTCACGAAGGGCCTGCTAAGGTGTTTGATTGTGAGGAGGACGCAATGGAAGCGATCTTAGGCGGAAAGATTACAGACGGCGACGTTGTTGTAATTCGTTACGAAGGCCCGAAGGGCGGCCCAGGAATGAGAGAAATGCTCAATCCTACATCTGCTATTATGGGTATGGGATTAGGCTCAACGGTAGCTCTTATTACCGACGGAAGATTTTCCGGCGCAACAAGAGGAGCTGCTATCGGACATATTTCTCCGGAAGCGGCAGTCAGCGGCCCTATCGCTATGGTACGTGACGGAGATATTATCAGCATTGATATTCCGGCTAATAAGATTGAGGTTAAAATTTCCGACGAAGAAATGAAGAAGAGAACGCTCGAATGGCAGCCGAGAGAGCCAAAGATCAAGACAGGCTATCTTGCAAGATATGCGTCGCTCGTAACGTCGGGAAACAGAGGAGCTATTCTGGAAACAAAGTAGCTAAAAAACAAAAAAAGGGAGAGTAAAAAATGAAAAGAATTTTAGCGGCTTTATGCGCACTGTCGTTAGCGGCGGTTATGTGCGCTTGCGAGGACGTTCCGGTAGACGAAGAGTATACCGCTGAAACTACGACAACCACCACTACTACAACTACAACCGAATCAGCTGACGATTTATTGGACGATTCAGCAGATACCGATTCAGACGAAAGCTCAGACGACGACAGCTCAGCAGAAGAAGCAACCGAAGAAGCTGAGGAAACAAGCGTCAATACTGATGCGGTCGAAGGACTGACCTATTCAACCTGGACTCAGTCTAACACTAACGCAAAGGTTGAAATTGCCGAGCGTTTGTTAGCTTATATCGAGATTTACGAGGGCGAAATTTCAATGGAGAGCAGTGAGCTTATTTCTGAGCTTAATGCGGTTGAAGATGCAAGCGACGAGGACGGCTTGCTTGAAATCACCTATGGCATTTTAGGAATTGAGGAATAGAAATTTGAAAAGACTTCTGTTTAAAAATGCAAGACTTGCCGGCGGCAAAATAACAAGCATTCTCACCGAAGGAAGCTTAATAAAAGCGGTCGGAGAGGACGTGAGCGACGATGACGCTGAGATTATCGACTGTAAGGGCAGGCTTTATCTGCTAAATGGACTTTGCGATATGCACGTTCATTTTCGTGACCCGGGGCAAACTCATAAGGAGGACATACTGACCGGCGCAGACGCTGCAAAAGCCGGCGGCTTTACAGCTGTCGCTTGTATGCCGAATACTACTCCTGCGGTTGATAACGAGGAAACCATTCGCTATATTCAAAATAAAGCGAAGGAAACGGGCATTGATATAATTCCAATCGCCTGCGTTACAAAGGGTATGAAGGGCGAAGCTTTAGCCGATTATGATAATTATCTCGCTCTTGGAATCAAAGCTATTTCCGACGACGGCAGACCTGTTGAAAATGCTGAGCTTATGAGGCAGGCGCTTGAAAAATCCGTTTCAAACGGCTTGCTTGTAACGTCCCATTGCGAGGATCTGAAAATCATAAACGGCGGAATTATAAACAAGGGAGAGGTATCTCACGCTTTAGGCGTCAAGGGAATGGACAGAGCGAGCGAGGATTATATTACCGCTCGTGAAATTGCCCTTGCAGCAAGCTGTGGTGCAAGGATTCACATTTGCCATGTTTCTACCAAAGGCTCTGTTAATATTATCAGAGCGGCAAAGCGCGACGGCGTAAGGGTAACCTGCGAAACGGCGCCGCACTACTTTACATTTACGGACGATAAGCTCTTGAAGCGAGACGCAGATTACAGAATGAATCCGCCGCTTCGAGAGGAAAGCGACCGCAAGGCAATTGAACAAGCTGTAATTGACGGAACGATTGATTGCATTGTAACCGACCACGCTCCGCATACAGCTGAGGAAAAGGCTGACTTTTTAACAGCTCCAAACGGAGTAGTCGGACTTGAAACGTCGCTTTCAGCAGTTCTGACAAAGCTTTATCATACAGGAAAGCTAAGCCTTACAGACGTCCAGAGAATAATGAGCCAAAACCCCAGGCAAATTTTAGGACTCCACGAGCTTAAAATTGAAGAGGGCTATCCTGCTGACTTTACGGTAGTTGATACCGACCTTGAATGGACGGTAGACAAGGATAAGCTTCATTCAAAAAGCAAGAACAGCGTGTTTAAGGGCAAACGCTTAAAGGGCAGAGCTGTAATGACCGTTTCAAAGGGTGAGATTGTCTACTCGCTTTAGATTCATAAATTTCTGACAAAGGAGAATGGAAATATGTCGTTTGACCGATTGATTGAAAAAATTATTAAGACCCAGAATCCTACCGTAGTAGGACTTGACCCTAAGCTTGATTACGTTCCTGAGTATATAAAGAAGAAGGCTTTTAAAAAGTACGGAAAGACTTTAAAGGGAGCTTCAAAGGCAATTTTAGAATTTAACAAGGGAATAATCGACGAAATTTGCGATATAGTTCCGGCTATCAAGCCTCAGGCGGCATATTACGAAATGTATGGCTACGAGGGCGTTAAAACGCTTTCAAAAACTATAAGCTACGCACAGAAAAAGGGAATGTTTGTCATTACCGACGGCAAGCGTAACGATATAGGCGCTACAATGGAAGCTTATGCTACTGCGCATTTAGGCAGCGTTATGGTTGACGACGAGGAAATAACTCCCTTCGGAGCGGACGCTTTAACTGTAAACGGCTACCTCGGTACTGACGGAATTGAGCCGCTTTTAAAGCTTTGTCGTGAAAAGGACAAGGGTATTTTCGTTCTCGTCAAGACTTCAAATAAATCAAGCGGCGAGCTTCAGGATCTTAAAATCGGCGACAAAACCGTTTACGAAACAATGGGAGATATGTGTGAAAAGTGGGGAGCGACAGCACCTGGCAAGCTTGGATATTCCTCAGTCGGCGCTGTAGTAGGCGCTACCTATCCTGAACAGCTCGCTGAAATGAGAGCGAAGCTTCCAAACACATTCTTCTTAGTTCCCGGTTACGGTGCACAGGGCGGCGGAGCAGAGGGCGTTTCAAAAGCGTTTGACGTAAACGGACTGGGAGCGGTTGTAAATTCCTCAAGAGCGGTTATGTGTGCGTACAAGAAGGAAGAATGCGAAGAAACCGAATACGCAAGAGCCGCAAGACGGGAGTGTATAAGAATGAAGGAGGATATTTTATCCTTCCTTCCGAAGATTTCACTTTAAGCTATGAAAAGACTTAATATAGTTCTGGTTGAGCCGCAAATACCGCAAAACACAGGCAATATTTCAAGAACCTGCGCTGTAACAGGTGCTTCGCTTCACCTCATAAAGCCTTACGGCTTTCAGATAAGCGACAAGCACTTAAAGCGTGCAGGGCTTGACTACTGGGATAAGCTCGAAATTTATGAGTACGATAATCTGGACGAGTTTTTTGAAAGGAACAAGGGCGGCAGCTTTTATTACTTTACTACAAAGGGCACAAATGTTTACAGCAATATAAGCTATCCTGATAACTCATTTATCCTTTTTGGAAGAGAGGATAAGGGACTTCCCGAAAGCCTTTTGCATGAAAATAAAGAAAGCTGTGTCAGGATTCCGATGCGCCCCGAGCTCAGAAGCTTAAATCTTTCAAATTCCGTCGCAATAGCTGCTTATGAAATATTAAGGCAGTGGGATTTCCCCGATCTTACAAGAGAGGGAAAGCTCACGCAATATACTTGGTAAAGGAGATTCGATATGGGAAAAACCGTGATTTTAACCGACGCTGCTTGCGATATATCAAAGGAGCAGGAGCACGAGCTTGGAATTAAGATTGTTCCGTTTAAGGTAGCGGTAGGAGATAAGAGCTATCTTCCGAGAGTCGATATTGATAACTTTGAGTTTTACAAGGTTATGGACGCATATGAGGGAATACCTGCTACAAGTCAGGTTACAACGCTTGACTGGTTTGAAGCCTACGAGAAGTTAGCACAGGACAAGGAAGTCACCGACATTATAAACGTAACGATTTCCTCGCACGGCTCAGCCACCTACAACAACGCAGTTATTGCGAAAAAGGACTTTTTCAGCAAGTACAAGGAGCGGGAGAAGGACCTTAACATTCACGTTATAGACAGCGATAATTACACGGGCGTTTACGGCTATGCGGTAGTTCAGGCGGCAATAAAGGCGAATAGCGGCGTCCCGGCAACGCAGATAATAGCCTTCATAAACGACTGGTTAAAGAGCGCTTATGTTCTTTTTGCCTGCTACAATTTAAAGTACGCTAAAAAGTCTGGAAGAATTTCTGCTGCTGCGGCGTTTGCAGGCGAGCTTTTAGGCTTAAAGCCGATTCTTAAAATTTCACACGGAGTATCCTCAATTCTCAAAAAGGTAAGAGGAGAAAAGGCTATAATCCCAACGATTCTGGAAATTGCAAAGGACGATATGATTCCTAAAACTCCTTATGTTATCATTTGGGGAAGCGATGAAACTCTGAAAAACGATATTGCAAAGGCTATGGAAAAGGCTGTAGGCTATCCGCCGACCGATTATATTCAGGTAGGTGCTGCTGTTGCCTGCAACGCAGGGCATAGAGTAGCGGGAGTCGTTATCAAGGGAAATTCCGAGTGATTTTAAATGTATTTTATGAAAAATATACCTTTTATCCACTTGTAATTTGGCATAAAATGGTATACAATATATCTAGCAAAGCTTGCAAATCATGAGTCCGATTTTCGGAGTCAAATATATTAAAAGAGAGGTTTTTAAAATGGCAGGTTTAAACAAGGTTACTGTTGAAGACATTGATGTAAAGGGCAAGAAGGTTTTAGTCAGAGTTGACTTTAACGTTCCGCTGAAGGACGGCGTTATTACTAACGACAATAGAATAACAGCAGCTCTTCCTACTATCAATAAGCTGGTTGAAAGCGGCGCAAAGGTAGTTCTTTGCTCACATTTAGGTAAGCCAAAGAACGGTCCTGAGGATAAGTTCTCACTTGCTCCTGTTGCAAACAGACTTGCAGAGCTTGTAAACACAAGCGTTACATTTGCTAAAGACGATGTAGTTGTAGGCGACAACGCTAAGAAGGCGGTTGCTGAAATGAAGGACGGCGAAATTGTTGTTCTTGAAAACACAAGATTCAGAGGCGCTGAGGAAACCAAGAACGGCGAAGGCTTCGCTAAGGAGCTTGCAGATTTAGTTGACAATGAAGTATTCGTTATGGACGCTTTCGGTTCAGCACACCGTGCTCACGCTTCGACTGCCGGAGTTACAAAGTTTGTCAAGGAAACAGCTGTAGGATACCTGATGCAAAAGGAAATCAACTTCTTGGGAAATGCTGTTGAAGATCCTGTAAGACCCTTCGTTGCAATTTTAGGCGGCGCTAAGGTAGCTGACAAGCTGAACGTAATTTCAAATCTTATTGAAAAGTGCGATACTCTTATTATCGGCGGCGGAATGGCATATACATTCTTAAAGGCACAGGGCAAGGAGGTTGGAACCTCTTTGGTTGACGATACAAAGCTTGACTACTGTAAGGAAATGATTGAAAAGGCTGCCGCTAACGGCAAGAAGCTTTTGCTCCCGGTAGATACAACTATTGCTGACGCATTCCCTGATCCAATCGACGGAGATATCGAGGTCAGCGTTGTTGAGGACATTCCTGCTGACAAGATGGGACTTGACATCGGAACAAAGACAGCAGAGCTTTATGCCGAGGCTGTAAAGAGCGCAAAGACAGTTGTTTGGAACGGACCAATGGGCGTATTTGAAAACCCGGTTTTAGCAAAGGGTACAATCGCCGTTGCTAAGTCCTTAGCTGATACAGACGCTACAACAATCATCGGAGGCGGAGATTCGGCTGCCGCTGTAATTTCTTTAGGCTTTGCTGATAAGATGAGCCACATTTCAACTGGCGGCGGAGCTTCTCTTGAGTATCTTGAGGGTAAGGTATTGCCGGGAATCGACGTAATTGCTGACAAGTAAGAATTATAAGGGATTGTCTTTTTGGGCAATCCCTTAACATTGAATTTTTTGACAAGGAGAATTTGTTATGAAAAAGAGTGTAAGAAAGGCTATTATTGCCGGAAACTGGAAGATGAACAAGACTCGTCCTGAGGCTAAGGCGCTTCTTGAAGAAATTAAGCCGCTAGTTGCAAACGCTGACGTTGAGGTCGTAGCCTGCGTACCCTTTACAAACCTTGAAACTGCAATCGCTGCAACAGAGGGTTCAAACATTAAAATCGGAGCTGAGAACGTTCACTTTGAAAAGAGCGGAGCATATACAGGCGAAATTTCAGCCGATATGCTTGTTGAGCTTGGCGTTGAATACGTAGTTATCGGACACAGCGAAAGAAGACAGTATTTTGCTGAAACTGATGAAACTGTAAACAAGAGAACAAAGTCTGCTCTTGCGGCAGGCTTAAAGCCGATCGTTTGCGTGGGCGAGCTTTTGTGGGAGCGTGAATGCAGCATTACCGAGGAGGTTATCGCTCGTCAGATTAAGCTTGACCTATACGACATTCCTGCTGAGGATGTTAAGAAGACTGTTATTGCTTACGAGCCTGTATGGGCAATCGGAACCGGTAAAACTGCTACTGCCGATCAGGCTGAGGAGGTTTGCGCTCTTATCCGTGCGACGCTCGCTAAGCTTTACGATGAAGAAACCGCTCAGGCTGTTACAATTCAGTATGGCGGCTCTATGAACGCTGGAAACTGCGCAGAGCTTCTTTCCAAGGAAAACGTAGACGGCGGTCTTATCGGCGGAGCTTCATTAAAGGCTGCTGATTTTAACACTATCGTACAGGCAGCTGTAAACGGCTAAATTACATTTGAAAGGATTAAATTTGGTATGAAACCTGTTGTTTTAGTAGTAATGGACGGAGTAGGATATTCAGTTACAGGCTTGGGTGACGCTGTAACTGAAGCTAACACGCCTACTCTTGACAAGCTTTTAAAAACCTGCCCGAATACCTCTTTGAAGGCTCATGGCGGAGCTGTTGGACTTCCGACAGACGACGATATGGGAAATTCAGAGGTTGGTCATAACGCTTTAGGCTGCGGACAGATTTATTCTCAGGGCGCAAAGCTTGTCAACGAATCTATCGAAAGCGGAAAAATGTTTGAAAGCGACACCTGGTGCGAGGTTGTCGGCAACTGTAAGGAAAAGTCGTCAACATTGCATTTCATCGGACTTTTGTCCGACGGAAACGTTCACTCTAACATTTCTCACCTTGAAAAGATGATTACAAAGGCGAAGGAGGACGGCGTTTCAAAGGTCAGATGTCATATTCTTCTTGACGGAAGAGATGTTCCTGCAACCTCTGCGCTTCAATATGTCGACGAGCTTGAAAACCACTTAAAGAGTTTAAACGACTCAAGCTTTGACGCTAAAATTGCGTCAGGCGGCGGAAGAATGAAAATCACAATGGACAGGTATCAGGCTGACTGGGCAATGGTTAAAAAAGGCTGGGATACTCACGTTTTAGGAAAGGGAAGACAGTTTGAAAATGCGACTATCGCTATTGAAACTGCAAGAGCTGAAATTGACGGTGTTATAGATCAGGACCTGCCCGCTTTTGTAATTGCTGAAAACGGCGAGCCTGTTGGTAAGATTGTTGACGGCGACAGCGTTGTTCTCTTTAATTTCAGAGGAGATAGAGCGATCGAGCTTTCAATGGCGTTTGACGACGCTGATTTTGACAAGTTTGACAGAGAGGTTGTTCCGGACGTCGTATACGCAGGAATGCTTCAATACGATGGAGATTTAAATCTCCCGAAGAAGTATCTTGTAAGCCCTCCTGAAATTACAAACACCCTTTCTGAGGTCTTAGTAAACGCAGGAGTTAATCAGTACGCTGTTTCTGAAACTCAGAAGTTCGGTCACGTTACCTACTTCTGGAACGGAAACAGAAGCGAAAAGTTCTCAGAGGAGCTTGAAACGTGGACCGAAATTCCGTCGGATAAGGTTTCCTTTGACGAGCGTCCCTGGATGAAGGCGGCTGAGGTCACAGACGACCTGATTGCAGCTATAAAGTCAGGAAAGTACGGCTTTTTGAGATGCAACTATCCAAACGGAGATATGGTAGGACATACAGGAAATATGGACGCTACTATAATTGGAGTTGAAGCTGTTGAT
This sequence comes from Ruminococcus sp., assembly GCA_021205185.1. Classification (GTDB taxonomy): domain Bacteria; phylum Bacillota; class Clostridia; order Oscillospirales; family Ruminococcaceae; genus UMGS1601. The sequence goes on along the minus strand of JAJPYB010000011.1, from coordinate 5,252 downwards.
CTCGGACTTGCAAGACTTCTGAAGGTAGTTGATGAGTGTGACTGTACGCTTCTTGTTACCGCCGACCACGGAAACGCTGACGAAATGCTTGAAAAGAACAAGAAGGGCGAGATTCAGACAAGAACCGCTCACTCGCTGAACAGAGTTCCGTTCATCATTTACGATAAGGATACAAGATACGAAATCAAGGACGGAAGCTACGGACTTGCAAACGTAGCGCCAACCGTTTTAAAGATTTTAGGAATCAAAGCCCCGGATTGCTGGGAGGATAGTATGGTTTAAAGACTTAAAGCCTTTTTGCGGACGCAATTTGCGTCCGCTTTTTGTTGCTAAGCACAGCCTTTTCTTTTAATTGAAAGGAAATCCAAAACAATTGTAAAAGTCCTGTAAATGGCGCTGTTTTTGGTTGTTTTGCATAAAAACACCCCTTGACATTTGTTCAATATTACTGTACAATTAGTCTAGTTGGGATGAAATATTAAAACGGAGGTAGTATTATGACAGTTCAAAGCGGAAACACAAAAAAGACTGCAAGGAAGAAAGCACTGAAGCCAATCAAGGGAACGGTGCCCGCACCAATCACCGAGAAGGAATTTGAGGAAAAGCTTATTGATACGCTTGGCGACTTAAGCCGAACAACTATCGATAAGGCGTCTGATAAGCAGATTTATGAAGCAATCACAACTATCATCGTAAAGCTATTAAAGGATAAAAGAAGGAAGTTTGTAAACAAGATTCATTCGGAAGGCAAAAAGCAGGTTTATTACTTGTCAATGGAGTTTCTGATGGGTCGTTCGCTAAAGACGAATCTTTACAATTTAATGATTAACGATATGGTAAAGGACGTTCTGGATAAGTACGGCATCAACATCGACGGAATTTACGAGTGCGAGCCTGACGCAGGACTTGGAAACGGCGGACTTGGACGTCTCGCTGCTTGCTATCTTGACGGACTTGCAACAGACGGATACTCAGGAATGGGATATTCAATCTGCTATGAGTTCGGAATTTTCAAGCAGAAGCTTGAAGAGGGCTGGCAGACAGAGCTTCCTGACAATTGGCTGCCGGGCGGAAAGTCATGGCTTGTTGAAAATTATGACAGAGCTATTGAGGTTCACTTTGACGGTGAGCTTGAAGAATACTGGGACGACCAGTATCGTTGCGTAAACCATGTTAATTATTCAACAGTAAACGCAGTACCGGTTGATATGTATGTCGCTGGTTACGACAGCGAAGCGGTTTCAGTTCTAAGACTTTGGAGAGCTGTAACTCCGTCGTTTGATATGAATATGTTTAACAAGGGCGACTACTCGAAGGCTTTGGGTCAGAATATTATGGCTCAGGCAATTTCTAAGGTTTTGTATCCGAACGACAACCACGCAGAGGGTAAGTCGTTAAGACTTCGCCAGCAGTATTTTATGTGCGCGGCGTCTGTCGGCGATATTGTCGACAAGCATATGAGAACCTATGGAACGCTTGACAATCTTCACGAGAAGGTTGCAATTCACGTAAACGACACTCATCCTACCCTTGCTATCGCAGAGCTTATGAGAATACTTTTGGACGACTGCGGCTATTCATGGAATAAGGCTTGGCATATCGTTACAAATACATTTGCTTATACAAACCACACAGTAATGGCGGAAGCTCTTGAAAAGTGGGATTGCAACCTTGTAAGACAGGTTATTCCGAGAATTTTCTCGATTATCGTTGAGATTAACAATCGCTACTGCAAGGATTTATGGGACAGAACGGGCGACGAGCCGAGAATTTCGAGAATGTCTATCATTCAGAACAATCAGGTTAAAATGGCAAATCTTTGCGTTCACGCTTCACATTCTGTAAACGGCGTTGCAAAGATTCACTCGGAAATCATCAAGCAGGACGTTTTCCACGACGAGTATCTAGACACACCTAATAAGTTCAAGAACGTAACAAACGGAATTGCTTTCAGAAGATGGCTTTTGCAGTCAAATGCAGGACTTACAAATCTTCTTCGTGAAAAGATTGGCGACGGCTTCCTGAAGGACGCTTCCGAGCTTTCAAAGTTTAATATGTTCAAGGACGACGATGAGGTTTTAAATGCCTTAGCCGATATTAAGAGGGAAAATAAGCAAAGCTTTGCAAAGTACGTCAAGAACCAGTACGGAACAGTTTTGAATGTTGATTCAATTTTCGACGTTCAGGTTAAAAGACTTCACGAATATAAGCGCCAGCACTTAAATGTTTTGAATATTTTGGCTGAGTACAACTACCTGCTTGAAAACCCTGACGCAGATTTCACACCAAAAACTTATATCTTTGCAGCTAAGGCAGCTCCAGGATATTATCTTGCAAAGCAGATTATCAAGCTTATCTGGTCGCTTGGCGAGGAGCTTAAAAAGAATCCGAAGATTAACGAAAAGCTTTCAGTTGTATTCCTTGAGGATTACTGCGTTTCGCTTTCTGAAATATTGATGCCTGCAAGTGAAATCTCCGAGCAGATTTCATTAGCTGGAACAGAAGCTTCTGGAACAGGTAATATGAAGCAGATGTTAAACGGCGCTATAACTTTAGGAACTATGGACGGCGCAAATGTTGAAATTCACGAGGTAGTAGGGGACGAGAACATTATCACATTCGGTATGACTGCCGAAGAGGTAGTTGCACGCAAGTCCAGCTATCACCCTGAAAAGTATTACAACGAGAACGGAATTATCCGTGCAGCAGTTGACAGAATGACTGGCGGAATTAACGGCAACACCTTTGAGGAGGTTGCAAATTCCTTGAAGTACAGCGACCCGTATATGGTTTTAGCTGACTTCGATTCTTACGCTCACGCTCAGTCCGTTTCAAGCGAATTGTACAGAGATCAGAAGAAGTGGCAGCAAATGTCGCTTGCTAATATTGCTGGCGCAGGAATTTTCTCAGCTGACCGTTCTGTTGAAGACTACGCAAGAGACATCTGGGGACTCAAAAAGTAATTTCATTGAATTTAAATTCTCAAAAGCGAGGTGAAAATTCCTCGCTTTTTTCTTTGCTATATTTAACGCAAATGTCAACAATTCCCACAAAAAGCGATTGACAGATTGAGCTTTATATGGTATTATTAAACAAATAGCTGATAATTTTCAGACTAATATATGGAGGTTTAATGATGAAAAAGAGATTTTTTCTTAAAAGGCTTGTCACAAGCGTTTTAGCAGCTGCTGTAACAGTTACAACAATTTGTACCGCACCTATTACAGTTTCTGCTGAAGATACGTTTGACGACCTGGATCAGTACGAAATTGTTGAAGCAATGTCACCTGCCTGGAACTTAGGAAATCAGCTTGAGGCTTCAAGTAACGGTACTCCTAATGAAACCGCATGGAGTAATCCTACTATTACACAGGAAACTCTTCAGATGGTTAAGGACGCTGGCTTTAACGCAGTAAGAATTCCAGTTTCTTACCTGAACTATATCGGTGATGCGGATTCAAATTACAAAATCAATTCAAGCTGGCTTGACAGGGTTCAGGAGGTAGTTGACTACGCTATTGAAGCAGGCTTGTATGTTATTATCAATATGCACGGTGACGGTTACTATACTGTTCCAGGAAGCTGGTTGCTTTGTGCTGAAAGCGCTGAGGATCAGGTTGAAATAAAGGAAAAGTACGCTGCAGTCTGGGAGCAGATTGCCAACAAGTTCAAGGACTACGATGAACACTTGATTTTCGAGTCGATGAACGAAGAATTTGACGGCAACTACAACGGCCCATCAGACGAGTATTACGCAAACATCAACGACTACAACCAGATTTTCGTTGACACAGTTCGTCAGACAGGCTCAAATAACGCTAAGCGTTGGTTGCTTGTTCCTGGCTGGAACACCGACATTACCTACACAGCAGGGGATTACGGCTTTGAAATTCCAACAGATACATACAGAGATTCATCCATTCCAGAAGACGAGCAGAGAATTATGATTTCTGTTCACTACTATAATCCTTGGGACTTCTGCGGCGAAGAGTCGACAGACGTTACAACCTGGGGAACAGACGCTGAAATTCAGACTATTGAGGACTATTTCGTTAAGTGCTACAAGAAGTTTGTACTCGAAGGCTATCCTGTAGTTATCGGTGAGTACGGCTCGATTGACAAGTCTAACACAGAAAGCAGAGCTTTGTTTGCGAGCGAGGTTTGTAAGGCAGCAAGAAGCATGAGCATGGTACCAGTTTACTGGGATAACGGCTGGAACGGAACTTACGGCTTTGCGCTCTTTAACAGAACGACAAAGAAGGTAACTCAGCCTGAAATAATTGCTGCAATTATGGAAGCTTATGAAGGCGAAGCAGAGCCAGCTCCGGACATTGAAGACGCTATTACAAAGGACGAGGCACTTGCAGTAATATACTACTCAAAGGCAGACGGAGCTGTAACTCTTGATTCAGGAACAGTTGATTCTGAAATCGAAGGCGCAGTAAGCATCAGAATTACATTCGACTGCGCATCAGATGTTACATTCAGCCAGTACACATCACTCAATGTTATTGAAACTTTAAACGATGTTACTACTAAGACAACCGTTACTGGCGAAAGCGAGCTTGAGGGCGCGACAGCACTTACAATTACTGTTGATTTAAGCTCGGAGCTTGTTTCAGGCGATACCTATTCGATAAGCGCTTACACGCAGTCATGGAAGGACGCTGACGACTATGTATTCCTTATCCGTTCGGTTGAATATTTAGACGCTAACGGAAATGTCCTTAAGACAGTTGTCAAGAGCGACAGACTACCAGGCGACGTAAACAATGACGGCTCAGTTACAACTGCTGACGTTGGACTTGCAAACTCCCACGCAAAGGGCGTTACTACTCTGACAGGCGACGACTTTGACGCTGCTGATGTAAATAATGACGGCTCAGTTACAACCGCTGATGTTGGACTTATTAACTCCCACGCAAAGGGCGTAAGCCTTCTTTGGTAAAACAGCTAATATCAAAATACTGAAAACTAAAACAGCAGCAGACACTTTTGTCTGCTGCTTTTTGTTATAGGTGCCGCCTAGCGTAATGCGTGAGTTTAATGCGTATTTCGGCAAAGCATAATGCACAACACTATATTATGAAGCAGCAGGGGATAGAAAATAATAAACTTAATATAAAGTTATATACATATATCTCAAATCACCTCTTTTTCTTATACCACTTTTTATAAATCTCACACCCAGCATTCCCAGCAATTCATTCGCTGGGAATTTTAAATCCTCAAAACGCCACGCAGTGGTGTTT
>JAJPYB010000004.1 GCA_021205185.1 Ruminococcus sp. | reverse complement strand
CCAATAATTGTAACAGAATCAGGGATAGTTACGCTTGTTAAGCTGATGCAATTACTAAATGCATATTCGCCAATAATTGTAACTGTGTCTGGGATAGTAACGCTAGTTAGAGTATCATAAGCATAGAAAGCTCGATTACCGATACTTGTAACAGTATAGCCGCCTATCTTACTCGGAATATTAACGGTCGAAGCGGTACCGTCGTAGAAAGAAATTTCCGCCGTTCCGTCTTCGAGAATTTCGTACTCGTAGTCACCCGACGTTAAGGTCGTAGCTCCAACTGAAATCGTGGGTAGGCAAATGGTTAGGCTTAATACCATAGCGAGTGTTGTGAATAAACTTAATAATTTCTTTTTCATAATGTTTCCTCCTAAATATGCAATATTTGATTTGTTATTTGTTCATAATATTTTGAATTGATTCACCTTCTCACACACTTTGTTTGCGAGCGTTGATCAATTCTTTCCCTATCATTTTCAAGCCTTTCCCAAGAGCAGGTCCAACAAAAGGAACACAGGAACTGATTAGCTCACCTACAACATCAGTAGCCACTCCAGGTGCTGATTGCTTTAATATATCTCCAACAGATTTACGCTCAAAATCCTCCGTTGAAAACTTATGCTCCTTCAACTGCTTTTTAAGCTCTTTTTCAACTTCGCTGCGATTTGTATCATCAGTAGCAGCTACAATCAAATCAATAAAATATTCTGGACTAATTTGCAGCAAAGTAGAATTAAGCTGTACGTCAACATATCCACCTGCATTCTCGATAGCATTTTTGATTTCGTAATAAAGATTTTTGTCGGGAATAAATAGTTTTATTTTACCGTTTTCATATCTGTAATTAGATACAATCCTTGCAAAAGAATCCTTCCATTTGAATTCCTTATATGGATATTGCAGTTCCTTCTTGACTTTTAAGCTTGAAATTCGGCTCTGAGTAATACCCAAATCCTTTGATAATGTATAGTCACTATATGTTTCCATATCATTTTCAGAAACAGCTAATATCCGTTCTATATAGAATGAAAACATCAAGGTATCCAAATCTGATTTAGAAGTAGAGCCAAAATTAGCAAAATAGTATTTCTCAGCCAATTGGTCAAACGCCTTAACTTTGTCCTCCGAAGAAAATAAACAATGATATTTTTCCTTTGCTTTACTTACAGCAGAATTTCCCATAGCACACCCTCTCTATTATCATAACAGATCTTCCCTACTGCCAAACAAGCGCCTGCGTACTGATTCGACAAGGATCAATTTATTTCAATTTCTTATTTATTATAGTCCCCCCCCCCGTCAATTGGCAGATTAGACAAATTTTGGGTTGAATTTTTGTGCAGTTTGCATAATTATGTAATTTTTGACGGGGTTTTTGTAATATTTTGCAAAGAAGAAATAGACCAATCACTCCGCCGCTGGCGGAGTGATTGGTCAGAATATGTGATTTTGACGTGGGGGTTGTAATAATTGGGAAATTATTTTAATGCGTAATTGGGGCGACAAGCATTAACGAAGTTAATGCGGTTGCGAATCATAGCGGCAATAGTTTTCAATACGCTTTTTAGCGGCATTCTGGTAGTGTAAAAGGTTTCACCGATACTTTCATCTAAATTATCGAGGTCGACAGTTCTACCGCACTTAGCGAAGGTTTTGCCATCCTCGCTCCAACACCAATTTTGCTCAAACAGCGTAACCGTAGAGCCGTTTACCTCTTTGACAATCGCCCAGTGGTTATTGCTCATATAAATGTCGCCGACGTGAACGATTTCGGTTTCGTAAAATACGGCATTGTGAGCTGTCGGTGCTGAGGACGGATACAGGTATTGCATATCTATGCCGTAGACTTCTTTATAAAAGCGGCTTACAAGTGCCGCGCAGGAATATGTTTCGTCAGAAAATACCTCCTCGCTTGTAAGGGTAGAAATCGGGTGGTAATAAGCGTAAATTGTCTTGCCGCCAATCGTCATACTGTCGACCACTTGATTTTCGCTTTCAATTTCAATTATTTCCCCGCCTCTTGCAGCGAATACCTGCAATCCGCTTGAGAGAAGCAAGGCACAAGCCGCTATAACTATCGCAAGCGTTCTTTTTAATAATCCCATTTTATCAGCTCCAAAAAATAATGCAAACAGCTCAGATTACCTTCAAGCCGTTTGCATTAAGTATTTCCAACAAATGGAAGTTTATTCAGTTAGTTACATATTTTCGTACAAGCCGATATAGAGCTTTGCGGATTTTTCCCAGCTAAAGTCCTGTCTGAACGCATTGTTTACAAGCTGACCCCACTTCATTCTATTGTCGTAGTAGCCTCTTGCTCTTGCGCAAGCGTCAAGCATATCGTGAGCGTTGTAGGTCTTAAATGTAAATCCGTTTCCGACAAGCTGACCGTTCGGGTCGCCAGCGTCCTGAATTGAATCCTTTAGTCCGCCCGTTTCACGAACAATAGGAATAGTTCCGTATCTTAATGCTATCATCTGAGCCAAGCCGCAAGGCTCCGACTGTGAAGGCATAAGGAACATATCAGCACCTGCATAAATTTTCTTTGAAAGCGCAGGAATAAAGCCAATCTTAACGCCTACTCTATCGGGGTAACGATAGCTCATTTCCGTAAAGAAGTCTTCGTAGATCTTTTCACCGCTGCCTAAGATTGCAAACTTATATCCCAGATTTACAATATCCTCAAACACATACTTTATAAGGTCAAGTCCCTTGTGAGAAACAAATCGTGTTACGATTCCAATAACAGGCTCCTTACCGTCGACAATTCCCATTTCTTCACAAAGAGCCCTCTTACAAATCTTCTTGCCTGATTTGTCTTTAAGCCCGTAATTCTTAGCGATAATCGGATCGGTTTCAGGATTGTATACGTTTTGGTCGATTCCGTTTAAAAAGCCGCACAGCTTATACTGCTTTCCGGCAAGCGCTCTGTCAAGTCCGTGAGAATACCACGGGTCTAAAATTTCCGTAGCATAAGTTGGCGAAACGGTAGTAACCTTGTCGGAAACCTCTATAGCCGCCTTCATAAAGTTTACGTCGCCGTCGTAGGAAAGCAGGTCTGTATGATAAAGAGGTATTCCCATAAGATCGCTTATAAGCTCAAGTCCGTATCTGCCCTGATACTGAATATTGTGAATGGTAAATACCGTTTTAATATCCTCATATCCGGACTGGTACCTGTAAAAGATGTCGTAATATACAGGAACTAACGCTGTCTGCCAGTCGTTTGCGTTTATTACATTTGGCTTAAAATCAATGTAGCGAATAAGCTCTAACACCGCACGAGAAAAGAAAATGTATCTTTCTGCGTCGTCGTAGAAGCCGTAAAGTCCGTTTCTTCCGAAATAATACTCATTATCCAGAAGATAATATGTAACGCCGTTTGCGTTTCCGACAAACACACCGCAGTATTGATTCCTCCAAGCAACGGGAACGGTAAAGTTGGTCAAAAACGTCAGTCCGTCTTTTAACTCCTGCTTGATTTGTCCGTAATAAGGAATTACGACTCTGCAATCGTGTCCCTGAGCGTTTATAGCCGCAGGAAGTGAACCGGCAACGTCTGCAAGTCCGCCAGACGCAATATAGGGAAGCGCTTCTGACGCAGTATATAATATATTCATAAACATTCCTCTTTTCTTTGTGAAATCAGATTTTTTCTACACCTTAGCGTCCTTAGCTACATATATAGGGAAGGTTTCCGAGCTTGAAAGACTTCTGTCATCTCCAACGACAACATTCTTGTCGGTGATTGCATAGTCGATAGTTGTGTTTTCGCCAACTACCGTATCCTGCATTAAAATAGAATTCTTGACAACAGATCCCTTGCCTATCTTTACGCCTCTGAACAGCACTGAGTTTTCAACCTCTCCGTCGATTACGCAGCCGTCTGCGATAAGAGAGTTTGTAACCTTGCTGTCAAGTCCGTACTTTGAAGGCGCGTTGTCTTTAAGCTTTGTATAAATCGGTGCGTTCTGGTTAAATAGCTGCTTTGAATTTTTAACGTCGAGCAAATCCATATTTGCATTGTAGTAGGAAAGAATGCTGCAAATCTGCTTGTAGTAGCCCTGATAATCATAAGCCATAATCTTCAGCTCATTCTTCTTAGCCTGCAAAACGTCTCTTTCAAAGCTGTACATTCCCTTTGCTGTATACGACATAATAATGTCAACCAGGAAATCCTTCTTGACAACGTACATATTGAGGTTTAAAGCACCTGTTCCCTCTAAGCCGCTGTGAATCAAAACGTCCTGAACTCTTCCCTGACTGTCAACAGTCATAAAGGTTCCCTGCTTTGTTTCATAAGAATTGAGCTTTCCTGTGCTTGTAACAACAGTTATGTCAGCTCCGCTTTCCTCATGGAAATCAACAATCGGGCGATAATCAATATTTGCGATTACATCGCAGTCGCTCATAACAACGTACTCCTGAGGTGCGTGTACAATAAAGCTTATAGCTCCGTACAGCGCTTCAAGTCTTCCTCTGTAAAGAGTGCTTTCGTTATTTCCAAACGGCGGAAGAATATGAAGTCCGCCGGTTTTACGAGCTAAGTCCCATGACCTTCCGTTTCCCATATGATCTAAAAGCGATTGATAGTTATGCTTTGTTACAACGCCAATATTTGAAATTCCGCTATTTACCATATTCGACAAGGGGAAGTCTATAAGTCTGTATCTTCCGCCGAACAGGATAGAGCCCATAGTTCTCTTTTGTGTAAGGGACTCGACAGTCATATCGTGCATATTGGCAAAAACTATTCCCAAAACATTTTTCATATTTATTGACATATCCATTCCCTCCTTACTTATTCTCTCCTACAATTTCTTTAGGTGCGATTGTCGTTCCCTCAGAAATTGTAATCTGATGTCCTACAACAGCAATTCCCCACTCGTCGCGGTTTTCGACGTTTTCAGGTCTTGCTCCGACTCTTGCGTTTTCGCCGATTGTCGAATTTTCTCCGATAATAGCGTATTCGACAACAGCTCCCGACTTTACAACGCTTCCCGGCATCAGAATTGAATCGGTTACTGTAGCGCCCTCTTCAATTACTACCCCGTCTGAGATCATAGAGAAGTCAACCGTTCCATCAATGATACAGCCCTCCGTTACCATAGAGTTCTGAATCTTTGCATTCTTACCGATGCTCTGCGGCGGCAGAACAGGATTTCTCGAATAGATTTTCCAAGTTGGGTCATACAAATCAATAGGAATGTTAGGATTGATAAGGTCCATATTAGCTTCCCATAGACTGTCGATAGTTCCGACGTCCTTCCAGTAGCCCTCAAAGCGATACGCATAAAGGCGCTTGCTGTCCTTCAGCATCATCGGAATAATATCCTTTCCGAAGTCCTTTGCGTTGTCAACTCTCTTGTCGTTCTCGTTGTCGGTTAAGTATTTCTTCAGCACGTCGAATGAGAAGATATAAATTCCCATTGAAGCGAGCGTGCTCTTTGGCTCCTTTGGCTTTTCAACGAAGTCGTAAATCTCGCCGTCGTCACGAGCAAACATAATTCCGAAGCGTGAAGCCTCTTCAAGGTCAACGTCGATAACTGCAATGGTGCAGTCTGCGTTTTTCTCCTTGTGATACCTGAGCATTTCGCTGTAATCCATTTTGTAAATATGGTCGCCCGAAAGAATTACAACGTATTCAGGGTCGTATCTTTCAATAAACGAAAGATTCTGGTAGATAGCGTTTGCAGTTCCAGCGTACCACTCAGCTCCGCTTTGCGACTGATACGGCGCAAGAATGTGAACTCCGCCGTTGTTTCTGTCAAGGTCCCATGGCTGTCCGTTTCCGATGTAGTCGTTCATCGCCAACGGCTGATACTGGGTAAGAACTCCTACCGTATCAATGCCTGAGTTTACGCAGTTCGACAACGGAAAGTCAATAATCCTGTATTTTCCGCCGTAAGGAACCGCAGGTTTTGCAATCTGCTTTGTAAGAGCGTACAAACGACTTCCCTGTCCGCCCGCTAAAAGCATTGCAACTGTTTCTTTTTTGTTAATCATCAGATCACCGCCTAAATTATTTGTATATAAATTGTTATTTGCTGCTTTTGTCAGATGTTGCCTTCGGCTTTGCTGAAGAAGTCGGCTTCTTGGCCGTTGTCTTTTTGGTTGCAGCCGTACTCTTTTTAGCCGTTTTAGCTTTAGTCGAAGTCGTAGCCTTTTTAGCTCTCGGCTTTGGCTTTTCATATTTGAAATACATTGTAGAATACGCAGGGATGTCAATCGTTATAGAGTTATCATATCCGTGCATTGGAACTGCCTTGCTTCTGACTCTCTTGTTGGTAAATGTCAGCCCGTCGTCAGACGAGGTATTAAATACCTCCTTGTATGCTCCCTTATATGGAACTCCGAAGCTGTAGCCTGTCCTTGAAACAGGTACGAAATTACAAACTACAATTATTTCATTTCCGCTGTCGTCAATTCGTCTGAAAACTATAATGCTTTGAGTATAGTCGTCATTTGAAATCCACGAGAAGCCTTCCCACGAATAATCTATTTCCCATAGAGGAGAATTATCAAGATAAAACCTGTTCAGATTCTTGACGAAGTTATGGAAGTTTCTATGATTTTCATACTCGTCAATCATAAACCACTCGAGCTGACTTTCGTAATCCCACTCCCGAAACTGTGCAAATTCGCTTCCCATAAACAGAAGCTTCTTGCCAGGGTGCGCCATCATATAGCCTAAAAAGGTTCTCGCCTGAGCAAACTTCTGGTCGGTGTCGCCGAACATTTTATTTACAAGCGAACCCTTTCCGTGAACCACCTCGTCGTGAGAAATCGGAAGAACGAAGTTCTCAGAAAAAGCGTAGAAGAACGAGAATGTCAGTGCGTTGTGGTGAAATGCCCTGTGAATCGGGTCGAGCGCCATATACTTGAGCATATCGTTCATCCAGCCCATATTCCACTTGAAGTTAAAGCCTAAGCCTCCTATATCTGCAGGCTTTGTAACCATCGGCCAGGCAGTCGACTCCTCAGCTATCATCAAAGCGTTCGGGAATCTTTCAAAAACTGCAGAGTTAAGCTTTTTGAAAAATTCAATAGCTTCAAGGTTTTCGTTTCCGCCGTCCTTATTAGGAATCCATTCGCCGTCACGTCTGTCGTAATCGAGATAAAGCATTGAAGCTACAGCGTCAACTCTAAGGCCATCGACGTGGTATTTATCAAGCCAATATAAAGCGTTTGAAACGAGGAATGAAACGACCTCGTTCTTTCCGTAATCGAACACCTTGGTTCCCCAGGCTTTATGCTCGCCCTTTCGCCAATCGGAATATTCATAGCAAGCGCTTCCGTCAAAGTCTGAAAGTCCTGCTGCGTCTCTCGGAAAATGAGCCGGAACCCAGTCCATAATAACGCCTATTCCCGCCTTGTGAAAGGCGTTTATCATCTTCATAAAATCCTTCGGCGTACCGAATCTTGAAGTAGGCGCATAATAACCCATTTGCTGATAGCCCCACGAGCCGTCAAACGGATACTCTGAAAGCGGCATAAACTCGATATGAGTGTAACCCATTTCAAGCATATAGGGTATCATTTCTTCGGCGAGCTTATCATAAGTATAATAATTTCCGTCAGGATAGCGCTTCCAGGAATTGAAATGAACCTCGTATATGTTCATCGGACTCTTGTATACGTTTTTCTTTGCCTTTGCTTTCATATATACAGAATCCGTCCACCTGAAGCCGTCAACCGAATAAATTCTGGTCGCCGTTTCAGGGGGCGTTTGCATATGAATGCCGTAAGGATCCGCCTTGGTAAGCTTTTCGCCGTCGCTTGTGATAATGCGGTACTTATACAAATCATATTCCTTGAGGTCAGGGATAAAGCACTCCCAGATTTCATTGTCCTTAAGGCGAGTCATAACGTTTTTATCCTCGTCCCAATCGTTAAAATCGCCGATAACGCTTACGCTTTTAGCGTGAGGCGCCCAGGCTCTGAAATAATAACCCTTTTTTCCATCAAGCTCACCCTTGTGGTTGCCCAAAAGGTCCTGCATTTGGAAATTGTTCCCCTGATGAAAAAGCATTATAGGAAAATCATTATTATTGTTAATGCTATTTTCGGACATAGTCACTCCTCCATCTTCTTTTTATCTATTGTACCTCTTTTTCGTGTTATATGCAAGAGTTTTTATTCAATTTTTCCAATTCTCACATAAAACGACACCTAAATTTGTTGAAAATGACAATAACTTTCTACAATTCGTAACAAACAAACGACGATTATGTAAACTGACTGTAAAAAAATAAGAACTTTTAACATTAAGACGTCTGAGGTTTCAGTTTTGATGAGATGGTAATATGGACTTTTGAGGGTTGCAAATGAGCAATAGCTTATAGCTTTACAAAATTTTTGTCGCTATAACAGTAACGTCGTCAGGCTTTGCGCTTGACTTTTTAAGGCTTATTTCGTCTGAAATCATTCTGATAATTTCCTTTGGCTCGCACTTGTTGATTGATTTCTTATTTGAAACTGACTGACTTATTTCCGCTTTTGATATTCCGTCGGAGCACATAAGCAGTATATCCTCCCTTTCAAGCTTTAAGCTTATAGTTTCAGGAGTTATTCCCGATAGAATTCCGAGCGGAAAGGTTTTGGCGTCTAAGACGTTTAAGCTTCCCTTTCGGATAAGATAGCTGTACGCTGCGCCGCATTTCAAAAGATTGAGTACGCCTGTTGTTAAATCAATGTCGGCAATATCAAGGGTAGCGAAGCTTTCCTCCTCACTTTTGACTCTTAAAACTGCGTTTATCAAAGAAGCCGCAGTTGTTCCGCTCGCTCCGCTTGTTATGAGCCTTGTCACTAAGTTTACCGCAAGCATTGAATCAAGCCTTGCGCTTTTTCCTGTTCCCATACCGTCCGAAAGGATTATAAACTGCCTGTTTGGAGTTGCCTTTACAAGCTCGTAGTAATCGCCCGAATAATCGCCGAAAACGGCGCTTGCCGCCAGAACGTCAAATTCGAGAGAATAGTACGGCTTTGTTGAAAACTCCAGCCTTTTCATATTTTCTACTACGCTTACAACCGGCAGGTCAAAGTCAGCGCAGGCCGCTTCGCCAATTTCAACGGTAAGCTTAACAAGGTCTGGCTTTATGTTTTTGGGAATATAAATCTCAACCCTCGGTCTGCTCGCCTGGTCAATATAAGCGCAAATTTTTGCGTTTCTGATGCCCTGCCTGTAAACAATATCTGCAATGCTGTCCGAAAGCATAGCGTCAATTCTGTTTAAGCTGTCCGTGTCGGTTGAAAGGTCGTCAAACATACTCGACATAACGCTTAACTGCGAGCATAAAAGCTCCCGAAGCTCAGCTATTCGGTTTTTTCTCTCCTGCTCGTATCGAAGGCTCATATAGAGCATATTAAACGAGCTCATCAAAACCTCCTTGCGGCAGCATTCGCTATATTTGTTTTGTATGTCCTCAAGCGTTATTGCGCCGTTTAAATTTGCTCTCATAGAAAGCTGCAAAAAGACGCTTTTAACTCCTGCTGCGTTGTGCTGCCAGCAAAAAGCAAATTTTGTACAGTCCTTACAGACGCACATTCTGACCTCGTTTGACAGGTCGCACGGCTCGATTTTCTTTTCGAGCGCTTCGGTAACGCTCACAATCTGCTCCCTTACAGCGTTTATATTCTTCGATGCAAACTCAAGCCTTGAAGCGGCGGTCTGGCACAAAAGCTCAGGAGATTTTCGCTTTCCTCCGACAAGTCTGAAGGCTGAAAGAATTTTATTGTCGGGCAGGCTCAGATACATCACCGCACCGACTATAATATCCGCTAAAAGCTTAAAGGAATCGGCGTTTGTTCCCATAACAAAAATTCCGCCGAGAACGCTTACAATCAGCGATACCACTACCGCTACAACTCCAAGCGACGAAAAGGCTCCGCAGATAAGACCCGCTACCGCCAGAAGCAGAGTATTTTTTGCCATTTCAGGCGAGCAAATAATTACTCCTACTGCGCAAAGCGCTCCGTAAACGGCGCCGCCTATATACTTGTATTTGTTCGCCGCAAAAAGCATAACAGCCACGCCTGTCGCTCTACCTAAGTTTATTCCTAAAATCGAAACGCTTGTCAGAGTTGAAACTAACGTGACAAAAATAAGCGCTATCATAATTCCCGCTCTGCCGTTCATTTCAAACATTCCGTCGTCTATGTACTTTTCATAGCAGACCTTTGCAGAATAGGTTATTGCAAAAATCAAAAACGTACTTAGAAGTCTGTACAAAACCTCATCAAGCTCAGAGGCTGACACCAGACTTATTATTGCCGCATACAAAAGATACGACGAAGAGGAAATCATAGCGGTTACTGTCGGCGTTTCGCTTTCAGCTTTACCTGTAATAATTCTTATGGCAATAAGCGTTGCTATTGCGCAAAGGTTTATTATCCCGTCAAAAATATTTCCATTGATTATGTACGACAAAAGCGACGCCGCAAGCGAAAATACGCCGTAATTTCCGCAAAGAGCCGAAATTACGACGTTAATCGGCGACGGAAAGGAAAAAAGCTCGCCTCCCGTCGCCACAAAGCTCGAAATCATTGTTAACCCTGCAAATGAAAAATAGCGCAGTTTCTCCGTGTTTTTTAAAGTTGTCTCCATTTTTAACATTCCCTACACACCTGTCTTTATAATTTATAGATTTTTCCGCGTCTTTCTCTATATACGGAAATTGTACGTTTTTATTGTAGCAAGGTAATGTAAAAAATTTTGTCAAAGGCGGCTTTTAACAAAAAGATATGAAATTCGTCTATTGTAGAGAAAAAGCACATCGAATGCTTATTTTTGCGACAAAAAAGCCGCCCGAAGGCGGCAGCAGTTCTATTTGATTTGCGTAAGGTCAAACGGCGTTCCGGGATAAACTATAAAGTTAAGCCAGTTTGAAAACATCAGGTTTGCGTGGCAGATCCATGTGTGAAGCGGTTTGTTGCTTGTATCGTCATCGGGAAAATAGTTATACGGAATATCAATCGAAAGTCCCTTTTCAAGATCTCTGAAATACTCCTCCGCTAAGGTCCTCTTGTCGTACTCTCTATGCCCGAAGATAAAGAATTTTCTCATGCTTTCATCGCCGACAATGTCAACTCCCGCTATATCGCTTTCAGCGAGAATCTCAAGCTCCGGCACCTTTTCAATGTCACTTCTTCTGACCTCAGTGTGTCTTGAATGAGGAACTAAAAATACGTCGTCAAAGCCGTTTAAGATCGGATGTCTTGGATTTAAAACGTGATGCTCAAAAACCCCGAACATCTTCTTTTCAAGCGGATATTTTTTAATTCCATAATGGTAAAAAAGTCCTGCCTGCGCTCCCCAGCAGATATGTATTGTGGAATAGACGTGAGTTTTGCTCCACTCCATAATTTCGCAAAGCTCGTCCCAGTAGTCAACGTCCTCAAATTCAAGCTGTTCAACAGGCGCACCCGTTATTATAAGTCCGTCAAAATATTTGTCCTTCACCTTATCGAAGGTGGTATAGAACTTAAACATATGCTCTTGTGGAGTTGTTTTGGTTTCATGACTTGCCGTTTGCAAAAGCTCAATGTTAATCTGAAGCGGAGTATTGCTCAAAAGCCTTAAAAGCTGAGTTTCCGTTTCAATTTTTTTAGGCATCAGGTTGAGGATTGCTATTTCAAGCGGTCTTATATCCTGATGAGTTGCTCTGCTCTCATCAATGACCATAATTCTATCCTCGACCAGCGTTTTAAATGCAGGAAGTCCGTTCGGTATCTTAATAGGCATAATCCTCGCTCCTTTCTTTTCACGAATATTGTAATTCTACCACAGAATAAGAAAAATGTAAAGCAAAAGCCGCAAATTTATGAAAAAGGCGGACTTAATCGTCCGCCCTGTAGTGTTAAAGTTTATTCCTTGCTTGGAACGACTCCGTTCATCAAAGACTCAAACTCGTTTCCGTCAATCTTTTCGTGAATGAACAAGTATCCGGCTACTGTATGAAGCTTGTCGATATGTTCTCTTAAAATCTTTTCAGCTTCCTTAAAGCAGTCTTCAATCAAATCTCTGATCTCGTCGTCTATCTGCGCAGCAATAGCTTCTGAATAATGATTTCCGCCGGCGTAATCACGTCCTAAAAAGACCTGAGATTCGTCGTGACCGTAAACGACAGGTCCGAGCTTTTCGGAAAAGCCGTATCTTGTAACCATATCTCTGGCAGTTGAGGTTGCACGCTCAAGGTCGTTGGAAGCGCCCGTTGAAATGTCGTCGAGAACAATCTTTTCAGCTACTCTTCCTCCCAGCAAAACGACAATCTGCTCGATCATTTCGTGCTTTGAAACAAAAGACTTATCCTTCTCAGGAAGCGAAAGCGTATAGCCGCCTGCCATTCCTCTTGGTATGATTGAAACCTGATGAACCTTATCCTGAGAGCTGCAATAATAGGTACAGATTGCGTGACCAGCTTCGTGATAAGAGGTCAGCTTCTTTTCGTTTTCTGTGACAACCTTCGATTTCTTTTCAGGTCCTGCAATTACCTTGATTGAAGCTTCCTCCATATCCTCCTTGGTAATTGCTTTTCTGTTCTTTCTCGCCGCCAGAAGGCTGGCTTCGTTTATAAGGTTTTCAAGGTCTGCGCCCGTAAAGCCAACTGTCGTTTTAGCGATTGTTTTAAGATCAACGTCAGGAGCGAGCGGCTTATTTCTCGAATGAACCTTTAAAATTTCCTCTCTTCCCTTAACGTCAGGATAGGAAACCAGAATCTGTCTGTCAAATCTTCCCGGTCTTAAAAGAGCGGGGTCTAAAATATCACGACGGTTTGTCGCCGCCATAACGATAATTCCCTCGTTACCGTCAAAGCCGTCCATTTCAACAAGAAGCTGGTTGAGCGTTTGCTCTCTTTCGTCGTGGCCGCCGCCTAGTCCTGCTCCTCTTTGACGGCCTACTGCGTCAATCTCGTCGATAAATATAATAGCAGGCGCATTTTTCTTAGCCTCGCCGAAAAGATCTCTGACTCTTGAAGCTCCGACGCCGACAAACATTTCAACGAAGTCAGAACCTGAAATCGAGAAGAATGGGACTCCCGCTTCTCCAGCTACTGCTCTTGCAAGCAGAGTTTTACCGGTTCCCGGAGGTCCCATCAGAAGAACACCCTTTGGAACTCTTGCGCCGATAGAATCAAACTTCTTCGGATTCTTTAAAAAGTCGACAATTTCTGCAAGCTCTTCCTTTTCCTCGTCTGCTCCTGCGACGTCAGCAAAGGTAGCCTTTTTACCAGTATTGAGGTGCTGCTTTGCATTTGACTTTCCAAAGCCGCCGATTTTTCCGCCGCCCTGACTTTTCATCATCATATAGAAAAGCAAGACCATAGAGCCGATAATCAAAATGTACGGCAAAATGCTCAGCCAGATGCTGTTGTCCTGAACCTCGAGGAGATTCATCTTCAAAGGCTCGTCTTCGTTTTCAGCATTGTAGAGCTTTTGGTAATCGTAGCTTTCGTTAAACAGTCTATTGTAAAACGCCGATACTGACGGAACCTCATAGGTATGAGCGTATTGTCCGTCGCTAAGCTGACTTGTATCGTCGCTTTTCAGCGTATAATTAAGCTCGCCGGTTCCTAAATCAAGCTCAAATTCCGAAACCTCCAAATCGTCAAAATACGACAAAATTTCAGAATATTCCACCTCAGTTGTATTAGAGCCTGAAACGCTGCTCAACAAAAATACCAAGCCGAAAATTATTGCGGCTGATACCAAGAGATAAACCACCAGGCTCCTGTTCTTTTTACCTTTCATCCTACCAACTCCTCGTTAAGTCTGATTGCTCAATATTTTTTCAATAAAAACTGCCTGAAGCTCAATTTAAAGTCTTCAGGACTTTCATCCCTTCAAGTTATGTGTTTTTCAGATTGTACTACACAAAAGCTCTATGTCAACACTTAAATTTCCGACCTTTTCGTTGTCAACGTAAAAAGCCTTAACTGAATTTACTATAATAATGTGAAAATTGTATGATATATCAACAGTACAAAACCCATTTTTTTACAAAATAACAACCGCTACCTTTACTTTTGTGTTTTCATCAACCGCTACTCTTTTTGCAACCGAAAAATTTTCAACAAATATTATTCCCTCGCTGTCGGCTAAAATAACATTGCTTTCTCTTTTGTCAGGAGCTATTTTTTCGCTATACGCCTTTTTAAGAAGCGTTGTATGCTGGCGGCGGGAAAATATTACCTTGTCCTGACTCATTCTGTTTCGCAAAATAATTTTTCCCTTGATTTTGTCAAAATCCATAACAGGATATTTGCAGGTATCGTCTGCACACAATTTAAGCTGTACGGTTTTTTCAAAAAAGCTCTCTGCCTTTGAAAGCTCTATAGGCTTTGAAACTGACCGCCACTCACGCATTTTAATTTCGCCTATTTTTAAATTGCCGCTTTCATCTATAAAGCTATACAGGTTTTTTGAAAGATTTATTTTTTTTCCTTCGTTTATCGTCTGTCTGATGTCGTCAATGCGAATTTTGCTGACTCCAGCCGAATTTTCTCTCAAAATCATAGCGATAACCCTGTTTTGTATCGCCGTCGGCTGGACTTTAAGCGCTCTTATGTCATAGCAGCTTTTTGCTTTCTTGCTTTGACTTAAAACGTCAAGAGCAACATTTGTCAAATATTCTTCATCGGCATTTAAAGCAAGGGCCGTATTCTTAAAACTTTTAAGAGCTGAGGCGTTTATCTTCAGCATTTCAGGAACTATTTCGTGGCGAATGAAGTTTCTCTTGTAGTCGTTTGTAAGATTAGTCGAATCTGTTACATACTCTTGTTTTATAGCGGTCAGATACTCTTCAATCTCCTGCCTTGTGACCTCAATAAACGGTCTTACAATTTTTCCTCTCTTAGCGGGAATCCCCGTCAAGCCTTTAAGAGCCGTTCCCCTCGCCAGATTAAAAAGACAGGTTTCATAAGAATCGTTAAGGGTATGCGCTGTTGCGATTTTGTCACTATCCTCGCTCAACAGAGCATTATAGCGCAAAGCTCTTGCCCCCTCCTCTGTTGAAAGGGAATGTTGCTTGCAGAAGGACAAAACGTCCTCGCTTACAACCTTAAGCTCAACGCCCAGCTTTTTGCACAAATCCTTGCAAAAACGCTCGTCGCGATTACTTTCCTCCCCTCGAAGATTGTGATTTAAATGAAGCGCGCAAACGGATATGCCAAGCCTTTTTTGCAAAGCACATAAAACGCACAAAAGCGCCGTACTGTCGGCGCCTCCCGACAAGGCGCAAAGCACCCTGTCGCCGCTATTAAGCATATCCTTTCCCTTCAAAAAATCATATACCTTATCAGGAAGCATAAAAATCCCTCTTAATTCTCCTGTCTTGCCGTCGTGTCAATACTTCTGAACAGCGTATATTCGCCGAGCCATGCTAAGTTCACAGTTCCCGTTTCGCCGTGTCTGTTTTTGGAAACTATACACTCGGCTTCGCTTTGGTTTTCCGACTCCTTGTTGTAATAGCTGTCACGATACAAAAACATAACTATATCTGCGTCCTGCTCGATAGAACCCGATTCACGAAGGTCCGCAAGCATCGGGCGGTGGTCCTGTCTGTTTTCTGGCCCTCTGGCAAGCTGTGAAAGACAGATTACAGGTACGTTAATTTCCTTCGCCATTAGTTTAAGCTGTCGTGTAATTTCAGAAACCTCGTTTACTCTGTTTGAATGATTGCCAACGCTTTCCATAAGCTGTAAATAGTCGATTATTACAAGTCCTAAATTTCTCATTCGGCGTAGCTTCGCCTTCATTTGAGGAACTGTAATCCCGCCTGTATCGTCAATATAAATTGGCAGCTCGGACAGTGCCGCTGCGCCGGCAGCAAGCTTGTTCCAGTCCTCAACCTCCAGATAGCCTGAGCGAAGAGATGTATTGCTGACAAGCGATTCGCTCGAAAGCATTCTGGTTACAAGCTGCTCCTTACCCATTTCGAGCGAGAATACAGCTACCTCTTTATTGCTTCTCTTGCACATATTTACGGCGACATTAACCGCAAACGCAGATTTTCCAACGCCCGGTCTTGCCGCTAAGATTATAAGGTCGGATTTATTAAGTCCGCCCGTTATTCTGTCAAGCTGAGAGAAACCGGATTTTGCACCTAAATACTTTTCCTTGTCCTCGCCTGTTATCTGCTGCAGGTGCTGATAGGAATCCAGAATAATGCTGTCGATTTTAGTAAGTCCCTCAGCGTCCTTGCCTTTTCTTATATCGTAGATTTTTTGCTCTGCGCTGTCAAGAAGAGTCCTTGCGTCAAGAGATGCGTTTTCAGCATTGTCTATAATTTCCCTCGCCGCTAAAATCAACGAACGAAGGTAGTATTTTTCCTCTAAAATATCGCAATAGCTTTCAATATTTGAAACGCTTGGAACGCTTTCGGCCATACCCTTTAAGTAGGTTCTCGCCATAACGTCCGTTTCAAACACGCCCATTTTCTGAGCTTCGTTCGCTACTGTCAGAATATCGACGTTTTGGTTTGAGGTGAACATTCTTTGCATAATTGCAAAAATAGCTCTGTGCTGCTCGCTGTAAAAGAAATCCGCCTTGACCCGTTCGATAACAACAGGAAGCGCTTTTTTAGCGTCGATAAGTATTCCGCCTAAAACGGTCTGCTCTGCTTCCAGACTTACAGGCAATGAGGAAACGCCCATATCAGTTGTAAAGTCCATTTTTTTACCCTCGAAAATCATTCTTCACTAACGCTTACCTTAACCGCAAAGGAAACTCCCTGCGAAAGCTTTACATCGGCTTCGTAATCGCCGAAAGTCTTTATGTCTCCGCCCTTCAGGGATATTTTCTTCTTGTCAAGCTTTATGTCATATGCCCTTTCAATTTCCTGAGAAATAACGCTTGGCGTTACCGCTCCGAAAAGCCTTCCGCCGTTGCCAGCCTTTGCCTTGATAGAAATAGTCTTTCCGCTTAACGCTTTGGCAATGCTCTCGTTCTCAGACTTCTGAACTTCTATTTTATGCTGAACTGACGACTGCTGACCCTTAAGTACGTTTAAGTTCTTGTTTGTAGCTTCTGCGGCTAATCCCTTAGCCAGCAAAAAGTTTCTTGCATATCCGTCAGCAACGTTTTTAATCTCTCCGGCCTTGCCTGAGCCCTTTACGTCCTTTAAAAATATAACCTTCATATTTTAAACCTACCTTTCCAAAAAGTAAATACTAAAAAATTCAAAATCAAGCGCTAAGCCTTTTCGGCGTAGCCTTCTACATTTTGCTCTAGCACTTCCTTTAGCTTTTCCTTAGCCTCGTCAATCGGCATATTGACCTGAGTTGCCGCCATATTGTGATGTCCGCCGCCGCCGAGTGCTTCCATAATAACCTGAACGTTTACATCTCCCATGCTTCTTGCGCTCATAGCGGTCATAGCGTTGCTTTCGTACAAAACAAACGAAGCCTTGATTCCTGAAATTCCTAAAAGCTCGTCCGCCGCCTGCGCCGCCGCCAGTCGTACAGCGTCGTTGTTTCCATCGCCCGTCGCAATAGCGCAGGAGCCGTAAAGCTCCGCTTCGCTTATCAGCTTCGACTTTTCTCTGTAGGTATCAATAGGCGTTGCGAACATCGTTTTAACAGCTATTGTGTCCGCTCCCTGTCGCTTTAAGTACGCCGCCGCTTCAAAGGTTCTGACGCCTGTTTTCATAACAAAATTTTTGGTGTCAAGCATAATTCCCGCAAGCAGGCTTTCAGCAATGTGCGGCTTGAGCGTTGTATTTTCAGATAGATACTGAACAAGCTCCGCTACCATTTCAGAAGCAGAAGATGCGTTAGGCTCGTTATAGAAAATAACTGCGTTTTCAATCGAGTTTACCATTCTTCTGTGGTGATCGACAACAATAACCTTGTCGAACATCCGATAAAACTCTGTGCTGTCCAGAATATCAGGATTGTGCGTATCGACAATAATAAGAGCGCTGTCGTCGGTTTTCATAGTCATTGCCATCTGAGGAGGTATGTAGTATGTATCCTTCTCGTTTTCGTTTATGTGATTTATCATAACCGTCGCAAGGTTAGATTCAAGGTCGCAAACGACAAACGACTGCTTGCCAAGACTTCTTATTACTGCGCAAAGTCCTGTCGCCGAGCCAATGCTGTCAAGGTCGCCGTTTCGGTGTCCCATTATAAATACCGTATCCGATTCCTTTATCGCTTCGGAAATAGCGTTTGCGATTACACGGCTTCTGACCTTGGTCCTACGCTCGTAGCCCTTTGAAACTCCGCCGAAAAACTCAAAGCCTGATTTGTTCCTTATTGCCGCCTGATCGCCGCCTCTGCCAAGACACATATCAAGCGCCTGCTTGGCATACGACTCGCTTTGCGAAAGAGTGTCGGCGTCCTTTCCGATTCCGATAGAAAATGTTATCGGCTGACTTCCGCCAACTAAAATATCTCTTGCCTTGTTCAGAATATCGAACTTGTTTTCAATACATTGTCTTAAATGACGCTCTTCAATTACAATTACAAACCTTGACGAGGAAATGTTTACAGCTATTCCGGTTGTCGAATCTATAAAGTCTTCAACCAGCCTTTCAATTTCACCGACAATTGTACTCTTTTCGCTCGCTCTTGAATTCTGAAGCGCATCGTCATAGTTGTCGACAGAAATTATCATAACGGACGGATGAGAAAGAGTATATTCGTTCTGCAAGCTTTTAAACTCAGTTTCGTCGTTGAGGTAAATCATTATAAGGCCGTTTACCTCCCTTTCGGGGCGAGTGGCTCTTGCAATAAAATACCTGTCGTGAATTTTAACTACAGTTCCCTGCTCGTGAAACATCATATCGAAGTTCACTGTAAACAGCTCTGAAACCTTTCTGCCAAAGGCTTCCTTTTCGGAAAAAAGCTCTCTTGAAAAGCTTTCGTTTACCCAGACTACCGTTCTGCTTTCGTCAACTATCAGAACAGGCGCCGGAAAGTTAAACAGCGTTTCCCTTTGAGTGTACTTTAAGTCGTGCGACATTTTCGCAATGTACTTCAGCTTTCTGTTTTCGCTGACTATAAAATAAATCATAATTACAGCAAGCATTACTATATCGACAATAAAAGCTGCAATTCCAACATTTTCATTGCCGTCTCCTGCAATTATATAAAACGCAGAAAGTACCGCCGATATTCCAAGCAGCAAAAACGCCACAATCAAGGGTATCTGGACTTTCTTTTTCATAGCTTTTTCCTCCGTAGCTCGACTTATCTTAACGCCGACAGACTAAACCTCCATAATTATCGGAAGTATCATCGGACTTCGCTTTGTCTTTTGATAAATGTATCCTGAAAGCGAATCCTTCATTTTATTTTTCATCGTACTCCACTCGTAAACTGAATTGTCAAGGCAGCCCTTTAAGCAGTCGTACAAAAGGTCCTTCGCTCCGTCGAGCAGCTCTTCGGCTTCTCTGACGTAAACAAAGCCTCTTGAAACGATGTCGGGACCTGAAACGATAGTGCGGTTTTTACTGTCTATTGCCGCTACTGCGATTATAAGTCCGTCCTCCGCCAAATGCTTTCTGTTGCGAAGAACAATAACTCCGACATCTCCAACGCCTAGTCCGTCCACCAAAACCTTTCCAGCGGGAACGGTACCTGTTATTTTCATATCTACTCCGTCAGTTTCAATAACGCTTCCCAAGTCCGCCATAATTATGTTTTTGTAGTCGATTCCTGTGGAATGCGCCGTCTGAGCGTGACGTGAGAGATGCTTATACTCTCCGTGAACAGGGATAAAATACTTCGGCTTTACAAGAGAAATCAGCATTTTCTGCTCCTCCTGACAAGCGTGTCCTGAAACGTGAACGTCATACATCGACTCGTATATTACCTCCGCCCCAAGCCGCATCAAGCTGTTTACTACATTAGTAACTCCCTTTTCGTTTCCAGGGATAGGAGTAGCTGAAATTATAATAAAGTCCTGAGGAGTAATAGTTACCTGCCTGTGCTCGTTTCTTGCCATTCTGGTAAGCGCAGACATCGGCTCGCCCTGACTTCCTGTTGTAATAATAACAAGCTCCTCAGGCGAATATCTGTTTATCTCCTCAATATCAATCATAATGCTGTCAGGGCATTTCAGGTAGCCCAGCTCTCTGCCCTTTTGCATTACGTTTACCATGCTTCTGCCTGATACGGCAACCTTTCTGCCGTCCTTAATCGCTCTGTCGATTATCTGCTGAACACGGTGAATGTTAGACGCAAAGGTTGCGATTATAATTCTCTTGCCGTCGGCTCTTTGGAAAAGCCTTGAAAAGCTTTCGCCAACCTTTCTTTCACTCATAGTAAAGCCGGGGCGTTCGGAGTTCGTAGAGTCTGACATCATAGCCAACACTCCCCTGTTTCCAAGCTCCGCAAATCTCGCAAGGTCAATAGCTCCGCCCTCAATAGGCGTAAAGTCTACCTTAAAGTCGCCTGTGTGAATTAAAATTCCGGCAGGCGTAAAAATTGCCATACCGACGGCGTCCGGAATAGAATGATTAACTCGGATAAGCTCAACCGCCATACAGCCGAATTTTATTGTATCTCCAGGCTTTACAACAGTAAGCTGAACGCTGCCTAAAAGGCCCGCCTCCTTGAGCTTTCCTTCAACAAGACCGATAGTAAGCCTTGTTCCGTAAACCGGTACGTTTATTTTGTTGAGAAAATAAGGAAGTCCGCCAATATGGTCCTCGTGTCCATGAGTTAAGACAATTCCCCTTATTTTATCGACGTTTTTCTCCAGATAGGTATAATCAGGTAAAACGAGGTCGACGCCCAGCATTTCAGAATCAGGAAATTCAAGTCCGCAGTCGATGATAAAAATGTCGTTAGAGCATTCTATTACAGTCATATTCTTTCCGATTTCATTAAGTCCGCCAAGTGGGATTATTTTAACCGGAGTCGAGCGTTTTACTTCCTTTTTGCGCTGTGTATTTTGTACAGTTTTATTTGTAGTTTTCGTCTTTGAATCGGTGCGGCTGGATTTCGCCTTTTGAGTTTGCTGCTTTGTCTGTTGCTTTGCAGTCTGCTTTGTTGACTTCTTAACATCTGCTTGTGTTGACGCTTGCGCCGAGGATTTTTTTTCAGCGGCTTTTTTGCTTGCTGCCGCATTTACTTCGGGCACGTCAATAGTAAAAAGACCGGTAAGCTCGTCGTCATAAGTTCCGTCCAACGACTTCTGCCTCAGATCTCTTTTCGCCGCTGCTCTATCGTATTTCGGACGCTTAGAGTAGCTCTTATTTAATTTTGTCATATAAAAAATATATCCTTCTTCCCTTTGAAAATTTCCCTATACGCATATTTCCGTTCGGCGTATAACGGATTAAAACAACTCCCTTTGTGGAGTGAGATTCTATAAATAACTTGTAAATAAAAAGTCCCGAGCCATAACAAAATCTAAAATTCAAGCGGCTCGGGTATGTTTGAAAGACTAAAACTGTTTCGTTTTATCATAGATGAGAAAAACTCACCCTGTAAAAAATCCGACCAATATGAATAAACCTATTATAACCACTTTATTCCTCTTTGTCAAGATTTATTCGGCTTACATAGCCTTCTATTTCATCGCAGATTGAGCTTGCAGCTTCAAAGCTTAAAGCGTCGGCAAATAAATTGAGTCCCTTTTTACCCTTGTCAAGCTTTACTCTTGCCTTTCCGATACTGCTGACCCTCTCCTGATTTTCGTTCAGAAATTTTGACTTAAGCAATTTATTCATTTTATCCTCGCTTCGCTCGCCCGTATAAATATAGCGCTCTGTAAAATATACGCTCGGGACGTCCTCAAGCGCTTCGCTCAGCGACAGCTTATTTTTGCCAAGATAATCCAGAATCATTGTAATAAGATAAAAGCTGTCTGTTAAAAACCTGTTATTGGCATTTATTTTAAGGCTTTCTCTGTCCTTAGCTCTTATCAGTCTGCCTGAAAGGATATCAGCCGCCTGAGGGAAGTATTTCGGAACCTCTACCTCCACGCCCTTTTCAAGCTCAATTTTTGCGGCTATCAGCAAAAGCGTTTCGTAAAACACATAGCCTGATCTTTCACTGTAGGCTGAAACCTTTTTGCAGTCGAGCGAAAAGTTAAAAACTATCTCCTCAGCACCCAAGTCGTTTTTGTCTCTTATTACCTCGTCAAAAAGCTTTGCTACAAGCGGCGACGCAGTTTTAACGCTCGCTCGTATATTTTTTATGCTTTCAAATTTGTGGAGCAGGTCAAGCTCGTAAAGAACGGGAATGTCGTTTACTATTTTAATTTTTCCGCTTTGAGCAGGCTTTACCCTTTTGTAGTCGTTTGAATGGTAGCGAGCTGTTACCTCGTTTAGAAAGTCTGCGCTCAAGCCGCTTCCCAAAGCTCCCTTTGCGCTGACGCTTATATGACTTCCCGAACAGATTTGTATACATTGCTCTGCGTGAAGCTTATACGCTGCGTATTCCGACATAAACTCTTCGCTTTCCGGCACTATAAAGCAATCGTTTTTGCAGGCAGTTATTGCCGACGAGATTAAAAAGGCATAAATGTCTGAGCCTCTGCTTCGGCAATAGCCTACTGTGACCTTGCTGTTTTCCTTTAAAGACGAGCCTACTGCCAAGCCGAACCTATACGCTTCAAGCGGAGAAAATATTCGCTCGTGTGCATTTGAAAAGTTAAAATTATCCACAATAAAGCCCCCTTAGCTTTTTCTTTTAGCATAATAATTGGTAAAAACTCACCCGTTATTCATTTTCTTGCCACGCAAGGCAAGAAATAAAGCGATATATTTAGAAAAATAATGATAAAAGTATGGTATTTTCCAAAAAAATGTGGTATGATTATCTATAAGCGAAAATTTTACTCAATTCAAATATATTCAACACAGAAAGGCCGTGTCATTTTTATGAACAATTATGACGTTATAGTTGTTGGAAGCGGCGCAGCAGGTCTTTATTCAGCGATAAATCTCTCTGAAAGCCTGCGGGTTTTACTACTTTCAAAATCAGAGCTTTCTCTTTGTAACTCCTCACTTGCACAGGGAGGAATTGCAGGCGTTTATAATTCTCCAAGCGATTCCCCTGAATATCACAAGCACGATACCTTCGTTGCAGGAGGATTTGAGAACAATCCGAAAACAACTACTATTCTTGTAAACGAAGCGCATATAGATATTGAGCGGATAATAAAGCTCGGAGTGGATTTTGACAAAGCGCCAGGCGGCGATTATCACAGAACGCTCGAAGGCGGTCACGGCAAGCATAGAATTTTCCACCACAAGGATTCAACGGGAAACGAAATAACGACTAAGCTTCGTAACTACGTTTTATCGCTTGAGAATGTCGACGTTATTGACAATGCGCTTGTGTGCGGAGTTAAAAAATCGCATCACGGCTTTTCATTCAACGTGCTTCGTGACGGAGTTTATACTACTTATCACTCGCACTTCAGCATTTTTGCGACAGGCGGAATAGGTAGAGTTTACGAGTATACTACAAACTCTGCTATCGCAACAGGCGACGGAATAGCATTTGCCTACAATATGGGAGCTAAGATTTCAAAACTCAGCAGCATACAATTTCACCCGACGGCGTTTAACGACAAGAGCTCAAGAGAATGCTTCCTGATTTCAGAAGCTGTTCGTGGCGAGGGCGCTTATTTAAAGAACTGCCACAAGCAGAGATTTATGCAAAACTATGACGACAGACTGGAGCTTGCACCGAGAGACGTTGTTTCGCACTCGATAATTTTCGAGGAGCAAAAAACAGGCAGCGACAAGTTTTACCTCGATATAACTCACAAGGATCCGGAATTTGTAAAGAACCGCTTCCCGATGATTTATTCAAAGCTTTTGGAAGCAGGCTACGATATGACGAAGGATCTGATTCCTATTTACCCCTGTCAGCACTACCTTATGGGTGGAATTGCTGTAAACGAATACTCTGAAACGACAGTAGATAATCTGTTTGCTTGCGGCGAATGCTCTCATACAGGAGTTCACGGCAACAACAGGC
This sequence comes from Ruminococcus sp., assembly GCA_021205185.1. Lineage (GTDB taxonomy): Bacteria > Bacillota > Clostridia > Oscillospirales > Ruminococcaceae > UMGS1601. The sequence goes on along the minus strand of JAJPYB010000004.1, from coordinate 109,455 downwards.
TTGCTTCAAATTCGTTAATGGAGGCTCTGGTATTTTCAAGGCGTGCGGCGAGCGTTATAAACGAGCGTGCAAAGGGAATGAAGCGAAGCTACAGCGAATACCAATTCAAGCAGCCTGAGGGAGCCGAGCATATTCCTACAGGAATAAGAACCCGCATCAGAAGCATTATGCAATCGGCTTACTTTGTAATGCCGAATATTGAAAAGCTGTTTTCTGGGTTGGACGAAATATTCAGGATAAAGGAAATGCTTGAAAACGGAAACTTTATCATTGACAAGGACTACACAGAAGCAAGATCGCTTGCTACTGTATCTTACATTATTTTATCCGAAGCTAACAAAACCGCTACCGAAAGCCTTGAGCTTAAAACTCAGGACTGGGTAGAGGGCGAGCTTAACAATTACTAGGAGTTAAAGAAAGGGAAAAGCTATGAAACCATTGCAGTTTGAAATAGACGACATAATCAAAAGAGCAATTAAAGAGGATATAAACTATATCGACGTCACGACCGATTACCTTATAGACGATAGCCTTACGTCGAGCGCAAGGTACTTATCTAAAGACGACGGAGTAGTTTGTGGAATTGAATTTGCAATGAGAGTGTTTGAGCTTTTAGACAGCGACATAACCTATGAGATTTTAATTCACGACGGAGAAGAAGTTAAAAAGGGCGATATTATCGCTGCCATTCACGGCAGAGTCAAAACGCTTTTAAAGGGTGAGAGAACGGCTCTTAATATAGTTTGCCACCTGTCGGGAATTGCAACACAGACGAGAAAGTGCGTCGAGCTTATTAAAGGCACAAACGCAAGCGTTGCGGACACGAGAAAAACTCTTCCCGGACTTCGTTCGCTTCAAAAGTATGCGGTAACGGTTGGCGGCGGAAAGAACCACAGATATAATCTTTCCGACTGTGCAATGCTGAAGGACACTCACCTTGACGCTTACGGAAGCATTACAAACGCTGTAAACGCTTTGAGAGAGCATTTAGGACATACGGTAAAAATCGAGGTAGAAACCACTAATCTTGACGAGGTAAAGGAAGCTCTTGACGTTGGAGCGGAGCTTATAATGCTTGACAATATGTCCTGCGAGCAAATGGCAGAGGCTGTAAAGCTTTGCGACAAGAGAGCGCTTTTGGAAGCGAGCGGAAACGTAACCGAAGAAACTATCAGGAGCATCGCCGAAACAGGGGTTGATATTATTTCAATCGGCGCATTAACTCATTCGGTCAAGTGCTTTGACATATCAATGAAAATGGAGAAGAACAAGTAAGTAATGCAGGAGGAAAAGCATGGCGTCAATTATGGATACTCCACGACAATTTCATATCAAAACGCTTGAAAGCGAGGTCGGAAGGTATGTTATACTGCCCGGCGACCCTGAACGCGTCAGTGTAATTGCCGAGTATCTTGACGACGCTGTATTTATTTCCAGAAATCGTGAATATACTGTTTATACAGGCTACTTAAACGGCGAACGTGTTACCGTTTGTTCAACAGGAATAGGCGGTCCGTCGGCGGCAATAGCAGTTGAGGAGCTTGTAAAGTGCGGAGCGGACACATTTATTCGGGTTGGCACAAGCGGAGGAATGGTAGAAGATGTTGTAGGCGGGGACTTGATAATTGCTACAGCCGCCGTCAGAGGCGAGGGCACCAGCAAGGAATACCTGACGCCAGACTACCCAGCTGTTGCAAGCTTTGAGGTTGTAGCTGCTCTGAAAAAGGCAGCAAAAAAGCTTTCCAGCAAGGATTTTGGCAACGGCTATCATTCAGGCGTGGTTCATTCAAAGGACAGCTTTTACGGCGAGGTCGAGCCTGACGGCTCTGCGGTTAGTGCGGACATAAAGGAAAGATGGAACGCATATCTCAAGGCTGGCTGTCTTGCCAGCGAAATGGAATGTGCGGCGATATTTTCGGTAGGACTTGTAAGGCGAGTAAGATGTGCAGCCGTTCTGACGGCGCTCTGGAATGTCGAGCGGTCAAGCAAGGGACTTGCCGACAACATAACAAACGATTCTTCAAGAGCTATAAAATGTGCGATTGAAGCGATAAAAATTCTTATTGACGAGGATAAAAATGAGTAAAAAAATTTTGGCGGCAGCGCTTTGTCTTTGTTTGGCTCTTTGTATTTGCGGCTGCGACGACATTTTTTATACAACGCCTGAGTTTTCAGTTTCCTACTCTGAGTACGAGGACAACATAATGCCGGATCTTACCGGCGTAACGCTTGAGGAGGCTAACGAAAACGCTTTGGAATACAAGCTTAATCCTATTGAAAGCTATTCGGTCGACTACGAGGAGGGTGTAATTTTTGAGCAAAGCATTAAGGCAGGCGAAACTGTAGCTTTAGGAGCAGTCGTTGACGTTTACGTTTCAAAGGGCGCAAGGTACGAGGAGGTGCCAGTAGTTTCAAGCTTTACCTATCAGGTTGCCAAAACGGTTTTGGAATCAGTAGGCTTTGAGGTTGAAATCGTTTACGAGGGCGAGGAAGGCTCCTGCGACGATTCGATAAATTCAATTTCACCGGAAGAAGGAACCAATGCAGTTTACGGCTCGGTAGTAACGATAAGAGCAAACGCTCTTGAACCTTCAAAAATAAAGACAACTACAACCGAAGCGCTCGCTCGTGACGGAACACGACCGGCAACAACTAAGCTGACATATTAAACGAACAAAGATAGAGAGATAAGTACCAAAGGAGAACAACAAAAAATGAAAAAAGCACTATTGATTTTAACGGCTTTTATTCTTTCCCTTGCCGTTGTCGGTTGCGATAGTGGCGACAGCTCGTCTGAAGATAGCTCAAGCAGCAAGAGCGAATCGTCTTCCCTTTCAAGCGAGGTTGAGGAAACTGAAGCTACAACCGAAGAAGAGGAGGAAACGGTTGACGTCTGGGAAAACAACGGCGTTATGATAACAGGAAGTGGCGAGGACGTAAGAGCTATTGAACTTTACGGCGGAAGCTTTAAAAACGGTACCGTTTATGCCGAAGCGTTAAATCTTTGCAAGGAAGAGCTCGGCGATATGGTAAACGTATATAATATGTGTATTCCGACGGCTTTTGCGTACTATTTACCTGAGCAGTACGAGGAGGAATACGCAAGTCAGTACGACAACATTTTAAACATTCAAAGTCAGCTTGTAAACGTAATTGACGTTGATATTTACGAAACGCTCGAGTCACATTCCGACGAGTATATATACTTCAGAACCGATCACCATTGGCAGCCGCTCGCAGCCTATTATGCGGCGGAGGTTTTTGCTGAAAGAGCGGCTCTCGACGAGTTTCCCGACCTTTCTACTTATGAAAAAATCGAATACGAAGACTTTTGCGGCTCGCTGGAAGGATATGCAAAATCAAACGAGCTTTCTGAAAACCCCGATTTGTTTACCTATTACAAGCCTGCTAACCTCGACAATTTAACTACAACCTACTACGATACTGATTTTACAAACCCTGTTGAAAGTATGCTGTTCTTTGACAGCTTTGAAATGAAAAACGCCTACAGCACATTTTTAGGCGATGACAGAGAGATAGCTCAGATTGATACAGACGTTGAAAATTCAAGAACGCTTGTAATCTTCAAGGACAGCTTTGGAAATGCGCTCGTTCCGTTTTTAACTCAGTCCTTTGAGCATATATACGTTTGCGACGTCAGATACTTTGAGCTGAACGCTATTGAGTTTTGTCAGAACGTCGGCGCAACGGACGTACTGTTCGCCTGCTGTATGTTTACAAGCACCGGTGAAAACTCGGCTCTTGTCGAAGAAATTATGAACCAGTAGGCTTTTTGTGAAATTTCAGACATAGCTATTGACAAAAGACAAAAAAAGTCATATAATGATATGTAATAACTTAAAAGAATAACTCCGATGAACAAAGGTAAGTAGCTTTTTTCACTATGTCACAGAGAGTCGGCGGCGGTGGGAGTCCGATACAAAAGGAAATTTGCGAATGGATTTGCGAGGAGCTGGGTGAAATCATTTTTGAAATTATCCTTAGCCGTGTGTTTCCTGCGTTAAAGGAAAGAAGTATTGATACATATTAAAATGTTGCGTACTTTCTGAGCCGATTTTTTTAAATCGGAAATTTGGGTGGCACCACGAAGATTTCGTCTATCGTCCCAAAAGGATTTTTGTAATCCTTTTGGCGATAGACTTTTTTATTGCACAATCTGGAGGTATTAAACGATGTTTTATCCTGAAAAAGACGAAGCAAGAGAGCTTTTGAAAAAATACAAGACGGTTCCCTTCTTCTATGAAATGCTGATTGATTCATATACGCCGATAGAAATGTTCAGGGCGTTTCGGGAGAAGTACAAAAACTGCTTCTTCCTGGAGAGCGTTGACAACAAGAACCAATGGGGACGCTATTCGTTTGTCGGAATCAACCCGAAAATGGAAATTGTTATAAAGAACCATTTGGCGACTGTCATTGACGAAAGCGGTGAAAAAAGCGAAAGATGCGACAACCCAGTTTCTTTCCTGTCGGATATTTTAGAGGAGTACAAGTCGCCTCGCTTCCCTAACAGACCAAAGCTCACAGGCGGACTGATGGGATACTTCGCTTATGATATGGTGAGGTATTTTGAAAAGACGCTTGTGAATCCGCCAAAGGACGATTTGAATATGCCTGACGCTAATTTGTTTTTATACGACGAGGTTGTAGCCTACGACCATTTAAGCAACAAGGCGGTTATAATTTTAAACGTTCACTCGGATGAGGATTACGAAGAAGCATATTCAAGGCTTAACATCCGAAAGGACGAGATTCGGGAAATTCTCAGAAGCTACAAGCCTACAAGCTCTCCTAAAGCAAAAAGAGAAAAGTGTGAAATTGAGGTAACCTCAAACATCACTAAGGAACAATTTATAAAAAATGTAGAGAAGGCAAAGGACTACATTAAAATGGGTGATATTTTTCAGGTTGTCCCCTCTCAACGATTTGAGGTTGACAATCCGCCGGACAGCTTCGACGTTTACAGAATGCTGAGAGCTACTAATCCCAGTCCGTACCTTTATTACTTCGACCACGGCGATTACGCTTTTGCCGGCGCATCTCCTGAAATGCTGGTATCGGTTTTTGGAAACACAGTAACTACAAAGCCTATTGCAGGCACGATAAAGCGTGGAATTACCGACGAGGAGGATTTAAAGAACGAGAAAACTCTCCTTGGCGACCCAAAGGAGCTTGCAGAGCATACGATGCTTGTCGATTTAGGGCGCAACGACATCGGAAAGGTTTCAAAGTTTGGTACTGTTGAGGTTCACGACCCGATGCACATAGAAAGATACTCGAAGGTTATGCACATTGTTTCCGACTGTACAGGCGAAATGGCTGACGGCAAAAAGCCGCTTGACGCACTAGCGGCGGTTCTTCCGGCAGGAACGCTTTCGGGCGCACCAAAGGTAAGAGCAATGGAGATAATCGACGAGCTTGAACCTAACAAGCGCGGTCTTTACGGCGGAACTGTTGGATACATTGCATTTGACGGGAGCTTAGATACCTGCATCGCTATAAGAACGGTGCTGTTTAGAAACAACAAGGCTTATGTTCAGGCGGGCGGCGGCGTTGTGCTTGATTCTATTGGTGAAAACGAATATATGGAATCCTGCAACAAAGCGCTTGCGGTAATAAACGCCATTAAGGACGCTGCGGAGCTGTAAAAGAGAAAGAGGTTTGAAAAATGATAGTAATGATTGACAACTATGACAGCTTCACCTATAATTTATATCAGTATATTGGTCAGCTTCATAAGGACATTTTGGTTTTCAGAAACGACGAGATTACAATTTCTGAGATCGAAGCGCTAAAGCCTGACGCTATTGTTATTTCCCCGGGGCCAGCTTTCCCAAAGGACGCAGGAATTTCAATTGAGGTAATAAAGCACTTTGCTAAAACCACTCCTATTCTGGGAGTTTGTCTGGGACATCAAGCGATCGCGGAGGCGTTTGGCGGAAAGGTTGTGGTTGCAAAAAAGCAGCTTCACGGAAAATCATCAGTTGTAAAAATTGACGTTTCCTCTCCGATTTTTAAAGGACTTAAGGAAAGCATAACAGTTGCAAGGTATCATTCTCTTATCGTTGAAAAGGCAACGCTCCCCGATACGCTAAAGATAATTGCCGTTGACACTGACGGTGAGATAATGGCTATAAAGCACAAGGAATACGACGTTTACGGAGTGCAATTTCACCCCGAATCAATATTAACAAAAGAAGGTATGATTATTATGAAGAACTTTTTAAACGAGGTTGTCGGCCTCAAAACCGACGAAAAGCAGGAGCCGCTTCCAACAGAACAGAGAACCGAGCTTAAGCCGCTTATTGCGAAGGCAGTCGACGGCGAGCATCTCACTCAGGAAGAGGCTAGACAGGCGGTTGACATTATTATGAGCGACAGGGCTACAAACGCTCAGACAGCAGCTTTACTTACTGCTATGCGAATGAATGTTGAAACGCCTGAGGAGATTACAGGCTGTGCGCTCGGTATGCGTGGAAAGATGACGCCTGTTAAGCATGACGAGCCTGTGCTTGAAATTGTAGGAACAGGCGGAGATCTTGCCGGAAGCTTTAACATTTCGACAACATCTATGTTTGTAATTGCAGCCAGCGGTCAGGCGGTTGCAAAGCACGGAAACAGAAGCGTTTCCTCAAAGAGCGGAGCTGCAGACGTTTTAGAGAAGCTAGGAGTCAAGATTGCTTCAACTCCTGAAGAAGCTTCAAAGAGCATAAAGGAAATAGGAATTTCATTCCTGTTCGCTCAAAGCTTCCACAAGGCAATGCGCTTTGTCGGCCCTGTGAGAGGACAAATCGGCGTTCGTACAGTATTTAACATTTTAGGACCTCTTACAAATCCTGCTGACGCTGAGTATAACATCATCGGCGTATATGAGGAGCGTCTGCTCGAAATTGTTGCTAATGTTCTTAAAAACTTAGGAGTAAAGCACTCGCTTGTCGTTCACGGCGACGACGGACTTGACGAGCTTTCAATTTCCGACTGCACTACCGTTTGTGAAATCGACGGCGACGAGATTAAAAAGTACAGCATTTCTCCTGAGTCGGTCGGCTTAAAGAGAGGAAGCAAGTCGGATATTGTTGGCGGAAACGCAAGCGAAAACGCTCAGATTACGCTTGGAATTTTAAAGGGCGAAATTCGCGACTCAAAGCGTGATATTGTTCTTCTTAACTCCGGCGCAGCTCTTTATGTAAGCGGGAAGGCTGACAGCATTGAAGCAGGCGTAAAGCTTGCAGGAGAGCTAATTGATAACGGCTCGGCATACAAAAAGCTTGAGCAGCTTATAGAATTTTCTAACAGGGTGCAGTAATATGATTCTCGATGAAATTGTAAAGGTTCGGCTGGGGCAGCTTGAGCGTGAGAAATCTAAGATAAGCGAGAGCGAAATAAAGGCACTTGCAGAGCGTTCGACAAAGCCGATTTACGACCTTACGAAAAGCTTGAAAAGCGACAGGCTAAGGCTTATATGCGAGGTTAAAAAGGCGTCGCCCTCAAAGGGACTTATCGCCGCAAACTTTGATCCGCTCAGTACGGCGAGGCAGTACGAAGCGGCAGGCGCCGCAGCTATTTCCTGTCTTACTGAGGAGCATTATTTTCAAGGCTCGAATGAGTATTTAAGCGAGATCGCAAAGTGCGTTAAAATTCCTGTTTTGAGAAAGGATTTTATCGTTGACGAGTATCAGATTTACCACGCAAGAGCTTTAGGCGCAAGCGCAGTTTTGCTGATAGCGGCAGTGCTAGACGACGAAAAGCTACGGGAATACCTGAATATTACTCACTCACTTGGAATGAAGGCGCTTTTGGAGGTTCACGACGAAAGTGAGCTTGAAAGAGCTCTTTCGCTCGACGCTGAGATAATTGGCGTAAACAACAGAAATCTTAAAACCTTTGAGGTAACGCTTGACACCACAAAAGCTCTTATGAGTAAAATCGGAAGCGACAAGGTTCGGGTTTCTGAAAGCGGAATCAAGACAAACGAGGATATGAGATCCCTTCGCTCATATGGCGCAGACGCCGTTTTAATCGGCGAAACGCTTATGAGATCGGGCGATATAGGCAGCACGTTTAAAGCTTTGACGGAGGGTGTATGACAAGGGTAAAAATTTGCGGGTTAAGACGTGAGGAGGACATAAAAATTGTAAACTCCTGCTCGCCTGACTATGCTGGATTTATTTTGTCACAGGGCTTTAAAAGAACTGTCGGGTACAGCGACTTTTTAAGACTCGTAAAAAACGTAAAGGCTGAAATTCAAACGGTAGGCGTTTTTGTAAACGAGCCGATTGAAAGCATTTTAAAGTTTGCTGAACACTTGGACGTTTTACAGCTTCACGGCGACGAGGACGCTTCGTACGCTACAACGCTTCGACAAAAAACTGACAGGAAAATAATTAAAGCAATACGAGCTAAAAGCCCTGATGACATCGAACGCTTTAACGGCTACCCCTGCGACTATCTGCTTATTGACGCCTATAAAAAAGGCGAATACGGCGGAACCGGAAAGGTCGCAGACTGGGGCATTATAAAAAGGGCAAAAATAAGCAAGCCGTTTTTCTTAGCAGGCGGAATTTCATCAGAAAATGTTTTGGACGCAATAAACGCTCTTTCGCCGTTTTGCGTTGACGCTTCAAGCTCGGTCGAAACGGACGGCTTCAAAGACGAGCGCAAGGTAGAAAAGCTTATTTCAATAACAAGGAAGGAGTAAAGGTATGAGTAAAATCGGAAGGTACGGCGAGTTTGGCGGACAGTATGTTCCCGAAACTGTAATGAACGCCGTAAACGAATTAAACGAGGCTTACGAAAAATACAAGGACGACCCTGAGTTCAAGGCGGAGCTTGCAAATCTTTATAAAACTTATGCAAACCGCCCTTCTATGCTTTATTATGCTGACAGAATGACTAAGGACTTAGGCGGCGCTAAAATTTACATCAAGCGTGAGGACCTTAACCACACAGGCGCTCACAAGATAAACAACGTATTGGGACAGATTCTTCTTGCAAAAAAAATGGGCAAGAAGAGAATTATAGCTGAAACCGGCGCCGGACAGCACGGAGTTGCAACCGCTACAGTTTGCGCTCTTATGGGACTTGAATGCGAAGTGTATATGGGAAGCGAAGATATGAAAAGACAGTCGCTTAACGTATACAGAATGAATCTTTTAGGCTCAAAGGTAACGGGCGTTGACAGCGGAACGGCAACTTTAAAGGACGCTATCAACGAAGCTATGAGAGATTGGTGCTCAAACATCGACACCACATTTTACTGCATCGGTTCGGTTATGGGGCCTCACCCCTACCCTGAAATTGTAAGAGATTTTCAGAAGATAATTTCCGAAGAAATCCGCTCGCAGCTATATGAAGCAGAGGGCAAGCTCCCCGACTGTGTTGTCGCTTGCGTTGGCGGCGGTTCAAATGCAATGGGTGCATTTTACGACTTTATAAAGGACGAGAGCGTCAGACTTGTAGGCGCAGAGGCGGCAGGACGAGGAATCGACACCGACAAGCACGCTGCTACCATAACAAAGGGAAGCGTTGGAATTTTTCACGGAATGAAATCGCTTTTCCTGCAAAACGAGTACGGACAGATCGATCCGGTATATTCTATTTCAGCAGGACTTGATTATCCAGGAATCGGCCCTGAGCACGCATATCTTCACCAGACAAAGCGAGCTGAATATGTAGATATTACCGATGAGGAAGCGGTTTGTGCCTTTGAATACCTTTCAAAAACAGAAGGAATTATTCCTGCTATCGAATCTGCTCACGCAGTAGCGGCAGCTATGAAAATTGCGCCGACAATGGGCAAGGATCAGATTTTAGTTATAAATCTTTCGGGCAGAGGCGACAAGGACGTATACTCGGTCGCAAAATACAGGGAGGTTGACATAGATGAGCAATAGAATAGACGACTGCTTTGAAGCTCTGAAGGCAAAGGGCGAAAAAGCGCTTATAACCTTTGTTACAGCAGGAGATCCCGATATGGAAACCACCGAAAAGGCAGTCCTTTCGATGTTTGATAACGGCGCCGATATAGTAGAGCTTGGCGTTCCCTTTTCAGACCCAATCGCTGAGGGCGTAACAATTCAAAAAGCGTCGCTTCGCTCGTTAAACGGCGGAACAACGCTTGACAAGATATTCGACCTTGTCGCTTCTCTTCGCAAAAAGACAGACAAGCCGATGCTTTTGATGATGTACTTAAATACGATTTTCGTTTACGGAAAGGAAAAGTTCTTTAGAAACTGTCGCGACTACGAAATTGACGGAGTAATAGTTCCCGATATGCCTTATGAGGAGCGTGACGAAATTCTCGATACCGCTGACAAATACGGAATTTACAATGTAAATCTCGTCGCTCCTACCTCGCACGACAGAATTGCTGAAATTGCTTCAAACAGCAAGGGATTTTTGTACTGCGTATCTTCTCTCGGAGTAACCGGAACAAGAACCGAATTTAAAACAAACTTTGATGAGTTCTTCTCGCTTATAAACAAAAGCGTTTCCTGCCCCGCTTGCGTTGGCTTTGGTATTTCCTCCCCTGAACAGGCTGAAAAAATGTCAAAATACTGCGACGGCGTAATCGTTGGAAGCGCAATTGTAAAGTTGATTGAAAAGTACGGCGCTGATTCAATCGACGAGGTTGGCAAGCTAGTAAAAGGCTTAAAGGAAGCTATGTAGACCTTCCTGACATACAAAAAATCGCCCCCCCCGAGTTTAAAAACCCAGGGGGTTGTTGTTTACTTGGAAAATTTAGTTTTGTACCAATTTATGGTAGACGTAAAAGCCTTATCAAAATCCGCTTTTGCGTGCCAGACTAGCTCCTCGCTTATTTTGTCTGTTGATAACGCATACCGCTTGTCATGACCCTTTCTGTCAGGGACAAACTCTATTATATTCTCCGGCTTGTCGAGCTCCTTGCAAATCTTTTTGACGAGCGTTAAATTGCTGATCTCATTTCCTGCGCCGACATTGTAAATCTCGCCAGCCTTTGAGCTGTGAATTATCAAATCTATTGCTTCACAATGGTCCTTAACATATATCCAATCACGGATATTCTCACCGTTTCCGTAAATCGGAAGCGGTTTATTATCAAGCGCATTTTTCACCATTAACGGAATAAGCTTTTCAGGGTATTGCCTTTCGCCAAAATTATTCCCCGAACGGCTTATGCTGACGTTAAGCTTGTAGGTTTTAAAGTAGGATAAAGCAAGCAGGTCAGCAGACGCCTTTGAAGCGCTATATGGACTTGACGGCGCAAGCGGCGAGCGCTCAGAAAATTTCTTTGAGCTTTCAAGCGAAAGCGAGCCGTACACCTCGTCGGTTGACACCTGATGAAATCTTGACACATTGTATTTAATGCAAGCGTCCATCAGAACGCCAGTCCCTGAAAAATTCGTTTTAAGAAAAATACCCGGGTCGGCAATAGAACGATCAACGTGGCTTTCAGCCGCAAAATTCACAACAATTTCAGGGCGTTGCTCGCAAAAAGCCTTATCGACCTGAACCTTGTCGCAGATATCAGCCTTTATAAAGCGAAAGCGAGAGCTTTTAAACGCCTTTTCCAGATTGTCAAGACTTGCGGCATAAGTCAGCTTATCGAGGCAAACCACTCGATAGCTTGGATATTTTTCCAGAATATAGTCGACAAAATGCGAGCCGATAAACCCTGCGCCGCCGGTTACTAAAACGGTTTTCATTTTTTCCTTTCCCTCATAGCTTTTTAATACCCTGTAAACTCACAATCGTATACAGTAACTCCGCTATCTCTGAAAATTTCACGCAGCCGCTTTTTAAGCTCCGTCTTTTCAACGTTCTTCTTTAAAACGACCTGTAAAAAGCCGCCGCCGCCAGCTCCGCAAATCATCTGTCCGTCAATTAAATCGTTGATGCTGTAAAGTATGTGGTCAATACAGGTGTTGGTGCAGCCGGCGTCCAGCTTTTTGGATAGCTCCCAGTGCTCTGACAAAAGCTTTGCAAAGCCGTCTATATTACCCTTTTCAAGCTCTAATCTCATAAGCACCGCATACTTTTGAATCTCGTAATGAACTGCTATGCTGTCGGGATTGTTTCCTATATAATTTCCAACAACCTTTCTCAAAAGGTTTCGGGCAAGTCTGCGCTGTCCTGTGTAGATAAGGCAAAATCTCTGATTAAGCTCGTCTATCGTTTCAGGGCGAATATCAAGAGGTAAGCAGGAAATTTCCTGCTCAAGTCCTGCTCTTGAGGAAATCATTTTTATTCCCTTCGCCAAGCCGCCGACCTGATCCTGCCAGCCGCCGCCGGTCATCATAATTTGCTCCATACACAAAACTCTGCTGTACATTTCGTCTGATGAAATATCAGCTCCTGTAAGCTCGTAAAGTCCCTTGACGCAAGCACCTGCTAATATAGAGCTTGTTCCGAGTCCTGAGCCCTTCGGAATGTTGATAACACGAGTATTGAAGTACAAGCCTCCGCCTAAATTGTCGCAAATCTGTTCAACGGAGGATATATCGGTATAAGGAATAATTCCGCAAGCGATCAATGCCGCCTTGTGCAAAGCAAATGCGTCCTGAGGATTGCGGCAATTCTGAAGTGAAGATAAGTCGCCTGTAAATTCCTCGTAAGCTCCAATGTCGGTAGAGCAAAGAACTATTTTCTTTTCGTCAAGTCGTTTTAATGTTACTTCAATAGGAAGCTTGCCGTTTAGGCTTATAGCGGCATTAAGAACAGTACCGCCGTTTTCCATACAATAAGGCGGCGTGTCGCTCCAGGCTCCTCCCCAGTTTACTCGAACAGGAAGCTTGGTTACAACCTCGTCCTTTGTTATTTTAGCGTCCGCACGATAAGCTGTTCCCTTTAACGCCGATTCTAAAACAGTCTGAGAAATGGTTTCAAAGCACATATCCGAGTAGCTTGCCTTTCCGCTAAGCTTGTACAAATAGTAGTATATTCTTATTTTAAGGCTGAATTCCTCTATGCTGTTATCCTTTATTCTTTCAGCTTCCCTGATAAGATAGTTTTCAATTCGAGGATTTACCTCAAAATGCAATTCGTCTACAGAAATACCGTCGTCAATTGCCTGCAGCACCGAAACGGTTTTTACTTTATCTGAAAGCTTTATCTGCCAAGGTAAAATCGCTGAAATATCAGCGTTGTTAAAGCTGTCTTTAAGGCTTGTAAGCTCACAATCGACAGGCTTGCCTGAAACAAGCGCTGAAAGAGTTTCGTTTACAGCCTGTGCCATTGTATCGCAGACAGGGTAAATTTTACTTTCCCAAAGACTGTCTTCAATTTCCTTTCCAAAAAGCTTATTCTTTTTAGGATTGTCGTCAACGCCGTACATTCTGCACACGAAGCGTCCGTCGTTTAGCTTTAAGCCGTGAAGCACGCAGTTGTCAGGAATAGCTTCGCCGTTTAATGTAACGCCCGACAAAACGCAGTTTTTACCGACTGTGCTGTTGTGGTGAATATAGCAGTCCTCAATATATGAACCCTCGCCAATTTCCGCTTTACGGCTTATATAGCTGTTGCTTACAGCAAAGCTCTCAGCCTTGGCGTTTGAATCAATATTTCTGCTCCAGCCTAAGAACCTGTACTTATCCATGTCATCGGTCATAAGTCTTAAGAGCTCTTTGGTTGTACCGAAATGAATAAACGAAGCAGGAGAAAGCTGAATAAGCTTCATAGAATACTTATTCAGCACATTCCAGAGCGCCGCTCTGCACTCGTGAAGCTCGTCATTAAATTCGCCCTCTGGGGTTTCCTTGTAATACTGCTCCTCTGTTGCCGACGAAGCGAGCGGATACAAAAAGTCAGCGTAAAATGACAAACGCGCCCTTTCGTTTATATACTTTTTCGGGTCCTCTTCAACCAAGCTGCACAAATCAGAAAGCAGATGCTTGTCGAAAATTACCGCTCCTGTATCTATACCAACATTGTCGTACTCGTCTACTGCGCCAACCTCTCTTAAACGCTCAACCGATTGCTTGTGCAAAAACGAACCGACATTTGAATCCTCGTCCTTTAAATATACGCCGTGGTTCTTTCCTGTCATTACGTTTTCTTTAATTGAAAGAGCCGCCGCTCCCTTAGAATAAAAGTCAATCTGCAATGCGTTAAACAGCAAAAGAACATCTCCTGAGCATACCAGCATTCCTGACGAAATTCTCTCAGCTACCGGCGACATTGCAATCATAAATTCATCGAACAAGGTGCTTCTCTTGCCATCAGGCAATGTCCTTGGAACCGGCGAAAATAGCTTTCCGCAAGCAGAATATTGCGGAACTCGCTTACTGTCGCCGCCCGAATGAATAACAAGTATCCTTTTATCAAACGGATCAAAGCTGCTTTTTTCCTGCTCCTTGACATAAAGAATAGCGTTTAAAGTTGCGCCGCCCGAACCCACACGCTCGCCATTCGGATCTGGCAAAACTGCAAAATGAGTGCTTTTAGGAAGTCTGTTTTCCTCGAGCCTGTATTTTATCTGCTGTATATATCCGTTCGCCTGAGCTTCATTGGAAGCTGTCAAAATAACATAATCCCACGTTTCTGCGTCCAACGGACAGCTAAGTAAATTCTCATAAAAATCCAACGAATCGTTGTACGATTGCTGTTCAAACAAAGTGCTGTAATCAGTTTTCTTCATAAATTCAATCCGCCTCTCTCAAAGAGCTTTCATTCTTTTTAAAATTTTGCTTGATTTTTCTTTGATTTCCAAGTAAATCAAGCACACACTCAGGTTATCATCACTATATCACAAAAAGTTATAATTGTCAATGAATAGCTTTGCTATGAATTTAAAAATTCCCGACACAAAGCTTTTGAACTATAAAAAAGCACCCCGAAAGCTATGCTCTCAGGGCGCTTATGCGCTGGTGCCGGTAACCGGGGTCGAACCGGTACGGTATCGCTACCACTGGATTTTGAGTCCAGCACGTCTGCCAATTCCATCATACCGGCACATTCAACCATAATATACTAGCACACTTTTTGTTTCTTGTCAAGAATTTTTTTAACACGCCGGCAAACCATAAGATAAAAAACGTGGGGAGCTTTATGGATTGGCTAAAATCATTTACAATATTTTGCATCGGCGCATTTGGCTACGGAATTATAGAGATTTTGTTTCGAGGTTATACGCACATTACAATGGGCGTTTTAGGGGGAATTTGTCTGCTGTTTATGAGCATCCTGAATTACTTTCGTACTTCTTTTCGATCGCTTATTGTTTGCGCCTTGATAAGCGGCGTGTTTATCACTATTATGGAGGGCGCAATGGGTTACTTTTTAAACCTTCTGCTGGGACTTAACATCTGGGATTACAGCACTACTCCCCTTAATATAAACGGTCAGATTTGTCTACCCTTTTCTATAGCCTGGGTGGCGCTGTCGATGGTTGTAATGCCACTTGAGAGATTTCTTTCCCGCAAGATTTTTAGGGATGAGGAAAATATTGCTCAAACCACTTGATTTTTCTCTGTGTTTTTGATATACTGTAATTGTATGAAAAGCTTTGAAGGGATTTATCTGAGTCTTGCGATTTTCAGAGAAAAGGCGGTTGGTGAGAGCCTTTAATTTGCAGCTTGGTGGCTGACCCTGAGCTTCGATGTAAACATCGACGTTCCCCTGCGTTAAAGGATTCGAGTGGCAGATTTCTGCAACTTGGGTGGTACCGCGAATTTTAAGTTCGTCCCAGGAGTATGGGATGGACTTTATTTTTTTACAAAGGAGTTTATATAATGAAGTGGACAGGACTTAACGAATTGAGAGATATGTATCTTCGCTTTTTTGAGAGCAAGGGACATTTAAGGCACAAGAGCTTTCCGCTCGTTCCTCAGAACGACAACAGCCTGCTTTTGATAAATGCTGGAATGGCGCCGCTGAAGCCTTATTTTACGGGTCAGGAGGAGCCGCCAAGAAGAAGAATGACTACCTGTCAGAAGTGCATCAGAACAGGCGACATTGAAAATGTTGGAATTACAGCTCGTCACGGAACATTTTTTGAAATGCTTGGAAATTTCTCATTTGGAGATTACTTCAAAGAGGACGCAATTTCTTGGGCGTGGGAATTTTGCACAGAGGTTTTAGAGCTTCCTGTTGACAGGCTTTTCGTTTCAATTTACGAGGACGACGACGAAGCGTATTCAATCTGGCATGAAAAGATCGGACTTTCCGACGATAAAATTTTCAGAATGGGCAAGGAGGATAACTTCTGGGAGGCTGGAATTGACGGACCTTGCGGACCTTGCTCAGAGATTTATTTTGACAGGGGCGAGGAATACGGCTGCGGCAAGCCTGGCTGTACAGTAGGCTGCGACTGCGACAGATATATGGAATTCTGGAACCTAGTGTTCACTCAGTTTGAACGTCACGAGGACGGAACCTACACTCCTCTTGCGCAGAAAAATATCGACACAGGAATGGGGCTTGAACGACTTGCTGCTATGATGCAGGGAGTTGACTCGATTTTTGACGTTGACACAATAAAGGCTATCAGAGATAAGGTCTGCGAGATTGCACATTGTGAATATCAGTCAGACCCTAAAAAGGACGTATCAATCAGAGTTATTACAGACCATATCCGCTCCGTTACCTTTATGGCTTCCGACGGAGTATTCCCTTCAAACGAAGGCAGAGGCTACGTTATGCGCCGCCTTATAAGAAGAGCCGTTCGTCACGCAAAGCTTTTGGGAATTGACGGACTTTTCTTAAGCGAGCTTGTAAAGACGGTAGTTGACAACTCAAAGGGCGAGTACACGGAGCTTGAGGAAAAATTTGACTACATCGAAAAGCTTCTGACAAACGAGGAAAAGAGCTTTAATGAAACGATTGACAGAGGAATAACTATATTAAACGGCTTTGTTGACGAGCTTAAAGCAAGCGGAAAAACTGTACTCGACGGTAAATCCTGCTTCTTACTTTCCGATACATACGGATTCCCTATCGACCTTACAAGAGAGCTTTTGGAGGAACAGGGTCTTTCATGCGACGAGAAAGAATTTGCTAAATGTATGGAGGAGCAAAAGGAAAGAGCAAGAGAAGCCAGAGGCGGCTCAAAATATATGGGAGCTGATGAAACGGTTTTTCACCAGATTGACAAGTCCTTCAATACTGAATTTACAGGCTATAATACGCTTACCGCTATAAGTGAAATTTCCTTTATTGCAACTGATAATGAGCTTATCGAAAAGGCAAACGAGGGCGATACAGTTTATATCGTTTCTCCTCTCACTCCGTTTTACGCTGAAAGCGGCGGACAGGTTGGCGATATTGGTACTATTTCCACTCCAACAGGAAAAATGCTTGTAATCGACACTCAAAAGGTAGTGGCAGGAAAATTTGCTCACACAGCGAAGATTGTAAGCGGCGAGATTTCAGTTGGTCAAAAAGCAGAGTTTGAGGTTGACAAAGAAAACCGAATGTCAATCACTCGTAACCACACCTGCGCTCACCTTCTTCAGGCGGCGCTAAGAGAGGTTTTAGGCGATCATGTTCATCAGGCAGGTCAGCTTGTAACCGCAGACAGACTTCGTTTCGATTTCTCTCACTTTGACGCTGTAACACCTGATCAGCTTATGGCGGTAGAAGATATTGTAAACCAAAAGATTATGGATTCTATCGACGTTGATACCAAGGAAATGGCGATAAACGACGCTCGTAAGCTCGGCGCAATGGCGCTTTTCGGCGAAAAGTACGGCGAGGTTGTAAGAGTTGTTTCGGTAGACGACTTCTCTATTGAATTTTGCGGAGGTACTCATCTTAAAAACACATCTCAGGCGGGACTGTTTAAAATTATTTCAGAGTCAAGCGTTGCTGCCGGAGTAAGAAGAATAGAAGCAGTTACAGGCTATGGCATTTTAAAGAGATTAAACGGATTAAACAAGGTTATGGTCAACGCTTGCAAGGCTTTAAAGTTAAACGACTTTTCCGCTCTTGTTGACAAGTGTGAGAGTATGATGCAAAATACAAAAGACCTTGAAAAGACCATTCAGGTGTTAAACGACAAGCTTGCGCTTGGCGAGATCAAAGAATTGATGAACCAGTGCGAGAGAGTAAACGGCGTTCGGGTAATCGCTACATATATGGCTAATTCAAACGGCGAGGTTTTAAGAAAAATCGGCGACCAGATAAAGAGCATCAACGAGCCTGTAGCGGCAATACTATTCGGCCGTGCAAGCGAAAGCAAGGGCGTTTTATACTGTGCTTGTACAAAGGAAGCGATAGCACTTGGCGCACACGCAGGAAACATTTTGAAAAAGGTATCTGCTCTTACCGGCGGTAAGGGCGGCGGAAAGCCTGACAGCGCTATGGGCGGCGTAGGCGATATTTATAAAATCGATGAGGCTCTCAGCCAGGCAAATGCTATTGTCGGCGAGTTTGTTAAGTAAATTCAAAATACGAAAAGGAGTGTATTAAAAATGAACGACTGCTTGTTTTGTAAAATCATTAACGGTGAAGTTCCGTCTAAGAAGGTCTACGAGGACGAAATGGTGTATGTTTTTGAGGATATAGCGCCTGCTGCACCGATTCACTATCTGGCAATTCCGAAAAAGCATTTCTCATCAGCTCTTGAGGTTAATGAGGATAACTCAAAGTATATTGCTCACATCTATGAGGTGACTGCAAAAATTGCTAGGGAAAAGGGCTTTGATAAGGACGGCTTTCGGGTTATCAACAACTGCGGAGAGCAGGCAGGACAGACAGTTTTTCACATTCATTTTCACATTTTGTCAGGAACAAAAATGGATAAGCTCATTTAGCAAAAGGAGGAATACAGCATGAAAATTCTTGTAGTTGGCGGCGGCGGAAGAGAGCACGCCATTGTTATGAAGTTTGCGCAAAGCGATAAGGTAGAAGCGCTTTACTGTGCGCCGGGAAACGGCGGAATTTCAAAGTTCGCAGAATGCTTCCCTGTTTCGGCTACTGATATTGACGGAATGGTAGAGCTTGCAAAGAAATTAAACGTTGATATGGTAGTGGTTGCGCCTGACGACCCGCTGGTGCTTGGAATGGTTGACGCTTTACGCAAGGAAGGATTTATGACGTTTGGCCCTACTAAGGCGGCGGCAATAATCGAAGGCAGCAAGGTCTTTTCTAAGGAGCTTATGAAAAAGTATAATATTCCTACCGCAGCTTATGAGGTGTTCACAGACGCCGATAAGGCGATAGAATATCTAAAAGCGCAAAACTCATACCCTGCTGTAATTAAAGCTGACGGCTTAGCTCTCGGAAAGGGCGTTATAATCGCTCAAAACGAACAGGAGGCTGTCGACGCTGTAAATTCAATGATAAATGACAAAAAATTCGGCGAGTCGGGCGCAAGAGTTGTAATCGAGGAATTTTTAACAGGCCCTGAGGTTTCCGTATTGTCATTTACCGACGGCGAAACGCTAGTACCGATGATTTCCTCTATGGATCACAAGAGAGCTTACGATAACGACGAAGGATTAAACACAGGCGGAATGGGAACGGTTGCGCCGAACCCTTACTACACCGACAGCGTTCAGAAGGAATGCATGGAAAAAATCTTTCTGCCGACCATTAACGCTATGAAGGCTGAAGGCAGAACCTTTGAGGGATGTCTTTACTTTGGGCTTATGATAACTCCAAAGGGTCCTAAAGTAATTGAGTACAACTGCCGCTTCGGCGACCCTGAAACTCAGGTTGTGCTGCCGATGCTCGACGGCGATTTAGCCGATATAATGGTAAAGATTTACAACCACGACTTAAAGAATGCAAAAATTGATTGGAAGCAAGGCTACTGCACCTGCGTTGTTATGGCGAGCGGCGGCTATCCGCAAAGCTACCCTAAGGGACTTGAGATTTCAGGACTTGACGAAAAAGGTCAGGTTGAAGGCGCTTTTGTTTACCATGCCGGAACTAAATTCTCAGACGGCAAATTCCTAACAAACGGCGGCAGAGTTTTAGGCGTTACCTGCAACTCGCTTACGCTTCAGGGAGCGCTTGACAAGTCCTATAAGGCTGTTTCTAAAATAAGCTGGGACAATGCACATTTCAGAACTGATATAGGAAAGAGAGCTTTAAAGGCGCTTGACAACGACCCTCTTAATCTTGAATACAAGCAGGATCTGGAGGATTATCTTGAGGATAACGGCGTTTATTTAAGACAATAAGATAAGACTAAAGCAAAAGCTAAGTCGAGGTAATAGCCTTCGGCTTAGCTTTTTTATTTTTTGTTTACAAGCTCGCCTATCGTCAAAAACAAAACGGTGACAAGCACGCTTATACTGATTTCAAAGCGAAAAATCGAATACGCACAAAGAACTGCAAGCAAAAGGCTTACAATACATTTTACCACCTTTGCAGGCGTCTGCAGAGAGGGATATTTGTCGCTTATAATATCAAGCGCTCTTGCGCCGTCCAGCGTTCCGATCGGCAGAAGATTAAAAATGAGTATTGAAAGATTCACAGCAAAGACAAGCGGAAAAAGCTTGTAAAACAAAACGCAGAGAATGAGATTGACTGCCACGCCTGAAAAGGCTATAAAAAGCTCACGCTTAACGCTAAGTATATTATTCTCCGCAGAAATTTTCGCACCGCCTCCGTAAAGGCGAAGCTCTTTGATTTTTACCCCATTTACTTTCATTGCCGCAATATGACCGCACTCGTGCAAAAGACTCGATATGACGGAAATGATTATAATCTGCTCGTTGTACAGCAAGACGCAAAGCGTTACAACCGCAACAAACGAAAAGCAGATAACTATATCTGTATTTTTGACCGTCAGCTTAAACAAAAAACCACCCGTGATAATCTATTCACAGGTGGTTTATATTATGTCAAAGCTATTCGGCTTCTACCTTAAGCTTGCCGTTTTCTTCGGTGAGGCTTAAATGCTTTGTTTCAATTCTTAGCTCGTCAATCAGCACAGACGCAATTTTGTCCTCAACCTCTCGTCTGATAACCCGGCGAATATCTCTTGCGCCAAGCTTCTGGTTGTGCGACTTGTGAGCGATGTAAACGCAAGCCTTTCTGTCGTATTCAAACTCAATTCCCTTTTCGGCAAGCGGCTCCTTCATTTCATCAAGCATCAATGCGCAAATGTCGGCGTAATTTTCCTCCGTCAAAGGATTAAATACTACTACCTCGTCAACTCTTCCTAAAAACTCTGGGCGCAGGAAATCACGAAGTCCCTTCATTGCCTTTTCCTTTGAAATTTCCATGTTAGTCTTGTTAAATCCAACGCCTGTTTCCTGCGAGGTGCTTCCAGCATTCGAGGTCATAACGATTACGGTATTTTCAAAGGAAACGTTTCTTCCCTGAGCATCGGTAATTTTACCCTCGTCAAGAATCTGAAGAAGTATGTTCATAACATCAGGGTGAGCCTTTTCAATTTCGTCAAACAAAATCACCGAATACGGACGGCGACGCACCTTTTCGGTAAGCTGTCCCGCTTCGTCATAGCCTACATATCCCGGAGGCGAGCCTATAAGCTTTGCTACGCTGTGGCGTTCCATATACTCACTCATATCAACTCGAATGAGCGGCTCGGTTGCGTCAAAAAGCTCCTCGCCTAAAACCTTTACAAGCTCGGTTTTTCCAACGCCTGTCGGTCCGACGAAAATAAACGAAGCCGGACGGCGGCGCTTTGAAAGTCCAACCCTTGTCCTCTTTACAGCCTTAGCAACAGCGTCTATCGCCTGCTCCTGTCCAATTACTCGTTTGGAAAGCGATTCTTTAAGGTTCCTGATTTTTGAATACTCAGTTTCAACAACCTTGTTAGCAGGTATTCCCGTCCAAAGCTCAATTACCTTAGGCAGATCCTCCTCGCCTACCTTAATGTTATCAGCCTTTTGCTGCAGCTCCTTTTGATTTTCTTCAATTCTAAGTATATCAGCCTTTATCTCGGCTATCTTTTCAAAGTCTGGCGACTCGGCTCCCTCAAGCTCCGCAAGCTCTGCGTTTTTAGCTTCAAGCTCCTTTGAAATTTCAGCAAGCTCGGCAAGCTCAGGACTTCTTATACTCGTCCGAGCACAAGCCTCGTCAAGCAGATCTATCGCCTTATCGGGCAGAAATCGGTCATTTATATACCTCTCCGACAAAATCGCACACATTCTGAGCGTTGCGTCGTCAATCTTAACCTTGTGGTACTCTTCGTAATACTTTCTGATTCCCTGAAGAACCTCAATGGTGTCGCTAAGCGTCGGCTCAGAAACGGTAACAGGCTGAAATCTTCTTTCGAGCGCTGCGTCCTTTTCGATATACTTTCTGTATTCCTTAAAGGTTGTAGCGCCGATTACCTGAATTTCTCCTCTTGAAAGCGCAGGCTTTAAGATATTCGCAGCATTCATACTGCCCTCTGCGCTGTCGCCTGCTCCGACAAGATTATGAACCTCGTCGATAAACAAAATTACGTTTCCAAGACTTTTTACCTCTTCGACAAGTCCCTTTACACGGCTTTCAAATTGTCCTCGAAATTGCGTTCCGGCAACCATAGCTGTAAGATCGAGAAGATAAAGCTCCTTTCCCTTCAGATGATATGGAACGTCGTCAGCGACGATTCTTTGAGCTATTCCCTCAGCTATTGCCGTTTTACCAACTCCCGGTTCACCTATAAGGCAAGGGTTATTCTTTTGCCTTCTTGAAAGAATCTGAACGACACGAGCTATTTCCTTGTCACGACCTATAATGTTATCAAGCTTGCCGTCTCTCGCTCGCTCGGTAAGGTTAGTCGCATAGTTTGGCAGGAATTTAAGCTTGCTTTTTTTATCCTTCTTGTCCTTGCCACGTTCCTTTTTCTTTTCCTTTATGCTTTCAGCTTCCGATTCTCCTGCTGTCACGCCTGACTTTTCGCTTGCTGAATTGCTTTGAGGATTTGAAAACTGTCCCAGCATATTTGAAAGAAAGCTCGGCATTGTCGGACTTCCGCCCGGCTCGAAATCATCGCCGTCACTTGCCTCCATCATCTGGCTTGTAAGCATTTCAAGATCGTCATCGCTTATTCCCATAGACTTCATATAATCGTCTACCTGAGAAATTCCAAGCTCTCTGGCACAGACAAGACAAAGACCTTCATTTTTCTTTTCCTGTCCGTTCATAGAGGTTATAAAAACTGCTGCAGGACGCTTTTTGCATCTTGTACACATCATCATTATAATCACTATCCTTTCAAATTTTTCTATTTCACCATATCGTAAAAGTACTTAAATATCAAAGAATTGTCGATTGTAGATTCCGAGAAAATCGAATAGCTTCCCGAAAGGAAATACGATAGTCCTACTACAATAACAGCCACTAAGAGCACAAACACTCCGCCCTTTAATATACCAAAGACTCCACCGAGCGCACGGTTTATTTTTCCGGCAACAGGAATCTTGTTTATTATTCCCGTCGCCGCAACCAACAGCTTCAGCAGGAATCTGATAATTATATAAAAGATAAGGAACAAAACGCACTTTACCAAAGAAACTAAAGCGTCGTTTACAAACGTCTCCTCAATAGCTTCTGCGGCAGCGCCTTTATCGTTGCTGACGCAGGCCTGTAAAATATCGACAATAGCGTCGGTAGAATCCTCTACTCCTGACAATACTGCGTTTGTTAAAAAGTCAAGCTTCGATACGCTCAATGCGTTTTCAAGCTCGTCAGACTTAACAAAGCTATTGATATTGTCCTCAATAGTTTGCTCGTCTATCTCCACTCCCTGCCCTTCGGCGTAGAGCTTTATATTTTGAGTTATGTCGCCGTCCGTACCGATTATGCTTCTGATGGTACTATCGTCGGCTTCGATTCCTAAATCGTCTAAAATATACGAATTGACGACGTCAGTTACATCAAGCTTGTCAAGGTTTTCCTCAATAAGTGTGGTAACGCTTTCCTTAAAGCACATTTCATAAATCGGCTCCGCCAATCTTTCGGACAAAAACAGCGACAACACTACCGACAGCACAAAGCAAATAAGCGAAAGAATGCTCTTTATAAAGCCCTTCCTTACGCCAAACGCAAAGAACACAATCAATATCAGAACTACCAATAAATCGTAAATAAGCGCCATTTTTCCTCCTTGGATTGAACACTAATCAACTAATAGCTATAATCTATCTTATTGATTTCTCTGTATCCTAAGAACAAAACCTCGTCGTCCAAAGCGATAAAATCAACATAATCGCTGCTTACCTGAGCCGTCACTATCTGAGTTCCCGACATAGAGTACAAATTAAGCAGGCTGTCAGTTAAAACATAAGTATTTCTCGAATCACACTCAACCGATTTAATTTCCTCGTCAAACTCAAACTCAAGCGCATCGTTATCGCTTCTTACTACTAAAAGCTTCGATTTTGAGGAATCAATCGAATTTTTAATTGCAATAGATACGACCTCTGTCGATGCGTCAAAGTCAATCAAATCAGACTCGTATTCTATTTCACCTAATATTTTACCACTCTTGTCAAGTCTTATTACCCTATCGTCACAAACAGCTATAATGTCGCCGTCGGAAAGCTTGTTTGCTTTTATGACTGTGGTGTTTTCTATATTGTCGCTTTTAAATACAACCTCGTCCTCGTCAAAGTCCAGCGAATAAATATTCGTAATCATATCACCGTTTTTCATTTCAAAGGCCGAAACGAAGCAGCCAAGTCCGCTGGGCTTAAAGTCTACGGCGTTTATTCTTGCGTTATTTGCAAATTTATATATGACCTCTCCGTTTTTGTCATAAACGGTAAGATAGGAGGAATATCCTTCCGAGCTTGTAACTACTGCGAAGGAATTGTCTGACGACATCTCGGCAAAGTAAATATCTCCGTCAAGCTCCTTATCGAACAAAATCTCCTTGTCGTTCATAACGCTCAGGGTGCTTGAACCTCTGCCGTAAACTAAAACTCTTCCGTCGCCTACCTTTACCTCATAATCTGAAAATGTATGCTGAATTGAATTTTTTCTGACTCCGTTTGCCTTGTAGAAATTTATATGCGTGTCGGTCGCAATTATAAATTCGTCGCCGAATTTCACAAGCTTCGTATTGCTTGTGCTGCTGTCGCTTGTCGAGATTGGAAAATTACCCGCTTCAAGCTCGCCGTCGTTTACAGTTGTCGTTTGCGTTCTGTCTAAAATATCCTCAAACCACGGTATCCAAGTGCTTCTTGTATAATATATCGCAAACGCCGCCGCTAACACAAGCAGTATTATAGATAATCGCCGCAGAAATCTTTTTAGCTTTTTCCTTCTTCTTGCGCGTCGTATATCTGTTTGAAACGCTTTTGCCTTTGCCATTTTGTGTCCTTTCTTTTTCCCTCATCAATAAAAAACTCTATTAAGATAAAGTCCTTGCGGTGCAACTGTCTTTCCCGCCTTAGTTCTGTCCTTTGCTGAAATAATATCAGGGATTGCATTCTCCGGGATTTTCCCCTCGTTTATAAACAACAAGGTCCCCACCATTATTCTCACCATATTGTAAAGAAATCCGCTTCCGGAAAAATAAAACTTTACCAGATCCCCTTCTCTTACAACTCTTGCGTCGTAAATTGTTCTGACGGTTATCTGCTTGTCGCAGGCGGTGGAGCAAAAGCTTTTAAAGTCATGCTCGCCTATAAAATCCTTCGCCGCCAGATCAAGCTTTCCCTCATCTATCGGGTACCAATATTTGAGCGCTGTGTTTTTGTAAAACGGATTTTTTATTTCGCTGTTGTGAATTATATACTCGTATTCCTTGCCCTTTGAATCAAATCTTGCGTGGAAGTTCATTGGCGCTTCCTCAGCTGAAAGAATTGATATATCGGGCGGAAGCTTCGGGTTCAGGCCAAAAACTATTCCCCTTAGAGTTATCGGACTTTCCGACTGAAAGGAAAAATAAAACTCTCTGGCGTGAACTCCGGTGTCGGTTCTTGAACAGCCGTCAATGGTTATATTCTCGTGAAGAAGCTCAAAAAGCGCCTCCTCAACCTTTTGCTGAACGGTAACGGCGTTGTCCTGACGCTGAAAGCCGTGATAGCAGGAGCCGTCATAAGCCATTTTAACCTTAAAATTTCTCATCAGAAAATATTCACCTTGTCAATGATAACAATCAGCACAATAGGAATTGCTGTAACAATTACTGCATTCAGATCCTTCCTAGTCATATGAAGCTGTTTAAGCCTTGTCCTTCCGTCGCCACCGTGATAGCAACGGCATTCCATAGCCATTGCAAGCTCCTCAGCTCTTCTGAAAGCTGAAACGAAAAGCGGAATCAAAACAGGCACAAGAGCCTTCGCTCTTTTTAAAATTGAGCCTGACTCCATATCTGCGCCCCTCGCCTTCTGAGCCATTGTAATCTTGTCCGTTTCCTCAATCAGCGTTGGAATGAATCTCAGCGCTATCGTCATCATCATTGCAACCTCATGAACGGGAAGCTTTATTTTTTTTAGCGGCGAAAGAACTCGCTCAATAGCGTCTGTCAATTCTATCGGCGAGGTTGTGTAGGTTAAAAGCGAGGTGCCGACAATAAGAGCTATAATTCTCACCACCATAAATACGGCGGTTTTAACGCCCCCTGTCGTTATTTTAAAAATCCACCAATCAACCAGAACGTCGCCTGTGGTTATAAAAAACAAATTCAGAATTGCTGTAAGAATAATAAGCGGAGCTATCGGCTTTACGCTTTTTAAAATCATCTTCAGCGGTATTTTCGACATCATATATGCAAAACCGATAAACACAACGCCTACCAGAAGTCCTAAAAAGGTATTCGCCATAAACAGCATTACAATAAACATTGCCGTCAAAAGAAGCTTTATTCTCGAATCCAATCTGTGAACAATGCTCTTTCCGGGAAAAAACTGTCCTATCGTTATATCCTTTATCATCTAATTCCCTTTCATACTACGTTTAAAAACAGTCTTTAAAGAGTGGTCTGTCCGTCCTTGAGTAGTCCTAAATGCTTATATGCTAAGTCTGTCGCTACTCTTCCTCTGGGCGTTCTTGAAATAAAGCCCAGCTGCATCAGATACGGCTCGCAAACATCCTCAAGCGTTACCGCCTCCTCGCCGATTGCGCTCGCTAAAGTTTCAAGTCCTACAGGGCCGCCGTTGTAGCCCTTTATAAGCATAGTGAGAAGCCGCTTGTCCATTGTGTCAAGTCCAAGCTTATCGACCTCCATTCGGTCAAGGGCGATAGTTACAATCTCCTTGGTAACCCGACCGTTTCCCATAACGTCGGCAAAATCTCTTACTCGTCTTAAAAAGCGGTTGGCGATTCTCGGAGTTCCCCGACTTCGCTTTGCAAGCTCAAGAGCTCCCTCCTTGTCGCAAGCAACTCCTAAAATTGAAGCGGAACGAAGTATAATATCGCAAAGCTCCTCCTGCGTATAAAGCTCAAGACGCTGAATAACTCCAAATCTGTCTCTTAGCGGAGAGGTAAGCTGTCCGGCCCTGGTAGTAGCGCCAACCAACGTAAACTTATTAAGATCAAGTCTTATGCTTCTGGCGCTCGGCCCTTTTCCTATTATAATATCAAGCGCATAATCCTCAAGCGCCGGATATAAAATCTCTTCAATCGCACGGGAAAGCCTGTGAATTTCATCAATGAAAAGCACATCACCCTCCTGCAAATTTGTCAAAAGAGCTGCTAAGTCGCCCGGCTTTTCAATAGCAGGGCCGCTTGTAACTCTGAAATTAACTCCCATTTCGTGCGCTATAATTCCCGCAAGAGTAGTTTTTCCCAGTCCCGGAGGACCATACAGCAGCACATGATCCAAGGCGTCGTCACGCTTTTTTGCGGCTTCAATAAATATAGAAAGATTTTCCTTGACCTTTTCCTGACCGATATATTCGCTAAGCGTTTTCGGTCTGAGAGAATAATCTATATCGTCTGTCCGCTCCTCGCTCGTCGCTTCAGGCGCCACTATTCTGTTTTCACGGTTTTCAAAATCGAAATCGGATTTTTCTATCATTTTTTCATCTCCATAAGCCTTTTAACAAGCTTCACGCCGTAATCGACTGTGTATACATCCTCGTTTATGTCAATTCCTCTTTTTTTGAGCTGGTTAAAAACGTCTGTAACCTGAGGAACCGACAAGCCCATAGCTTTAAGCTCCTCAGCTCTTGAAAACACAGCTTTGGTGTCGTCATAGCAAAAAAGCTTTCCCTTGTTCATAACCAAAATCTTCGTTGCGTTTTTTGCAACGTCCTCCATTGAATGAGAAACAAGCATAACTGTATTTTTCTTTTCTCTGTGATACTCCCGTATCATAGCAAGTATAGTTTCCCTTCCATTTGGATCAAGTCCTGCCGTTGGCTCGTCAAGAATCAGAACCTTCGGCTCCATTGCCATTACTCCTGCAATGGCAACTCGCCTTTTTTGTCCTCCAGACAAATCAAAGGGGGATTTTTCAAGCATTTTATCGTCGATTCCTACAAGCCTTGCTGTATCCCGAACCCGCCTGTCAACTTCCTTTTCGTCAAGACCCATATTTTTAGGGCCAAAGGAAATATCCTTGTAAACTGTATCCTCGAAAAGCTGATACTCAGGATATTGAAAAACAAGTCCGACCTTAAAGCGAAACGCCCGAAGGGTTTTTTTGTCCTCCCAGTTTATCTTTTCACCGTCGATAAAAACGCTACCGCTTGTAGGCTTCAAAAGCGCATTAAAATGCTGAATAAGCGTCGACTTTCCCGAGCCTGTATGACCTATTACGCCGACAAGCTCGCCCTCGTCTATTTTTATGCTTACATCATCTACAGCTACCTTTTCAAAAGGCGTTCCCTCGCCATAAACGTATGTTAAATTCTGAGTTTCAATTATTGCCATTAAATTTCATCCTTAGTCGCTACTTAAAAGCTTATGCAAAGCTTCGACACATTCGTCCTCTGTTGTGATTTCGCTGTCAAGCTCATATCCGCACTCGTTAAGCCTGTAAACAAGCTCTGTAACCTGAGGAACGTCAAGTCCTAAAGACTTTATTTCATCCACTCTCGAAAAAACCTTCTTAGGTTTATCATCCATAACTATTTTTCCGTTGTCCATAACGACAACTCTATCCGCTTGCGCTGCTTCGTCCATATAGTGAGTTATAAGCACAATAGTTACTCCTCGCTCACGATTGAGCATTTTTATTGTGTTCATAACCTCTTTTCGTCCTCGTGGGTCAAGCATTGCCGTCGGCTCGTCAAGCAAAATGCAGTCAGGCTGCATGGCTAAAATTCCAGCGATAGCAACTCTTTGCTTTTGTCCTCCCGAAAGTCTGTAAGGTGCGTGCTCCCGATACTCATACATTCCGACAGTTTTTAAAGAGTCGTCTACCCGCCGCCTGATTTCATCACTTGGAACGCCCATGTTTTCAGGCGCAAAGGCTACGTCCTCTTCAACTACCGTTGCGACTATCTGGTTGTCAGGATTTTGAAAAACCATTCCGACCGATTGCCGAATGTCCAAAATTTTACTCTCGTCCTTGATGCTCATCCCGTTTACAAAAACGTCGCCCTTTTCAGGGATGTTGATAGCGTTAAAGCACTTCGCAAGAGTTGACTTTCCGGAGCCGTTATGCCCTAAAATTGCAACAAACTCGCCCTTTTCGACTTTAAGAGATAAGTCTTTGAAGACAGTCGTTTTGATTGGCGGCTCTTCCATTTCATTCACATACGAAAATGTAATATTGTCTGCGTTTAGAAATACACTCATTATATTTTCCTTATTTTTATTTGTTTAAAAGCGTCAGTATAGTGTTAAGAGTTGGCGGATTGGTAGCAATCGGAAACTGGGTACAGGCAACTGCTGCTGTCGCTGTGGCAAAACGCACCAGCTCATCATCACTCATTTGCTTATACAAGCCGTAAATCGTTCCAGCCTTAAAGCTATCTCCTGCTCCTAAAGTTGAAACTGCGTCAACATCAAATGCTTTCAAATATTTCGGCGCCTGTCCACGTCTTCCATACATAGCTCCCTTTTCACCAAGCGTAAAAATCACAAGTCCGTCGGTATTATCGGTATAGAGTTTAAAGACTTCTGTATAATCAATACCGCTGTAACGGTCGTCAAGATACTGGTGCGACACGGCGTTTACAGCACAGTGCTTATTAAAAAAGCTGTCGTGCTCGCAATCTATTACCGCAAACGGCTTGTTAAACTTCGTTGCAAGCCGAGCTATTTGCTCGCCAAAAAACGGATCAGCTCCAACGCATTTACAGTCTCTTACTGAGCTTTCGCAGGGAGGCTCGTAAAACGGCTCCTTGCTACTAAAATGCTTCTTCCATTCACCAAAGCAGGTTCTGCTATTCTTGTCAATTATCACCCAGTCGATTATTCCGTCAAAGTCCTTGCAGACAAGCTCGCTTGTATCAGCAGGCTTACCTTTAAAATAATCAAGAATGATGTCCTTGTTCATTGTTCCTAAATGAGTACCGCCAAGCCTGACGTTTGCGCCAAGCGAGCAAAGCACAGCTGAAGCAGTACCCGTTTCGCCGCCTAGAAGGTGATCCTTCCTTGATATTTCAGCAGCCGTCCGCCGACGGATACTTATCTTCAAGCAAAAAGCTTTGCGTTGACATAACCATTCCATACATATAGATAAAATCTTCTGACAAAGCCTTCATCCCCGATCATTTTGTCCAGATTGCCGTTGAGCCGCAAGGCAAGGCTGCTTTTGAAAGCTCAACAGGCAGACCGATTTCATCAGCCGTTACATTGCCGCCGAACTTCGGAGTAAGTAGGTCGCTTAAAATATACGCCATAACCGACGGTGAAAGCCCTGTCGTATAGCTGTTTAGCAAAAAGAAAATTGGCGCGTCGCTTAAAACATTTGAGCAAAGCTTTACGAGGTCGTATACGCAATTCTCAAGCTTCCAGACCTCGCCGCCGGGACCTCTGCCGTAGCTTGGCGGGTCCATTATAATAATGTCATATTTGTTGTTTCGCCTGATCTCTCGGCTTACAAACTTTTCACAGTCATCGACAAGCCAGCGTATAGGCTTATCGGTCAGTCCGCTTGCAGCAGCGTTATCTCTTGCCCACTGCACCATTCCCCTGGAAGCGTCAACGTGAGTAACGCTCGCTCCGGCATTAGCGCAAGCAAGCGTAGCGCCGCCCATATAGGCAAAAAGGTTTAACACCTTAACCTCTCGGCTTGATGCTTTTGCAGCTTTTATTTTCTCGGCCGCAAAGTCCCAGTTTACCGCCTGCTCAGGGAAAAGTCCTGTATGCTTAAAGCCTGTCGGGCGAATAATAAAGCGCAAACCCCCATAGCTTATCTTCCAGCTTTCAGGAAGCTTTTTTTGAAATTCCCACTCGCCTCCGCCCTTGTTAGAGCGGTGATAAACTCCGTCAGCCTTTTTCCAGAGAGAGGTTTTATGCTCAGACTTCCAGATAACCTGTGGGTCGGGACGAACAAGCGTTATGTCGCCCCAGCTTTCAAGCTTTTCGCCGCAGGAGGTATCTATAATTTTATAGTCCTTCCAGTTTTTCGCTACCCTCATTTTATTCCTTTCTATACGCCGAAGCTCTTGCTTATTGCCTCAGCGATAGTTTTTGCGTATTCGGTAATTTTACCTAAATGCTTTCCTTCAAGCATTACTCTGACAAGCGGCTCGGTGCCCGACTCTCTTACTAAAATTCTTCCGTCGTCTCCAAGCTTCTCCTTATACATTTCTATAAATTCGGCAACTCCCTTGTCTGTCTGCCAGTTGCCCTTGTACTCGCTCTTTATCGTTACGTTTTCCAGCACCTGCGGATATGTTTCCATAACAGATGCTAGCTCAGAGAGCTTTTTCTTTGTCTTAACCATAATTTCAAGCAGCTTGACTCCGGTCATTTCGCCGTCGCCTGTATTAGCGTAATCAAGCATAATTATATGACCTGACTGCTCGCCGCCTAAATTGTAGCCGCCCCTTTGCATTTCCTCTAAAACGTATCTGTCGCCAACGCCTGTTCTTGCGACAACTACATTTTCCTTCTTGGCGTACTTCATAAAGCCTAAATTCGTCATAACCGTTACAACGCAGGTATTGGAATTCAGCGTACCGCAAGCCTTCATATACTTTGAGAAAATTGCCAATAGCTTATCGCCGTCAACTACCTCTCCCTTTTCGTCGACAGCAAGACATCTGTCAGCGTCGCCGTCAAAGGCAAGGCCAACATGGCACCTGTTGTCAACTACGTATTTTCTTAGCTGCTCCAGATGAGTTGAACCGCAGTCACGATTTATATTAGTTCCGTCAGGGTCGTTATTTATAAAATAGCAGGAGGCTCCGAGCCCCTGAAACAGCTTTGTAGCGCAGTCGCTGGCAGCTCCGTTTGCGCAGTCGACAGCTACCTTTATTCCTCTGAAGTCGCAGTCAACCGACTTCATAATATGTCTTAAATAATCCCAGACGGCGTTTTTCTCGTGAATTATTCTGCCGATAGCTATGCCTTCCTTTAAAGTTATCTCATCGGGTGTGTCAAGAATAAGCTTTTCGATTTCGTTTTCAACGCTGTCAGGAAGCTTAAAGCCTTCGCTTGAAAACAGCTTGATTCCGTTAAACTCAACCGAGTTGTGTGAAGCTGAAATCATAAATCCTGCGTCTGCATCGTACTTTTCAACAAGAACCGCTACCGCCGGAGTTGGTATAACGCCCAGCAATACGGCGTCAGCTCCAACCGAGCAAATCCCAGCTACTAATGCCGACTCCAGAACGTCGCTTGAAATTCTGGTATCCTTGCCAATTATAATCTTCGCCTTATCTCTCTTTGAATGGCGAGTGAGCACAACCGCTGCCGCTCTGCCTATTTTCATTGCAAGCTCGCAGGTAAGCTCGGTAATTGCAACTCCTCTGGCTCCGTCTGTTCCAAATAATCTTCCCATTTTGCGTCTGTCCCTTTCCCTGTTTATATTTTTTATTGTACTGCCAAAAGGCAATATTCTACCTATCTTTAGCTTCTGTCAATTTCCCGACAGAACCTTTAATCCGCCCTTTATAAGCTCCTCAACCGACAAATCCTTATCAAGCTTTGCGACGGCAGTAGCAGCTTCGCTTTGCGTATAGCCAAGAGTTACCAGCGCAAGTAACGCCTGCTCCGCATTCGGGAAGCCGTCTGTATCAAAGCTAACGTCGGCGTTTTCGCCTAAAAGCTCCGTTTCCTTTGAAACCTTATCCTTTAGCTCAAGCGTAATTCGCTGAGCCACCTTCGGGCCTACTCCCTTTGCCTTTGTAAACGCTTTTGAATCTCCTGTTGCTACCGCTAAAGCAAAGCTCTGAGGCGTTAGGACGGACAAAATTGCAAGTCCTGCCTTTGGCCCTACTCCTGAAACTGAGGTCAAAAGCTCAAAAGCGTTAAGCTCGTCATAGGTTGCAAAGCCGTAAAGCGATAAATCGTCCTCCCGTACCGCTAGATGCGTATACAAAGTAGCGCTTGTTTTAGAGCTAAGAGCTGAAAGAGTTGTAAGCGTGGTATTTACATAGAATCCAATTCCGCCGCACTCGACAACCACCATATCGCTTCCTCTGTGAATAATATTTCCTGTTACGCTGTATATCATATGTACTTCTCCAGATTTTTAAGTGTATTAAAAGACGAATGTCCGTGAGTTATTGCCAGCGCCAGAGCGTCCGCCGTATCGTCAGGCTTTGGAACCTTGCTGAGCTTTAAAATAGAGCGTGTAAGCTCCTGAACCTGCTTTTTCTCAGCTCTTCCGTAGCCTACTACCGCCTGTTTCACCTGTAATGGAGTATATTCGCTGATTTTAATTCCCCTCTGAACTGCCGGCAAGAGAGTAACTCCCCTCGCCTGCGCTACGTCGATTCCCGTCTTTTGGTTGGTATTAAAAAACAGCTTTTCAATTCCCATTTCCTCAGGCTTATATGTATCGAGAATTTCACACATATCGTCGTAAATTGACTTTAGCCTTAATTCAAACGGCGCGCCGGCAGGAGTAGTAATTGCTCCAAAATCGATGACAGTAAACTCATTGCAGTCATAATCCAATATTCCAAAGCCCACTATCGCATAGCCCGGATCTATACCGATTATCCGCAAAAAATCACCCTCTCGCCAATTTAAAATATACATACTCACATTTTAACACAACAGCATAAAAAAATCAAGCAAAAGCGCCCGAATACGAAGCTGTTCAGCAAAACTTCTCTCTTACTATTTTTCCTAACCGATTGTCGGTCACCTGAGCCGCAATTCCTGTGAACACACCAGTTGCTATTGCCGCAATAGTTAAAATTGGCAGATAGTACCAGACGCTTATATTGTTTATCATTATAGTCGCAGCTAAAAGCTGACCGATATTGTGAAATACAGCGCCCATAACAGACGTCGCCCAGATAAGCTTGCTTGGCAAAAGCTTTAGCATAACGCTCATTATAATAAATGCAAAAACGCCGCCCAGCAGCGAGAACACAAAGCTTATAACTGTTCCGCAAAAAAGGGCGGTAATTATAATTCTCAAAAATAAAATACAAGCGCTCAGCCTGACGCCTAAATAAATAAGCGCCAACAGGGTAACAATATTTGAAAGTCCGAGCTTTGCTCCCGGAATACCGATAGGAGGAATAAAGCTCTCAAGCACAAAAATAGCTATTGAAAGTGCCAGAAATAAAGCCGCAAGGCACAGCCTTTTATAATTTGCCTTTATACCCTTATACATAAGCGTCCTCCGAGACTTGCGAAGCGATTTTTACGGTAAAGCTGTGCGGAGCGCAAACTATAACCGAGCCGACAGAGCTGACAGGCGAGCTGTTTACGCAAATCTGATTTTTACAATCGGCGCTCTTGACATAAACGCTTCCGTCCTTTACTTCAACTACGTTTACTCCCTCGTCAAGCTTAAACGTCTTAGTCTGATTTACATTCAGGTCCATTTCGCAGATAAGCTCGTCCTTGTGGTAGATTTCTACCACCTCGCCGCCGCTTCGATTAAACAAAAATACGCACAAAACGCAAGCGGCCAAAAGCACTATAAATATAGCTATCCAAAATTTTTGAGTTTTGAGCATAAGCTTCACCGCCTGAAAATTTTCTAAATCTATATTAACACTTAGAATCTGTTAAGTCAAGGACGAAGTTTTGGCTGTTTGTCGGGCGTTTTTGCAAGCAAAATTACTGCTCTGGCAAATAAATTAGCATTTTTATCGGCATATTTGGCAAAAGGTCTTGATTTTTCCGACGAGATGTGATAAAATTTAGTGTGTACAAGTTTAAGACGCACAAGATAGAGATGTGTGCGACTTGTATTTCCCCGCATTTTTTTAATTGACACAGTATTGTAATTGTAGAAATTTTCGGACTTGTTTCAAACATTTCTATATAAATAGTAGAAATTTTCCAAAATCATTTGATTTAATTTAGCAAACGGGGTATAATTACAAACAGTAAAGCTTTAAGCTTTGCGTTTATTTATTTGAAATATCAATCCAGTGTAAAAATAGATAAAATAAGAGATACAGACAACAAAATGATTCATAAGGGGCTTAATGATGGATAAGTATGTTATTAGAGGGGGCAACCCCTTAAACGGCGAGATTGTCATAAGCGGTGCTAAAAATGCGGCGGTTGCGATAGTTGCCGCAACTATACTCTGCGACGAACCTTGCGTTTTAGAAAACGTACCCGAGATAAGCGATATCTCAATATGCTTGAAAATTCTTCGTGAAATGGGAGCGAAGATTAACGTTTTATCAAAGAATGTGATTTCCTTTGACACAACGGCTATCAAACACCCAACCGTTCCATACGAGCTTGCAAGAAGTATGCGTGCTTCAAGCTATTTTCTTGGAACCTTATTAGGTAGATTTCACGAGGCTTATGTTCCGATGCCGGGCGGCTGTGATTTAGGCGACCGACCGATAGATCAGCACCTGAAGGCATTTCGATGCTTAGGCGCAGAGGACGATATGCACGCAGGAACCGTACACGTTAAGTGTGATAATCTTTACGGCGGAAACATCTATTTTGACTTCATAACAGTTGGCGCAACAATAAACGCTATTTTTGCAGCGGTAAAAGCTAAGGGACTTACTGTTATTGAAAACGCCGCCAAGGAGCCGCACATTGTAGACCTTGCTAACTTCTTAAACTCAATGGGAGCAGACATAAGAGGAGCAGGTACCGACGTTATTAAGGTTCGTGGAGTAGATTACTTAAAGGGAATAACTTATGCTATTATTCCTGATCAGATAGAAGCCGGAACCTATATGGTTATGGCGGCGGCTACAAGAGGCGACGTAATGATTAAAAACGTCATTCCGAAGCACTTAGAGTCGATTTCCGCAAAGCTTCGTAAAATCGGCGCTAAGGTTGAAGAATTTGACGAAAGCGTTCGGGTTTACGTTGAACCTAACACAAAATTTGTAAAGACCAGCGTAAGAACAATGCCGCATCCGGGATTTCCGACGGATATGCAGCCTCAGCTTTCAACTCTTTTGACTCTCGCTGAGGGAACGAGCATTGTAACAGACGACATATTTGAAAACAGATTCAGATACGTCGCAGAGCTCAGAAGAATGGGCGCAGATATTTTAGTTGACGGTAAGGTTGCCATTATTCAAGGAGTAGGTCATCTTGCAGGAGCACCTGTCAAGGCTACCGACTTAAGAGCGGGAGCAGCAATGGTAATTGCAGGACTTGCCGCTGACGGAGAAACTATAATAGACGATATTCACCATATCGAAAGAGGTTACGAAAATATAGACGCTAAGGTCAGGGCTTTAGGCGGCGATATGGTAAGAAGATATTATCCCGATTCAAATGTACAAGCTATAACGGGATAGATTTAATTTTGAACATTCAAGGCGGCTTAGCTTAAGCGAGCGAATTCAGCTCGTCACGGTTACCGCCTTTTATTTTTTAAAGCAGGTGGTATTTATGTCAAGAATATGTCCGCTATATTCTTCAAGCTCAGGAAACTCAACATTTCTCGGCGGATCAAAAGGCGGAATTTTAATAGATGCAGGAGTTAGCTGCAAGAGAATTTGCGTAGCACTTCAAAGCCTTAACGTATCCCCTGAAGCAATAACAGGAATTTTGATAACTCACGAGCATTCAGACCACATAAAGGGTCTTTTGAATTTCACAAAGAAATATCACACGCCAATTTTTACAGGCTTAAAAACTGCGGAATACTTGACATCTAACAATCTTGTATCGCCCGACAGTGCAATCAATATATTTTCAGACGAGAAGGAGTTTTGCGTCGATAATTTTGAGATTCACCCATTTAAAACTCCCCACGATTCAATAGAGAGCTTCGGCTTCAGAATTAAAAATCCAGAGGGGAAAATTGTTGCAAGCTGTACCGACCTCGGCAACGTAACACAAGAGGTACATAGAAATTTGCTAGGAGCAGATGTTTGTCTTATCGAAGCAAATTACGACGAAAGAATGCTCAACAATGGCCGCTACCCGTATTTTCTTAAAGAGCGGATAAAATCAAATCATGGTCACCTTTCAAACAAATGCTGTGCTAATGAGCTTGAAACGCTTATTCAAAACGGCACGGACAGAATTATTTTAGGGCATTTAAGTCAGGAGAATAACTCACCTTATGTTGCAAGACGAGCGGTTGAAACAACGCTTTGCGACATACCAGAGGACGAGTACCAGCTTTTTGTTGCGCCTGCGGGCGAGCCGGGGCAAGAGGTGGAAATATGATTGAAATCAACCTTTTTGCTGTCGGCAAGCTAAAGGAAAATTACCTCCGTGAGGCGAGCGCCGAATATCAAAAGCGGCTTGGCGGATTTTGCAAGATAAGCATAATCGAGGTAAACGAGTACAAAATTTCGGATAGACCTAGCGATAAGGAAATCGCCGCCGGACTGGGAATTGAGGGCAAGCAAATCCTATCGCTTCTCTCTCCTCGAAGCTATACGTTTTCTATGTGCATTGAGGGCAAGGAGCTGTCCTCGACCGAGCTTTCCAAAAAGCTTAACGATATTTCACTCGGCGGTATTTCAACCGTAAACTTTATCATCGGCTCATCATTTGGACTTTGCGACGAGGTTAAAAACCGCTCCGACTTTAAGCTGTCAATGTCGAAAATGACCTTCCCTCATCAGCTTGCGAGGGTAATGCTTCTTGAACAGCTTTACCGAGCGCTCGGAATTTTAAATAATTCAAAATATCATAAATAAGCGAACCCCCTGAACAAAAATCAGGGGGTTGCTTCTTGTGTAAAAAAGTTAAGGAATTATGAGAATCTCTAGCTGGCTACAATTTGTCCGTCGGAAATTTCAATAACTCTGTCGCATTGCTCGGCGACAAGAGGATCGTGTGTGACGATTATTACCGTCTTTCCTCTTTCGTTAAGCTCATGGAAAAGCTCCATAATTTCAGCGGAGGTTTTAGTGTCGAGCGCTCCTGTCGGCTCGTCGGCGAGTATCATTGTCGGATCGTTTACAATAGCCCTTGCTATCGCTACTCTCTGCTTCTGACCGCCTGAAAGCTTATTGCAGGACTTCTTTGCGTATTCCTTCATTCCTACAGAATCAAGCGCTTTAAGAGCTAAATCCTTCTTTCCACTTATTTTCTTCTTTGAAAAGGATAGCGGTATCATTACGTTCTCGATAGCTGAAAAGTCCTCGACAAGCGCAAAATCCTGCATTACTATTCCGATTTTCTCATTTCGGATTTTTGCATATTTCTTTTCGCTTAGCTTCTTTACAAGCTCATCGTCAATGTAATACTCTCCGTCCTCATAGCTGTCAATGCAGGCGAGGATATGCAAAAGCGTTGACTTTCCTGCTCCTGATTTTCCAATTATCGCTACCATTTCTCCGTCTTCAATCTGTGCGTCCACACCCTTTAAAGCTGTAAACTCGTTCGCCTTTTTAGGGTTGTAAACCTTAACCACGTTCTTTAAACTTATCATATTAGCACTCCTTTACTCGTTGTTTTCGGTAATATTTTCTCTTAATGACTTATTATTCATTAGCACCATGGGCATTATCATAGAACAAGCTATGTGTAATAAAATCGCAACCGCAGACATCAGGATTCCACCGTTTGTAATTTGAATTACTGTTTGTCCTAAAATTCCTGAAATATTACTGATATTCATAATAATATATGTTACCGCCAAACCTATCAATGCGGTTAAAGCACTATTAAAGAAATACAAAGTCAAGCATTGTCTTCTATCAGATCCACACACATAATAAATCGAATAAAGCTTGATGTTATTCTTAATAGTCAACGCCGAAATAGAAATTGTACTTACAATTATAAGCAATACAGTACAAATAAGCAACGGTACTATCTTTAACATTTGGTTGTAAAAATAGTTTTGCGAGTTGTTATAAAATTCTTTCATCTCCACAGTAGGTCCCAGACCACGTAAAAGATTATTCATCTCATCAATTTCCTGCTGCGATGCATCGCTTTTATATTTTATAAGTTGCTTACGATTCGATAGGCTATGCCCTACTTGTTTGCTGTCAAGCTGAGATTGACTCATAATCAGCAAAGAACCAACATCCTCTACATTGCCATACATATTTCTGTAATCATCGTCATATGAAAAATAATCG
Source organism: Ruminococcus sp. (assembly GCA_021205185.1). Classification (GTDB taxonomy): domain Bacteria; phylum Bacillota; class Clostridia; order Oscillospirales; family Ruminococcaceae; genus UMGS1601. The sequence continues at coordinate 70,030 of JAJPYB010000004.1, read as the reverse complement.
TCTAAGCACAATACATCTGCGTTGTCATTCAAGATACCTACTATCTGTATCTCTAAATCCTCATATATCGGATTTTGAAACTCGTAATCATCCTCATCATATCGCACAGAGGTTATTTTTATAACGTCGCCAACCGAAAGATTGCTTTTAGCACTTACAACTCCAAAGACCGTATCATCCGACAAATCGCATTCAGATAACCATTTCCCAGATTCCATATTTGGCTCATACATATTTATGGTATCGTCCGTATATGCAATCATATTAGAAAAACCTGAAGTCGCATCTACGGCATTAGCACTTACAATAGATTCAATAACTGGATACTGTTGTTTTATATCTTTTTCAGTCATCGCCCCTAGTGTTTCTGTACGAATTTGACAGTACATACCATTTCCTTCAATATAATCCTTCAAAGGAGAATAAAAAGATGTTCTGTAAAACAAAATCGAGCTGGCAGATATTATAAGGACTAAAATTACAGCAAGCTGAAGCGCTACAAACAAATTTGTAAAAATACGGCGTTGAAACTCCTTAAATCCTAAAGACAGCATTATAATTCACCGCCTTTTTTTAGCATAGCAACTGGGTATTTGCTTACTTGTTTTCTAAGCACAGCCTCTGTAAATATAAAAATTACTCCTATGAATATCGCAAACAAATACAAATATGTGCTTATGCTATAAACCTCTTCAAACCTTGGAAATACCTTGCTTATCATATCTATCAAGACAAAGTGGAAAAGCAATGCACACAAAAGAAATCCCACGGTGTTAATTCCCAATATTTCAATTTGGCACATTAGTTTTGCCTTGAATTTAGAAAGTCCAAGTACACGATATATAGCAAAGGTTTTTCTTCTTTTAGATAAAATATACCTGAACAGAAGCGAAAGATTTATCGCAGAGAGTATAGATAAAACTACAGAGATAGCCATTACAGATACATAAAAACTTTGTTCCGATTCATCAACCGTTTCAAAGATTGGCAAATTGATTTCATCACCAAAAACCTCAGTAAGTGCATTTGTGATTTTTTTGTATGTTTCTGTAGAGATAGGTTTATCAACCAAAAAGCTAAAGCGACTAACAGGCATAGAATCAGGTATCGTATTAAATGGTACAGTGTAATACGGATTCCTCATTTGAATACCCACTACCTCATATTCCTGTCCTATAAACTCAACTTTTTGTCCGATAAGCTCTTCATCGCTTCCGTAAGGAAGCACTATAACCATATCTCCATTAAGCTCTTCTTCCTGTGTAATCAGGCGTCCTTTATATGCTGAAATATTACTCATATATGTAGAATACAAACCATACTGATGAGCGTTTTCATCGTATTCTATTCTGCTGTCCATAGCAGTCCATTCTTCGTCTACAAAATTATATGTGTCTTCAAAATCATATTCTATCAAAAAGCCTGTGAACGAAGCTTTGGTATCATCATCTAAAATATCCAAAAAGCTTCTGAAATCAGAAACAGGAAAGGTGTCATCTGAAAAATACGCCGTAACACCTTCGTATTCATATACTTCCGAAACTTCACCTACTGAAAAATACGCTAGATCCTGATTTAAAATTTCTCCCGTATCCTCACTTAGCAATTTGGTTTCATAGTTTTGATAAACCCCGTGCGAAAACAAAATTACGGTAATAGATACCAGCAAACATACAATGTACAATACGGATATCAAAAACGATTCTTTGATTGTTGATGAAATGTTTTTTACAATGTATCTGATCATATTTACCTCTGATTAACTCTATAATAATTTGCCCCTATAGTGTATGAATTTGAGGCAGATGGTTTCATCACAGATGTATGCACATAATATTTGTTCCTATTTGTTGCATCCCTTGCAATCGAAGCAGAAACCCCTTTGTTCCCACCGGTTACATAGTTATCATTCCCAGTAATATATGTATCCGTTGAATACCTATACACATCTATATTTGCTTCAATATACCTTGATGATGACACCACATTTTCGCTATATGTGGTCGCTTTAGTCAACGTACCATTAACTGACCAATCAAGATCTGCCACCGTGGAAGATGCACTATAAGTGTTATTGTACTTGTTCACGGTTGTTGCTTGCGCTGCAATGGTAAACGTCGCAAACACAATAATTGTAATTGATAAAATTGTTACTAATTTTTTGATTTTCATTTTAAAATTCCTTTCTGTCGGGTTTCCGACTATATATTTTTGCTTCTCATTCTAAACGTACAATAAAATGTACTCTTGTTCAAACCATTGGAATCCCCCTCTTTCCAATTATATTAAATTTTGCCAGAAATTTTTTACTCGTTGTTTTTCAATATTTCTCTCGGGTTGGTTCTGCCGATTATCGCAAGCGGCATTATGATTGCTGTTATTAAATATAGTACCACTACCGCCAAGCAGGCGAGCAACTGCCACGAGCCAAATTCAATTACTGTGTTCTTCAGCAGTCCTGATTTATCTCCTATAAATAGCGCAAGGGCCGCCAAAACTGCTGCTATTGCCGCAGTTACAATGGACGAAAATACGCTGATGAAAACGCATTGCTTCCAACGGCTTCCGCAAATATAATATACGCCGTAGCTTCTCAGCTGCTTTTTGGCGTTGATTGATGAAAGGCAGATGTTTGTAATTACTACAAACAGCAAAACTCCTATCATAATAGGTGCCATAAACAAAAGGCTTTTCTTAACAGTTCTTATCGAATTGCTGTTTACTGTTGACATTTCTACGCAACGTCCTGAATTGTTAATTCCATCCATAAGAGTTTGAAGCTCTTCGTCTGTTGATGAATCTTTTACAGTTATAAAGCTAACGCCAGTAGATAACGTGTAATCCAATCCGTATTTGTCCATTTCGCTTTCGCTTACTATTCCAAATCCCAAATCGCCTTTGTCCTCGTCGTAATAATAAGCGGCAAAATAGCTGTCTATCTCCGTAAGCTCTAAATCCTTGCCATATCTGCTCAATACAGCGGCACCGTCCAGAATTTCTCCGACAACTCTGGCTGTTATAATCGAACCATCGTCAGACTGAATCTGATACTCATCTCCTGTTTTAAATCCGAAGTCGTTAAGTTCTGTAACAACGACATTTAAAACTCCGTCCTCCTGTTTCGCTTCAGTCAGCCACTTACCATTTTTCATTATCGGCTTATATCCTTCCACAAGCATATCATCATAAACATAAGCGTTTACATATTTTTCTGCATCTGCAACAGATAATGTTGTATGTGACATCGAAACGATATTGTCAACGCAAGGATATTTGTTTTTAATATCTTCCTCGTAATAGATTGCGTCTTCCTCGTCATATCTGCTTGAGCTGTATACAATTTGCGCTACGCAGCCTTTTGAATCCAAAATATCTTTCATCGGCAGATAATACCTGAGCTGTGACAAGACAGAAGAAACAGTAACTACGACTACAACCAACAAAATAGCTATTTCAAACGCTATGATGAGATTAAATCTTGAGTTCTTTTTTAATTCCAGAAGTGCGAATCTTATATATGTAATCACTTACTCTCACCGCCTTTCAAAAGTGTGACAGGCGTCTTGGATAAGTATCTCAAAACCAGAACAAAGATAATTATTATTGTTACTGCAAGATAAATCAAGAACATTGAAATATATGTTTTTAAGCTGATAACTGATACCGCATATGGATAATAATCTGAAAGAACAGGCATTACCAAAAACTTAAATACAACTGCTGCTAAAATAAATACTATAGCTGAAATGCCCGCTGTTTCTGCCAGACACATTTCGCAAATTTTAAGCTTTGATGCTCCATTCAGTCTGAATATAGCAAATGTTTTTCTTCTTGACATTAAAACGCTTTCATAAAGTGCTGCGAGATTTACTGCTGCCGCCAGGATAATAATAATTGACAGCCATACATTTGTTGTATAAAAATATTCTGTTTCTACGCTAACGGTTGGGATTTCGTAAGACTGCGTAATCATATCGCCGAAATACTTATCAACTACGCTCTTGTATGCCGCATATTCCTTTACGGTCGGCACATCGTTGAGCTTTATTTCGAACATGGAACCGACATAACAATTATCAGGAGCTGACTGCGGTGCCATTGCAATTCCCAGAGCAAGGGGATTGAACCGACCCACAACCTTATATTTAGCTCCGCAGGTTGTCACATAATACTGACCGTCCTCCTGAGTCAGCTTCATATCGCTTTCATCAAAAATGCTCATACGTTCAATACCCGCAAGACAAACCGCCTCACCGTTTAAAGCTTCATACTCCGTTGGAATCCTTCCAGATGTCATCACCATATTTTTTATATTTGGAAAAACTACCTCTCCATTTTTTTGAGTTGCATATATTGTTATATAAGGGGCATTCCATTCCATATCATTAAGTTCCTGCGCCGAATATAGCCTGGGATAGCATTCAAAGGAAATATAATCTAACTTATCTCCTAACGCATTACCTACTTCTTCAAAAAATCCTCTGCATTCGCCAAGCATCATTGAATTTTCATAGTATTTATCAAGCGGCTGCTGAAAAAGCAAATATTCCGGCGACTCTTCGTCCATCTCACTTCCTGATTCATCATACAAACCAACTGCACCATTTATTTCTCTATAAGTTTTTTCGTGGTATTCGGTATAAATTACATATGCTGAAAGCAAAATAAGCGACGACATAAACACAGAAAGCAAAAACAGAAAAAAATACAAGGTATTGTTTTTTATAAACTGCTTTATATTTTTTAACGTGTATCTCATTGTTATTCCTCATTATTTGTGAGTTACCCCTCCGACAACAAGAGTCGGAGGGCTCTCACGCAAGTTTTAAAATAACGTTTCATAAGAAAAAGTATGAACCACAGTATTGCTTGTAGTCGAACCGTAGATATCAGCAGAATGAAGATAACGATAAACTCCCACACTTTTCTGTGTCAATGATGTTTCAACAGATTCTGATTTGATTACATTGTCTTGTTCATATTTTTCATCATATAGTGTTTGATAGGTTTTACTCCATCTACTTACTTCTACGACTACTTTAGTTGTTGCCGAATTATGATTAGTAACATTTGTTTTAGACTGTCCATTTGCACCTGTCGCTGTAAAAACACGACTGGACCAAACATCCAACATAGGTCCATAGTCAGTTATAGCATTTGGCGAAGCTGTATCTCCGTTATCAATTACTGCTGCACTTGCTCCCATTGTCGAAATTGATGCTATGATAGCTACCATAGCGGCGATTGTAAATAATTTTTTCATTTTAAAATTCCTTTCTGTCGGGTTTTTGACTATATATTTTTGCTTCTCATTCTATACGTACAATAAAATGTACTCTTGTTCAAACCATTGGAACCCCCCTCTTTCCAATTATATTAAATTTTGCCAGAAATTTTTTACTCGTTGTTTTTCAATATTTCTCTCGGGTTGGTTCTGCCGATTATCGCAAGCGGCATTATGATTGCTGTTATTAAATATAGTACCACTACCGCCAAGCAGGCGAGCAACTGCCACGAGCCAAATTCAATTACTGTGTTCTTCAGCAGTCCTGATTTATCTCCTATAAATAGCGCAAGGGCCGCCAAAACTGCTGCTATTGCCGCAGTTACAATGGACGAAAATACGCTGATGAAAACGCATTGCTTCCAACGGCTTCCGCAAATATAATATACGCCGTAGCTTCTCAGCTGCTTTTTGGCGTTGATTGCGGACATACAAATCGTTGTGACGATTGTAAAGAGCAGAACGCCTACCACTATCGGGAGCAGGAATATAAGGTTTGTTTTTACTTCGTCCATTGTGTTCTCGCCAATGGATTCGGCATTCATTCCGCTGCCTACTGACATTGCAAGTGAAAGTATTTCCTCAACTCTCTCGTCGCTTGTCGAATCGTCAAGCTTTATAAGCGCACATTTGTCAATATAATAGTAGTATCCGCACCTGTCAATATCCTCCTGCGCTACTATTATATAAGGCTCGTTTTGTGTGTCGGAATTTATAAGATAATTCGGGAAGAAATCGTCCGCTTTATACGAAGACATATCTCCGCTCGGTTTTTTGAATATTGCGGCGCTGTTTTTTATCTTGCCGACAATTCTTACAATTATAGGTTCTCCCGATTCCGTTTCGGCGGTAAGCTCGTTGCCTACCTCTAAGTTGCTATAATTTTCAGTTACAACTGCATTTACGACCCCGTCTTCCTGACTTACCTCGCTAAGCCATTTTCCGTCCTCCAAAAGCGGCTTGAAGCCTTCAACTATCTCCTCCGGATAACCCATTCCCCGAATGCTTACGTTCATACTGTCGCCTGTGAAGTTGAAGCTAAAGGAGGTCTGCGCGCAGACGCTTTCCGCTTCGGGAATTTTTTCAAAAATAGCTTCGTATGAGGTGAGCTGTTTATCGTAAGATACTCTGTTCGACAGCGTTTCAGGTATGATATACAGGCTATTTGAGTTCAAATAATTGGACAAAGGCTCGTAAAATCGAAGCTGTGAGCGGACTGACGAAACGGTGAAAATTGCTGTTATCAGCACCGCCGCTATCTCTATTACTATCAGCAGGTTTATTTTCAGATTTCTTACGAACTCCAGATACCCCAGTTTTATGTATGTGAACATTTACGTTCCCTCCCTCAACAGCTCCACTGGTGAGCGTGAAATTTGTGCTATTATCATTGCGTTTAAAACTATATATGAGATTGCGGCATAGATTAAGAACATAATGCCGTAAATCTTTAAATTATACACCTCGGCGCAGTACGGATAATATTTTGTAAGCCACGGCAGAACGGCGAAATTGAAAATAACTGTACAAATTGCAAAGATTACAACAGATATTCCCAGCGTTTCTGTTATATAAATTCTGCGAATTTTGTTCTTTGTAGCACCTGTAAGTCTGAAAATTGCAAGCGTTTTTCTGCGGGTTGTCAGGACATATCTGTAGAGAACCGCAAGGTTTATAGCTGCAGCGAAGGCAATTATTACAGACAGCCAGATGTTCGTGTTGTAAAAGGTCTGCTTATCGACGTTTACGACGGCTACGTCTAAGTCGTTTACCAACATATCACCGAGATATTTGTTCATAATTGAGACGTATTTGTTATTTTCTTCAACCGTGAGCGGTTCGTTGAATTTTACAAACATAGCATAGTCGACATACAGTTCATCGGGAGAGTTTTCAAAGGGAATATATATACCACCTATCAAACCATTTGTACCCTGACCGATAACCTTATATTCCGTGCCGCATATTGTCACATAAGCATCTTCGCCGTCTTCCCTCAAAGATACTTTTGCAGTTTCTACTTGCTGGTTTTTCATTCTATCAACATTTGCTATACACACAGCATCTCCATTTTGAACTTCTTCATCAGTAAAGAATCTGCCAATATATCCACGCTCTTGTTGTGTGTAAAGCGTTAAGAGTGAAGTTTTTCCAAATGTATATTCTCCGTCGTGCTTAGCAAGCATTGTCATTATGTAAAGTGGAAAGGTTCCTGAGCCGTTAAGCTCGTTATAATAATCTATATCATCTTGTGTCATTGGTTCTGTCAAAAACGACATTTCTATGTAATCAAGCTTTTTGTCAAAGTAGTCAGTCAGCTCATAAAACATTGGTCTTACCTCGCCTAATGTCTTCGTGTAGTTTTCGGTATCTAAATATATGGTATACAACATATACCTGTAGTCGTCCTTACTATATTTTTCGTCTTTATCTCCAAAAAAGCCGTCACCATACAAGCCCGAGGTCGATATATATTCTCTATCTAAATTTTCCTTATATGTCAAATATACACCATATGAAAGCAATAAAATTAGAATAGAAGCGACTTGGCACACAATAAAGAGGGTGAAAACCAGCTTGTTTTTCGTAGCGAACTGCTTTAAGTTTTTAAGTACGTATTTCATTTTTCTCAGTCCATAAAGTACGTTCTGCCTGCAAGAGCAGGCAGAACGAGTTTTTACTAGAAGCTAATGGTTTTATCTATCGTTTTAATAATTGGCGAAGAAACGGGTGAACCAGCGTGTAAATATATTTGGTGAACATATGTACCTGTATTGCTACTATCTTGAGCTACACTCGCTGCTAAGCCGTTACCAAAAGAAACTACTCCTGTGTCAGTATCTTCAATAACCTTGCCTCGAATCGCCCTGCTGATATACACCTCACCATAATATTCATTGTCATCAGTAGAAGCAACATATATTTGCGAGATTGATGCAGGTGAGCCTGGTTGACCCATCGCTTTCAGCGTGGCGCCATTATATGTAGCAGTATACGTATAGCTTTTCGTAGATTGAATTGACGCATCCGTTCCCGTGCTTGCACTAGCAAAGCAAGCGATAGTAGAGCCGACTAATAATGCGGCACAAATAATCGAAAATAAAATTTTCTTTAACTTCATATTAAATCCTCCTCTATTGTTTTATTTTCCTTTATAATTGTTCTGTATTGGATATGTGCTGGACTTATTCCTGCATTGGACTCACCCCTTTGACTTATTAGTGAAGTTCCCTCTTCTTTCACCAATATTAGTATAACACACTTTTCTCAATTTTTAAAGTGTTTTTTATAGGATTAAATAAATTTCGGCAATTTCCACAAAATAGAAATGCTATGTTTGTGCAAGTTTAACAAATTTAGCTAATATTATTATCTTGATTTACAAAATCTTCGTTTTTGGTTTTTGAATTTTGCTAATATTGCTATCAGTTTTATTCCTATGCGTAAAAGCTGACAAAAAAATCCACCCTCTTTACCAACAAAGAGAGTGGATAGCATACAAATATTTGATTACTGAATCTTGTCCTCGTCGCCAAACGGGTCGCCGCATTGCGGACAGAACTTTGGCGGATTTTTCGGGTCTTCAGGCTCCCAGCCGCACTTATCGCACCTGTAAAGCGGCTCGCCAACTGGCTTTTTCTTGCCGCACTCGGTACAGAACTTGTCCTTGTTTAAAGCTCCGCACTCGCAGGTCCATCCGTTTTGCGGCTTTGGCTTTCCGCATTCAGCGCAGAATTTTCCGGTGTTTCCTGTCTTTCCGCATTCGCAGGTCCAGCTTTCGGGAGCGGTCTGCTGCGTAGCGCCGGCAGTCTGAGCGTTATAAACAGCAGATATTGAGCCTTGCGGAGCGTTACCGCTCGGAGCTTCCATTGGCTGACTCATAGTACCGCCTGCAAATCCCATACCCATAAAGCCTGCCATAGCGCCGCCTTCATTCTCAGCAGCAGCTTCTCTCGCCTTGTTGATGCTCATTCTGTCCATAGCGTAGAGAAGACCGTTGTTCTGAGCGGCAGCAGCCTCCTGGAACTTGGAAATCTTATCCTTGCTTTCGTCGTCGATATTAAGCTCGATAGCAAGGCTTGTCAGAACGATTCCCCGCTTCTCAAGCCATTGCTGTTCGAGCTGCTTGTTCATTTCAGCGGCAAGCTCGTCAGGGTAAGCGCCGATCTGATCATAGGGAATCATTTTAGCAGAAATCTGAGTAAGGGCAATCTGGAACTTCGGCTTCATCTCATTTTTCATCATAGAGATTATCTTCGAGCCATCGTCGCTTGATCTTGTAAGCGCCTTATCAGGGTTCATAATTACATTTTCGTAAAACGCAATCGGGTTTTTAATCTGAAACTCGAACGCACCGTGTCCCTGAGCGTTGACGGTAATTCTTGTTTCTCCGTCACGGAAAGGAATATTTCCAAAGCCTACAGGGTTATCCGTCAGCGGTTTTATATTGATATAAACCAATCGCATAGTATTTGTAGACTGTCCGCCCGCAGTAAAACGGTGTCCGATATTTTTAAGCGAAGGAATAAAGTCCTTAAAACCTCCGCCGAGCAAAGACGGCTCAACGGTTGAATCGTACCTATACTGTCCTGTTGTCTGTTCAGTATCAGCAATTACAAAATCATGTACCTTTCCGTTTTCAACCAGAACTGCCGCTTGTCCTACAGCAACGTCAAAAACAGAACCGTTTGTAATTACAAGATCGCTTGCATTGTTTACAGCAGAGCCTCTTACAATCTTGGTTGCAGGCTTTGCCATATAGTCTTGCGTCATTCCGTCGCAGCGGAAATAATCAACAACCTGATCCTTCAGATTAGTGCTGACCGCTTGAACTGCCATTTTAATTAAACCCATAACAATTTACCTCTTTTCTATTATTTTGGAGAACGCTCCATTTTTGTCATATCACCATACTGATGTCTGTAATTTTCCACGTTCGCTCAACAGACGCTTCAATTACTTCATTACAATACGGGCAAACCTTTACTCCAACCGATTCAATCGGCGCACCGCAATTTGAGCACTTCAGGCTTTCGTTTTCTCCTCTTGCTCCGTAAGACAGAAAATACGAGTAGTTCACCTTGTACTTGTGCTGGGAAGGTCTTCCGTTTAAAGCATATCCAACTGCCGCTTCAAAGGTAATCTGTGCTTCCTCACCGTTTCGCAAATAGTTTGAAACGACCACTCTGTGTACCTTTATATTTGTATAATTCTCGGGTTGCTTGTTAGTAAGCTTTTCATTATTAAACTGCGACTGCAAAGCGTCGCAATATTGCGCCGTACAATTATCTCTTAAAACTCCTGCATTGCGAGTAGCTTTGGCGTGAAAATATTCCGACAGCGCTCCGCTAATATAGCTTTTTGCAAGCTCCAGATTAAATTCAGGAAAATCCCTTGCTATCATTTGTCTATATACCGGCTCCGCTCCCGAAACGGTTTTCGGCGTCATCATTTGCTCATCGTCAGCCTGCTGTATAGCGTTTACAATCTGCCCCAGCGAGCTTCTTGAAGAAAGTCTTATGCCCCTTAATATCATAGTGACAGCTACAATCAGAATTACAATTACAAAAATAATCGAAAAGCAGACTACAAGAGCAGTAGTATAAATTCCGCTCATTTAAAACTCCTCATTTAGAAAAACAACATCATCAAATATACTATGATAAATCCTGCGACAAAGCCGAGCGCTGAATAAATTGCAAGCTTCGTATTGTCGATAGGAAGATTTCCTATAAACTTTCCCGTCTGTCCGTTCATTGCAAACAAATAGCTTTCGCCCTTGTATTTTGTATACAAAAGCCACGTCGGTAGCAGCGCGTAATCGCAGCTTTTAACCTCGACCTTTGCGTCGAAGCTTTTTATATGTACATTATCATAAGACGTGGTTCTTTTGAGATTTGACTCAAGGGAATTTTTTATTCTAAGCTCCGCTCGCTCAAAGCATTCGGCTGAGCTTTGGTCGTACCTTTCGGCTAAAAAGCCTGCAAGGTAGGCGGGAGAAAACTCCTTTAAATCTCTTGTGTCATAAGGCTCTATCGAATCCATAGCGTCGTTTTCTATTTTCTTTGAAGCGTCAACAGGTACCTTATCTATTTCAATACTTCCCGAACGAGTAAACTCATAGTAGCAGGTTTCTCTAAACTGACTTGCGCCACGATTATACCTTTTTGCTGTTTCGCCCGTTCCTCTTACCGAGCCTGTTGCAGTTGCAGAATAAAACCAGAACGGAACATAAACGCCCTGCATTTTTTCAACTACAGCGTCCGGGTTAAACGCCTTCGGAGTAAGCGGCTTTTTTGCAAAGCTTTTAAAGGCTTCCATAACCTTTGCCTTTTCAATTTTAAAAGGAATGATATACTTCGGCGAGAAGTCGCCTATTACCTGCTCCGACATTACAATCGGACTCTGGCAATAAACACAGATGGTTGCCGCTGTTGTTCTGTTTGTTATAATTTCCGCTCCGCAATGAGAGCAGGTATACACAACTAAGTCGCTGTTGTCGGTTCCGTCCGTTGCGGTATAAAGCTTTTTGTCGCCATCAAGCTCTCGGTGCTTTTCAGCCCTCTGCTCATTTATTTCGTTCTCGCCCAGCTGCTCGAGCTGCTCATTGGTAAATTCGTCCTCGCAATATTTACACTTAAAGCTTCTCGTCTGAGCGTTCCACGCAAGCTCTCCTCCGCAGGTAGGACATTTATATGCAAGATTTTGTGCCATTTGTTTTCTCCTTAGCGTTTATCAATTCGTCTGGTTTCCCGTCTTATAAATCTGTCCTGCTTACCAGAAATTGTAACAGGAGAAGATATGTAATGGTCTGCTTGCGTTGATTTATGCTTGGTGCGGCTCATTGAAACAAGAGTAGAAGCCACAATGAGCGCTACTATAATTCCGCCAACTACCGCCGCAAAAAAATAATAGCTCGACGAGCCGCCGGAATCTGATGAAGAATACGCTCCGACTGAAAAGGAAAACATATAAAAGCTAAAGGCTATGAGGCTTACCTGCATCGCCAGTTTTCTAAAAAAATTCATAAAGCGTTCTTCCTCTCGTTTATTTGTAAATGGCTCCGACTCATTCAAAGCGGAGCTTTGCCATATTTTATTATACCAAAGCTCGACATAAATTGCAACTTATTTTGCTTTTGCTGTACAAAATCCGCACAGACAAAATTTTAATGCCTGTGCGGGAAATCGTCTTGACTCTAGTAAAGCTTCGGCAGCTTGTCGAGCGTTATTGCATAGTCGCTGTTATAAAGCTCCTTTAAGATCTTGTCGCCATTGTATTTGTCCGAGCAAAACTCCTTGCTCCAAAGCATATAGTACGCCCAGCTTGAAGGCACTTCCTTCAAAGCGTTAATGTCAGGATATGTACCAACCTCAGCAAGCGCCATTATTTTATCGCTGTCGGTAATCAGCGAGAGCTCACGTCTCTCCTTTTCGTAATCTGATAAGCTATGCGGCTCAAGATACACATCTCGTGAAATTATATCGCAATAGTCATCTCCAACATAGCTTTCCTTCAGCGGACAGTTCCACACCCAGATAAGATTGTTAAGCTCCTTTTCCTGAGTGAAGTAATTAAACATCAGCTTGTAAAGCTTCGCCGCAATGACGGGGCCTTGACTTCCCCACCAGAACCATTCTCCCTCCGCTTCGTGAAACGGTCGCCAGATAACAGGAATATTCCTTTTCTTAAAGCCGTCAAGTATCTTTGCCATCTCGTCTAAATCTCTGTAGAAGGCACGTCTTTCGTTAGTTCCCTCAATCAAAACGCCGTGAGGGTCAAAGCTTGTGTTTTTTGTATAGAAGGATTTGTCTCTGCCGCCGAGCGGTGAAAACCAATGCCATGTAAATGTTATAAGCCCTCTTTTTTCCGCCCACTCGTAAGCCTTTGACATTGTGTTTTTATTTTCGTAAATCTCCGTCAGGCATTCATCGCTTGCGTCAGAATAGTTTATATTGCCGGAATAGGATAAAAGCTCAAATCCTAAAAGAGCAGGCATTTTCTTTGTAACGTGTCTGATGTATAAAAGCTCCTCCTGAAGCACCGTTTGTGTGTGCTGCCCTGTGATAATTGCTTTCCCAGATATTTCATGTAAAAACTCAAGAACGCTCTTCACTTCACTTGTTGCGTTCTTTACACACGGTGTATACATTTTAAATCACTCCTCATTCTCTATTGTTCAGTACATTTTACCACATTATTATTGTATTCACAATAGCCTTTTAAAATTTTACCTTACGTTCATTTTATTGTTACACAGCTCGCTCTTTAACAAGCAAGGGGCGGCAAAATAAAATGCCGCCCCTTTGCGATTTAAACTGTTATGTACTTGTTTTTCTCACGTTGTATACTCGTCTTAAAATTCCTGAAAGGAATGCTCCCGGCTTTACAATTACGATTTTCATAGTATCATCTCCTGAAATTCAAGTTTAATACTATGATATGTGAATTTCAAAAAAGTGTTCAATAAGGGGCTTTGCCCCGTCATTCAAAAATAAGTGGAACCCGCCGCCCAGCGTTAAACGAAGTTTAATGCGTTTCGAGCGTTTGGTGAAGCCTAATGCGTGAAGTGGGGGCATCTTACTTTTAGTTAAAGTCTTGAAAACACTACCAGCAGACAACCCTCGTCAAACGACACGCTGCAGCTGTCTTTTACTATTTCGTTGCTCACACCGAGCGGAAAGGTGTTGTCAATCTGAACGCTACTAGCATTATACTTTGCTCCGCTTATTGAAAGATTTGAAACTCTTTCGCTATAACTAAAAAGCGACATGGAATATCCTGCTCTCTTGTCAAACGAATAGCTGCCGCCTGAAAGCAGATAAATCTCAGTTTTGTCAGACAGTATTCTTCCAACAGCGCCGTTATTTAAAATGTAGCTTAGCGTCTGAATGTTCGCAATCGTGTGGTCAAGTCTGCCGCCGACGCCTGAAATTATTGTTATATCGCTATATCCCGCTTCGAGCGCATTTTTCACGCAAAGCATAGTGTCAGTATCGTCTTTTTCAATTTTAAAGGTCAGAATTTCGCAGTCTGCACCCTCAGGCTTTTTATGCGAATCGAAGTCGCCGATTATAAGGTTTGGCGAAAGATTCAGCCTGTTTAAAATTTCAATTCCGCAGTCCGCCGCTATAAGGTAGCCGTTTGAAAAATCAATACCATTTAAAAAGGAAATGTCCTCAAGGTCGGGGCCTGCAAAAATGTACGCTTTATTTATTCTATTTCCCATTCCTTTATGCTCTTTGCCTCCTCGTACATTTTCTTGTAGCTTTGATACCTTGTCGGCTTTATTGTTCCTTCTTCAACCGCTTGAATTACGGCGCAGTCAGGCTCGCTTGTATGAGTGCAATCTAAAAATCTGCACTTCCCCAGATACTCGTCAAATTCAGGGAAGCAATATTGAAGCTCTTCCTTTTTTATTATTTCATATCTGTTCGTTTCAAAGGTAGAAAAACCAGGGGTGTCGGCGATATATCCTCCGCCCTCTATGGGGTAAAGCTCGGTGTGCCTTGTGGTATGCTTACCGCGTCCGAGCTTCTGGCTTATTTCGTTTGTGTCAACCAGAATTTCCCCGAACATATTGTTTATAAGGCTCGATTTGCCAACGCCTGTATTTCCTGTGAAGGCTGAAATTTTACCCTGTAGATACCTCTTGAGCGGCAGAGCGTCGCCCTTTTCATTATTGTTTATGCAAAAGGTCTTAAAGCCGCAGCTTTTATAGATTTCAAACAGCTTGTCCGCTTGTTTAAGGTCGGTTTTTGTAAACACAATTATCGGCTCTATTCCCTTGTGAACGGCAACAGCTGAAAACTTGTCTACAAGCTCTAAATTCACCGACGGAGAAACTACCGAATTTACCAAAACCAAGCAGTCGAGATTTGCAAGGGGCGGCCTTACTATAAAGGATTTTCTCTCTAAAACCTTTGTAATAACCGCAATATCTCCCTGCGTTTCAATTTCAACATTATCTCCGCAGACAGGCGAGATTCCCTTTTTTCTGAAAATTCCCCTCGCCTTACATTCATATATAGTATCGGAGGCACAAACACTATATGTGCCCCCGATAAGTTTTGTTATTATACCCTGCACTATTCTTCCTCTGCTTCTGTAGCGTCAGTTGTGTCAGTATCGTCTTCATCAGCTTCCGCCGCAGTGGTTGTAGTAGTTTTCTCCTCAGCTTCGGTCGACGCAGTAGTCTGCTCTGGAGTTATATCGACAAAGCAGTTTGTGTTGACAGAAACCGCTGTATACGTCTGATCCTTATAGTTTACGGTATACTGTCCGTAGGTTGCAGACTCTCCGCTTTCTGAGCTTGTAATTGAAATAATTACGGTTTCCTCACCTGTTCCCGTAACAGAAACTGAAATATTTCCACCTGCCCAGTTTTCAGCGTCATCAATCGTTTGCGTACTTGTCAGCGATCCATTCACAGACACGCTTATAACATAGCTTCCCCAAGCTCCAATAGGAACATTGATAGGTATTGATACTGTTGCGGCAGCAGCATTACCTGTTGAAACCTGTAGTGTGATTTCCGTATTAACATCTACGTATTGTCCCTCGGAAACCGACTGCGAAACTACAACGCCCTTTTCAACCTCGTCGGTATCATAATCCTCCAAAACTACAGTCAGCTTGTTCTTCTCAAGTATTGCCTTTGCGTCACCTGACGTTTCACCGACTACATATGGAACCTTTACCGTCTTCTGAAGCGGTCCCTTGCTGACGAACACCTTAACGGTTGAACCGACAGCCGCTTCTTCGTTTACGGCAGGATTTGTTTTTATAACTCGTCCTTCCTCAACGTCGTCTGAGTTCTGGAGCGTTTCAGAAACCTCAAAGCCTAGCTTTTCAAGCTGATTTCTTGCATCCTCATAGGTCTGATCTGTAAGGTCGGGTATAATTTCCGTCTTTGGTCCCTTACTTACAGTAAGCTCGATTTCAGCGCCCTCTTTTTTGACCTCGCCTTCGGCTACGCTCTGTTCAAAGATTATACCCTCAGCGTACTCGTCGTTGTTTTCTTCTTCAATAACAAAATCCAGAACGTCGCCGTATTCGCTTCTTGCGTCTGTAATGCTCATTCCTATAAAGTTTGGAATTGTAACATTATTAGTGCTTCCTGTCAGGCCGCCCATCGACTCAACTACCATATACAAAATTGTAAACGCTGCAATTATAACAACAGCAACTGTAACCGCCGCAAGAATCGGAATAACATAAGAACGCTTCTTTTCCTCTTCCTCTTCTTCCTCTTCCTCCTCATCCTCTTCGGCTTCCTCGCTCTCGTCCTGAGCCTGCTGCTTTAAAGCATTGTTCGCTTCAGCGGCAGTAATAGGGCTGAAAAAGATAGTTGATTCTGCGTCCTGCGAGCTGCTTGATGTATATCCGAAAACAATGTCAGGATCATGCTTGAATGTTTCAATATCCTTTAGCATCTGAGAAGCGGATTGATACCTTCTTGAAGGTTCTCTTTCCATTGCGTGCATAACAATTTCCTCAAGAGGTTCAGGAATTGAAGCTACAATATCTCTCGGCATTTTCGGAGTTTCCTGCATATGCATCAGAGCTACTGCAACAGGATTGTCAGCCTCAAACGGCTTAACGCCTGTAAGCATTTCATAAAGCATTACGCCGACCGAATATATATCGCTCTTTTCGTCGGTAATATCTCCTCTTGCCTGCTCCGGCGAAATGTAATGCACAGATCCTATTGTCTTGTCAGAAAGAGTTCTTCCGTCCTGACGGGAAAATCTTGCAATACCAAAGTCCATTACCTTGATAGTTCCGTCTGTGAACAGCATAATGTTCTGCGGCTTGATATCTCTGTGGACTATTCCTCTGTCGTGCGCGTGCTGTAAAGCCTTCAGCACCTGAGTTGTAAAATGCAAAGCATCCTTCCATCTTAAAACGCCCTGCTGCTCGATAAATTCCTTAAGAGTTATACCGTTTATGTATTCCATAATGATATACTGAAGCTCATCTGAAAATCCAACGTCGTAAATCTTTACAATATTCGGGTGAGATAAAACGGCAATAGCCTTGCTCTCGTTTCTGAATCTTCTGACAAACTCCTCGTTTTCTGAAAATTCATTCTTTAGAATTTTTACGGCTACCGTTCTGTCCTCCATAATGTCTACTGCCTTATAAACGTCAGCCATTCCGCCCATACCGATAAGCTCTGTTATCTCATATCTTCCGTCAAGCCTTTTTCCGATATAATTGTCCATCTTTAGCCTTCCTCCCTTTGTTCTATCAGTTTACAATAATTGCAATCGTTATGTTGTCTTTTCCGCCTAAATCATTACAGCTGTTTATCATTTCGTTCATTGCTGATTCAAGCGGCTTTGAATATACAGCGTCATATATTTGCTCGTCGGTAAGATAATTTGTAAGCCCGTCTGAGCACAACAGCAGCACCGACTTTTCCTTTAACGGAACCTCAAAGAAATCAGGGTCGACTTCTTCTTCTGTACCTATCGCCCTCGTAATTATGTGGCTCATACCTGCTACCTTTTCGTCGTTTTCGTCATACTTTCCCTGACTTTGAAGCATTTTAATATAGGTATGATCTCTTGTTATCTGAACAATTCCGCTTTCGTCCAAGAGATACGCCCGGCTGTCGCCGACGCTCGCTACAAACGCCATATCGTTTTCGGCAATAGCGGCAACGCAGGTTGTACCCATTCCCTCTTTAAGCTTGTCAGACTTACTCTTGTCGTAAACTATAGTGTTCGCCGTTTTGAGCGCCGTAACCAAAAGATTTTGTATATTTCTCTGTGTCATCTCAGGTCGAAAGCTTAAATTTATTCGGTCGTATACTACGTTAGAAGCGATTTCGCTGGCTTCTCCTCCTGCGACCGCTCCGCCCATTCCGTCACAGACAACGGCGACTGCGGTCTGGTCAATCAAGCTCACCTTAAAGTGATCCTGATTTTCGCTCCTCACCATTCCTATATCGCTTTTTGCGGTTATAAACAAGTAGTCTCACCGTCCTTTCTCAATTTTTTCATATCTCGTACTCACGTCTGAGCTGTCCGCAGGCGGCGTCAATATCGCTGCCAAGCGTTCGCCTTACCGTTGCATTCATCCCCAAATTCTCAAGATATTTTTTAAATGTATTTGCACTTTTCCTGCTTGAGGAAAAGCTGCGCTCTTTTATTTTATTGACGGGAATTATATTTATGTGGCAATTAAAGCCGCCTAAAAGCTTGCTCAGCTCAACTGCGTTTTCCCGCCTGTCGTTTACTCCGTCGATAACAGAATACTCAAATGATATTCTTCTCCCCGTTTTTGAAAAATATTCCTTACAAGCTCCTACCAGCTCGTCTACTCCGTACTTATCGTTAATCGGCATTATCTGCGAACGGATTTTGTCGTTTGCGGCATGAAGCGAAACTGAAAGGGTAATTCCAAGCTCCATTTCAGCAAGCTCGTTTATTCTCGGAACAATTCCGCAGGTTGAAACGGAAACGTGCCGCAGCGAAAGATTTTTTCCTCGCTTGTCGCTTAAAAGTCTTAAAAAATGAATGGTGTTGTCAAAATTATCAAGCGGCTCGCCGATTCCCATTAAAACCAGGCTTTGAACCTTTTTGCCCTCTAGCCGCTCAGTTTCGTAAATCTGCAAAAGCATTTCGGAAGGCTCAAGGTTTCGCTTGAAGCCTGCTATCGTCGAAGCACAAAACCTACACCCCATTTTACAACCCACCTGAGTTGAAACGCAAAGGCTGGTGCCATGCTCGTATTCCATTAAAACGGTTTCTATGTGGTTGTCGTCGGAAAGCTCGTACAGGTATTTTACTGTGCCGTCCTTTGACGAGAAAAGCCGCCTTGAAACTGTAAGGTGATTTATAAAAAACCTGTCCTTTAGCTTTTGTCTGAGAGCGTTTGAAAGATTTGTCATTTCATCAAAGCTTTTAGCTCTCTTTTCGTGAAGCCAGCTAAAAATTTGCGCCGCTCTAAATTTAGCCTCGCCGAGCTTTAAAATCTCGCTTTCAAGCTCGTCAAATTCAAGCGATAAAATGTCCGTTTTAAAATCAGTCAAATGCTTCTCACCACTAATCTATTCGCTTTAAAACGCTTATGAAAAATCCGTCCGAGCCAAAATCCTTCGGGAAAATTGTCTTACACCACTCGCCGTCAAATATCCTGTCGGCAGAAAATTCCGGATTTTGCTCCAAAAACTTTAATACAACCTCTTCGTTTTCCGCTCTGTTAAGCGTACAGGTTGAATAAACAAGTCTTCCGCCCCTTTTTACATATCCGCTCGTCACCCTTAAAATTTCAAGCTGGGTGGGCGGCAGCTCGTTTACACTTTGTAAAGATTTATATTTTATTTCAGGCTTTCGCTTTATAACGCCAAATCCTGAGCAGGGAACGTCGCACAAAACCTTGTCAAAAACTCCTAGCTCGCTATTAAATTTCAATGCGTCGTTTACTCTTACATCTATTATATCAAGCCCTAATCTTTCAGCTCCGCTTTTTATAAGAGCAGCTCTTTGTTCATAAAGCTCACAGGCTACAAGCTCGCCCTTATTTTGCATAATTTCCGCTGCGGTAAAGGCTTTACCTCCCGGCGCCGAGCAAATATCAAGCACTCTATCGTTTGGCTTCGGGTCGAGGATCTTCACAGCGTACTGACTTGAATAATCCTGTGCGTGAAAAAGGCCTTGCTTATATGCGCTTGTCTTAAATATGCTGCCCTTTGCTTTTATTGCATTATTGTCAAATTCACAAGGCGTAGCTTCTACTCCCTCGCTTAAAAGGCTTTTTATCAAGCCGTCTGCGCTTGTCCTTGTCGTGTTGGTTTTTAAAACCACCTCGCTTGGAGCGAGCGAGCTTTCCAGGAAGTCAATTGCGTTTTGCTCGCCGTATTCGTTGGTCAGCTTTTTTACCAACCACTTCGGGCAGGAGTACAAAACGCTTAGCCGCTCTGTTTTCTCTGTCGGAAGCTTAATGCTTTGCCGCTCTCTTATAAAGGAACGCAAAATTCCGTTTACAAAGCCCGAGGTCTTAGCTCGCTTATTTTTCTTTGAAAGCTTTACGCTTTCGTTCACCGCTGCAGAATCGGGAACAGAATTCATATACAGTATCTGATAAATTCCCATTCTCAAAATCATTAAAACGTCGGTGTCAAGCTTTTTAATTCGTATTTTTGAAAGCTTTGATATATAGAAATCAAGCGTTAGCTTTCTCTCTATAACTCCGTAAAAAAGCGTCGACGCAAACGACCTTTCCTGAGCGGTAAAATCTTGTCTTGAAAGCTCCTTATCAAGCAAAATGTTTGAATATCCGTCGTTATCCTCAAGCTTCACAAGAAGCCGCAGCACAAATTCCCTGGGCGTCAATTCCGTCTGTTTCCCCTTCCACTAGCGCCAAGCACTATCAGAACAATTCTCAAAAGCGATGCCAACGACGAAACCAAAGCTGCAACATAAGTCATAGCTGCTGCTGAAAGAACCTTTCTTGCCTTTGGAATCTCATCGTCCTCTAATATATGAAACCCTTTGAGCGTTTTAAGCGCCCTTGAAGAAGCGTTAAACTCAACAGGCAGCGTTACAAGCTGAAAAACTGTAGAAAGCGAAAACAAAAGTATTCCGATAACGGCAATCGCCATTCCAAAATTATACATTCCAGCCGTTTCAGCCGATCGCTGAACCGAAACCAAAACGAGTCCTATAATTATGAATATCATAGAAAATCTCGAGCCGAAGTTTGTAATCGGAATCATAGCTGAGCGAAGCTTTATCGGCGCATAGCCCTCTGCGTGCTGAATTGCGTGACCGCATTCGTGCGCTGCAACTCCGATAGCTGCTACAGAATCGTTTCCGTCAACGCTGTCTGAAAGTCTTATAACCTCCGCCTTTGGATCATAATTATCAGTCAGCTTTCCCGAAACGTGTTCTATCTTGATATAAGAAAGTCCGTTTGCGTCTAAAATTTGTCTTGCAACCTCGTGCGCCGTAAGGCCTCTTGAGCTTCGCACCTGAGAATACTTCTTATATGTCGAATTTACCCTTGACTGCGCAATAAGCGCCAGTATCAGCGGCGGAATTAAAATCAAAATAGTCCAATCGTAATAAAACCAACCAAAAAACATAATTGTTCCTCCTCGATTAACCTAAGATTGTACCCTTATCTATTTTTCTTCCCCTTAAAAAGTCTTCAGCGTTCATCCTCTTTGAGCCTTCAAGCTGAACGGTAACAAGCTTTACAGCTCTGTCCTTACAGGCAACAATAAATTTTTTGTTGTCAATTACGCTTCCGGGCTCTATATCGCTGGTATCAACATCAACTATCTCCGAGCGGTACACCTTTAGGCGCTTGCCAAAAAGCTTAGTTGAAGCGCATGGCCAGCCGGACAATCCGCAAATTTTTTTATGAACCTCAAAGGCAGTTTTTGAAAAGTCAATTTCGCTCATATCCTTTGTAAGCATTGAAGCGTAGCTTGCCGCCGCTTCGTCCTGCTTGACAGGCGTTAAGCTTCCCTCTTCAAGTCCTTCGAGCGTTCGCAGCAGTAAATCTGCGCCTAAAAGTGACAATCTGTCAAAAAGCTCGTCTGCTGTTTCGTTTTCGCCGATTCTCGTCCGACTTGAAAGAAGCATATCGCCCATATCAAGTCCCTCGGACATCAGCATTGTTGTAATTCCTGTTATCTCGTCGCCGTTTAAAACTGCGTGCTGAATAGGCGCCGCACCTCTATATCTCGGCAAAAGCGAGCCGTGAACATTAACGCAGCCGTATTTTGGAATATCAAGCACTTCCTTTGGAAGTATTTTTCCATAAGCCGCAACGACAATAACGTCCGGATTTATCTCCTTGATTTTTGCAATATATTCCTCTGCGTCATTCTTTAGGCTTGTCGGCTGGAAAACCTCTATATCGTTCTCCATTGCCAGCTCTTTAACCGGCGGCGGCGCAAGCTTCATTCCTCTGCCCTTTGGCTTGTCAGGCTGTGTAAATACTGCCGCGACCTCATGCCTTGAAGCTATAAGAGATCTGAGTGTCGGAATTGCAAAATCAGGCGTTCCCATATATATTATTTTCAATTTTCCTCAAGCTCCTTCGGATCTACCCATTCGGTAACGAGCGAGGTGAAAACCTTTCCGTCTAAGTGATCGCACTCGTGCAAAATGCACCTTGCAAAAAGATCCTCGACGCTTTTTTCATAGAAATTTCCATTTCTGTCCTGCGCTCTGAAGGTGACGTCTTTCGCTCTTGTGACATATCCCCATTCTCCCGGACAGGAAAGACAGCCTTCAACGCCCGTCTGCTCACCGCTCTGAGAAATAATCTCCGGGTTTATAAGCTCTATATACCCTTCTCCGACATCTATAACGCAAGCTCTCCTCAAAATACCAACCTGAGGTGCCGCAAGGCCTGCTCCGTCTGCGTGGTAAAGAGTTTCCTTCATATCGTCAAGAAGAGTGTGAAGCCGTTTGTCAAATTTTTCTACCGGTCTGCATTTTTTCGACAGCGCTTCATCTCTTTTGTTAAGTATTGTTCTTAGTGCCAAATTTAAGTCTCCTTTTTATATTCCTGTATCTCCGTTCATATCGGCAAAAACTCTTGTGTTGGAAAACATTTTTGATTTACTGGCTTCCACCAAGGTTTTTCCCATAAGTTCACGAAACTCAGAATTATTCTTGCATTTTATTATTATTCTATGCCTGAATCTTCCGTTTAATCTTGTCATAACGCAAGGCGATGGTCCAAGCATTCTAAGCGGCATATTGTAGCCAAGCTCTGATATATATTTTTTGAAAATTCGTATAAATTCCTGAGCGCAGCGCTGCGCTTCATCGTTTACCTCACTTGAAAATCCAACTACGCATATATCGCAAAACGGAGGATAGGTAAGCGCTCTCCGAAGCTCAATTTCACCCTCGTAAAAGCCCTTGTAATCCTGCTGTGAAGCAAGGTTAATCACATAATGCTCGGGCGAAAAGGTCTGAATAAAGGCTACACCGTTCTTGCTTCCTCGCCCCGACCTTCCGACAACCTGAGTGAGAAGCGAGAAGGTTTTCTCATAGCTTTGAAAGCCGCCTGTATAAAGGCTTCTGTCAAGTGACAAAACGCCGACAAGCGTTACGTTTTCAAAATCAAGTCCCTTAGCTATCATCTGCGTGCCGAGCATAATGTCGTATTCGCCCTTACCAAAGGCCTCAAAATACTTTTCGTAAGCGTACCTCGAAGCGGTGGTATCGGCATCCATTCTCAAAACTCTCGCCGTCGGGAAAAGTCTTTCAACCTCGTCCTCAACCCTTTGAGTTCCAACGCCTGTTGCTTTCAGATGAGTGCTGTGGCAATGGTCGCATTCTGTTACCTTGCTTCTTGTGTAGCCGCAGTAATGGCACATCAAGCGATTGTTTTTCTTGTGATAAGTAAGCGGAATATTACAGTTCGGGCACTCGACAGGCGTTCTGCATTCAAGACAGGTTACATAAGTGTTAAAGCCTCGCCTGTTCAAAAGCAAAATTGTCTGCTCATGCTTTTGTAAATTCTCATCAATCGCTTGTTTAAGCGCACGGGAAAAAATCGAATTATTTCCGCTTTCAACCTCCTGCTGCATATCGACTGTTACGACGCTTGGCAAGGAAGCCTTGTTATATCTGTGGGGAAGCTCAAAAAGATGAAATCTTCCCGATTTAGCATAATAATAGCTTTCAATCGACGGAGTCGCTGACGCTAATAAAAGTGCGGCATTATGGTATCCGCAGCGCTGAATAGCAACATCTCTTGCGTGGTATCTCGGTGAATTTTCAGACTTATATGTATGCTCGCCCTCTTCGTCGATTATAATAATTCCGATGTTGTCAAGCGGCGCAAATACAGCTGAGCGAGTACCAATGACAATTTTTGCTTGACCGGATTTTATTCTTTTAAACTCGTCTACTCGCTGTCCCAGCGAAAGACTTGAATGTATAACTGCGACCGTTTCACCGAAAAGCGAACGAAATTTCATCACAGTCTGAGGCGTCAAAGAAATTTCAGGGATAAGCATAAGCGCCGTTTTCCCCATTTTCAAAACCTCATTTATAAGCTTTATAAAGACGTTTGTCTTTCCACTTCCTGTAACTCCGTACAAAAGCGAGCCGCACGGCTTTTGCTGCTTTACAAGCTCTAAAATTCCTGAAAACACACTCTGCTGGTCTGTACTTAAAACTATATCTTCGGGGTTTTCTCTTTCAACCTGCTTTACGTCAGGCGTTCTTAAAATCTCAGCGTCATAAATCTCGCAAATTCCGTTTTGAATCAGCCGTTTGATAACCGATTGAGTAACGCCGAGCATATAGCAAATTTCCTTAACAGACGCAGTTTCGCAGTCGGCAAGCAGATCGATTATCTGCTGCTGCTTCGGCGTTATTTTTCCGCCAACCTCAGCGTCCAGAAAGGCGTTGGTCAGCCTTACCATTCTTACCGTTTCATCGCCGACCTTTCGTTTCAAAACGTCGGCTTCCTCTATTGCGCCCTTTTCGATAAGCGATTCAACAACAGCCTTCTTTTTCGGATTGCCGTTGGTACTCATCAGGAGATCCTTTTCCCTTTGACCTTCAGCGAGCAAAAATGCGTTGAACAGACTTTGCTCCTCCTCTGAAAGTTCAGTGTCAAGGTGAGCATTCACAGCCTTGTAGTGGATTGAAAGATTGTAATCATAGCCTATAGGCACAAGAGTTTTATACGCTTCATAGTAGGTGCAAAAGGTATTTTCTTTAAGCCAAAATATAAGGCGAAGCATTTCCTCATTGACAAGCGGCTGCTCGTCAACAACGCTTATTATGCTTTTTAGCTCCTCGCGGCAATGCTCGTAGTCTTTCATTCTTGTTATAAAGCCTATTCGCTTGCGGTTTCCCTTTCCAAAAGGAACCAAAACTCTGGAACCCGTTTGTGCTGAATTTTCAAGGCTTTGAGGAACTCGATAGCTGTATTCAACGTCAAAGCTTAAAGCCGCATTTGACAAAGCTACCTTCGCCACAGTAAATTTCACCTGCATACTTTCGCTCCAAAAAGAATTATCCCTTTACACCCGGATCTTCTATAAGCTTATACTCTCCTGCTACGAACTCGTCGATTGCTGTCTTTACAGGCTTGGTTTCCAAAATAACCTTATCAGCCGCCGCCTTATCGGTTATTTCTCTGGCTCTTTTAGCTACCGCCAGAACCAGCGAATAATAGCTTTCGTCGTTCTTTAAAATCTGTGTTGCAGATACCGGTTTACTCATTTTCCAAAACCTCCAAAATCTTATCTTCTATTTCCTGTCTGTGACTTTTATTTAAAAACTTAGCCGCCATAACGCACAGATCAAAATCCCTTATGGCGTCGTCTAAATCTTCGTTTACTATAACGAAATCAAAATGCTTCGCAAATGATATTTCACGCTTCGCTTGTGAAACTCTTTGCTCAACAGTTTCAATATCCTCTGTCGCTCTTTTTAAAAGGCGGCGTTTAAGCTCGCTTACCGACGGCGGCAGTATGAAAATTGAAACGGCTTCGGGCACCATTTCAATAACATTCATAGCGCCCTGAACCTCTATTTCAAGCAGCACGTCCTTGCCCTCACTCAGCAAGCTTTCAACATAATCCTTTGGCGTACCGTAGAGGTTTCCGCAAAACTCGGCGTACTCCAAAAAGGCGTTTTGAGAAATCATTTCCTCAAATTCCTCCCGTGTTTTAAAAAAGTAATTTACGCCGTCACGCTCGCCCTCTCTTGGTGCTCTTGTAGTTGCGGAAATTGAAAGGTTAAACCCATGTTTTTCTATTGCCTGAGAAAGTATCGTTCCCTTTCCGCAGCCGGATGGTGCTGTAACTATGTAAAGCGTTCCTTTGCTCAATTTTTGTCCTCCGTTCTGTTTGCAAGCGTTACCGTTTCGATTCCCGAAAGAACAACGTGGTCAGAATCCATAACTATTACAGTTCTTGTCTTTCTTCCGTAAGTGGCATCGATAAGCGTTCCCTTACTCTTTGCTTCGCTTACAATTCTCTTTATCGGGGCGGAGTCAGGAGCAACCATTGCTATAACTCTATCCGCCGCAACAACATTTCCGTTGCCCACGTTTAAAAGCTTCATTCCTACCTCCGAATTACTCTATGTTCTGAATCTGCTCTCTGATTTTTTCAATCTCGCTCTTTAGCTCAACAACAATTTTTGTAATCTCTAAGTCCTGCCCCTTGGAGCCGATTGTGTTTACCTCTCTGTTCATTTCCTGAGTTAAAAAGTCAAGCTTTCTGCCAACCGGTTCCTCGCTCAAAAGCAACGACCTATATTGAGAAATGTGGCTTCTGAGCCTTACAGTTTCCTCATCTACCGCCGTTTTTTCGGAGAACAATGCCGCTTCTGTCAGAACTCTTGCGTCGTCAATATTTCTGTCAGCGACTATTTCCTTGATCTTTGCATAAAGCTTTTCTCTGTAAAGCTCCGTTACCTTTGGCGAGCGCTCCTCGATTTTACCGACTTCATTCTCAATAAAATCCAGTCTTGAGGAAATGTCTTCGTACATCTTCTCACCCTCAGCCTGACGCATAGCAATAAACTTGTCGAGCGCTTTTGAAGCGACGCACTTTACGTCCTGCCAGATTGCTTCCTCGTCGTCGGCAGTTTTTACAACCGTAAAAACGTCCTGAAGTCGCAAAAGAGAAGATAGCGACAAATCGTCCTGCAAATCGAGCTCGTCGCTGACGCTTCTGAGCGCGGAAACATAGCCGCTTGCCATTGAACGATTTATCTCAATTTCAGCGTCTGTTCCCTCTTGGTTAAATATCGAAACTCCGACCTCAACCTTTCCCCTTGAAACGCTTCCCTTCAAA
This sequence comes from Ruminococcus sp., assembly GCA_021205185.1. Taxonomy (GTDB): domain Bacteria; phylum Bacillota; class Clostridia; order Oscillospirales; family Ruminococcaceae; genus UMGS1601. The sequence continues at coordinate 42,944 of JAJPYB010000004.1, read as the reverse complement.
AAGCCCTTCAGCTTTTCGTCTAAATATCCGTAAGCTCTCGGAACACGGGAACTAAACTCATAATAGCGGTGGTTTACCGCCTTGATTTCAACTAAAATTTCTCTATTGTTTATGACCTCCTGCATTCTGCCGAAGCCTGTCATGCTTTTAAGCATATTATCCTCTTTTCTAAGGTGTAAAACCAAATACTACACCCATTTTATTTTAACTAACTACAAAGAATATTTTACCACATACAGTACGAAAAGGCAATGTTTGTTCACATTGCCTTCATATAAAATTTACAATACATAAACAATTAGAAAACCTGCTTCAGCATTTGCGTCAGATTACTACAAATTGCGACATTCGGATAATTCAAAAACTCCTCTTTGGTGGTGGTACCAGTAAGTACGGCACAAAAATCAACGCCCGCACGCTTGGCTGTTATTGCGTCGATATAGCTGTCGCCGATATAGAGGGTCCTCTCCTTGTCAGCATTAAAATACTCAATTGTTTTATTAAGCCCCTCAGGGTCGGGCTTGCAGGCACTGACCTCGTCGATTCCTGTGATTTTATCAACCGCCGAGAGATTATTTTCCTTTTCAAACGCTTCTCTTATTCTATACGCTCGCTTGGTTGAAACGATTCCAATCTTTATGCCAGCGTTTTTAAGCAGCTGTAAAACTCCCAGCGAGTCGTCAAAAAAGGTAGTAAGCGGAGTCATGACCTCGTCAGCTCTTTTTCTATAAGTATTTGAAAGCTTTAAAATCAGCTCGTCATTTTTCTCACCCAAAAAGCCCTCGAAAGCGTCCTCAATAGTCAGTCCTATCGTTTTAACGATCGCTTCATCACTAGGAACCTTTACCCCGTGAGCGTTCAACGCAAACTTAAAGCAATCTAAAATTGGCGCTATTGAGTCAGCCAGCGTCAGGTCAAAATCAAAAATGCAAACCGAATATTTCATTTTTCTTCTCCCTTAAATCAAATAGGGCGGAAAAGCACCGCCCTAAAAATTATTCAACAGTTACGCTCTTAGCGAGATTTCTCGGCTTATCAACGTCGTTACCTCTTAAAACTGAGGTATAATAAGCGATAAGCTGTAGAGGAACTACGCCGAGCATTGGCATCAGCATATCGTCAACTGTCGGAAGTCCGATAATATAATCCGCCGCTTCCTCGTCAACGCTCATACACTTATGAGTTATAAGCACTACCTGAGCGCCTCTTGCCTTAACCTCCTTGATGTTGCTTACTGTCTTGTCGAACAGCTCTCTTTGAGTTGCAACAGCAATAACAGGCATCTGGTCGGTAACGAGCGAAATGGTGCCGTGCTTTAGCTCCCCCGCAGCATAAGATTCAGAATGAATATATGAAATTTCCTTGAGCTTCAGCGAGCCTTCCATAGAAAGCGCATAGTCAAGTCCACGACCGATATACAGCAGATTTTCTGAGTTTACAAGCTTTGAAGCGATATATGCACAGTTGTCCTCAAGCTTAAATACTTCCTCTATCATATCCGGGATCTTTTGCATAACAGATACAAGCCTTTTGCATTCCTCGTTTGAAATGGTTTTGTGTACCCTCGCCATTTCAAAGGCAAGAAGATAAAAGACGGAAATCTGTACCATATACGCCTTGGTTGACGCTACAGAAATCTCAGGACCTGCATGGGTATAAATAACCATATCGGATTCTCTTGCAATCGACGAGCCCTTTACGTTTACAATGCTCATAGTCGTTGCTCCGACATTTTTTGCAAGCCTGAGAGCCGCTCTTGTGTCCGCCGTTTCGCCCGACTGTGAAACCAAAATCACAAGATCGTTTTCATCTAAAATCGGGTTTCTGTAACGAAACTCTGACGCCAAATCGACGGTAACAGGAACTCTCGCCAAGCGTTCAATAACGTATTTCCCAACCATTCCTGCGTGCATTGCAGTTCCGCAAGCGACAACGAAAATCCTCTTGTAGCTCTTTAGCATTTCTCCCGTCAGACCGCACTCCGAAAAATCAGGCATACCGTTTGTAATTCTTGGAGTAATTGTAGTCTTTACAGCGCTCGGCTGCTCATGAATTTCCTTCAGCATAAAATGCTCATAGCCGCCCTTTACAGCCGACTCCTCGTCAAAATCGGCGGTAATAAGCTCCTTTTGAATCTCATCGCCGTGCTTGTTCAAAAACTTAATTTCGCTCTGGGTAAGTATTGCAATTTCGTCCTCATCCAAAAGATAATAATCCCTTGTGTACTTTAAAATTGCAGGTACATCGGAAGCTATAAACGATTCATTCCTACCCTTTCCGACAATAAGCGGAGAATCCTTTCTTACGGCGTATATTGTATCAGGATAATCCTTAAACAAAATCCCGAGAGCGTAAGAGCCTTCGATGTCGTTGATTACGTTTTTAATGCACTCGACAGGGTTGTCACCCTTGTAATAATAATCAAGCAGCTTAGCTACCGTTTCTGTATCCGTCTGGCTTTCAAACTCATAGCCCTTGGACTCCAAAAAGTCCTTGATTTTTTTATAGTTCTCAATTATTCCGTTGTGAACGATTGTCACTCTTGCGTTTCCGTGAGGGTGAGAGTTTATATCGCTCGGCTCGCCGTGGGTCGCCCACCTTGTATGTCCGATTCCGCAAGTGCCGATTATATCGCCCTCAGAGGATAGCTTTTTGCTAAGGTCCAAAAGCCTTCCCTTGGTTTTTTTAGTTTTAATTCTTCCGTTTTCAAAAACTGCTATTCCGGCAGAATCATATCCTCTATATTCAAGCTTTGACAAAGAGTCCAGTAAAACCTTTGTGCATTGCTGTTTTCCCACATATCCTACTATTCCACACATGATAAAGCCCTCCTTTACCTGTTTAATAATACCACATTTATAAAGCAAAATCAAGCAATATGTACGATCAAGCAAAAAAATCTGCAAGCGGGTTAAACCCTGCTCGCAGATTAAGTCGCTTTTTAGTCATCTCTGAAATTCTTGGTCGGCAAAAGAATGATAGCCGCGCAATAAAGTCCCAGCGTTGCGCCAACGCTTAAGAATGACAGAAATATGCAGACAAGTCGCACAACGCCAACGTCAACGTTTAAGTATTCTGAAATTCCGTTGCAAACGCCCTTTATCACTTTGCCCTCGTTGATTTTGTATAGCTTTTTCAAAGCTCAAGTCCCCTTAATACTCTATTCGTCAATTTCTTCGCCTTCGATAACAACCTTTTTATAAAGCTCGATGTTTTCCTCAAAGTCAATATCCAGAATAGACTGACTTCCGTAATAGCCGTAGCTCCAGGTTGTATCCTGATCTCCGTAAGGGATTCTGAATTCTCGCATTTCATATCCCAACTCAAACGGAAGCTTCAGGCACATAAAGTAGATTTCCGTCTTTGTCATATTTGTTGTAATTTCAGGCAGAATAACCTCAAGCGCACTGTTCATATCAGTAATGCTTGAAGATAAGAACGTTTCAATTACCTTTTCAATAACCTCACGCTGTCTTTCGGTTCTGTCAAAATCTCCGTCGCCAACATATCTGATTCGGGCGTAAGCTAACGCCTGGACTCCGTCCATTAGGTATGTTCCGCCCTCGTCTATTGTTTCAGAATCACGTCCTAAAAGGTTATTTACCTCCTTTAACGGGTCGGTCATAGCGTCCGCTTCGTCGTCGGTTACTGTAAGCTCAAGTCCTCCAAGCGCGTCTATAATATCGACAAACGAGTAGAAATCAATTTCAACGTAATGGTCAAGCTTAATCTGGAAATTCTCCTCGATTGTATCCATTACAAGCTCCGCTCCGCCATAAGCGTAAGCAGCGTTAAGCTTAGTGCTCGAATATCCCGGAATATCAACCAGAATGTCCCTCATCAAAGAGGTCTGAACAATCTGGTGCGTTTTGGTATTTATCGACAGGATAATCATAGTGTCGGATCTTCCGCTTTCCTCCGACCTGCTGTCGGTTCCAAGCACAAGAATATTTTCAACATAAGATTCGTCAATAAGGTCGGTGGCTGTTGAAACTCTGTCGCCAGTTTCTACGATATTAAGCATTCCCGCATATTTAAAAATCAAAGCGCTGTACAATCCGAACACAAGAAGTATTATCAAAAGTAAAATCAAAAGGAATCTTTTAAGCTTGCTCTTTTTCTTCTTTTTCTTTTTAGCCTTTTTACCCATATTCTTTTGGTAGTCCTTACTTGACTGATAACCCATATTTCCACCGTTTTTCTGCGTTTTAGATTTTTTATTTTTGCTTTGAGAATTGTTGCTAACTCTTGTCTGCCTGTCAGATGCTGCCTGCCTGCCCGACGAGCCGCTTGAAGAAGCTCTTCCTGTCGTACCGCTTGAAGCAGTCCTTCCTGCTGTATTTGAGCTCGGAGCAGGTCTGTTCACAGGGTGTCCCTTTGGACGTGAGCTATTAGTGAGAACCTGCTGCTGTGTCTGCTGGGTTGGCGATTGAGAATATGTATTTGCTCCTGTTGCATTTACGTTTTGATAGTTTCCACCATTTGAACTTTGACTTACCATTCTTGCAGCGGAGGTATCAATAGCTGAGCTTTGCCCGTTTAGCGTGCTTTGAGAATCAAGACTGGAGTTTGCCGCCGACTGTATTTTATCGTCAGTGCCAAAGCTCTTCTGAAGGTCGTCAAGCTGATCCCATGCGTCGGCTTCAAAATCGTCGAGCAGACTTTTTTCCTGAGCGTAGCTTTCCTGAAACGCCTTTTCAGCGTCGAAAACCTCACGATTGTTATTCACGCTCGCATCGTTCTTTTCATATCCTGAATCGTATAAATCTGCAAAGCTCTTGTCCTGCTGCTTCTTTTTTGAAAAGCTATCGGATAAAAGCTCCTCCAAAGACTTATCTTCCATTTAAATTTCTCCTTTTGGTTCTTCAAAAGCCTGTCCTTAAATGCCGCAAAAGCATATCGGACAGCAACGTATACTATAGTATATATTTTTTTGCGAATATTGTCAAATCACAAAAGCTCAATCACGTCAGTTAAGCTATGTTTTAAGGCAAAAAGCTTATCTCTCACCTCTTTATCAGGCTCGCTTAAATCGGGAACCATTACCGCTTTCATTCCTGCTGCAACTATCGCTTCAATACCGTTTGGCGAATCCTCAAAGCCTAAACACTCATCAACGTCAAGCCCCAGCTTGTTCGCCGCCAAAAGATAAATATCTGGGTACGGCTTGCTTCGCTTTACCATATCGCCGCAAACAAGCTCGTCAAAATACTTATCAAGTCCTGAGAGATTAAGCACTCGTTTTGTTCTCTCAAACGGAGAGGTTGTGGCAGTTGATAGCTTATAGCCTTTTTCCTTTGCGAACGACAAAAGCTCATTAGCGCCGGCCTTCACCTCAACGCCGTTTTGCTCAATGTACTTATCCATAAGCTCAATCCTGTGCGCTCTTATAGCTTTGTAGTCAAAGCCTTCGCCAAACAAGCTATAAAACCGCTTCTTTGCATTTTCTCCCGAAAGGCTTCTCAGACTGAGAGCCGCTTGCTCGGAAAGATTATATCCGTAGTCCTTACAGGCAGCCTTCCAGAATATGTTATAAAGCTTTTCGGTGTCGAGCAAAAGCCCGTCCATATCAAAAATAAGTCCCTTTATCATTTTCTGCTCCTTGAATTTCATTTCAGACAGGGGTATCCAATTTAATTATTATAACACCCCTATTTTAACAAAAAGTTCTGAAATGTTGAAAATAATGTGAAATAGCTACGCTATTTCACATTGGGGAAGCAAGCTTCCCCGTCTAGTATTGTTGTATTCAAAAAGCATAATGTGAAACAGCTGCGCTATTTCGTATTGGGGAAGCAAGCTTCCCCTCTAGAAGCTAGATAACATAGAAACTAGATTGCTAGAATTTCCTCTTCACTTACAGCAATAGCACTACGTGAAGTTGAAAATCGTTCCTCTTTCCGCCCCTTCGGGGTGGGAGAGGAACAACTTAATCGCTTTACTGAAAATTATGAATTACATCGCAAAGTTTCCTCTTGCACCATAATTACGAATTACGCATTACGCATTACGAATTGCTCCGCCCTGAAAGGGCGAGCGACTAGCTGTCTAGCCGCCAAAATCAACCCTTAGATAACAGGTTACACATTGTGCATATTCACGGCAAGAGGTACAAATCTTTTGCACCGAAACGCTTAAAGCGTCAGGGTTAAAATACTCGGCCGGCACCAAAAACGAAACCGTTTCATATCGCCTTGCGGTTTTGTTTTTTCCCTCACAGGTTTCATACCTTATACCTATAAAAAGTCCGACGGTTACTAAAATATCGTCGCAGTTCGGCGCAAAGCGCACAGCTTCCCTCTCAACAAAAATTTCCTCAACACAGCCTATATCCTCAGTGCAAATAGAAGCCTGAGCTGTCGCATAGCGAGTAAAGGGTGAAAAGTAAATTGTGCTTGTCGCCGTTTGCGTTTCGCAGGGAATTTCAGCAGTTGTTACTATTACAACTCTTTTTGCATCTACGCTCATAACCTCCAGCTCATAGCTTACCTCAACCGTTTCTCCTGCTTCAAGGCTTGAAAATACGATTCCTTTGGCTATATCGCTTCTTTTAACCTTCTTCGAGCTTTCAAAGCTTACAAGCTTCAGGCACTCATCGCAAGAGCTTTTTAAAACAACGTCGGTCAGGCTGATATCACTTGCGTTTGTAAGCGCAATGCTCACCGTCACCCTGTCGTCCACTTTATAAACTACGTCTGGCGTTACGCTTTGTAGTAAAACCAATTTTTCGTCCATACAAAAACCTCCTTTCACTTTTACTGTCATATATTATGATTTTTCTTGGAAAAGTGTTCTATATATGGCTTGACAGCGACCCTTGCGTTTGCTATTATATATAGTAAACAAAATCGTTTCAGGATTTAAGGGGATAATACTATGACAATAACTGAGGTTCAAAAGGAAATTTTGAGACTTAAAAAGGAGAAGGATATTCTGATTCTGGCGCACAGCTACCAAAGCAGAGATATAATCGAAATTGCCGATATAGTCGGTGATTCGTTCGCTCTTAGCGTAAAGGCTAAAGAGGCAAGAAACAAGACAATTTTAATGTGCGGCGTCAGATTTATGGCTGAAACAGCAAAGCTTTTATCTCCCGATAAAACTGTACTTCTAAGCAGTCCGTTGGCAGGCTGTCCAATGGCTGAGCAGTTTTCAAAGGAGGACATTTTAAAGCTAAAGGAAGAAAACCCGAACGCTGCGGTTGTTTGCTACGTCAATACAACGGCTGAATTAAAAACCGTTTGCGACTACTGTGTAACTTCTTCTTCTGCGCTCAGAATTGTTAAGGAAATTCCAAACGAAGAAATCATTTTCATTCCTGATATAAATCTCGGAAGCTATGTCAAGGAAAATGTTCCGAACAAGAGGTTTACGCTTTTACAGGGCGGCTGTCCTGTTCACGGAATTATTACCGAGCAGGAGGCGCTCGCAGCAAAGGAACTTCACCCGAATGCACTTTTGCTTGTTCACCCGGAATGCAAGCCCGAGGTTACAAGGTACGCTGACCTTATCGGCTCAACCGCCGATATTATAAATTTTGCTAAATCAAGCGACAGGAAAGAATTTATTATCGGCACGGAAATCTCAATAGTTGAATATTTGCAGTTTGAATGCCCCGACAAGAGCTTTTATCCGCTCAGCACAAAAATCTGCTGTAAGGATATGAAGGTGACAACGCTTGTAGACGTTTTAAATTGCTTAAACGGAACTTCCGGCGAGGAAATCATACTTGATGACGATACAATGACAAGTGCCATAAAGTGCATAAACCGAATGATTGAAATGTAAGAAATGCTTTTTATCCCTCTGCTTAAAATGGCGGAGGGATTTATTGGTTCGCTTTACTTTTTTAGCGTGATTTTGCAACTCTGCTTGATTCTTTCAAAAAGAAATTTCGCAAAAATACGTATTTTTGTTCAATTTGCCCTTTGAAATTTCTTTCCGTTTGTGGTAAAATATATGTTGTAGAAATAGGCTTTAATGGAAATGAGAAATTGATACCAAAGGGGTGGCTTTATGTACTCAATTAACGACACAGTTTTATGCGGAACACTAGGCGTTTGCACAGTAAGCGACATAGTGAAAAAGAAATTCGACGAAGAAGAAATGGACTACTATCTGCTTCGCCCTATATTTGATAAAAATTCAACGGTTCTTGCGCCGTGCAACTCGGACGTTACAAAGCAAAAGATGAGAAGTCTTTTGAGCAAGGACGAAATTATGCAGCTCAAAGACGAGGTTGTAAACGAGCCTGTAAAATGGATTGACGACAGTATGGAGCGTCGCAAGCTGTTTTCAGAAATACTTCATTCGTTTGACAGCAAGGCTATTTTAGCGCTTGCAAGAAATATATATTTTCACAAGGAAGAGCTTTCTTCAAAGGGAAAAAATCTGTCAAGCCTTGACACCAGATTTTTAAAGGAGGCTGAAAAGGTTTCCTTTGAGGAAATAGCTGTTGTTCTCGGAATAAACAAAAGCGAGGTTTTGGACTTCCTCGTTTCGTAAAGTTTTCCCACAACAAGAAAAAACTGCAAATTTTAAAAAGCTCTGTCGCAAAAGAATTTTTCGGGCATAATATATAAAAGCGACAGAGAAAATGCTTGTCTGAGCCTTCAGGCAGCGGCAAAAGCGGCGAGGTTTTCATCGCTGCAGGGGAGCTTTTGCCGAAAGGTTTTTTCAAAATCGCTTTAAATAAATTAAGCTGCGTCATAATCGGCGCAGCTTTTTTGTGTTTAATTTGATTTGTAGATTGTAGCCTTCAAATGCTCTATGCACACCTCAAAGTCAATTCCCAATACGCTCATACCGCTGATTGTGAGATAGCTGTAGGTGTTGTCAAGCGGAATAGCTTGTGAAACTGTATCGTAGCTTAAATAGCTTACAGAATCAAGCACAAGTGAGAAGATTTCGCCCTGAGTCAAATTGGTTGTGAGCTCAGGAAGCAAAACATTCAAAAGGTCGTTAATCTCTAAAAGACTTAAATCCTTTGCCTTTTCAAGCACCTTTGTCATAACGGTTCTCTGACGCTCGGTTCTTCCAAAGTCAGTTCCTACATAACGTATTCTCGAATAAGCTAACGCCTGCTTTCCGTTTAGCGTATAGGTTCCGGCAGACGAGAGCTGACTGTCTGTTGTAGTATCGCCACGAAGCGAATTTATTTCAGTAAGATACGAGTTTAAATACTCAAGCTCTTCATCGGTTACCGTTATTTCAACTCCGCCAACAGCGTCTACGACATCGACAAAGGAATTAAAATCAACGGTTACATATTTGTCAATCTGAATCTTGAAGTTTTGCTCTATCGTTTCCATTAAAAGCTCCGCTCCGCCATAAGCATAAGCGTGATTGAGCCTTGTATAGCCAACTCCCGGTATGCTCAGATAAATATCTCTGAGGAACGAGGTCATTACAATTTCCTCAGTATTCTTATTGAGCGACATTAAAATCATACTGTCCGATCTTCCCCTGTCCTCGCCTCTTGAGTCGGTTCCAATAATCAGAATATTATATACGTTGTCGTCAAACATAAGCTCGGTAGCGTTTTCTTCCATATTCTGCCTGATAGCTTCGTTTAAAGCGTCGATTTCCGACTGCGGCGAATCAGGGTCGTCGGTAAGGTCGTCGTCTTCAATCGACGAAGCAATAGTAGTATCAGGATTTGTGACGATATTGATTTTTGAAATATAGTTAAAAATTACCGCTACTCCAGTTCCTGCAAGCAAAAGAAGTATTACCAGAATTACGCAGATAATTGTAATTACCTTTCTCTTGACCGACCATTTCTTCTTTCCGTTTTTCTTTAGTCGGTGCTTGCTTTTGCTCTTCGGACACTCCTCAGGCGCTTCCATTTTTTTGAGCTTATCGTACTTTTCGTAATAAGCCCTGTCGAAGTCCTTTGGCGAATCCTTCTTAAAATCCTTTGACTCATAGTCGGTTATCTTCTTGCCCTCTTTACCCTCTACTCCGAGAGAAGTGAGATCCACGTCGTCCTCGCTGTAATTGTCGGCAAGAAATTCAGGCACGTATTTTTCACTCTCGCTCGGTGAGGCTTCTTTCGGCTCTGAATTTAAAAGGTCGTCAAAAACGTCCTGTGAAATTGTAACGCTGTCGTCCTTTGACGGGACGGTAACCTTGTCAATAGTAGCATCAAGGTCACTTGTATTATCAACTTCGTCAGGAATATGGTAATCAGCATTATCCTCAAACGATACCTTTTTTGGCGTCGCTTGCTCAGAGGTTTTAATTCCCTCCTTTTGCTGCTTCTTTTCCATAGCTTCCTTTATTATATCATCAAGAGATTTATCCATTTTTCTACCCTCACATCATTGTTTTTTAAGTTCCTGGCGTTTTGTTCAAAAACTGCACGAATATATGATACCTCTTTTTTCGCTTTACGTCAACCGCTATGCGAAAAATTTTAATCCGCATTAAACAAGATAAAATCCTGCCGAACAGGGTGCAGCAATTATATTATCGCCAGATTTCAAAGCTTTATCGCCAATATTATAAATGCTTGTATGCAGCACATACTCACTTTTAAAGCTTGCCGCTTTGTCGGACGGATTTATAATAACGAGTATCTTTTCAGCTCCCTCGCTTCTTAAAAAGGCAAGCGGATAGGCGTTCTTCTCGGCGTACAAAAACTTGATTTCTCCCATACTTTGAAGCGCTTTGTGCGACTGACGAACGCTTATAAGCCGCTTAACCTCGTTTAAAATTGAATCTTCTTTGAGCTTTGCTTTTTGAACGGTCGGTCTGTCAGGGTCGCTGTCCTGACTGATGTAAAGCTTGTCGGTGCTTGCCCTGCTGAAGCAGGAGTTTTTAGTGGAATCCCACTGCATTGGCGAGCGAGCTCCTGTTCTTCCATAGCCGCCCTCAACCGACGCTAAGCCTTCAACATATCTCATTCCGATCTCATCACCGTAATAAATAAACGGAGCACCAGCCATTGAAAGCAAAAACGCAAACGCTATCTTGATTTCATCCTCGCTTAAAAATCGGCGAAGCCTGTCCATATCGTGATTTCCCGACGAAATACAAATGAGTCCTTTGCGTTCGGTTTTTTCGTAATTCTCCTTGTACCTGCTTACAAACTCAGATATATCGCCCTTTCCTCGACTTGAAAAGAAAGGCTCTTCACATCTGAAAAGGTCGTTATAGTGTGACGGTCCGAAATGCAAAAGAAAGTCCATATGAAAGCCGCCCTTTAGCGACTTGTCAGGCTCGCCCCACTCTGAAACCATTGCAGCGCTTGGAAACTCCTCGTCTAAAAAGCTTCTTATCTTTTGCCAGAGAGCAATAGTTCCCTTTCCGTCCTCATCGTTTTTGACAAGCGACCCTGCCATATCAACTCTAAAGCCGTCGCAGCCCATATCAAGCCAAAAGCGCATAATATCCTTGAGCGCTTCAAGCGTCGCCTTTGGGCCCTCGTCGTCTGTAGACTGCTGCCACTTCTTATCAGGGTCTGGCTTGTAAAATCCGTAATTTAAAGCAGGCTGGTGAGTGAAGAAATTTACAACGCACGAGCCGTCACGTTCAGACAGTCCTCGAAGGGTATTTAAGTCCTTCGGCTCCTCCCAGATGCTGTCCGTCCAGATATATCTGTCGGTATATTCGTTGCGGTCAGATTTTGACGACTCCCTGAACCATTTATGCTCCCACGAGGTGTGACCCGGCACAAGGTCTAAAATAATGTGCATACCACGAGAGTGAACCTCGTCAAACAGCCGCTTTAAGTCCTCGTTGGTTCCGTATCTTTCAGCCGTCTTTTTGTAATCTGAAACGTCATAGCCTGCGTCGTTAAAGGGCGACTCAAAGCAAGGATTCAGCCAAATTGCGTTACAGCCAAGATCTGAAATGTAGTCGAGCCTTTGTATAATTCCCTGAAAGTCACCTATTCCGTCGTCGTTTGAATCCATAAACGACTGAGGATAAATCTCGTAAAAAATAGCGTTGTCAAGCCACTTTGGTTGTCTTGAGTCCATAAATCTTCCCTCTGGTATTTTCTTTTCACATATCAATACAAAATGTACCCCGCCGTTTTTTGTCGATGGGGTACGCTTGTGTTTCACAAATTGAAGCTCTACGCCCTTAAACTATCTGCCGCAGCAATGCTTATACTTTTTACCGCTTCCGCATGGGCAGGGGTCGTTTCTTCCTATTTTCTTTTTCTTGACAGTTCCTCCTGCAAGCGAGCCGTCGCCCTTAACTGGATTTGCCTTTAAAACCTGCTCACGCTTCGGCTCCTCCTGCTTTTTAACCTTTACGGTAAAGAGCATTCTTACAGTATCCTCGCAGATTGAAGCTACCATTGCGTCAAACATATCGAAGCCTTCGATACGGTATTCAACGACAGGATTCTTATTTCCGTAAGCTCTGAGGCTGATTCCTCTCTTTAGCTCTGACATATCGTCGATATGAGCCATCCACTTGGTGTCTACTACCTTTAAGAGTATAATTCTTTCAAGCTCTCGCAGAATTTCTGGCGTAAGCTCCTCCTCACGCTTCTTGTACTTTTCAAGCGCACGATTGCTGAGCTCGTCAATTATATCCTGCTTTGAAACTGTATCAAGCTCAACAGGCGTATAGTTAAAGTCGTCCTCCGTTGTAATAAGACCCATCAGATGATCTCTGAGTCCCTTCAGATTCCAGTTGTCGTGAACGTCCTCATCGACAATATAGGTATTTACCGAATCTGTTACATAGTCGGTAATCATCTTCAGAATCTTGTCGTGAATATCCTCGCCCTCGAGAACCATTGATCTCTGAGAATAAATGATTTCTCTTTGAGTGTTCATAACGTCGTCGTAATTCAGGACATTCTTTCTGATGTTGAAGTTTCTGCCCTCTACCTTTTTCTGCGACGACTCAATTACGTTTGAAAGCATCTTTGACTGAATTGGCATATTCTCGTCAACCTTGAGAGTGTTCATCATTGTATTTATTCTCTCGCCGCCGAAAAGTCTCATCAGGTCGTCTTCAAGCGAAAGGAAGAAGATTGAACCGCCCTCGTCGCCCTGGCGTCCTGCACGTCCTCTTAGCTGGTTGTCAATTCGCCTTGACTCGTGTCTTTCGGTACCGATTATCATCAGTCCGCCTGCTTTTTTGACGTCAACAGCTTTTTCCTTGCATTCAGCCGAATACTTATCATAAAGCTCTCTGTACTTTTCTCTGACTGATAAAATTTCTTCATTATCAGTTTCAGCGTAACTTGTAGCTTCGTTGATAACATCCTCATCAATTTGCATTTTTCTGAGGTCGGCTGTAGCTAAATATTCAGCGTTACCGCCGAGCATAATATCAGTACCACGTCCTGCCATATTGGTAGCGATTGTAACTGCGCCGTACTTACCGGCCTGAGCTACAATTTCCGCTTCTCTTGCGTGCTGCTTAGCGTTTAAGACGTTGTTCTTGATTCCTCTGTTTTTGAGCATTCTTGACAGAATCTCAGATTTCTCGATTGAAATTGTACCGACCAGAACCGGCTGGCCCTTTTCGTGGCACTCAACGATTTTATCAATAACTGCGTTAAACTTAGCCTTTTCGGTTTTATAAACAACGTCAGGATAGTCGATACGGATAACAGGCATATTCGTTGGAACCTCGATAACGTCGAGCTTGTAAATTTCCTTGAACTCGTCCTCTTCCGTCATCGCAGTACCTGTCATACCTGAAAGCTTGTGGTACAAGCGGAAGTAGTTCTGGAAGGTTATGGTAGCGATTGTCTTTGACTCGTGAGCTACCTTTACTCCCTCTTTCGCTTCAATCGCCTGATGAAGTCCGTCGTTAAAACGTCTTCCTAGCATCAGTCTTCCCGTAAACTCATCGACGATTATAACCTCGCCGTCCTTGACAACATAGTCTATATCACGCTTCATAACGCCGTTGGCTTTAAGTGCCTGATTTATGTGGTGAAGAAGCGTTACATTTTCTGAATCCATAAGGTTTTCGAGGTTAAAGGTCTGCTCCGCCTTCTTAACGCCGTTTTTGGTAATTGTTGCGGTCTTTGCCTTTTCGTCAATGATATAATCAGCTTCAACCTCGTCGTTGTCTATCTTTGTATCAAGCTCAACAACCTTAGTAGGCGTTAAGCTCTTTGCAAATTTATCAGCTAAGGTATAAAGCTCCGTCGACTTATCTCCTCTGCCTGAAATGATAAGCGGAGTTCTCGCCTCGTCGATTAAAATTGAGTCAACCTCGTCGACGATAGCAAAAGTGTGTTCTCTTTGAACCTTGTCCTTCTTGTAGATAACCATATTGTCACGAAGGTAGTCAAAGCCGAACTCGTTGTTCGTTCCGTAAGTTATATCACAAGCGTAAGCTGCTCGTCTTTCGTCGTTATTCAAGTCGTGAAGTATACAGCCGATTGAAAGTCCCAAAAAGCGGTAAACCTTACCCATTTCCTCGCTTTGGAATTTTGCGAGGTAATCGTTTACAGTTACAACGTGAACTCCCTTGCCGTTAAGGGCGTTCAAGTAGGAAGCAAGGCAGGCAACAAGCGTTTTACCTTCACCGGTTTTCATCTCGGCAATTCTGCCCTGATGTAAAACTATCGCACCGATAATCTGAACCGGAAACGGTCTTTTACCTAAAACTCTGTCAGCGGCCTCTCTGCAGGTAGCAAGAGCTTCGGGGAGTATATCGTCAAGCGTTTCGCCGTCTTTTAGTCGAGCTTTAAACTCGTCAGTTTTAGCACAAAGATCAGCGTCAGTCAGCGACTTATATTCCTCCTCAAGCGCTAAAACCTTATTCAGAATCGGCTCAATTCTTTTAAGCTCCTTCTTGCTGTAATTACCAAATATCTTGTCCATTAAACTCATAGTTCATTTTCCACCTTATTTAATAAAAGTCAAGATAAAAATCTTAATCTTGCTTTTCGCTGGTTTGATGTATACAAAATGTATTATACAACAATTAAACCGCTAAGTCAAATTTTTAAGCGAAACAAAATCTACTCACGAATTTGTCCGTCGCCTTCAATTATATATTTAACGGTTGTCAGCTCTTTTAGTCCCATTGGTCCTCTTGCGTGAAGCTTTTGGGTTGAAATACCGATTTCAGCGCCAAGTCCAAACTCCTCGCCGTCGGTAAAGCGAGTTGAGCAATTTACATAAACTGCGGCGGAGTCGATTTCCTTTTTAAAGGTTTCCGCAGAAAAAAGCGACTCTGTTACAATACACTCGCTGTGACCCGTCGAATACTTCTGAATATGCTCGATAGCCATAGCTAAATCGTCGACTACCCTTACAGCTAAAATATAGTCTAAATACTCTGTTTTCCAGTCCTCCTCAGAAGCCAAAACAACATCGTCGCCGAGAATCATTCTGGTAAGCTCGCAGCCTCTTATTTCAACGTTTGATTTGTCAAGTCGGGATTTAAGCTTCGGTAGAAACTCCTCAGCAATACTTTTGTGAACAAGGCAGGTTTCTACTGCATTGCAGACGCTCGGGCGGGAGGTTTTTCCGTTATCAACTATATCTACTGCCATTCTGAGATCCGCTGACGAGTCAACGTAAACGTGGCAGTTTCCAACGCCCGTCTGAATAACAGGAACGGTAGCGTTTTGAATAACTGCGTTTATAAGTCCTGCTCCGCCTCGCGGAATCAAAACGTCAACATACTTATTAGCCTTCATCAGATGCATAACTGCATCTCTTGCGGTATCCTCAATGTACTGGATTATATTTTCCTCAAAGCCTACCCTTTTAAGTGCTGCTCTCATTATCTTTGCAAGGCACTTGTTTGTTTCGCTCGCTTCCTTACCTCCTCGCAGAACAACTGCATTTCCGCTTTTCAAACATAACGAAGCGGCGTCAACGGTAACGTTCGGACGACTTTCATAGATTATCCCGACTACTCCCATTGGCACTCTTGTTTTGGTAATTCTCATACCGTTCGGACGAACATACCCCTCCTCAATCATACCGACAGGGTCGGTAAGCTTTGTGAGATTCTCACAAGCGTTCGCCATCGACTCAATTCTCGCTTCGTTAAGAGCAAGTCGGTCGATAAGAGATTCCTTCATCTTAGTTACTCTTGCGTGATAAAGATCGGTGCTGTTAGCTTCTAAAATTGCATCCTTGCACTTTCTCAGAGCATAAGCAATTTCATTTAAAGCGTCATTTTTTTGAGCGGTAGTAGCAGAGCCAATGCTCTTTGAAGCTTCCTTTGCAGATTTGCAAATTTCCTCAATGTAATCTCCGCTGATCATATAATCCATAACCTTACCTCCATAAATCTAGTTATCTGCTGAAAAATACGTTCCTACATTCTTCCCTTCAAGTAAATCGTAAAGTGAATCAGGGTTTCTGCCATTTAATATTGCCATATCAATGCCTGCGTCCATAGCGATTTTAGCAGCTTTGAGCTTAGTTTTCATTCCGCCGCTGCCAAGAGCCGAGCCTGAACCGCCGGCATTTTTCTTTAGCTCCTCAGTTATTTCGCTGACATTTGATATAAGCTTCGCGTCAGCGTTTTCCTTCGGGTTTTTATCATACAATCCGTCTATATCGCTCAGAATTATAAGCAGGTCGGCTCCAACTATTGTCGCTACCGTTGCGGCAAGAGAATCGTTCTCTCCCATTTCAAGCTCCAGCTCGTCTATTGCTACCGTATCGTTTTCATTGACAATCGGTATAACTCCCTTTTGGAGAAGCGTTTCTACGGCGTTTTCAACATTCTTCCTTCTGCCCTCAAGCAAAACGTACTTTGTAAGCAAAAGCTGAGCTACAACAAGGTTGTAATCCGAAAACATCTTGTCGTACATATACATCAGCTCGCACTGTCCGACAGCGGCGCAAGCCTGCTTGGTCGGAGTGTCAACAGGCTTCGAGGTCATTCCGAGCTTTCCCATTCCAAGTCCTATTGAGCCTGAGGAAACGAGTATAACCTCACGTCCTGAGTTTTTAATGTCCGCAATAATTTTTACAAGCTTTTCAACACGCCTGATGTTAAGCCTTCCCGTTTTGTGGGTAAGGGTTGAGGTTCCAAGCTTTATAATTATTCTTTTCTTACTCTTCATATCCATTACTTTAATCTATCCTTTTCCGCCTTTGTAATTTGCAAATACTTAGCGTTAAGCTCGTCAGGCGAATAAAATTTATTCTCGCTGATTGCCGCTAAGCAAACTCCCCTTGCGTCCTGCAATAGCTTATCGACGGGAGCTGTAAAAACGTTATCATTGTCGCAAAAGAGCTCCTGACTAATATATTTCGCCCAATCGCCGACTATTACTATTCTTTCGTCAAGCTCATCTACAATGCGCTTTATTTCACTAATATCCGCTACTGCGTCGTCATAAACGGTTTCAATTTTCTTGCCGTCTGATCTATAAATCCCAAAATAAGCGATATTTTCTCTTGCCTTCATAACGCTCAGTATCAGGCCCGTATAAGGAAGCAGATTATAGCTAAGCGCTTTAAGGGTTGAAACTCCGACAGTTAAAATATCGTCTTTAAGGCACATTCCCTTTACTGCTGCAATGCCGATTCTGAGACCCGTATAGCTTCCCGGACCTTCGCTTACAGCAATTCTTTCAATCCCGGAAAATGAAATGCCTGCGCTCTTTACCGCCCTTTCACACATCGGTATAAGCGTCTGAGAGTGGGTGAGAGTTGTAAAAACAGTTTCAGTATACAAAACACAGCCGTCTTTAAAAATGGCTACGCTTGCAACCTTCCCAGAGGTTTCAATTCCGAGTATAGTCAATTTTTTCATCTCCAATAATTTCGATTTCTCTTGTGTTGTCGTCAATTCTTTTAATGCTAATTGTTATTGCATTTTCCGGCATTGCGTCAGCTATATTCTCGCTCCATTCGACCGCTAAAATACAGCCCTCTTCTATATAATCCCAGAAGCCTGTCAGCTCTAAATCGTCGGAGCTTGTAATTCTATACATATCAAAATGAATCAGCGACTTATCATCCCCCCTGTATTCGTTGACAAGGGAGAAGGTTGGACTTGTAACATTGTCTCCAAGTCCAAGTCCGATGCTGATGCCTCTCGTAATGGTAGTTTTCCCTGCGCCCAAGTCGCCCTTAAATGCGATAACGTCACCCTTTGAGAGCTTTTTACCAATGCTTTCTCCTAAAGCAATAGTTTCCTCAGCGCTGTGCGTTGTAATTTTCAAGAAAAGTCCTCCAGCTTTGAAAGTTTAAAACAATCCTGTAATAAATCCGTCGTTGTCGCAATCAATCTTTTCAGCGGCAGGAACCTTTGGAAGTCCCGGCATTGTCATAATATCTCCCGTTAAGGCCACGACAAAGCCTGCTCCTGCTGAAAGCTTTAAATCACGAACGGTTATGTTAAAGTTCTCAGGCTTTCCTAGCTTAGTTGGATCGTCCGAAAGCGAGTATTGCGTTTTTGCAACGCAGACAGGAATGTCGGAATATCCTAAAGCGTTTATCTCCTTTAAGGATTTTTCCGCCTGAGCCGTATAGACTACGCTGTCGGCACGATAAATTTCCTTAGCGATAATTTCAAGCTTTTCCTTGATAGGAAGCTTTTCATCATATATCGGCTTAAAGCTTGTCTTGCCCTCGTTTTTATCAATCGTATCGCAAACCTTTTGAGCAAGGTCAGTTCCGCCCTCGCCGCCCTTTGCGAAAATTTCAGCTAAAGAAACCTCTACGCCCATTTGCTTACAAAAGCTCTTTATGACTTCTATTTCAGCGTCGGTATCCGTATAGAAACGGTTTATTGCAACTACTACAGGCAGACCGTACTTATGCATATTTTCAATGTGAGTTTTAAGGTTTACTATGCCCTTTTTAAGAGCTTCAACGTTTTCCTGCTGAAGGTCGGCCTTTGCAACACCGCCGTTGTACTTCAGCGCTCTTATCGTTGCAACCAGAACTACACAGTCTGGTGAAAGTCCTGCAAAGCGACACTTGATATCCAAAAACTTTTCAGCTCCTAAATCTGCGCCGAAGCCTGCTTCTGTAATGCAATAATCTCCGAGCTTCAGCGCAAGCTTTGTAGCTCTTACCGAGTTACATCCGTGAGCAATATTTGCAAACGGTCCGCCGTGCATAATAGCAGGCGTATTTTCAAGCGTCTGCACAAGGTTCGGCTTTAAAGCGTCCTTTAAAAGAGCTGTCATTGCGCCGCAGCCCTTTAAGTCCTTGGCGTATATTGGATTTCCGTCAAGGTCATAAGCTACTAAAATTCTCTCAAGACGCTTTTTGAGGTCGTCAAAGTCGCTTGCAAGGCACAAAATCGCCATAATTTCACTCGCAACCGTAATGTTAAAGCCGTCCTCACGGGGTACTCCGTTTACCTTTCCGCCA
This sequence comes from Ruminococcus sp., assembly GCA_021205185.1. GTDB lineage: Bacteria > Bacillota > Clostridia > Oscillospirales > Ruminococcaceae > UMGS1601. Next base: position 23,658 of record JAJPYB010000004.1, on the reverse strand, counting down.
AGTCCTACATTTATGTATCTGAGCGCACGGTCATTCATATCCATACATCTCTTAAAGAGTATTCTTCTTTGGTCAATTCTAAGAGGATTCCCCTGCTGTAAATGATTGTCAATCAGTGCGCAAAGAAGATTATTAGCCGCAGTAATAGCGTGCATATCTCCTGTGAAGTGAAGGTTTATATCCTCCATTGGAACAACCTGAGCATAGCCGCCGCCGGCAGCTCCGCCCTTTATTCCGAAAACCGGTCCAAGAGAAGGCTCTCTGAGAGCAAGCACAGCATTTTTTCCAATCTTCGCCATACTTTCAGCAAGTCCTACTGAAACGGTTGTCTTTCCCTCTCCCGCAGGAGTAGGGTTTATAGCCGTTACGAGTATAAGCTTTCCGTCAGGCTTATCAGCAGTTTTCTTAAACAAATTTTCAGAGAGCTTCGCCTTATAATGTCCATAAGGCTCTATGTCCTCCTCAGCAATACCTAAATTCTTAGCGACCTCTGTAATCTTCAGCATTTTTGCATTCTGAGCTATTTCAATATCTGTAAGCATAGTATTTACCTCCACAAAATTCACACCATATATATTTGTGCATATATTTCCATATATTAAAAGTATATCATTAAATGACGCATATTGCAATATCAAAAGAGAAAAAAGACGAACTTAAAGCGTCCGTCTTTTTATTCTTTACTACTTGTTAAATCTCTTGTCGATGTACTCAAGCAGGATATTTACAACCTCGTCAACGCCGATTTTACTGCTGTTTATAGTAATATCGTAGTTTCTTGAGTCGCCCCACTTTACATCGCTGTATCTGTTGTGATAAAACTTTCTGCTTCTGTCATGACGTGAAACCGCACTTTTAGCTTCATCGTAAGACATATTTCTTGTCTTTGCAATTCTTTGAATTCTGCTCTCTTTATCTCCGAGAATAAAAAATGACACCAAGCCTTCAAAGTCCTTCAGAACAGTTTCAGCACATCTTCCGACTGCTACAAAGCTTTCGCCCTTTTCAGCCTTATCCTTCAAATACTTAAACTGCATTTCAGCGATATTGTCCTCGTGAGATGAGCTTAAGCCCTTGATAGTTCTGGTCATAAGCTTGTTTCTCGGAGCCTCGTCGTACTTTTGAAGCTCGCTATAATCAACGCCCTTGTACTCAGCTATGCTTTCAAGCATATTTCTGTCGTACATAGCGATGCCAAGCCTTTCAGAAAGCTTTTGAGCAATCTCGTGTCCGCCGCTACCGTATTCACGTCCAATAGAGATAATTATCTGACTCATAACTTACACCCCCAAAAACCTTACAGATATCTCAAATAAATACAAGCCATTGAAATTACAAGCACAATAATCGTTGCCGGTGCAAGAACTGTGCAATATCTCTTCCAGCTGATAGGATAGCCTTCCTTTGAAGCTACTGCTATTCCAACTACGTTTGCTGAAGCTCCGATTGGAGTTGCGCTTCCGCCTATATCGGTTCCCAAAGAAAGCGTCCAAGCCATTACGTTTAGCGGAACGCCTGATGTTTCAGCAAGCGCGCTGATAACAGGAATCATAGTTGCCGCAAATGGAATGTTGTCGATGAATGCGCTTGCAATAGCTGAAACCCAAAGAATAATAGCTATCATTATGTAAACGTTTCCGCCGCTCAGCGTTTCGATAACGCCGGCTAAAACCTCCAGAATTCCTGTCTGCTCCAGTCCGCCTACTACTACAAACAAGCCTACAAAGAACAGCAGCGTTTTGTAATCGACCTTCTTGAGAATAGTCAGGAAATTCTTTCCAGAAACGATAAGAGTTAAAATTGCAATTCCAACGCCTATCATAGCTACTGTAAGTCCTGTCATAGCGTGAGTTACCAGAAGGGCAACTGCCAGAAGGAATATAAGAGTGCTTAAAACAAATTTCTTCTTATCGGTAATTACCGACGCTGGGTCAAAGTTGAGCGACTCAGGGTCTATCTTTTCACCTGTTGTGATTTTGTTTCTCAAAACGAAGTAGAAAAATATAACTACTACAATCAGTGAAATTCCTGCGATGACGCCTGTATTTGTAATGAAGTCTGTAAATGTGTAGCCGAGAGACGTTCCGACAATAATATTCGGCGGATCTCCGCACATTGTAGACGAGCCTCCGAGATTAGCGCAGAAGATCTCGGTCAATATAACTGGTATCGGGTTAAACTTCAGCATTCTTGCAAGCTCAACTGTACAAGCTGCCAAGAATAGTATTACTGTTATACTGTCGATAAACATTGCAAGGCAAGCCGACAATATCATAAATGTAACGAAAATCGGGATAGGCTTGTAGTGAACAAGCTTTGCAAGCTTCATACAAAGCCACCTGAAAAATCCTACCATTGCCATTCCCTCTACCATTATCATCATTCCTGCGATGAAAATGATAGTTGACCAGTTGATTCCGCTTGACGATTCGCTCGCTTCGCCTGCCTGATACCAGAAGTTTGTAGTAAAAATACTTCTGATATTCAGAGTTTCATCAATTGCTGTTAGGCTGTGAAGACCAATTCCAAAGACGAAAATAATCGTCAATGCTGCACAGACGAGAGTAATGATGTGTCGCTCTATCTTTTCACTTACAATCAACACAAACATGGCAATAAAAATTACAACCGCCACAATTTCAGCGAACATTTTAATCTCCTCCTTATTAGAAAAACCTACGTTTTCTGTAAAAATTCACTATATTTTAGTATAGAACTTTTTTGAGAAAAAATCAACGCTCGCTTTTCAAAAATAGCAGATTAGATAAAAAAACTCTTTACGGAGAGTATTTTTTATGGTAAAATTATCGTGTATGAACGAACCGTTTCAGTTCTTCTTGTGTAAACACCGCTTGAGATTCTGGAGATAAATATGATAGATGTTAATCAGAACAAAAGACTTCCCCACCTTCGTGAAAAGACCTCGCTCTTGACGACAGAGCCCGGCTGCTATATTATGAAAAATGAAAGTGGGAAGATTATATATATTGGAAAAGCGAAAAACCTTAAAAACCGGGTAACCAGCTATTTTCGTGAAAATGCCGACCATCTTCCAAAGGTAGCTAAAATGGTGTCGCTTGTATACGACTATGATTTTATTGTTACAACGTCTGAATTTGAAGCGTTGGTGCTTGAATGCTCGCTTATAAAGCAATACAAGCCGAAGTACAATATTCTCCTGAAGGACGACAAGGGATACAGCTACATCAAGGTCACAAACGAGCCGTACCCGAAGCTTCGGGCGGTTCTTCAAAAGGAGGACGACGGCTGCGAATATATCGGTCCGTATACAAGCTCATTCGCTGTAAAGCAGGCGGTTGAGGAGGCTAATAAGGTTTTCGGTCTTTATACCTGCAACAAAAAATTCCCACAGGATTTCAACAAGACAAGACCATGCCTAAATCACCACATAAAGAGATGTATGGGAGTTTGTACTGGAGAATATTCCGAAAGTCAGTACAAGACGTTTGTTCAAAACGCCGTAGCGTACATCAAAAACGGCTCGGTGAAGTCGGTTGAACGGCTTACCGACGAGATGAACAAAGCGGCTGAGGAGCTTGATTTTGAGCTTGCAGCAAAGCTAAGAGATCAAATTTACGCTATTCAGAAGGCTGCCGAAAGTCAAAGGGTTGTAGGACTTAGTATTGACGACACCGACTTTATAGGAGTTGCTGTAAACGGCGACGAATGCTGTATAAGCGTTATGATGTACCGTGACGGCAGGCTTTTCGACAAGCAAAGCTTCTTTATCGGTCAGCCTGAGGAGGAAAGAAAGCTGAGAACCGATTTTCTGCTTCGCTTTTACGAGGACAGAAGCATTCCGAAAAAGATTTACCTCGACGGTGAATTTGCCGACGAGGAGCTTACCACGCAGTATTTATCAGAAAAGGCGGGCAAAAAAATTCAGCTTACCGTCCCGCAGCGTGGCGAAATGCTTCGGCTCGTAACTCTTGCTAAGGCAAATTCGAGCGAAAAGCTTTCTCAGAAGATAGGAATTAAAAGCAAATATATCTCGGCGCTTGAGCAGCTGAGGGATCTGTTGGGACTTGAAAATACGCCCGAATTTATAGAGTGCTACGATATTTCAAACCTTGCAAGCGAAAATATGGTCGGCGGAATGGTCGTATTCAAAAACGGCAAGCCGCTTAAAAGCCACTATCGAAGGTTTACAATAAAGACTGTGGAATGCCAGAACGACTACGCTTGTATGCAGGAGGTTTTAAGAAGAAGACTATCTCACCTTGACGACAAGGAGGATGAAAGCTTTTCAACTCGCCCCGACCTTATTTTTCTCGACGGTGGCAAGGGCCACGTCAGCGCAGTAGCAGAGGTGCTAAATGATATGTCGCTTGACATTCCGCTGTATGGACTGGTAAAGGATTCAAAGCACCGCACAAGGGCTATTGCTACAAGCGGCGGAGAAATCAGCGTTTCAAGATTCAAGGAAGCGTTCAACCTGATTACAACCATTCAGGACGAGGTTCACAGGTACTCTGTTGATTTTCAGTCAAAAAAGCACAAAAAGAAAACCTTCGCAAGCGAGTTGACTACCGTTCGGGGCGTCGGCGAGGTAAAAGCGAAAAAGCTTATCACAACCTTTAAGACAAAGGCAGAGCTAAAGCGTGCTACAAAAGAGGAAATCAAAAAAGCAATAGGTGTAAACGACGAAGCTGCGGAGGCTCTCTTGGAAATAATTGCGCAAATGAAATGATGAATTTTTAGTCGAATTACACAAAGTCTTGCCGAAAAAAGTTAAATTTTCAATCAAGTCAGGGAAATTTTACATTATTTGACTCCTATTTTTTCTTAGGGACTTGCATTTTTAATTTAAATGGTGTAAAATATAACCATGAAATTTTTTAGGAGGTATTTTAATTATGGCAGTTAAAGTCGCAATTAATGGTTTCGGCCGTATCGGTCGTCTTGCATTCAGACAGATGTTTGGTGCAGAAGGTTACGAAGTAGTTGCTATCAACGATCTTACTAAGCCTTCAATGCTTGCAAATCTTTTAAAGTATGACACAGCTCAGGGTGGTTACTGCGGTACTATCGGCGAGGGACTTCATACTGTAGAAGCTGACGACGAGGCTAATACAATTACTGTTGACGGTAAAACACTTAAGATTTACGCTAAGGCTAACGCTGCAGAGCTTCCTTGGGGTGAAATCGGCGTAGACGTTGTACTTGAATGTACAGGTTTCTACTGCTCAAAGGACAAGAGCCAGGCTCATATCGACGCTGGCGCTAAGAAGGTTGTTATTTCAGCACCTGCTGGAAGCGACCTCAAGACTATCGTTTATTCTGTAAACGAAAGCACACTTACAAGCGAGGACAAGATTATTTCTGCTGCTTCATGCACAACAAACTGTCTTGCTCCAATGGCTAACACACTTAACAAGTACGCTGAAATTCAGAGCGGTATTATGTCAACAATTCACGCTTACACAGGCGACCAGATGATTCTTGACGGTCCTCACAGAAAGGGCGACCTCAGAAGAGCAAGAGCAGGAGCTGCTAACATCGTTCCTAACTCAACAGGTGCTGCTAAGGCTATCGGCCTTGTAATTCCTGAGCTCAACGGCAAGCTCATCGGTTCTGCTCAGAGAGTTCCTGTTCCAACAGGTTCTACAACAATTCTTACAGCCGTTGTTAAAGGCGAGAATGTTACTAAGGAAGGCATCAACGCTGCTATGAAGGCTGCTGCTTCTGAGAGCTTCGGCTACAACGAGGATCCTATCGTTTCTTCTGACGTTATCGGAATGAGATACGGTTCACTCTTTGACGCAACTCAGACAATGGTTTGCGAGCTTGGAAATGGACTTTACGAAGTTCAGGTTGTTTCCTGGTACGACAATGAAAATTCTTACACAAGCCAGATGGTAAGAACAATCAAGTACTTTGCTGAAATCGACTAATTTAAGATTTTGCTAATACTAAAGCCTGCTCAGGACATCGAGCAGGCTTTTTGTTTTGATAAATATTTGAGTACGCAAAAGAGCTAAGCGAACGCCGCCCAGCTCTTTGTTTTTTGTCATTCTACCTCAACAGTATAGGCTTTGCCAATATTCTCTTTAAGGGTATCGGTAGATACTGTAGCTGTCTTTGCACTCCAGCTACTGGTCCAAAGCTTTATTGTAATTTCATCATTGCTGATGTCGTTCGAATCCAGGTAATATACGCAAATATTTTCATCCTGTGGTGAAACGTCAATCCATGTAAGCTGAGTATATCCATCATAAAGCTCTGCGCCGATAAGGTCGGAATAATCACTACATACAATGCTTAGTTTTATGCTTGTAACGGTAGTTTCAATAGTCAAGCCGTCCGTGTAATTGTTCCAGACTGATGAAGCTATTTCATCGCTTGTGGCAATTACATTTCCGTCACTATCATACAAGACAAGCGTTATATTTGCCCAGGAATAATTTACATCAGGCTCATAGTTTACAATTACAATGCCGTCGCTTGTGTAGGTAAGGTCTGTTACTGTGTCGCACTTGCCCCAGCTATAGCCGTACCATACCTCAATATATTCTACATCGTACCTGAGATCGCCGTCAAACGCAATACTAAAGTTTATCTTGCCCTCGTCAGGATCAGCGATTTCCACCTCGCCGTCCTTTATAAGCTTTGCGGTCAGCGAAAGCGAAGTCATTTCATCATAGGTAAACTCAAAGCTTTCCTCGCCCTCAACAGTAAAGGTGTAGCCTGACATTTCGGTTATCCAGATTACATAGGTTTCACCGTTTGTAAGACCTGTTATCTCCCGGCTTTCGCCTGTTGTCATACCGCTTAAAACACAGTCCGGCACAATCGCATTTCCCTTCGGCGAAATGTTAATATCAACCGTTTCACTTCCATCACCAATTACTTTAAGACTAAGAGTAGGCGTATAGGTTGTCGGCTGGGTAGTAGTTGTTGTGGTGGTAGTCGTAGTTGTTGTAGTTGGCGTGGTGGTAGTAGTTGTTGAGCTTTCTCCTGACGACGGCTCAATAGTGGTTGTGGTAGTTGTTGTTGTGGTAGTGGTGGTGGTTGTAGACGAAGACGAAGCATTCAGGTCAGGAATGGTTCTTGTAACAGTCTTTCCTAAATTCTCAATAAGCTCGCTTCGTGGAATTTCTACCTTATAAGCCCAGCTGCCGCTTGAATCGTATATATTAAAGTAAATTGTGGTATCTGTAGACACGTTCTTTTGCAGCACATAAAAGCTTATGGTGTTGGAAGTTGGATTTTGAGCTACATATCCGCTTGTATCGCCAAGCTCATTTCCCTCAGAGTCGCAAGGAATAACCAACCAGCTCATATAATCAACTGCAGATATATCGCTGATGTCGTCGCCCTCGTAGTAAAGCTGAACCTCAGTCGCATAAGAATCAACATATTCTATATCGCAGTCGTCAATATAGAAATATGTTCCTATATCCTGAAGGTCGCAGCCGAAGGCAATCCAGAAGTGATATAAGCTTCCAGGGGCTAATGTGTTATTGTATCTCAGCTCATAGTTTGTAGCATTTTGCTCAAACAGCTCGCTGCTTGTTATAGTAACCGAATAGCTGGTATCGGAGTTCTGGGTAATCGTATAGGTATACAAGCTGCTGCCCATATCGCTGGCAACCGTCAGATTAACTGTACTGCCTGGGATATATGTGTCGACAAATTCAACTGTAAAGGTAAGCGTAAACGAGCGAACGTATTTTGTTCCGCTGGTATCGTTTTGAATATACAGATGCGCCATATTAGGTCCGAGATTGTCCCCGCTGTCGTAATTCCAGCAGGATGTAGAATCAGGATCGTTTTCGTTATTTTGAGAGCCCGTTACATAAAAGCTTACTTTATTTTCCTCATAGCTTACCGAGTCTGAAGGGTAAGACCTCCAGTTGCTTACGTTTATTGCATCTGAATAGACATCAATTCCACAGCCAGTACAATAGCAATAAGCATAATCTCCGGCAGCAAGCGTCTCATCCTCCAGATATTCTCCGTTGTAGATAACCTGCTTGAAGGTTGTCGCTTCGGTTAATGTTTTTGTAACCGTGTCGCTAAAATCGTGGTCGGCGCAGTATGAACAGATATGCGTGTCAGAAACGAGGGTGCCGTTTTCAATTTTATGAGCCTGAAGCTCGTTTGTGCATTCGTGTTCGTCCTCATCAACCGCCTCCAGGTTATGTCCGTCCGCTTTTGCTGTAACCTCAACATAATTATAGGTACAGCCGTCCTGCGTACATTTATATAGCACAGTTTCGTCCTGAGTGCAGGTAAGCTCCGTCTGAATTGCATAAGGCTCCATTGTGTGGATATGCTCTTCAAATTCCGAGCTTATAGTTTCGCTGTAGCCGTCGTTATGATACCAGACGGTAATTCCGTTTGAAGCTGTATATTCAAGATATGTAAGGCTGACGCCTGTTGCTTGTGAATACTCGGTTGTATCAACTGACACAGCAAGAGGAGTGATGTTCTTTGCTAAAAACAAGCTCTTAGCAGCGGAAACCACAACGTCGTTGTCGTTATTTACAAGATAGGTAGGCTGAGTGTAGCTACTTGTGTTGTCATTCGGGTCGTAAGAAAAGCTCACAATTTCCCCTTCGTTTTCAAGCTCCGCTCTTTCCAAGATTTCATCCGCTGTGATAGCGGCATTTATATTATTAGGCGCTTCTCCTGAATAGGCTAAAACGCCTGTTTCCAAAACGTGCTCGGTACCTAAAAGTCCGGCCGCTTCAACGACATATTCGCACTCAGAAACTGCGGCAGCTTCCTTTGCGGAGTCGATATATCCTAAAACCGAAGGCACAGCAACCGCCGCCATTATTGCAATTATAACCATACAAATTATGACTTCAACCAGCGTAAAGCCATGCCCGAAGAAATTACGAGCTTTTAAGCTGATTTCTTTAATATTCTTTTTCATCGCAATTTCCCCTTTCTGAAATCTGCGTATACCTCTCTAAGATAACTATATCACAATTTTAATGTAATTGCAAGCAATTTTTTGCTGAACAAAAAACTACCCTCTGTATTGAACAAGGGGTAGCAAATTCAAATTTCATATTACTTAGAAGCTTACTGTCATTTTGACTCTTTGATGTCCGTCTGACGAGTCGCTTATAACCTCGGCCTTTTCTATTGTTATAGGGGTTGTCGGAACTGAAAGCTCGCCGCTTGATGAATATTCACGCTCAATATCCAAAAACTTATCGACTACCTCCATTCCCTCCTCGTCAATCTTTCCAAATGCAGCGTACTGTCCGTCAAGGGTTGACGAGCAATCATCATAGCAGATAAAGAACTGTGACGAAGCGGAGTCATAGCTTGTTGAATTTCTCGCCATTGAAACTACGCCTCTTTGGTGGGACATTGTATTGGTTGTAACGCCGTTGTCGATAAATTCGCCCTTTATAGTTTCGTCAGAGCCGCCCGTTCCGTCGCCGTTAGGGTCGCCGCCCTGAGCTACAAAGCCCTCGACAATTCTGTGGAAAGTAAATCCGTCGTAAAAGCCTTCCTCAACAAGGTTTACAAAGTTTTCAACTGTAATCGGCGCATATTCAGGATAAAGAGTTATAACAAAGCTCTCCTCCGTTTTGTCCGAACAGCCGCTAAAGCACATAACTGTAAATGCAAGCACAGCTGCTACAAAAATTCTGAAGTATTTCATAATTGACCTCCTTAATGCTTCGCTCTTTCCTTAGCTCTTAAAGTGTTTGAAAGGATTCGCTTTCTGATTCTTATATTTTTCGGTGTAACCTCCAAAAGCTCGTCGTCGGCTAAAAACTCCAAGCTGTCCTCAAGGCTTAAATTTCTCGGCGGAACAAGTCTTAGTGCGTCGTCGCTTCCGCTGGCACGGGTATTTGTAAGGTGCTTTTTCTTGCAGACGTTTACAACTAAATCCTCCTGCTTTGGCGAGGCGCCTACTACCATTCCCTCGTAAACCTCAATTCCCGGAGTGATAAACAATTCTCCTCTCTCCTGAGCGTTAAACAGTCCGTAGGTTATTGCTTCTCCCGCTTCAAAAGCAACTAACGAGCCTGTATTTCTCTTGGAAATTTCTCCCTTGTAGGTATCGTATTTTTCAAACACCGAGCTCATAATTCCCTCGCCCTTAGTGTCTGTTAAAAACTCGCTCTTGTAGTCGAAAAGTCCTCTTGCCGGAATTATAAACTCAAGTCTCATTCTGCTTCCGACAGGCAACATAGAAACAAGCTCGCCCTTCCTTGAACCCAGCTTTTCCATAACTGAACCAACCGACGCTTCGGGTACGTCTATAACTACCCTTTCCATCGGCTCGCAAAGCTTACCCTTAATCTCCTTGTACAAAACTCTTGGAGTTGAAATGGAAAGCTCGTAGCCTTCTCTTCTCATAGTTTCAATCAGAATCGAAAGGTGCATTTCTCCTCTGCCTGCTACCTTGAAGCTGTCTGTTGAATCAGTTTCGCTGACTCTCAGAGAAACGTCCTTTAAAAGCTCCTTGAAAAGTCGGTCGCGAAGCTGTCTTGAGGTTACATACTTTCCCTCTCGTCCGGCAAACGGACTGTCATTTACTGAAAATGTCATTTCTACAGTAGGCTCTGAAATTTTAACAAACGGTACTGCTTCAAAAGCTCCAAAGTCGCAAATTGTATCGCCTATTGTGATGTTTTCAATTCCGCTGACGCAGACAATATCACCTGCACTAGCCTTTTCGCAGGCAACACGGTTAAGTCCTTCAATCTGATAAATTGTAGCGATTTTACCTCTGTATTCCTTTTTGGTATTGTGATAATCGCCGACTGAAACGTCCTGATTTACCTTGATTTCTCCACGCTCAATTCGACCGATTGCAATTCTTCCGACATAGTCGTTATAGTCAATCGACGAAACGAGCATTTGCATAGCGCCGTTTTCTTCAACCTCTGGCGCTGGAATATAGCTTAAAATAGTATCAAACAACGGCTTTAGGCTTTCTCCTGCAACGTCAGGACTTTCTGACGCTGTACCATCTCTTCCCGAACAATAAAGTATCGGGCTGTCAAGCTGCTCGTCGCTTGCGTCCAAATCCATTAAAAGCTCTAAAACCTCGTCGCCCACCTCGTTAAGTCTTGAATCGGGGCGGTCTATTTTATTGATAACTACTATAATTCGGTGTCCAAGCTCCAGCGCCTTTTGCAAAACAAATCTCGTCTGCGGCATCGGTCCCTCAGCGGCATCGACAAGCAAAATTACTCCGTCAACCATTTTTAAAACTCTCTCTACCTCGCCGCCAAAATCAGCGTGCCCCGGAGTGTCAATTATGTTGATCTTAATTCCGTTGTAAACAACAGATGTGTTCTTTGAGAGAATTGTTATTCCCCTTTCTCTTTCTATGTCGTTTGAGTCCATTACACGCTCGTTTACAACCTGATTCTCCCTGAAGGTTCCGCTCTGCTTCAGCATTTCGTCAACCAGCGTTGTCTTGCCGTGGTCAACGTGAGCTATAATAGCAATATTTCTCAAATCTTCTCTTACCATTATTTATCGTCCTCTCCATTTGCTATTCAAATTCATACCCTTTAATTGTAGCACAACGCATATAAATTTTCAAGTGCTAACGGCGCAAAAAACGGAAGCAGAATAAATCTGCCTCCGTTTTGTTTTTCTATTAACCTTCGCTTACCAGAGTAATGCTACTCCCTTAGCGTGTGAGTTTATCTTTCCAACGTCTGCCGTCGTTACGCTTCCGTCAATATTAACGTCTGCGCAGTCAAACTCGTAGTCCTCAAGAAGATTAACTCCTTTAGCGTGTGAATTTGCAAGGCCAACGTCAGCGGTTGTTGCCTTTCCGTCGCCGTTTACATCTCCATAAGGATTCAAGCTAACGTCCTGGGTAATGTCCTCGGTATCAACCTCTATGCTGTACTCACGTGGTACATACTTTCCGCCGCTTACAACAAGCGTATATGTGCCTGATGCAAGTCCTTCGATAGTATACTCTCCCATGCTTATAGCGGTTACGCTCGTTTCGGTGCCGTCCTCAGCTACTGCCGTTACCGTCATTTCAGTTGTAGCGTCCTCGTCGGAAACATTTATCGTACCTGTTACATCTCCGCCGGAAGGATTGATGGTGAACACTACCGTATATCCGTTTTCGGTCATTGCCGTAACGGTCGCTTCGCCGGTGCCTACAACCAAAACTGTTGCGGTGATATATCCGTTCTCGTCAGGAGTCATTGGTGTAAGGTCTGTCAAAACGATTGACTCATCGCTTGATACGAATGAAGTTACGCTGTCTGTAAGAGGATTTCTAGGAGCGATTCTTACCTTTAGCTCGACCTCAGTTCCAACGTCTGCATAAACCTCTGTATCAGAAGAAGCAGTCAGTCTTGTTGCCGGATTTTCTCTTGCGTCAGCAGACTTTGTAAATTCCATATCGGAAAGCGTAAACGTAATCTCGATAGTCTTTGGATTGCTGACGGTTGTAAAGTTTGCAACGTGGCTTGAATTTGCGCTTACTTCTTCTACTGCTGAGCCGTCCCAAGCGTTAATCGGGTCGTTCGTGTCGAATACTCCGCTTGACTTGAGCGCAGATTTCGGTCCTGCTAAGCTATTGAGCGTAAGCTCAACACCGTCAACCTTTACGCTGTTGTAGGTAATGTTACAAGCGTCAAGCGGCGACTTTGTAGCGTTTCCAAGAGCTACCGTCTGATCCTGAATGTAAATAGCCGTTAGGTTAGAAATGCTTGTAATTCCGGCAGCTATTGCAGCGCTTGAAAGATCCTCGTCAACGTCAAACGTGAGCGTATAGGTTCCGTCCTCAGTTACTGTGATAGTGTCGCCTGTTTCAGCGCTCCAGTATTGATGAGTATCGTCGTTGTAGTAAACCTTGATTGCAAGTTCAATTTCATCTGTTGCCAAAGCGTCCTTAACTACAACCTTAACGGTCTTTGTAGCTCCGCTTTCAGCTGTGATAACAATGTAAGCCTCGCCGTTTGCGATTCCGTAAACTCTGCCCTGGCTGTTTACTGTCGCTACCTCAGAGTTTGTAGTTCTGTAGGTTAGTAAATCGCCGTTGCTTGCAGAAGCTTCAATGTTGATTCCTCGTGAGTTTACAACCTCATAAGTTTCCATATCGGTTGTAATTACAGCAGTCTCGTCCGACTCAGTCGGATTTACTGTTACTTCGATTTCAACGTCAACAGAACCGCTTAAGGATTTAGCGTGTACTGTTGTGATACCAATTCCCTTAGCACGGATAAGTCCGTTGTATACCGTTACAACGTCCTCGTTGTCTGTTGTCCATACGATAACGTCATTTGAATCAGACGGCGCATAGCTTGCGGTTAGCGTTGTTTCGTCGCCGATTGTAAGCTCAACCTCCGTTGCTGACGGCGTAATGCTTGTCATTTCAGTTACTTCAACGCCGTATACTGTGTCATAAGTAATATCGCTAAAATCGCCAGAAAGGTTTAAGTCGCTCGGTTCCAGCAACGTGCCTCTTGCACTCGCATCGGTAATCGACTTGAATATCGGTCTTAGCTCCGCACGGTTCCAGTAGGAATAAAGTCCCGTTTGAAGCTCGCCCTCATCACCGAAGCCTTGATCCCATACAATTGGACAAATTCCATAAACCTGACACGCTCGGTTTGTAACCTCGTTGTAGTATGCTCTATACGGATCGTTATAACCTGAAGCTGATGTTGCGTCAGTTGAAAGAGTTCTTCCGTACTCACCGAGATACATTGGAATACCAAGCTTGCTGAACTTATTGTACATAGTCTTTAATCTGCTCAGAACTCCGTCTACGTCAGAATAGATGTGAGCCGCAAACATCAGCCTGTTGTCAGTATTATATGTATCGTTAGGCATTGTAAACAAGCTGCTTGAACCGTTGTTTGCGTAATGAGCTACTGCTGTGAGCCATCTCTTTGTGTTGTTTGAACCAGTTGAACGAACTGTGTTTACAAAGAGCTGGTTTAAGTTTACCATAATAGGTGTGTCGTAATTTACTGCTTCAGAAGCGTTCTTTGTGCTTTCTGTCTTACCGCAGGTTACCTCGTTCATTGACTCGAAAATCAGATGCTCGTCGTAATCCTTGAATCTTGTAGCGATTGTTCTCCAAACGCCTTCAAACTTCTCCATAACTGCGTCGATGTCGTCAGCTGCTACTCTCAGCCAGCCTGTCTGCTCTGCGCCGTCATGATGAACATTGATAATAACATACATATCCTGCTCGATAGCATAGTCAACGATTTCCTGAACTCTATTCAACCAGTTTTCGTTGATTGAATAGTCGTCATCGTCATCAATCATATTTCCCCACGTTACAGGTACTCTCAATGTATTGTAGCCTGCATCGTGAAGTGCTGTAATGTATTCCTTGGTTGTAACGGTTGACTGCCATGCAGTTTCTGCCGGGGTAAAGCTTGAATGTCCGTCCATTGTGTTTCCAAGATTTATACCCATTCCCATTTCAGCAACCGTTTCAGCGCCTGTAAGCTCTCTGAACGGCATAGCGTTCGAGCCGTCGTCGCCTTCCGTTGCAAATATAAGGTTGGCCTTTACATTTTCAAGCGTATCTCTTGCGCTCTTCAAGCTTGCTGCTGTAGCTGAAGAATTATCATACTCCGCCTGCGCTACAACGAGTGCGTCCTGCAATGCTGCCCATGAATCCTCTGTATACTTGGAAGAATCCATTGTTGCGATATAGTCAAGTGTAAGCTTAAGGTTTGATCTTCTCTTTTCAACCGACTGCTCCCAAACCTCGCCGTCTTCGTCAGAATCTGAGCTTTCAAAAGTGGTCGATTCGCAGGTTGGTACTGTAAAGCCAAGTGTTAAACTTCCGTCGGCATTAACTGTAAATGCAGTTCCGTCAGAGAATACAAAGCCTAAAGCCTCAGCCTCTGTGCCTGTTGTCTTGATAGCAATAGTAAGGCTGTAGTTCTTGACAGCTGTAATCTTTGAAGTAGTAATAGCGTTGTTAGGGAAAACATAGTTACCCGTTCCGGCTGAGCCTATTGGATCGCCGTCAGAATTCATCTGAATCGGATAGTTGCTGCTTGTCTGCTTTGTGCAAGCGTAGCCTGTCAGATACTTGTTTGAAGCTCCGCTGCCGCAGTCATCATAAACTGTAACGCCTGCGTTCTCATTAAAGTTATTAACAGAGCCCGATCTGGCCTGTAGCCAGGAATAAGCGTTAGCTTCACTGATGTGAACGTAGAATTTTACCGTGCCGCTGTTTGAAGAAATAAGCGTTTGAAGCGCTTCCTCATCATATCCGGCTTCAACAAGGTCAGTACCTGTTACATTCAGGATGAACTCCTGCTCTTCAAGCTGATAATCCTCTTCGTTTCCTAAATCAACAACCTCATCTTCGGTTAAGTATCCGTAATCAACGAGAGTCATTTCAGTAGTAGTTGACGCAAAGCTGATGTTAATACCATAAAATGTTCCGCTTGAAAGTGACTGGATTATCTTTTGAGTTGCAACATAATATGTATACTGACCGGTTGAAGAATCATAATCCGATGCTCCGATTGTTACATAGTTGTCGTCCCAACCGCCCCAACTTGTGTTAAACGGTTGTAGATTAAACGTCTTTGTGTCATCAGTTACCGTGTCGTTTACCGTGTAAACGATGTAAAGATAGTCGCTGTCCAACATATCCTCGCTGTCTGATGTCAGGTTTGTCTGCACATAGCTGGTTTGAGTGTTAGTAGTTGATACCAGCTCAACACCCGAAGCGGTTAAAACGCTTACGCTGTTGTAATCGCCCTCCGGTGCTGTTGCGTTAGCTAAAACGATTCCGCTCGACAAGCAAGCAGATGCCGCTACCGCTAGGCTTAAAGCGCCAGACAACAATCTTTTAGTGATTTTCATAATCTATCCTCCTAAAAATAGTTACGTTGCGTGATAACTGTGTGTTATCTCGCAACATAATAATACCATATTCCTTTACAAAAATCAATAGTTTTTGCCAGCAATAAAAGAAGTTTTTGTTAACTTTATACAACCAAACTGCGAACATTGCTAATTATCATATGACGTTTACCACAATTTTAGCAGTTTGCCGCTAGAGGTACTTAAGCCGCACTCTTTTCAGCATATGATTAAACGGAACGTAAAGAATCAGCATAAAAACTATATTGCCTATCATTTGAAGGATGTTAAAGAAAAGACCTGCCGAATAAATAGTTAAAGCGTAGCTCGGCGTCATAATCTGCCAAAGACTTGAAACGGTATAAGTGTCCATTATTATAGAATACAAAAATGCGGCAAGAGCGGAATATATCGTCATACCGACAAGCGTTTCTCCAAGCTTGAATTTTGAAATTACTCCCGCTAATGCGCCGACCGTTCCCCATGCTATCATCTGAAACGGCGTCCATGCGCCATGTCCTAAAATGATATTTGAAACCAAAGCGCAAAGAGCGCCCGTCATAAAGCCGTCCGTCGAGCCGAGCGCAGCGCCTGCTATTATAACTATTGCAGTTGTCGGCTGAAATTGGGGAATGAACGCAAATATCACTCGTCCGACGCTTCCGAGCGCAACAAGAACGACTATCGGCATCAGCCTTGCGGCGGTAGGTTTTTTAAGCTCAAAGCAGAGAAAATACGCCGCTACTATTATTATAGCGCAAAGTAACGCTATCAAAAATCCGTTCATATTTCACCCCACAGCTGTCGGCTTGTTATAAGTCCGTCCTTGATGCCATTTGTCGCGCGGACAAGTGAGGTTGTAAAATAGCTGTTTTCACAAACAAACTCATCACTTTGCTTTCTTGAAACAATTTCTCCGCCAAAGAGCATTGCTATATCGTCGCTGGCATCGGCTAAAAATTCAATATCGTGCGAAGCAATAATAATAGCCTTTTCGGACTTTATCTCCAGAATCATTTTTCTAAATTCTTCTTTAGCTTGCGGATCCAAGCCCTTGACAGGCTCGTCAAAAAGCAAAATATCCTTGTCGGCTACCAGCGCTTTCAGCACAACTGCCTTCTGAAGCTCGCCACCGCTTAAATCATAAGGATGCTTGTCCAGAATTTCGTCTATACCATTAAAGAAAGAGTATTCATTTTTCACTCTGTCAATCTCTGAAAGAGGAATTGAAGAAAGCTCGCACAAAAATTTTATATCCTCGTATATTGAGTCCTTTACAAATGCCATTCTGGGGTCCTGAGGAATGTAAAGCGGGTCGCCGCCAAGCTTTACCTTTCCGCTGTAGGGTGAAAGCGCCTTTGACAAAACACTTAGGAGCGTTGTTTTTCCGCTTCCGTTAGCGCCACAAAGGCCTAAAGCCTCGCCCTTGTTTACCTTCAACGATACGTCGCACAAAACGTCCTTTGAATACTTTTCATAGCGCATATAGATTCCTTTGGCGTTTATCATCGTTTCACCAAAGTCAGATTGCAGCTTTGGTTTTGGCGTAAAGGAAATATCGTTTACTGACAGGAAATCTCTCGCTTGCTTTACGGTTTTTAAAACGTGGAATTTTGAAATGAGCGGCAGACCTCCGCCTACAAGCGCCAAAGGATTTTTACTTTCCTTCAGCAAATTCATAACCTCGTCAGCATCTCCAAAAAAGCTGAGGCGGCCGTCCTCAAGCACTAAAATTTTATCAACAAACGGCAAAAGATTCTCAATCGAATGGGTAGAAACTATAATGCTTGTAGCCATTTCGTCCTTTAGCTTTTTAAGCGACTGAGTAAATCTCTGCGAGCTTATCGGGTCAAGCTGAGCTGTCGGCTCGTCGAGCAGTATTACGCTCGGCGAAAGAACCGCAGCCGCCGCAAGATTTACAGTCTGTACCTCGCCGCCTGAAAGCTCGGACATTTTTTTTGAAACCAAATCTCCGATTCCAAAAAATGCGCAGACCTCAGCTACCCTTACTCGAATAATGTCTGCTGCCAAGCCCAGATTCTGAGGCGCAAATACAAGCTCCTCGAATACCGTCTGGCACACAGACTGGTCATAAGGATTCTGAAAGACAAAGCCTATATCTTTTATTTCATCGCCGCCGAAGAATTTAACCTCACCCGAAAGCTCGCCCTTTGGCGCAATACTCTTTTTAAGGCTTCGCAAAAGGGTTGTTTTTCCGCTTCCTGAGCTTCCGATAACAGCTATGGCCTCGCCCTTTTGAGTTTCAAAGGAAATATTTTTAAGCGCTAGGCTTTCTTCTCCGGCGTATTTAAAGCTTAAATTTTCGATTTTAAAAAGTGCCATTTTACATCCTCTCCAAGCTGGTAAATCGCAGGGATCAAAAGTGCGACTGAAAACAAAGCTACGAACGCTACCCCATTCAGAAAAACGCATAGCGTTAAAATAATTGCCGTCGCTAAAAAGACCACAAAATCGTCCGTGCGAAGTCTTATCCTATATACGTTTGACTTTCCCCGCCTTTCAAAGCCTCTGCCGGTCATCGAAATTCCCTTTACGACCGAGCTTTCAAAGGCGTTTTGCGAGGTCGCCAAGAATATAGCTGACGCTCGCTTGAAACGCTTTTTGTCGCCCTTTATAAAGCTCTTCTGACAGGCAGACGTTTTTCTTGCCCTTGATAAGAAATCGCTCGTGCTTTTGAAAATCATCGAAAGCATCAGAGAAATCGACGGCAGAACCTTTGACAGATCAAAAAACAGCCTTTCGGTATTTATAAACCGCACCGCTATCTGAAACCAAAGAATCAGCGTTAAAATCATAATTCCTGTTTCTATTCCCGTTGTAAGCGCTTCAAGCGTATACGGGTTATCGTTTACATAAAACAGCGGCGTTTCGCCTATTGTATTAAACAACGGATTTATCAAAATCAACAGTACCACCGTTGGTAAACAAAAAAGTGCTGTTTTAAAGCACTTTAAAAAGATACTGTATACTATACAAATAACGAAGCAGGGCAGCAACGCTTCAGGCTCGCTTGAAATCAAGCAAATTCCTACAAAGCAAGCCGTAAAGTATATTGCCGCCAAAACCTCGTTTAATTTTTTAAAATGAACCGTTTTAGTTCCCTCCGATTTGTTAGCCTGTAACGTAAACCCATTCTATCTCGTCGCCCGCCTTTAAGACGTACTTATCAGCCGACACCGACGGAGTTTTTCCGTTCACCTTATACATCCATCCGCTGGTTGAGCCGCAGGCCTTTTCCTCAAGTCCGCAAATGGAGTATACATACTTTCCATAAGCTGAATTTTTAACGCCTAACGTAGCGGTTGAATTTGCGGCATAGCCGCTTGAGCCGTTTCTTTCAGTTTTCAAAACAAGCTCCAAAACATCCAGAACGGTAGAGCCTTCTACAACTGTGACAGACGAGTATTTCGGAATAAGCACACCGTAATCTGCGTATGGACTGCTCTCTATTGCCGCTCTTCCCTCGTCTGAAAGGCTTGAATTTGAAAGCAGGTCGGAAACGTCTATTGCCAGCTGTGAAACCTTGATTTTCGATTTCGTGGTGCTGCTACTTGAGGAAGCTGACTTTGTACCACTTGCCGAAGATTTTGAAGTGGTTGTAGCCTTTGTGGTACCGCTTGTGGTTTTACCCTTGCTGGTTGAAGTTTTACTGGTGCCTGTTACGGTTTTGGAAACGTAATAGGTTTCGCTTCCAACAACATAATAACTATATGAGGAGGTCTTAGTCGTGGTGGTTGTGGTTGTGCCGTTATTACCGGCAGATATCTTTGTGGTAGTTGTCGTCTTTTCCGAAGCGTTTGAATCAACTTCTGTTGTAGACTGAGAATCGTCTGAATCCGAGTCGTCTGAATCCTCTTTATCAGACTTGGTATCTTCATCACTATCGGAGCTTTCGTCGCTGTCTGAGCTTTCGTCCGAATCCTCGTCTGAGCTATCATCTCTTACAGCTTCAACTCCGTCCTCTGCAGCTTCTGCGCTAGACGAAGCCTCCTTAGCGTCATGCTCCTCGACAGATTCTACCGAGCAGGCGCAAAGAGCAAGAGCTATCATCAACGCCAAAAGACAAGAAAGTAATTTTTTCATGGCACACTCCCCTTGTATCAAACTAATACGATGTTCCCCGATCAGTTATCTTCTTTTCTTTAATGCTATCGCTCCAGCGATTGCGAGCATTGTAACTGTAGCTGTAATGCCTGTTGCTCCTGTGTTTGGATTTGAATCGGTTGAGGTTGACGCTGTCGAGCTTTCTGTTGTTGAAGCGGTGGTCGTAGTTGTTTCCTCTGCTTCAGTATCCTCAGCAGTTGTACTTTCGCTTTCATCATCTGATTCGGCTGTCGTAGCTTCTGTTGTCGTTTCGTCAGCTTCTGTTGTTTCGTCGGTAGTTGTTTCGGTTGACTCGGTTGTTTCCTCTTCGCTGCTTGAGCTTGCAAGGTACTCATAGTAAGCTAAAAGCGCAGACTGCGCGTCTTTAGTAGCATACACATTGTCGCTTCCGTAATAAAGGTATGCGCCGGTAGTTTGTGAGGACTTAAAGCCTAAAAGAAGCGAGTAAGCCTCCGCTGCGTTTTCGTCGTCTCCGCAAGCTATAAAGGCTCTTAGAGCAAGAGCCGTGGAATCAGGATTTCCATACTCGCTCGCATAAGCAACTGACGAATCGTAGCCGTCGTCGCGCTTCATTGAAAGGATAAAGTTAAGCGACTTTTCTACCGCTTCCTTAACCTCTTCATTTTCACTCATATACGGCGCTACAGCATCAATAAACACGCCGTTGTTGTCGGTCGAAATTCCCCAATAATCCATTCCGCCCAAAGAGGAATCGCTTTCGTCAACCGTGTAGTACGCCATTAACGCTTCGAGAAGCTTCTGCTCAAGCTCATCGCCTGCGTTTATTGCTCTTGCCGCCTTTAAAGCTTCGCACAGGTAATACGGATTGCTGACAAGTGAAAGATCGTAGCTTGCAAGAATATCAGCAAAATTATATCCGCCTATATCTGTTGTATCATATCCCATTTTATTAAGAACTATCGCAGCAGTTGCTTCGTACATCAGCGATTCCGTCTGCTCGCCTGAATAGTAATCGGTGTACATAAGCTTTCCGTCATTCTCTGAGAGAGCTGCTTCTACGCTCTCCTTATAGCTTTCGCAAAAGCTTTCGTCTACAGCTCCTGATACAACTGCTCCTAAGACATAATCGTTTGTGTAATCAGCCGATGAGTTTTGCTCCAAAAGGTAAAGAGAGGTATCTGAAAGCTCCTCCAGTACGTCCTCTTTTTCCGCAGCAAACGACACTGCTACGCAGGAAAGTGCTGCTACTGCCGCCGCACAAATGCAGGCTGTCAGTTTCTTGATTGTTTGGTTTTTGTTCATGTTCTTCTTCCCTTTCAAAATTTACTTTGCAAAGTCATACTCTCCCCTGTCAAGTAAATCAAAAAGGTAACGAAGGTAACGCAAATAAGCCCTCCAAAGACGGCTTGATTTTTAGCGTTCAATCCTTGCTCCATTTGCCCAAACAGGTTTTGAACCGACAAAAAGCTTGTCGAGGTATACGGCAGGTTTCCTGACTTGTGTATCAATCTACTTAAACGCCCTTCTCACGATTTCCGCAATGGTAGCTATGCGTTTTTTCGTCCTCACTTACAGTAGTGGCTGCTGTACAGGTCTTTCACCTGTTTCCCTTTTAAAATTTACCCGAAAATCCCAGGCAAATTCACCGCACACCCAAAATATGTACTTTTACAACAATATCATAATATCATAAGTTGAGAAATTTGTAAAGAGGGGTTTATAGAGTTTTGCGTAGCTAATGCGGGATACCTACAAACAAACAGCAGCAGGCGTGGTGCCTGCTGCTGGTTACTTACTATTAATCGTCGCTGTCACTTTCTTTGAAACGACTGGTATCAATATTGTTTTCATTAATTAATTCGATAGAGCTTAGTGTATTTTCATCCAAACGATTATTTATATTTTCCAATTGCGAATCGTTAAGTTGAATACAATATTCTGAAATAATTAATTGTGCTATAAGAGCCAGGGTATCTGCATTTTCTGTGGTTGAGTAAGCTATTCCAAGAGATAACGCTTCACCATCATATATATCCCCAAGTATGTAGCAATTACCAGAAACACCATCATCAGTAGTTATATTGACACCAAGAATACAATACTGTGATAATTCGCCATCAGATACCAATGGCGCGTAATAAGCACTTATCACTTGTATATCAGAAGGAGGAGAGTCGAAATCGGCAAGAGCAGTTCTTATCTTTTCAGTCATTACAGCTATGGCATTTTCAGCAAGAACAGAATCTTTTTCTGTATCTGTCGCTTTTTCGTAAGCTTCAGTATAATTTCCTTCTGCGCACATATCCTCAACCGAAACAAAAATCATAGGTGCAACAAATACAGCTGCAACAACAGCAATTATTATAACAGCGATTATTATAATCGGAATTACAATTTTCTTCTTGCTCTTTTTCTTAACAATACCGGTTTCAAAATTAACTTTATGACCGCACGTAGAACAAAACTCTTGACCTGCTTGCAATTCAGCACCGCACTTTGGACAAAAACTATTTTTTACAACGGTTTTAGGAGTTCCGCACTTCGGGCAAAAAGCGTGTCCTTCTTCAAACACTGTTCCACAATTTGTGCAGACATCAGAAGCATTCTTGTTTTCTAAATTGTTCGGCTGCTCTGGATAATCATTACTTATGCTGCTTTGATTTTCTTCTGAAAAATTCTCGTTGATCGGCATATCACTAACAGGTAGGGGTTGAGCAGAAGTTTCATTGATTTCTGTATCACAAGCAAGAATTTGCTTTTTCTTAGCGTCAAATTCTTCCTGCGTTATTGTGCCTGTGTCTAGCAATTCTTTTATTTTTTCAATTCGTTTACCGATTCATTGTCTGAAGGTTGAGCTGGAACTGCGTCAATGATTTCGGTATTGTCTGGCGGAGTAGCAACATATTTCTGTCCTAGTAATCTGTTCCTGATTTCATCAACATTCCTAATCCATTTTATACGATAATTAACTCCGTTGCCTTTAATAAGCAATCCATTGGAACGTGTCATTTCAACGCTATTAACATCGCTTATCTTAAATTGCAATTGCTTGCTTTTGCTCTTCTTGCAAATTACCAGCTCATCATCAATAATTATTTCTTTATTTCTTTTATGTAAATAACATATATTCACAATAAATGTCGCTAACAAAAGAGCAATCATCAAAGTAGAGATTACAGTGAATACAGTAATGTTGTTTACAAAATACGTGATAAAGTAACGATATGCTAAATATCTAGAACCATACCAACAATCGTATCCACGATCAGACAAGCAATCGCCTAATGCTTCATCAACTTTTCTTAGTGCATCGACCTCATCACTATTACTCAATGTATAACCGTACTTTGAGTTATAAAGGCTGTATTTGTTTTGATTGAGTTTATCATATAAATAAGCTGCTTTCTCTTGCCTGGTATCGTAAGAATCTAAATCAAATACAGATGAACTCGAGACCACATCGATTAAAGAAATGGCTGTCTCCTGCCCATCTATATAAGTGTTATAGTCACTTATTGTTGGGATTAAGCTTAAAATAAGCACGACAGCTATTATGATATAAGTAATCACAATTTTTTTCTTTTGCGAAATTCTTTCACTCCTAATTACCTGATTTTCCATTAAACACTCTCCTCTACATTTTTCACAGGTCTTTCCTACTGCCGAACAAGCGCCTGCGTTACTGATTCGACAAAGTTCAATTTATTTCAACTTCTTATTTATTATAGTGGGGGGGGGCGGGGGGGGGGG
>JAJPYB010000001.1 GCA_021205185.1 Ruminococcus sp. | reverse complement strand
AAGGCGGGGAGATAATAAAGAGTTCAGGTAGCGGGCATAATGTCTGCTGCTGTTTCCATAGAAAATATTCTGCAATATATATTTCTTTTCTACTCAAAAACAGCCGCAAAAACTATTGACAAGGCGGTGAAATTGTGCTACAATAATTTGCGATGACTTCGCTCATCGTAGTTTACCGTTTGGAGAAGTACCCAAGTGGTGAAGGGGCTCCCCTGCTAAGGGAGTAGGTCTCGAAAGGGGCGCGAGCGTTCAAATCGCTTCTTCTCCGCCAGACAGCAATAAAACCCTCGATTTTTCGGGGGTATTATTTTTGCTTGTTTGGCTACAAGGAATTTATGTGATTTATCTTTTTCACCCCTCCCTCCGCCATTTTTTGCGAAATTTGTATTTACTTTTTCAAATTTGTGTGCTATACTATGCTATACGGCTAAATGTCGAAAACTTTAAAACGCTGTATTCTTTTGAAATGGCGCGTTTGTTTTATGGAGGCATATTGATATGTCGGTTTTTGAAAGATTTTCCGCAGAGAAAAAGGTGCTTGATATTATAATTGTAGGCTGCGGAAAGGTCGGAACAAGTCTTGTCGATCGTTTGAGCGGCGACGGTCATCATATAACGGTTATTGACAGGAACCAGAACGTCGTTACGAATGTTACTAATACTTACGACGCAATGGGAATTGTAGGTAACGGCTCAAGCTATAGCATTCAGATTCAGGCGGGAATTGAGGATGCCGATCTGCTGATTGCAGTTACTGATTCTGACGAGCTTAATCTTTTGTGCTGTATTATCGCTAAAAAGGTTGGTGACTGCGCTTCAATCGCAAGAGTCAGAAATCCTGATTATGCGTCTGAATTTACTTATTTGCGTGAAAAGCTGGGAATTTCGATGATATTAAATCCTGAGCTTGAAACTGCAAATGAGATAGCAAGACTTCTCAGAGTTCCAAACGCTTTAAACGTAAATTCGTTTGCGAGCGGACAGGCGGAGCTTATAAGATTTCGGGTTCCGGAAAAGAGCTCGATTACAGGTAAAACGCTTTCTGAAATTATGAGCAATATAGATCTTCCGTTGCTTATATGTGCAGCAGAGAAGTCAGGAGAGCTTACCATTCCAAACGGCTCGTATCTGGTTGAAAAGGGCGATGCTTTATCGTTTATTACAACTCCTAAAATAGCGCATCTGTTCTTCAAGCGTGCCGGAATTGCAACAGGTCGTGTTTCCAACGCTATGATTATCGGCGGCGGAAAAACCACCTATTATTTAGCTCATCAGCTTATAGATATG
Organism: Ruminococcus sp.; assembly: GCA_021205185.1. GTDB lineage: Bacteria > Bacillota > Clostridia > Oscillospirales > Ruminococcaceae > UMGS1601. Next base: position 132,275 of record JAJPYB010000001.1, on the reverse strand, counting down.
GGAATCGACGTAAAGATTATAGAGGAAAATCCGCAAAAGTGCGAGGATTTGAGCTTGTCAATTGATAAGGCGCTTGTCATTTGCGGTGACGGAACCGACGAGGAGCTTTTAGGACAAGAGGGGCTGATGTCCACAGACGCTTTGATTCCGCTTACGGGAATTGATGAGGAGAATATACTGATTTCCGTTTTTGCAAAGAGAATCTCAGAGAGCATAAAGATAGTAACAAAGGTTTCAAGAAGTACCTTTAAGAGCGTCGTCGACAGCTTTGATGTTGGAAATGTTATATATCCTCGTGAAATTGTTGCGAATATGATAGTTACCTATGTTCGTGCGAAGCAAAATTCGCTCGGCTCTAACGTTGAAACTCTTTATCATATTTTCGACAATCGCGCCGAGGCAATAGAATTCAGAATAGAAGAAAATTCCGCAGTTACAAATAAAACGCTTTCCGAGCTTGAACTCAAGGACGATATACTTATAGCCTGCATAAACAGGCAGGGTAAAATTATTATTCCGTCAGGTTCGGATGAAATTTGGATTGGCGATACCGTTATATTGATAACAACGAGAACAGGCGTCAATAATGTGACAGACATTTTGAAGCGTTAGGCTTTGCTTTTGAAAGGACTTGTACTGGAATGAACCTTAGAAATATAGGATATATTCTTGGCTGCGTTATAGATGTTGAAGGCGTGTTTATGCTGATGCCGTTTATTTGCGGACTTATTTACAGCGAGAGTGAAGCCTTTTCGTTTGTGCTGGTGGCGGTTATTTGCTTTATCGTCGGAACGCTTCTTATTTTGCTAAAGCCTAAAAAGCCTTCATTTTCCGCACGAGAGGGAATAATGACGGTTGCGCTTTGCTGGATTGTTCTTAGCTTGTTTGGCGCAATTCCGTTTGTAATCAACGGCGATATACCAAGCTATTTAAACGCCTTGTTTGAAACTGTCTCAGGCTTTACGACAACAGGCGCCAGCATTTTAGATGACGTTGAACCTCTTTCGCACGCATCGCTTTTCTGGCGTAACTTTACAAACTGGATAGGCGGAATGGGAGTTTTGGTGTTCCTGCTTGCGTTTTTACCGCTAAAGGGCGGAACTCATATGTATCTTATGAAAGCGGAAAGCCCGGGTCCGTCGGTTGAAAAATTTGTACCTAATGTCCGTGGAACGGCAATGATTCTTTACGGAATTTATGTAGCATTGTCAGCGCTCGAATTTATATTCCTGCTCTTTGGCGATATTCCGCTTTTCGATTGCATTTGTACTGTGTTCGGTACTGCAGGAACGGGAGGATTTGCTGTAAGAAACGCTTCAATGGCGGCATACTCAGCTTATGTTCAATGGGTAGTAGCAGTATTTATGATGCTGTTCGGAGTAAATTTCTCCGTTTACTTCCTGCTGCTAATGAGAAAGGTCAAGCAGTCGGTTCTCTATGAGGAGATTCGCTGGTATTTTGGAATAATAGTAGTTTCGTGCGTTATTATAGTTATAAACTGCTTTGACAACGCTCTTTCGCTTGCGGATAATATAAGAAACGCCTTCTTTCAGGTCACCGCAGTTATTTCTTCAACGGGATTTTCAACAGTCGACTTTAACCTTTGGCACTCTGCCGGCAAAACCGTTCTGGTGCTTGTTATGTTTGTCGGCGCTTGCGCCGGAAGCACTGGCGGCGGAATAAAGGTATCCCGTATAGTTATAATGGCAAAAACTATAAAGAAGGAGCTTTTGTATTACGCTCATCCAAAGAGCGTCAGAAAAATTAAGTTTTGCGGAAAGGTAGTAGAGCACGAGGTTATCAGAACGATAAACGTATTCTTTATCACTTATGTTCTTATATACGCTTTCTCGCTGCTTATTATATCCTTCGATGACGCAAGCTTTGAAACGAACTTTACAGCTGTCGTTGCAACGCTTAATAATATAGGTCCGGGACTGGGACAGGTCGGACCGACAGGAAACTTTAACTTCTTTTCACCGCTTTCTAAAATAGTGCTGATGTTTAATATGTTAGCAGGAAGGCTTGAGCTTTATCCGCTGCTACTGGTTTTCAGTTTAAAGAGCTGGAAAGAAGGAGTAACAGACGCTGCAAACGGCGCTATCACAAGATTTCATCATAGCGGAAAGTCGCAAGCGCAATAACGCAATAAAATAAAACAAAAAGGACTTGAGAAAACTGATTTCCCAAGTCCTTATTTTTATTCTGGTCTACTTGTCCTCAATTAGCTTGTTTATCGCCGAAACCAAAGCGCTGATGGACGAGTTTATAATATCGCTATGGATTCCAACGCCCCAATAGGTCTTTCCGTTATGCTCAATTCCTACATAAGAAGCAGCCTGTGAGGTTGAAGCCTTTTCGGTAGCGTGTTCCTGATAGGTGATGATTGTGTAGTCAATGTTCAAAGCCTCTTTAAGTGCGTTTGAAACGGCGTCAAGTCGTCCGTTGCCCTTAGCGGTATAGGTACCTACCTTTTTCATTCCTTCAATCTTAGCGGTAACAAAAGCGGATATTACTCCCTGCGGCTGCTGAACGTAATGCGACTCTATTACACGCACCTTCGTTTCGATGTTTATGTAATTCTCTTTGAAAATTTCGTAAACCTCGTTTGGCATAAGCTCCTTGTGCTTGTGGTCGGAAATACTCTTTACAAGGTATCCGAAATCCTCTCTCATTTTTGGCGGAAGCTCAAAGCCGTACTGCTGCTGTAAAACGTATCCGATACCGCCCTTACCGGACTGACTGTTGATTCTGATAACGTCAGCTTCGTATTCACGCCCAAGATCTGTTGGGTCGATAGGAAGATATGGCACATTCCAGAGTGTTAAGCCTTTATCCTCACGCCACTTCATACCCTTTGCAATAGCGTCCTGATGCGAGCCTGAAAATGCGGCGAAAACAAGCTGTCCTGAATAAGGAGTTCTTTCGTAAACCTTCATTCGTGTCACACGCTCGTAAATTTCAATAAGCTCGGGCAGATTAGAAAAGTCAAGGTTCGGCTCAACTCCCTGCGAGTACATATTAAGAGCAAGATTTACAATATCTGCGTTTCCTGTTCTCTCGCCGTTTCCAAAGCAGGTGCCCTCGATTCTGTCCGCTCCTGCTAAAAGTCCCATTTCACAGTCTGCTACTGCACAGCCTCTGTCGTTGTGTGGGTGAAGAGAAACGATTACATTTTCACGACAGTTTAAGTGCTTGCACATATATTCAATTTGACTGGCATAAACGTGTGGCATTGAAAGCTCAACCGTAACAGGAAGATTTATAATTACCTTTTCGTCTGGGGTAGGCTTCCAGATGTCAATTACAGCATTGCAAATTTCAAGCGCAAATTCCATTTCCGTTCCCGTAAAGCTTTCGGGTGAATACTCAAACCTGAAGTTGCCAGGAGTTTTAGCCTTGTACTCGTTTAAAAGCCTTGCGCCAAATGTGGCAATATCTATAATTTCCTGCTTGCTCTTTTTGAAAACCTGTTCTCTCTGAGCTACGCTCGTCGAGTTGTAGAGATGAACGACTGCGTTCTTGCAGCCAGCCAGAGCTTCAAAGGTTTTCTTGATGATATGCTCTCTTGACTGGGTGAGAACCTGTATTGTAACGTCGTCTGGAATTAAATCCTGCTCGATAAGCGCACGGCAAAACTCGTACTCCGTTTCGCTTGCAGCAGGGAAGCCGATTTCAATTTCCTTAAAGCCTACCTTTACAAGATACTTGAAAAATTCGAGCTTTTCCTCCAAGCTCATTGGAATGATAAGAGCTTGATTTCCGTCCCTCAAATCTACCGAGCACCAGATAGGCGCCTTGTCAACGTAGTCCTTCCTTGTCCAGTCAAAGCAATCCTCAGGCGGCAAAAAGTAGCCTCTTGTGTATTTACCTATATTTTGCATTTGTATTCCTCCTTATTGTTTTTGATTTTAAGTGATGCCGACTTCGGCACAATCCAGGAATTTAGCATACAGCCTTTCACGGCAATCACCTCCCAAAAATATAAAAGCTCGCCTCTAAAAAATAGAGACGAGCAAAATTTACCCGTGTTACCACTCTAATTCGTGCAACGCTTGCGCTATTGCACCTCAGCCACATCTGACAATGCGTTTCTCTTTAACGGGAGAACCCGATCTGACTTAAAAAAATTCGGTCAGACAGCTCCGGGATGAGTTATAAACGCCCTTCTCACGCCGTCTTACACCAGCCGACAGCTCTCTTCGCTTAAACGAACGTCTTTTGTTCCCTTCATAGCTTTTTCGTATTGCAATTATTATACAACGCTTTTGCCACTTTGTCAAGGGGGAAATTACGCTATCTCTCAATCTCCTATAGATTTGTTGTATACTTAAAACAAAATTCCCCCATCTTTTCAAACGTTCTTGCTTTTACTGTCTTAATATGATATTATAATTTTATCAAAGAATGTCAAAAATTGTAATATTAAGGGGTGGTGACTATGAAGCTCGGCAAAAACGCTATCGCAACGATACTCTCGACCGTCGTGCTGGCGGCTTGCGTGGTTGTCAGCCTTGCAACTTCAAGCGACGACGAGGAGGCTTTTAGCAAACTCCGATTTTCCCCTCACACGCGGGGGGTGATCCCAAGCAAAGCAAATACTGTTTGAATCGTTAGGTGAAATATCTGAAGACTTTGAAGGCGATTGGGCGAACGAGCCACTCAATTATACAAAAATAAAGCCGAGTGAAACCGCACAGCTCGATGAAGCGTTACAACAGCAAATAGCAAAGGCTGCAAGCAATCACGATGACGAAATTGTAGCAGTTATGAAGGAAGTCAAAAAAGTTCTTAGCAAAGGGTTGACCTCTTATTAAAACTGACAGGTGTTATTTATAAAGCTAGCGCCCCTTCGCTGGATTTTTCAATCCGCAAATTCCACCGTTGGTGGAATTTGCAACCTTTTGTTAGTGTTAGTGAGCCTGCACCACTCTTGCCAGCACAAGCAGTTTTTTATTTTTAATCCGTCCACCCACGCCGTAGGCGGGGTGGACATCCTTTAAATAGGGAGGGTCGGGCGGGTATTCAAAAATTTATTGTGATCTGAGTTTTCTATTTCTCGTATTTTAAAATCCGCCCTCCACGCCCACGGCTTGAAGGGCATCCTTTTATCTTACCGAGTAGGCTGCACCTCTCATTAGTGCTTCTTGTCATTCTTAATCCCACCAACCCCAACGTATTATCACCACATCTTCCAAATAACAATCACTTTATCGACTTTATAGAATAGAAGTACACCCCTTCCTATCTCAACACAATTTTTACCCTCATTTCAATTTTTTATCGTGTATTGTGTACCATGCAAACCAATACCGATTTTCAGTAATTATTTTACGTAATTTTCCCCTAGCCAAATTTTAAACTTTTTGTGAACAAACTCTCAAATGCGATTATTTTAATGCGATTTCCTGCAAAATCGTTACAATTTGGTGGATTTGCACAAATTACGCTTGAATTCTTTGTGCAAATCGCCAGTTGACAGGGGGGGTATACTCTATTATAAGAATGCTTTTAATTTTAATATTATATTACCGGACAAGTAAGGTGGACGCTCATTTGGTAATAGGTTAAGTTCCACACGCGCAACTATTTTCAAAAGGATTAAGGAGGTTTTTTAAGAAATGAAGCTAAAACGAATTTTAGCAGGTGCGCTTGCGGCGGCAGTAACAATTTCTTCCGTTGCATTGTCATCATTTTCCACTATCAGCGCGGCTGATGAAATCGCAGGCACATTAACAATCACAGCAACAAATGTTTCAAACATTACAGAAACGGTTGATGTAGCAATTACAGGCGAGGGCGAGTATACAGCGAAGGTTTCAGATTCAGACGGTTACTTCGAGTCAAATTATTTTAAGGATCTTGGATTCTTCACCTACACAGGAACAGGCGACTTCACAATTGATGTAACAAGCATCAAGATGACTGATAAACTCGATGAAAGCGAATATGTGTTTACGGATGTTCCGCACAGCACAGGTTTAGTACCGGCATCAGAGTATACAGCACCTGTTTCAGGAAGTGCAGAGAACGCAGCAGCATTGCCACGTCAGTATCAATACGATACAGATACAGTAATTGCAGGAGATAGTTCTCTTTGCATCAAGAGCCTGGATTATTCAACTACAACCAAGCAGGCAATCGCAGTAGCAGGAACTAAGGCAATCCTCGACGGCAAGGCAGCTTATGTTGATACAATCGAGTATACGTTTACAGTTACTGCAAGCACAGTGGTAGCAGACCCAGTTGACACAACAGCTCTTGAAGAAGCTCTTGCAGCAGCAGATGCGATTGACACATCAATCTACACTTCTTCAAGCGTAGCAGCATTGACAGCAGCAGTTACAGCAGGTAACGACGCTCTTGCAAATGCAGATGCTACACAGACGGAAATTGACGAAGCAGCAGCCGCTATTACAGCAGCTATTGAAGCACTTGTAAACGCTACTGAGCTTGAAGCAGCAGTAGTTACAGCAGAGGCTCTTGACACTACAGGCTGTACAGCTGACAGTGCAGCAGCACTCGCTTCAGCAATAGATTCAGCAAATACAGTTCTTGCAAACGCTGCCGCTACACAAGCTGATGTAGATGCGGCAACAGCGGCAATAAACACAGCAATCGCTGGACTTTCAGGTGTAGTTTTCGTTACAACGGAAGACTTAAAGGACACAGTTTCCGCAGCAGCAACAGACGCTACAGTTATTTTAGTAACGGCAGGTCAGGGCGATCCAGTCCTCAATTATATCTATTACGGCGGACAGACATATAACGTTGCATCTGGAACAGCTGGTTCTGATATGGTTGGCGCAACTGCAGTTAAGGTATACTTTGACTGCGCTTCAGATGTAAGCTACAATCCATATTCTTCAATTGATATAACAGCTACAGTAGCTGGATCACAAACATACAATCAGTTCAAGGGAACTGACAGCTCTTACTCGGGCGGAACAACAGGCTGGTCGGAAACATTGACGCTTTCAAAGACAATAGCAGAGGGCAACAGCTATTCCGTTGATGTCGACACATGGTCATGGGGCAATGCAAGCGACTACGTATATGCTGTTACAAAGGTAGAGTTTTTAGATTCAACAGGAACAGTTCTTGCAACAATTGAATCAAATGTAGCAGATGACGTTTCAGCTTTAAAGGCAGCAATCGTTGAAGCATATTCAGTTGATACAACTCCTTACACAGCTGGCAGCGTAGCAGCAATGAACGAGGCGCTGCTTTCAGCAGTAACAGTTATCGGAACAGAAGCTTCACAGAGTGAAGTTGACACAGCAGCTACAGCTCTTACAGCAGCAATCGCAGCACTTGCATTACCAGCTGACAAGACAGAGCTTGAAGATGCAATCGCTACAGCGCAGGCACTTGACACAACAAATTATACAGACGACAGCGTTTTAACACTAACAGACGCAATCGCAGCTGGAAACGAAGTTTTAGCAAACGCAGACGCTATACAGTCAGAAGCTGATGAAGCAACAGCAGCTATTAAGGCAGCAGTTGATGCTCTGACACTTAAAAGTGCAGACTACACAGCAGTAGAATCAGCACTCGCAAACGTTCCGACTGATTTGACAATCTACACAGACGACACAATTGCAGCTCTTAACGACGCTATCAACGCAGTTGACTACACAAAGAACATTACAGAGCAGGCGGATGTTGACGCAATGGCGGAAGCAATTACTGCAGCTATCAACGCACTTGTTAAATTGCCTGTAGACACAACATATCTTGAAACTGCAATCGCAGACGTGGAAGCTGTAGATACATCAATCTACACAGCTGACAGCGTTGCAGACCTGACAGCAGCACTTGAAAATGCACAGACTGTTCTTGCAGATTCAAGCTCAACTCAGGACGAGATTGACACAGCAACAGCACGCTTAAATAGCGCAATTTCTGCACTTAAAGAGGTTGTTACAACCTACAGCGTATCAGGAACAATCTACGTTTCAGACGAGAATACAACAACTGATATGACAGTTGTAGCAGAAGCTTCCGACGGAACTGAAACAAGCGTAACTGCAACAAGCATGGGCGAGTATGTAATTGAAGGCTTGGAAGCAGGCACATACACCATCACAATCAGCGGCGGCAAATATGCTCCAAGAAGCTATGAGGTTGAGGTTTCCGAAAGCCTGTCACAGGACGTTTATCTGAATCCTTACGGCGATGTAAACGGCGACGGTAAGGTAACAACAGCAGATGTTGGACTTGCAAACAGCCACGCTAAGGGTGTAACAACACTTACTGACTATCAATTTATTTGCGCTGACGTAAACCTTGACGGCAGCATAACAACAGCTGACGTTGGCAAGATCAACAGCCACGCAAAGGGCGTAGTAGCGCTTTGGTAAAAGAAATTCACATTTAAGATTCCGAAAAAAATAGTTGCGAAAAGCGGCAGGCATTTTTTGTCTGCTGCTTTTTGTTTATAGGTGGCGGCAAGCGTTTAACGGAGTTTAATGCGTGCGAAAGCATAATGAGTTACGCATTGACCCCTCCCAAAAATTACAAAAACCCCGTCAAAATCACATAATTATGCAAACTGCACAAAAATTCAACCCAAAATTTGTCTAATCTGCGAATTGACCAGGGGGGGGTAGGTTAAAATAAAAAAGATGAAATTAAATGAATTTTGTCGAATCAGTACGCAGGCGCTTGTTCGGCAATAGGGAGAAAATTATGAAAATGACAGAAATTACAAAAAAACTGTTGGCTTTAGGCCTTTTGTGTACTGTAATGCTTACATCAGTGGGCTGCGGGGATAACAATACTAGTTCGTCTAAAACTGATTCTGAAAGTGCAATTACTACTACTCTTGAGAGTGAAAGCAAAGCTACTTTGGTTGACGAAGAAGCAAGCGAAGAAAATCAAGAAACCATATTGCCTCCTGAGGTTAAAGAATATGGATTTTCGATGGAAGATGAATATCTTTATTTCTCTATAATTTATTATAATCCTAATGAGGATATAGCAATAGAATACCCATCATTTCGTATTACTGCGAGAAACAGCGAAGGTGAAGTAATTGCTTCGGAGGAAGAAGTTGAATCAATAATTTATCCTCAACAAGAGTCTGCTTGTGCCGGCATGGCATTTAAGGTTGATGAACTCCCTGCATCGCTCGATGTAGAAGCTTTAGAACCTGAAGATTATAGTATAACGAAAGTTGAAATGTTAGAAAATCCGGAATATGCTCCTTTAACTGCTTTCAATGTCACTATGAGAGAAGAAAACATAGTTGGTGAAATACAGAATGAAAATGACTACGATATTGAATCTGCAATAGTAACTGTTGTTTTTCGTGACGAAGATGGCAAACTTATAGGAGGAGATTTTTCCTTTGTTGACTCGTTAAAAGCAAATTCGGCAACTCCTTTTGATGTTTCCATTGATTTAGATTTTGCAACAACAAATTATGAGATTTATGCTAATATTTGGTAATTAGTTGACATTGGGATTAGATTTGAAAAGTTTGCTTGTAATTGAATTTAAACCAGCAGCAGGCACCCCGCCTGCTGCTGGTTTTGCTATATTACTTCTTATCCTTCCCATTACCAGCACAACAAAGCCTTCCTCCCTGTCACTTTTCTATACCACCCTTTACAAGTGAACTGGTAGTATATATTCCCCGCCGCAGGCGGGGGAAACAATACAGAAATCGCACTGTCGCTTTTTCACACACCAACCCTCACAAAACCCATTTTGCTGTCGCTTTTTCACACACCTCGCTTTACAAGCTTTTTTATATGTGCTACTATAAAAGCACAGGGAGTTTGAAGCAATAGTCGAGAACGCAAAAGCAAGATAACGAGGTGGTTTTATGGAGAATACATATTTTATTACAATTACAGGAATCAATTATTACTATGGTCAGAAGCCTTTTGAAATTGGCAGGGTAATAAAGCTTATTAAGGAAACAAATAACGTGCACGATAAGGAAGCTATTTGCGCTTTTCTGCCGTTCATTGACAAAATCGGTTATGTAGCAAATAGCACAAGTACAGTTTATGCTGGTACGATTAGTGCAGGTCGTCTTTATGACAAGATTGAGGACTATGCTTATGCAAAAGTTATGTTCGTAACTCATAGCTCTGCTATCGCTCTTGTTCTTGACAAAGAAGATGTTGAAGAAGTTGAGGAAGAGCAGATAAGTGATACGGTAGACAAAACTACCGATGGAGAGCTTGAGAAAAATAAGGGCAAAAAGAAAACCACTTCTGGTAAAGTATCAATTGGTTTTCACATTTAAAAAAGGAGAGATCTGATATGAAAAAACTATTGGCAGTATTATTGGCAAGCGTATCGCTATTGGTGTTTACAGCTTGCGGCGACGGAGATTCAAGCGATTTAAGCGACCGCACAACCACGTCAACCACAACCACGACCACGACTACCACAACTACAACCGAGCCTACGACAACTACCACAACTACTAAAAAGACAACCACTACCAAAAAGACAACCACTACTACAACTACGACTACTAAAAAGACCACTACAACTAAGAAAACAACAACCACTACCAGCGACAATGTTACGCTCGGTATGAAAAATGCTCTTCAGCAGGCAAAAAACTATCTCAAGTGGATGAACTTCTCTTATGAAGGTTTAAAGGGACAGCTTGAATACGAGGGCTACTCTGACGAGGAGCAAACCTACGCTGTGGATAATTGCGGTGCCGATTGGAACGAACAGGCAGTAGGCAAGGCAAAAAGCTATCTTGATACTACAGCATTTTCTTACAGCGGACTGATAAACCAGCTCGAATATGAGGAGTTCACAACTGCTCAGGCTACTTATGGTGCAGACAACTGCGGAGCTGATTGGAACGAGCAGGCTGCAAAATGTGCGCAGAATTACCTTAATGTTATGTCATTTTCAAGAAGCGAGCTAATAGACCAGCTTCTTTACGAAGGCTTTACCCAGTCACAAGCAGAGTATGGAGTAAGCGCAGTTGGCTACTAGAGGCTAGATGGACAGAAACTGGAATACTAGAAATTAAGAAGCTAGATGAGAGAGGTTAATCTTTCATCTAGCTTTTCGTTTAAGCACTTCCGAAGCTCAACTAAATATGGGGGCAGGCGTTTTCTCTCCGCCACGCATCACGCATTATGCTTCGCATAACGCTGGCGACTGCATTGAAATGCTTGTCGCCCCTGTCATTTCACAGAGTATGAAAGGAGAATGTCAAAATTAGTAAAATTAACAGTAGCACATAGTAGATTCTCATCAATTGAAATTGTCAGATTTCCATTGCCACTATATCCAAATAAAATTCCCTATTGAAATTACCCGTGACTTGTGTTAAAATATTCTTGTAAAAGCTTTAGCAAGAATGCGAGGCTTTAAAAATAGGGGGATGATTCTTTGAAAACGAGAAACCCAACGCTTGACCTTATAAGAGTTGTTTCAGGGCTGCTAGTGTGCGGCGTTCACTTTTTTCTATATACAGGCTTTTATTCTGAGGAACTGACCGACGGCAGTATGTATTTGCCGATATTTGTGCGAACATTTATGGGAATGTGCGTGCCGATGTTTGTAATGCTCACCGGCTATCTGATGAACGAAAAGAAGCTGACAAAGCGGTATTATTTAGGAATTGTAAAAATTCTGGTGACGTATCTTTTAGCTTCTGTTGCGGGAATATTGTACAGCAATCTTTACCTTAAATCGGGACTTTCGGTTAAAGAAGCGATACTTAAAATATTCGATTTCAGTGCTGCGCAGTACGGCTGGTATATAGAAATGTATATAGGCTTGTTTTTGCTGATTCCTTTTCTGAACCTAAGCTATCACGGGCTTAATTCGAGAAAGAAAAAGCTGGTGCTGATTGTAAGCCTTTGCCTGTTGACAGCCCTGCCGTCGTTTTTAATACCTTTAACTTTACAATCAGCGGCTGGTGGGCAACTCCTTCAGTTTCCAATGAGTATCAGGCGCTTGTACCTGATTACTGGGTAATTATTTACCCAATAACCTACTATTTTATCGGCGCATACATAAAGGAATATCCGCCTAAGCTTTCAAAAACGAAGCTGTTTGTAATATTGATGATAATAATAAATTTGCTCACAGTATACAACTACTATCGATGCTGGCACGGAAGCTATAGAACAAACGTAATGACCAACTGGCAAAGCTTCCAGTTTGTAATTACAACGCCGTTCTTCTTCTCGCTGCTTTCAAAGATAAAGCTCGATAATTCGCCGAAGGCAGTAAAGAAGGTTCTGGCGAAGCTCTCGGATATAACGCTTGGAACATATCTCTTGTCGTACATTTTCGACAGAACAATCTACTACGATTATTTCGGAAAATGGGTTCCGACGTTTTTGGAAAGGTTCAACTATTACCCGCTGCTTGTGCTGATAATTTATATTCTGTCAGCAGCTTTGGCGTTTACAATGAGCCTGATTTCAACCCCACTCACCAGATTTATATTATTTGTAATCAGAAAAATCGGCGAGCTTATATCGAAAATAAAAAACAGAAAAGACGGCTTAAAAACGCAAGACGCCATAGTGGAGGAGCCTGTGCCGGCTGAATAGTCCTTAAGGAGATAAGCTAAATGGAAAACAAATACAACATGAAAAAGTCTGATAATATATTTGCTGCAAAAAGGCTTTTGGTTGATGCTGTATACAAAAGCGCAAATCTGGAGGGAATTGCCGTTACATTTGCTCAGACGAACGACATATTAAACGACGTGAATGTTTCAAGCGTAAAGCCTTCGGAAATTTCAAAGGTCTGCTGCTTGCGTGACGCCTGGAAATATGTAATTGACAACATAGACGAAGAGCTAACGCTTGGCTTTATAGAAGAGGTTCATATTCTTGTTGCAAAGGGTGAGCTTGCACACAATGAGCTGGGAACGCTGAGAACTGACAATGTTATGATAAGCGGAACCTCCTGGCGACCGGAGCTTCCCGATATGACGAAGCTTTTTAACGAGTTTACGGAAATTCAGGAAATTGACAACACAACCGACAGAGCCTTAACGACCTTGCTTTGGATTATGAAAAAGCAGATGTTTAAAGACGGCAACAAACGAGTAGCGACAATGATTTGCAACAAGATACTTATCGAAAACGGCAATGGAATTATGTCAGTTCCCGTTGAGCTTGACGGTATGTTTAAAACGCTCTTAGTAAAATATTATGAAACTGACGATATGACGGAAATAAAGCAATGGGTATATGATAACTGCCTTGACGGCATTTAATTTCAATACAAAAACCAAGCCGACAGACTAAAAATCTGTCGGCTTTTCTTGTCTTTCCATACAAAAAAGCGTCCCACCGAAGCAGGACGCTTTAGCTTGTTTATTTCTGCTTGTTTAAAAGAGCGTGAATTTTCTTTGCGGGGTCTATAACCTTTTCGATTGACATATCGTGGTTTAAAGCTGCAATAAAGTAGGCTATATACTTTGAAACGTCAACCTCCATAAACCATTCTCTTTGCAAAAGCTGAGGGGTTCGGTAAGTGAGGTTAGTGCCGAACACGCCGTCAATTATTCCTTCCTTGTAAGCCTTGTCGAAGGTTTCCAAGCCGTTTGTGAATATAGCGTAAGTAGCGTAAGCGTAGATTTTTCTGGCGTTTCTCTTCTTTAGCTCGTAAGCTATGTCAAGAACCGATTCTCCTGAGGAAATAATATCGTCTGCGATGAAAATATCCTTTCCTGCAACGTCATTTCCCATATATTCGTGAGCTACAATCGGGTTTCTTCCGTTTACAATAACCGAATAGTCACGGCGCTTGTAGAACATTCCTAAGTCGACGCCCAGAACAGACGCATAGTACATATTTCTGTTGATAGCGCCCTCGTCAGGCGAAACTATCATAAAGTGATCCTTGTCAATGGTTAAGTCGTTCAGGTTTTTAAACATAGCCTTTAAGACCTGATAAGAGGGGATAACGTTGTCAAATCCCATCAGCGGAATCGCATTCATAACTCTGGGGTCGTGAGCGTCAAAGGTTAAAATGTTTGACACTCCCATTGCTTCAAGCTCCTGAAGCATAACCGCACAGTCCAACGATTCACGATAGCTTCTTCTATGCTGTCTGCCGCCGTAAAGGATAGGCATTATTACGTTGATTCTGTGAGCCTTTCCGCTTGCCGCCTGAATGATTCTCTTTAGATCCTCAAAGTGGTCGTCAGGCGACATCGAGTTGATGTTGTTAAACAGCTTGTAGGTGCAGCTGTAATTTCCAACGTCAATTAAAATAAACAGGTCCTTTCCTCTGACGGTCTGGTGAATAATTCCTTTTCCGTCGCCGGACGCAAATCTCGGACAGGACACATCAATAAGATAATTGTTCTCTCCAAGTCCCGATTCCTTCGCCCAGTTTACAAGATAATTGTGTATTTTTGCGCCCGTTTCCTTAAACGAATCCATAACAATCAGCCCGAGCGGAGCAACCTGCGTTTGTTTGTCAAACAATGTAGCGTTTTCCATTGTATTACCTCACTTATATTGATTGTATTTTTAACAAGGGTACACCCTCAAATTTAACAAATTAGTGCGCTTTAAGCTTTTTAGAAAATATCCTGCTTTTTCTTTCTTGCTCGCCGCACGTTTATAAAAATCGTAAAGGCGATTGCAAGAATCAAAAGTGTGGGAACAAGCCATACGGATTTTGATTTTTCAATCTTTATTTGATTCCAAAGCTCCTGAATGTAAGCGTTAGTATCCGACGAAAGGTTTACAAAAACCTCCGTCTTTTCGCTGAGATATGTTTCGTCAGGACATCTCAGCTCGTTTTCTAAAGTTTCCTCATCTAAAAGTGCGGCAACTCCGTCGTGAACGGTTGTGTAGCAGATGTAATCTGTGTTGGTATAAGCTATCTGAACCTCGTTCATAAAGTTTATGTACATTTCAGCAGCTTCCTTGTTTTCGGCGCCCTTTGGAATACAAAATGCGTCGACGAATCGGTTTGTGCCTTCTTCAGGAATACAGTAATCAAGGTCGGGATTGTCGTCAATCATCGTTTGAATATCGCCTGCGTAATAAGGCGCAATAGCTGCCGAGCCGCCCTCCATTTTATCAAAAATCTCGTCCATGACATATGCCTGAACGTACTTTTTCTGCTCCTTTAAAAGCTGAGCCGCTTCGTCAAGCTCGTCCTTGTCCTCAGTATTTTGCGAATATCCAAGATATGTGAGCGCAATTCCAAATGCGTCACGAGGATTGTTAAACATCAGAATCTGACCTGAATATCTTGAGTTCCATAAATCCTTGTAGCCTGTTATTTCGTCGTCGATCATAGTAGTGTTATAAACAATCGCTACAATTCCCATCGTGTAGGGGACCGAATATAGATTTTCAGGGTCGTAATCAGGATTTACAAGGTCGTCGCTTATCCATTCAAAGTTCGGAATATTGTCGAAGTCTATTTCTTCAAGCATATCCTCTTCAATCATTCTTGAAATCATATAATCGCTCGGAATTATAACGTCGTAATTTGCGCCGCCGCTTTTGATTTTTGAATAAAGCTCCTCGTTTGAAGCGAAGGTTTTGTAGTTTACCTTTATCCCTGTGAGCTTTTCAAATTCCTCGTTTACGTCCATATAATCCTCTTGATCAACCGCCATATATTCGCCCCAGTTGCAGACATTAAGGGTTATATTTTCATCTTTAAGCCTAGTATAATCATAATCGCTAAGAGCGCTTTTGTCAAGTGTCATAACGTCGGTTAACGACGAATCAAGCTCGCCGCTTACTCGTGCCGAGGAGGTTATTTCAGCTAAATCCTCGCTTGCGTCCTGAGCGCAGCTGCTCAAAATTACGGACAGGCATAAAATAATTGCCAATAATGCTTTTTTCATTTATCTACCTCCCTTAGCTCTAAGCGTTCTTAACTGCAAGAGATTCATCTCTTGCTTTTCTCAGACTTCTGTTCTCAAGATAGTTCTTGACAATCAAAACAGCTATAATAGCAAGGAAAATAATTGTAGATACAGCGTTAATTTCAGGCGAAACCTTTCTTCTTGTCATAGAATAAATTGTAATAGGAAGCGTTTCAACGCTCGAACCGCTAGTGAAATAGCTTATTACAAAGTCGTCGATAGAATATGTCAGCGACATTAAAAATCCTGAAAATACTCCCGGCATTATTTCAGGAATTACAACCTTGAAAAACGCCTGACGCTCGTTACAGCCTAAATCTCTTGCCACTTCTACCAGACTCGGATTCATCTGTCTTAGCTTTGGCAGGACGTTATAAATTACATAAGGAACGTCGAAGGCGATGTGCGACAAAATCAGCGTGACAAATCCAAACTGAAAGTTTATAATTCCTTGCATTCCCTTAAACAGGAGCATAAGAGAAACACCCATTATGATTTCAGGATTTACAACAGGAATATAGGTGATATTCATAACAACGGTTTTTGAAACCTTTTTCATATTGTTGATTCCAATAGCCGCCGCAGTTCCGAGAATTGTCGCTAAAAGCGCCGCCGCAAGGGCAATGATTACTGTATTTAAAAGACTTGTGAGAATAGCTTCGTTGTGCAAAAGCTTAGAGTACCATTTTAAGCTAAAGCCTGTAAAATTCGCTCTTGATTTTGATTCGTTAAAGGAAAATACAATAAGAACGAAAATAGGAACGTACAAAAACAGCAAAACGATGTACAAAAACAGCTTTGATAAAAATCTATTTTTTGTCATTATACAATCGCCTCCTCGCCGCTTGTCTGGTTAAAGATACTCATAATGAGCAAAACCAGAACTATAAGCACCAAAGCCATAGCAGAGCCGAGGTGAGGGTTGTAGGAGTTTCCTAAAAATTGCGATTCAATTATATCTCCGACAAGGTCGTTTGTTCCGCCGCCCAGCATTCTTGAAATGATAAAGGTCGATACGCTTGGAACAAAAACTGAAATAATTCCCGTAGTAATTCCGGGCATAGAAAGTGGAATTGTAACCTTTCTCAATACGTTTACGCTTGAACATCCGAGATCCTGCGCCGCTTCGACAATACTCTCATCAATTTTTGTCATAACAGAATAAATAGGCAGTATCATAAACGGAAGGTAGTTGTAAACCATTCCCAAAACGACAGCACCAGAATTGTTCATAAGATTCAGCGGTCCAATACCGAAAAGCCCCAAAAACCTGTTGATAAGTCCGTTCTCTTCAAGAATTGTCATCCAGGCGTAGGTTCTGAGTAAAAAGTTTATCCACATCGGAAGCAGTACAATCATAAGCATTGTTGACTGCTTTATTTTTGGCATTCTCGAAATAAAAAGCGCAATAGGGAACCCCACTACAAGGCAAATTATTGTAGCTATAACGGCAAAGCCCACCGAACGAAATAAAACGTCCATATAGTCGTTCATAGCCGTCAGGTTTGAAAGTGTGAACTCGTTATCCTCCGTTGTAAGCGCAAAGAACACAACAAGTCCTAGCGGTATTATTGTAAATACACACATCCAGATGATGTAGGGAAGGGCAATAAGCTTAGATTTCATAAGGCTAGTCCTCCTTCATCTTGTGCATAATATGTATGTCGAACGGCTCAATGTTCATTCCAATTAAATCGCCGACATTTTCACATATTGTTGAATGAATTTTCCATTTAAAGCCTGCGGCGTCGACAAGCATTTCATAATGAACGCCCTTGAAGATTACGTTTTCAACAACGCCTGTGAGCATACCTTCGCCTTGATTTACAACCTTTATATCCTCAGGGCGAACTACGACGTCTACAAGCTCGTCTGGCGCAAAGCCCTCGTCAACGCAGACAAATTCATTTCCTGCAAATTCCACAAGTCTGTCCTTGTGCATAATGCCGTCCAAAATATTACTTTCTCCGATAAAGTCCGCAACGAATGCGTTTTTCGGCTCGTTATATATATCAACGGGAGTGCCTATCTGCTGAATGTTACCGTCCTTCATAACGATAACAGTATCGGACATAGTAAGCGCTTCCTCTTGGTCGTGAGTTACATAAACAAACGTGATTTCCAGATTCTGCTGAATTTTTTTAAGCTCAATCTGCATTTCCTTCCTGAGCTTTAAATCGAGCGCGCCGAGCGGCTCGTCCAAAAGCAAAACCTTTGGTCGGTTTACAAGAGCTCTCGCAATAGCAACTCTCTGCTGCTGTCCGCCAGAAAGGCGATTTACGCTTCGCTTTTCAAAGCCTATAAGGTTTACAAGCTCCAGCATTTCCTGAACTCTTGATCTGATTTCCTTTTCGGGAAGCTTTTGAAGCTTCAGACCGAAAGCCACGTTTTCGTATACATTCAAATGCGGAAATAAAGCGTACTTCTGAAAGACGGTGTTTACCTGTCTTTTGTGCGGCGGAAGCTTGGAAATCTCCTTGTCGCCGAAATACAGCTCTCCGCTTTTCATATTGGCAAACCCTCCGATTATACGAAGCGTCGTGGTTTTGCCGCAGCCTGAAGGTCCCAGCAGCGTTACAAACTGCTTGTCCACGATATCGAGATTGATTCCTCCAAGCACCTCAACGCCGTCGTATTCAACTACAGCGTTTCGCAGACTAATGATTGTGTTTTTCAATTTAGCTATCAGCTCCTTATTTTATTTGGACGCCTGTCCAGATACCGATTTTCGCCCCATTGCCAACGCAATAGAAGCTAAATGTGCAAGCGGCACATCATATATTGATTATAAAGTATTTTCAAACTAATTACAA
Organism: Ruminococcus sp.; assembly: GCA_021205185.1. Classification (GTDB taxonomy): domain Bacteria; phylum Bacillota; class Clostridia; order Oscillospirales; family Ruminococcaceae; genus UMGS1601. The sequence goes on along the minus strand of JAJPYB010000001.1, from coordinate 113,606 downwards.
TAGCCAAAGTCGGATTTTTTACTTCTCTTTTGAGAAAAATTTTTTAAGCTTTAAGAAAACCTCAACAAAGCTCACTTGTAAGCATTGCCGGCAGTAAGCCCGAATTTACCAAAAAACGACCTGAAGTATATTGATATTTTTTCCTGAATGTTGTATAATAAACACAGAATGTCCAATCGCCTTATGGCGATAGTCCATTTCGTCTTTCAGCGGAGTTAAATACTTTACCTCTACTGAAATCCGACAGAGCCTTCGGCTCAATATATTTATTGAAAGCGTTCACTTGCGAGCTTAAGCGAGCTTATCTCGCTTCGTTCCGCTTTGAATAAACACATAAATGTCCACACATACAATCTTTTCTTGTATGCTTGGCTTAAAACAAAAATCACAAATTTCAATCGTACAAAAATATGTTAGGAGATAGATCCGTGAGCAGAGTAAGTGCTTTCTTTGAATTTATAAAAGACAAAAAGGTATCGTTTATAGGAGTTGGCGTCAGTCACAACGACCTTATAAGGCTTTTTTTGAAAAAGGGAATAAGCGTTTCAATTTGCGACGCTAAAACGCTGGGGGATGAAACGGTTGCCGAAAAGGATAAGTTTTCTTCAGCTCTTTATGATGAATTTTCCAAAATGGGAGCGAAGATTTATCTCGGAAAAGACGAGATGATGAAGGGAGTGCTTTCGTCTGACGTAACATTTCGGACTCCGGGAATGTATTTTAACAGCGAGAGTATTAAGCTCGCTCGTGAAAAGGGAGTTATTGTTACAAGTGAAACCGAGATGTTTTTCGAGCTTTGCCCCTGCAGAATTTACGCTATAACAGGCAGCGACGGGAAAAGCACAACTACAACGCTTGTCAAGGAATTTTTTGAGCGTGACGGCAAGAAGGTATTCTTCGGCGGAAATATCGGCAAGCCGTTATTGAGCAGAATTGAAGAGATTACAGAAAATGACGTAGCAGTAGTTGAGCTTTCGTCGTTTCAGCTTATTTCAATGAGAGAATCTCCATATGCCGCTGCAATAACCAACATTACTCCAAACCACCTCAATGTTCATGGAACAATGGAGGAGTACATTCAGGCGAAGTGCAATATTCTTAATCACCAGAGCGCATTTTCAAAGGCGGTTTTAAATTACGACAACGAAAATACTCGTGATCTTGCGCCGCTTGTGCGAGGAAGGCTTAGCTATTTTTCAAGACAAATTGTTCCCGAGCGTGGAAGCTTTTTATCAAGCGACGGCTGGCTATGCTATAACGAGCAGGGAAGCGTTACAAAAATCCTTCACAAGGACGACATCAGAATCCCTGGAATACACAATGTAGAAAATTTCCTTACAGCAATCGCTCTCACATGGAAGGACGTAAGCTTAGAGAGCATAGCTTCAACCGCTAAAGAGTTTGGCGGAGTTGAGCATAGAATAGAATTTGTCCGTGAGCTTGACGGAGTAAGATATTACAACGATTCAATCGCATCAAGTCCTACAAGAGTAATGGCAGGACTTAATTCCTTTGACAGAAAGCTTATTGTTATAATGGGCGGCAGCGACAAGGGTATTTCCTTTGCGCCAATGACACCGCTGATACTCGAAAAGGTAAAGCTCTTGATAGTTATGGGCGAAACCGCAAACGCTATAAGAGCGGCTGTTGAAGATTGCGACGGCTTTTTGAAAAGCGATATAAAAATAGTAAACGTAAAGGATATGAAAGAGGCTGTAACGACCGCGAGGGAAAACGCTCAAAGCGGCGATATAGTTTCACTTTCTCCTGCCTGTGCGAGCTTTGATATGTACAGAATGTTTGAGGACAGGGGAAATCACTTTAAAAAGCTTGTAAACGAGCTGTAGAAGAGGATGAGATAATGGATTTAAAAAGTGTGCTTTTTGACCTTTGCAAAGCAGACGGAGTAAGCGGCGACGAAGCGTCAGCGTCTTTCGTTGCGTTAAGGGAGCTTAAAAGCTTTACTGATAACGCTTGTATGGACGACTTTGGAAATGTGTTTGCGAGCATTGACAACAAGAAGAAAAAAACCATTTTACTTGACGCTCATATTGATCAGGTCGGCTTTATTGTGAACTATATTACCGACGAAGGCTTCCTGAAGTTCTCGCCGGTTGGCGGAATTGACAAAAGACTTCTCCCCGCTACTAAGGTCGAGGTGCTGACAGAGGACGGCAAACTAGAGGGCGTTATAACCTCCTGTCCGCCGCATTTGTCAAAGGACAGCGACAAAGCGCCTTCATACGACGAGCTTTATATTGACGTTGGACTTAGTAAAGATAGGGCAATGGAAAAAATTCCGCTTGGAAGCCGAGTGCTTTTTAAGGCGGAGCCAATGACGCTTTTAGGCGACAGAGTAAGCAGTCGTGCGCTTGACGACAGAGCAGGCGTAGCGGCAATTCTCCGTGCGCTCGAGCTAGTTGGAGCTTCAAGCGAGTACAACATAGATATAGCCTTTTCCTGTCAGGAGGAAACCGGCGAAAGCGGAGCTAAAATGCTGTCGTTTAAGTCTGACTGCGACTTAGCAATCGCCGTAGACGTTTCCTTCGCTTATTCTCAGGGCGAGGACAAGGAAAAATGCGGCGAAATGGGAAAGGGTGCAATGATAGGCATTGCGCCGTCACTTTCAAAAGATCTTTCAAACGCACTTATTCGTCTTGCAAAGGGAAAAAATCTGCCGTACCAGCTGGAGGTAATGGGCTCACAGACTGGAACCGACGCTGATGCAATAGGCGTTTCAAAGGGCGGCGTTAAGAGCGTTACCCTTTCAATCCCGCTAAAATATATGCACACGCCTGTTGAGGTCGTGTCGCTAAGCGATATTGAAAGCACGGCTCTGCTCATTTCAGAATTTTTAAAGGCGGGTGAAGTGCTATGATGAAGCTTTTAAGCGAGTTCTGCCTTTTAAATGGAATTTCAGGCGACGAGGGCAGAGTTCGGGAGTATATAATCAGACAGATTGAAGGCTTTTGCGAGTATAGGGTTGACAATCTGGGAAATATTATTGCCTTTAAAAAGGGCGAGCTGACGCCTGACAAGCGTATTTTAATTTCGGCGCACATGGACGAGGTAGGCTTTATAGTAAATTATATAAACGACGACGGAAGCCTGAAAATTTCAGCCGTTGGCGGAATTGAAGCTACTACTGCTTTGGGAAAACGAGTTCTGGTAGGCGATAGCGAAATAAGCGGAGTTATAGGCTCGGTAGCCGTTCACAACCTTTCAAAAGAGGAGAGGGAAAAATCTCCGTCAATTTCCGCGCTTTGCGTTGATATAGGAGCTGAGAATAAAGAGCAGGCTGAGGAGTATGTAAATTTAGGCGACAGCGTTTGCTTTGAGCCTGACTTTCAGGAAATGGGCGATGGCAAAATACTTTCAAAGGCTATTGACGACCGCTTCGGCTGCGCCGTTATGATAAAGCTTTTGCAGGGCGAGCTTAAATACGACACATATTTTACCTTCGTAGTTCAGGAGGAAATAGGCTTGCGAGGAGCGAAGGTTGCAGCATACACGGTAAACCCTGATGTCGCAGTAGTTTTAGAAGCGACCACAGCAAGCGACATTCCGTGCGCTGACAATGAAAAAAAGGTGTGCGTGCAAGGAAACGGACCTGTTGTGTCTTTTATGGACAGGTCTACAATTTATTCCAAGGAGCTTTACAAGCTGGCATTTGACACAGCGAAGGATATAGGCGTTCCTTGTCAGACGAAAACTATGATAGCTGGCGGAAACGACGCAGGCGCTATTCACACTACAAGGGGCGGCGTAAAAACTATTGCTGTTTCTCTCCCTTGCAGATATATTCATTCGCCTTCAGGCGTCGCAGATGTAAGGGATATTGAGTCTTCTTACAAGCTTGTAAAAGAGATGTTACAAAGGATTTAAGTTTTAATGATAACGCAGACAAAGGATATAGACAAGAGCTTTTTAAAGGGGCTTAAAAGCTGCCATTTTTCAAGAAGAATACGCTCGCATTACGACGCATACAAAACTGACTATAATTTTTGCAGCTTTTTTCTAATAAAAAATGACGAGCAAATAAGGGGAATAGCTTGTGCTTTTAATTCGTCGCTGGTAGTAGCTGAGCTTTCAAACCAATCGCTTTCAGACGATGATATTTACGAGCTTTCCTTTCTGGTGAATATGACAAAGCCTGTGACTATTGAGCTTGAACCGTATCTGGCGCGAAAGCTGATAAGCCACATAAAGGACGACTATAATGCAATACCAAGAGTAGAATTTGAATTTAAGTGCAGGGAAGTTGATCCCAACCTTGTTGTCAACGAAACGCCAAGACTTGACGACGTTTATGAAATACTTCAGACAAGCTTTCCAATTATCAGACAGTCCAGAGATTTGTGGTTGACTGATACCTCCCACAGAATAAGGCGAGGTCTTTCTCAAAGCTTTACGCTGTCTTGCGTTTCAAGCGCTACCATTCAATATATTGTCGACAATATAGCCTTTGTCGGCCACGTTGCTACAATTCCCTCAGAGAGGGGAAAGCACCACGCAAGAGAGCTTTTGTACTGGATAGGCGATAAGCTTAACGCAGACGGCTTTAAGGTTCGCCTATATGCCAGGGATTACAACGTCAGCTACTATACCGAAATAGGCCTTGAGCCTGTAAATGAGGACGTTGTGTTGGAGAGAAAAAATTTTGAGGAGTAGTAAAATGCAAGAAAGCTTTGAAATAGATGAAAGCATAAGATCTTTAGCCGACAAGGCCGAAAAGGCTTGTGCGGAGCAGTTTTTGGAAATTGATAAAACCGTACGGCAAAATTCCGAAAAGGTGCTGTATTCGTTTATAAAGAACAGAGTGAGCGAAGCGAGCCTTAAGGGGACTAACGGCTACGGCTACGGAGATGTCGGCAGGGATACAACCGACAGAGTTTACGCCGACGCATTCGGTGCCGAGGACGCTTTGGTTCGCCACACCTTTGTAAACGGAACTCACGCTTTGTCGACTGCGCTTTTCGGAGTTTTAAGACCAAACGATACGCTTTTGTGCGTTACGGGAAAGCCGTATGATACGCTCGAAGAGGTAATAGGACTAGCGGGCGAAAAGGGAAAGGGTTCCCTGATTGATTTTGGAGTAAAATACGACGAGGTTGATCTTTTAAAGGACGGCACGCCTGATTATGAAGGAATAGCAAAAAAAGCGAAATCGGCGAAAGTAATTTACATTCAGCGTTCAAGAGGGTATTCATTAAGACCGTCGCTTGACGTTGATACAATCGGTAAAATAATAAGCTGCGCTAAGGATGAAAACCCATCAGCAATTGCCATTGTTGATAATTGCTATGGCGAATTTGCGGAGGTTAAAGAGCCTACATCGGTAGGCGCAAATCTGATAGTTGGTTCTCTTATAAAAAATCCTGGCGGCGGAATAGCACAAACTGGCGGCTACATAGCAGGAGATAAAGAGCTTGTAAATATGTGCGCCGACAGGTTGACCTGCGTTGGAATGGGAAAGGAAGTCGGCTGTTCGCTTTCAATGACAAGGGAGATACTTTTAGGCTTCTTCCTCGCTCCGCAAACGGTAGGCGAAGCGCTTAAAACCTCCGTTTTTGCGTGCAGATTTTTTGAGCTTTTAGGCTTTGAAACGCTTCCGAAGGCGAGCGAAAAGAGGACCGATATTATAGCTTCCGTTTTGCTTAAGAACGAGGAGAATTTAACCGCCTTTTGTCAAGGAATACAAAAGGGTTCTCCGATTGATAGCTTTGTCACTCCCGAAGCGTGGGATATGCCGGGGTACGACAGCAAGGTTATTATGGCGGCAGGCACCTTTACAATGGGAGCTTCAATTGAGCTTTCGGCCGACGCGCCGATAAGAGAGCCTTATGCCGCATGGCTTCAGGGTGGAATAACCTACCCGACAGGACGCTTAGGCGTAATGCTTGCGGCGGAGGAAATGAGAAAAAAAGGCTACATTAAGCTTTAATCAGAATATAGGAGGTTTTTATGGCAGAGGTTTTTACAGTACCGTTAAAGAATATTATCGAGGAGCTTGACCTTGAGGTGGTATACACTCCGAGGGACACGGCGGAAATCTTGATCGACGACAACGACGTCAACCGTCCGGGCTTACAGCTTACAGGCTTTTACGAGTATTTTAATTCAAGCAGAATACAGGTTTGCGGAAATATGGAGTATGCGTACTTAGAGTCAATCGGCGACGCATTAAGATTTCAAAAAATTTCCAAGCTGTTTGAAACTAGGATTCCCGCAATTGTAATTGCAAGAGCGCACGATGTTTTTCCTGAAATGCTTGCTTGCGCTGAGGATTACGGCGTTGCCGTGCTTAAAACAGAGGACAGCACAACCGAATTTATCGCAAGCTTAATAGCTTATCTTAATTTACAGCTCGGTCCAAGAATTACCCGACATGGAGTTTTAATTGAGGTTTACGGCGAGGGAATTTTAATTGTCGGCGAGTCGGGAGTAGGAAAAAGCGAAACAGCAATCGAGCTTGTAAAGAGAGGACACCGCCTTGTAGCTGACGACGCCGTTGAAATCAGAAAGGTTTCAAGCAAGAGCTTAGTCGGCTCGTCACCTGACAATATAAGGCATTTCCTAGAGCTTCGAGGAATAGGTATTATTAACGCGCGCCGCCTTTTCGGAATGGGTGCCGTTAAGGTTACTGAGAAGATAGATCTCGTTATCGAGCTTGAGTCGTGGGATCCAACAAAAATTTACGACAGAATGGGCGTTGACAACGAATACACCAATATTTTAGGAATCCAGATTCCGTCGCTTACAATTCCTGTAAAGCCGGGAAGAAATCTAGCAATTATCCTTGAGGTTGCCGCTATGAACAACCGTCAAAAGAAAATGGGTTACAACGCAGCACAGGATTTGCTTGACAATTTAGGCTTGCAAATGGACTCCAAAAACACAGTTAAAAACTGGGATGCATTTTAATTGAACAGGGGATATGAAAGTATGAAAATAATCGCAGATTTGCATACGCATACAGTAGCTTCTACTCATGCGTATTCAACTGTCAGAGAAAACTGTGAGATAGCTGCCGAAAGAGGACTTAGCATAATAGCGATGACAGACCATGCGCCGCTGATGGCTGACGGACCTCACGAGTGGCACGCAGAAAACCAGCAGGTTTTACCGCAAAAAATCAAAGGGATTTATGCGCTTCGTGGAATTGAAGCGGATATTATGAACGCAGACGGAGAGCTTGATATAAAGCCACGTATTCTCGATACGCTTCAATGGGTAGTAGCTTCGTTTCATAGCTCAGTATACCCGACTGCTACAAATGATGAGCACTTACAGGCTATTGAGAATGTCTGCAAAAATCCGCTTGTCGATATGTTCGGACACCTGACGATCACCGATCATATGTTTGACTACACAGAGGGCGCTCGCTTGCTCGCTAGGTATGATAAAATAGCTGAGGTGAACGAATCGTCAATTAAAGCAGGACGAAGCACAAGAAAAAACGCCATTGAGTTTTTTAATGCCTGCAAAAAGGAAAACGTCAAAATAAGCCTTGACTCCGACGCCCATTATTGCGAGAGCATCGGCGAGCTTAGCATTTGTCGTGAAATTGTAAAAGAGGTCGGCTACCCCGAGGAGCTTATTATAAATACCGACTTTGACTATATCATAAACAGGGTAAACAACAATCACCCCAAAGCGCAAAAAATCATCATCTGAGGTTAATTTATGGAAAACATAGAAGAAATCATTTCTCTTGCAAAAAGCCTTGATCAAAGAGTCGTAAGCGACGCTTTTCTTAAAGATTATACAACCTTCAAAATTGGCGGAAAAGCAGATGCTTTTATTGAAATAAGCTCGGCTGAAGCCCTAAAGCAGCTTTTGGAAAGGCTTCGCTTGCTGAAGCTTAAATATATGGTTTTAGGCAGAGGCTCAAATGTTTTGTTTGACGACAAGGGCTTTAACGGAGTCATTCTTCATTTAGGAAGCGACTTTGCAAAAATTAAATCTATAGGTAATAAAATAATCGCACAGTCGGGAGCGTCTTTGATGAGCGTTTGCAAGCTCGCACTTGACAACAGCCTTTCAGGACTTGAATTTGCTTATGGAATACCAGGAACTGTAGGCGGCGCAGTTTTTATGAACGCTGGCGCTTACGGCGGAGAGATAAAAAATGTCCTGACCTCCTGCGAGGTAATTGATAAGCAAGGAAATATAAAAACCGTTCTGGCAAGCGATATGGAGCTTTCCTACCGCCACAGCATTTTTCAGACAAACGGTGACGTTATACTTTCAGCTACCTTTACCCTTGATAACACAAGGGAAAGAGAAGAAATCAGCAGCACTATGAGCGAGCTGATGTCAAGGCGAAAGGCAAAGCAGCCGCTTGAATTTCCAAACGCTGGTTCAACCTTCAAGCGCCCCAAGGGCTATTTTGCAGGTAAGCTGATTGAAGACAGCGGACTTAAAGGCTATACGGTAGGACGTGCGGCAGTGTCAGATAAGCACAGCGGCTTTGTAATAAATTTAGGCGGCGCTACCTTTGAGGATGTTACAAGGGTCATAAGCGACGTTCAGCAAAAGGTTTTACATGACAGCGGTCAGACACTCGAATGCGAGGTTTTGATTGTCAAGCACGAATGACAGATAAAATAAGAGCAAGGCACAAGAAGGTGAGCAAATGGAATTTACTATAGTAACAGGAGTATCAGGAAGCGGAAAATCAACTGCTATAAATGCGCTTGAGGATTTAGGCTTTTACTGTATTGATAATATGCCGCCCGAGCTTATGTCGAAGTTTGCAACTCTTTGCGCCAGAAGCGACCAGAATTTTCAAAAGGTAGCCTTTGTCGCAGACGTTCGGGCTGGCAGATTTTTCAAAGACCTTTACGGAACCATAAAGGAGCTTCGTGAGCATGGCGAAAAGGTAAAGGTTTTGTTCTTAGATGCTGATGACTCTGTCATTGAAACAAGATACAAGGAAACGAGAAGAAAGCACCCTTTGTATAATCAATCCAAGGGAAGCATTCTGTCATCCATTTCCCTCGAACGTGATATGCTTGCAAACGTCAAAGGAATTTCCGATTACTTTATAGACTCGTCCTATATTACAGCGGCTCAGCTCAAAGAAAAGGTAAGAAATATTTTTATAGAAAACGGAGACGAGTATATTCAGATTGACATTTGTTCGTTTGGCTTTAAGTACGGACCGATGAGAGAAGCGGATCTTGTTTTCGACGTAAGATGCTTGCCAAACCCTTACTATATCGACGAGCTTAGAGGCAAGACGGGACTTTTAAAAGAGGTTTCCGATTATGTTATGCAGTTTGACGAAGCTAAAGAGCTTGAAGAGAAGCTTTTTAATCTGGTTGATTTCCTGATCCCTCTTTATATGAAGGAGGGCAAAAGCCAGCTTATTATAGCGTTTGGTTGTACAGGCGGAAAGCATAGAAGCGTAACATTCGCAGAGAGAATGTTCAAGCATTTAAGCGAGCTTCATCCGAGAGTAAGAGTAAACCACAGAGATATTGACAAGAGTACAAGATAGGTTGATATTATGGCGTCATTTTCGCACATGGTAAAAAATCAAATAATTGAAAGCCTTAACACACCTAAAAAGGCGTCCTTTGCGATTTACGGACTTCTTTGCTTTTCAAAGGTGGTAAGCGGGAGCGAAATACTCTTTTCAACCGAAAACGCTGAGGTTGCAAGGTTTTTAAAAAGCGAGCTTGAGCGAATTTGCAAAATCAAGGTAAAGCCTGAAGATGCCGATAAGCGAGGTCACCAAGCGTTTAACATAAGTTTAAAGGATGAAAGCGTAAGGATAGTTTTTAAAACCGTCGGCGATTTCAGGAAAGGGCTGTCGGACGAGAGCTTTCCGGCAGAGGGCGTTCGCTACTCTATCGCAGGCGCATTTTTAGCGGTTGGAAATATAACCGACCCGAATAAGGAGTACCACCTTGAATTTGTAGTGCCAAGCGTTGATGCCTGCAACGATTTAGGACTTGCTCTTTTAAATAATTTCTCAATTTTAGCGAAGCATACAACTCGCAAAAACAGCGAAATCGTTTATATAAAAGAGAGCGAGAACATAGAGGATATGCTGACCTTAATGGGTGCTTCAAAGGCTACACTTGAGGTTATGAATGTAAAAATTTTAAAAAATGTTCGCAACAAGGTGAATCGAGTAATGAATTGCGAAAACGCAAATATAGAGCGAACTGTAAAGGCGAGCGAACAGCAGATTGAGGACATTGAACTGATTGAAAAAAGTATGGGACTTGATTCCTTGCCCGACGAGCTTTATGAAATCGCCCTTCTTCGGTATGAAAATCCTGAATTTACGCTAAAGGAATTAGGCGAAGCTCTGACTCCTAAAATATCAAAATCAGGCGTAAACCACAGGCTTGAAAAAATAAAGGCAATCGCTAATAACATAAGAAATAACGGAGGAATGTAAGATGATTATTTTTGTTTTATTTGTTTCAATCGCAATTACAGCGTTTGGAGTTTTGCTTATCGTCAAGGTTAAAACTGACATTTCAAACGAAGTAAGACAAAAGGACGACGATACCGAAAGCTCTGAGGAGGTAGGAACTACTCTTGCTGCAATGGGCACAGTTTTAATGCTTGCGTCAATAGTAAAACTGACGGGCGGTATTTCCACCTTTGCTTATGTATTTGTATTGATTCTGGATATAATTTGCATTGTTGCGCTTTTGTTTTTGATAAACAAAAAACGACAGGCGTAAATTAAAAGAAACAAATCAAAATCTGAAAGGCGGTGTGTTAAATGGCGGATTTTGTTCATCTTCACGTCCATAGCGAATATTCTTTGCTTGACGGCGCCTGCCGCATCAAGTATCTGGTTCGGCGTGTGAAGGAGCTGGGGCAGTCTGCCGTTGCCGTCACAGATCATGGCAATATGTACGCTGCCGTTGAATTCTATAACGAATGCAAGGCAAATGACATTAAGCCTATAATCGGCTGCGAGGTTTATGTTGCAAACAGAACGAGGTTTGACAAGGTAAACCGAATTGATAAAAACTATCATTTGGTTTTGCTTTGCGAAAACAATACGGGCTATCAGAATCTGATAAAGCTGGTTTCCTTAGCGTATACTGAGGGCTTTTATTCAAAGCCGAGAGTTGATTTTGAGCTTTTAAAAAAGTACCACGAGGGACTTATTTGCCTTTCCGCCTGCTTAGCGGGAGAGGTTAATCAAAAGCTTTTAAACGGCGATTTTGAAGCCGCTAAGCAGACAGCTTTAGCTTACCGTGATGTTTTCGGAAAGGATAACTACTTTTTAGAGGTCCAAAATCAGCTCTTTCCCGATGAGGAGAGAATTATTCCGCTTCAGTATGAGCTTTCAAGGCAGACAGGCATTCCGCTTGTAGCGACAAACGACGCTCACTATATCCGCCGAGAGGACGCACAGGCGCAAAGAATACTGATGTGCATTTCAACTAACACGACAATAAACGACCCGAAGTCGCTTGAGTTTCCGACGGACGAGTTTTATATAAAGTCGGGAGATGAAATGAGCGAGCTTTTTAAAACTCACGCAGAAGCGATTTTCAATACCGTCCAAATTGCCGAAAGATGTAATGTGACGTTTGAGTTTGGCGTAACCAAGCTTCCGTACGTCAGGTTTGAGGGCGTTGACAATAACGAAGCCTTTTTCGTGAATATGTGCTGGGAGGGGCTTTACAGAATTTATAAAACCCCCAGCGAGGAAGCCAAAAGCCGCCTTGAATATGAAATCTCGATAATCAGGCAAATGGGGTATATTGATTACTACCTCATAGTCTGGGATTTTATAAATTACGCAAAGACAAATAAAATTCCTGTCGGCCCCGGAAGAGGCTCGGGAGCGGGAAGCCTGTGTGCGTATTGTATCGGAATTACAGCAATAGACCCTTTGAAGTACAACCTTCTTTTCGAGAGGTTTTTAAATCCTGAAAGAGTTTCTATGCCTGACTTTGATATTGATTTTTGCATTGAGGGAAGGCAAAGGGTAATAGATTACGTTTGCCGCCGATACGGAGAGGATCACGTAGCGCAGATTATAACCTTTGGAACCTTAGCCGCAAGAGCCGCAATAAGAGATGTTACAAGGGCAATGGCGCTGCCGTACCAGTTCGGCGACAAAATTGCAAAGCTCATTCCCAGAGAAATAAATATAACGCTGAAGTCGGCGCTTGAAAAATCTCCTGATTTACGAGAGCTTTACAACAGCGACGCTCAGGTAAAACAGCTGATAGATACCGCTATGAAGGTTGAGGGAATGCCCAGAAATTCATCAACCCATGCCGCAGGAGTTGTAATTACAAAGGAGCCTGTTGACAGCTATGTTCCGCTTCAAAGCACAGACGGACAGATTGTAACTCAATACACTATGGGAGTGCTTGAGCGCTTAGGACTTTTAAAAATTGACTTTTTAGGACTTCGCAACTTAACTGTCATAAACAACTGCGTAAAGCTTGTTAATGAGTTTGACCCCGACTTTACGATAGAAGGCATTTCATACGACGATAAGGACGTTTACAAAATGTTCTGCGAGGGCAAGACGGGCGGCGTCTTTCAGTTTGAAAGCGCCGGTATGACCTCAACTATTGTAAAGCTCAAGCCTACCTGTCTTGAAGACCTTATCGCAGTAATTTCTCTTTACCGCCCGGGTCCAATGGATTCAATTCCGACGTATATCAGAAACCGCCACAACCCGAAGCTCATAACTTATAAAACGCCGCTTTTGAAGGATATACTCGACGTTACTTACGGCTGTATAGTTTATCAGGAGCAGGTAATGCAGATTTTCAGAACGCTTGCAGGCTATTCCTACGGACGAGCTGATATTGTAAGGCGGGCAATGGCAAAAAAGAAGCACGACGTTTTAGCGTCCGAGCGCAAGGCTTTTGTGTATGGTGAAAAAAATCCTGACGGAAGCGTCAACTGCAAGGGTTGCGTAAACAACGGAGTCGACGAAAAGACAGCGAATGAAATTTTCGACGAGATGAGCTCGTTTGCGTCTTACGCTTTTAATAAATCTCACGCTGCGGCTTATGCGACCGTTGCGTATCAGACGGCATACTTAAAATGCAAATATTTCAAGGAGTATATGGCTTCCTTGATGACAAGCGTTCTCAGCGAGGGCGGAACCAAAATGCTCGAGTATATAAAAATCTGCGAGCAAAACGGCGTTGCGCTTTTGCCTATTGATATAAACGAAAGCGGCGAGGGCTTTACAGTTTGCGGAAATTCAATCCGATACGCCCTGCTTGCTATAAAAAGCCTTGGTAAGGGAGTAATTCAGGCAATTATCAGCGAGCGAGAGCAAAACGGTAAATTTACATCGTTGCAGGATTTTATCGAGAGAACGATTGATAATATAAATACAAGGGTAATGGAATCGCTTATAAAAAGCGGAGCTTTGGATTGCTTTGAAAACAACAGACGTGAAATGATGAGCGCCTTTGAAATGATAATGAAAAGCGTTGAAGAGGACAAGCGTAAAAACGTCGACGGTCAGCTTGACTTTTTCGGCAGCCTTTCTGATACTTCAAGCACTTCGCAAATGGAGATACCTAAGCTTCAGGAATATCCGATGAACGAGCTTTTAGCTTATGAAAAGCAAACTGTCGGAGCTTACATTTCAGGTCATCCGCTTAAAAGCTTCGATGAGCAAAGAAGGATTATCGGTCTGCCCGAGTTTTCAGATATCGTGCTGTCGGTTAAAAATGAGGACGGCAGATTTAAGGACGGAGATAAGGTTCAGGTTTTCGCTATGATTGAAGCTTCAAAGCCTTTCCTCACAAGACAGGGAACCAATATGTCGTTTATCACAGCGTCCGACGCTTCAATGGAAATTGAAATGATAATGTTCCCGAATTTGTATTCCGAGAAAAAGCAGCTTGTATATGACGGCTCTGTAATTTTTGCAAATTGCAAAATCAGTCTTAAAGATGACGAGAATCCAAAGCTTATAATTGAAAGCGTAGTTGCTGCCGATGAATTTGAAAAGGAGCTTAGCCTGTGGATAAGACTTCCGTCGTTTGACGAGAGTAAGCTGTCGGAATGTATGAAAATTCTGAACACAGCCACGGGAGATATGAAGGCGTTATTTTACTTTGCCGACAGCAAAAAACGCTTGTCGCCAAAAAGCTTATCAGGCGTTTCAGTCGACGAGCAGATGCTCACAAAGCTCAAAGGAATAGCAGGGGAAGGAAATGTTAAAATATCTTAAAGCAGCAGTGCTTTAAGGGTAGAAATATAAGGAGATGGTTTTTTGTCAATAAAAGTAACAAGGGAGGAAATCGCTAAGGGCGCTGGTTTAACCTGCATAACCGACGAGAAGTTTAAAACAAATTCGGCGGTTATAAGGTTTGTTTTGCCGCTTGACGAGCGCTACGCTTCGGCGAACGCCTTAGCAGCTCAGCTTTTAATCCTTTCGCACAAAAAATATACGGGACTTACTGCAATTACAGATTTTACAAACAAGCTTTACGGAGCTTCTATCGGAGCTTCAAACTTCAAGGTTGGCGACAATCAGGTAATTGCATTTACAGCAAACGCTATAAGAGACGAATATGCGCTTGACGGCGAAAAGCTCTTTTACGAGCTTATAAAGGTGCTGCTTGAATGTATCTTTGAGCCGCTTGAGTTTGACGATAAGTATTTTGATCTGAAAAAGCGTGAGCTTATAGATTCGATCGAAAGCGAAATAAACGAAAAGCGCAGCTATGCTATTTCAAACGCAAACAAGTATGCGTTTAAGGACGAGCCTTACTCGCTTTCGCCAAACGGCACGAAGCAGTCCGCCGAAGCTCTCACTAAAAAGCAAGTAACCGAGGTGTATAAGAATCTTCTTCAAAACGCAAGCGTTGAAGCTTCACTTTCAGGCGGCGGAGATTTTGAGAGTGCAAAATCCCTTATAGTTGACGCATTAAAGCGCAGAGGAGAAGCGCCAACCTATCCATTTGTAAGCCTGAGTCCCGCAAAGGCTGAGGTTGTGAAGGCTGAGGACTCTTGCGAAATGAACCAGCTTAAAATGGTAATGCTTTTTAAAACCGACTACAAAAACGACTCTGCAAACGGTCTGTTCGCCGCGCTTTTAGGCGGAACTCCTTTCTCAAAGCTGTTTATGAACGTAAGAGAAAAGCTGAGCCTTTGCTACTATTGCGTTTCCCGAATGATTTACGAAAAGGGCGCAATGATGATTGATAGCGGAATTGATTCAGGTAACCTGACAGCTGCTTACGATGAAATCTTAAATCAGATAGAAGAAATCAAAAAGGGCAATTTCACTGACGACGAGCTTTATAATACAAAGCTTGCAATGAGAGGAAGCATGAAAACCGTCTATGACTCAGCTTCCGAGCTTGCCGCATGGTATTTTACAAGGCACGCAAGAGGAAAGACAAATCAATCGCCCGACGAAGCGCAAGAGGAAATGTTTGCCGTTACAAGGGACCAGATTATCGAAGCGGCAAAGAGCATAAAGCTAGATACTGTTTACACTCTCAAAACCAGCGGAGGTGATAAGTAATGCAGGAAGAAATTATTACCAATAAAATCACAGGCGACAGCTATAAAAAATTTCATCACCCGTCCGGTCTTGACGTGCTTGTCTGGGAAATGCCGGGGTTTTCAACCACCTCTGCGCTGTTCGCTACAAAATATGGCTCTATAAACACTCGTTTTAAAACGAAAAACGACGCTGATTTTATAGATGTTCCTGACGGAATAGCTCACTTTTTAGAGCACAAGCTTTTTGAAAACGAGGACTGCGACGTTTTTGAGCTTTACGCAAAAACCGGCGCAAACGCCAACGCTTATACAACCTTTGATCATACCGCATATCTTTTCGATTGTTCGGAAAACTATGCCGACTCGCTGAGAATCCTGCTCGACTTTGTCCAAAAGCCGTACTTTACTCAGGCGACGGTTGACAAGGAGCAGGGAATTATCGGTCAGGAAATTAAAATGTGCGAGGATTCTCCTCAGCGTCAGGTGCTTTTCAATCTTTTGAAAACTCTCTACAAAAAGCACCCTGTCAGAATAGACATTGCAGGAACGGTAGAGTCGATTGCAAAAATTGACGCCGACCTTTTGTACAGGTGCTACAGAACCTTCTATAACCTTCACAATATGGTTCTGGTAATAGCAGGAAGCTGCGACGCCGACGAGGTAATAAAAATCTGTGACGAGGTTTTGATTCCTGTCGAGGATATAGGCTTGGAAACAGACTTTCCTGTAGAGCCTATGGAGGTTTCGGAGAAATACATCGAGCAGATAATGCCTGTCGGACTGACATTGTTTGAAATCGGATTTAAGGTGCCTGCCTGCAAGGGCGAGGAAATCGTAAAAACCGAGCTTGAATCGGCAATTTTACTCCAGCTTATAATGGGAAGCGGCTCTCCGCTTTATAAGGAGCTTTTCGACGAGGGACTTATCAATTCGCAATTTTCCTCCGAAGTATTTTTCGGCGAAGGCTTTTTTACAAATTTAGTTGGCGGCGAATCGAGCGACCCGCTTGAGGTCCAAAGAAGAATTTACAGGGAAATCGAGCGCTACAAAGCGGAAGGCTTTGACGAGAAAAAGTTTAAGATTATAAAGAACAGTATGTACGGCTCAATGATAAAGAACCTTGAAAACGTGGAGTCGTGCGCAAGCACAATGCTTTCCGCATACATTCTCGGAGATTTATCAGCTTTCGCACCTATCGAAACGCTTTCTCAGGTAACCCTTGAGGACCTGCAAAACGATTTGGACAAGCTGCTTAATATAGATAGCTCGGCAATTTCAGTTGTAAAAGCCAAATAGACATATTTTTAACCGAAAGGAATGGTTTCAAAATGACGCAGATTATTCAGACGCTTTCTAAAGTTACGGTAAAATTTCCGAATTTTGGAAGCGAGGACAACATTTTAAAATCGGGAATTACCATTGACAACGTGCTTTTTAAAATTCCTGGAACAGATTTCAGCATTTACTGGTACGGCTTTTTAATAGCTGTAGGAATTTTAATTGCAATGCTTTACGGCTTTAATAAGGCAAGAAAGATAGGCTTAAATCCCGACAGAGTTACAGACGTTGTAATCGGCGGACTTATCGGCGCTGTAATAGGCGCCAGAGCTTATTATGTAATTTTCAGCCTTGACAAGTATATTGTCGACGGCGAAGTTCAATGGGCTGATATTTTCAGCGTTCGTGACGGAGGACTTGCAATTTACGGCGGACTTATAGGCGCTATAATTGTCGGCGGAATTGTCGCAAAGATAAGAAAATGCTATCTGCCTACTCTTTTAGACCTTATCTCACCATGCTTTTTGATAGGTCAATGTATCGGCAGGTGGGGTAACTTCTTTAATCAGGAAGCCTTCGGCAGCAATACAACGCTTCCGTGGGGAATGTATTCATCCAAAACCATAAGCTATATCGCCGAGAACTTTACGGACGGATCGGTTGATTCATTACAGCCTGTTCACCCTTGCTTTTTGTATGAATCCTTATGGTGCCTGATCGGATTTATTCTGCTTCATTTTCTGTTTAAGAAGAGAAAGTTTGACGGAGAAATTTTCCTGCTTTATATAGGCTGGTACGGTCTTGGAAGATTCTTCATCGAAGGACTGAGAACAGACAGTTTGTATCTGTTTAACATCAGAGTTTCTCAGCTTGTTGCTGGAACCTGCGTGCTTGTATCTATCGTTCTGCTTATCATTTTCAGAAATCTGGCGAAACGAAACGAAACGAAGATCTATGTCGACAGAACCGAATCTATTATCAATCTTGCAAGCTACAACGCAAAGGTGCTTGTCAAGGCTGAAAAGAAGGAGCTTAAGAAGAAGGTTGCCGAAGCTAAGGAAACGGGCGAGGGCATTACCGATATTACAAAGGAATATGAAGAAAAGTTCGGCGACAGCAAGAAGGAGCTCGCTTATCTTGAGGGAGTTGAAAAGCTGATTATCGAGAAGGCTGAGGCTCAGAGAGAAAAGGAGCAGGCTGAAAAGGAAAGTGAAATCAAAGAGGACGAAAGCTCTATTTTGCTCGACGACGAATATGACTCTGAGGAGATAGACGAGCTTGAAGAGCTTGATAAGATTGAAGAATCTGTCGAAGATGTTGATTCAGCTCTCGACGACGATAAGGCTGAAGAAGTAAAAGAAGAAGTCGAAGAAGCTGAAAAAGCTGAAGAATCAGATAACACCAAGGAATCAGACGACGCTGAGGAGGAAGAGTAATGGGTAAAATTATAGACGGAAAGCTTATTTCAAAGGCTGTAAAGGACGACGTTGCCAAGGAAACGGCTGAGCTAAAAAAAAGCGGAATAACTCCGGGTCTTGCAGTTATAATCGTCGGCGAAAATCCAGCTTCGCAGATTTACGTAAGAAACAAGCAGCGTGCCTGCGAGGAGGTTGGATTTGAATCCTTCAAGTATGAGCTTCCTGAAGAAACAACTCAGGAGGAGCTTTTGGAGCTTGTAAATAAGCTGAATGAGGACGATAAAGTAAACGGAATCCTGTGCCAGCTTCCGCTTCCGAGTCACATTGACGAGAGCGTAGTTATCAACAACATTTCACCAAAGAAGGACGTCGACGCATTTCATCCTGAAAATGTCGGAAAGATAATGATTGGCGACTATTCGTTTTTGCCCTGTACTCCTGCCGGAGTTATGGAGCTTATCGCATCAACAGGAGTTGACATTAAAGGCAAGGAGTGCATAGTAGTCGGCAGAAGTAATATTGTCGGCAAGCCAATGGCGATGCTTTTGCTTCACAAGAGCGGAACTGTTACAATCTGCCATTCTAAAACCAAGGACTTAAAGGCTGAGTGTCAAAGAGCTGATATTTTAGTAGCGGCAGTTGGAGTCAGAAAGCTCATCACAGGCGATATGATAAAGGAAGGCGCCGTTCTGATCGACGTTGGAATGAACAGAGATGAAAACGGAAAGCTTTGCGGAGATATTGATTTTGAGTCCTGTAAGGATAAAGCTTCGTATATTACGCCAGTTCCGGGCGGAGTAGGGCCGATGACAATCGCCATGCTTATGAGGAATACTCTTACCGCCGCAAAGGAACAAAACGGAATAGGTAAATGAATTGTTAACAATTTGTAAACTCTATTTACAAGCGACTGATTTTGTGATAGAATTGATAAGGTTGTGAAAACCTATATACCTTATCTCGGTTGTGGGCGATTGCCGATTTTCGGATGTGCCGAAGCCCTCTACTGAAATAATGGAAAATTTTTGAAAGAGGTACTAAAAATGCTAAGAAAAGAAGAAAAAACAGCTATTATCGAAGCTAACAGAAAGCACGATACTGACACAGGTTCTCCAGAGGTACAGATTGCAATTCTGACCAAGAGAATCAACGACCTTACAGAACATCTTAAGGTTCACAAGAATGACCACCATTCAAGAAGAGGACTTCTTAAAATGGTTGGTAAGAGAAGAAACCTTCTCAACTATTTAATCAAGACGGATATCAACAGGTATAGAGCTGTTATTGAAAAGCTCGGTATTCGTAAGTAATTTTGTACTGATAAGGCAGCAGCAATTTATACTTGCTGTCTGCCTTTTGGTATATATGAAAGTTTTGTTTTATGCAGGCGTGATTAGCATTAAACAGAGGATTTGGATAAGTTTCAAGTTTTGTGTTTATTGCTAAAGCTCCTGCAATACGAAAAGGAGTTATGTTATGTTTGAAAAGTACAGAGTGTTTGAAACTACATACGCTGGCAGACCGCTTGTAGTTGAAACAGGAAAAACCTGCGAACTTTCCAACGGCTCATGCTGGGTGCGCTATGGTGAAACTGTCGTAATGGCGAACGTTACGGCTTCCGCAAAGCCAAGAGAAGGGGTTGACTTTTTCCCACTTTCTGTTGACTATGAGGAAAAGCTTTATTCGGTAGGAAAGATTCCGGGTTCTTATTTAAAGAGAGAGGGCAAGCCGAGCGAGAAGGCAATTTTAACCTCCCGAATGGTTGACCGCCCTATAAGACCTCTTTTCCCGAAGGATATGAGAAACGACGTTTCAGTTGTTATGACTGTTTTAGCAGTTGACCCTGACAACTCGCCTGAAATCACAGGTATGATTGCTACTTCAATCGCTATTTCAATTTCCGACATTCCGTGGAACGGGCCAATCGCCGGAATCTCCGTTGGACTTGTCGACGACGAAATCGTTTTGAATCCAACTCTTGAGCAGAGAGCTAATAATCATCTCAACCTCACAGTTGCAGGTACTGCTGAAAAAATCGTTATGATTGAAGCGGGTGCCGACGAGGTTCCTGACGACGTAATGCTTGACGCAATTTGCAAGGGACATGAAGAAATCAAAAAGCTAGTTGCATTTATTGAGGGCATTAAGTCTGAGATTGGCAAGCCGAAGTTTGAATTTGAGTCGCAGGAGGTTGACCACGAGCTGTTTGACGCTATTGAAGAATTTTGCGGCGAGGACGTTATGAAGGCTCTTGATACAGACGACAAGAATATAAGAGAAGCAAGACTGAATCCAATCAAGGACGCAGTTCACGGAAAGTTTGACGCTGACAATGAGGAAAGAATCCCGATGATAGACGAGTGCATCTACAAGCTTCAGAAGAAGATTGTAAGAAACTGGTTGCTCGAGGGTAAGCGTGTCGACGGCAGAAAGATTGACGAAATCAGACCGCTTGCAGCTGAGGTAGGACTTTTGCCGCGCGTTCACGGTTCAGGAATGTTTACTCGTGGACAAACTCAGGTGCTTACGATTTGTACCTTAGGCCCTGTCAGCGACGCTCAGCGTCTTGACGGAATTGACGAGGAAGAATCAAAGAGATATATCCACCACTACAATTTCCCGTCCTACTCTGTAGGTGAAACCAAGCCTTCAAGAGGCCCTGGAAGAAGAGAGATAGGCCACGGCGCTTTGGCGGAGCGTGCGCTTGTTCCTGTAATTCCTGACGTTGAGGACTTCCCATATGCTATAAGAATGGTTTCGGAGGTCCTTTCATCGAACGGTTCAACCTCTCAGGCTTCTATCTGCGGTTCAACTCTTTCTCTTATGGACGCCGGCGTTCCAATCAAGGCGCCTGTTGCCGGAATTTCCTGCGGACTTATCACAAAGGAAGACGGCTCGTTTATGACAATGGTTGATATTCAGGGACTTGAAGACTTCTTCGGCGATATGGACTTTAAGGTAGGCGGAACCAAGAAGGGTATTACAGCTATTCAGGTTGACATCAAGGTTGACGGACTTACTCCTGAAATCATAAAGGAAGCTTTTGAGAAAACTCATAAAGCAAGGAATTATATACTCGATGAAATTATGCTCAAGGCAATTCCTGAGCCAAGACCGACAGTCAATAAGTGGGCGCCTAAAATGCTTACTACAAAGGTACCGGTTGACAAAATCAGAGAGGTTATCGGTTCAGGAGGAAAGGTTATCCAGAAGCTCTGCGCTGACTTCGACGTTAAGATTGACATCGAAGAAACAGGAGATGTTTTCGTATCAGGTCTTGATATGGACAAGGCTCAGGCTTGTATCAGCGTTATCAATACAATAGCTAACGATCCTGAAATCGGCGCTATCTACAAGGGCAAGGTTGTAAGACTTATGAACTTCGGCGCATTTGTAGAAATCGCTCCGGGTAAGGACGGCTTGGTTCACATTTCAAAGCTCGATAAGCAGAGAGTTGAAAAGGTTGAGGATGTTGTTTCTATCGGTGATGAAATTGTCGTTAAGGTAATGGAAATTGACGATCAGGGAAGAATTAACCTTTCAAGAAAGGATGCCCTTGCTGATATTGAAGCGAAGAAAAACGCTGACAAGCAGTAAAAGCAACAAAAGAATTTACAAACAGCCTGTGGCGATCAAGCGTCACAGACTGTTTTTTGTTTACCTCTTGAAAAAGAACGACAAAGAGTGTAAAATATATTTAGCGCCCTGCTGTGTCAAATTCAGTTTCACCTCATAAAATGATAGCAGAGGTGGTTTAAATGAAAGCGTTGCTGATGAGTATAGTGCTTATTTTGTTTGTCGTTATGCTGATTTACATTGTTAGCTGTCTGCTAAGGAGCGTTAAAAGCGGCGAGAAGAGCGTCGGCTTTTTGGTAATTCCAATAAACAACAAAACACAGCACATTTCAAAGGGCGTCAAAAAGGCTTTCTGGGACGAAGCCTTTAAAGAGGATAAAGCAAGGAGCATAATTTTACTGAAAACTGAGTCGATAGATCACAAAACTCAGCTTTTGTGCGACGAGCTGGCAGCAAGCTATAAGCTTGTCGAAATATGTGACATTCCCGATTTTTTAGAAAGAATTAAGGAGTAGTATGGAAGAACAATTACAGGAGCTAAGCGGTAGCGTTGACAGCATAGTTTATATGAATGAAAACAACGGCTATTGCGTTTTTATACTTGACAACGGACACGAGCCGATAACAGTAGTAGGGGAGCTCGGTGGAGTTGACGAGGGCGAGGAGCTAAGACTTATTGGGAAGTACATAGATCATCCAAAGTTCGGCCCCCAGTTTAAAGCTGAAACCTGCGAGCGAAAGCTTCCGTCGGACGTAACTGCAATAAAAAAGTATCTGGCAAGCGGAGTTATAAAGGGAATAGGACCTGTGCTTGCAAGGAAGATAGTTGACAAGTTTGGCGAGGAAACCTTTTACATAATTGAAAACGAGCCTGAACGGCTTACTGAGATAGACGGAATTACCTCCAAAAAGAGCAAACAAATCGCAGAGGAATTTACAAATTTAAGCGGCGTGAAATCGCTTATGCTGATGCTTTCAAATTACGGAGTCAGCGCTTCTTACGGCGCAAAGGCTTGGCGAAGATGGGGCGCTGATTCCGAGGACGTTATAAACCACAACCCTTATTCGCTTTGCGGCGACGGAATAGAGCTGCCTTTTTTGAAGGCTGATTCTATTGCGGCGCAAATTGAGCTTCCATATGATAACTCTGACAGAATTAAAGCAGGAATTAAAAACGTCCTTAAAGAAAACGCAAATGCAGGTCATACCTGCCTGCCAAAGGACAAGCTCAGGCAGACGACAATGGATTTTTTAAGAATCCCTGAGGAGCTTTTTGAGCAGGCATTGTCTGAGGAGCTTGAGGAGCAGAATCTCTGCTTGTTTTTTAAAAAGCAAAGGAAGTTTATCGCTCTTAAAAGCTTGTTTGTTGCGGAGGATTATATTTCACGCAGACTTTGCCTGATGAAGGAGCTGTCATATGACAGCAGGATAAACTACGACGACGTAATAAACCTCGTTGAAGAGGAGTTTGAAATCAAGTACGAATCCCTTCAAAGAAAGGCGATAAATACCGCTCTGTCGCAGGGCTTTTTAGTATTAACAGGTGGCCCGGGAACAGGAAAAACGACAACCTTAAACGCTATCGTTTCGCTTTTTACACAGCAGGGACTAAGCGTTATGATTACAGCGCCAACAGGCCGCGCAGCAAAGAGAATTTCCGACCTTACCGGCTATGAAGCAAAAACCATTCACAGGCTTTTAGAGGTAAGCTTTACGTCTGATGAGTTGCAAAAGTTTAACAAAAATGAGAGCAATCCTCTTGACTGCGACGTGCTTGTAATTGACGAAATGTCAATGGTAGACGCTCAGCTTTTTGAAGCGCTTTTGCGGGCAATAAAAATGAACTGCAAGCTTATAATGGTAGGCGACAGCGATCAGCTGCCGTCGGTCGGCGCAGGAAATGTTTTAAAGGATATTATCGACAGCGGCGTTGTGCCGACGATTGAGCTTAAAGAAATTTTCAGACAGGCGCAAAAAAGCTCGATTGTCGTAAACGCACACAAAATTGTAAAGGGCGAGGAAATTGACCTGAAGCGCAAGGACAGCGATATGTTCTTTTTCCAGCGGCTTGAATTTGACGACCTGCAGGAGCTTATAGTGGATCTGGTTTCAAACAGGCTTCCTGTGGCTTACGGCTATACGGCTAAGGAGAATATACAGGTGCTTTCACCAACCAGAAAGGGCCCGTCGGGAACCACCGAGCTTAACAATCAGCTTCAGCTTCGACTTAACCCTCCGAGCAAGAAAAAGCCGGAGATAAAAACTCTCGGAACCACCTTCAGAGTGGGCGACAAGGTGATGCAAAACAAGAACAATTACGATATTGTCTGGAACAAGGACGGCGAGCAAGGAACCGGAATTTTTAACGGCGACATAGGCACCATTATTGAAATAAAAAAGACTATCGGAGTACTCCGAATTGACTTTGACGGAAGAGTTTGCAATTATCCGTCAGCTTCTCTTGAGCAGCTGGAGCTTGCTTATGCCACGACCGTTCACAAAAGTCAGGGCAGCGAGTTTGACGTGGTAATTCTTGCAATTCTCGGCGGATATGACAAGCTGTATTACAGAAATCTATTGTATACTGCCGTTACAAGAGCCAAAAAACTGCTTATAATTGTAGGCTCGTCGCAAAGAGTAAAATATATGATAGACAACAACAGACGAACGCTAAGATATACGCTTTTAAAAAATATGCTTTTAATTGACCGCTCAAAGGAGCTTGACGATGACGAAATTTAGAAAAATCAAGCGATTTATCCTTGACATTTTATACCCTAACCGTTGTCCGCTTTGCGAGAGAATAATTCGCTACGACGAGCTTGTTTGTGATGATTGCAAAAAGGCTATAAAGTCCACCGATGATTTTTGCAAGCTCTGCGGCTTAAAAAAATGCGATTGTAATAACAAAAAGTATTACGACTTAGCTTTAAGTGTCGGCGTGTATGAGGGAAGACTCAGAAGTGCGCTATTAAGATTAAAGACGTTGAGAAACGACGAGCTGAGTGAATTTTTCGCCCAAAGTATATCTGAAAAGCTAGGCGATACTAAGCTTGACGCAGTTGTATTCGTTCCAATGACAAAACAAAGAAAACGCAAGAGCGGCTTTAACCAGTCCTACCATTTAGCGAAGGCGCTTTCAAACGAGCTGAACCTTCCGCTTATAAAGAATGCGCTTGTAAAGGTTAAAGACTATAAGCATCACGAGCTAACGGGCGTTCAAAGAGTACTTGAGGTTAAGGGCGCATATATAAAGGGTAATGCTGAAATCAGGAACAAGAAGGTAGCCTTGGTTGATGACATTGTAACAACAGGCTCTACAATGAACGAGTGCGCTCGTCTTTTAAAGGAAATGGGAGCCAAGTCTGTAACGGCTTTGTTTGTTGCAAAAACTGCAGACGACTTTGTCTGAAGAGTGTAAATTGCGCCAATAGTATATTGAATAAAAATGCGTTCAAAGTAGTGAAAAGTTTGTGAAAAAAACTTGGTGTCAGCCCTTGTAAAAAGGCACGAAATATGGTATAATTTAGCCAAATGTAATAATGGTATGTAAGGAGAGATGAAAGAGATGTTAATGTTAGCTGAGGAAATGACCTCCAGTTATGTTGCGGCTGTTGTTGTAACGGGATTGGTTGTTGTGTTTTCTGCATTGCTGATTCTTGTAGGTCTTTTGTACCTTATGGGCGCAATTTTTCACAGAAAGAAAAAGCCTGTGGAAGCAGTAAAGCCCGCATCAATCGCTAAGCCGTCGCCTGCTACAAACGCTACAATCATAAAGGCGAGCGATGCCGCAGTAGTTGAGCAAAACGGACTAAGCGAAGAAATTGTCGCTGCAATTTCTGCCGCTATCGCAATGATTAGCGAGAGCAGCGGTAAGAAGCTTTTAATCAAGAGCATTTCAAGGTCTGGCAATAGCAGAAGCTCTTGGTCGCAGGCCGGAAAGATTGACAACACACGACCGTTTTAGTTTATGAAAGGAACACAGTTGAGATGATTGAAAAATTTTTAGATACCATTGTCGATTTAGCCGCTGAATCCGGTATTGCTGGATTTTTGGCTGACGGCGGTTGGAAAAATCTGATAATGATAGGTATTTCGTTTATCTTTATGTATCTGGCTATCGGAAAAGGCTACGAGCCGCTGTTGCTTTTACCTATTTCCTTTGGAATGATGCTTACAAATCTTCCGTTTACCGAAATGTATCATCCTGAGCTTTGGAACATTTCTGGCGGCGCATCTATTGACTTTGGAGAGGTGCTGCACGAAGGCGGACTTTTAGATATTTTATATATGGGAGTTAAGTTGCAAATTTATCCGCCGCTTATATTCTTGGGAATCGGCGCTATGACTGACTTTGCTCCGCTTATCGCAAACCCGAAGAGCTTTTTGCTGGGAGCGGCAGCTCAGGGAGGAATTTTCTTAACGTTTATCGGAGCTGCGCTTTTAGGCTTTAATGCGGCGGAAGCTGGTTCTATCGCAATTATCGGAGGAGCGGACGGACCTACCGCTATTTACGTTTCATCTAAGCTCTTGACCGGCGACAACGCAAGCGGAGCGATTGACACAGGAACTATAGCCTTGGCGGCGTATACTTATATGGCGTTAGTGCCGATTATTCAGCCGCCTATTATGAAGGCGCTTACAACTAAAAAAGAGCGTCAGGTTAAAATGGGACAGCTACGACCCGTTTCTAAAACTGAAAAGATTATTTTCCCGATAGCCGTTACAATAGTAATTGCGCTTTTGGTTCCTTCAGCAGCACCGCTTGTAGGAATGCTGATGCTCGGAAATCTTATGAAGGAAAGCGGAGTTTGCGACAGACTTGTCAAGACTGCGCAAAACGAGCTTATGAACATAATCACAATCTTTTTGGGAATTTCAGTAGGTGCTACCACAACGGCTGATAAAATTCTTAACACGAAGTTTTTGGGAGTTATTTTACTTGGTGTTGCGGCGTTCTGTCTGGGAACAGCGTCAGGAGTTTTGCTTGGTAAGATTATGTACGTTGTCACAAAGGGCAAGGTTAATCCGCTTATCGGTTCAGCGGGAGTTTCGGCTGTACCAATGGCAGCGAGAGTTTCTCAGAATGTCGGTCAAAAGGAAAATCCAACCAACTATCTGCTGATGCACGCTATGGGACCAAACGTAGCTGGAGTTATCGGCTCTGCGGTTGCAGCTGGTGTACTGTTGAGCATTTGCGTATAACAATGTATAACTAAAAGTTTAATGAAATCTCCCACACATGACCTGTGCGGGAGATTTTAATTTCTGTTATTTTAAGAGAGGGAAGCTATGAGCAAGAATAATTTCTTCGCAATGATTTCAAGAATGAAATATATAAACAGGTGGAGCCTTATGAGAAATACTGTCACGGAAAATCTTTCCGAACACAGTCTTGAGGTAGCTTTTATAGCTCATCTTTTGTGCCTTATAAGGAATAAGCGCTTTGGCGGAAACGTCAACGCAGAGCGTGCGGCGGTAATCGCTATGTACCACGACACAACTGAGATAATAACAGGGGACCTGCCAACGCCTGTAAAGTATTATAATAAGGATATTCGTGAGATTTACGGCGATATTGAAAAGAACGCTGCTGACAATCTCATTTCTCAGCTGCCAGACGATTTAAAGGACGAGTATGAAGAAATCATTTCAGGCGGCGACGATGAGGAGATAAAAAGCCTTGTAAAGGCGGCGGATAAAATTTCTGCGCTTATAAAGTGTATTGAAGAAAGACAAATGGGAAACAAGGACTTTCTGCAAGCCGAGCAGTCAACCCTCAAAAGCATAAAGGCTATGAACATTAAAGAAGCCGACGTCTTTTTAGAGGAGTTTGTCGAAGGCTATGGCTTAACTCTTGACGAGCTGACAAAGCAGTAAAAATTCAAGATAAAATAAAGGTGTAACTCAACCGAGCTACACCTTTTTGTTTTTATCTGTTTTTTGTCATATACGATAACGTCAACAGGCTGTCGCCTAAATGTACGTTTTCAACTACAATGCCGTCGAAATTGACGTTTAAGTCAAAATGCGAAAAGTTCCAGAAAGAAGTAACGCCATTATCAATAAGCTTCTTAGCAACGTCATACGCTGCCGCTTTTGGAATACACAGCACCGCAGTGACAGGCTTGTTTTGCTCGCAAAAGCTTGAAAGATCATCCATGTGAGTGACCTTTATACCATTAACTTCCTTCCCGACAATATCCTCGTCAACATCAAAAAGACCTATAAGATCAAAGCCGCGCTTTTGAAAGTTAATCTGCGTAGCAAGTGCCGTACCGATATTTCCGACGCCGACAAGTATTGCCTTTAATTTTTCGTCAACGCCTAGAATCGCACCAATTTCCTGACGTAAATCCGAGATATTGTAGCCGTAGCCCTGATGCCCGAAGCCTCCAAAGTTGTTTAAATCCTGCCTGATTTGCGAAGCTGTAAGCTTCATCTTGTCAGCAAGCTCCTTTGAAGAAATTCGCACCTTGCCTTCCTGACTTAGCTCCTCAAGATACGAGTAATATCTCGGCAGTCGTTTGATGACCGAGCGTGAAATAATTTCCCTTCCCATTATAATCCCTGAATCTGTTGCTTACTTCGCCATAAGTTTGTCAAGGCGAGCTCCGATTTCTTTTAAGAAGGTCTCGGAATCAACCTTCCTCTTGTTTTCAAGGCTAGAAAGAAGATATAAATCTCCTGTCATAACGCCGTCCTCAATCGTTTGAATCGTAGCCTTTTCAAGCTTGTCAGCAAAATCTACTAATTCGCTAAGTCCGTCAAGCTCTCCTCTTTTTCTTAAAGCTCCGCTCCAGGCAAAAATCGTAGCAACGGAGTTAGTAGAGGTTTCTTCGCCCTTGAGATACTTGTAGTAGTGACGCTGAACCGTTCCGTGAGCTGCTTCATATTCGTAAATTCCGTCAGGCGATACCAGTACGGACGTCATCATAGCGAGCGAGCCGTAAGCAGTTGATACCATATCGCTCATTACGTCGCCGTCATAGTTTTTACAAGCCCAGATGTATCCGCCGTTTGATCTTACAACTCTTGCAACTGCGTCGTCTATAAGAGTATAGAAATATTCAATTCCCAACGCTTCGTATTTTGCCTTGTATTCGTTGTCGTAAATTTCCTGGAAAATATCCTTGAATCTGTGGTCGTACTTCTTTGAAATCGTATCCTTCGTAGCAAACCAGACGTCCTGCTTTAAGTCAAGTCCATAGTTAAGACAAGCTCTTGCGAATCCCGCAATGCTGTTGTCCTTGTTGTGAAGTCCCTGAATAATTCCGTCTGAATCTGAAAAATCATAAATTTCCTGTCTTGTTTCGTTTCCGTCCTTGTCGGTAACAACAAGCTCCGCCTTGCTGCCCTTGTCAACTCTCATTTCCGAGTTCTTGTATACGTCTCCGTAAGCGTGACGGGCGATAGTAATAGGCTTTGTCCAGGTAGGAATATACGGCGAAATTCCCTTGACAATTATAGGCGTTCTGAAAACTGTACCGTCAAGTATAGCACGAATCGTTCCGTTCGGCGACTTCCACATTTCCTTCAGGTTGTACTCAGGCATTCTTGCAGCGTTAGGCGTAATAGTCGCACATTTAACCGCAACGCCGTACTTCTTTGTGGCTTCAGCCGAATCAAACGTAACCTTGTCGTTCGTTTCGTTTCTGTAGGGAAGTCCCAAATCGTAGTACTCTGTTTTGAGGTCTACGTGAGGGAGAATAAGAATATCCTTGATCCATTTCCAAAGGATTCTCGTCATCTCATCTCCGTCCATTTCAACGAGCGGTGTTGTCATTTTAATTTTATC
Source organism: Ruminococcus sp. (assembly GCA_021205185.1). Taxonomy (GTDB): domain Bacteria; phylum Bacillota; class Clostridia; order Oscillospirales; family Ruminococcaceae; genus UMGS1601. The sequence continues at coordinate 84,053 of JAJPYB010000001.1, read as the reverse complement.
AGCCATAATTCTTTCCTCCATTATTCTTCTATCCAGTACCAAAGCACGAAAATCTGAGTTGAGCTTTCGTCAACCGAAATAGCTCCAGGGTTGAAAGACTTTGTAGCGTTTTCGTCTATGTACTCTTCAAAGCTTTCGTACTGATCGCTTCCGGCGTAATCGAGCGCAAAGCAAATTCCGTCCTTTTTGGTATACTTCATACTTTTTCCTTCAAGGTCGTCTGCATAGTCGTCTAAATCTAGCGACGCACAGCTTTTAACGCTCTTGTAGCTTTCGTAGTTTACCAGAAGCAAATCAGCACAAAGCTTATCGCCGCTTGTGTAAACTGTAATTTTATGCTCGTCGTCAACCTTAAAGGTGTAAATAATATCGTCGCTCGAAACGCCAACTGCCTCCTCAACGCTGTCGCTGAAGCCAATGTAGTTTGTCGTAATCGTTACCAAAGCGTATAAAGCTAATGCTAAGATTACAAGCAGTACCACAATGGTAATTATCCGCTTGACAGGCGACTTACGCTTTGGTTTTTTACGCCTTACAGTTTGCGGAGTTCTATTAACCGTTTGCGGCTGCTGCGTTGGAACGGGAACCTTTACCTCTCTGTAGATAGGATTTCCACTTGAATCGTAGCCCGCTATTTCACGTCTGACAATATATTTTACGTTTGTATTATTATCCATAGCTAGTTTTTACTTGCTTAGCGATTCTCTTGTGTAGTCAAGCAAGCCTCCCGCTAAAATTATATCCTTGGTTCTTCCTGAAAGCTCGCAGAGTACAGGAATCTCAACATTCTTGGATTTATTCACAAGTGTGAGCGTTGTTTTACCGTCAATTACAGCCTGCCTTACATTTTCAAGAAGCAGCACATCTCCCTGACCGATCTTTTCGTAATCGTCCTCGTTTACAAATGTAAGAGGCAGGATTCCAGCGTTTATGAGGTTCGCTCTGTGGATTCTTGCGAAGCTCTTGACGAGTACCGCCTTAACGCCAAGGTAAAGCGGAGCTAAAGCCGCGTGCTCACGGGATGAGCCTTGTCCATAGTTTGAACCGCCTACAATAATGCTCTTGCCGAGTGTAAGCGCTCTGTCAGGAAAGCTTTCGTCGCAAACTGCAAAGCAATGCTTTGAAATAGCAGGAATATTAGAACGAAGCGGTAAAATCTTTGCGCCCGCAGGCATTATGTGGTCTGTTGTAATGTTGTCGCCAACCTTCAGCGAGCAGGAAGCTTCAATTGTATCGAGAAGCGGAGCTGTCTGTGGGAAGGGCTTGATGTTTGGACCTCTGAGAACCTCAACGCTGTCCATTTCCTCAACAGTCGCTGGATCAACAACCATATTGTCGTTTATAACAAACCTTTCAGGAAGCTTAAACTCTGGCATTTCACCTAGCGTTCTCGGGTCGGTAAGATAGCCGTTTAAAGCTGAAACTGCCGCAAGCTCAGGAGAAACAAGATAAATTTGTCCGTCCTTAGTGCCTGAACGTCCCTCAAAGTTTCTGTTGAAGGTTCTTAAGGATATTCCGCCCGAGTTAGGAGATTGTCCCATACCGATACAAGGGCCGCAGGCGGACTCTAAAATTCTTGCTCCTGCGTCAATCATATCTGATAACGCTCCGTTTTGTGCAAGCATATTAAGTACCTGCTTCGAGCCGGGCGCTATTGAAAGCGAAACGTCCGGGTGAACCGTCTTGCCCTTAAGAATATAAGCTACCTTCATCATATCCATAAATGAAGAGTTGGTGCACGAGCCGATACAAACCTGATCTATTTTCATCGGGCTGATTTCGTCTACAGTTTTAACATTGTCAGGTGAGTGAGGACAAGCAGCGAGCGGAACGAGCGTTGATAAATCAATGTCAATAACCTCGTCGTACTCGGCGTCATCGTCAGCGCACAAAGGCGTCCATACCTCAGCTCTGCCCTGAGCGGTTAAAAACTCAAGTGTTGTTTCGTCGCTGGGGAAGATAGAAGTTGTAGCTCCAAGCTCCGCACCCATATTTGTAATGGTTGCACGCTCAGGAACAGAAAGCGACTTTACGCCCTCGCCTGTGTATTCAATAACCTTGCCAACACCGCCTTTAACGGACATTCGCTTGAGAACCTCAAGAATTACGTCCTTAGCCGCAACCCAGGGGGAGAGCTTTCCAGTAAGGTTTATCTTGACAATCTTCGGGTATGTGATGTAATATGCGCCGCCGCCCATTGCTACAGCAACGTCCAGGCCACCTGCGCCTATTGCTATCATTCCAATACCGCCGCCTGTCGGAGTATGACTGTCAGATCCAATCAATGTCTTTCCAGGAACGCCAAAACGCTCCAGGTGAACCTGATGGCAGATTCCGTTTCCAGGTCTTGAAAAATAAATTCCGTGCTTTTTGGCAACAGAGCCTATAAAACGGTGGTCGTCGGCGTTTTCAAAGCCTGACTGCAGGGTGTTGTGGTCGATGTAAGCGACGCTCTTTTCGGTTTTAACTCTCGGAACGCCCATAGCCTCATATTCAAGATAAGCCATGGTTCCCGTAGCGTCCTGCGTCAGCGTCTGATCAATTCTGATTCCGATTTCGCAGCCCTTTTTAAACTCACCGTCTACGAGGTGGTTTTTAAGAATTTTTTCGGTCAAAGTAAGTCCCATAAAATCAATCCTTTCATTTTTGTTGCCAGAAGGCGGTATCTATATGTACTATTTTATATTATAATGTCTGGTTTGTCAAGAATTTAACAACTCTAAAAGCCTTTTGTCTTGATATATTCAGAATTTTCTCACTTTCTGACAATTTTGAGCGAACGGAACTTTAAATATTTGTCATTCTCGTGTCGAGATTTTTACTTTTTTAATATTGACTTTGTCGGCACATATGGTATAATTAAGATGTATATATTCTAAATGTAGAATGACTATATGCCGACTTGCTTTTGAAAGCGTGAATATTTTTCGCTATCCTGCTAAATATACTTAATACAAAAGCTTGAATTAAGTAAAGGCGGCGGTATAATGAAAAACGACAACGAAAATCAAAGCTCAGAAAGCTTTGACAGCGAGCAGAGCGAGAGAATTGAAGGTATTGAAAAGCTGGGTCAGGTTGAGCTTACAGGTGCCAAGCACCTGATTCACTGCCTTACAATTATTGGTGAGGTAGAGGGGCATTATCTTTTGCCGCCTCAGAATAAAACTACAAAGTACGAGCATATAATTCCGGCGCTTGTTGCTATCGAACAGGACGAAAGCATAAAGGGCGTAGTTATAATTTTAAATACTGTCGGCGGCGATGTTGAAGCAGGTCTTGCTATCGCCGAGCTTATTGCAAGCATGAAAACGCCAAGCGTGTCGATAGTTGTCGGCGGAGGTCATTCTATCGGAGTGCCGCTTGCTGTCTGTGCGAAGAAATCGTTTATCGTTCCGAGCGCAACTATGACAATTCACCCTGTCAGAATGAACGGACTCGTTTTAGGAGTTCCTCAGACGCTTTCGTATTTTGACAGAATGCAGGAGAGAATTATACGATTTGTTACTGACAATTCAAACATTTCATCAGACAGGTTCAGAGAGCTTATGATGAAAACAGGCGAGCTTGTTATGGACGTGGGAACCTGCCTTGCAGGGGAAAGCGCCGTCAAGGAGGGCTTGATTGATAATCTCGGCGGACTTTCTGACGCAATAGAGTGTTTGTACGAGCTTATTGAAAGCGAGGAGTAGCAATGTTTCACACGATTTTAAACATTTACGATGTATTCAAGCCGCTTGAAGAAACGGCTTTGCGAGAACAAAGGACATATAACGGATATTTGGTGGACGTCGTTAAAATGGGTGAGAATGAATATATAGACAGACTCTATTCGACAGACCCATTCGACTATTTAAACAAAGATATTTATCCATTCAAGAAGATTTAACAGGAGGCAAAGAAATGTCATTATTAAATACAATTTTCCAAGCGATTATTCAAGGCTTAACAGAGTTCCTGCCCGTTTCAAGCTCGGGACATTTGTCGCTGTTTCAGCATTTTACAGGCAAAAGTGGCGAGGGTGCTTTGCTCCTGTCGGCAATTTTACATTTAGGAACGCTGGTAGCGGTTTTTATCGCCTTTCGCCAGACAATCTGGGATCTTATAAAAGAATTTGGCAGAAGCTGTAAGGACATAGTACATAGACAGTTTTTCAAAAATATGAACGGTGACAGACGAGCGATTATTATGCTTATAGTTTCTACTGTCGTGCTGATTCCGTTTTACATTTTCAAGGACTTCTTTGAAGGCTTCGCAGAGGACGCCTCTATTTTTGCTGAGGGAATCTGCTTTTTGTACACCGCAGCAATTTTGTATCTTTCCGACAGATGCACAAAGGGAAAGAAAACGCTCGGCGATATAAGCGGAAAGGACGCAGTAACCGTAGGCTTTTTTCAAGCAATCGCGCTTCTTCCGGGAGTTTCACGCTCAGGTTCAACCATTTCGTCAGGACTCTTTTGCGGCTTTTCAAGGGAAACTGCTGTAAAGTATTCGTTCATTTTAGGTATACCTGCAATTTTAGGCGGCTGCCTTGTCGAGGTCAAGGATGCGGCTGAAACCGATATGACCTTTAGCGCAAGCTATATAGTTGGATTTTTCGTAGCGGCTATTGTAGGAATTGCCGCAATAAAAATGGTAAACTGGCTGGTAAAGAGCGATAGGTTTAAAGTCTTCGCTTATTATACAGCGGCGTTAGGTGTAATTGTTATTTTAATCTCAATTATTGAAGCTGTTATAGGACACCCATTAAGCTTTTAACAGACAAAAGAATTAGGAACAAAAGAGAGAAAAGGAGAGGGAAATGGCTCAAAAGAAAAAGCCTGCAAAGAAACAAACGGCGAGAAAAACGTCGACAAAAAGTAAGGCAAGCGCTCAAAAAAACACAGTACATAAGGGCGTTCCTGCAGGGATATTCTTTCTGCTGGGAGCCTTGATAGTTGCGCTTACTTATATAAGCGGCGACGCCTTGTGGGGAACTCTTCACACAGCTGTAAGAGGAGTGTTCGGAATACCCCTTTATTTTATCGGGCCGATGCTTGTAGTGCTTTCCATTCAGATAGTATTTTCCAAAAACGACAATATAGCCGTTGCCAAGATTATTGAAACGGTGTTTTTCATTTTACTGCTTTGCGCTATATTCCACACAATTACAATAGGCGTTCCAATGCCAATGGATTCAAGCTTTGGCGATAGATTAGCTTCCATATACGATGAATCAATAGAGCTTTCTGGCGGCGGAGTAATAGGCGCGCTTATAGGCTTGCCTGTTTCGGCTCTTTTAGGTAAGGTCGGCGGAACTATAATACTCGTGCTTGTAATGATAATATTCCTGATGCTTATTTTCCATATAAGCTTTAAGGACATAGTACATATTTTTTCAAGACCTGTTAAAAAAGGCGTTGTCGCAATCAAAGAGGACAGAGCGCTCAACGCTCAGAAGCAGGAGGAAAGAAGAGTCAAAAGGCAGGAAAGCGAAAGCCGAGTCGATGTTGCCAAATATTTCGGCGCAGATACGTCTAAACTTGCGCCCGAATTTTCAACTTCTGGAATCAACCACGACCCTGCCAAGTTTATAACCAACGAGTCTGCAACAAAGACAACCTCCAGGAAAGCAAAGACGACCACTAACAAAAACGACCCTGTCTTTCCTAAAAAATCGCCTGAGCTTGAAAAGTCAATTAACGACTATGAGGAAATTATCAACAGCACCGCTAAGCGTCAGCAAAAGACTGCCGCTAAAAAGACTGCGAAGCCTGTTAAGAACGATATTTACGTTGAAAGCGATGGACAAACCTCGCTTTTTGGAAGCGACGACCAAAAGGGCAAATATATTCCGCCTAGTGTCGAGCTGCTTAAATATTCAAATTCAAAGGTAAGCGAAAGCGAGTACCAGAATGAAATCAGAGAGCGTGGAAATACGCTTGTCGAAACGCTTAGAAGCTTCGGAGTTCAGACAAGAATCGTCGGAGTACACAGAGGTCCGTCGGTTACAAGATATGAGCTTCAGCCAGCGGCGGGAGTAAAGGTATCAAAAATCACAGGGCTTACGGACGATATAGCTTTAAACCTTGCGGCTGAGGGAATAAGAATCGAAGCGCCAATACCCGGAAAGGCGGCGGTCGGAATAGAAATTGCAAATAAAAAGCGTGATAACGTATCAATCCGTGAGCTTATCGACAGCGACGAATTCAGAAGCAGCAAGGGCAAGCTCGAATTTGCGGTTGGTAAGGATATTGAGGGAAATATCGTTATGGGCGACATTTCAAAAATGCCCCACCTTCTTGTTGCGGGAACTACAGGCGCCGGTAAATCTGTGTTTACAAATTCAATCATAATGAACATTTTGTACAAAGCGTCGCCCGAAGAAGTAAAGCTTATACTTATCGACCCGAAACAGGTTGAATTTCCAATCTATAACGGCATCCCACACCTTCTGATTCCGGTTGTCACCGAAGCCAGAAAAGCGGCTGGAGCGCTCGGCTGGGCGGTAGCCGAAATGATGAGAAGATACAAGGTATTCGCTGATAACGGTGTGCGCGACCTTGAGGACTATAATGAATATCAAAAGGGAAAAGAGGAGCTTGAACCTATTCCTCAGATTGTCATTGTAATAGACGAGCTTGCCGACCTTATGATGGCGGCGCCAAAAGAGGTCGAAGATTCTATTTGCCGTATAGCTCAGCTTGCCCGTGCGGCGGGAATGCACCTTATAATTGCAACTCAATCGCCTCGTGTAGACGTAGTAACCGGCCTTATCAAGGCTAATATCCCAAGCCGTGTTGCACTGAAGGTTTCAAACAATGTAGACTCAAGAGTTATCCTCGACGAGGGAGGAGCAGAAAAGCTTTTAGGACGAGGAGATTTGCTCTATAAGCCGGTAGGTATGGGTAAACCTATGAGAATACAGGGTAGCTTTATTCCAACAAGCGAGGTGCGAGCGGTTGTAAATTATCTTAAAAATCTTTCAAGCGCCGAGTACAGTGATGAAATTGTTGAGGACATTGAAAAGTATACGCCTCAGGCTAAAAACGATAAGAACGCTTTGCCGGAGGAAACTGAGCATAGCAACGTTGATGAGAAGTTTGAGGACGCAGTAAAAATTATCGTTGAAACAGGTCAGGCGTCAACCTCATTCTTGCAGCGTAAGCTGAGTCTGGGCTACGCTCGTGCTGCAAGGCTGATGGACGACCTTGAAGCTATGGGAATAATCGGTCCTGCTCAGGGCGCAAAGCCGAGAGAGGTTCTGATGACCAAGGAGCAATGGCTTGAACGAAACGTAATGAAGGACGAAGTGTAATGGCAAGAAGAAAAACCTCTTCAAAAAATACTAAAACTATTGCAACGATAATTGCGGTAATATTAGTTTTAATAGTCGGAGCGCTCGACTATTTAGGCGTTATAAATTTAAGCGACGAGCAGACTGAAATCTCAGTCAGCTCTACCGCCTCTGACGCTGAAAATACGGTGAGCTTTGTCGACGTCGGACAGGGAAACTGTACCCTTGCAGTTTCAGGCGACTGTGCAATTTTAATTGACGCTGGCGAAACGGATAAGGGCGAGGACGTCGTTTCATATCTTGAAGCTATGAATGTTACAAAGCTCGATTATATAATAATTTCCCACCAGCATACAGACCACATGGGCGGTATGATTGACGTTTTAAACAGCGACATTGAGGTCGGAAAAATCATTATGCCCGAAATCCCCGAAAAGCTGACGCCGACAAGCTATACATACACAAATCTTCTGACTGCGATTGAAGAAAAGGGACTTTCCGTTCGTGCGGCCAGAGATGAGCAATTTGAGGTTGGCGATTTTACAGTTTCAACCTTCGCTATGGAGGGCGATTACAGCGACCTTAACAACTATTCTGTTGTCACCAAAATAGAAACAGATGCTGGAAACTTTATAATAATGGGCGACCTTGAAACTACCGCTGAAAAGGAGCTTCTGAGCAAGGACGCAGACCTTTCCGCCGATGTTATTTTAGTCGGACATCACGGAAGCTCGTCGTCAAGCTCAGACAGTCTTTTAGAAAGTGTAAATCCCTCCTGCGCAGTTATAAGCGTCGGCGCAGATAATAGCTACGGTCACCCGAACGACGCTACAATCGAGAGAATTGAAAATTATACCGACAGCATTTATAGAACAGATTTAAACGGAACGATTGTCTTTGATTGCGACGGTACAGACTTATCTATGAGCGTTGAAAAGAGTGAATAATTATGGAGCTAAGCGTTTTATCAATAAGCGATGATGTTGTAAAGCTTGAAGACGAAAGCGGCAAAATTTCATATTGCCGCCTGTCTGAAATGCCGGAAGGGATAAAAGTAAACGATATAATAGAATATACAAACGGCGAGTATGTAATACTAGCTGAAAAAACAAAGGAACGCAAAGAACAAAATATAAAGCTTTTAAATTCTTTGTGGGAGGATTAAAAATGGAGAAGAATCTTCTGAAGACTTTAAAGGATAATATGAGCAGCTGCTCTAAAGGTCACAGGCTTATAACCGAGTATGTCATAAACCATTCTGACAAAGCAGCTTTTATGACAGCCTCTAAGCTTGGAAGGGCGGTAGGCGTGTCGGAATCGACCGTTGTGAGGTTTGCGATTTCGCTGGGTTTTAAGGGCTATCCTGAATTTCAAAAGAGCCTTCAGGAGCAGGTTAAGGCGAACCTTACCGCAGTTCAGCGAATGGAGCTCAGCGACGACAGAATTGGCGGAGAAAACGTACTTGAAAACGTAATGACTGCCGATATTGACAGAATCAAGGAAACGCTTTCCGAGATTTCAACAGACGATTTCAACCAGGCAGTCGAAGCTATCGCAAATGCAAATTCAATTTACATAATCGGAAACAGAAGTGCGTCTGCGCTTGCGTCTTTTGCCGAATATTATTTAAGCTTGATGTTTTCTTACGTCAAGCGAGTAAAGCCTTCCTCAACCAGCGAAATGTTAGAGCAGGTTATGAAAATCGACGAGCGTGACGTAATTATAGGCTTTTCATTCCCCAGATATTCAACTCAGACCCGAATAGCGCTTCAATACGCAAGAGACAAAAAAGCAAAGGTTGTAGCCTTTACCGATTCTGACAATTCTCCGCTCGTGCCGTTTGCCGATTATCTTTTGGTTTCGGGAAGCGATATGGCAAGCTTTGTCGATTCGCTCGTTGCGCCGCTTTCACTTTTAAACGCTCTTATAGTAGCTGTTTCTGCAAAGAAAAAGGATATGGTTTCTAAAAACTTTGCTACTCTCGAAGCTATCTGGGAGGAATACAACGCTTATGATACAAGGGAGCAGTAAATGAGTGAAATAATTATTGTCGGCGGCGGAGCGTCAGGACTGATGGCAGCTATAAAATGCGCCGAAAAGGGGAATAAGGTTTTAGTTTTTGAGCATCAGAAAATTCTCGGTAAAAAGCTTCTTATAACAGGAAAGGGAAGATGCAACGTAACCAACAACAGCGACGTTGATGTGATTTTAAAAAATATACCTCGAAATTCAAGATTTATGTATTCCGCTCTTAGCTCTTTTGATTCAAGCGATACTATGAGTTTTTTTGAAGCCCTGGGAGTAAGACTTAAAACTGAGCGTGGTAAAAGAGTTTTCCCCGAAAGCGATAAATCTTCAGATATAGTCGACGCTTTGGTGGCAAGGGCAAAGGTGAGCGGCGTTAAATTTGTTTTTGAAGGCGTTCGTGAAATCTTAGTAGAAGACAAACGAGCGACAGGTGTGAAGACTGCAAAGGAAAAGTATTTCGCTGACGCTGTAATTGTAGCGACAGGCGGCAAAAGCTACCCCAAAACCGGTTCTACAGGCGATGGATATAAATTTGCCGAAAGGCTGGGTATTAACGTGACGGAAATATCTCCGTCGCTGGTACCGGTTGAGATTAAAGAAAGCTTTGTACCTGCTCTTTCGGGTCTTTCACTTAGAAACGTAACGCTAAAGCTTTTTAAAGGCGACAGCGCAAAGCCTGTTTACGAGGAGCTCGGTGAAATGCTGTTCACGCATTTTGGCGTTTCAGGACCGCTTGTTTTGTCCTCCTCCGCTCATATGGAAAGCAATGCCAATTACCGATACGAAATCGACTTAAAGCCTGCGCTTGACGAAAAAAAGCTTGATGACAGAATTTTACGGGATTTTTCGCTTAATACAAATCGTGCAATTTCAAATACGCTTACAAAGCTTTTGCCTTCCTCTTTGATTTTGCCAATACTGAAATCTGCAAAAATCGAGCCGCAAACAAAGGTGAATTCAATCACAAAGGAGCAAAGAAAAGCTCTTATAAAATCAGTAAAGGGAATGAGGCTCACTATTTCAGGCAAACGCCCGATAGACGAAGCCGTTATCACAAGGGGCGGTGTTGACACAAAGGAAATCAACCCGAAAACAATGGAGAGCAAGAAAATAAGCTCGCTTTATTTTATCGGCGAGGTTCTGGACGTTGACGCATATACAGGCGGATTCAATTTACAAATTGCTTTTTCAACGGCAAATGCCGTTTCAAATAATTTCAGTAATTAAAGGATGGGACGAAAATGAGTATAAATGTTGCGCTTGACGGACCTTCGGGCGCCGGAAAGTCTACTATCGCAAGAGCAGCCTCCGAGCGACTGAAGTATCTTTATGTCGATACAGGAGCTATGTATAGAGCGGTAGCGTTTTACGTTTTGAGCAAAGGACTTGACCCTAAGAACAAGGACGAGGTTGTCGACGCTTTATCAGACGTCAGCATAGAGCTTAAATACACCGAGCAGGGTCAGAGAATAATCCTAAACGGCGAGGATGTAAGCGACAGTATAAGAACGCCGGAAATTTCAATGGCAGCGTCTGCCGTTTCCGCTATTGCCGAAACAAGAGAATTTCTGCTTTCGCTGCAAAAAAACCTCGCTAAGGAAAACAACGTCATAATGGACGGCAGGGATATAGCAACTGTAGTTTTGCCGAACGCCGACGTTAAAATTTTCCTGACCGCTTCTGCCGAAACGAGAGCCAGAAGAAGATACGACGAGCTTGTGCAAAAGGGCGAGAGCGTTACTTTTGAAGAGGTTTTAAACGACGTAAACCAAAGAGATTATAACGACACCCACCGTGATGTTGCGCCGCTCAAGCAGGCGGACGACGCTATTTTAGTTGATTCCTCTGCTCTTACGCTTGAAGAGTCGATAGATAAAGTGGTAGAGGTGATTGAAGATAAGATAAAAGCTAAAAAGGCATCGACAAGAGAAATTCCTGAGATACAGCCTGTTGTTAAAGGGGCGAGACCTCCGCTCTGGAAAAGAATCTGCCATGAGTTTTTAAGACTTATCGCAAAAGCGATTTACCATACATATTTGGATCTGAGCTTTGAGGGACTTGAAAACGTGCCGAAGGACGGCGCAAATATTTTTGCGAGCAACCACAGAAGCTACACCGATCCGATTTTAATCTCTCTGAAGCCTAAAGTAATGTTTTCCTTTATGGCGAAGGAGGAGCTTTTTGAGAAGAATATCTTCTTCACAATTCTTATAAAGCTGTTCGGCGCATTTCCGGTGGTACGCGGCAGCGGCGGAAAGCAATCAATTGAAACCTCAATTGAACGCCTAAACAAAGGCTATAACCTTGTAATTTTCCCTGAGGGAACTCGTTCAAAGGACGGCAAGGTCCTAAAGGGCAAAACCGGCGTCGCTCTTGTTGCCGCAATAGCTCAGGTGCCTGTCATCCCAACAGGAATAGTGTTCGAGGGAAAAATTAAATTCAGGCGTAAGGTGACTGTAAAATTCGGCAAGCCTATTATCCCTTCCGAAATCGGAGTCGACAGCTGCGAGAACAAAAAGGTAAAGCACTTGAGAAATGAAATTATGGCTTCAATTACTGAATTAGTTAAAGGAAAACCCGACGAAAGCGAGCAAGAAAATGTTAACAAATTGTAAAATTTTTGTTGCAAAAACCGCCGGATTTTGTTTTGGTGTAGACAGAGCAATCAAAATAGTGTATAATAAACTGGATAACCAAAATAAAAAGGTTGTCACATTAGGACCAATAATCCATAATCAGAGCGTTGTTGACGATCTCAAGCAAAAAGGCGTTGAAGCTATTGATAAAATAAGCGATGCAGCTGGCTGCGTTACGATAATTCGTTCGCACGGAGTTGCAAAGAATGTTTATGATGAGCTTTTAAGCGTTGGCGCTGAGATAATTGACGCAACCTGTCCTTTTGTTTCAAGAATTCATGATATTTGCTTTGAATGCTCTTCAAGCGGATATACGATGCTTATCGCTGGGAACAAAACTCATCCTGAAGTTGTAGGAATAGAGGGTCATTGTCTAAACGGCGCATATGTTTTTTCAACCGAGCGTGAGCTTGCCGACATATTAAGTAAGCTTGATGTCGATGAAAAAATTGCTGTCGTTTCGCAAACTACCTTTAATGAGTCTGAATGGAAAAAGCTAAAGAGCATTATTTTATCAAGCTTTCCGAATGCGAAAATTTACGATACCATTTGCAACGCTACCTCAAAAAGGCAGAGCGACGCAAGGGAGCTATCTAAAAAAGCTGATGTAATGCTGATAGTTGGAGGACGGAATAGCTCTAACACACTAAAGCTTAAAGAGGTGTGCAGTGAAAATTGCAAAACATTTTTGGTGGAGGACGCAAGAGAGCTTTATGATCTGGATTTTTCCGATGTGAAATTCTTAGGAATTTCTGCCGGCGCATCAACTCCGGCATATATTATCAAGGAGGTAGAAAGAACCATGACTGAGATTCTGAACAATGAAGAGAATTTCGATTTTGAAGAGGCTATTGACAAGTCTTTCAAAAAAATATATATAGGAGCAAAGCTGACCGGTAAAGTAACAGCAGTCAACAAGAGCGAAGCGCTTGTTGACATTGGCGTTAAAAGCACTGGCGTTATACCGTCGTATGAGATTTCAAACGATACGACCAAAAAGCCAGAAGAGCTTTTAGCTATTGGCGATGTTATTGACGTAGTCGTTATGAGAACGAACGATTCCGAAGGCATTGTAACTCTCTCAAAGAAGAGAGTTGACGCTCTTGTAGGATTTGAAACTGTCAAGAAGGCCAAGGAAGAGGATACCGTTTTAACAGGTACAGTTACAGATGTTGTCAAGGGCGGTATGCTCGTTTCAACAGAAGGGGTTAAGGTATTCATTCCGGGAACTCAAGCTAATTTGAGAAAGGGAGAAAACCTCGACAAGCTTTTAAAGCAAGAGGTCAGCTTCAAGATCATTGACGTTGACGAAAAGAGAAACCGTGCGGTTGGCTCCATTCGTGCAGTAATTAGAGAACAAAGAGAAAAGGCTAAAGCAGCATTTTTGGAGACTGCAGAGGTAGGTCAGGTAGTTACAGGAACCGTTAAGAGCATTATGGACTACGGCGTATTTGTCGATCTTGGCGGAATTGACGGACTTGTCAGAAAGCCTGATCTTACATGGAAGAGAATTAAGAACCCATCAGATGTTGTTTCAGTAGGCGACGAGGTTGAGGTTAAGATCAAGGAAATTGACAAGGAAACCGGTAAGATTGCCCTTATTATGAAGAAGGATGAGGACAATCCGTGGGTAATATTCAACAAGAACTACGGAGTTGGACAGGAGATTACCGTTACTATCGTTTCGATTACCTCGTTTGGAGCTTTTGCAAGAATCATCGACGGAATTGACGGACTTATACATATTTCACAGATTGCTAACAAGAGAGTTGAAAATGTAGCAGACGTTTTGAAGGTTGGCGACGAGGTTCAGGTTAAGATTACTGACATCAATACCGAGAGAAGCAGAATCAGCCTTTCAATGAGAGCGCTTCTTCCAGTTGAGGATGAAAAGCCAAAGGAAGAGCCTGCAGAGGAGCCTGAGTCCGACGTAGTTTATTCAACTGATGAAGCTGAAGCTGAGGCGCCGGTTGAAGTGGTAGCTGAAGAAGCAGTAGAGGAAGCACCTGTTCAGAATGAAGTTGAAGCAGCGACTGCTGAAGCTCTTGAAGCTCTGGCGGACGACAAGGACGCAGAATAAAAATTTAACAATTTAAATTTTCGAGGGGTAAGTTTTTTCTTGCCCCTCTTTACTTTTTGGAGTATTTGTGATATACTACAAATTGTAGAACATTTATTGCTTTGCTCTTTTAAAAGGGCGAATCATCGAGATACAAAAGACAACGATTTGACAAAAGCAGGTCCTGTTTAATTGAAAGGAATACTATGAAAAAAGAGAACTTGAAATCAAGCACAGAGGTGCCCTACAAGCCAACAAAGAGAAAAAAGGTCAAGCGACATGGAAAGGTGTACAAGGTATTCAGATTTTTAATGATGTTCCTGCTTTCCGTGTTTTTGATAATTATAATCAGCGGCTCGATTCTGGTTACTGCGCTTACAATTTATATTCTTAATTTTGCCGATACCACATCTACTATAAGTCTTGACAATATTGAGGTTAATTTCACGACCAGATTCTTGGCGGAAAACCCTGAATATGATAAGGAAGACGAAACCAGCGAGGAGTATGTTTTGTATTATTCCCTGAACGGTAACGGTGAAAAGAGAACGTGGGTTGATATTGAGGATATTCCAATGTGCGTTAGAGAAGCGTTTGTTTCTACTGAGGACGAGAACTTCTATACTCACGACGGAGTTGACTTTAAGCGAACCTTAGGAGCTTTCATAAACGTATTTATTCCGATTTACAGTAGTAATCAGGGCGGTTCTACCATAACCCAGCAGCTTATTAAAAATATCACGGGCGACGACGCTCAGGACGGCGGCGAAGGATACGCAAGAAAAATCCGAGAGATTTTCAGGTCGATCAACCTTGAAAAGACTGCCACAAAGGACGATATATTAGAAGCCTATCTTAATATCGTTCCGCTTGGGAATAACGTCTGCGGCGTTCAGGCGGCAGCTAACTATTATTTCTCCAAGGACGTTTCAGAGCTGTCTGTTAAGGAAGCTGCAAGCTTAGCGGCGATTACCCGTGCGCCTGCGCTTTATAATCCTGTTTACGACTATGATATGAACGTCGGCAGAGCGAACGACTTTATTTTACAAAATATGCTCGATTACGGAGCTATTTCAACTACCGAATATCTCGAAGCTTTGGAGGAGGAGCTTGTTGTAACAGGCGACTCAAGCTATACCTCAGCTGTTGACAGCGAGGATAATGAGTATGAAATCACAGGCGTTACCTCTTATTATATAGATGCCGCCATAAACGACGCTATAGCCATTCTGGAGGACGAAGAGGGAATTGACTACGACGCCGCCGAGGAAAAGCTTCTGGCAGGCGGATATACGATATACACAAATGTCGATCTTGAGATGCAAAGCGAGGTTGAAAGCAAATTCTTAGACTATTCGACCTTCGCCTATTATACCTCTGACGACGACACGCTGAAAGCTGCGTTTATTGCTATGGACTATAACGGAAATGTAAAGGCGGTGGTCGGCGACAGGGGAGAAAAGACAGTTTCACGTTCTTTAAGCTATGCTACAATGGCAAGGCGATCGCCGGGTTCATCTATCAAGCCGATAGCGTCATATGCGCCGGCGCTCGATAAGGACCTTATAACCTACTCGACTATATTTAAAGATGAACCGATTGAAATCGAAAACGAGGACGGCGAGCTGGAGGAGTGGCCTGTAAACTATTCTGAGGACGGCTATTCTGAAAACTGGTCGTACAACAACTACTTTACCTTTGAGATGATTTACAAGTCTTTAAATACCGCCCCTGCTCAGATCGTTCAGGAGCTGACGCCAACCTATTGCTTTAATTTCCTGCAGGACACAATGCACCTTACAAGCTTAGTCGCTAACGAGGACGGTAAAACGGACGACGCTTATTCTCCAATGGTAGTTGGTGAATTTACCTACGGCGTTTACTTAGATGAGCTTGTAGCGGCATATCAGACGTTTGGAAATCAGGGAATGTGGTACAAAGCGTCCTTTGTAAATAAGATTGTCGACAAGCTAGGAAACGTAGTTTACGAGAATCAATATGTCGGCGAGCAGGCGATAGATTCTTCTACCGGTTATGTTATGAATCGAATGCTTGAGCACGTTATAACAAATTCATCTGGTACAGGACGTTATGCAAAGCTTGAAAATGTTGATCTGGTCGGTAAGACAGGTACCTCTAACGAGTGGCAAAACCTGACCTTCGTTGGTTGTACGCCTGAATATGTAAGCGGAGTTTGGATAGGCTACGAGCTGCTGACCGAGATTGACAGAAGTCAGTACAAGAACATCGGCGCTATCTGGAAGAATATTTTCGGCGAAATCGCAGATGCCGGTACGGTTACAGAATTTACAATGCCTGATACGGTTGTTGAGCTTAAGTATTGTACAAAGACAGGACTTATAGCAGGAAGCAACTGTTACAGCACAGCGACAGGCTATTACAAGGATTCAAATATTCCTGAAACCTGTTCTGGAAATCACTAATATAAGAAAAATGGCTATCTGATTTATTCGGATAGCCATTGTTGAGGTTTAATATGAAAATTGTATGTCCATGCCTTTTCGGGCTTGAAAGCGTTCTTTCTTACGAGGTTAAAAAGATAGGCGGAGAAAATGTAGTCGTCTGTGACGGAAGAGTTTCCTTTGAAGGCGGCTATGAAATGGTAGCAAGAGCAAATTTGTGCCTTTCTACCGCCGAGCGAGTTTTAATAGAGCTAGGGCACTTTCACGTCGAAAGCTTTGAGGAGCTTTATCAAGGTGTTAAAGCACTCCCGCTTGAAAACTTTATCGGCAGGAACGACGCTTTTCCCGTTAAGGGCCACAGCATAAATTCAAAGCTTCACAGCGTTCCCGATTGCCAAAGAATTATCAAAAAGGCGGCAGTTGAGCGTTTGAAGAGCGTTTACGGAGTTTCGTGGTTTGAGGAAAGCGGCGACACCTATCAGATTCAGTTTAATATCCTTCGTGACGAAGCTTCAATCTGCCTTGATACGACTGGAATTTCGCTTCACAAGCGAGGCTACCGCAGAAATTCAAACGATGCGCCAATCAAGGAAACGCTTGCTGCCGGAATTGTTGATTTTGCAAGAATCAGACGTTCAAGCGTTGTGGTTGACCCGATGTGCGGCTCTGGAACCTTTCTTATCGAGTCCGCTTATAAGGCGCTTAACGTCGCCGTAGGAATAAGACGAAGCTTTGCCGCTGAAAAATGGGGCAGTATGAATAAAGACTTCTGGAAGACCGAGCGTGACAAGGCGCTTTCTTCAATAGATAAGACCGGGGAATTTAAAGCTTTAGGCTTTGATGTTGACGATATGTGTGTTGATCTTAGTCAGACTAACGCTAAAAAGGCGGGAGTATTTTCAAAGGTTACCGTCAGGCAGCAGGACATTGCCAGATTCAAGCCAATAAAAAACAGCATTACAATCTGCAATCCGCCGTATGGCGAAAGATTGCTTGACATAAAAAGCGCAGAAAAGCTGTATAAGATAATGGGAGAACGGCTTCGTCCTGACAAGGATAATCCGTGTTATATAATTTCGCCGCACGAGGAATTTGAAAAATTCTTCGGCAAAAAGGCTGATAAGCGCCGAAAGCTTTACAACGGAATGATAAAATGTCAGCTTTTTATGTACTTTAAATAGGGAATTTGTCACAAGGCGGTTAATCGCTGCCTTTTAAAAATGTTTTGCAAAATACTTTGTTTGCCCTTGCAAAACGGCGTAAAATATGATATAGTTATTTTAAGAGCTAATTCATTTACGAACGGGAGGACTTTTAATGGAAAGCAGAGCAAAAACAATTTCATCTTCGAGAAATAAAAGAGTAAAAATAGGCGTAATTCCTGGACATTTCGCAACAAACCACTCTCATATCAACTATTATGTAGATATGACCGCTATTAAGACTAGTCATAAAATGGCTAAGGAAGCGGCAAGTGATCTGGCTATGAATTATACCGGAACTCATATCGACACTATCATTTGCCTTGAGGGAACTGAAATGCTTGGCGCATTTTTAGCTGAGGATCTAAGCTCAGCAGGAATTAACAAGGACGTAGATATTTGTGTAATTACGCCTGAGTTTAACAGCAACAACCAGATGATTTTCAGAGATAATACTCAGTCGAAAATCTGGCAGAAGCAGATATTACTGCTCATTTCATCAGCATCAACCGGTAAGACAATAAACCGTGCAATCGACTGCCTTAACTATTACAATGGCAAGCTTGCGGCAATTTCCGCTATTTTTTCAGCTATTGACGAATCAAATGGAATTTCTGTAAAGTCAATCTTTACCGACAAGGACATTCCAGGCTATGCTACATACACTCCGAAAGATTGCGAGCAATGCTTATCAGGAAATAAGGTTGACGCATTGGTAAACAGCTTCGGTTATTCAAAGCTTTAAGCTTTCAAGGAGGTATATTATGTTTTGTCCAAAGTGCGGAGCGCAAATTCCCGACAATTCTGCCTTTTGCCACCATTGCGGTCAGGCTGTAGGCTCACAGCCCGGTAGCAACCAGCAATACGTAAATTACAATCCATATCAGCAGCCGTGTGCACAAACCGTTGTAGCACCGCAAGGCTCGCAAAGGGTGGTTGACAAGCTAAAAAGTGCGGGAAGCTCGCCGCTGTTCTTAATTTCAGTTATTGCTTTTTCTCTGGCAATTGTAATTTCATTGATAACCTCGGTTTATACTTCTACCTCGTCAAATTTTGCTGATACAATTATGATTCTTGCAAACAAGTTTGGTGTGGATTATGATATATACATCACCTTTACTACCGCAAGCGTCGCTTCGTCAATATTCAGCGCTGTGATGAGCTCTCTGCCAAGTATTCTTGTAGCAATCGGACTGTGGCTTACATATTCGAGTGCTATCAGCAAGAACAACAGAATGAAAACATCAGGACTTACCCTTGTAAAGGTAATAATGGTATTTTACATGGTAGCTCTTGACGTATTGTTTGGAATTTGCGAAATTATTTTTCTGATATCGTCCGTAGCTGCAACGAGCTATGGTGTGGACGACGGAACAACGATACTTCTCGTAGTTTTCAACATTCTCATTATAGCAATTATAGCGTTTATCAACGTCTACTATGCCTTTGTTATAAAGTCGATAAATACAGCTAAGCGTGTTGCCGTTACTGGCGTAGCTTCTGATAAGGTATCCTCCTTTGTAGGTGTATTATGCATTATTTCAGCAGTCGGCACCGCTTTGACATTGATAGCAAATCTGGTGATTTACGCAACTGCAGCTTCAATTTCCTTCGGAGCTGACGAGTTTGGCGAGATTTTATCAATAATTATGGACTACTATTATTCGACAGATCTTATGCTGTTCACTCTTTTAGGACTTGCAATGACGCTTACAGCAGATCTTTGCTTTGGAATTTTAATTTTCAAGTTCAAGGGTTCAATGCGAAAGCTTATTTCAGAAGAGAGCGAAGAAGCTTAAACATATCAAATCGACTGTTTTCTATATCTTTTTTAATATTTTCATAAACAGCCCTCACCTTTTATGGTGAGGGCTTATTTTGTGACTAAAAAAATACGGAGCAGTTAAAAACTACTCCGTAAAATTTCTTGCTATCTGATCGCTTCTTTAACCTTAGCAGCCTTACCAACTCTGTCTCTCAAGTAGTATAGCTTAGCTCTTCTTACACGACCTCTTCTAACAATTTCAACCTTGTCAACAACAGGTGAATGAACAGGGAAAACTCTTTCGATTCCACAGCCGTGAGCAACTCTTCTTACTGTGAAGGTTTCGTTGATTCCGCCGTGCTTCTTAGCGATGATTGTTCCCTCGAACACCTGAATTCTTGACTTGTCGCCTTCCTTGATCTTAACGTGAACCCTGACGGTATCACCAATGTTAAGCTCAGGAACCTCAGCCTTCAGGCTTGAATTTGAAATAAGCTTTAAAGCATCCACTTTAAATACCTCCTGTGTTTTTTCAGACATTCATACACACTTAATTTCAAGTGTCAGAGGACTATCCGCTTTAATGTATATCGAACGATATGCACTAACTCCCGTCGAAAGGCACGACGGATTTTCAAATGCCTAAATAGTATAACACACTTTTTCAACAATTGCAAGTGCTTTTTTCGTTATTTTTACTATTTCGGGAAATTTTTTATTCACCCTTTAGTCTATGAAGACCTTCCCAGTATATTTTGCTCGTATTGTCAACAACATCCTGCGGAAGCGGCTGAATGCCTTCCTTACCGTCAATTCCCATTTCCTTCAGCCAATCTCTGACAAACTGCTTGTCAAAGCTCTTTGGACTTGTGCCAATCTTGTATTCGTCTGCGTCCCAGAACCTCGATGAGTCAGGCGTAAATATTTCATCGGCAATAGTAAGCACACCGTTTTCGTCCATACCAAACTCAAATTTTGTGTCAACTAAAATAATCCCATGCTCCTTAGCGTATTCAAAGCACTTGTTGTAAAGCTTGAGCGAAATATCCTTGATCTTTTCGGCAAGCTCAAAGCCTATATCGCTTGCCATCTGCTCAAAGCTAACATAGATGTCGTGCCTTTCGCTAGCCTTTGTAGAAGGCGTAAACATCGGCTCGTCGAGCTTCTCAGCAAGCTGGTACTCCTTGTCAAACTTAGTGCCGCAGAATTCCTCGCCCTTTTGGTAAGCCGACCACATACTTCCAAACATATATCCGCGAACTATAAACTCGTAGTTCATCATTTTAAGCTTTTTAACAAGAATAGTTCTGCCCTCGTATTCAGGCTTCTGAAACTCCTTGGGCATATCCTTTAAGTCGCTTGAAATAATGTGGTTGGGAATTATATCCTTGACATAGTCAAACCAGAACAGCGACATCTGATTTAAAACGATTCCCTTGTCAGGAATTTCTGTAGGAAGAATAACGTCGAAGGCTGATATTCTGTCGGTTGTGACAATAACAAGCTGACCGTTTTCAAGGTCGTAAACCTCTCTTACTTTTCCGCTGATAATTTTTTTCATTACAAACAATCCTTTCCAAAATCTGATTGGGTAGCTTGGCAAAAGATGTATTTCTTGCAAGCCTTTAATAAATTGTACCATAGTTTCCTTTTATTTTCAAGACTTGCGCTCTTTTTTCTTGACACATATAATCAGATTTAGTAAAATAGAATATGAAAAGAGTAAATGCAAAATCACAACTAAAAGAGGGTGAAATAATTGGCGCAGACAAAAAAGAAAACAAGCACCACCGGATCTTCCAAATCAAAAAGCACTACTTCAAAAAGTACAGCCGCTAAAAGAAAAACCACTTCAAAAAAGTCGACTAAAAAATCCGAGCCGATAGTTTTGGCAAGAGTTCAAAAAAACGAAAGCTGGCAGCCGCTTGCAAAGTCGCAAAGCACATCTGCTTCGACGTCAAAAGCTTCGAGCAAAAATAAAAAGAAAAAAAGCTCAAAGAAAATGAGCGACTCAAAGCTCGCAGCTATTACAATAGCTTTAGTATTTGCGGCGATTTTTATAATAGTTTTGCTTGTGTTTATATTTAACGCCTTTGATTTAAAGCTTTGGTAGAAATCTCGCTTTAATGCCTTTGTGGAAATTTTTCCGCAAAGGCTTTTTTGCGCTTTTAAATCGACAATTCTTTCAGCCTGTTTGGTTTATACTATTTTCAGAAAGCAAAAAGGTGTCATACGGGTGGTACAATGACTGTTTACATAGACGTTTTAATACTCACAAACGTATACTTTACATACTTCTTTATAAAATCGGTTATGCTTGTTTCCCACAAGCGTTTTTCGCCCCTCAGAACCCTTTTGGCGTCACTCCTCGGCGGAATATCATCACTGCAAATTTTTGTAAGCGACAGTCTGCCGATTAGCACGCTTGCAAAGCTTTTATATCTTATCCTGATTTCGCTTCTGCTCTCCGGCTTTAACGCAAGAGCGTTTTTAGATACTGCTTTAAAGCTTACACTTGTAAACCTGCTTTTTATTGGACTGTGCTTGGTTTTATGGCGGCTGCTCGGAAGAAGCGTATACATAATCGGAATGACTGTGTATTTTGATATTTCTCTTGTTATTTTAGTGCTGGTGACAGTTATCACTTACGCTGTCTTCTGGATGTATGATTATGTAAGCTTTCGCTTGAGCGCTAAAAGGGGAGCGAAGGTAAGGGTTGAAACCGAAAACACGCTTGTTACACTTGACGGAATAAGCGATACGGGAAATTCCCTTTACGATTTTTTATCCCAGCGTTCTGTTATTGTGTGCAGCTCAAAGGAGCTTGAAGCTGCGTTTGAAAACAAGCTGTATAAGCTTCTGCCGTTTGAAACTGTAAACGGAAGCGGACTTGTGCGAGTATACGTTCCCAAAAATGTGTATATAGATTCAAGGCAGGTTGAAGCGAATATTGCGCTTGTAAAGCTTGACGAATCGAAGGCAATTTTCAATCCAAATATTTTAAGGTAGGCGGAAAATAATGATTACTCTAAAACTAAGGCTATTTTTTGAAAGAAAGATTTTAAACAGACTGCTTGGCAAGCGGACGATTGACTACATAAACGGAGCCGATTCGCTTCCGCCGCCACTTGGAGAAAAGGAGGAAAAAATAGCTTACGAGCTTTTAAAAAAGGGAGATAAAAAGGGAAAGGAGCTTTTAATAGTTCACAATCTGCGGCTGGTGGTGTATATTGCCAAAAAGTTTGAATCAACTGGCATAGGACTTGAGGATTTGATTTCAATCGGCACAATAGGTCTTATTAAAAGCGTAAATACCTACAATCCCGACAAGAATATAAAGCTTGCAACATACGCTTCGAGGTGTATTGAAAATGAGATTCTGATGTTTCTGCGAAAATCCAATCAATACAAAAACGATATATCAATCGACGAGCCGCTTAATATCGACTGGGACGGCAACGAGCTTTTGCTGTCTGACATTTTAGGAACGGACAATGATATTGTTATGCGTGGAATAGAAAGCGAGGTTGAACGCCAGCTTGTTCTTGAAGAAATCGAAAAGCTTAGCGGCAGGGAAAAGACAATAATGAAAATGCGCTTTGGAATTGATTCAGGGCAGGAGATGACCCAGAAGCAGGTCGCAGACGTTGTCGGAATTTCCCAGTCGTATATTTCAAGGCTTGAAAAGAAAATTCTAAAGAGAATAAGACATAATATAGAAAAAATCTGCTGAAAGAAAAATCGGTGAAGCTTTACGACTTCGCCGATTTTTTCTTACATAAATTTTGCAATAGGTGATACGAAGATTTTACATAGCAGTAGTAGAATATATATGGCGAAAATAAGACTGAGTTTATTGTGGATTTTTTGCCATATCATATTCTTAGAATGGAATGGTGTTATGAAAAGAAAATGTTGGCTGGCTTTTCTTTTGCTTGTCACAGTCGTTTTTTGCAGCTGCAGCGCAAATAACGAGATGCCTGCTGTAGAAGGACTTGACGAGTTAGGCGAGGTGTCAGTCGTTTCAAGAGAGGACGGCTCAGGAACAAGAGCTGCCTTTGCACAGCTTGCAGGCTTTGATGAAGCGGAAGGGGATAAGTCAGATTCTACTACCGATAACGCTATAATAGTTGAGGATGCAGAGGAAGTAATTCAGGCGGTAGGCGATGATACTGCGGCGATTGGATACGTTTCAATGGGTGCGCTTGATGAGCTTGAAAACGAAAAGACTCTTTCTGTAAACGGCGTCAGCGCAACGCTTGAAAATGTAAAGAGCGGAGATTATGAGCTTAGCCGTCCTTTTTTACTTGTGTGGTCAGGAAGCCTAAGCGAGCTCGAGCAGGACTTTTTAACCTATACTCTCGGCAAAGGACAAGCAATAGTTGAAAATTTATACGTTCCCGTATCTGAAAGCTGTACGTTTTTGTCAGGTCAGTACGAGGGAACGATTACAATTCACGGTTCAACCTCAGCGGCACCGCTGCTTGAAGAGCTGGCAGAAGAATATATGAGCATAAACACTCACGCTAAGGTCGTAATTGAAGCGTCAGATTCAACCACAGGAATTAACGACGCTATGCAGGGCAGCTGTGATTTTGGAATGGCGTCCCGTGAGCTTGAAAGCTACGAGGAGGAGCTGCTTGAAAAGAAAACAATAGCCAAAGACGGAATAGCAGTAATTGTCAATAAGAAAAATCCGTTGGACAGCGTTACAATAGAGGAATTAAACGAATTATTTACAGGTGCCATATCCGATTGGAGCGGCATAAATCTGAATCGGGGAGATAGTTAAGTATGAACAGTGCGTTGGTAACAATATTTGGTTTAATAGGCGGACTTGCCCTCTTCCTTTTTGGAATGAATATGATGAGCGAGGGCTTGCAAAAGGCCGCTGGCGAAAAGATGAAGCAAATTTTGCGAATACTTACCAAAAACAGAATTATGGGAGTTATAGCCGGTGCGCTTGTTACTGCAGTATTGCAAAGCAGCAGCGCTACAACGGTAATGGCAATAGGCTTTGTAAGCGCAGGACTTATAACTTTGCCGCAGGCGATTTCAGTTATTTTCGGCGCAAATATAGGAACTACAATAACAGCTCAGATTATTGCCTTTAAGATTTCCGATTATATTTACGCTATTATATTTATCGGCTTTATCATATCGTTCGTTTGTAAGAGTGAAAAGATTAAAAATATCGGGCAAACGATTTTTGCCTTCGGAGTTTTGTTTTTAGGAATTGAAACCATGGGAAGTGTTATGAAGCCGCTTGCTTCAAGTCCTGTGTTTACCGATATGATAGCAAGAGTTGCTGACATTCCTGTTTTAGGAGTTGTAGTAGGAGCTATAATGACGCTTGTTGTTCAAAGCAGCAGCGCAACGATAGCTGTGCTTCAGAATTTTGCTTCTCAAGCAGGCGCAGACGGACACAGCATTTTAGGGCTGGCAGGAGCAATTCCTATATTGCTGGGTGACAATATAGGAACTACAATTACAGCGTTGCTCGCTTGTATCGGTCAGTCAAGAGATGCTAAAAGAACGGCTGTCGCTCACAGTATTTTTAACATCTCAGGCGCGCTGATATTCATCTGGTTTATAAAGCCGTTTGCTAAGCTTGTTGAGCTTGTTTCACCGAGCGGCGACGAGCTGGATGTTATTTCAAGGCAGATAGCTAATGCGCACACGCTGTTTAATCTGACAATGACGATTATATGGGTTATCTTCTTAGGTCTTATGGTAAAGATAGTAACGACGCTTATAAAGGACAAGAAGGGCGACGCAGTAGACTTGTCAAAGCCAAGATATTTAGACCACAATGTTTTATCCCAGCCGACAGCGGCTCTCCAGCTTGTTGTCAAGGAGGTTCTGAACTGTAGCGATATAGTAAAGGGTATGCTTTCAAACGTGCTGAGCGTAATAAAGAATGCCTCGGTAAACGGTCACAAGAGCAAGGACAATAAAACGCTTGCTGAAATTCAAAAAAGCGATACCGCACTCAAAAGCTTGCATACCGAGATTGAAGACTATTTAGCGGAGCTGTTCTCGTCCGGTGCTCTTACCGAGCTGCAGGCGGCAAAGACTGCAAAGCTTATGTACGTTTACGGCGATATAAGCCGAATGGGACTTTTATCCGCTGAAATGGCAAACGCCATAAAGGAGAAACGTGAGAAAAGGTATGTTTATTCTAAAGAGGCTATGGATAACTTAGAGAGCAGTATGGAGTGCATTGAGGATATGTATGAAAATGCAATATCGGCGCTGTCAACTGGCGACAAGACATCAATCAATTTGCTATTGACCCACAAGGACGAGCTTTTGGATTTAGATGTAGAAATGAGGAAAAACCACCTCCAGCGTGTAAACAACGGAACCTGCGACAAGAAAATGTCAGCTTCGTTTATGCGAATTTTGCATTGTATAGACCGAATGGGCAATAGCTGTGTAAACCTTACCGATTCAGCAATTACTGATACAAATCTTTCCTACTTTATGATTGACGAGGGCAAGCAGGAGACTGCATTACAGCCACAGTATTAAGACTAAAATTAAACCGCATTGCAATTTTTTGCAATGCGGTTTTTTGTATATCCTCTAAAAATCGGCAACATTGACATTTTTCTTAAAAAGTTTTAAAATGTAAAGTATCGGAATATATACCGTGAAATAGATGTCGTTTTTCAGGAGCTTAGGATTGAGGGGCAAGGTATAATGACAAGAAAAGAAAAAATATACAACATAGTAGTTTGTGTTTTGTCGCTGGTGTCTGTGGTGTTTGCAATTAAGGATTTCGCAATAGGGTTAAACAAAGCGGAGCTAGTTTGCGATTATTTAATTTACGCCCTGTTTGTGCTTGATTACTTCGTTAGATTCATATTAGCGGATAAAAAGAAAAGCTTTGTCAAATCTAATGTCCTTGACCTGATTGCAATAATACCTTTTAATTCTGCATTTAGAATTTTCAGGACGGTAAAGGTTATCAGAATGGCAAGACTTTTAAAACTTGCGAAAATAGGTTCGGTATCCGCAAGGGGATTTAAGAAAGCAAAAAGGTTCTTGAACACAAACGGATTTAAATATGTTCTTATATTATCTGCAGCCGCAATACTAATCAGTTCAGTCCTTATGACATATTTTGAGCAAATGACATTTAAGGATTCACTTTGGTGGTCGTTTGTAACAGCACTACAGTAGGCTACGGCGATTTATCTCCTGAAACAGGAATCGGAAGAATAATAGCTTGCGTGCTGATGCTGATAGGAATCGGTTTGATTGGATCCTTGACAAGCAGTATAACGTCATTTTTTATAAACGGCGAAACGAAGCACAAATGTGATTCTGAAAAGGTTGATATGGTTTTGACGCTATATGAAAAGCTCTCCGATGAAGAAAAGCAGCTATTTGTTACCTGCATCGAAAAGCCAAAGAATAGTAGTAACGTGCAAAGCTGAAACATTACTCAAAAGCAATCCCTTGAATACAGTTACTGTAAAGAAATTCCTTTAGCGTGTCCTGATTATCATTGCTGTAATAGTTTAAAAGCAGGGTGTTAAACTGCTCCATATCCTTGTCCAGTATGGTAAGCATTCCAGCTCCGGCACTCAGCAGCTTGTTTGCGGCAGTCATACTTGTGTGCTTGTTGCCGTCCCAGAACAGTTGCCCCTTTACGCCCCACAAAAATACGCTCAAAGCCTTGTCTGTTACTGTAGTATTATTTTCAAGAATTGCTTGCAGCTCAGTTGAAGCTGTCTCAAAGGTAGGTACAGGCGGCAGATAGTCAGTTCCAGATATGCCAACCGAGCCTGTGCGAAGCTTTCCCCAGCTAAGCGCTTCATTTCGGGCAATATAGCCGTTAAGTGTGCAGATGTAATCGAGCGTCAGCGGCTTTTCAAGGCTGTCAAGCAGAAATCTCCAGGCGTCACGCATATTTAAAATTGCCTGAATGTCGTCAAGCTGAACGTTTGGTACATTAACGCCGTTTAAAATAGTTTGCGTTTGCGAAAAGGTAACGGCACGGTTTTCCATTCGCATGCCGCAGTAAATATTTTCATCCCGCTTTTTCTTAGCTTAGAATCTGCTTTCCTCAGCAGATAAATGAAACTTATCATCAATCTTCACAAGCTACACCTCCTGGTTGCTTGATAAAAATAAAGGCTTGCAAGGGTACGTCCCGTACAAGCCTTTTTGCTTTGTAAAAAATTATCTCTTTGAGAACTGTGGTGCGCGACGTGCAGCCTTTAAGCCGTACTTCTTTCTTTCCTTCATTCTCGGGTCACGAGTTAAGAAGCCTGCTGCCTTAAGAGTAGGACGAAGCTCTGCGTCGAACTCAAGAAGCGCTCTTGAAATTCCATGTCTGATAGCTCCAGCCTGACCTGTAACGCCGCCGCCTGAAACTGTGCAAACAATGTCAAAAGTTGCTTCGTTGCTTGTAAGAGCAAGTGGCTGACGAACAATAAGCTTCAAGGTTTCAAGTCCGAAATAATCGTCAATATCTCTGTTGTTAATTGTGATTTTACCGGTTCCCTGATAAAGACGAACTCTTGCAACAGAGTGCTTTCTTCTTCCTGTTCCGTAAAAATATGGTGACTTAGATTCGTACATATTATAAAAGCTCCTTTCCAAAATTAAAGCTCGCAGACAATAGGTGTCTGAGCTGCCTGCTTGTGCTCTGCGCCCTTGTAAACTCTTAGGCGTGTAGCAGCCTTTCTGCCGAGTGTGTTGTTAGGGAGCATACCTGTAACTGCAATAGTCATTGCCTTGTCAGAGCTTTCCTTCATAAGCTTTGAATACTGAACTTCCTTAAGACCGCCAATCCAGCCTGTGTGCCATCTGTAATATTTTTGATCAAGCTTTTTACCTGTCAAAACAGCCTTGTCAGTATTGATGATGATAACGTGATCTCCACAATCAGCATGAGGAGCATAAGTTGGCTTGTGCTTTCCGCGAAGTATGTGAGCAGCCTTAGCAGCAACTCTACCGAGTGGCTTTCCTGCTGCGTCAATTACATACCATTTACGAGTGATGTCGCTTGCCTTTGGCATATAAGTAGACATAAATTATTCCTCCGTTAATTTAATATTTTTGTCGCCGCAATTCAGAATCCTGAAATTCGGCTCAACACAACGCTATTTATTATAGTCAATCAAAAACCCTTTGTCAAGCCTTTTTTCGGAAAAATTTAAAATATATCCCGATTTCTCTTGAAATCGCTCGTATTTTCTTTGTTTCTCTTTAATTCTCGCAAATCATTTTTGTATTTACAAATTGTTCACATTTTCAGATTCAAAGCCCCAGCCGTCTATACCGCTTCGCTGTAAAGCGCCGAAAATCCTGTCTGAAAAGCCTTTATCTTCGCGGTTTTTCTCTCGTATCATAGTTTTGAACTCCTCACGCTTTGTGTGTCCGTCTACTGGACATCTGCTTTTAACAATAGGTATATTGTTTCTCGCCGCAGCTTTTTTGATTTCCTTTTCCGGCGCCAGAACCAAAGGACGAATCATTGTAATATCCTTTATTGAAAGGTAGCTTTTTGGCGCAAAGCAGCCGATTCTGCCCTCGATAAACAAATTCATAAGAAACGTTTCAACAACATCGTCATTGTGGTGACCCAAAGCAATTTTGTTGCAGCCGTATCTTTTCGTAAGGTCGTGCAAAGCACCTCTCCTCATTTTAGCGCAAAGAGAGCAGGGGTGGCTTTCTTTTTTTATGTCAAAAACAACTGTACCGATGTTTGTCCGCTCAATATGGTATTCTATTCTGTTTTCCTCGCACAATTTCTCAATAGGGGAATAGTCGGTCGGAACGCCTGAAAACTGTGGATCGAGCGTGATTGCTACAATATCGTAGTCGATTCCGATAAACCGTTTAAGTCTTAAAAGTCCTAATAGCAAAATTACGCTGTCCTTTCCGCCGGAAACTCCGACAGCTATTCTGTCACCGTTTTCAATAAGGTCATATTCCTGTATTGCCTTTCTCATATAACCGAGTATTTTTTGCATTTTTATTCACCGCTTTCAGGGAGTAAGTATACCATAATTGTAGGCTTTTGTCAAAAATCAAAAAATTTTCCAGATACCTATTGACAAACCATACATATGTGATATAATAACATATGAACAGTTATTCATATGTGAGGTGAATTGATATGAGCGAAAATACAATACAAAATAAGCACCTTGAGTGTCAAGGGAAAAATATCGAAAAGATTAAGAAGATTCAAGAGGACCTTTTAGGCTTTGAGGAGGCTTACGACCTGTCCGAGCTTTTTAAGGTTTTAGGCGACGCCACAAGGCTCAGAATATTGTTCACGCTGCTTCAAAGCGAAATGTGCGTTTGCGATATTGTCGAGCTTTTAGACGTTACTCAATCTGCCGTATCGCATCAGCTCAGAGTCTTAAAGCAGGCAAGACTTGTAAAATACCGCCGGGAGGGGAAAAGCGTAATTTACTCTATAGCTGACGACCATGTCAAGACGATAATTGCAATGGCAATTGAGCACGTAAGCGAATAATTTTCAGGAGAGAATTTATATGAAAACACTAGTATTGCAGGGACTTGATTGTCCACACTGTACGGAAAAAATAGCTGAGGAGGTTAAAAAGCTATCATCTGTTAAGGACAGCGAGCTTAACTTTATGACAAAGAAGCTCAAGTTTACGCAGGTTAGCGACAGCGCCGTTTCTGACATTAAAAAAATCGTAAAGACAATAGAGCCTGACGTCAAGGTTTTAGAAGAAGACGAAGAAGCTGAGGAGAGCGCAACCCTTTTTGACCTTATAAAGCTGATCGTAGCGTTGGTGCTTTTTGCAGTTTCTTTTATTCCGGCTTTACCGAATATGGCAAGTATAGCGCTTATCGTTTTAGCATATCTTGCCGCAGGCTACGACGTTTTGATAAACTGTGTCAGAAATGTAATAAAGCTTCGTCCGTTTGATGAATGCTTTTTGATGACGGTTGCATCTATTGGCGCATTTGTGCTCGGCGAAACTACCGAAGCGGCGGCTGTTATGATTTTTTATCAGATCGGCGAGCTTTTCCAAAGCTATGCAGTCGAGCGTTCAAGAAAGTCTATAACGAGCCTTCTGGCGCTTCGCCCGGACGAGGTAAGCGTAAAGCGTGGTAACGAGATAGTCAAAACAAGCCCGGATGAGATAAGTATCGGCGATATAATTCTGGTCAAGGCGGGAGAGAGAATACCTATAGATTGCAAGACCAGTGAGAATGTCGAGCTTGATATGTCGGCATTAACTGGAGAATCTGTTCCTGTATCGGTTGCTGCTGGTAAGGAAGTTCTTTCAGGAAGCATCAATTTATCAAAAACCATAGAGCTTGAGGTAGTGCGCCCGTTCAGTGATTCTGCGATTGCAAAAATCCTCGATATGGTAGAAAACGCATCAGCAAAAAAAGCGAAGACCGAACGCTTTATCACAAAGTTTGCAAAGGTTTATACACCAATTGTTGTATTTGCAGCAATAGCTCTTGCGTTTATACCGTTTATAATTTCAGGCTTCTCGCTTGAGGTATTTAAAGACTGGGGCTACAGAGCGCTTTTGTTTTTGGTAGTATCCTGTCCTTGTGCGCTTGTCGTTTCTGTTCCTCTTGGTTTCTTTGCAGGAATCGGAGGAGCTTCACGGAAGGGTATCTTAATAAAGGGCGCAAACAATATAGAAATTATGTCGAACATTTCGCAAATCGCATTTGATAAAACGGGAACGCTCACAAAGGGCAGCTTTGTAGTTTCAAAGCTTTTGCCGAATGAGTGTTCAAAAGACGAGCTGCTTGAGCTTTGTGCATTGGCGGAAAGTAATTCCAACCACCCTATAGCAAAAAGTATAGTAGCTGAGTATGAAAAAAAGCTTGGCAAAATAGAACAAGGGCGAGTAACAAGCTCTGAGGAGATTTCAGGCAGGGGAATTAAAGCAACAATTGACGGAAGAGAAGTTTTAGCAGGAAACAAAAGACTGCTCGAAGAAAATAATATTAAAGCTGATTTTGCTTCTCTTTCAGGCACCGGCGTTTACATAGCTTGCAATGGCTCATATCTGGGCGCTGTAGTTCTTGAAGACGAAATAAAGTCTGGCTCGAAGCAGCTTATAGCTTCTCTTGACAATATGGGCGTAAAGACGATAATGCTGACAGGCGACAAAAAAGCAGCTGCGCTTTCCGTTTCACAAAGTCTCGGCGTTTCAGACTGCCGCTATGAGCTTTTGCCTGAGGATAAAGTTAAGTGCGTCGAAGAGCTTTTAACCGAAGGCACAACGGCGTTTGTCGGCGACGGAATAAACGATGCGCCTGTTCTGGCAAGAGCAGATATAGGAATTTCTATGGGCGCTATAGGCGCAGATCTGGCGATTGAAACTGCCGATATGGTAATTATGAACGACGATATAGGGAAGATAAAAACGCTTATCAGCATTTGTAAAAAAACAATGCGTATCGTCAAGACGAACATTGTATTTGCAATCGCCGTAAAGATTTTAGTTCTTCTATTAGGAGCCTTAGGAATTGCAAATATGTGGGCGGCAGTTTTCGCCGATGTCGGCGTAGCTCTGCTTTGCGTCTTAAATGCTCTGCGTGCGCTGAGAGTGAGAGAGTAGGGAAATTGATTTACTGATTTTTCAAAATTCTCTAATTATATTCTAATATTTTGTGGTTATACTCTGAGTATAAAGGCATACTATGGAGGACCACTATGAGAATACTTTTAGCAGAGGACGAAAAGGATCTGAACAATATAATATCACAAAAGCTTACGCTCGACGGCTATAGCGTGGACAGCTGCTTTGACGGAAGAGAGGCTATAGATATTCTTTCCTACACAGATTACGATGCAATAATTTTGGATATTATGATGCCGAGAGCCGACGGCTTTGCGGTGCTCAAGTATTTAAGAGAGAGTGGCAAAAGCACTCCTGTGCTTTTCTTGACTGCAAAGGACTCGGTAGACGACAGGGCCAAGGGACTTGACAGCGGCGCTAACGATTATCTTGTAAAGCCGTTTTCTTTTAAAGAGCTTACCGCCAGGATACGTGCGATGACAAGAACGTCGCATGGTATTTCTGATAATAAGCTTTGCGTTGGAGATTTAGAGATGGATCCCGCAAGACGAAGGGTTACACGAGGAGGCAAAGAAATAATTCTTTCTGCCAAGGAATATGCGTTGCTGGAATATCTTATGTATAATGCAGGGATTGTGCTTTCTCGTGAGAAGATTGAGGATCACATCTGGAATTACGATTACGAGGGCGGAACAAATGTCGTTGACGTTTATATAAGCTATTTGCGCAGGAAAATTGACAGCGGCTTTGAAAACAAGCTTTTGCATACGGTGCGTGGACACGGGTATGTGATCAGGGAGAGTGAAGTCAAATGAAAAGGCTTTCCGCAAGAGTGAAAATAACACTTTGGTTTTCGATCGCTTTGGTGCTTATCGTATTACTTACATACGTTTTAATTTTCTCGGTAAATCGTCAGGTCGTTCAAAAAACCATTCGTGATAGCTTGATTGAGACTGTGGAGAACAACGTTGACGAGATAGAATTTTACAATTATGTAAGTGCAGCCGATATTGATGATGATATGGATTTTTTTATCCAGTATGACGATGGTTATCTGGAAATAGACGATGATTTTTTAGACGAGGTAAATCAGGTCTACACAGCGCTTTACACGTCAAATGGGGAATTTGTTTACGGAGAAAATATAATTGCATCGGAAACTGTGGAGCTTGAATTTTCTGATTCTTCAGTACAGAAAATTACTGTAGACGGAGAGCTTTACTATGTCTACGATAAGCAGCTCGAAGCAAAAGGACTTGATAACCTGTGGCTTAGGGGAACTGTTTCAGAAACCCAAGGAGAGCATGACTTTACAACGACTGCGAGAATATCCTTGATTATTCTGCCGTTGCTTGTGCTTGCGGCAATCGTTGGTGGCTTTTTCATAGCAAAGCGTGTGCTTTCGCCGATAAAACAGATTTCAGATGCAGCGGCTAAAATTCGCCAGGGCGATGACCTTAAGCAGCGTATAGAGATTGGCGAAGGTAAAGACGAGATTCATCAGCTTGCAGATCAGTTTAATGGTATGTTTTCAAGACTTGAAGAATCTTTCAAGTCACAGCAGCAGTTTGTTTCGGACGCATCCCATGAGCTAAGAACCCCTGTCGCAGTAATACTTGCACAGTGCGAACTGAGCGAGCAAAAAAATGGCGGCAAGAATGATGATATTAAAACCATAGAGCGCCAGGGCAAAAAAATGAATCGGCTGATAAACGATATGCTCAGCATCACGAGAATGGAGCTCAATCCGCAGAGATATGTTTTTGAAAAGCTTAATCTGAGTGAGCTTTGCGAAACGCTATGCTTTGATATGTCGTTAATAAAGGATAAGAATATAACGCTTGAAGCGGAGATTGAAGATAATATTTTTATCAATGCAAATTCAGAGCTTATCAGCAGGCTTATCTCAAACCTGATAAACAATGCTTACCGCTATGGAAAACAAGGCGGGCACATATGGGTTAAGCTTGAAAGTAAAGAGGGCGCAGCTATTCTTTCTGTTAAGGACGATGGAATAGGAGTTTCAAGAGGGGAACAACAGAATATTTTCAGGCGTTTCTATCAAGTGGATTCCTCACGAAGTAACGGCGGTACCGGTCTGGGACTGGCTATGGCCAGTGAAATTGCACAGTTTCACGGTGGAAAAATTTCTGTTGACAGCGTTTTGGGACAAGGAAGCACATTTATCTTTACAATTGAAAAATCAAAGGATTAACGTTGCCTTTTGAGCCGTGTTCTTTTTTAAGAATGCGGCTCTATTTTATTTTTTGAAAAATTATTTTCTTCTAATATTGCTCTAATCTTTTCCTGGTATAAATATAGCATAGACAAAAACAACCCCCAAAGTTCATAAAGGAGGAATACGTTATGACTAATATTATTAAAGCTTGTTTTTCAACAACAAAAAGAAAAGTTATCTCTATTGTATGCATAGCTATAATGGCGTCTATGCTGGGGACAACTACAGTTTACGCAGTTTCCAAGTCAACTGCAATAGGAGAAGAAGCAGCTGAAAATTATGCGTTTGCAGTCGCAGGAGTAGACCCTGCCTCGGCAGAAAATGTAATTAGTGAATTTAGCTTCGAGGACGGAATATTTGTATACGATATTGAGTTTTACGCAGATGGCAGCGAGTACGAATATTGGATCAAAGCCAGCGACGGAACGGTTGTAAAAAAGGAAATTGAAATTGTTTCTTTGGAGCAAGGCACAACGATTACAGCAGCAATAACGCTAGACGACGCTAAGCAAATTGCTTTAGCGGACGAGGGTATTTCGGAGAATGATGCTACCTTCACCGAAGCTAAGCTTGAATATGATGATGGAATATCAATCTACTCTATAGATTTTTACACATCTGATACTGAATATGAGTATGAGATCAACGCGTCTACAGGTGATGTCTATAGTAAATCGAAGGAGACTTTCTTAGCCTCTGATACTGAAACAACTGACAGCTCATCTTCTATAACCTTAGAACAAGCAAAAGCATTGGTACTTGAGGACGCAGGTTTGAGTGAATCTGAAGTTACTTTTATAAAGGCTGCAAACGATACAGATGACGGTGTGGCGGTTTACGATATTGAATTTAATACTGCTTCAAAGGAATACGAGTATGAAATTCGTGTCTCAGACGGCAAGATAATCGATAAAAGTATAGAAGCTTTGAAGCAGTCTGCAAATAGCACAAGCACACAGAATACAGTATCTACCTCAGCTGACAATACTAGCTCGAATACAACAACTACTACCACCACAACAACTGCTGCTAACAATTCATCTTCTATAAGCCTTGAGGATGCTAAAGCTATTGCACTTTCAGATGCTGGCTTGAGTAAATCGGACGTTACATTCACAAAGGCCAAGAGCGATACCGACGATGGCGTGGCAGTTTATGACATTGAATTTGTTACATCATCAAGCGAGTACGAATACGAGATCAGAGTTTCAAACGGAGCGATAGTTGACAAGAGCGTTGAAGCTATTAAGACGACAAAAACGACCACAACCTCGCAGACCGTTACATCAAGCAGCACCAGCTCAATAAGCCTGGATAAGGCAAAATCTATAGCTCTTTCGGATGCAGGTTTGAGCAAATCAGATGTTACCTTTACTAAAGCAAAAACCGATAATGATGACGGTGTACAAGTTTACGATATAGAGTTCACCACTTCTTCAAAAGAGTATGAATACGAAGTCAGAGCTTCTGACGGCAAGATTTTAGACAAGAGTGTTGAAGTGAAGAAGACCACCACTACAAGTTCAAACAGCTACATCAGCGTGAGCAAGGCAAAACAGATTGCGCTTAATAAGGCTGGGCTCAGCGAATCTCAGGTTACCTTTGAAAAGGCAAAGCTTGAAGAGGACGACGGTATTATGGTTTACGAAATCGAGTTCAAATGTTCAGGAATTGAGTATGAGTGTACGATAAACGCTTTGAGCGGTAAAATTCTTGAATACGAATCCGAAAAGGACTAAAAAGTTGATATTTTAAAATGTGATGAATACCGAAGGCGTTGTAAATACAGCGCCTTCTTGGTTTGGTGGAAAGGTATGTATAAATGCTACTAAATAAAAGCTTTTCATCGGATGTTTTTTACTGTACGGGTAGAAAAGTTCATAAATATACGGTATAATAAAAAGGAAAGACAAATTGGAATTTATGGAGACATAATATGAATATTAACTTTAAACGTTTATCAGATGGTGAATTAGAAACATTCATAACTATGAGGATAAAGCAACTGAGAGAAGAAGGCGCAACAGAAGATATTGATTTACGTCCAGCGTTGCGTTCATACTATGACAAACATATGAAAGACGGAACATTTGTATCATGGATTGCTTTGGCAGGTGAAAAAATAGTAGGAACGAGCGGTATGTCATTTGTTGAAAAACCACCTTATTTTGGTTGTACAAGTGGACGAATTGGATTGTTGTCTAGTATGTATACTGATAATGATTATAGGCGTAGGGGCATTGCAAAGAAATTATTGTCTTTAATCGTTGAAGATGCGAGAAAATATGGATGTGGTACTATTCAGATTACTGCATCTGATATGAGTAGCGCCTGCTAGGGATTGATTTCCCTGGCAGGCGTTATTTTTATTAGAGGGTAGATGTTATTCTAATGGCACTTACACAATTTCTACAAGCCATTTCATTTTGGTCGGTTCAAG
Organism: Ruminococcus sp.; assembly: GCA_021205185.1. GTDB lineage: Bacteria > Bacillota > Clostridia > Oscillospirales > Ruminococcaceae > UMGS1601. The sequence continues at coordinate 47,437 of JAJPYB010000001.1, read as the reverse complement.
ATGCGAGAAGAGTAAACTTTCCTTCTTGCCAATCCTTGCATAACAGCCGTAAGATAATATCCTGCACAAGCGAACAGCACCATCACAGTAGCATAATCCATCAGAACCAAAACCAGAGGTTCTGAAAAATCATAAAACACAAACTGCGTTTTCAAAAACAGATACGCCGGAAATCTGCGCCGGATGAACGCATACACGCCATACAGAGAAACAACAACTGTAGCCAGATGCAGCAGCAATTTGCGAACACCTGTAGTTTTTTTGTTCTATGTTTTCGCATCAATCTGCACATGGTACCCCAGTGAAGCCCGATATGTAGACTCATCAGGAGAAATCCCCAATAGGAGGCCAGCAGATGGGCAGTTCTTGCAAACGCAGCTCCTGTGCTGATATTCAAAAATATGAATGCATACTTTGAAATCATAATTCCGCTGGCCGGGAGCAGCACCATAACAAGTAACAGCAACAGGTTGACGGTCAGATTGACTACACGCACCGCATTATAATGCCCCGTTGCAATCCTTCTTATCCAGCCCCAATTTAATACATGATGGAGGATGAACAGAATAAATATAATGATTCCCAGATATTCGTGAAATGCCTCACCTGCAAGTTCATATGCCATAAGTATCGGCATGGATACGGTCATGGTAATATCAATGACACCCCGGAGCTGTTTCTTCCATAACATATCATTCATCACAAAGCGATGAAACAGCCGTAATCCATTGGCTGATCTGCGTCCAGGGTGTCTCCAGATGGTCGCCGCCATTTGAATCAAATTTCACTTCCATTGGGAGCATCACCGTTGCACCGCCGCACGCTTTTTCCATATCTTTGATTACATGACCAGGCCAGCCGCCGTTCGTCATAAACGGAATAAGTATCTTGCCCTCCCAGTTCTGTTTTTTCAGAAATGTCAGCACAGCCGGAGCCATTGTGTACCACCAGGTAGGCGTGCCAACGGCAATCACTTCATACTCCTGCACATTCACAGGTATTGGACGAATCGGCGGCTGATATCCGCTTTCCACCTCATGCTGTCCCTGATCCACTGCTTCTTGGTAATCTGCTGGATAGGGTGTGATAGTTTCAATCTGAACCAGGTCTGCACCCGTTGCTCTTTGCAGTTCTTTCGCAATTCGCTCTGTGTTTCCATTTGACCAGGAATAAAATACAATCAACATCTTTTTCATGATCCATACCACCTTTTGATAATTGCTTCCGTTCAATCCGCCGGAACAAAGCGCCCCAGATTTTTCTCCTGATCAGCAAGACTCATATTGAAAAACCGGATTCCCTTGTCTATGCCGCGTATGGCTTCCATTTCATCCTCCGTCAACGCAAAATCAAAAATATCAAAGTTGTCTCGGATATGCCGGGGATTGGTTGATTTCGGGAATATAATATTGCCCTCCTGGATATGCCACCGCAATATAATCTGGACATTGGACTTTCCATACTTCTTACCAAGCTCAGAAAATATCGGTTCATTGATCAGCGTCGGATCTCCGTGTCCGATAGGATACCAGCTTTCAATTATCGTCCCATAAGAAAACAGGCGCTTCTTCAACGCATTCTGCTGATAGTACGGATGGCACTCCACCTGCAAAACAGACGGTTTAATCGTAGCCGCTTCACAGATTTCCTCCAGACGTTCCGACTCAAAGTTGGAGATACCGATAGAGCGGACTTTCCCCAACTGGGCAGCTTTCTCCATATCCCGCCATGCACCCAGATAATCACCAAATTGCTGATGCAGAAGCAGCAAATCAATATACTCTGTATCCAGCCTGGAAAGCATTTTATCGATGGCCGCCATGGTTTTTCCTTCTCCATACTCGCTGGGCCACAGTTTTGTCGTAATCCAGATTTCGCTGCGTTCAATGCCGCTGTCCTTCACCGCTTTTCCCACGCTGCGCTCATTCTGATAAGCGTGAGCGGTATCAATATGACGGTACCCTATTTCCAGGGCTTCCGTCACTGCGTCATAGGTTGCTTTTCCCTCCGGCACCATGTAAACGCCCATGCCAAACTGCGGGATTTTTGTGCCGTCATTGAGTGTTAAATAAGTCTGTGTCATCATCATTTCCTCCATGTTGTTTTTTCAAAACACTTTCATGTGTTCCGTTTCTTTAACTCTTGTATATGGGAGCGTCAACAAAATATCATTCGCTGTTCTTTATTCAGTCAGGCCGATTTCCTTTAACCATTCTGTCACGCGATTTTCAGAAGCTTCCCGGTCATTCTGTGCCGCCTCTCCTGTAATTGCAAAGCCATCCAGCATTGCTGCGCCAGTGATGTCCTCAATCGTTGCCTCTGTGCCTGACAGACCGCTGCCGCCATGTGTGCAGAACGGAATCACTGTCTTGCCGTTCCAGTCATGGCTCTCCAGAAAGCTGTAGACAATCATCGGCATGTCTCCCCACCAGTTGGGATAACCGATAAATACTGTGTCGTACTCCTCCCAGTTCTCCACATCACCGACATATGCAGGGCGGGCATTTTCAGACATTTCCTGTCTGGAGACGTCCAAAAGCTCACTGTACGTCTGAGGATATGGCTCAGCTGCCTCAATTTCAAATAGGTCAGCCCCTGTCTGTTCTGCGATCATGCGAGCGATAATGCTGGTGTTTCCTTCTTCAATCACACCGACTGAATACTGCTCACCGGCCAGTGAAAAATATATAACAATCATCCCTGTATCCATCCTTTCTTCTTCATCATTGACTGCTTGTTCTGTTTCATTTTCCTCAGATACAATTCCAGCTGCGTCGTTTTGTACGGTCTCCTGGTTTTCTGTTTCTTCCTGTATTCCTGTTTCAGTAGATACAGATGTTTCCTTCTGATTATCAGCAGCTCCACAAGCTGCCAACAGCAGTGTCATTCCCAAGGCAAGCGCCATTAAGATCATCCTTTTAATGAGTGTCTTCATAATGGTAGACCCTTTCTTCCCAAAGTTTCATGCAGATTATCATCAGCCATAGGTTTCATATATTTTGTATTGACCCTGTTCCAGAATATCACAGCCAATATCAGTGCAGCCGCTTCTGTAATCACAAACGCCCACCAGACAATCTCCAGCTTTTGCTCGGAAGATTGCTTCCTGATTCTTACCTTTTATTATACTCATTTCTCCTTGCTTTTGAAGTACAGATATGTTATCATGGTATAAAGTATAAACCTTATGCAGGAGGCACTCATGTACAATCATCAGCTTGACGCTTTTATTCGCACGGCGGATATGGGCAGTTTCGGAAAAGCGGCAGAGTCCATGTTTATTTCATCCCCAGCTCTGATTCAGCAGGTCAATTTGCTGGAAGGTCGGTGTGGATTTAAACTTTTCACTCGCACCAACCACGGGGTTAAGCTCACCCCAGCTGGGAAGTCTCTCTACGAAGACGCCAAAACAATCATACGGCTCTCGGAAGATGCGTTAAAAAAAGCCTCACAATTAGCTGAGCAGGCTGAAACTACTGTGCGAATTGGAACTTCGCTACTCTATAAGTGTCGGCTTCTGCCAGAAATCTGGGCGAGAATCAGTGAGAAACATCCGGAATTAAGAATTGAAATTCTGCCTATGGCGGAATATGAGAACAGAGGAACAACCTTTGCTTGCTTAGGCGCTGATTTTGATTTGTTTGAAGCTGTTTACGGTTCCAAAGGCTGGAAAGGGAACTGTCAGTTTTTGAAACTCTCCGAGGTTCCCATCTGCTGCGCTGTTTCCAAAACACACCGGCTCGCAAAAGCAGAAAAACTGTCCATGCAGGATCTGAACGGGGAATATCTTGTAATGCCGATCGAAGGAGTATCAGAAGAACTGGACAATTTCCGTGCGGAGATAACAGAAAAGTTTCCTACTGTACAGATCATCAATTCCAGCTATTACGGCGTGGACACGTTTACCCTGTGTGAGGTGAATCCCTATGTGCTGATCACGCAGCCAGTCTATGCTGATATCCACACCAATCTAATTACGATTCCATTGGAGACAGATTATACCATGCCCTATGGGTTGGTATATGCGAATGACCCGACACCGGCAACCAGGAAATTTATACAGTCGGCAGCGAAATCAAAAAAATCGAGTGCATCAATATAATTGCTTGTATTCCAATTTTAACATTAAAAAAATCTGACTCTCGATTAAAAGCATAACACCCATCAGAGAAATTCGGTTTCTCTGATGGGTGTTTTTCTCCGCTGAAAATCTTAATTTCTGTCATTTCAGAAGTAGAGGGATATTCCATAACGTAAGGGTTGACTTTTTCGGCAAGAATGGCGTCCTCGAAATCCGAAACAGGAGATGTAAGCGCATTTCTGCAATCGAGTGCAGTCGTATCGAGAATGCCAAAGGATAAAAACAGCTTCTTTAAAAGCACTCTGGTCTGTTCATCACTGTGCAAGCTGCGGTGCATGATGTGGTATATGTCTGCTACGCTCTTAGCGGGAATGAAAGCGGAAATTTTACCCTTTGCGACAGCAAGACACAAGTCCTGTGCGTCTTTTGCGAAAGGCTCACGCTGCTGCAAGGCGTCAATAATCACGCAGGTATCAACAATCACGTTCATATTTTACTCAGCCTTTCTTCTCTTGCTTCTTCTTCCGTAATATCGGCATGAATGAATCCGAAAAGGGACTGCATCGCTTCAACACGATCCACATTGTTGTTTACAAGCTTCACGCTTACCTTGCCATTTTTTGAAAGGAGGATGTCTTCCGTTTCGGCAAGTGCAAGATATTTTCCGAGATTGAGTTTGAATTCTGTTGCAGTAACAATCATAAGAATCCCTCCTTTTATCTGCTTCAAATATATTATACCCTAATCGAACGATTGATTTTGTCAACAAACTCGAACGAAATCAATGTAAATTTTGTATGAATGCAATATGTGTTCAAGAGGAAATCTGATAAAAATTCAAGCGACCAGGATTTTTTCCTGATCGCTTATTGTTTCTATGCTTGAGCTTTGCTTACTCCGCTTCCTCTGTATAAATTGTAACGCTTGTAATTACGGGTTGATCCTCAGCTTCAATCGTTCCGTTGTCGTCGGTAGGCTCTGCCGCTTCGCAAATTTCATCTACTATTTCCATACCTTCTGTTACGTATCCAAATACTGCGTACTGTCCGTCAAGCGAGTCTGAGCTGTCCTCCTGAACGATAAAGAACTGACTGCTTGCGCTGTCGTAATCTGTTGAACGAGCCATAGATACTGCTCCTCTTGTGTGTGAAAGCTCGTTGTCGTAACCGTTGTCAGTAAATTCTCCAACAATAGTGTTGTCCGAGCCGCCCGTTCCGTCGCCGTTCGGGTCGCCGCCCTGCATCATAAAGCCTTCAATAATGCGGTGGAAGGTCAGTCCGTCATAGAATCCGCTTTCAGCAAGCTCAACAAAGTTAGCGGCTGTTATCGGCGCCGATTCCTGATCAAGCTCAATTGTAATTGTGCCATAATCCTCAATTTCAATATCAGCGTAGTAGGTTAGCGTTTCGTCGAGCGCCTCTGGCGTGTAGGTGCTGTCACTATCCTCGTCCTCGTCCTCATCCTCTGCTTCCGAGCTTTCGCTGGTTGTGTCTGTATCTGATGAGTCGTCGTCTGACGAGGTCGCAATAACTGCAAACACAACGCCGAAAATTAAAATCACACAGACGATTGATATAAGAGTGATGTATACTTCCTTTCTCTTTTTCCTTTTAGCTTCCTTAATTATCGGCTCGCAGGCTTTGTCAATTTCCTCGTTGATTGCCTCGTCAAGCGAATCGGGAACTGTAACCTCGTACTTGCTCTCTGTTATAGCTTCGTTGAATTCGTCCGCTGTCATACTTGCCGTTTTTTTGGTAGTTTCAGACATTATCAAAAGAATACGCATAACATTTGTGCTTTCTGCCGCAAGAGCCGCTGAAACCGCATACTTATTGATTTTTAAAAGCTCTGCAATCTGCGTATCGCTGTATTCCAGAACTGTGTGCAAAACGTAAATGAAGCGGTGAAGCGTCGGCAGATTTTTAAGTATAACCTCATAAGGTTCCCCATCAAATGACATTTTATCTGCGTTGTAGGTTATAGCTGAAAAGTTTTGATTTTTCGGCATTCCAAACGCCTTTGAGCTTTTCTTTAACGCGTACGTTTTACAAAAGCTTACAGTCTTTGTGATAATAGAATCGTGAAATTCCTCTTCAGAGGTGATATATCCCGAAGCTGTATTTTCAAGCGTTACCTTAAAAAGCTTTGTCGTTGCACTTTGAGCAACCGCTTCGTCGCAAAGAAGCAGCTGGCAAAGATTCAGCACCTCCTTGACGTTTTTGTCACAAAGTGTTTTCATAGCTTCAAGGTTACCCTTGTGAGCCTTTTCAATTATTGTAGTTGCCATATTGTACCTCCCAAAAATCAACTTTAAGAATTGTGCAAAGCGTCAATTGGCTGTAGTCTTGAAGCCTTGGCGGCAGGGTAGCTTCCGAAAAGTATACCGATTACCGCACAAAATGCAATCGCCGCTAATGCTATCGCCCAATTTACAGTAGTAGTGCTTTGAGTAACGGTGTTGTAAATTTCAATTACGCCGAACGATAAAGCAAGACCTATTAAACCGCCAAGAACCGATAGTATGCATGATTCGCAAAGAAATTGGAGCATAATATGCCGCCTTTTTGCGCCTACCGCCTTGCGTATTCCTATTTCCTTTGTCCGCTCTGATACGGAAACAAGCATAATGTTCATAATTCCGATTCCGCCAACGAGAAGTGAAATTGCCGCAATTCCTGCAAGCAACAGCGACATAGTGCTGTCAACGTCCTCCATTGTGTCTAAAACGTCCGACTGATTGCTTACGGAATAGCTGTCCTCGTCGCCTGTGAGCTGAAGAAGAAATGTTTCAACCCGACTTATTGCCATATCCACCAAATCTGAGCTTGAAGCCTTTATGTAAAAGGTGTTTACCGATGTTTGCCCTGTAATTCGTTCAGCGGAGGAGTAGGGGATTAAAACCTTGCTGTCGTCAGAGCCTACAAGACTGCTGCCTTGCTCCTCTAAAACGCCTATAACCGTATAGTTTCTGTCGCCAATAGTTATTGTTCCGCCAACTGCGTCCCATGTTCCAAATAAATCCGTCGCAACCTCAGTGCCTATTACAGCCACTCCGGTTGTCCATTCAATATCCGAGTCGGCAATCAAACGTCCGCTTTGAATTGTTATATCCAGTACGTCAAAGTAGTCTGGTGTAACGCCAACAATCGAATATGAACCGTTGTTGCTTGAATGCTTTACAGTTTCGCTGGTTGAAATAACTGGCGCTACTCCGTCAATAAACATATTGCTTGTAAGCTGTTCGACGTCGTCGCGGCTGATTTCAACGTCCTCGTCTGAAATTGTAGCGGTAATCTGATCGCTTCCCATGCTCGAAATGCTGTCTGTTATGCCTTTTGTTGCGCTTTGAGTAATGGATACGAGTATAACAACTGCCATAACGCCGATTATAATTCCAAGCATAGTGAGAAAGGAACGCATTTTATTGTTGTATATAGCCTTGAGGGACAGCATAATAATTTTTAGCGTCATTTTACTGCCTCTCTTTCTGTTAAAACTCCGTCGCGAACATAAACCTTGCGCTGAGCCTGCTCAGCAATATTATGGTCGTGCGTGATTAAAACTATAGTGTTTCCTGACTGGTGAAGCTCCTTTATAATTCCCATAATTTCAGCGCTTGATGTAGAGTCGAGGTTTCCTGTAGGCTCGTCAGCTAAAATTATCGAAGGCTCCGCCGCCAAGACTCTTGCAATCGCCACTCTTTGCTGTTGACCTCCTGAAAGCTGGTTAGGCTTGTGCTTCATTCTGTCTGTAAGTCCTACCTGCTCAAGCGTTCTCTCTACCCGCTCTCTGCGTTCAGCCGCCGTCAGCTTGTGATACAAAAGCGGCATTTCAACATTTTCATAAGCTGTAAGCTCGGGCAACAGATTAAACTGCTGAAATATAAAGCCGATTTTCTTGCTTCTTATATCTGAAAGCTGGTTCTCTGTGCAATTGTCAACATACTCTCCGTCGAGAATATAATCGCCCGAATCCGGAACGTCAAGACAGCCGATAATATTCATAAGAGTTGATTTTCCGCTTCCAGAAGGCCCAAGAATAGATACGAATTCCTTTTTTCTGACGTGCAGGCTTATATCGTGAAGAACGTCAACCTGACCGTCGCCGAGAGGGTATGATTTATAAATGTGTTTAAGCCGTATCATATTATCCCTCCATTATTCGCCCTTACCGTTCATTCCGCCCATGCCGCCGCCTGCGGTGCTGGGATCAAAGTCCTCAAAGTCAAAATCGCCGAAATCCATTCCGCCGCCCATATCACCTCTGCCGCCGAATGTGCTGTCGCTGTCGTCGCTGGTGCTTCCTGTCTGAGTTGAAGTGATAGTAACAATAACTATTAAATCGTCTTCTTCAAGGTCGTCGCTTTCAACTATAATATTGCTTCCGTCCGAGGTACCCGTTTCAACTGTAACCTTAGTGAGGCTTGATTCGTCGATTTCGTCCTCTGAATACTCGTCGCCGTCCTCAGCGTCTGACGGAGCAAGGTAAATATAGCTGTCGTCGCCTGATGTTCTTACTGCGCTTACTGGAACAATAAGTCCTTCGCCGCTTGATTCAATAACAATCTCCGCAGAAGCACTCATTCCGGGATATACTCCCTCAACGTAATCAACCGTCGCTGTAATCTGATATGCCGTTGTGCTTCCGCTTGTGGTGCCGTTGTAGGAAATAGCTGTTACGCTTCCTTCGTATTCCTCGCCGAGAGCGTCAATAGTAAACGTTACGTCCTGTCCTATTTCAATTGTAGAAATATCCGTTTCATCAACAGCAATACCCATTGTAAAGCCGTCTGTTCCCATAACCATTGCAATTTCGCTTGCATCTGTCAGCTCGTCGTCTTCAGTAACAGGAAGCTCAATTATAACGCAATCGTATGGAGCTTTAAAGCTTTCTGTTTCGCCGTTTTCGTATTCTACCTTTGCTATGACGTTGCCCTCGTCTACGCTGTCGCCAACCTCGTAGTTTACAGCTGTAACAGTAGCGCTCATATTAGTTGAAAGAGTCGTCTGAGAAATCGGCGAGAGCGTACCGCTTCCGCTGATTGTGGTGTCAACGCTTCCTGTTGTTACTGTATCAACTGTGTATGTAGTAACGCTTGTCGCTGTATCGCTGCTTCCAAAGATTTTCGGAATAAAGATAATTCCCAGAATAACCACAACTATAACTATCGCCGCTATTACTGCGTACTTTATAATTCTCTTGTTCCTTTTTGAAATACCCTTTGTGCTACTCGTAGTAGGTCTGCTTGATACCTTTTCTTTTTTCATTTGCTGCTGTTCCTTTCTGTCTGGTGTTACGGTTTTATTAAATAAAGAACCAACCTCGTGGTTCAGTGATTTTCTTAAAAATGGCTCTACTGCAATATCCGCAAAGCCGCTGTTGCTTGTATCCCGAAGGGAAGTGAATAGCTGAACATTTTTTGTCCATTCGCTTTTAGGAACAGGCAGCTTTTCCTTGATTTCTTTATTGGCTTGCTTTAAAAGCGAAGAAACCTCTTCAGGTGTAAGCCCCAGGATTTCCGCTTGCTTGTCTGCCCGCAAATTTCCGTAATTGCTGAAGATATAAACGGTTTTGGTGTCACCCTCGAGAAGCGTTATTTCCTCCTCAAAACGTTTGTACTTTTCATTTAAGTGAGGAGCGGGAATATCCTCAAAATCCGGATCTTCTGAAACGCCCTTGGTATAAAGCTTCAGAATGTTGCAGTATAAAAGCTCTTCGAAGCCTTCCTTCGGCGTATTTTTTGAAGCTGATATTTCAGTCAGCGTTTTCTTCCAGGCTTTAATTAAAAGTGGTGAGCCTCTACCCGAACTCATAGTAAGATAGTAGCAAATAAACCACGAGCGTTTTAAATGCTTGTCACAAAGTGATTTAAGTGCGCTTTGGTTGCCTTTTTTGATTTTTAAGTATATCTCGCCGTCCACAAAATTAACCTCCGTTGTTTAATATGAGTACTCTACAAGCTAAAACTATTTAGTCGTGTACTCATTTTCCCAGCCATTATAGCAAAATAAACTAAAATCTGCCTAAAGGCAGTGTGACGGTTAGATGAAAGTTTTGTGTGGGTATAAATACAAATTTCTTCTCGAAATGCCGAAAAAGGGCGATTTTAAGGCACCCTGAAAGCAGCACTGTTACAATTTCCGACAAAAAGATTGCTTTACTTTTCCTTTAAAATGTGTTATACTAAATTTTAAAGTGAGGTAGCGCATAAGCTTGTCTTTCTTTTGGAGGTTTTTATGGACTGGACAGAAGCGGTTATTTATACTACAAGTGAAGGCGCAGACGTTGTTTGCGGCTGTCTTATCGGACTCAACATTACAGGCTTTGTCATTAAGGATTCAAAAACGCTTGATGAGTTTTTGGACAACAAGCTTTCAAACTGGGATTACATAGACGACGATTTAATGGGACTTAAAGACTGCGAAACGTCAGTCACAATTTACCTTCCGACAAATGTTCAGGGAGCGGAGCTTTTAACGCTTGTGAAAGACGAGCTTTCTGCCTTGAAAAGTAGGGATACGAAAGGCGCTTTCGGAAGGCTTGAAATTGAGCTTAAAAGCGTCAGCGAGGACGACTGGGCGAATAACTGGAAGCAGTATTTCAAGCCGCTCGAAATTGGTAAAAAGCTTCTTATAAAGCCTTCGTGGGAGGAGATTCCAACTGCTGATAATGACAGGGTAGTGGTTGAAATTGATCCGGCTTCAAGCTTTGGAACAGGACAGCATAACACCACTCAGCTGTGCCTTGAAAATATCGAGAATTATATATCACAGGATGACAAGGTTCTCGATTTAGGCTGCGGAAGCGGAATTTTATCAATTGCGTGTCTTTTGCTTGGCGCAAAGAGCGTAACGCTTGTCGACATTGATGAAAACTCAGTTAAAATTGCAGGCGAGAACCTGCTTAAAAATAATATAAGTGAAAAGGACTTTAACGCTTATTGTGGAAATATTATCGACGACGAAGCGTTAAGAGCAAAAATCGGCGACGGCTATGATTTTATCTGCGCAAATATTGTGTCTGATATTTTAATAGCTATGAGTCCGTATTTTGCAAAGTTCTTAAAAAGCGGTAAAACGCTGGTTGTTTCGGGTGTCATATCCGAGCGTAAACAAGAAGTGATGGGGATAATTGAAAAATGCGGCTTTGCCCTTGTAAATGTCAAAGAAAAGGAAGGGTGGGTTTCCGCCGTATTTACTAAGCTTTAGCAGGGGATAAGTAAAGGAGGAAATGGTATGCAGTTATTGTTATTGGTTACAAAAAAGGAAGAGCTTTTAGACGAGCTTATGAAGCAGCTTGCAATGGCAGGCGTCAGGGGCGGAACGGTCCTCGACAGTACAGGTATGGCAAAAAGTCTTGCAAATGTAGACGGTATGCCAATGTTTGATGTGTTTAAGGAAATTGTAAAGCAGCAGAATACTACCTCCAAAACGGTACTTATAGGCGTTGAGGACGAAAAGGTAGATGTTGTCAGAAAGACAGTAAGCGAGGTTTTCGGCGATTTGAATAATCCGAATACGGGAGTTCTTATGGGAATACCGCTTAGCTTTATCGACGGAATAAATAAGGAGTAGTCGCGATATACTGTCATTGAAAGGAAAGGCTTATGAACCGCAGTAAAAGGGGCTTTACCCTTGTGGAAGTAATAGTTACGCTGGTCATAGTTGTTATTGTAGCCGCTATCGCCACGCCTAATATAGTAGGCTTTGTCAATTCGCATAAAAGGCAAAACTGCGTCACAAGAATGGAAAGCCTTTTAAGCGGAATTGAATCAAGCTGTGCTTCTAAAAGGTTTCTGACGACCGATGCCGTTTCAGCGAGTATAATATCCGCTGCCGCTTCGTTCGACGACAGCGTAAAGGACGCCGTTTCAAGCAACTACGGCTTAACTCTTTACGACTTTTGCAACGACGAAAACGACGTTTGCCTTTCATGGGAAATTGACAGGGACGATACTGCCTGCCTTTATAATGTTGTCGTCAAGGCCGAATGCTCTGACGGAAACGACGGTGAGTGCAGTTTTTCCTGCGGAATGAAGGAAGAGGTGGAGTATTCGGATAAATCCTCTTTAGCGCAAAGGCTGATTTCCATTGTCGAGTCGGATGACGTAAAAAATGCCTATCAGGCTGCCGACTCATCAGCGCTTGCTACTGCAATTTCATCAGCTGCTAATATAAGCGAGTCTGAATTTGATGCAGCAGTTGCTTTTGTTGACAGCTTGTCAATTACTAATAGCTATGTTAAGATGAATACAACTCTCAGCTTATTATTAACAATAGTTGTCAATGAAAACGAGTCCTACTTAACCGCCTTTGATATAAGCTTTATGGGTAAGGACTATATGCCGATTGTTTTGTATTCAGGCGACCAAAAGAGCGATATTTATTCAAGCAGTATTGAATTTTCAACCAGCTGCTTTATGCTTTACGGCTATAGAGATATGACTCTTTCTGACTACATGGAAGATGAAAATATTTATCTTGACGCTGATACAGTTGCATTTAACGTGAATGCTGTTTGGTCGCAAGACTTAAAGAGTACATATTTCTTAACCGTTTATGAAGCTGACGGAAGTCCTACGTTCGTTCAGTCGGACGTTGCGCTTTCTACATACTCATCAAGCGACTGGACTGAAAAGTAAGGAAAAATCACAATACAAAAACCTGCGAGGAAAAATACCCCGCAGGTTTATTTTTTGCTTGTTAAAGAATAAAGCAGATAAGACCGTTACAGCCTTCGTTTACAATTCTCTCTACCGCTTCGCCAAGCTTTTCACGAGCTTCTGGACCGAGCCTTATAATTTTTGTGTGAAGACCTTCGTTTACAAGCTCATAAAGGCTTTTGCCGAAAATGTTTGAATCCCATAGCTTTTCAGGATTATCTTCAAAATCACCCAGCATATATGAAACCAAGTCGTTTGACTGCTCCTCACTTCCGACAATAGGATTTATCTCTGTTGAAATCTGTGCCTTGATCATATGTATTGTCGGTGCGCTCGCTCTGAGCTTAACGCCGTACTTTCCGTTTGACTTTACCATTTCAGGCTCGTCAAGCCGAAGCTCCTCCATTGTCGGCATTACAATTCCATATCCCGTAGCATCTACCTCTGAAAGAGCGCTTGCAAACTTTTCGTATGAGCTTTTAGCGTTTGAAAGCTCTAAAATTATACCCATAAGATCCGATTCGTTGGAAACGTCCAGGTTTGTCTTTTCACCGATAATTTTATAAAAGAGATTTTCTTCAAGCGTTACAGACAGCACCGCCGCACCTGTTGAAAAGTCAAGGCTTAAAACATTTGATGAAACCACATACTCGTTTTCAGCTATGTTCTTTGACATTTTTTCAACGTCGCGAATCATTTTTATATTCTCTGCCGATTCCTTGATACAGCTTAATATATTCTCCTTCAGCCAATGTCCTTTGTCGAGCTTTGTAACCCACTTCGGCATATTGAAGTTTATTTCCTTAATAGGAAAGGAGTATAAAATCTGCGAAAGAATTGCTTTGATGTCCGCTTCGTTTAGCTCAAGACAGTTTACAGGCATAACGCAGCAGTTGTATTTTTCTGTAAGCCGTCGGCAAAGCTCCTCGCATTCCTTAGTTTCAGGAGAAACGGAATTTAGCAAAACTATAAACGGCTTACCAATTTCACGAAGCTCGTTTATAACCTGCTCCTCGCAGACCTCATATTCATCTCTGGGTAAGTCTGTAATCGAGCCGTCAGTTGTAATTACCAAGCCGATTGTAGAATGCTCTGTAATTACCTTTTGCGTACCTATTTCAGCCGCCATATTAAACGGAACCTCGTCCTCAAACCACGGCGTTTTAACCATTCTCGGAGCTTCGTTTTCAAAATATCCAACAGCTGAGGGAATAACATATCCCACGCAGTCTATCATTCTCATTCTTATAGCGGCGTTGTCGTCAAGCGTTACCTCTATCGCTTCCTCAGGAATAAATTTAGGCTCGGTTGTCATTATCGTTTTGCCGCCGCTTGACTGTGGAAGCTCATCTGTAGCTCGCTCCTTGGCAAAGTCGCTTTTAATGTTTGGGATTACAGCCGTTTCCATAAAGCGATGTATAAAGGTGGACTTTCCCGTTCGCACAGGTCCCACAACTCCGATGTAGATATTGCCGCCTGAGCGCTTTGCAATATCCGAATATATTGAACTCATAAAATTCCCTCCTTATTCGGTAATAGGAATAAGTATCATTCCCAAAGGCAGCTTATCGCTTTCGTCAAGCTCGTTTTCACTTATAATTGACGAAGGCGTGGTGTTGAATCGCTTTGCAATTTCCCAGACCGATTCGTCCTCCTCACATCTGTAAAGCTTCAGGGCGCAGTTTTTGTTCTGAAGCTTTTTTTCTCCGCCAATTTTAATGTTCTTAATAATGTTGTTTGAAAGGCTCTTGTGAACTATCGCCCTTATGTCGGCAACTGCCGTTATATCAACACATTCAGACGATTTAATCACAAAGTCAACGCTTGTTATTTTTGAAGAAATATCAATGCCGCAAATATTGGATGATTCCTCGTCAAGCTCACGCTCAAAGCTAAGCGTGTTTTCAAGATATATAGGACTTGAGTCTGCGTCCCTTGCAATAAGCGAAATGTCAATGCTGCCGAATACAAGCGTCCTGCCGCCGCTTGTTCGGTACTGAATATTGTGGCACTTAGCGTCAGTGTCAACAACCTCAGCAATTTTAGCGTCGTCGCTTTTAAGTGTGCCTGTCGTTTCAATCCTTATGCTTTTGTCAACAGGACAAAGCTCCAGGTTTACCTGAGCTGTTTCACTCTCACATTCATAGCAGGTTGAATATGCGTCAAGTACCAAAAATTCGTCCTTGAATTTTAACGCTCTGACGCTTACGTTAAAGGAAATTTCACAGGTGTATTCTCTTTGAGAATTGTTTTTTGCAATAAGTTCAATAACAGGCGAGTCAACATCAACTAACGCTTTGAAGCTCTCGTCAATTCCGTCGATATCCAAAATGTTTGAAAACGGAAGCGAAAACTTAAGCGTGTCGCAGGCGTCGTCAGAGGTGTTATAAAGAATATAAGCCTTAGCGTCGCCCTTTACAACCATTTTCCCGGAAATTATATTCTGCTCGCCCAGCTCTATATCAGCGATTGCCTTTACAAACGACTCAATATCAGGCTTTTGCTCGCTTAGCTCAATTTCTTCCGAAACGGTAATTCTCTTTGCAAAATTCAGCCGCTTAGTGGGAATTGAAAATTGCTCCCTTAAAAGCTGAATGTTAGCTCCCGCCGCACCGATTAGCAGCTCGCACGGCTCCTCACCGGTAATTTTCACCTTAGTAGAAACACAGCCTCTGATGTCAAGCCTTCTTTGATTTTGAACCTGGCAGTTTATGTAGTCGGTTCTCGGGCAAAGATACACCTCAGGATTTGTAGCGTCTGCGCTTAAATCAAGCGTCTTTGTAAAGCTTTGCTTTTGCTCTATGCAATTAACCTTTTTGTTTTCAGCCGAGCAGTAAAGAATCTTTATTTTAACTGCCAGCTCAAATGAAAACCTGCCGCCGTTTATACTCTGAGAAATTACAGCAGGGGAAAAGCTGCATTTTAATATTCTGAATATATCAGGATAATAGTCAGGCAGCACAAGGTCAAGCTCTGCCGACTGCTCACAAGTCGTATCAAGAATCACTTTTGCGCTTGTGATTTTTTCATGGTTTACTAAAAAGTCCATAATGTCCTCCTCTTTTTATAGCGTTTTCAATAAAGTATATGAGAGGTGATTTGTGCTTATTCCAAAATAAGCTTCCGAAATTGTTATCATTAGTCAATTATATCAAAACAAATGGAAATTTTTCGCAAATATTGTGGTTTTAGTGTTTACAAACTCGCACATTTTGTGGTATACTATATTTAAGTGTAAAAAGACAAGGAGATACGCAATGGCTAATAAAAAAACATATACAAACGAGTCTATTGAGCTGTTAGAGGGCGCTGACAGAGTCAGGCTTCGTCCGGGAGTTATTTTCGGTTCCGACGGAATCGAAGGCTGTAAGCATTCTGTGTTTGAAATTCTTTCAAACTCTATTGACGAAGCCAGAGATGGCAGAGGTAATAAAATCATTCTCACAAGATATAACGACAACTCGATAGAAATTGAAGACTTCGGCGCAGGCTGTCCTGTCGATTTTAACAAGGCTCAGAACAGATATAACTGGGAGCTTGTTTATTGCGAGCTGTACGCAGGAGGAAAGTACAAGCAGGACGGCGAAAACTATGAGTTTTCTTTAGGACTTAATGGCTTAGGAGCTTGCGCTACGCAGTACGCTTCTGAATATATGGACGTTGAGGTTTTCCGTGACGGATATAAATACAATCTTCACTTTGAAAAGGGCGAAAATATCGGCGGACTGAAAAAGGAGCCTACCACAAAAAGAAAGACAGGAACCAGAACTCGCTGGCGTCCTGACCTTGACGTTTTTACGGACATAAATATTGAAAAGGAATACTTTGAGGAAACGCTCAAAAGACAAGCTGTAGTAAACCCAAACGTGCAGTTTGTTTTCCGCTGTCAGAATGAAAAGGGATCGTTTGACGAAACGGTTTACGTTTACGAAAACGGAATCGAAGACTATGTAAAGGAAATAGCAGGAGATGAAGCTATTTCTTCAATTCAGTCGGGCTATGCCGACAGGAAAGGAAAGGACAGAGCTGATAAAGAGGAGTACAAGGTAAAGCTTGGCGTTGCCTTTACCTTTACGAAGTCTTTGAGCTTTATGGAGTATTACCATAACTCAAGCTTCTTGGAGCATGGCGGTTCGCCGGCAAATGCTATAAGGCAAGCGTTTACTTCTCAGATTGATTCCTATCTGAAGCAAAATTCCAAATATACCAAGAATGAAAAGAGCATTAAATTTGACGACGTCAAGGATTCGCTTGTCATTGTGTCAAATTCGTTTTCTACCCAAACCTCTTACGAAAATCAGACCAAAAAGAGCATTACCAATAAGTTTATTTACGACTGCATGACTGATTTTCTAAAGCACACGATTGAGATTTATTTTATCGAGCATCCTGACGAAGCTACTAAAATCTGCGACCAGATTCTTATCAATAAACGAAGCAGAGAAAAGGCTGAGCAGACGAGAATCAACGTGTCAAAAACCCTGACCGCAAAGATTGACCTTGCAAATATGGTGCAAAAATTTGTCGATTGCAGGACTAAGGATGTCAGCAGACGAGAGCTTTATATAGTAGAGGGCGACTCGGCGCTAGGCTCTGTAAAGCTTGCTCGTGACGCTGAGTTTCAGGCTGTAATGCCGGTAAGAGGTAAAATCTTAAACTGTCTGAAGGCTGATTATCCGAGAATTTTTAAAAGTGAGATCATAACCGACCTCATAAAGGTTTTAGGCTGCGGAGTTGAGGTTAATACAAAAAGCAATAAAGATTTATCCTCCTTTAAGCTTGAAAATTTAAGGTGGAATAAAATAGTAATCTGTACCGATGCCGACGAGGACGGCTTCCAGATAAGAACTCTTATTCTGGCAATGCTTTACAGATTGACGCCAACGCTTATCGAGCAAGGCTACGTTTATATTGCAGAATCGCCGCTTTACGAAATAACGACAAAGGAAAAAACCTATTTTGCTTACGACGAAAAGGAAAAGGCTGAAATACTTGATATTATCGGCAAGACAAAGTACACGCTTCAGCGTTCTAAAGGTCTTGGCGAGAACGAGCCTGATATGATGAGTCTTACTACAATGAATCCTGAAACAAGACGGCTTATACAGGTTCTTCCTCACGAGGAAAGCGAGCATACAAGCTTTATGTTCGATATGCTTTTAGGAAACGACTTAGCGGGAAGAAAAGAATTTATTTCTGTAAACGGCCACGATTATCTTGATATGGCGGATATTTCATAAAACGGATTTTTTAAAGGAGAGTTAAATATAAATGGCAAAAAAGAAAAGCACTCAACCGAAGGTGTGTAAAAATCCAATGCAAAACGCATTTATCGAGGGCGCAGGTCAGGTTGTACAGGAAAGAATAACAGAAACTCTTGAGAAAAACTATATGCCTTATGCTATGAGCGTAATTGTTTCTCGTGCGTTTCCTGAAATTGACGGCTTTAAACCGTCGCACAGAAAGCTTCTTTATACAATGTATAAAATGGGGCTTTTAAATTCGGCAAGAACCAAAAGCGCAAACGTCGTTGGACAAACTATGAAGCTAAATCCTCACGGCGACGCCGCAATTTACGAAACAATGGTAAGAATGTCAAGAGGCAACGAAGCGCTTCTGCATCCTTACGTTGATTCAAAGGGAAACTTCGGTAAGGCGTATTCAAGAGATATGGCGTATGCCGCTTCCCGTTATACCGAAGTAAAGCTTGAAGCTATTTGCAACGAGCTGTTTTCCGATATCGACAAGGACACGGTCGATTTTGTACCGAACTATGATAATACAATGCAGGAGCCTACCTTGCTCCCTGCAACCTTTCCGTCAATATTGGTAAATTCAAATGTCGGAATCGGCGTTTCAATGGCAAGCAACGTCTGCTCATTTAATCTGACCGAGCTTTGCGAGTCTACCATTGCGTATATGAAAAACAAGGACTTTAATCTTCTCGAAACTCTTAAAGGTCCTGACTTTTCAACAGGAGCATATATGCTTTACGATGAGGAGGAGCTTGACAGAATTTACAGAACGGGAAGAGGTTCGGTAAAGGTTAAGGCGAAGTATTCTTACGACAAGAAGGACAATGTAATTGAAGTAACTGAAATTCCGCCGACAACTACCGTCGAAGCGATAATTGAAAAAATTATATCGCTGATTAAGCTGGGAAAGATCAGAGAAATTCAGTATATAAGAGATGAAACAGACCTTGACGGCTTGAAGATTGCTATTGATTTAAAGCGCGGAACAGATCCTGACAAGCTGATGCAAAAGCTTTACAAGATGACACCGCTTCGGGATACCTTTTCCTGCAACTTCAATATTCTCGTTCATGGCTACCCGAGAGTTATGGGTGTGTACGATATTTTGGACGAATGGATAGAGTTCAGAAAGGACTGCATCAAGAGGAGAGTTACCTTTGAGCTTAAAAAGAAAAAGGAAAAGCTTCACCTCTTAAAGGGACTTGAAAAAATTCTTCTCGATATAGACAAGGCTATAAAAATTGTCCGTGAAACCGAGGAGGAAGCCGACGTCATTCCAAACCTGATGATAGGCTTTTCGATTGATGAAATTCAAGCTGAATACGTTGCAGAAATCAAGCTTCGTCATTTAAACAGGGAGTATATCTTAAAACGTACAAATGAAATCGCTGAGCTTATAAACGATATTTCCGATATGGAAGCTATTTTGCAAAGCGACAGGAGAGTAAAGAATATAATCATAAGCGAGCTTACTAACGTATCTAAAAAGTACGGTAAGCCGAGAAAAACACAGCTTTATTTTTCAGCCGACGACGAGGATGTTACAGTCGATGAGGAAACTCCTGATTATAAGTGTACGCTGTTTTTGTCAAGAAGCGGATACTTCAAGAAGATTACTCCGCAGTCGCTTAGAATGTCAAGCAATCATAAGCTTAAAGACGGCGACGTAATGTCGCAGGAAATAGAAGCTTCTAACCGCTCAGAGCTTTTGTTCTTTACCGACAAGGCTACTGTTTATAAAACCAAGGTCAGTGAGTTTTCCGACACTAAAGCGTCAGCGCTCGGCGATTTCGTTCCTGCAAAGCTGGGCTTTGACGAAGAAGAAAACTGTAAGTATATGGTTGAAACTGTCGACTACAGCGGATATATGATTTTCGTTTTTGAAAACGGAAAGGTAGCGAAGGTCAGCCTTAAAGCGTACGAAACAAAGACAAACAGAAAGAAGCTGTCGAACGCTTACGGCTCAAAATCAAAGCTCATTGAAGCATTTCACATTAAAGAGGACACAAATTTAATGCTGAAGTCGACCAATGAGCGAATGATAATTTTCAACACAGGAATGATACTTCCTAAAGCTTCAAGAGATACAATCGGCGTTAATGCGCTTACCTTGAAGAGCAAGAATCTTTTGCAAAAGGCGTTTATTATAAGCGACGAAAAAGCGGCTGAGCTTAGTAAATACAGAGTTAAAAATATTCCTGCCGCCGGCTCGTTTGCAAAGGATTTAGAGGACCCTGACCAGTTGACTTTTTAATTAAGATATGGAGGTGCTGTTATGATTTGTCCCAAATGCAAGACAAATAATGCGATAGAGGAGAGGTATTGCATAAATTGCGGCTATCCCTTGTCGAATGAAAACGCTGCTGATGATGAAGCGGCGGCAAGTATGTGGTTTAAGCCCAATTCTAAGAAAACTGCTTTGATAGGCTTAGCGCTCGTTGCGGTAATTATTATTCTGCTTGTCATATTTTTGGTTGTGCAGTTTTCCAAAAGCGAAAGCGAGGAAATAGCCGAGCTTTTAGCCGAGGGGGTAGGGCATAAAACGAGCGATCTGTTAAAGCTTGAAGATGTAAGCCTTGAGGAGAAGTCAACCTATTCGGGAGTTACCGACTATATAAAATTTTCCTACCTTAACGAATCGGGCGACGAAATCAAGGTTGACGGCGTAAAAATGCCCGAATGGCTTGTTACAGTTTTTGAGGAAGAAGATGTCGTTACCTCTGTGATTCTTTATGACTTTACGGTTATGGAGAACACCTACAAGGGACTCAAAGCTGACGGCGAAATCAAGCTCAGCTCATATTCCGAAGGCGATAGCTTTTCAAAGGTCGAAAAGGCGATAGACCTTGACCCTTACACGACCGAATACAATGACGACGACGTTATCATCTACACCTACAAGTATTACTACATAGATTCTGCTGATAATGAACAAGCTCGAACGCTTGTAGTTCAGACCAAGGACGGAAAATATGTATCTTCAACAACTACTACCGTCTTCCCGGCAGGATTTTAAACTAAAAAAAATAAACAGGGCAGCTACTCAAGCTGCCCTGTTTTTGCTTTCAGCATATTTCACCTTCGCCTTACCAGAGTAATGCTACTCCCTTAGCGTGTGAGTTTATCTTTCCAACGTCTGCCGTCGTTACGCTTCCGTCAATATTAACGTCTGCGCAGTCAAACTCGTAGTCCTCAAGAAGATTAACTCCTTTAGCGTGTGAATTTGCAAGGCCAACGTCAGCGGTTGTTGCCTTTCCGTCGCCGTTTACATCTCCATAAGGATTCAAGCTAACGTCCTGGGTAATGTCCTCGGTATCAACCTCTATGCTGTACTCACGTGGTACATACTTTCCGCCGCTTACAACAAGCGTATATGTGCCTGATGCAAGTCCTTCGATAGTATACTCTCCCATGCTTGTAGCGGTTACGCTCGTTTCGGTGCCGTCCTCGGCTACTGCTGTAACCGTCATTTCAGTTGTAGCGTCCTCGTCGGAAACATTTATCGTACCCGTTATGTCTAAGCCTAAAGCAGGAATTACCTCACCATATTTTACAACCTCGCCGCAAACTGTGCAAACCTCATCGCCGGTGTATCCGTCCTCTGTGCCGGTTGCTTCCTTTGCGTTTTGAATTTCGGTTGTATGACCTGAAGCCACTGTACTATTACTATAGATTATTATCGTTCCTGCACAATTCGTACCGTAGTACACTGTACCATGCGTGCTGTCCAATACGGGATAGCTGTCAACAGCCTCGCCGTTGTCAAGGTTCTGATACCACGTTGTACCGCCTGAAACGCTTTCGTTGAGCAAATACGCCACTTCGCCGGATGCAAACTCTGCTGCGTTTTTTACCGCAACATTTGTTGTTGACGAGCTAGAATAATCCTGTCCAATTGCCGCAGTTGCTGTGCTTTCCAGATAGTATGAGTTTAATGTGCTGACACCAGTGTAGTTTGTTCCAATTACGCCACCTACTTCTCCATCTCCGCTGACGCTTCCATAGTTATAGCAGTTTGATGTGCTGGAATATAAGTTATAACCGACCACACCACCTACAGCCCAAGTGCCGCTGACACTTCCAGAGTTATAGCAGTTTGTTACAGAACCACCTTTGTTGTAACCAACCACACCGCCTGTGTAAAATCTTGCACCGATAACTGTGCCGCTGTTGCTGCAACCCGTTACAGAACCACCGTCGTTGTAACCAACCACACCGCCTGAATAGTACTTGCCTTGGACTGTAACGCTGCTGTTACAATATGTTACAGTACCTGCATTGACGCCGACTACTCCGCCAACATCGCTACTATCTGTCGTACTTCCTGTCACTGTGCCATTGACAGTAATATTCTGTACTGTACCGCTGCTTCCTACATATCCAAACAGTCCCAACCCATCACTTGTAGTATCGTTGATGTACAAGTTGGATACTGTATACTTCTGACCGTCAAACGTTCCGTTGAACGGATAAGATGAATAAGTTCCGATAGGCGTCCAATTCTCGCCGTTCAGGTCAATATCATTTCCCAGCTTGATCGTTTTGCCGCTGAAATCATCGCCATTATTGACCAGACTGGCAAGTCCCGCTAATTGGGTCGCAGTAGTAATAGTGAAGCTTGTGTCCGTGCTGTTATACCAGGATGTATCCGCCGTAATTGCCGACACCGCATTAGGTACAATCAGGCACACAAGCATTGCTACCGATAGGGTAGCGCTCAATAATTTTTTAACAAGATTTCTTTTAATCATCTTCTTTCCTCCTTTGGATAGTGGTTTAATTAAAAATTTCCTTTTGTTTCTCTTCGAGAAACTTAAATATTCCGTCAAGCGTTTGTTTCGCTATGCTCGCAAAGTCAAACTTCCTGACAAAAGCTTTCGCACTCTCGATTTTTTCCTCAGGTACCTGGTAAATTCTGAGTGAGCATTCTAAAAAGGCGTCAACCTTCTGCTCCATAGTAAACCACATACTGCAAGGTTCAATCATAAAGCCTCTCATTACTCCGCTTGAAGCAATTTCCAGCAAGTAGAAATCCTTAGTTTCAAGCGTCGACAAATGCTCCTTGAAAACGAACTCAACCTTCTGAGTTACAGTTTGCTGTAAAATACCCGAAGGCTTTTCATACGAGTAGGCGAATTTATAAATTTCGCGCAGGTTTTCGTCAAGCTCGGTAATATAAAGCTGCAAAACAGTTTCCGCCGAATAGAATAAAATTTTGTCATCGGTGACCTGACTTAAAAGCTTTCCTGTTACGTCAAACTGCCGCTCTATAACGAACTCAACAAGGTCACACAAAATATCCTCTTTGGATCCAAAAATGTTTGTCACCGAGCCTGTGCTAAGACCGCTCTGGCTGGCAATATCTCTCATAGTAGTGTTTGTATAGCCGTTTTTTAAGAAATCCTGCGCCGCCACAAACAAAATCCTTTGCTTGAGCAATTCGTGATTTTTTCCCTGCTTATTGTTAGACATTATTTCCTCCTTTCCTGATTTATTTGAACCTGTACTCGGTCAAAACTAGAACACGTTCTAATTTACACCTACATTGTAGCATATATAATTTCAAATTGCAAGGGGTTTTGTAAAATTTTTTTAAATATTTTGGAAAAGATAAGAATAGCGTCTTTATCAAGTAACTGCTATTCTAAGAAAATTGTTTTCACACATTATTCAAATTATCAACATAAAGCGGAAACATTACCTGTGTAAAATAATAAAATTAAAATCAATATGGGGAAGTTTAACTTGTTTTGGTTTAAAGGTCGGTGAAGCGCTTGAAAGAAAAAACGAAAAGCATATTCTTAAAAATTTTGCGGTATGTGCCGTTGCTCGTTTGTCTTATATTGATGCTGGCTTATTTGTTTTCCGGGCGTGATTTTAGCGCTGAAAGCCTTCAAAACTATGCGCCTGAAAATCTTTTTATCGCAGCATTATTTCTGATATTTTTGTACGCTGTTAAAAGTCTGACAATATTTTTCCCGATAATTGTCTTAAACGTACTCGGCGGATATTTGTTTAATCCTGTTTTAGCGCTTGTTGTAAACTTTATCGGCGTACTGGTTGAGCTTGCGCTTCCTTATTGGATAGGTCGGGCGTCGGGCGCTAAATTTGCAGACAAGCTCTGCGAGAAGTATCCAAAAATCGGCGAGATGCTCGGCGGCGAAAACGGCAGCAATTTCTTTATATCTTACTTTTTAAGAGCAATTTCCTGTCTGCCCAACGACGCTGTAAGTATGATTTTTGGCGCAAGGAAAATGCCGTTTTTTACCTGTCTTATCGCAAGCTTTTTAGGAACACTTCCAGGCGTTGTCGCGGCAACACTTTTAGGTTCAACTATAAGCGATCCTTCGTCGCCGTTGTTCTGGATTGCGCTTGTTTGCACGATTGCAATAGCATTGTCGTCGCTTTTAATATACCGTATATGGAAAAAGAAGAGAGAAAAGAAATCTGATTAAAGAGGGGATAATGAATGGGGAAAAAGTGGCTCAGAGAATTGCTTGCTCGGCCTATAATCATCATTTTGCTGATCGTCTTGCAAGTAGGCTTGATAGTTTATTTTATTGCAAGTCGAGGTCTTGCATCTAAGATTATAAGCCGAACTTTAACCGTTCTAAGTGTGCTTGTTTGCCTTTATATTCTATCAAAGAAGGAAAAGGGAGGCTTTAAGCTTACCTGGGTATTTTTGATTTTGCTATTTCCTGTATTTGGCGGAATTTTATATTTGCTGTTTAACAGGCAGATTTCAACCCGCCGAGTGTCTGAAAAAATTGCAAAAATAGATGACAGCACTCGTTCACAGCTAATTTTGCCGGATACTGCTTATAGCGAAGTAAAAGAAGAAATGCAAGAGTATGCTACGCTGATGTAATTAATCAGGTGTGTTGACAGCCTAAAACTTTAATGGTATGATATCTTTGCACAATTTTTTATGGGAGTGAGATACTATGAATTTATCACCAGAAAAACGAAAGAAGCTTACATGGTGGATTATCGGAATTGCAGCGGCTTGTATTGTAATTTTCCTGGCAGTTCAAAATATAAGCTCTGTTGCAAGCGGAATAAGCTGGTTGGTGGGACTAATTACGCCTTTGATTCTCGGCTGTATTGTAGCGCTTATATTGAATGTGCCGATGAGGTTTTTTGAAAGGCATTTGTGGCAAAAGACCAAAAAGTCGTTTTTGAAAAAGCTTCGCCGACCGATTGCATACATCATTTCACTTTTATTAATTGTCGGTGTTGTGGTAGGAGTAATATGGCTCGTAATTCCGCAATTTATTGAAGCTATAAAGGTAATTGCTAATGAGGTTATTGATATTGTAAGGCATTTAAGCTCAATGAGCGAGGATGAGCTTGCTGAGCTTCCGTTTGGAAGTGTGCTGCTAACATCGAATGGGATGAGCTCCTTAACAAAATGCAGAATTGGCTGAAAACCGAAGGCGGTACAATTCTAAATGTTGCTCTTGATACTGTGATAGGAACTATAGGTTCGGTAGTTGGTGGAATTTTTGATTTCTTTGTGGCATTTGTATTTTCTATATACATTCTCTTCAATAAAGAAACGCTTAAAAAGCAGTGCTGTCGCCTGATCAGAGCCTGGTTGCCAAAGCGTTTTGGCGAATGGTTCATTCACGCAAGCTCAGTCTTAAGCTGCAACCTTTCAAGCTTTATCACTGGTCAAACGATAGAAGCTGTAATTTTGGGAAGCCTATGTACAATCGGTATGCTAATACTGAGAATACCGTATGCTCCAATGATTGGTGCGTTGGTGGGAGTTACAGCTTTGATTCCAGTTGTCGGTGCGTTTATTGGCGCAGGTGTAGGTGCATTTATGATTCTTACTGTCAGTCCGATAAAAGCGGTGATATTTCTGATATTTATCATTATCCTTCAGCAGATTGAGGGAAATTTAATTTACCCTAAAGTTATGGGAAACCGTGTAAATTTGCCAGCAATATGGATACTGTTAGCAGTTACTGTCGGCGGTTCTGTCGCAGGCCCTGTCGGAATGTTAGCTGCTGTTCCACTAGCATCTACTATTTATATTCTTGTTCGAGAAGCAACCGAAAAACGTGAACAAAAGCTTGCTCAAAAAGAAAATAAAGTGCAAATCAATGACGAAAAGTCAATAGAATCTGACGCAAAATAAATAAGCTTTCATCTGATGGCGGGGAATTTGAGATTTATTATGTTGTTTCCCTCATTAACTTCACCGTTACCCCGCCTGTTTTATCCCCGCTACGCATAAGCCTTGCGTAGCGGGGATTTTTTGTGCGCTCAAGCAGTTCAAATAGCGCATAACGATAAATACACCACATTAAAAATCGGCGCTTCTGGTTCGCTTGCCGATTGTGTACATTGTGAGCATCCAATCTGACGAATCTTTGACAAGTATTGCGCTTGCTACGCCTATTGCGTATTTTTTACTTTCGGTGTCAAAAATTTTACTTAGTGTTTAGGTAGTATTTATTCAACCTTCTTGCAGATGATGTATAATGATATATGCTATGGGAGGTTCTGCTTCAATAAGGGACGTCGTCCCATCATTCAACGAACGACTGGGACATCAGTCGTGAGATATAGTATACCTAAAGTGAAGATGAAACTTTCAGAACCTGCACCATCAGAACCGACAATTAGAAATCCGCAGCATTTACGAAGAAGAACGCAAAGGAGATTATTTGAAGTATGGAGACAAGAGATCACAGAAGGCTGGCTGAATACTGGTTTGAGAAAGCGGAATGCAATCTTCGCAGAAGCTATCGGCTGGCGTTCATTTTTGGCAATATTGAGCCGGATATCAATAAGCTAACCTATCTGCATGGATTCCGCAAACAGAAAAAATTTAGAGGACACAACTATGACAATGTAATGCCGACGCTGCTGAGAATGCTTAAAAAGGATATGGAGAAACCGCTTACATTATACAGATGCTATCATATAGGAAAATGCTTTCACTATATAGCCGATTGCTTTACATTTCCCCATAATGCTGAATTTACTGGAACTATGAGGGAGCATCTTGAATATGAAGCGGAGCTGCATAAACAGCTTATGAGAGTGTTGAGCAGTGAAGCGCCGTTAATTTTGCCTTATTCAGTCAGCTTCACAGCTCTGAAAGACAGGCTTGAAAAGCTTCACTATGAATATCAGGACGAACATCACAACCCAGCGCAGGATTGCAGCTATATTTTAGCGGCAGCACAATTGTTGCTTCAGGAGTGCTTACTCCCTCAATGGGAAATGTGTAATCAAAAATTCCCAAAGGAGATAGCACAAAGGCGGGTAGCGTGATATGCTCAATTTAAAGAAATACAAGCTGCAAATACAATCGTAAAAAAGCTTCCAGCAAGTGAAAACGCAAAGCAGGACTAAGCTAAAACAGCAAAAAAGAAATCGTTCACAGCATATTTACTGTGAACGCTTTTTGGTGCAGTTTCCCAATCCAAATCCGAACCATTCCCATATTTGTTCCGGGCATCCTTCACGTCATCAAACGTAATCGTCTTTGTGACATCCTTGAAATTGAAAGTCAGGAGCATTTTGTCATCATACAGGTAAATCGCATTGACAAAGGTGTCAATAAGCATCTTTCGGTGGGACTTCTGACTTACATCAAGCTTGCGGAAGCGGTGAAGCCAGAATGTCATAAATTCTTTGCTTATCTTCGGCTTTGAAATCTTTTCGTTGGCAATCTTAATCTCTAAATCCTCTTTTGTCGCCTCTAATTCTTCAAGTCGTGACTTTGTGGACTTTGTAAGTATACCCTGTTGGATAGCGTTTAAGATGTTCTGAATTGCGGTTTCTGTTTCTCTGAGTTGTTGCTCATAAAGAGGAATGTTCACGTTATCTCTATCTTGCAAATTCATTAGCATTGACACAATGGCTTCAATCGTTGAATCGTCCATAACCATCTTCATGGTCGTATCTACTACTAAATTTTCAATCCAAATCTTTCTGACGGGTTTCTTGTGGCATTCTTTGCGCTTCTTTTTGACAGAAGAACACTTATAATAATGGTGAACAACTCCTGTCCTGCTCGTGCCGCTTTCTCCGCAAAGATACGCTCCACAATACCCACAGAATAGCTTAGTCGTCAGAAGATAATCGTCCTCCGCCTTGTGCCTCGCAGGGGCTTTCTTATTTTTCGCTAATTTCTGCTGAACTCTATCGAATAATTCTTTTGAAACAAGTGCCGGAATACCGTCCGGCATAACAATATCTCGGTAAGAGTATTCGCCGATATATCTCCTGTTACCAAGTAGATGCTGAATGTTTCCGTAATTCAAAGGCTTCCCTTTAGAGTTTCTGACACCACGTTCATTCAACGTATCTCGAATCTCCGTCATCGTCGAGCCTTCATCATAAAGCTTGAAAGCTTCCAAGACGAACGGCGCAGTTATTGGGTCAGCCTGAAAATATTGCTCGCTGTCAATCATATAACCGAGAGTTAATCCTCCGCCGTTGTATTTGCACTTGAGAGCGTTCTCAGTCATGCCTCTGATTACTTTTTCGGACAAATCCACCGAATAATATTCCGCCATTCCCTCAAGCATTGATTCGAGCAAAATTCCCTCTGCGCCATCTGAAATATTCTCTGTTGCAGACACAACTTTAACGCCATTCTTCTTCAAAGTCGCTTTGTACCTCGTACTGTCATAACGATTTCGAGCAAAGCGGTCAAGCTTCCACACAAGAATCGCATCAAAAAGCTTCTTGCCACTGTCCTTAATCATGTTTTGGAACTCAGGGCGATTGTCGGTCTTTGCTGAAAACGCTCGGTCGATGTAGTGACGAAGAACTGTTATCCCGTTCTTTTCTGCGAACGCTGTACACTCCCGAATCTGTCCCTCGATGGATTCCTCACGCTGATTATCCGATGAATATCTTGCGTAAATTACGGCGGTCATTTTTGTCACCTCATTTTAAAATTTGGGGAATCAAATCCCCTTCACTAACACAGAAGCAACAGGTGCTTTGACAAGCTGTAAGATGATAAGTTATTTCCATGTTTGCGTCCTCCTTCGATTTGAACTTCTTGTATTCTAACACATTTCACATTGTGCGTCAATACTTTAAAGCTATAAAGCGCAGATTTACGAATAAAAATTTTTTCGGGTAGCTTTTCGATATGGTTTGAAATCTGCGTTAGCGAGGGATAAGTTTTCAAAAGCAAGATACGCCCTGTCATACAAAAACCTCAAAAGTTGTTTTTGATTACGGACATTCTTGATGGGAATTTCGATTTCCCATACCCTCGATTTTTGGTTCCCATTAAAATGGTCACAGCGACGGTGCCGGTCACGCTTTGCGTGATTATTGCCTGTGCAAATTAAAATCTTTTACTCTGACAAGTTCCTCCAATTTCTCAACAAATGATTCAACGGCTTCAGATGGATGCTTTGCGTAAATAATCCCGTAGGGCATTTTGTAACCCCACGTCATCGGGATCGTTACAATAGACGGATGAACATCTGCCCATATGTCCAATGTCTCCATCAGGCAACCGGTTTGCTCACATTCGTTAAAAATATTTGTGTCATAGAAATGGGGTGTGTCTAAAATTGTGATTTTGGGGTGGCTGGTTTCGATTTCATCTCTCAGCCGGTTTAATACGGGCGAGTCGCCGTGCTTCACAAGCATGATTGTTTCGCCCTCTAAGTCATTCCAGCACAGTTTTTCCTTATTGGATAATCGATGCTTTCTTGGAACAGCAATCGCACACTCTCCCTGCTTTATTTGCAGGATGTTGTAATTTTCCTTCCATGTGAGCGAATCGCACGGACCCACAAAACAGTCAATCTTTTCACCCAAGGAAGAAAGCATGGCTTCCATACCTGATGGAGTGTCGTCAAAAGGAACAATGTGGATTGTATATGTACCGTCATCAATTTCCGACCATAATTCTATCAGCATTTTGCATGGACGAAGAATGGATGTACCAACCCTGATTACCTGTTGTTCATTCATCTCTATCTGTTTTGCCTGGGATATGGCACGCTCGGTAATTTTTACAATCTTCTTTGCTTCTTTGTAAATAGAACGTCCGGCTGATGTCAGGCTTATTCCCTGATTGGTTCTTTCAATCAGCTTTACACCGATACGGTCTTCAAATTTATTGATTTGATTCATTACAGAAGCTGGAGTAGTAAACAACTCTTTGGAAGCCTTTAAAAAACTGCCTTGCTCTGCGGCAACGATAAAAGTATAAAGTTCACGACTATACATAGTCCCACCTCGCTTTTAGTTTTTCTAAAAGCCATTATAACATTTTGGTGGCTTCCATGTCAATACTTTTTGGATTATAATCTAGTTACAGACACAAAAAGGAGGTCTAAAACAATGGAGTACGTGACATTAAATAATGGCGTCAAAATGCCAATGGTCGGATATGGGACTTATCAGACACCGGCAAGAATCACAGAAGAGTGTGTCGCTGAAGCACTGCGTGCAGGGTACCGTTCCATAGATACGGCGCAATGCTACGGAAACGAGAGAGAAGTAGGCATGGCCTGCCGCAAATCCGGCATACCCAGAGAAGAGCTGTTTATCACGACAAAGCTCTGGGGGTGTCATGGTTATCAGGATACGCTTCGTTCCATTGAAAGCTCTCTGAAAAGGATCAATATGGATTACATTGATCTGCTGCTGATCCATGAACCTACGGGCGATGTCCATGAGATTTACCGTGCTATGGAATCTTATTATAAGGATGGGAAAATTCGTGCAATCGGCATTTCCAACTTCATGGAAGAACGCTATCTGGATCTGGTCAATCACTGCAAGGTGATTCCTGCCATCAACCAGGTGGAAACCCATGTGTTCCGCCAGCAGAAAAAGCTGCGGGAATTGGAGTGTCAGATTGGGACAAAGCCTGAAAGCTGGTCGCCGCTGGCCTGCGGTCAGAACAACATCTGGAATAACCCGGTATTAGTACGGATTGCAAAAAGCCATGGCAGGAGCGTTTCGCAGATTGCTCTGCGCTTTCTGGTTCAGCAGGGAATTATCGTGATTCCCAAAACTACGAATCCTGAACACATGAAAGAAAATATCTCTGTTCTGGATTTTGACCTGGATGCAGAAGAAATGCAGGCGATCAAAGAGCTTGAGGTTGGACGGAGCCTATTTGGCTGGTGGTAAAACGAGAAAGGTGGTAAAACTTATGGCAAAAAAGATTTTGGTTCTCAATGGCGCGGCCAGAAAGAATGGCAGCACCGAAAAACTGGTTCGCAGCTTCACTGAGGGTGCCCGCAGCGCCGGTCATTCCGTGGAGGAGTTTTATCTTGACGGCATGGATATCCATAGCTGCAAAGGCTGCCTGCACGCAGGACGGGACGCACACAGCCCATGCTCTCAGAAAGACGACATGGATCAGATTTATTCTGCTTTCGCAGACTGCGATGTCGTTGTGTTCGCTTCCCCGCTTTATTTCTGGACTATTACCGGGACGCTGAAAACAGCGGCAGACCGTTTGTATGCGGAGCTGGAATGTCTGGGCTACGGTAAATTTCCAAGAGAAAGCGTGCTGCTAATGACAGCAGACGGAGCCGATTATTCTCAGGCTGTCACATGGTATCGTACATACGAACGCAATTTGGGTTGGAAAAATCGTGGCGAGGTTTTAGGCAAAGGCAAAACGGAAGCAGCCCGGCGGTTGGGTGCTTCCCTGTAAGTAAAGTTCACAAATTTAATTCAGAAAAATTGCCGAACAGTTCTGGAAACTGTATCAGGACTGCACCGGCACCCTCTGGATCACCGACCTCATGCTGCAGGAGGGACCGTCCCTGACGGGATACACGCCATGCACCAAAGACGGCTATCTGGCAAACTGGGACGGCGACGACGAAAATGAAAGCAAGGTCTGGTATAACGGTATCGTCCGCTCCAAGGCAACTGTTATCCTGTTCAACCTCGGAGAAGTCTCCGCAGGGCTGGACATCCACCTCTATCCGAAGGATGATATGTCCGCCGGAAGTGCGGAGTTGTCTCAGGGCGCCGGCGGTCACAAGGTGTCCTTCCCAAAGGCAATGTCCGCCGGGGATGATGTGGCGCTGCTTGCGACCACGAGGGAATGCACGAAGAACGGCAACGCCTTTGCAAAGAAGGGCTTCTACCAGTACAGCGCTGCCTGGGATTCCAAGCACAATGTGACGCTGGAGGATAGGAAGTCGGCACGGGTGCTGTACACCATTCAGCAGATACAGGATGGTGTCAAGAGGTAAGCTTGATAATAATTTCACGGATTGGACACGGCGCTGTCTTCCTTTTCTTGTCCCTGTATGGTATACTAATTATTGTATACGAGTACAAATCGGCATTTTGAGAAGGGCTGGCTATAAATGTTTGAGGATATTTTTAAGAGAAGAAAATCAGTCCCATCAAAACTATTAGAATATGGTTTTGAGCAGAGGGATGGCAAATATCAATATAAAATTGGCATTATGAATGGCGAATTTGCGTTGCTCATCACTATTGATGCAGACGATAATGTCGATACTTTCCTGTACGAAAAGGAAACCGGCGAGGAATATGTACTGTACAAGACCAACGCAGCAGGCACCTATATTGGAGAAATACGAACAGCCATTACCGATATTTTGCAGGACATCTCCTCAAAATGTTATCAGCCGTCTGTGTTTAAGGCACCGCAGACATTACGGATGATTGATTACGTTTCTGATGCGTACGGTGATGAGCTTGAGTTCCTTTGGACGAAATTTCCTGACAATGCCGTCTGGCGAAGAAAGGATACCATGAAATGGTACGGAGCCATCTTAACCGTGCAAAGGAGTAAGCTGGGCTTGGATTCGAATAAACAGGTTGAAATTATTGATTTACGCATTGCTCCGGAGCAAATGGCTGAATTGCTGAAAAGAGAAAACTTTTATCCTGGCTGGCACATGAACAAGAAAAGCTGGTATACTGTGACATTGGATGAAAGCGTCAGCGATGAGGAATTGCTGTCACTGATACAGGACAGCTATGAACTTGCCGCAAAATAATTTAGAGCGGCTCGACACCGACTATTTGGAATTGGAAGTATGAGCGATGAAGATAACAGATAAATCTATAGATGGCGGCAAAACCTTTGATTGGGGAAGAACATCCAAAGATTATGCCAAATACCGTGACATTTATACGCGGGAATTTTACAATAAAATCGTAAAACGAAAATTGTGTATAAATGGTCAGAATGTTCTTGATGTTGGCACGGGTACAGGAGTTATCCCCAGAAATATGTATCAGTACGGCGCTGATTGGACAGGAACTGATATATCGGAGAATCAAATAACTTATGCCAGGCTGCTATCCCAAAATATGCATATCAAATATCTTGTATCGGCTACAGAAAACCTTGATTTTCCTGACAACAGTTTTGATGTTATCACAGCCTGTCAGTGCTTTTGGTATTTTGACCATAAGATAACGTCTGCTTTATTCGATAAAATCCTTAAAGACGAAGGGAGATTGCTTCTTTTATATATGGCGTGGCTACCATATGAAGATAACATTGCCGGTGCAAGTGAAGACCTGGTATTAAAATATAGTCCGAAATGGAGCGGCGCCGGAGAAACTATGCATCCGATTGCGATTCCTGATGTTTACGAAGATAGATTTGAATTGATTTATCATGAGGAGTATCCGTTAAAAGTGCATTTCACACGTGAAAGCTGGAACGGCAGGATGAAAGCCTGTCGGGGCATAGGCGCTTCATTGAGTACAGATGAGATTGCAGAATGGGAAAAAGAACATATGGAGTTATTGAAGAAAATCGCTCCAGACGAATTTGATATTTTACATTATGTAGCAATCGCAGAACTGAAAAAGAAACCGTCAACTCCAAGTTGATCGGTCTGAACGATTTTCAGGATTTTTTACAGCAGAATTAGCCTCGTAGAGTTTTCTGTAAATTTCTTTCACATATCCAATCCTTTTTGTTGTCCAACATTTGTCATGAATAAATGCACTAAATAGGTTATTAAAATACAGGGGTTGAATATCCAAAAAGATAATCGTATAATAGATGTACTGGTCATGGATAGATTCCAATTCGCATTCGACGGGTAGAGAGTTTATACACCGGGCTGGAATACGAATATAAGGAAGGAACATTCTATGTCAGTTGAGACAAATAACTATCTTGAAACGGAGAGACTCGGAAAGCTCATGCGAAAATATGCGTTTCCCTGCGTAATCTCCATGTTGGTAGCGGCACTTTACAATATTGTCGACCAGATTTTTATCGCAAACGCATCATACCTTGGATCTTATGGAAATGCGGCTAATACGATTGTATTTCCTATGACGGTGGTAGCTATCGCCATTGCGGTTATGATTGGAAACGGTTGCTGTGCTTTTGTAAGTCTAAGCCTTGGCAGCAAAAAGAAGGAGGATGCTGCAAACGGTGTCGGCAATGCCATTGTTTCCGTTGTTGTGGTCAGCCTTGTACTTACAGCAATCTACCTCATATTTCAAACTCCAATTCTGCGCTTATTTGGTGCAGATGTGAACGAAGAGACTTTCCGGCTTTCAAAGGAATATTTTTTCTGGATTACGTTAGGCATCCCATTTTATATGTTCGGTCAGGCAATGAACCCAATCATCCGTTCGGACGGTAATCAGGGTTATGCTATGGCTATGCTTCTTGTTGGAGCAATACTTAATATCGTTTTTGACCCCATTTGCATTTTTATTTTGAAATGGGGCATGATGGGTGCGGCTGTCGCTACAATTGGAGGACAAATTTTATCCGCCGCTCTTGCGTTAGCATATCTGTTCCGAATGAGGATAACCCCTTTGAACAAACAATGCTTTACACTGCAAAAACGATTAATTGGACGAATTCTTTCGCTCGGGGTATCTGACTTTTTATCTCAGTTCTCTATTGTTCTTTCTATGGCTGCCACAATTAATATGGCCGTAAAATATGGAGCGCTTGATCCAGTATTTTCTCAGGCAGAATATTCGCAAATTCCAACTGCCATTGCAGGAATTGTGTCAAAGTTCTATCAGGTCATTATTTCGGTTTCAGTTGGACTCGCAGCTGGCTGCACTCCAATTGTCGGATACAATTACGGCGCAAAAAGGTATGATCGTGTACGCGGTGTTATGATACGCCTTATGGCGGCGCAGGCGCTGTTTGGTTTGGCTGCCTCTGCCATCTTTCTTGCTTTCCCGAATCAATTAATGCTGATATTTGGTTCGGCAAAAGAAAGTACGTATTACACGGAATTTGCTGTTTGGTTTATACGGTGTCAGTTGTTTCTCCTCCCGCTCGCCTGTGTCAACAAAGCAAGCTTCATCTTTCTCCAGGCACTTGGAAAACCAAGGCAGGCATCCGTACTGTCAGTATCAAGGGAATTCATCTTGGGTGTTGGATTTACATTGCTTCTGCCTATGATAGGCGGGCTTTACGCACTGCCATTCTTTATGCCGGCGGCTGATACCGTAACCTTTATCGCTGTCGCGGTTGTTCTCCTGCGGATAAAGAAAGAACTGGGAAAACCAGTCTCCATGAAAGAGCAGAATGAAGAAAAATTCATTCCCTCCGCTGAGCCGCCGCTGACAGATTACATCATTACAATTGGACGCTCCTACGGTTCCGGCGGCCGCTCTGTTGGGAAACTTCTTGCAGAAAAATTGAACATTCCATATTATGATGCGGCATTACTGGAAGAAACGGCGAAACACTCTGGGTTAAATCAGAAGTATCTTGCGAGCATGGATGAAAAATCTGTGGGGGCAAACGGATTATATCAATACATGGGATTCAATTTCGGACATGACAGTAACTTTGAAAATCTGGCAAGCCAAGCGCAGCAGGAAGTGATAAAAATAACGGCGCAGAAGGGTCCGTGCATTATCATAGGACGCAGAGCTGACCAGATTCTGCATAAGACAGATAAAATGCTAACTGTTTTTATTACGGCTTCCGTTGAAACAAGAGCCAAGCGCGTATCCGAACGAGATGGAATCTCTCTTGAGGAAAGCAGAGGAAAAATTGCGAAGGTCGATCAGGAGAGAGCCGCTTACTACAATCAGTATTCCGATTCAAAGTGGGGTTCTGCAAACACCTATGATTTGTGCTTGGATACCGATAAATTAGGCATCGAAGGGGCTGTAAATATCATTTTAAATGCAGTTGAGCAATTAAATGCCTGACCCGCAAAAGTCCCGTTTTTTAACTTTATAAAAGAGCGACTACACAGCCGCTCTTTTTTCATGCCCATCTGGAGGTGATAACAGTAGATTTACTCAAGGGTAAAGAGATAATGGTCTGGGCATTTATGGGCAACACCAGAATGTATCAGGCGCTCCGTGATTACGGCGACCGTATCAGCTGGTATATGTCCGCATAATAAAAAGCCGGGAACTTCCGACTGCCTGCACACCCTAAAATCTCTTTGCACACCCCTATGCACACTCGCGCACAGCTCCGTTGGATTGTATCAAATATGCGGGATAAATATCTATGTAGATCATCTTGACCTTGCCGAGGTAGCTTTCCTGAAGAAGCTTCAGGACTTCGAGGTTGTCGCCCTCGATGTAGAGGTTCTCGGTGGTGTCCCAGTCGACGCTTTCTTCGGGGCAGGGACGAAGGGTCTTGCGGGTGGGTCTGTTTGCCTCGACAATCGAGGACTTCTTGCCAACCCAGGTGAACTCGTAAGCCTCGTCGCCGTCAACTATCTCGGAGGATAGCATCTGCTTGAGGACTTCAAAGTTGATGGCTTTCTTGGGTTTTCCGTCGGAACCGACTGCCTCCGTCAGGCAGTTCGGGAACATCTCGCCGATGCGGTCGATGTTGGAGAAAACGAGGTTGGGGGTTTCAAATTTCATTTTACTTTCTTGCATGGGGGGTTGCTCCTTTTCTATTTATAATACTTTCCAGTGACCGTATCTCTTGCCGCCTTCGCGGACAATTTTGCCTTGTTCACGCAAAGCTTTGATTGTACGCTCAACGGTACGTTTCGTGACGTTGCATTCGTTTGCTATCTCAGCCATAGTAGCTTTCGGATTTTCCGAAATGATTTTCAGTGTCTTTTCCGCCAAACCGACATCCAAACCGTCATCATGTCGGTTTAAAGCTTCATCTGATGCTTTGGCGGGTTTTAAAGCCGTAAATTTTACAGTAATATCATTGCCGAAAACTATATATTCCGGGTCGGGAGTGCCGAGTTCACGGCAGGAATCGCAGATTTTCTGAATGCCACGTCCCAAGCCTCGATATAGCCGGCACGGTAGAAGACATTTGCAATCGAGGGATTGAACGGCACCGACTTGTGTGGCTCCATAAGAGTTTCCGCCGTCCAGTTCGGAGGCAGAATGCACCTGTTGCTGATGTGCATGGCATCGTCCTCAATGCGAATCTGAATCGGGACGCTTCCGGCATAGTTGTTGTGACCCAAGGCGTTATAGACCGCTTCACGCACGCCGTCGCGAGGAAACGGGAATGTCTCAACCCGAACGTCATGCTCATAGGTGATGGCGGCTTTGAGGTATTTCGTGAAAATAAGGTCAATAACCCTGTCGGCAATGAAGATTCACGTCAGCAATTATGCCGAGTGTCGTCTGAATCTTGTTCGGAATGTCCTCCATAAGGCTCTTGCTGTCAGAAACACCGACAATGGTGCCGCCGTCGCTTTTTCCAATATAAATCCTGCCGCCCTGTGCATTCGCAAAGCCGCACACCCATTTGAGATATTCATCCCGCCAGGATTCTTTCCATTCTGTGTTTTGGTTTTCTGACATATAAACAGCCTACTTTCCTGTTATTTATCTTCGATTCAATTTCTTCTTAAGCTTCTTTATCTCCGCATTGATTTCCATCTGCCGGTTGAGTTGTTTTTCTTTCCAGAGAGAGTTGAAAAGCTTTATATAATCGGAAGCCGCCGGCGCTTCAAGTCGGTTCACCATATTATAGGCGTTGTTTTCCCGACTGCAACCGATGTCCACTGTTGTGAAGCCGTTTATAGGCGCATATACCAAATCCTCGGAAGCTTCAACTGTCATAAATCCGCCCATGTTTTCGCCGGTCACATTTGATTTAAACTTAGCTTTTCTTCTAATCCAGTCGGCGCACTCTTTTGCAAACGCTTTCTGGGTCATTTCGTTGCGAAGATGAATTTCAAACTCGGTACCATAAAGGCTCTGCTCCCGGCTGAGGCGGGGAATATAGAACTCACGCTTTTGCTTTTCGGACTGCTCCTTGACAAAAGTCGGTGACGTGAATATAAAGCGAAACTCCGAAACGCTCTCAAGCTGAGCTTTCAACTCCTCATATGCGTACATAGAAAAATAAGCCGCGGCAACAGACACACGACTTTCCCGAACGATCTTCTTTTCAAGGTCGTCCCTGACTTTATTTGTTGTATTGTTGAAAAGCTTCACCTATCTCAGCCTCCGACATTTTGATGATTTAGAATTATTCATAAATATTATACAACAAGGTGGAGAAGAAAGCAAGGCTTTGGGACTACTCAGTATTCAAAATTCTCCGGCAGTCAAAGACACGCCGCTGTGACCATTTTAATGGGAACCAAAATCAAAACTTTTCAGTTTTGCAAAAGTCGAGGGTATGGGAAATCGCAATTCCCATCAAGATTTGCCTGTCGGAAATAACACATTTCGAGTTATTGTCTGACGTAGGCGTATCTTGCTCCTACTTCTCCCGAAAATATTTTTAAGAAAATTTCAAAACACCTTGTCTGGATGTCTGGTTTTTCTGTGTTAGTGAAGGGACAAAAATAATCCCCCGAAACTTCAACAGAAAGGACACTACTCATTGAGCAGGCAAAAGAAACTGATTAACAACTCCGGCATCCCGGAACGGGAAATTGAAATTATCGCACGGTGTATCTATCCTGACATCGTGGCTTTTTTTGAAAGCGAGGAAGGGCAACGGGAATTTGCTGAATGGAAAGCTATGTGCGAGAAAGAAAATACAGAAGCCAAAACAGGCAAGGTAGCATCCTAAACTACCTTGCCTGTTTCTCACTTGTTCGATTTTTTCCTATGCGGTCCTCTCGGCTTAGATTCCGGTCGTTTGATTGCTCCGTTTGGGAAATACATCTCCTCATATCTATCGAAGTAAACAAAAAATCCGAACCCATCACCAATCGGAAACGGGTTCGGATTATCTTTGCTTGGTGCGGGTGACAGGACTTGAACCTGCACGAATTAACACTAGAACCTAAATCTAGCGCGTCTGCCAATTCCGCCACACCCGCAGAAATATAAAATTGTTATGTTACAATTCAAAACCGTGAGGCTCAAAAACAACAATGCTATTTTACCACACGAGAAATAATTTGTCAAGCACAAAATTTTTAGCCATTGCGATCCTCAAGCAGGAAGGTAGCTTCCATATCCGCAATGTTTAAAGCAAGCGCCAAAGGGAACATTTCAAGAGCATTACCGACGGTATTGCTGTTTTCCTCGCCTGAAAATCCCATATGATAGCGTATCGCAAAGGCTTCATCACGGGAAAGGCGCATAAAGCCTGAAACGATGTATACGCTCTTTTCACCATGTCCGTAAGGAAGCTTGTCATCAAACTTGTAGGTCGGAACCTTTATCCAGTTTCCGGTTTCATCCTTGACGTTTCTGAAGTCCTTTTTGTATACGTTTGTCTTGCACAAATCGTGCAATAAAGCAACGATTGCTACGCTCTCATCAGAATATTTTAGTCCAAACCTTTTCTTTGCTTCGGGCCTTGCAAGATAGCTTACAAGACAGTCGTACACGTTAAGACTATGCTCTAAAAGTCCGCCCTCGTAAGAGCCGTGAAATCTGGTTGAAGCAGGAGCGGTAAAGAAATCGCAGGAGGAGCTTTTCAGGTATTCCAAAAGCTTCGCCGATCCTTCTCTTTTGATGTTAGTCTGATATATATCAATAAATCTTTCCTTGTTGGTCATTTTGAAACCTCCGTTAGTGTTTGCTGATATTATACCACATTTCATTTTGCCTTTCAAGTCTTGCGAGCAAATAGAAAATATGTTATACTTGTAGAAAAGATAAAAAGTTTGTTGAAGCCGCATCCTGCAACAAATATACAAGAGGTAGATTATGTACAAAGAAAAGATAGAAAAAATATTGCCGTTAGTTCAAAGACCCGCAAGGTATATCGGTGGCGAGCATGGAAGCGTTGTAAAGGATAAAAGCAAGGTAGAGGTTCGCTTTGCATTTTGTTTTCCTGACACCTACGATGTGGGAATGAGCCATTTGGGAATGAAAATCCTTTACGGCTTAAAAAATGCCAGGGAGCAATTCTGGTGTGAAAGAGTTTTCCAGCCTGAAGCCGATTTTGAAGCTAAAATGCGTGAGGAGGGAATACTCCTTTACGGACTTGAAAGCTTAGACCCGATCAAGGATTTTGATTTTATAGGCTTTACGCTTCAATACGAGCTAAGCTTTACAAACGTATTAAATATGCTTGACTTAGCCAGCGTTCCTCTCAGAGCAGTGGACAGAGGAGAGGATTATCCAATAGTTTTAGGCGGCGGTCCTTGCGTTTGTAATCCCGAGCCGTTAGCTGATTTTTTCGACCTGTTTATTTTAGGCGAGGGCGAAGAGGTAAATCTTGAGCTGATGGATTTGTACAATTCAATGAAAAAGCAGGGAAGCACAAAGCAGGAATTTTTGCGTGAAGCTGCAAAAATTGAAGGGATTTATGTGCCCAAATTTTATGAGGTCTTATATAATGAGGACAACACAATAAAGTCCTGTGAGCCGATATATGACGACATTCCAAGAAAAGTTAAAAAGCGGGTTATAAAGGATTTTAACAGCGTTTATTACCCGAAGGATTTTGTTGTGCCTTTTACTCAAATTGTTCACGACAGAGCGGTAGTAGAAGTGCTAAGAGGTTGTATAAGAGGCTGTCGCTTTTGTCAGGCAGGCTTTATATACCGCCCATTCAGGGAAAAGGATGTTGCAACAATCACTCAAAGCACAAAGGATTTGTGTTCTAATACAGGCTACGAGGAGGTTTCCCTTTCCTCGCTTTCGACAAGCGACCATACTCAGATCAACAACCTTTTAGAGGAGCTTGTAGACTACACAAAGGACGAGCATATTTCTCTTTCGCTGCCGTCGCTTCGAGTTGACAACTTCAGCGAGGAGGTTTTAGAAAAGGTTAAAACTGTACGAAAAAGTGGACTTACATTTGCGCCCGAAGCTGGAACTCAAAGACTTCGTGACGTAATAAATAAAAACGTCACAGAGGAAGAAATTATGCGCTCCTGTCAGATTGCCTTTGAGGGCGGCTATACGTCCGTCAAGCTTTACTTTATGCTCGGACTTCCTACCGAAACGCTCGAGGACATAGAAGGAATGGCGAATACCGCTCAAAAAATTATCGACCTGTTTTACTCAATTCCAAAGGAAAAGAGGGGAAAGGGCGGAGTTACCGTTTCAATTTCCTGTGCTACCTTTGTTCCAAAGCCGTTTACTCCGTTTGAATTTGAGCCGCAGGCTACCAGAAGAGAGGTTGAAGAGCGTCAGAAGCATCTGCTCGATTGCCTTAAAACCAAAAAGATAAGAGCAAGCTGGCATGACTATAATATCAGTCTGCTTGAAGCGGCGCTCGCTCGTGGCGACAGACGTTTGTCAGCAGTTATTGAAGAAGCTTGGCGCAGAGGCTGTAAAATGGATAGCTGGAACGAGTATTTTAAGCCTGAAATCTGGTGGCAGGTATTTGAGGATTTGGGAGTTGACCCTGAGTTTTACGCTTGCAGAAGGCGAGAATATACCGAAATAACGCCGTGGGATCATCTCGATTACCTTGTTTCAAAGAGCTTTTTCGTAAGGGAAAACAAGCTTGCTCATCAGGCTGTAACCACGCCAAACTGTAAGGAAAAATGCTCTGGCTGTGGAATTAAAAAGGAGTGCGGAGGTGTATACTGTGGAAGAAAGGTTTGATTACAGACTAAAGTTTTCAAAGAAGGGGAGAGCAGTTTACATTTCTCACCTTGACCTTATGAGAACTATGCAAAGAGCCTTCAAACGAGCTGGTCTGCCAATATGGTACACTCAAGGCTTTAATCCGCACGCATATATTATGTTTCCGCTTGCGCTTTCTTTGGGAGTTGTGGGCGAATGCGAGGTTATGGACGTTGCGCTAACGAAAAAAATTTCCTTTGACGAGGTGAAATCTTCTCTTAACGAAGCCCTGCCGACAGGACTGGAAATCGTTTCGGTAAAAGAGCCTGTAAACGAACATAAATCAATAGTAAAATCCGAGTATGAAATTGTTATGAGCGGCGACATGGAGAGGTCAGATTTTGAGAAATTTATTGAAAGAGAAAAAATCGAGGTTAAAAAGCTCACAAAGAAGAAAAAAGAAAAAATTATTGACCTGAAACCCTATACTGAAATTTCAGAGCTGCGTGATGCTTCTTGCGGAATTTACATAAAAGTCCTTC
The DNA here is from genome assembly GCA_021205185.1 of Ruminococcus sp. Lineage (GTDB taxonomy): Bacteria > Bacillota > Clostridia > Oscillospirales > Ruminococcaceae > UMGS1601. Next base: position 5,020 of record JAJPYB010000001.1, on the reverse strand, counting down.
TGCCGTCAGGCTGCGAAACAAACATCAATCCAAGCGTTTTGCTTGACGCTTTTGCTGATTTTTCTGGCGCTGACATACAACCCAAAATCCGCCGTACCAAAATTTTAATGGCAAACGGCGAGGAGTTTTGCTGAAAGAGAAGTCCTTAAAGAATTGCGTGCGGTTAACATATCTACAAACGTCTTGACAAATGTTTGCCGATATGCTAGAATAAGTTAGCGGTTGCTAACTGGCAACTGCTAAATTTAAGGATTTGAGTTAGCAAATGCTAACCGCAGACAGGTGATTTACAAATGATTGAAAAATACTTAATTGAGCATTGCTCACCAACTCTTGCTTCAATAAAAACAGCTAGTTTGTTTTCAATAAAGTATTCAAGTGAGACAGAGCTTCAAAAAGCGATAGAATACTGGAATTTGAGCTTTTCCGATAAGGGCGTTGAGCTTATTACGCTAAAGAAAAGCGAGGGCTGTGCGCTTATTTACGTCTGCCGAAAGAATAAGCTTTCAGAGGATTTAAACAAAATCGGCGTTTTGGAATTTCTGAAAAATTATGGATATAAAAGTGCCGATGTTGATGAGTGTATTGAGAGTCTGAAGCTCAGGCTTCAGAGTGGTGATAAATTTCCGCACGAAATAGGAATTTTCCTTAGTTACCCATTAGGCGATGTTATCGGCTTTATAGAAAATGCCGGGCAAAATTCCAAATGCTCTGGTTGCTGGAAGGTTTATTATAACGAATGCGAAGCGGTTAAGGCTTTTGCAAAATACAAAAAGTGCAAGGACGTTTATATGCGTCTTTGGAAGCAGGGAAGAAGTGTTCAGCAGCTTACAGTAGCTGCTTGACATAAATATATTAAAAGAAAGGTGATTTAATATGAGTAAAATCGCAGTAGTTTATTGGAGCGGCACAGGCAACACAGAAGCTATGGCTGCAAGTGTTTCAGAGGGTGCAAAATCAGCAGGTGCGGACGTTAGCTTATTTGCGGCTAACGAGTTCAGCGCAGATTTGGTTGACGAATTTGATGCTATAGCATTTGGCTGTCCTTCAATGGGAAATGAGCAGCTTGAGGACACAGAATTTGAGCCGATGTTTACCGAGTGCGAAGCAAAGCTTAACGGCAAGAAAATAGCTCTGTTTGGTTCTTATGGCTGGGGCGACGGCGAATGGATGAGAACGTGGGAGGAGATTTGCAGTGCTGACGGCGCAGTATTAGCCTGCGAAAGTGTAATTTGCAACGATTCACCCGACGATGAAGCAACAGCCGCTTGCATAGAGCTTGGAAAAGCATTAAATTAAATACTACACATTTTAACGAACAACCCCCACTACCATTTTTTCGGTAGCGGGGGATTGGTTTAATATCCTGCTTTTGCTATTCTATTAGCAGTACATCTCGCTTAGCTTGAGCGGTATATTGTGAATCGCTCCATTCCTCATAGAATTCGTCAAGAGCAGAAAAGCTGTTGATTAAGTCGTACCCATTCTTAATCGTAATAAACTCGGAAAACCATATGCTTTTTTCAAATGATATTTCACGACCGTCTTGAAGTGAGATAACAACGCCACGAACAGTAAATATATCAAATTCTAATGTCCCATTTAGAGAAAGCTGCTGATTTTCGTTTAACACTTTAATGGTTTTGATTTTTTGATTGATAGAATTTCTTATAGGTACTCGTTCTTCGAGAAAATCATTGAATTTCACATCACTGATTTTATCAAAACGGAATATTGATACATCATCCGTGCGATTTATGTATTCAATCGATTCTAAAAAGTTAGAAAAGCAATAACGAAAATCGTTAACAGTAATGCTTGCCATTCCGTATGTTGTAGTAGCCGTATTAGGCAAACCATAGAATACCACATCATTCAGTGTCTGACCGATTAAACTTTTCAACAAAGTGATTGATTTCTCGGGAAACCTATAATCTATAATTTTCATTACTTACCACCATCCTTTATAAAGTGTATCTTTTGTTGCTTGATTCCGCCACTATGCGTGCTATTGCTTATATTGATTTCTACCACGGGAGTGCCATCTGAATGGGAAGTTTTACGCATTGATATTATCGTACCGTCTGACATTGTTGTGATATTTAAATTTTTGCTATTAAAAATCACTTCAGTTCCACCCAAAGCAATTTTGTTATAAAAGTCCTGAGCGGTTTCAAGATTATTGACTGACAATATATTTCTTGTTTTACTACCAGTACTAGGACTTTTTGTTCCAAAATATCCATTGTTATATTGATAGGATTTGGATGCAACAAGTACGTTTTGACCGATACTGCGATAATATGTAGCGCCGCCTTTGTAATATACGCCCATTTACACACCTGATTTCTTGTGATGTGTACGTTCAAATTGGCTTGCATATCTGTGAAAATCAGTATATGCTTCAAAACCGCCGAAAATCTCGTCGGGCATACAACCATGAACCAATACAGCTTTTGGAGATAGCGTTTCTATCATTGCAGACAATCCTGTTCTGAATAGGTTGCGTTCATCTTTAGAAGTAATGCAACCGTGAGTACTGATAGAAACAATACCGTTTTTTGGTACTCCCAAAAAGCAATATTCAAAACTATCTTCATCGCTCCAACGAATATTTGCAATAACGGGAATACCATTCTTTTGTAAATAAAAACCCACGGCTCTATTCATATATGTATTTGCTTGCTGCAAGCACTTGGATTGACCTATTGCCATTGAACAATCAGGAGTTATCACACCGTCAAATTGTTTTAACAAATCAAGATAATGTTTTGTACCTGTTAGCACGGTTGAAAACTCTTTGTCGTGTTCATAAAAATGAACATATTTCCGCTTATTCTCACAATGCTTTGCTTTTGAAAACGGAATGATGTCTTTAGGAATTTGAGTGTTATTCAAATCCATTAAAACTGGTATTCCTGCGTCACCAATGTAGCTAGCTCCTTCGGTCAAATAAGCCTGAAATCCGTCATCAAAAATTGTTTTTCTTATTCGCATAATAATACCTCGCTATAATATTAATAAAATTAGTAAAAGTGATCATAATCAACTTTACCTTTCCGCTCTTACAACAAGACAACAGAGCATTTTTGTATATTTTGCCTTGAGGTTTGAGCCTCCGAGATATTATAGATGAAAGCACAAGATTACAAATATAAATATTCGGAGACCAGAGTACAGTGCTAATTTTGTCAACGAACATTGAAACTTTTTCCAAAGTGTTGACATTCTCCCAGAAAATCTATATAATGTAATCACAAGATTACGAATATAGATATTCGGAGTTAAGCATTGATATGATTTCCCACAAAATCACATCGATGCTTTTTCTTTTTTGATTATCACAATCAAATCGCATCACCGCCTTTACAAGTTATATTGAATGGTTAAAACAGGGAAAATATATACGTCGAACAAACGATCTACTCATTTATCCTTCGACACTAATTAAATGTTTGATATGTTTCTCCAAACATATAATACCACATTCTCCTAACTTTGTCAACACTTTTTACAAGAAATATTATTTAGCTTCCACCTACTCCCTCTTTTTCATAACATACTCTGCATTTTTTCTTAGCTCAAAAAGCGTGTGGATAAAATCGTTTTGCTCGTGCAGAATAATCTGAATCTCAACAGGCAGCGACAGAAAATACTGCCTTGAGGAGCTGCTTGAAAATATAAGCTCGTGTAAATTATCATATCTCATGTACATCACCCAAAGAAAGTATGCGTAAATATTTCAAATAAAGCCTGAAACCCCCGAAAAATCGAGGTTTCAGGCTTTATTTGTTACTAACGTGTTACTAATCGAGTAGTTCAATAGTGTCTTTAAGTTCAGAAATTGTTTTGTGAGTATAAATTCTTTCTCCAGTCCCTTTAGACTTATGTCCCATAATTCTATCGATGCAAACCTTATTGCCTCCTGCCGAATCAAGACGGCTTCTGACTGTATGCCTGCACTCGTGTGGTGTATGATTCATTCCTAGCTGACGCATCAGATCCACCCAAAGGCTTCTATATCGCCCTTGCTTAAATTGCTTTCCGTCAAACTCAAACAAATAGCCGCTTTTGGACTGTTCAATCCTACGTTGAACTATCGGCAAAATTTTAGAGTGTATGGGTACTATTCTGTTCTTGCCAGCTTCTGTTTTGATGCCGCCTGTTATACTTGGAATTTCATCAACCAAGTCAACATTTGCGATTTCAATATTGATAAACTCTGTAATTCGGAATCTGGTATATAGCAAAAACAGCAAGCTATCCACCCACGGTAATTGTTGGTTGCTCCAAATGTGCCGAACCTCTTCGTCTGTAAATGGAACTTTCTTCGTTTCCGGTATTGGGTCACAAGTTACTAGATCTGAATAGCATTTGCTGATTATATCCAGCTCCATAGCAAAGTGATCAAGATGCGCCCAAAGATTTTTAATCGTACCTTGCGTGGAATAGCTACGACCGCAGTTATCAACACAGTCTTGCATATGATATGATTTGATTTCGTTATATCTAGCATTTTCATACTTCCTGATGTGCTTGTATGCTGACCGCAAACCAGTTTGATTTGATTTTCCTAATTTTGGCATACGCTTTTCTTTCCACAGCTCAAATAGCTCACCCAGAGTTATTTTATTTGTGTCAATGTCATAGGGATCTTTGTTATACTCTGCTAACATTATAAGCCCTTCCGGCTTAGTTGGTGCATATCCAATGTTTAAATACACAGGATAACCTTTCTCATTAAATCCAACTGTTTTTCGGACAGCATAAGGATTTCTGCGGTTGCCTGATAACTTTACTACGGTTCCATAACCATTTGGATTTTTCATAGCTTATCACCTCATAATACTTGATTTTTTGAAGTGAATGGGTTATAATAATTCTTGTATGGTTCTGAATCATTTGAAAACTCATTCACCTTGATTTGGAATATCATCTTTCCCTGACTGTTGCAGCGGTCAGGGAATTTTTTTGCCTTTCTACTTAAGTTCCGCGTATGTTCCGCTTAAAAAATTTAAGC
>JAJPYB010000005.1 GCA_021205185.1 Ruminococcus sp. | reverse complement strand
ACACTAAAATTTCTACGCTTACTCTATTGTTTACACAAAACGACAAATCGGACCCGATTTGGCCTGAATCTGCACAGGCTCTTTTTAAAGCAATTATCCTTTTGATGCTAGAACTTGCATATGATCACGGCGACTTCAGCAAGATGAATCCGTATAGCGTTTATACGTTCTTTGTTGAATTCATCGGTCAAAAAGAAAAATGGAAAGATCCGAAATCTATGACAACGGCTGAACATACAGCCTTAACGGAAATCTTTGAAGAGCTACCTGCTGGCAGTCCAGCAAAGAACGCTTATGCTGTAGTTAAGCTTGCAAGCGGTGAAATGCTCGCTTCAATTCTTGCGACACTTGCTTCCAACATTAACATCTTCGGTGAAGATACAGGCATCCAGAAATTAACCTCACGAAACGACATTAACTTCAAGGAGCTTTTATCGGAAACAAAGCCATGTGCTATATTTATTGTAACTCCTGACGACAACCCAGCACGTCACTCACTCGCATCTCTTTTTGTTGCACAAACTTATGAGGTACTGGTTGACTATACGTCTAATCCAGACTTGTGTCCTGGCGGAAAGATGAAAAAGAGAGTAAACTTTATTCTGGATGAGTTCGGTAATATGCCGGCAATCCCGGACATGCAATCAAAGATCACAGCCTGCTTAGGACGTAATATTTTATTCTACCTGGCTGTGCAGGACTTGCCACAATTGTAAGCTAAGTGCTTATCCTGAGCGGCTTTAGCAAGATTTTTGTACACTTTTATCACTCCTTTACCAAAAAAGTTATGGCGGTGGAGCGCAAGCGGCAGACAGACAACATCAACGAGAAAAATCCGCATTTGCGTTCCACTACTTAAAAGTATAACCGATACTGCGGAAAATGTCAAGGCTTTTAGTCCGCTTTTGCGTACTTTCTACATTTTGCACAAAACGCACTTGCAATTTTTGTGCAATTTGCTATTTTTCTTTCTTTCTGTCCGATTTTGAGGATTTTCCCTTGCGGTTTTTGTATATATATGGTATAATAATCAGTACCAGACAAAAAGAAAAGGCGGTGCATTTTATGGGATTTGGAAAAACGCTGGGAGAAAAGATAAAGGAAGCAGGCTATACGCAATCGCAGATAGCGGAAAAGGTCGGTATGCCAAAAACCACTCTCAACAGCTTAATAAAGCGAGATAGTCAAAATTTGGATGTGGGTATTTTTCTCAAAATCTGTGCGGCTATAGGGTGTGATAGTAATGCTTTTGCGGACGAGTGCGAGCTAGAGCCGCTCCGTCCAGCTCTGACAAACGATGAGGCGGAGTTCCTGGAAAAGTACAGAAAGCTCAACGCTCAAAGCAAAGAAATCGTCACGTATATACTGCAAAAGGAAGCAGACCGTGACGACTTAGTACCAGATATACATATGATAAGTGTAAAGACATCCTACCTACCAGCGTCCGCTGGTCACGGGGAGTTTTTAAGTGAAGAAAATCTCGAAGTGAAAGACTATGTAGCTACACCCACCGCCCTTAAAGCTGATATAGTCATACCTGTATCAGGTGATAGTATGCTACCTGTATATGACGACGGCGACTTGCTCTTTGTCAAGCGACAGCCGACTATAGAGGTCGGCGAGATAGGGATTTTTACGGTAGACGGAGTAGGATATGTCAAAAAGCTGGGTCAAGGCTACCTTATATCGCTTAACCCCGACTATGCGGACATACCGCTAGAGGGCAAAGAGGTATACTGCGTGGGAAAAGTCTTAGGAAAAGTGGAGGAGTAAAAAATGAAAAGGTTTTTTGCATTATTACTAGCTGCTTTAACGATTTTTACCCTTGCGGCTTGCGGAAAGTCCGATGTGGCTAAAGAATTGGAAGATATCGAAGATATTTTGGGCAATCTTGCAAACGACTATCTGAGTGCGGAGGTCACAGGGGACGAAGCAATCGAAAAATTGGACATTTTAGAAGCAAGAGCCGAAGCTCTTGAAGACGAAGCAACCGATTTAGAGGAGTGGGACGTATCAGCAGTCGAAACAAAAATTTCGCTTTTTAAATTTAATATCGACGACGGCGAAATCGACGATATACAAGAGATTAAAGAAAAGTATTATGAGGAGTAAAAAATGAAAAAAATTTTAGCGTTATTACTGGCGGCTGTATCGCTCTTAGCTTTTACAGCCTGTGGCGAGGACGAAGAGCTGACGGTCGAGGAAGAGCTATCAGAGATTGAAGCAGATATAGGCGAGGTATGCAACGATTACTTAAAAGATAAAATGGATAAGGATGAAGCATATGAAGAGCTGGACGCTCTGTATGACAGAACTGCCGCCCTCGATGATAAGGCGGTGGATGAAGTTACCGTGCCGACAGAAAACGCCGACGACTATGCTGTCACAGAGAAAGACCACGTCTTTTACACAGAGTGCCACATAAATGAGGTCAAAAAGTTCATTGATGAAGATAAAACTGAAAAAATTGAACTTATGCGTGACGCTTACTACGAGGGATAAGCTATGGATAAGATAAAAGCAGTTATATATGCAAGGTACTCCTCTCACGCACAAAGGGAAGAAAGCATAGAAGGACAGCTCAGAGAGTGTCACGACTATGCTCTAAAAAATGGCTTTATAGTCTTGGACGAGTACTGCGACAGGGCGATATCAGGGCGTACTGATAATCGCCCTGCTTTTCAGCAGATGATAAAGGATAGTGAAAGCGGTGCTTTTCAGGCGGTCATAATGTATACACTTGACCGCTTTGCTCGAAACAGATATGATAGTGCTATATACAAAGCAAAGCTCAAAAAAAATGGCGTGAAGGTATACTATGCAAAGCAGCCGCTACCAGACACGCCTGAGGGTATCATCTTGGAAAGCGTGCTTGAAGGGTATGCGGAGTACTACTCTCAAAATCTCTCACGAGGTGTAAAGCGTGGTATGAAAGATAGTGCCTTAAAGTGCATAGCGCAGATGCGTGCGCCTTTTGGATATAGGATAGTAGACAAGCACTATCAGATAGACCCCGTGGAAGCTGAGGGCGTAAAGCTTGTCTTTGACTTATACCTACAGGGTAAAAAGCAAACAGAAATTGTAGAAATTTTAAACTCGAAAGGCTATAAGACTAAAGCGGGCAACCCTTTCCAGCACTCCGCTATATACAAAATGCTCACTAATCGTATGTACTACGGGCTGTATCACTTTGGCGAGGTGGATATAGAGGGCGGCGTACCAGCGATAGTAAGCAAAGATACTTTTGACAGGGTGGCGATACAAGTGCAAAAAAACAAGCGACACAAAGGACACTATAAGACGGACGTCAACTTTTTGCTCACGACTAAGCTTTTTTGCGGTCATTGCGGGCGGTCGATGGTCGGAGAGAGCGGACGGTCACATAATGGGCGTGTGTACTACTACTATAAGTGCCTTGACAGAAAAAAAGGCGGCGAGTGCAAAAAAAGACCAGTCCATAAGGACTGGCTTGAAAAAGTTGTGATAGACTATACTGTGCAGGAAATCCTGACAGACGACGTCATAAAAGATATAGCGATTCAGGCGGCGGCTGGTATGCGGCGTGAGGCAGAAAACGACAGCGTCTTGCAAGACTTAAAAGCAAAGCTTAAAGACGTAGACAAAAAGCTGAAAAATCTCTCACAGGCTATCGAGGACGGCGTATATACACCCACGACTAAGCAAAGGCTACTAGACCTTGAAGCGGAAAAAGAGGACTTGGAGATACAGATAGACCGTGAGGGCATAAAAAAGCCCGTCCTCACAGAGGAGCAAATCGCATACTGGCTTAAGACCTTATCGACAGTCCGAACCCCAAATGAGGACTTTTATGCTAAAATCATAGACACGTTTATAAACAAAATCGTCGTCACAGATATAAATGACGACGATATTAGCATAGATATAGTGTACAATCTTTCAGAAATGCAAAAAGTTTGTACTGACTTTGCTTTGGTGGACCCAAAGGGGATCGAACCCTCGACCTCCGCATTGCGAACGCGGCACTCTCCCAGCTGAGCTATGGGCCCGAATGCCGTGTTTTATTATATCACTAAGAAAGTAAAAAAGCAAGCGTTTTTGCAAGGCTTGTTAAAATTTGTGTGAAATATTGACAATCGGGAGCTTTAAGTGTATAATCAAAGTAAGAGGTTCAAACGCAAAAAGTATATTTTCAATACGAGGAGGAATATATATGACGAGGGAATATTTAGGTCAGAGAAAGGATTCAAGAACGGACATTATTGCCGGTGTAATTTTTATGGTAGCTTCGTTTTTGAGTATTTTAAAAATCGAAGTGGTTTTATCGAGCGACGTTCAGGTAAGAGTTCGTGTTAACGGAACAGGATTTGGAATTTTTGAAACCTTTGCGCTTAATTTACCGCTATTGATTCCGATTTGCTTTGCGCTATTCAGCATTTGCTTTGCAAAGAAGAAGGGAATGATGCTTAGCATTCCGTATTTCATCTGGGCAGGCGGAGCACTTTTGGGCGATATTTACGGCTTCGTTTTCACACCTGATAACGCTGTTGTGGAGATAATCACCAGAAGCATTGTTATGTGCGCCCATATCGCTTTGATTATGGTGATGACGCTTACATTCTATGGGGTAATCAAGAATGGAAGAATGCTCGGCTTTACGATTCTGATTTCAATAACAGTAAAGCTGATTTGCGTAATTTTGCTTGGAGCTACTGAGACTACAAGCTATTTAAGCATTACAGGAATTTTAGCTCACATTTTGTTCTGTATAGGACTTGTTACGCTTTCCTTCTCGCTTGAGAGATTTACAGAGGAGGTTGAGCCAACGAAGACCTTGGGACGTCAGAGCGTCATTTCCCAGCCAACAGCTTCAATACCAAAGCAGGAGATTGCATATTGCACAAACTGCGGAGCGCCATTAAGTAAGGACTCAAAGTTCTGTACCAAGTGCGGTAGCAATGTTTAAGATAAGAATAAACAGCTGGGTAAGTGCATAAAGTAGTAGAGAAAACGTCAAAAAGATTTTTAAACTGCTTGCAATATTTGCAATGATGTGATATACTTAAATTGAAATTCAAGCCAGATGGCGAAAAGGAGTGTTAATCATGGATAAGTTTTTTAAGGTTATAGGATTTTTGGCTGTTTTAGCTGCAGTTGCAGCTGCTGTTGCAGTTTTCTTTAAGAAGAAGAACGAAAAGGAGCAGTATGATTACGAGGAGGACTTTGACGACGAGTGCTTCGATGATTGCTGCTGTTCTGATTGCTATGATGATTGTGACGAGTGCTGCGCTGACGAGCCTGAGGAAAAGGCTGAAGAGGCTGAGAAAAAGCCTGCTGAAGCTACAGAGGATGCAGCTGAATAGTATTAGAAACGCCGTTCAGAGTCTGTCTCTTGAAACCCTCAAGAGACAGGCTTTTTTGTTATTAAAGCCTGTTTTTTGCAAAAATTAAGAAAATTTGAAAAAATCGAAAAAACCCTTGAATTTTCCAAAATAATGTGCTATACTCATTACTAGTTGTTCGATAGCGGATTACAATTATTACGGAGGTTTTTAAAATATGTCAACTCTTGAAATTATCAGCGGCATTTTATTGCTGTTAAGCTGTATTGCTATTATCATAATCGTTTTGGTTCAGGAAAGTAAGGAGCAGGGACTCAATTCGGCAATCGGAGGCGGTTCAAACGACTCGTTCTATGCGACAAACAAGAGCAGAACCCGTGACGCAAAGCTTTCCCGCATAACCAAAATTGCGGCGGTAATACTTTTCGTGGTAACGCTTGTCGTAAACTTTATAGATTACAGACTTTGATAGGTTTAAGAGGCTGTCGATAAGGCAGCTTCTTTTTTTGCGATTTTTGGGGAAGGATATTTAAGAGAGGTAAAAAGAAAAGATGAAAAAGAAAAAATCAAAGGGCGCAAAAAAGATAAACTACACAAAGAAGATTGTGGAATATCTCAAAAAGCGTGCGCCAAAAAAGGTAAAGTACAAGACGCTTTTAAAGGATATGAGAGGAAAGCAGTTTGACTTTACCGAGTTTACCAAGGCTTTGGAAAAGCTAAAGAGAGATAATGTAATAGTCGAGGACCAAAAGGGAATTTCGCTTGCTGGCACAAAGAAAACGGTTGTCGGAAAAATCGTAAAGCTTGGAAAGACGTTTGGATTTGCAAGACTTGAGGACACAGACGAGGAGGTATTTATCTCCGGAAGGAATCTTTTAGGTGCGCTGCCTGGCGACAAGGTAAAGCTTAAAATATTTAAAAGCTCAAGAGGCGATTCGCCGGAGGGCGAGGTAGTTGAAATTGTCGAGGAGAATTTCAGCTTGTTTACAGGCGTTGTAATCGGTGAAAACTTCTCGCTTTTAATTCCTGATATGTTCCCTCAATACGAGATTATTTTTGAAAATCCGCTGGATTATAGACTGAGCTCAGGCGATAAGGTGCTTGCAAAAATCATAAAGCGTGGCAAGCGCCACAGCGAGCATAGATGTGAGATTGTTTCAAATTTAGGAAGCTCACAGAGGGCGGCAGTCTGCGCTGAGGGAATACTTGCTGTAAACGGAATTACCGCTGAGTTTTCAGACGAGGTTTTAAAAAATGCCGACGAGGTTTCCAACTACAATGAAATTTCCCGAGAGCTTAAAAACAGACTCGATTTAAGAGAAGAAAAAATCTTTACTATAGATAGTGCGCACACTAAGGACATTGACGATGCAATAAGCGTTGAAAGAACTAAAAACGGCTACAAGCTCGGCGTGCATATAGCCGACGTTTCCCACTACGTCAAGCCAAAAAGCGAGCTTGACAACGAAGCTTTCAACAGAGGGACAAGCGTCTATTACGCAAACAAGGTGGTGCCAATGCTGCCAAAGGTTTTGTCAAACGGAATTTGTTCGCTGAATGAGGGAGAGGACAGGCTTGCTTTTTCCTGCCTGATGGAAATTGATAACAGTGGTCATCTTTTAAGCTACGACTTTAAAAAGACGGTTATTCGTTCAAGGGTAAAGGGTGTTTACAGTGAGATAAACGAGCTTTTGTTGGGAAGTGAAGCGAGCGACCTGAGAGATAAGTACAAGGAGGTAAGCGATAGCTTTGAGGTGATGAGGGAGCTAGCGGGAAAGCTTAAGAAAAACAGACTTGAGCGTGGCGCACCTCAAATTGAAAGCATTGAAGGCGCAGTAGTAATTGACGAAAACGACGTTTGCGTTGGCGTTTTACCTCACGAGAGGGGAGAAAGCGAGGAGATTATCGAGGATTTTATGCTGATGGCAAACGAGTCTGCTGCAAGGTTTGCAAGGGATAATGACCTGCCGTTTGTTTACAGAGTTCACGAAAAGCCGGACGGAGAAAAAATATCTACGCTCGGTGAAATATTAAGTCTGCTAAACATTCCGCACAGCTTTGAAGACGGCGTGTCGCCGAAGGACTTAAGCAAGGTTCTTGAATATGTAAAGGGTAAGCCGTCTGCTATTGCCATAAATTCGCTTGTTTTAAGAAGTATGTCAAAGGCGAGATACAGCGAGGAGGAGCTAGGGCACTTCGGTCTGGCACTAGACAATTACGCTCATTTTACCTCCCCAATAAGAAGATACCCCGACCTTGCCGTTCACAGAATTATGAGCGACTATTTAGAAACTCAGGACAGCGGTCTTACAAGAGCGAGATTTAACAAGTTCGTATACGCCGCTTCAAGTCGTTCGAGCGAAGCGGAAATCATAGCTTTAAGCGTCGAGCGAAGCTGCAACGACTGCTACAAGGCGGAGTACCTGTCAACAATGACAGGCGAGCAGGCGGACGGAGTTATCTGTTCAGTTATGGATTTCGGATTTTTTGTAATGCTTGACAATACCTGCGAGGGATTGGTAAGAACAAAAAGCCTTAGCGAGGGAGAGTATTACGTTGACAATCTCCTGACGTTAAAAAACAAAACGTCGGGCGACAGCTATTCTGTCGGAGAGAGGGTAACGGTAAAAATCGAAAGCTGTAACATCTCAGAGGGAAACGTAGATTTTTCCTTTGTGAAAAAGATTGAATAATAAACGCAACAAAAAACTGCACGAAGCTTTTTTCGTGCAGTAAATTTTTGTATTTGGTTTTTAAAAGACTACTCAGCGTAATAACCGTCCTCGTCGTCGCTGTAATAATTATAGGTTGTGGTTGTTGTAGTCGCTGTATAATAAGCGGTAGTAGTTGTAGTTGTATACGGTGAATCGCCTGTCAGATATGATGAGTAAACATAAGCCTCTGTGTTGCCGTCGTAATCAATCTGATACCAGCCGTAAGATTCGCCGATAACCTTAACAGTTTCACCAGCGGATAAAACGCCGATTTGCTCATAGTCTGAGCTTGGTCCGCTTCTTACATTAACGTCTGAGCTTACTGTCATTTCGTAATATGTGCTGTAGCTGTCACTATCGCTTGAATCGCTGTCTGAACCATCGTCTGAATCGTCGTCCGAATCGGTAGCTTGCGTGGTTGTGGTAGTTGTTGTAGTTTCCTTTGTCTGAAACGATACTGTTGTGCCTGATGTCGTAGTGCTTGACGAGCTTGAAAATACAGCTCTCATCAAAAAGAAGATAATAAAAACCACTACTACAAATACGACAACAAATACGATAAGACCAACAGTGTTGTTCTTCTTTGAATTGCTGCTCATAGACTTTATTCTCCTTTTCATTTTCTTTTGTTGTTTCTCTTCAGGGTTTTACAAAACCCTCTTCTCTTTTTCTATATACATCTATTATACTAGAAGCAGAGAATTTTGTCAAACTATATTTTTGCGAATAGCTTGTAAAATAGGGAATTTTTTAAGGCTTTGAATTCTCTGTCTAAGAATATGCCGCCGAGAATAATGTTATCACTGATTTTTGTGCTTTTTGTGGTGTAAATCTGACACTTTTTAAAAGTTGCACAAAAAGTATTGCTGCCATTGTTAATTATTTAACGAAAATGCTGTTGACATTATCAGGAAAATTGGGTATAATAAACTCATAAATATATCATCGCCGCAATAGGACGTAATTCCCTTAGCAGGCGGAGAATTTTAATTTTAGACTAACCCGAGCTTGCTTGCTCGGCATAATATATTAGTCTTTTCAAGCCCTGCGCTTGAAATGTATGTTGTGAAAGGAGTAAAAAACAATGGCTAGTTTGACCAAGAACCCTAATGTCAACAAATGGGTTGAAGAAATGATTGCTTTGACAAAGCCTGATAAGGTTGTCTGGATGGACGGAAGCGAGGAACAGCTTCAGTCGCTAAGAGACGAGGCTTGCGCAACCGGAGAAATGATTAAGCTTAACGAGGAAAAGCTTCCGGGATGTCTTTACCACAGAACTCATCCAAACGATGTTGCAAGAGTTGAGGACAGGACATTCATCTGCACCAAGAAGAAGGAGGACGCAGGTCCAACTAACAACTGGTGTGATCCTGACGAAATGTACGCTAAGCTTACTCCAATGTATGACGGAGTTATGAAGGGAAGAACAATGTATGTTATCCCTTACTCAATGGGACCTATCGGTTCGCCTTTAGCAAAGGTAGGAGTTGAGATTACCGACTCTATCTACGTTGTATTGAATATGGATATTATGACAAGAATGGGAGTTAAGGCTTTCGAGAATCTCGGAGATGAGTCTAACGACTTTGTAAGAGGACTTCACTCAAAGGCTGATATTGACCCTGAAAAGAGATATATCGTTCAGTTCCCGGAGGATAACACAATCTGGTCTATAAACTCTGGCTACGGCGGAAACGTATTGCTCGGTAAGAAGTGCTTCGCTTTGAGAATCGCTTCATTCCAGGGTAAGAACGAAGGCTGGATGGCTGAGCATATGCTCATTTTAGGCGTTGAGAAGCCGAACGGCGAGGTTAAGTACATTACGGCTGCATTCCCGTCTGCTTGCGGAAAGACAAATCTTGCAATGCTTATCCCTCCAAAAACCTATACAGACAAGGGCTATAAGGTTTGGACTGTCGGCGACGACATTGCATGGATGAAGCAGGGCGAGGACGGACGTCTTTACGCTATCAACCCTGAAAACGGTTTCTTTGGCGTTGCGCCAGGAACTAACGAAAAGTCCAACTACAACGCTTTGGCAACAACTAAAAAGAATGCAATCTTTACAAACGTTGCTATCAACAACGACGATATGACAGTTTGGTGGGAGAAGCTTGACAAGAATCCGCCTGTAAACGCTACCGAATGGAAGGGCGCAAAGGTAAACGGACCTGAGTATATAGCAGAGGGAAATACTCTTGCTAACCCGAACTCAAGATTTACAGCTCCTGCTGAAAATTGTCCTTGCATTTCGCCTGAGTTTAACAATCCTCAGGGAGTTCCTATTTCAGCTATTATCTTCGGAGGAAGAAGAGCTTCGACAACTCCGCTTGTATATCAGTCATTTGACTGGACGCATGGTACTTATATGGGTTCGGCAGTTTCTTCGGAAACTACTGCAGCAGCAACTGGCGCAGTTGGCGTACTTCGTCACGACCCAATGGCGATGAAGCCGTTTATCGGTTACAATGTTGGCGACTACTGGGCTCATTGGCTCGAAATGGGCGAAAAGCTTGGCGACAAGGCACCGAAGATTTTCAACGTAAACTGGTTCAAGCAGGACGAGGACGGAAACTTCATCTGGCCAGGATTTGGCGACAATATGAGAGTTCTCGACTGGATTATCAAGAGATGTGACGGCGAGGTTGACGCTCAGGAAACCGCAATCGGATACCTTCCAAAGCCAGAGGATATAAACCTTGAAGGAATTGAGGACGAGGTTACACCTGAAGTTTTAGACAAGCTTCTTGACGTTGACAAGGACCTTTGGACAAAGGAAATTGCAGAGATGAGAAGATACTACAAGGAAGATATTGCTGACAAGGGCGGCAAGATTCCTCAGGCTCTTATCGACCAGCTCGACAAGCTTGAAGCAAGAATCAACAAGTAATTTGCAGAAAAAATTTACAATAATCAAAGGCACAGAGTTGTTTGCTCTGTGCCTTTTATTTATCTATTCTTCTGATTTGTAATTTGAAAACTCAACCTCAATTCCTTCTATAGTAAGACTTGTTGGAATGTCGTCCTTAAAGGTTATAGTATATGCGCTTTCGCCGACAACTCCCTTTGCGACGACAGTATCGTTATTTGTGGTGTATTTAACGTCTGACGACAGCGTTGCCGAGTCAAGAGAAGAAATAATAAGCGTGCTGATTGCGCTGTCGGGAAGAGATTCTCTGTCGTCTGAAAACTCAATATCCCCAAGCTTCACGTTGTATTCGTCGCCCTCGTAGCTAATTGTAAGTCCTTCAATTTCCTCAGGCTCAGAATACGTAAACGTCCACTTTCCTTCGTCTCTTTTTAAAGCTCCCGAATAGGTGTCAGCGTCTGTTGAAATTGTAACCTCGCAGCTATAAGGAGCCTTCAGCTTTACCTGCTCTGCATCACTACAGGCGCAAAGTGAAAGACACAAAGGCAAGAATAAAGCAAGCGCAAATGCTTTTAATCTCATATAATCCTCTCCAGTGTTAATTCTCAATATTAAAGAAAACACCGGGCAGAGCGTTTAAAATATCTCTTGCAATTATTCCTCGCTTTGATTTGTCTTTGGATAGGCTTTCAGCGCACTCGCCTAAAATATATGAGGAAAGTGCCAGCGCCTTTGGCGGCTCAACGCCTTGTGCGATAAGAGATGTACAAATTCCGGCGAGCATATCTCCGCTTCCGCCCTTGGAAAGAGCAGAATTTCCCTTTGAAACAAGATAAGCTTCGTTTGAAGAATATACAAACGATTCTCTTGACTTTGAAATCATTGTAACGCCGTATTTGTCGCAAAAGCTGATAACGCTCGCAATTCTGTTTTCAAGCGTTTCTGCGGTGCTTTGTCCTATAAGTCTTGAAAGCTCAGCCGGGTGGGGCGTTAAAATGACGTTTGCTTCGGTGCTTCTTAATACATCTATATTCTCGCAAATTGAGTTTATTCCGTCTGCGTCGAGAATTATTGTACCCTTATAGCCTTCAACTACTCGCTTCACAAGCTCGACCGTTTCGGGAGTTTTTTGTATTCCGCAGCCGATAAGCAAAGCGTCAGCCTTTTCAGCTTCCTTTAAAATAAGCTCTGCGTTTTCCTTTGCAATTACTCCGTCTGTACCGACGAGGGGAGTAAATATTGCTTCGGGAATGCTCGGAGCAATAGCGTTTACAACGCTCTCAACCGACATAACATTTACCAAACCCACTCCGCTTCTAAGGCAGGCGGTAGCCGAAAGAATTGCGGCGCCGATATACTTGTTTGAGCCTACTAAAAGACAAGCCTTTCCAAATGTTCCCTTGTGGGCATTGTCGGGTCTTTTTGGAAGAAACTCCTTTGCTAAGTCGTCGTTCATTTCCTTTATAGGAAGAGATAAATCAGCAGCAGGCGGTATACATATGTCAAAAGCTTCAATTTCTCCGCAAATCTCTCTCGCAGGGGAAATAAGGCAGCCAAGCTTTGCTGCGTGGAAGGTAACTGTTTTATCAAATTTAACTGTGCCGCTCGCCGCAAAGCCGTTTTCACAGTTTACGCCGCTCGGCAGGTCGCAAGCTATTTTGTAAGCGTCTGAAGCCTCGACAGATGCGAAAACCTGTCTGACGTCATCCCTGAGCTCTCCGTGAAAGCCTGTTCCGAAAACGCAATCTACAATTATTTTTGCGCTTTGTATTATTTTCTCAAAGTCGGCGTTTTCACAGCTTAAAACCTCAATCTCAGGGTTAAGAGATGAGAGCGCATTTTTTGCAAGCTCAGTTTTAACATCTGACACCAGCAAGATAGTAGGCGTAATACCGGCGCTTAAAAGCAAATTTGCACAAACCAAACCGTCTCCGCCGTTGTTTCCGGAGCCTACAATCAAAAGGCAGTCGCTTATCATATTTTTGTAGGCGTAATTCTTAATAGCTGTAAAAAGCGAAAAGCCTGCATTATCCATAAGCTGTGACAAAGAAACTCCGTGCAAGACGGAGCCTTGTTCAGCCTGTATCATTTGTCCTTTGGTAATAATTTTCATAAACCTTATCCTCAGTGAATTTATTCCTTAAAGGCGATAACCGTTGCGGTAGCAAGCGTTTTTGTGTGACTGATGCTGACATCAAAGGAAAGTCCATCGGCAGCAGTAAGCGCATTTCCTGAAAGCTTCAGGTATGGCTTTCCAAGATTATCTCTTAAAACCTCAACCTCCGAAAGTGAAAAGGAACGCACGCCCGTGCCGATTGCCTTGGAAAAGGCTTCCTTTGCCGCCCAGTTTCCGGCAAACGATTCAAATGGGTTTTTCTTTTTCTCGATAAAGCTTAACTCGTCGGGAGAAAAGACCTTGAGCTTAAAGTGCTCGTTTGAAACGCTTTTTTTGATTCTTTCAACCTCAACTATATCCGTTCCGATTTTGTACATAATTTATACCCTTTTAACGGATCTCGGAAGGCTGTGATTGATAAGCTCAAGCATTTCCTCGTTCGGTGTAAAAATCATTCTTGTGTTGCCAAGCTCTTTATGATTGAAATCAATGTAATAGTTGCAATCGCTTTGACGGAAGCTGACGTCTACAATCGCACGGTTGGCATCTTCTGCGTTTTCCGCCTTGTCAAAGGCGGTAGCAGTTTTAAGCTCAACTGTAATAAGGCGTTTTCTTTTTCGCTGTCCCATAATTTTGTCAACGTCTAAGTCGCCGTTTGTGAAGATATATTCGTATTCAGTATAAAAGCCGCCAATAATATAATATGTTCCCCATAGTGCAACACCGGCTAAAACAAGTCCTACCAAAAAGTTTCCCAAAAACTGAATTGACAAAACCACAAGAATGGCAGCAACTATAATTCCGCCAAGCATTACAAGCAGTCGTTTTGCTGTATCTGAGGGATCCTTGCCCTTCTTTACAAGCTGTTCTTTATAATTATCCATCTTAACATCTCCTAATGTGATTTTCAGCATAGCGCTTAAACTGATTTTAACATATTTTGAGCGTTTATGCAACGATTTAAGAAAAATATTTCCTTACAGATTTCAAAGCTACTGTTGTAGATAAGGTTCTATAAAAGTAAAGTGCGGCATATACTTTACAAAAAGAACAAGGGGAGTGCGTTATATGAATTTGTCGGACGATACAAGATGCGTGCTTTTCGGCGAATATATTGCCAATAACAAAGCAACCGTTCGAGCTTGTGCCAAAGAATTTGGAATAAGCAAAAGCACCGTACATAAAGACGTGTCCGTAAAGTTAAAAAAGGTAAATCCCGCACTATATAAGCAGGTAAAAGAAGTGCTTGAGATAAATAAATCTGAGCGTCATATAAGAGGCGGTCAGGCAACCAAGCTTAAATATTTAAACGCTCACAAGGTTTAACAAAGAGATAAGCAGAGGGAGATTTTACTTCCTCTGCTTTTTGTTACTTTAACCATTCATTTAAAATCGCTGCCCATTCCCTGACCCAGTAGGAGGGAATATACTGCCACTTCGTATAAGAGCAAAGAGCGTAAACCTGCTTGAAACCACATTTTTTAGCAATATATGATGCTCTGTATTGGTGAAAGCCGTC
The DNA here is from genome assembly GCA_021205185.1 of Ruminococcus sp. Taxonomy (GTDB): domain Bacteria; phylum Bacillota; class Clostridia; order Oscillospirales; family Ruminococcaceae; genus UMGS1601. The sequence continues at coordinate 18,801 of JAJPYB010000005.1, read as the reverse complement.
GGTGACTATTGAAATGCTTTTTGGTAGTGACTTTTCATCGATTATCTTTTTTGAAAGCTTTAAATTTTCCTCTGTGCTGGTAGCCTTGTCCTCTTTGACGATTCGTTTGCTCTCAATTCCTTTGCGAACCAGATAACTATACATACATTCTGCTTCTGAAATAAGCTCGTCGTCGCCCTGTCCGCCTGAAACTATGCAAACAGCGTCCTCGTTTTCGCTCAAATATTCGTAAGCCTTATCAAGCCTGTAGCGAAGCATTCTGCTAGGGCGATTACCCTTTACCTTGCAGCCTAAAGCTATAACGGCCGTATCTCCTTCAGGCTTATTACGCTGAGCTTTTATCATCAAAGCTGACAAAACAACTGCCAATACAACGCCAGCTGCTATTATAGCGCTTACAAAAATAACAAAAACTCTGCCGAGCGGCGTTTGCCAAAGTGAGATAACAAGCGACAAAAACTGCTTGCTGAAAATAGTTACTATGAGCATTATAGCGCAAGCTATGCCGCCTGCAATATTTCCGAAGTTTAAAACGTCTAAAATAATCGGAAATAAAAACAGAACAAGCAAAAAGACCTCAGCACAAAGTAAAATGAATTTTACGAGAGTCATTATCCTTCGATTACCTTAACGTAGTATTTCCTGATTCTCGGTCCGTCAAATTCGGTGAAATAAATTCCCTGCCAAGTGCCTAAAAGAAGTCTGCCGTTGTCGATTATAACCGTTTGCGAAGCGCCCATTACAGACGACTTGATGTGAGCGGTTGTATTTCCCTCGGCGTGACGAAATTCCGGGCGGTCTGGGTATGTAACGTCAAGCGCATATAAAAGGTCTGTGACAACGTCAGGGTCTGCATTTTCGTTGATTGTAATCCCTGCCGTTGTATGAGGACAGTAAACTACCGCAATACCGTTTATAATTCCGCTTTGCTTAACGGCATTCTTAACAAAAGCCGTAATGTTGTAAAAGTTCTGCTTTTGAGTTTTAAGCGTGTATTCGTATACCATAATATACCTCCGGAAATTTGAAAATTTTGTCATAATACAAGTATAGCATAAACTTCACACTTTTTCAATATTGACTAACTCGCTTTTTGTGTAGTATACTATATATTGAAGCAAAATCATTGGAGGTGAGATAGGAGTGACGAAAAAAAGAAGCTATGCGTTTGTATTCTTTACAGCGTTTTTTATAATGCTTGCAGCAATGCTTCCGATGATAATATATAACGGCGGTATTTTTACCTATTACGGAGATTACAATTCTCAGGAAATTCCGTTTTATTATCATGTAAACGAACAGATTCGGCAAAACGGTCTTTTCGGATTCGACTGGGGAACCGATTTAGGCTCAAGCCTTTTTACTGCCTATTCGTTTTACAATACCGGAAGTATTTTCTTTTATCTCACTCTGTTAGTTCCTCAGGGCGCAGTGGTTTATGTAATGCCTGTAATAATGGCGTTAAAAACTGCAGTTGCAGCGCTTACCTCTTATGCCTTTATGGGCAGATTTTTAAAGAAGAACAGCTCCTGCTTTATAGGAAGTATGCTCTATGCCTTTTCAGCGGCGCAATGCTATAACTTCTTCTTTTATCATTTCCACGATGCAGCAGCGTTCTTTCCGCTGTTGCTGTTAGCTCTTGAAATGTATGTAAACGATGGCAACAGGGGAGTGCTGGCGCTTACAACGGCGCTTGTCGCCTTTACAAATTACTACTTCTTTATTTCTGAGGGAGTATTTTTCATAATCTATCTTGTAATACGCTGTATCTATCGGGGCGAAGGCTTTGAAATAACCGTAAAGAAGTTTTTCGGAATTGTTTTTGAATGCGCTGTGGGAATTTTAATGGCGGCGGTTTTGCTGCTGCCGAGCGCATTGGCGATTATTGACAACCCACGTCTTGAAAACTCGCTTTCAGGACTTGACTATATAGTATACTCCGACAAGTACAGAATCCTTAGAATTATCCAGTCGTTCTTTATGATGCCCGACCCGCCTGCGAGAAGCAATATTTTTAACTCCGACAGCGCAAACTGGGCGTCGATTGCAGGCTATCTGCCGCTGTTTTCAATGATTGGCGTAATAGCCTTTTTGCGAAGCAAGAAAAAGAGCTTTATAAAAACTCTTTGCCTGACGCTTTTTGTGTTCGCTCTTGTGCCGATTTTAAATTCAGCCTTTCAGCTTTTTAATACAACCTACTATGCAAGGTGGTTTTTTGAGCTTTCGCTTATAACCGCATTGATGACAGCCTATTGCTTTGACAAAAGCGACGAGGTCGACATCAAAAAGGGCGTAGTGCCGACTGGGGTTATAACGCTTGTCTTTGTGCTTGTGTATTTTTTGCCAAAGAACGAGGACGGCGAGCTTGTATTTTTCGATATGGCGGAATACGACGCTCTTTTTGTTCTTCAGGTTGCGGTTACATTAGCTTTGTTCCTGACGGCAATTTTGCTTATTTACTTTGTTAAAAAGGACGAGCGTTATACAAGACGGGTAGCCTCAGTTACCGCTCTTAGCTGCGGACTGTTTTTAGCGGTAAATATTTATTACGGAATTTCTCAGGGACCCGACCCTGAAAAGTACCTTGACGCAACGGTAAACGCAGATATAACCCTTCCTGAAAGCGATACCTTTTACAGAATTGATACAAGCGAAAACACCGACAACTTCCCAATGCTCTGGGGATATTCGACAATGCGGTGCTTTAATACTAACGTGTCAACTTCAATTATGGAGTTCTATCAGTCGCTCGGCTTTACAAGAGATGTAGCCAGCAGAATTGATACGCAGTATACGTCGCTCAGAACGCTTTTGTCGGTAAAGTATTACCTCGATGAGGTTGACGACGACGATTCAAACGACTTTAGCGAGTACGGGTTTGAATATCTTGAAACGCAAAACGGCTTTGATATTTACGAAAACGAAAACTACGTTTCTATGGGACTGTTCTTTGACGAATATATTTCAAGCGATGTTTTTGAAAATCTTACAACAGATCAGAAGTGTAAAATGCTTACAAAAGCGGTTGTGCTTGACGACGATTATGCTGAAACGCTGGGTCTGACGGAGCTTGAAAGCGTTCAGGCAACCTACAACACATATAATCTTAAAGCTACTGCCGAGCAGCTAAGAGAAACCGCCTGCTATGATTTTGAATACGATTCTTACGGATTCAGCGCAAAAATAAACGCCGACAGCAGCGGACTGGTGCTGTTCAGCGTGCCGTTTGACAACGGCTTTACCGCTATTGTCAACGGTGATGAGGCTGAGATTATAAAGGTCGACAACGGACTTTGCGCAGTCTTTGTAAACGAGGGCGAAAGCGAAATCGAGTTTAGCTATTTCACCTTTGGCGTAAAGCAGGGAGCGGCTATAAGCGGCTGTGGAGTAGTGATATTTGCAGCATATATGATAATAAATAAACGGAGGAGAAGAAAATGCATTTAGAAGAAAAAACGCTTGGCGTTGAAGAGATTTACAACGGGAAAATCATTCGGGTAACAAAAGAGCAAATCGAGCTTGAAAACGGTAAGCAGAGTATAAGGGAGGTCGTTTACCATTCGGGCGGAGTTTGCGTTTTGCCTGTTGACAACGACAGGAATATTTATCTGGTAAAGCAGTTTCGCTATCCTTTTAAGACGGTGCTTCTTGAAATTCCGGCAGGCAAAAGGGAAGCGGGCGAGGAGCCGCTTGCTTGCGGAATAAGGGAGCTAAAGGAGGAAATTGGCGCTACCGCTGAAAGCGTAGTTTCTTTAGGAAAGCTCTACCCGACAGTAGCTTATGATACAGAGGTTATCTATATGTATCTCGCAACCGGCCTTTCGTTTGGCGAAACTCATCTTGACGAGGGCGAGTTTATCGACGTTGTAAAAATGCCGTTTGACAAGGCGTACCAAATGGTGATAGACGATGAAATTCCCGACGCCAAAACGCAAATTGCAATTTTAAAGGCAAAAAATTATATCAAGTAAAGTGAACTTGCAAAGAAAATTCTGAGCGCTGCAACAAGCGTTCGGAATTTTTTGTATAATTTGCAACAAAAGGAGTGCAAATAACTGTCATTTTTCTATATACAAGGGTCTTTAAATTTCGACAGAATTTTGATATACTAGTAGATGTGTGAAAAAAGAAATGATAGAAAAGAGAAGTGAAAATGGAAGAAACAAGAGAAAATAAAATGGGAACGATGTCTACAAACAAGCTGCTCGTTACTATGTCGTTGCCAATGATAATTTCAATGCTTGTGCAGGCGCTTTATAATATCGTAGACAGCATTTTCGTTGCAAGAGTAGATGCAGACCAGTACGCATTAGCCGCAGTGTCGCTGGCGTTTCCGGTTCAGTCGTTGATGATTGCGGTGGCTGCTGGAACGGGAGTCGGAATTAACGCTTACCTTTCAAAAAGTCTTGGAATGAAGAAAATGGGCGAGGTAAGAAAGACGGCTCAGAATGCTATATTGCTGGCATTCTTGTCCTGGCTGGCGGCATTCCTGTTAGGATTTTTCGGCGTTGAGATTTTTTACAGGTTCTTGACTCCAACGGCTGAAATCCGCAGCTACGGCAACGATTATTTATCGATAATTATGATGTTTTCAATGGGAGTGTTTTTTCAGATAACCTTTGAGCGGCTTTTGCAGTCGACAGGAAAGACAATCTACAATATGATAACTCAGGGAACGGGAGCTATAATAAATATAATTCTCGACCCGATTTTGATTTTCGGTTATTTCGGATTTCCAAAGCTTGGAGCGGCGGGAGCCGCAATAGCTACAGTAATCGGTCAGACGATAGCCGCTCTGCTGGGCCTTATTTTCAACATAAAGTACAACAAGGAAATACACCTGTCGCTTAAAGGCTTCAGACCGAACGGACGCATTATCAAGAAGATTTACGCAGTTGGCTTTCCGGCAATCATAATGCAGTCGATAACCTCGTTTATGACGCTGGCGCTCAATAAAATCTGCTATCTGTTTCCTGAAAATGTTGCCAAAAACGGAGTAAATGTTTTAGGCGTTTACTTTAAGGTCCAGTCGTTTGTGTTTATGCCTGTGTTTGGACTTAATAACGGTATGACGCCGATTATCGCTTACAATTACGGCGCAAACCACAAAAAGAGAATTATGTCGACAATGAGACTGGGCTTCATTATGGCAGTAGCATACCTGCTGTTAGGCTTTATATTGTTTGAAACGATTCCTGACCTGATGCTTAAGCTTTTCACAAGCGACGAGCAAATGATCAGAATGGGAACTATTGCTTTCAGGGAAATTGCTCCGTCGTTTATATTTGCAGGCTTTAGCATTATAATTATAGCTACCCTTCAAGCGCTAAGTCACGGAGTTTACTCGATGATAGTTTCAATCTGCAGACAGCTTGTGGTTTTAGTTCCTGTAGCATTTATCTTAGCAAAGGTATTTGACACGATTAACGTAATATGGATTGCGTTTCCAATAGCAGAATGTGTTTCGCTCGCTTTGTGCCTGTTGTTTTTCAGATCAGTTTACAGAAAAACCATCAAGCCGCTAGCAGATTAGATTTTTAAGTCCTGACAAAAAATTATCCGCCGCTCGTTTTTTGAGCAGCGGATTTTTTGCTGTGATTTTTTGCCTTTCTACTTTGCGTCGTCGTATTTTATAAACTTGCCCTTAGCGTTGTAGTAGCCGTCGGCAGTTTCAATAAACGTGCCGTTTTCATCATAATAGCCGGGATAGAAATTTCCTTCGTCGTCGTAAACTCCTTCCTCGCCTTCGTCGTCTTCGTCATCGTCCTTGTGGTTCTTTCTTCTCTTGAGCCAGACAACAATCACGATTATCGCCGCTACAATTACTATAATCATCATAATAAGTATCGGTACCAAAAGCTTCATATACTGAGGAGTCGCTTGTGCTACCTCGCTGTCCTCATCTTCGTCCTCGTCATCGACATCAGCTACTGCTTCGTCATCGTCGTCCTCGTCAGCCTGTGCTGCTGTTGTGGTTGTAGTGGTTGTCGCTGCCTGAGCTGTTGCTCTCGGAGCGTTTGACTGAGTAGTCTGAGCTGCCTGAGCGGCGCTGGTTGAAGTTGTAGTAGTGGTGGTTGTAGTCGTCGTTGTCGTAGTGGTAGTAGTCGTTGTGGTTGGCTCTTGCGTCGTGGTAGTTGTAGTAGTTGTCGTTGTTGTGGTAGGCTCTGTAGTAGTTGTTGTAGTAGTTGTAGTAGTTTCCTCAGCTACAGCGTCAGTTACATCCTCGTCTTCGGCAAAAGCGCTCATAGCGCACATAGAAAACGCCAAAGCAGATATACTTAATAAAATTGCCAAAAATCTTTTCATAGCAATACTTCCTTTCAAAAATTTTAAAAGAACCGACAAGGCTTAAAGCAAAGACCCCTTTTTGTAAAGCCTGATATAGTTCTTTGTAAGTCCTATTGTAGCAGACTGAATAGGAAAAGTCAATCAACAAACGTAACGTTTAATTTTTTTATCCAGTAGTTTATCTGCAAGAGATATGCTTTAGTTTGCGGTGTCGCCATTAGTTGACCATACCAATAAATTGTGTCGGTTGTGTGAGCAAGCTTTAAAAGCTCTGCACGTTCTAATATTTCAAATAAAGGAGAAGTCTTATCATTTACCATTTCTAAAAACTGCTCATCTATGGCTTTAGTATAGCTGGGATTGTGGGTTTTAGGGTAGGGACTTTTTTTCCGCCAGACTATTTCACTCGGCAAAATGTCTTCAAAAGCCTTTCTGAGAAGCCCCTTTTCGCGTCCCTTATAATCCTTGTATTCCCAGGGGACGTTATATAGATATTCGGCTATTCTGTAATCGCAAAACGGAACTCTGACCTCAAGTCCGCACGCCATACTCATTCTGTCCTTTCTCTCAAGCAGGTTCTGCATAAACCAATAGATGTTTAAAAGATACATTTCTCTCATCCTTTTGTCTGTCGGCGTTTTGTCAAAATCGCCGCTAACCTGATTTATTGTATCGAGGTATTTTTGGTAAACAAAAGCTGAGGGATTTATTTTTTTAGCTATATTTTGGCGAAGGAGGCTTGCCCGAAAGTCTGTAACCTGCGACCAGGGAAATCCGTTCGTCATTCTTATTTCCTTATCCCGATACCACGGGTAGCCGCCAAAAATCTCGTCTGCGCATTCGCCGGAAAGCACAACCGACCTGTCCTCCTTGACCCTTTCGCAAAACAGCAGCAGCGATGAATCGACGTCTACCATTCCGGGCAAATCTCTGGCGTCAACCGCACGGTAGTTTGCGTCAACCAGAAGCGGCGTATCAACCGTCACAGTAGTGTGGTCGCTGTTTAAGTAATCCTGCATAACTAAAATGTATTCGCTGTCGCTGTTTGGTTGGAATTTATTTTTCGTAAAGTATTTGTCGTTGTCCTTGTAGGTAATTGAAAAGGTTTTAAGCCGCTCGCCCTTTTCCTTTAGGGTGGAAGAAACGACCGATGAAATAGCGCTCGAATCAAGTCCTCCCGAAAGAAACGTTCCAATTGGTACGTCTGAAACCATTTGCCGCTTTATAGCGTCGGTTACTAAGTATTTTGTATGCTCCAGCGTTTCCTCAAAGCTTTCAGAGCTGGGCTTTTCTTCAAGCGAAAAGTAAAGGTGAGTTTTAAGCCTGCCGTTCTTAAAGAATCCGCATTCGCCCGGACGAAGCTCAGAAATATTTTCAAAAACTCCGTAGCCGCTTGTTCTTCCAGGGCCTATTAAAATGATTTCAGCTATTCCCTTAGTGTCAACCTTCGGCTTTGCCAAAGGGCACTTCAGTATTCCCTTGATTTCGCTGGCAAATAAAAACCTGTCACCGAAAATCCCGTAGAAAAACGGCTTAACTCCAAGCTTATCCCTTGCAATAAAAAGGCTCCTTTTGTTTTTCTCCCAGATAGCAAAGCCGTAAATCCCGTTAAAGCGCTTTGGCGCGTCCGCCCGCCATTCGACAAACGCCTTTAGCACTACCTCAGTATCCGAGTGAGTTCTGAAGCTATACCCCAAAGCTATAAGCTCGTTTCTTATTTCATCCGTGTTGTAAAGCTCGCCGTTGTAGACTAAAACATATTCCTCTCCCTTCTCGCTTGCAATCATCGGCTGAGTGCCGTTTTCAATATCAATTATAGCAAGTCTTGTGTGAATCAGTACAGCGTCATCGTCTATGTAAAAGCCGTCCTGGTCGGGTCCTCTGTGCTTCAGACAATTCCTCATATCAATAGCTATTTTAGGATCATCATAAAACATATCGCTCATACCAATTGCTCCTGCAATCGCACACATAATAACCACCCTTTCAAAAAAAGTATTCAGAAGCCCGCCCGTTGAGAGCTTCATAATTTAAGTTTATGCAGGAGGAATAAAAATTGACAGTATGCGTTTTGTTGCTTTCGTGCAACATCTATTGACATATACCCCCAGAGGGTATATACTTATTGGTAGAAAAACTATCGGGAGGGATTTTCTTTGAAGGAAAAATGTGAATGCAGCGCTAAGAAAACCGAGCGCACAGCAGAGGAATACAAGAGGCTTGTAAACCGCCTTAACAGAATAGAGGGACAAATAAGGGGAATAAAAAAGATGTTGGAGGCAAACGCCTACTGCCCTGAAATATTAACTCAATCTGCGGCGGTTACCGCTGCGATGAACTCCTTTTCAAAGGAGCTTTTATCAAATCATATACATTCGTGCGTTGTCAGAGATATAAAGCAGGGCGACGAAGAGGTTGTAGACGAGCTTGTAGCGACAATTTACAAGCTGATGAAATAGGAGAGATGTGACGTGCAAAAATTTAATGTAACCGGAATGAGCTGCGCCGCTTGCGTTGCAAGGGTTGAGAAGGCAGTTTCTAAAGTTGAGGGCGTTGAGGAATGCTCGGTAAGCTTATTGACAAACTCAATGGCAGTACAGGGAAGCGCAAGCGACAGCGCAATTATTTCCGCCGTTGTAGCCGCCGGATATGGTGCAAGCGTCGAAGGAAAAAAGAGCAATGTAAAAGCTGACGACGACCCTTTAGCGGACACCGAAACGCCAAAGCTTAAAAGAAGGCTTATAGCTTCGCTTGGGTTTTTAATAGTTTTGATGTATGTTTCAATGGGACACACTATGTGGGGCTGGCCGCTGCCGTCGGTATTAGCTGACAATCATATTGCAACGGGAATTGTAGAGCTGCTTCTTTCTGCAATTATTATGGTGATAAATCAAAAGTTCTTTATCAGCGGATTTAAAGCGCTTATTAACCGTTCTCCCAATATGGATACTTTGGTAGCGCTTGGTTCAAGTGCGGCGTTTGTATATAGCGTTTATGCGCTTTTTGCAATGACCGACGCTCAGCTGAAGGGTAATGCTAGTGCGGTTATGAGCTATATGCACGAGTTTTATTTTGAATCGGCCGCTATGATACTGACGCTTATTACAGTAGGAAAAATGCTTGAAGCGAGGTCGAAGGGGAAAACCACCGACGCTTTAAAGGGACTGATGAAGCTAGCGCCTGATACCGCTTGTATTATAAAAAACGGTGAGGAGGTAATAACCCCCGCCGAGCAGGTCAGAACAGGCGATGTGTTTGTAGTAAGGCCCGGGGAAAATATACCTGTTGACGGAAGAGTAATAGAAGGCGAAAGCGCAGTTGACGAATCAGCGCTTACAGGCGAGAGCATTCCGATAGACAAGAGCTTCGGCGATGGAGTTTGCGCCGGAACTATAAATACCTCAGGCTTTATAAAATGCGAGGCTACAAAGGTTGGCGAGGATACAACTCTTTCAAACATAATAAAGCTTGTAAGCGACGCTGCGGCGACAAAGGCGCCTATAGCTAAGGCTGCGGATAAGGTTTCAGGAATTTTCGTACCGGCTGTTATTACAATAGCCGTAGTTACAATTATAATCTGGCTGCTTTGCGGTCAAACGGCAGGCTTTGCGCTCGCAAGGGGAATTTCAGTTTTGGTTATAAGCTGTCCTTGCGCTTTAGGACTTGCAACTCCAGTAGCTATTATGGTTGGAAGCGGAGTAGGCGCTAGAAACGGAATACTGTTTAAAACGGCAGTTTCGCTTGAGCAAACAGGCAAGGCGAAAATCGTAGCTCTCGACAAAACGGGAACTATTACAAAGGGCGAGCCGAAGGTTACGGATATTGTGCCTTTTGGCGACACGTCAGGAGAAGAGCTTTTGTCGCTCGCTTATTCGCTTGAAGCTAAAAGCGAGCATCCGCTTGCAAAGGCGATAGTTTCAGCCGCCTTTGAAGCAAGAGCGGATAAGAGCGAGATAACGGAGTTTGAAGCTCTATCAGGAAACGGCGTAAAAGGTGCTTTAAATGAGAAGACTCTTTTCGGCGGAAGCCTTGACTTTATAAGTCAGAAGGTAACGGTACCGAGCAATGCTAAAAATACTGCTGATACGCTTGCTGAAAGCGGAAAAACTCCACTTCTTTTCTGTCTGGAAAATACGTTTTTGGGAATAATCGCCGTTGCCGATACTATAAAAGAGGATAGCTTTGAAGTGGTAAACGAGCTAAAGGAAATGGGTATAAGAGTTGTAATGCTGACAGGCGACAACGAAAAAACCGCAAAGCGAATTGGCGAGGAAGCGGGAGTCGACGAGGTAATTTCAGGCGTAATGCCTGACGAGAAGGAAAGCGTTGTCAATAAGCTTCGTGAGGACGGAAAGGTTATTATGGTGGGCGACGGAATTAACGACGCTCCGGCACTGACGAGCGCTGACGTTGGAATTGCAATCGGTGCAGGCGCAGACGTAGCGATTGACGCCGCCGACGTAGTTTTAATGAAGAGCAACCTTTCTGACGTCCCAACTGCTATCGCATTGAGCAAAAAGGTGCTTCGCAATATTCATGGAAATCTCTTCTGGGCGTTTATTTATAACGTAATTGGAATACCAATCGCTGCCGGTGCGTTTATAGCGCTTTTTGGATTAAAGCTTAACCCGATGATAGCGGCGGCAGCAATGAGTCTTTCGAGCTTTTGCGTTGTCACAAACGCCCTTAGAATAAATTTCTTTAAGCCAAAGGGCAGAAATAGTGTTAATAAAGTCATTGAAATAGATGATACCAAAAGTGAGGTGACAGGTATGAAAAAGACTATGAAAATCGAAGGAATGATGTGTTCTCATTGCGAGGCGGCTGTAAAAAATGCGCTTTTGTCTGTTGACGGAGTAGCTGACGCTAAGGCAAGTCACAAGTCTGGAAAGGCAGTAGTTAAGCTTAGCAAGGACGTTTCAGACGAAGCGTTGAAGAAGGTCGTTGAGGATAAGGACTACAAGGTTTTGTCGATCGACTAAAGCGAAAAAGAAAAGCGTCCCGACGTAAATATACGTCAGGACGTTTTCTTTGTTTCAGGGAGTTTGTGAAAATCAAAAATTAAATGCTTTTAAGACTGCTTTCGGTTAGCTTTGCTCAAAGTAAGTGCTAAGCGATTAAAACTAAAATTTCGGTAGGGGGGGGTAACGCATTTATCAAGTTTTAATATAATCTTTAGAGTGAATAACCCATTTTCATTTTTGGCGCAAAATGTGCCGTTGTACTTTCGCACAAGCTTTTTCATATTTAAAACGCCTATTCCGTGAAGCGACTTGTCCCTTTTTGTCGTTTCAAAATCAACGCTTTTCGGCGTCGACGGATTGGTGACCTTTATGTATTGATAATCGTGGCGGGTGTATGCCAGAATCTTTATTTGCTTTTCGTTAATCTCATCACAGGCTTCTATTGAATTGTCAAGCGCATTTGAAAGCAGAGAGCATAAATCAAGCGAGTCGATAGCAGATGAAAAGTGACAGTTAAGGTCAATGCTAATTCCCTTGCTGCCGGCAAAAGCAAGCTTTTGAGAAAGGCAGGCGTCGCTTACAGGATTTCCTGTGTTTAAAGTTTTGTGTTCTAACGCTTTAATGTCGTCAAGCTGCTCTATGTACTCGGTTGCCTTTGAGTATTCTTTTGCAGCCAATAGAGCGTGAAGGCAATGAATATGGTTTGCCCAGTCGTGGCGAAAGCTGTTAAGCTCGTCGGTAAGCGATTTGATTTCCTTGTAATGCTCTCGCTGAATCCGCCGCTGCTGCTTTATTGAGGAAACCTTTTTCATAAAAAAGACTTTCGCAAGATTTACGGAAATTATTGCGCTTATTGCAGTAGCCGACAGAACGCACAAAACTATAAGCGCTGACAGGGCAAGTGAAAAGTTATCTTTTAAAAGCTTTAGTTTTAAAAGGCAGACAGTGCCGATATCGAAAACCAAAAATGGAAATATTAAAGAAAGGCTTTTGCCATTGTATATCAACTTGCTGATTTCATAGCGAAGAGAGCTTTTGCTCGTAGTCACTAGAGAACAAAGCACCAGCAGCTGCGCTACAAGCGAGAGAATGCTAAAAATGTAAAGAGCTGAATTTTTACTTTCCGCAAAGAAAAGGCATAGCAGACTGATTATTGAATTTTGCGCAAGCTCAAGCATAATTATGCACAAGGGGAGTACAGCCGCTTTTCCAACGAGCGATTTTTCGCCCGAAGTAAAGCAGAGCTTGCATATTGAGCAGGAATTAAGAACCAGAACGATTTTTGAAATTACAAGCAGGGATATGAAAAATATGGTCATCTGATACACTCCGTTTTCTAAGCCTCGACAGATTTTTTATTTCAACTACAATTATACACCAAAATAATCAAATAAACAATGTTTGAAATGCAGAAAAAATGTAATAACTTGCAAATTGTGCAAAAAAATCGACAGCAAATCGCACACATCAGTAAAAAATTAGATAAATTTGTCATTTCGCACTTTAAACTTTTTTGCAACCGTCACAAAAGCTTCACATGGCACATTTATTATTGATACTGTCAAATAGATTGATCGGGGGATAATTATGAGCACTAATAAGAAAATTATTTTGGCAACAGTTATAGCAATCGCTGTAATTGTAGCGACTATAACCGCGTTTTTTGTGTTTCAAAAATCAAACGGGAGCGCAAGCAGCGTTACGGCGACATCTGCGGAAAAGTCGGAGCTTGCAGAAGAAATAGTCAGCACGACTGTCGATACGAGCACCTCAAACATAATAACTTTAGGCGATAGCATTGAAATTTCCGGCAGCGGAGCAACTGCTGCAGGAGGAGTTGTAACAATCAGTCAGGGCGGAACTTATGAGATTACAGGAACGCTTTCTGACGGATATATTTGCGTCACAACAACAGACGAGGTAGTGCTTGTTTTGTCAAATTGCAGCATTACAAATTCAAGCGGACCCTGTATATATTCTGACGACGCTAAAACGCTTACCGTTTACACTAAGGAGTCGACCGAAAACACTCTGACCGACGGGGAAAGCTATGATGACGATACCGATGCTAAGGGAGCAATTTTTTCAAACGACGACCTGGTGCTTGACGGAGAGGGAACTCTTACAGTAAATGCAAACTACAAGCACGCTGTTGCGAGCGACGATGAGATTGTTATAAACGCAGGCACATATTATTTAAACGCTGCTTTTGACGGAGTCCACGCAAATGAAACTATAACTCTTATCTCGCCAACGCTCACTATAGATGCGTCAGGCGACGGGATACAGTCTGATTTAGCGTCTGTTACAATTACAGACGGTACGATTGACATTACCACAGCAGGCGGCGCTTCAAACGCATCGACAAAGCAGGAGCAGGATTTTGGCGGCGGTTGGCAATCTTATGATTACGACTATCAATACTCGGACTCAGATGAGGAATCCACCGATCCGCAGAGCTTTAAGGGAATTAAAGCTGAGGTTGCAATAGAGGTTTCAGGCGGAATACTGAACATTGACACTTATGATGACGCAGTTCATTCAAACGATACCATAACGATAACAGGCGGCGAGTTTAATATTTCAGCCGGCGACGACGCAGTTCACGCAGATAATTATCTGACAGTTTCGGGCGGAAGCATTTTTGTCACGACCTGCTACGAGGGACTTGAAGGCGGAACTATTGAAATTAACGACGGAGTTATTGAGCTGACAGCTTCAGACGACGGCTTCAATGCGGTTGAGGATGAATCATCCGAAGAGGACGATATGACAAACCGTCAGGCGTTCGGCGGAGGAATGAGCGAGGAAGGCTACGGCACGCTTATTATAAACGGCGGAACAATAACGATTGACGCAGACGGAGACGGACTCGATTCAAACGGAACAATTGAAGTTACAGGCGGCTATACGATAGTTTATGGACCTTCAGACAGCGCAAACGGAGCGCTCGATTACGGTTCATCCTGCACAGTTTCGGGAGGTACAATTGTCGCGGCAGGCGCAAGCGGAATGTCACAGGATACAGGCGACAGCTCAACTCAGCCGGGACTAATGCTTTACTTTAGCAGCACGCTTTCAAGCAGCGACGTTGTAAGCATTACAGACTCCGACGGAAACGAGATTCTGAGCTTTACAGGCACCAAGAGCTACAACTCAATGGCTGTTAGCTGCGAGGCGTTCGTCGAGGGCGAAACAGTAAGCGTATATCTTAACGGCGAAAAGTCAGGGGATATTGAGCTTACAAGCGGCGTATATTCAGCAACAGTTTCATCTGGCTCGCTCAGCGAATCAAGCGGCGGTGGCGGCATGGGCGGCGATATGAACGGCGGCGGAATGAACGGCGGAGATATGGGCGGCGGCAGAATGAGATAACCGACTGCTCGGAGATTGGATAGGAAAAAAATCCCCTGCTCTCACTTATGAGTGAGCGTGGGGGCTTTCCAGTACAATAATTAAATTGTATGGTAAGGAGCAGCCTTTCCAGACTGCTCCTTTTTGATGAATTTATGCAACCTTCCCACACCAACTCATATCCTCAGTTTAATCCTATCCGCAATCAGCGCAATAAACTCGCTGTTGGTCGGTTTGCCCTTAGCTACGTCAGCTGTGTAGTCAAAAAACGAATTTAGTGTGTCGATGTCTCCTCTGTCCCAAGCGATTTCAATTGCGTGTCTGATCGCTCGTTCTACCCTCGATGAGGTCGTGTTAAACTTCTTTGCAACCGCTGCGTACAAGATTTTTGTTACGCTTTCTATCATTCGAGTGTCGTTAATTGAAAGAAGGATTGCTTCGTGAAGATAGTAGTAGCCTTTCAATTTTTCAGGTATGCCGAGCTGGAGTATGAAGTTGGTTGTTAAGTTTTTCAGATCTGCGGAGTCGTGGTGGGGCATTTTGCTCGCTTCTACCTGTGCTGTATTTTAAATTGTTAGCTTTTCAATAAAATAAATTTCACATAAAAGTTTGTAAAATGTCAGGGGTGGGGTGAAAATGAAACAGTCCCACTCCCAAAAAGACAGATAGCTCTTCTGGCAATATTTTGTTAGGTAACTTTATTCCCACTCAATAGTAGCTGGTGGTTTTGTTGTTATGTCATACACGACTCTGTTTATGTTTTTAACCTCGTTTACGATTCGGCTGGAGCAGGTGCTTAGCACATCATAAGGGATTCTTGAAAACTCAGCCGTCATAAAGTCGGTAGTTTCTACCGCTCGAAGCGCAAGAGTGTAATCGTACGTTCTGAAGTCACCCATTACGCCGACAGAACGGTTGTTGGTGAGAACTGCAAAATACTGGTTTATATCTTTGTCAAGCCCTGCACGAGCGATTTCCTCTCTGAAAATCCAGTCGGCGTCCTGCAAAATTTCAAGCTTTTCGTCGGTAATTTCGCCGATGATTCTGATTGCAAGTCCCGGTCCCGGGAACGGCTGCCGCCAAACAAGCGTATCCGAAAGTCCAAGCTCCTGTCCGAGCTTTCTCGTTTCGTCCTTGAATAGCATTCTGAGCGGTTCTATAATTTCCTTAAAGTCAACATAATCGGGAAGTCCGCCAACATTGTGGTGAGATTTTATCGTTGCGGCATCTCCTGCGCCCGATTCGATAACGTCAGGGTAGATTGTTCCCTGAGCGAGAAAATCAACCTTGCCAATTTTCTTTGCTTCCGCTTCAAAAACACGGATGAACTCCTCACCGATTGTTTTTCTCTTGGTTTCAGGGTCGGAAACGCCCCTTAGCTTATTCATAAATCTGTCCTTGGCGTTTACTCTGACAAAGTTTATATCCCAATCCTTAAATGCCGCTTCAACCTCGTCGCCCTCGTTCTTCCTCATAAATCCGTGGTCGACAAAAATGCAGGTAAGTTGATTTCCAACGGCCTTTGAAAGAAGCGCCGCTAAAACCGAGCTGTCAACTCCTCCGGAAAGCGCAAGCAGCACCTTTCCGTCGCCTACCTTCTGGCGAATATCCTTGATTGCCTTTTCAGCATAATTTTCCATATTCCAGTCGCCTGTGCATTCGCAAACGTTCTTCAAGAAGCTGTCGAGCATACTTAGTCCGTGCTCGGTATGGTTTACCTCCGGGTGAAACTGAACAGCATAAAGCTTTTTATCCTTGTTTGCCATTGCCGCAACAGGACAGTTGTCTGTATGAGCTGTGCACTCAAAGCCGTCTGGAAGCTTAGAAATATAGTCGGTATGGCTCATCCACGAAATTGCTTCTTCGGGTAAATCGGCGCTTAAAAACAGCGCATAGCTTTTATCGTAATATGTTTTTGTCTTTCCGTATTCGCTTGTAGGGCAGGTCGAAACCTCGCCGCCTAAAGTGTACGCCATTAGCTGCGAACCATAGCAAATTCCGAGTATCGGAATACCCAGCTCGAAAATCTCTCTGTCAACGCTCGGTGCGTTTTCACCGTAAACGCTTTGAGGTCCGCCCGTGAAAATAATTCCCTTCGGCGAAAGCTTTTTGATTTCCTCAACGCTTATTTTATTGAAGGGTTTAACCTCGCAGTACACGTTACATTCACGAATTCGTCTTGCGATAAGCTGATTGTACTGTCCACCAAAGTCAAGCACCAAAACATTTTCGTTCGTCAATTTATTACCCTCCGTTATTTGTTAAAAAGTCCTGTGAAATCAAATGTCGCAAAATAGTCTGACGGCGTTTCGGCACGTCTTATCATCTCAACGCTTCCGTCCTCTTTGAGCAAAAGCTCTGCGCTTCTAAGCTTTCCGTTGTAGTTGTATCCCATGGAGAAGCCATGCGCTCCAGTATCATGAATGCAAATATAGTCGCCAATGTCAATTTTTGGTAGCATTCTGTCAACAGCAAACTTATCGTTATTCTCGCAAAGACCTCCTGTTATGTCGTACTTGTGGTCGCAAGGCTCGTTTTCCTTTCCGAGAACCGTTATGTGATGATATGCTCCGTAAATTGCAGGGCGCATAAGATTTGCCGCACAAGCGTCAAGTCCGATATATTCCTTATATATATGTTTTGCGTGAGTAGCCTTTGCGATAAGGTGTCCGTAAGGAGCGAGCATATATCTTCCAAGCTCGGTATATATTGCAACATCGCCCATTCCGGCAGGAACTAAAATTTCCTCAAACGCCTTTTTGACTCCCTCGCCAATTACCTCAATATCGTTCGGCTTGTCCTCAGGCTTATAAGCGATTCCAACGCCTCCTGACAGGTTTATAAACTTAAACTTAATGCCGAGTTCCTTTTGAATCTCAACTGCCAACTCGAATAAAATTCTCGCAAGCTTTGGATAATAATCGTTTGTAACTGTATTTGACGCTAAAAAAGAATGGATTCCAAACTGCTTTGCGCCCTTATCCTTTAGAATTTTAAAGCCTTCTATAATCTGCTCTTTGGTTAAGCCGTACTTGGCGTCGCCCGGATTGTCCATAATCTGGTTATGAAGCTCAAAATTCCCGCCCGGATTATACCTTAAACAGATAGTCTCGGGTATTCCTGTCAGCTTATCCAGAATATCTATGTGAGTAAAGTCGTCAAGGTTGATATTTGCACCGAGCTTATATGCCAAGCGATAGTCCTCATCAGGCGTTACGTTTGATGAAAACATTATTTCCTCGCCCTTAAAGCCGCAAGCCTCGCTCATTAAAAGCTCCGTATATGACGAGCAATCAACTCCGCAGCCTTCCTCCTTTAATATCTGAAGGATTTTTGGCGTTGGCGTTGCCTTAACTGCAAAATACTCCTTAAATCCCTTATTCCATGAAAAAGCCTTGTTTACACGCCTTGCGTTTTCTCTGATTCCCTTTTCGTCGTAAATGTGAAACGGCGTCGGATAGGTCTTTACAATTTCCTCAATCTGTTGCTTTGTTACAAACGGTTTTTTCACTTTCCATTTTCCTCTCATACAAAATTAGCTCCCCATTGTCTTTATTTTCGGGGAAACAAAAGCGACAAGAGCATAGTCTAGCATATTTTTCACAGCGGGCAGCGGCGAAAAATGCAGCTGTTCAGCGTAGAAGCCGAGAATCTGATCCTCCGCCTAAAACAAGAGAATATAAAAGGTCCTGACACTTTGCAAAACGCTACACGGGCTAGCTCGTATCGCTTCACTCCACTTTAAATTGTAACATAAGCCTTTTTTTGTGTCAAGACAAAAAGAGACAAAATGTGAGGAGGGGGGGATCTCTCTTGACAACCCTTAATCCACTATGCTATTATTTTATTGAAAAGCTAACAATCAAAACAACGTTTAAGCGCAGATGAAAAGGCTAAGAAAGACTAAGCAGAAAACACAAAAGAATGTGATTAAAGAACTTGGCTGGACAGAAAAAAGCAAACTTGAAAATATGCTATAACTTTGTAGTAAGCGGTGTGATGTAAAATGACTACCGCATGCGTTGTCGCCCCTCACACGAGGGGTGATCTTGTATGTGTGAAGTTGCGTGAGGACGGTGTGGAATTCTCTTCCTACCGTCCTTTTCCAAATATTACAAAAAAGTGGTCAAAAATTACATAATTATGCAAACTGCACAAAAATTCAAACAAAAATTTGTCTAATCTGCGAATTGAC
>JAJPYB010000013.1 GCA_021205185.1 Ruminococcus sp. | reverse complement strand
AAAATTGGGGCTTCCGAAAAATTATTGTAGCTTGTATCTTAAAACAAAAAGCAGCGGGCAACGAGTGCCTGCTGCTTTTAATATTTAATGCGAAATTTTTACCAGAGTGCTACTACGCCCTTTGCGTGCGAGTTAATCTTTCCAACGTCTGCTGTTGTAACGCTTCCGTCAAGATTTACATCTGCGCAATCAAACTCGTAGTCTTCGAGAAGTGTAACGCCCTTAGCGTGGCAATTTGCAAGTCCAACATCGGCTGTTGTAACCTCACCGTCGCCGTTGATGTCGCCGTATGGGTTGAGGTATACGTCCTGAGTCAGATTTCCTGCAACTTCAATTTCGTAGCTTCTAGGAGCGTACTTGCCGCCGCTGATAATGATTGTGTATGTTCCAGCTTCCAAGCCTTCGATTTCATACTCACACATACTTTCTGTATCAATCGAAGTTACTACCTCGTCGTTTTCGTCTGTTACAACTATAAGCATTGCAGTTTCTGTGTCGGAATCTGATACATAAACTGTACCTGTAATTGAGTATTTTGGTGCGAGATTCTCAATTGCTCTTATCAAAGCGTCTGTTGCTTCATTTACTTCGTCCTGCGTTGCATCTGCATTTTCAAGAACTGCATTTGCGTCTATAAGTGCTGCTTCTAAAGCTGCTACGCTTGAATCTGTGTAGAGAGAAGTATCAATTTCTTCTGCTGTTTCGATTGTTCCAACAAGGTCGGATGTATCAGCAAGTTCTACAAGAGCGTCAATAGCTGCTGTCAGAGCATCTACTGCTGCATCTACTTCGTCCTGTGTAGCGTCTGCGTTAGCAAGAACTGTCTTAGCTGCATCAAGTGCATCTGTAAATTCAGCTACGCTTGAAGGTGTGTAGAGAGAAGTATCAACCTCTTCTGCTGTTTCGATTGTTCCAGCAAGATCTGAAATATCAACAAGTCCGTTGATTGCTGCTGTGATAGCTGCTACTGCTGCGTCAACTTCTGTCTGAGTTGATTCTGAATTTCCAACTACTGCGATTGCAGCATCCAAAGCGTCAGTTAATGCTGCTGCACTTGTTGCTGTGTAATTTGTTGTGTCGTAGCCGTCCGCTTCAACGATAGCAGACTTAATTTCTGTTGTGTCTACATCTGCTGCTACAGTTTTTGTGATTGATACCAATGATAAGCTAGTAACGCCGTTTCCTGTGCTATAAGTTGATCCATCATAATTCTTTAAATCAATACCTAAAAAGTTGAAATTACCCGATAATGCGCTACCTGAATAAGTAACCGTATATGTTCCTTCCTCAGGAATCGCTACTGCAGGAGTAGTATCGCTAGGAGCCCAGCTCGACAACCCAGTGGTAGGGTCATAGAATGCAATGTATGCTGTTTCGTTTGTGACTGCTAAACCGGTAACTGTAAATGTAATTGAAAATTCTGTTGCGTCAGCAAGCTCAGAAATTGCAGTACCAGAACCAGACCAGTTGTTAATTATTGCAAGCTGATTTGTGTTTGAACCTGAGGTCGTCAATGAAGAAGTATCAACCCCTGATGCAGATCCAAAGGATGCAACGTAAACTACTGTTGCGTCTGTTGCTACAGCTGCAACTGTGTCACGGAGTTCCTCAGAATCAACGTAAATAACGCCTGAAAGACCAGCGAGCGCTGTGTTTATTGCTGCTGTTGCTGCGTCAACGTCGTCCTGTGTTGCGGTTGAGCTTTCTAAAGCTGCATTTGCATTATCAATAGCAGTTGCAAGTGCCGAAGCGCTGTCGCTTGTGCAATATGTTGTGTCAAGAGCTTCTGCTGTAGCCAAAGCTGATGTGAGCGCTGAACCGTCAACGAGTGCAGCGATTGCCGCTGTGATAGCTGCTGCTGCTGCGTCAACATCATCCTGTGTTGAGCTTGCTATCGATAAAACTGTTTTTGCAGCTTCTACAGCTGATGTCAATGCAGAAGCAGTACCGCTTGTGCAGCTTGATGTATCTGTAGATGATGCTGTTTTAATAGCCTCAATTACAGCCGAAACATCAGCAGTTGTTGCAATATAAACTACTGTTGCGCCAGTTACTGTAGAATTTGCAGAGACTGCATCATATGTTTCCTGTGAATATACATAGATTGTACCAACAACATTTGTAAATAAATAAGTGCCAAGAGTTGGTGCAGTTGTCATTTCAAGATCAATTATCAGATTTTTGTTTGTGCAATTATAGAAAGTATAATTGCTTAATGCTGTAACGCCTGAAGGAATGTTTACATATGTAAGAGCTGTGTCGCCATAAAAGGCATAAGTTCCGAGAGACGTGAGACTACTAGGAAGCGTTACGCTCTCAAGAGCTGTACAGCCACGAGCAAAATTAGTGCCTATTGTTGTAACACCCTCCGGAATTGTTATGCTTTTAAGTGCCGTACTATTATAGAATAAATAATTTCCGATTGTTGTAATCGAGCTTGGAAGAGTAATGCTTTCAAGAGCTGTGCAGGCTGCAAATACATAATTTCCGATAGTTGTAACAGAATCAGGAATTGTGACGCTTGTCAGCGAATCACAACCCTGGAACAAGTAATTGCTCAATGATGTAATATTATCATTGATAACTACGCTCGTGAGTCCCGTGTATCTTAATGCGCCGGCGCCAAAGCTTGTGATTGTAGTAGGAATAGTTATGCTTTCAAGAGCGTAACAATACTGGAACACATAGTCGCTTAAGGTTGTAAGACCGCTTCCAATCGATATGCTTGCAAGAGACTCACAATGACTGAAAGCATAAGTGTCCATAGTCGTTACAGAATCAGGAATAGTAAGACTCGTGACTCCGGAATAAGAAAATGCATATTTACCAATAGTTGTAAGTGTTGATGGTAAAGATACACTCGTCACATTATACGTTCTGTAAGTCGTGCTTGAATAGAAAGCATAAGCACCTACACTTGTTACGCCCTCGGAGATAGTAATGCTTGTAATAGCATTATAATAAGTAGAGTCTGCCAGCCAAGGCGCTCTTGTGCTTGCTGACGTACTATAAGTAGCCATATCACCAGTACCGGAAACTACCAACGAACCGTCGTCGTAAAGAGTAACGGTGGTATCGCCAGACGTCCAGGAAGCTGTCTCAGTAGCAGCTACAGTCGTCGTAAATGCCGATATAGCAACGCTTGAAATAGCAACTGCTGTTGCTAAAACGCAGCTAAGTATTTTTTTCAACTTCATTTTTAAAAAACCTCCTATAAAAATAGTTGACGCAGAACTTGAAATCCACCAAAGAAGCGTCTGCTGACCTCTTTGGCAATCCACTAGTTTCCTTATATATTGTACCACCCTTGCTTAGCCAACGTCAATTTGAAAAATACACAAAATTTCCTATCATTTTTTGTGCAACTTGAACAAAAGTGTAATTTTTGACAAGAAAAATGTAATGTTTGGAGAGGGAGGATTTTTAATTCGTAACTCGTAATTCGTAATTATGTGCTGGAGGGAACTTGGATATTGAAGTTGAAAAAATCATACAAATTTCATACAAGCAAAAAGAAAACCCCGAAAATTCGAGGTTTTCTAATGTTTTGGCTGGGGTAGTAGGATTCGAACCTACGGAATACCGGAATCAGAATCCGGGGCCTTACCACTTGGCGATACCCCATTATACAACGCCGATTTTTCAGCGTCGTTTGGTTGGGATAGATGGATTCGAACCATCGGAATGACGGAGTCAAAGTCCGCTGCCTTACCGCTTGGCTATATCCCAATATCTATACTCCACTCAAACAGCTTTATTAGTTTACCACAACAGCCTTTATTTGTCAAGAGTTTTAAGGTAAGTTTTTGGGGAAAATGTGTTCGGTTCTTTACAAACCATTTATTATAGTATATAATATAGTAACGGCAAATAACTTGGAATCACTCTATTCTGATTGTTTGCGAAAACCTGGAGGAAATACATTTTATGATAATAATCAACGAGCTTAAAACTGAACTTAAAGGCTACAAGCCGAAAATTGAAGAGCTTTACAGCGTGCTGGATGTCGAAAAGGCTAAAAGCGAGGTAGCTGAGCTACAGCAGCAAACCAACGACGCTGATTTCTGGAGCGATTCTGCAAATTCAAAAAAGGTACTAAAGCAGATAAGCTCGCTTGAAGGCAGGATAAAAAAATACGAGCACCTTCTGGCTGAGTACAACGATATTGAAGCGCTTTTGGATTTAGCTGAGGAAATGGACGACGAGGATTCGGCAAAGGAAGCGAAAGCGGAAATAGCAAGCCTTGTGAAAGAGCTTGACGAGGTTACGCTCTCTACGCTTTTAACTGGAGAGTACGACAAGCAAAACGCAATTTTGTCTTTTCACGCAGGAGCAGGAGGTACGGAAGCTCAGGACTGGACAGAAATGCTTTTGAGAATGTACAACCATTGGGCGGAATCGCACGGCTACAAAGTTACAACGCTTGACGTTCTCGACGGAAACGACGCAGGAATAAAGAGCGCTACTATAATGATTGAGGGAGAAAACTGCTACGGATATTTAAAAAGCGAGGCGGGAATACACCGACTTGTAAGGATCTCCCCTTTTGACAGCTCAGGCTCAAGGCACACTTCATTTGCAGCGGTTGACGTTATGCCGGAAATTGACGACACGATAGAGGTTGACATTCGACCAGACGATATTGAGGTCGCAACCTACCGAGCGAGCGGAGCCGGCGGACAGCACATTAACAAGACAGATTCGGCTGTCAGAATTACCCACAAGCCGACTGGAATTGTCTGCGCTTGCCAGACTCAGCGTTCTCAGCACCAAAATAAGGACTACGCTATGAAAATGCTCAGGGCGAAGCTTATAGAAATAAAGGAAAGAGAACACCTTGAAAAGATTGAGGACATCAAGGGCGTTCACAAGGAAATAGCCTGGGGAGCACAGATCAGGAGCTATGTTTTTATGCCGTACACGCTGGTTAAGGACCATAGAACAGGCTTTGAGCAGGGCAATGTTGACGCTGTTATGGACGGCGACTTAGACGGTTTTATTGACGCATATCTTAAAGCGTTGTCGCAGGGAAAAATTGAAAAGTAGTGAGTTTACACACAAAAAAAGCGAGAGCGTAAAACCGTTCTCGCTTTAAGTTTTTACTTGATTACTTTGTTTTTATTCTTCGGAGCTTTGATTGGCGCTTCCTGACCGCCCTTGTCTTCAAAAACTGCTTCCTTCTCAGTTTGCTCAGCAAGTCTGTACTCAGGACTTGTTTCTCTCCTCTTTTCGTAATATGGATCAATTACATATTTGCGAATTACAGGAAAACAGTTAAAGCAAATCAAAAAGCATATAAAGCTAAGCGGCCAGAACGGAAGTATGAAGAATGAATAGGGGTATAAGAATACAAACAGTAAAACTATAAACGCTGTAATAACAAGCGTGATAAGGCACTTTTTAAGGCTTACTCCTACCAGCAGAAAGGAATTTTTCAATATATTCTTTAGCGACAGGTTCGTCGATACGATAAGCAGATATATAAAGAAGTGCATCATTATAAACATAAGCATACAGCTTAGCGTTATTACAAACGGAATGTATATAATGCTGCTTTCAGACGCCCATTCATTATAGCAAACAATCGCTACCACAAAGCCTACGGTGAAAACAATATCTACCGCTCCCATTATTACAGACTGAAAGTAGTTTTGTCTGAACGCCTTTGAAAAATCGCTCCATAAAAATGCATTTCGCTCCTGAGAATAATTGCGAACCACCTTTACAAAGCCGCTCGTTGCAGGTCCGAAAGTCAAAATAGCGACAAGCAAAAGCGCTACTATGCATACTACCTTAAGATTTGACTGAATGCTGTCTGACGCCGCTACCGAAAGAATCGCAAAGAACGGTATAAAAAACAGAAAATACAGTATATTCATTGTCAGAAGCTTCCAGAATCTTCTGAAATAAATTTCAAAAAATCTTGCTACTACAGTTTTTTCTTCAGGATTTTTCGGAACTCCTGGTCCCGCATTTTCATATCCTCCGCCGAATAATCCCATTTCAACACTTCCTTTAAAATTAAAACAACCGATTCCCTGCCATCCGACAGAGAAAAATTAAGTGTATATATTATAAACCAAACTGCAAATGCTGTCAATAGTTGCCGAAATGGACAATATTGCTTCGAGAATTAAAAATTTCACAAGATAAAGTCTGGCGTTTTCTGAAACGGTGTAAATCTTACTTTTAAAAATTGCACCGAAGCATTGAGCGCTCATTCGGTAAGCTTCCCTCGCTCCAATCATCAAAGCATAGCAGCTTATAACTGCTGACGGCAATATTAAAGCAAGCGCATAGATAAACCCATTTTGTCCCATCGAGGCGTAAAGCTGAGCCACGCTACAGCCGAGTCCCATACCTTTATATATAGGTACAAGAAGCACCACCGGAAAAGCAACTGCGCAAAGACCGCCTAAAAACAAAATAATAAGCATGATAGTTGAATTAAACAGTGATGTTAGCATAACGCTCATATAGGTGGAGTTGCTTCTAAGACTCAGATAATCTGTGTTAAGCTCGTTTAAGCTTCCCGACAAGGCGTCACAATTAAATATGTACACGAGCGTTCCGATAAAAACTCCCAGCAATATAAGCAGCATTATCGGTCTTAGCGTTTTAAAACGCTTATTTTCATCCGTTGATATTCTTGAAATTTCCTGCATAAATCTTACCTCCAGCATTTGTACTTTTTAAAATATATGCAGAAGGACAAGGTTTATTCTTATTTTGAAAGCTCGTAAGCTCTCTTTGTACAAGCCTTGCAGGCGTTCTTTGCAGTTTCCTCTAAATTTCCCTCGTAAAGCTTTTCAAGTCCTGCTATAGTAGTACCGCCCTTTGAGGACACCATTTTAATAAGCTCGTCAATGCTATATCCGCTGTCGGTAAGCATTTTCGCAGAGCCGATAAGCGATTGCGAAAAGAGCGTATTTGCAACATTGCCGTCAATTCCAACGCTTACAGCATAATCTACAAAAGCCTTTGCGTAAAGATAAATAAAGGCAGGAGACGAGCCGTTTATAGCAATTATTTCCTTCATCTTGTCGCTTTCTATTACCGCTATTTTTCCACAGGAGGAAAATATCCTGCAAACGAGGTCAAATTCGCTGTCACTTGTCGGCTCGACCTTAGAAAGCGCAGTAGCACCCTCACCCAGCAAAAGCGGAGTATTAGGCATTACAAGTACAACCTTAGCAAACGGTTTTGTCTTTTCCTTTATATATTCGCCTGAAATTCCAGCGCAAATGGAAACTATTACGCTTTGTTCATCGACGCTGTCCTTAATACTTTCCAGAACATCGTCCAGCTGCTGAGGCTTTATGCTCAGAAATACATACTTACATACCCTTGCAAGCTCGGCGGCATTTTCGCAGGCGGTAACGCCAAACGGCTCTAATCTTTTAAGCTTCTCGCTGTCCAAGTCGAATGCGCAAAGCTCAATGCTGTCGGTCTTGCAAAGTCCGCTGTCGAAAATCCCCTTCATAATGGCAAAGCCCATATTTCCAGCGCCTATAAATCCAACTCTAATCATAATAATTTTCTCTCCTTTTTAACCAACGCTGCTTGCGAACGCTCTTTTATACATTACAAGCGCAAACGGAAGCAAGATAAACAAAAGCGGAATGTCAGCCGCAAGCTCGACGACATTTTTAATAAGCCTCGCTGCTATCGCTTTCCAAAAGGCTTCCTGTGGAATAAATCCGTAGTGCATATTTGCCTTTGTATTGAGCAGCAGATTTATTATCGCAACATCCAGAAGCCTTGCAATAACAGCGCAGATATAAATTGCTATGTTTGCGCCCTTTTTCTCAGCACGCTTCATCATCCACGGACTTTTTCTGTAAAGGCAAACCCCGTAGATCAGCCCCTGAAGCATTGCAATTAAAATGTAAATTGGCAAAAAGCCGCCGTCGGGGTGAACTATAAAGCCTACAACGTCGCACAAACCGCCCGCGATAAAGGAAACTGTCGGTCCAAACAGCATTCCTATTACGGCGATTGCTAAAAATGCGAAGTTGAGCTTTGCGTAAGGAATTTCAATCGTGAACGTTTCAATCAGCATTGAAATAGCGATAAAAATTCCCGTGATTGTTAAAGAGCTTACCTTTTTAAGCTCGGCTGCTGAATCCTTGAACAAATACAAAAAGCTTTTCATTTTATAACCTCCTTAAAATATGCCTTGTGCATATTGGAGCAAAAGAAAAGCTTCGATATGCATTCAGCGGGATGCGAATACCAAACCGCAAGCCTTTAAGCTTTTCGTTTAAACAGCAACTCCCCGTCTGTTTATCACTTAACGCTTGGCACTCTACTCTGTAATGCTCATATTTGTATTTTGTAAAGGCTTTCGCCTTGTTAGCTTTTTAGTACGCTGTGTCGTTTAAGATCTGATAAAGGTCGTCTTCAAACGGCTTTGTCATTGAAAGAGCTTCCTGGATATCAACATCGTAAATGTGGTTATCCTTTAACCCTACAACTCGGTTTCCGATTCCCTTTTCTAAAAGCTCAACAGCGTGATAGCCCATTTGTGTAGCTACAACTCTGTCTCTCAATGTCGGCGATCCGCCTCTTTGAACGTGACCTAAAATAGTAGCTCTCGACTCAATACCGGTTCTCGCTTCAATATCCCTTGCAATCTGCTCAGAATTACCGATTCCCTCAGCTACAATTAAAACTGAGTGAGATTTTCCGGAAGCACGGTTATCAAGAATGCTTTGAATAATTTCTTCAATATCAAAGCCCTTTTCAACAACGATTGCCGCTTCCGCGCCAACTGCTACCGCAACGTTAACTGCTATGTAGCCTGCGTTTCTTCCCATAACCTCAACGACTGAACATCTGTCGTGCGACTGGGTTGTATCCTTGAGCTTATCGACCATTTCCATTGCTGTGTTCATTGCAGTATCGTAACCGATTGTGTATTCGGTACAAGCAATGTCGTTGTCGATAGTTCCCGGAAGTCCTATACAGGGAATACCGTGAGCTGAAAGGTCAGCAGCGCCTCTGAATGAGCCGTCGCCGCCGATTACAACAATTCCGTCAAGTCCCAGCTCGTTGGCTTTTCTTACCGCCTTCATAACGCCTTCCTCAGTCTTGAACTCAAGACATCTTGCGCTATAAAGAATAGTTCCGCCACGCTGAATAATTCCTGAAACGGTACGAGCGCTCATTTCCATAATTTCGCCCTTGATAAGTCCGTTATATCCTCTTAAAATTCCAATTACATTCATGCCCTTGTTAATCGCTGCTCTTGTTACAGCTCTTACAGCGGCATTCATTCCCGGAGCGTCTCCTCCGCTTGTCAAAATTCCTATTGTCTTAGACATACAATCATCCTCCAAAAAGCAAAATCATACATATATATAGTACCATATTTATCGAAAAAGTCAACCTAAAATCCGCTGATTTTACATTTTTTCTACAAATCAAACAGCTTTCCGTAACAAAATTTACAGAAAGCTGTGTATTTTTTTGAGTGTTTACTCGCCTGCTCCAAGCGAGATATAAACCACTACCTGCTCGCCGTTGGCGGTGTTAATCTCATCGCCTTCGTTAAGCTCTGTGCCGTCCGATGAAAGAACTCTTGAAACTACTCCATATGAAACGGTATCTGAATATTCATACTGATAGCTGTATGAAATTCCGTTATCAGAAAGAGTTGCAAGATAGTCGCTTGAAACAACGCCTGTATATGACGGAAGCTCGGTCATACCGCTTCCAGCACTTATTTCAAGCTCAAGCGTCAAGCCGCCGGTCGGATTATATTCAACGTCGGCAGGAATGCTCTGACTTACGATAACGCCCTCGTCGTACTCGTCGCTTGTAACATATGTTGTGACAATCTCAAAGTCGCTTTCTATTGAGCTTATAACGCTCTCGTAATCGTAGCCTACAAGATTCGGCATTACAGCGCCCGTTCCGTAGTCGACAGTTGTGGTTGTTGTTTCATCTTCCTCTGACGAATCGTCGCTTTCAGTTGTCGTTTGTTCAGTCGCAGCTTCGGTTGTTGTGGTGATAGTTGTCGTTGATGACGAGCTGTCGGTAGCAGGCGTAAACATACTTGCTAACAGATACAGTCCGACACCTACAATAATTGCGAGAATTACAGCCGTTATAACAGTTTTTACAAGGCTTACTCCGCCCTCTTCGTCTTCTTCCCCGTCGTCCGTTTCGTCAATCGTTTGTGCCGTTTGCTTTGCGTGAAGCTGAGTTGAACCCTTTTCGTGCTGAACTAATTCCGGCTGTTCAAAAAGACCTGTTACAAGCTCGGTTATCGTTTGTATTCTTTCGTTATGGTCAACGGATAAGCCCTGCATAATTACGTTTGAAACGTGCTTTGGAACATCAGGATTTACCTGCCACAGCGGAACGATTCTGTCTACATCCTGTCTTTGAATACTGCTTGGCGGTGTGATTCCTGAAAGGATTTTATAAAGCACAGCGCAGATTCCAAAAACATCGGTATAGGTTCCGAGCCACTCGGAGCCCTGATACTGTTCGGGAGCGGCATAACCAGGATTTAAGTCAGCAGTTATATCCTCGTTAAATACCTTGGTAGCTGAAATTGAAAAGCCGACAAGCTTAACCTCGCCGTTTGTTGTAACAACGATATTTTCAGGAGAAATTCCTCCGTGAATAACGCCGCCGTTGTGAATAAGGCTAAGGGTTGTAAACATCGGCGGGAACAGCTTTTTAACCTGCGCCCAGCTGAGCTTATTGCCTGAGTTTAAAAACTTCTTAAGTGAAATTCCTTCGATATACGGCAGTACCGCATACATAGTGTTATTTGCGGCAAACATATCAGTTGCAGGGACTATGTTCGATAGGTTTCTCATTCGGGAAAGAACCTTGTTAAGCTCTGCAAATTCCGCCATATAGGTTTTATACTTATCAACTCTTGAAGCTGATACTACAACGCCTGTTCCCTCGGCACTTCTTGTGCAAAGGCTTTCAGGCATATACTCTCTTACTACTACCTTTTCTTCCTTGAACATATCGTAGCCGATGTAGGAAGCGCCCTCGCCGTTGTATGATAAAACCTTACCGATAAGATACCTTTCGTCAAGCACCGTTTTCGGCGGAAGATATATTTTTATATACGGTGAATCCGCTGTGTAGCTGCAATGCGAACAGGTTTTATCTTCATTTAACTTGTTCATACAGCCCATACATAGATCATTTGAATAGTCCATAATACCTCCAGCCTTACTCTTTCGCTGCCACCAAACGGCAACGCATTCTTTACCAATTTAAAATTATCAATAGAAATATTGTAGCAACTATAATTTTCAAAGTCAACAATTTTGCTAAAACTGTATACTTTTAGCAACAATTTGTCTTATTTTTGTAACTAAAAAACGCAGTTTGTCATTTTTGCTGACAGGTTTTGACAGGATATTTTATGTTTTTACAAGGGGGTTTCAGAATACTTATCGCCCAGTAAAATGGTATGTGCCAACATAACCAAAATTGCAGGACAAAAGTCTGCGCTATTTGTTAAAAATTTTAATTGACAAACTGCCTTGCCTTGTGATATACTCTTAAACGGAATCAGAGTTTTTGGCGCAAACCATTTCTTTGATATCGGGCATGAGAATATTTTTAGCTGTATTACACAAAAACAGCGTACCCCCCCCCAGCGAAATTTTGGCGGATTTGTCAATTGAAAAGAGATAAGAAATGGTGTATTATTTTTATGTTAATTTTGGCAGCAGCTGCCGATTTAATATTTCCAGAAAATTTAGGAGGAAGACTTTATGAAAAGCAAAAAGACAATTGCGCTTATAGCAGCGCTTATGTTGTCGGTTACAATGCTTGCTTCTTGCAGCGACGATGATGATAAGCTTAGCAGCGCAACAACAACTACAACTACTACCACCGAGGCTCAGACTGAAGAAGACACAACTGAGGAGGAAGCAACTGAAGTAGAAACAACCGAAGAGGAAACTACTGAGGAAGAAGTAGAAGCAAACGCTTCAAGCGGCGATATTGATGCTGTTGACGGAGCTTCAAGCACGGCAGAAAATCCAATCGCACTTGGCGAGTGGTGTAATGTTGCTTTATACTCACCGGTAGATAAGGCATACCACAATGTTCAAATCAGAATAAACAAGGTAACGACCACCACAGAGGATCCTGACTACATTCAGGATTGTATTGATACAAACAACAAGTACGCTTCTGAATACTACCAGTTTACTGTTGACGACTTAGAGCTACCGAGTGACTGTGAGCTTTGCGTATTTGAATACGAAATGAATATTCCTTCCGACTTCCCTACCGCTGACTACGGACTGACGCTTCCGACGGTTACGCTTTCTATTGAAAATATAGATGGCGGCGGTATTCCAAACGCAGAGGGTACGGCAACATACATCGGACTTTCAACCACATATTCTCTTGAAACAGGAGAAGAAATTGAATATGAGGTTGGAAACACATATCAGTTCAAGAAGTATTTCGCAATGGTTCAGGGCTATGAGGATTATGTATTTGAAACCTACAACTACCCAGACGGAACAACAGATACTTCAGACGCTGAATTTATCTACGCTTACTTCGCTTCAAGATAAACAATAAGCTAATACAAACTCCGCAGGTGTAAAAGCTTGGCGGAGTTTTTTCTTGTCGGAATCTGACAGTATACAAGCACCCGATTTGTAACCTGCCTATATACTGAATATAGGAGGTAGAATATGAATAGTCTTGTAATTATGGCGCTTATTGCAACGCTTCTGACGTGGTTTGTTACAGCTCTGGGGTCGCTGACGGTAGTGTTCTTTAAGTCGCCTGATCAAACGCTTTTAAATCTTATGCTTGGATTTGCATCGGGTGTTATGATTGCCGCAAGCTTCTGGTCGCTTCTTCAACCGGCAATAGAACGAGCGGCAGAAGTGTCCACCGTTCCGCCGTATCTTGTTGCAACCTCAGGCTTTTTGTTCGGCGCAGTATTTATGTGGATTTCGGATAAGGTAGTTACTTTTGCAAGAAAAAAGGCGGACAGCACTCAAGGCGAGCCTAACGAGCGGCTTAACAGAGTAATTATGCTGGTTCTTTCTATTACTCTTCACAATATTCCAGAAGGCTTGGCGGTGGGCGTGGCGTTCGGAGCATTAGGGAGCGGCAGCTATAGCACGGAAAGCTTTATGGGAGCGGTAAGCATAGCGCTTGGAATCGGCTTGCAGAATTTTCCCGAGGGAGCGGCAGTTTCATTTCCGCTTCGGCGAGAAGGATATTCAAGAAAACGCAGCTTTCTTATTGGGCAAGCGTCTGGTCTTGTTGAACCGATAGCGGGAGTTTTAGGCGCAATACTGGTAGTGTACGTAGAAAGGATTTTGCCTTATGCTCTGTCCTTTGCGGCAGGAGCTATGATTCTGGTGGCAGTTCACGAGCTTATACCAGAATGCCAGAGAAATCAAAAGGCAAGGCCGTATTTTGCTACAATGGGAATTGTTTCGGGATTTGCGGTTATGATGCTTCTGGATGTAATGCTGGGGTAAGAAAAATCGGGCAGGTGTGTTTTACTCACCTGCCCGATTAAGTTTTATATTTAAAAATTTTCTTCCATTTGTCTTATAAGGTCAACTCTTCTTGCGTGGCGGCCGCCTTCAAATTCGGTATTCAAGAAAACGTCAACCAGCTCCTTGGCAAGTCCTGCGCCGACTACTCTTGCGCCAAAGCAAAGAACGTTAGCGTCGTTGTGTAGTCTTGTATACTTAGCTGAAAAGTAATCCGAACAGCAAGCCGCTCTTATCCCCTTCACCTTATTCGCGGCGATTGAAATTCCAACGCCTGTTCCGCAGATTAAAATTGCCTTTTCGGCTTCTCCGTTTACAACCGCCTTACATACAACCTCAGCGGCGTTCGGGTAATCACATTTTTCACCCTCGCCGCAGCCGAAATCCTTGTACTCTATTCCCTTTTCCTTGAAATACTCTACAATTTCATTTTTAAGCTCTACCGCTGCGTGATCGTTTCCTATAGCTATCATTTTAAGCTTCCTTTCAAATAATTATCAGTCGTTTACTTTATTTATCGGCTTGTTGTCGATAAACGCCTTTAGGTTTTCGGCAACCTTTTCAATAAGCCTTACTCTCGTTTCAATCGGCGCCCATGCGATGTGAGGGGTCATTGTTACATTTTCAAGTCCGAAGTACGGACAGTCCTCTCTCATCGGCTCGTACGTCAAAACGTCAATCGACGCATGAGCTATGGTTTTATTTTTCAGAGCGTTTGCAAGGTCCGCTTCGTTTATAACTCCGCCTCTTGAGGTGTTGACAAGTAAGGCTGTACTCTTGCAAAGGGAAAGAGTTTTGGCATTGATTATCTCCTTCGTTCCCTCGTTTAAGGGACAATGAAGCGTGATAATGTCGCTAAGACTCAAAAGCTCGGAAAGCTTAACCGACTTTGCAGGACTTGTTACCTTAGAAGGAGTTCGGGTAAAGGCAAGAACATTCATATCAAAGGCGGCTGCAATTTGCGCTACCTTTTTTCCAATATCGCCGTAGCCTATAATACCTATTGTCTTACCTGCAAGCTCGTGAATTGGAATATAGAAGTAGGAAAAATACTTGTAGCTTATCCAGTCGCCGTTTTCGACGCTCTTTTTATACTCGGACGTTTTATTGAAGTAATCTAAAATAAGAGCAAAGGTATGCTGAGCAACAGAGTTTGTTGAATATGACGGGACGTTTGCAACCACTGCGCCGTGCTCGCTTGCGGCTTTTATATCAATATTGTTGTAGCCTGTTGCGAAAAGTCCAACGTATTTCAGGTTCTTACAGCTTTCAAAAACCTCTCTGGTGATAAGGCATTTGTTGCAGATAACAGCGTCGGCATCGCCTATAGCCTGAGCTACCTTCTCGTTTTCTACAAAGCCGTAAACCTTACTCTCGCAAAGGTCGGTTATTGGGGAAAGCGAAATATCGCCGTTTTGGGAAACTGTTTCGCTGTCTAAAATAACAAGCTTCATTTAAAGGTTCACCTCTACGCCGCCGTGCGGTCTAACAGTTAAAACGTGGCAGGAGCCGTCACCGAAGGTTTTATCCATAACATTTATAAAGCTTGGCAGCTTCTCATCGGGAACGAACGCTTGAATTGTTCCTGCAAAGCCGCCGCCATGAACTCTTGCAGCGCCGCTTCCCTGCAAAACGCTTTGAGCTAAATACAGTCCGACGCTAAGTCCCTGCTCGTCTGGCGACTTGTTGGCGTAAATGTTTTGAAGATATTTATAAGACGAATCGCCAGAACAATTTACAACGCTTAAAAACTCAGCAAAATTGCCATTACTCAAGGCATTAGCTTCAGCGTCAACTCTATCGTTTTCATCTACAAAATGAAGGGCGCGCAAAAGCGCTCTGTCGCCGCACTTTTCTCTTATTTCTGCTACTCTTTCCAAAAGCTGTGAGCGTGAAACACCACGAAGCTCGCTCTTTCCGAAGAGCTTTGCTACGCTTTTCATTTCAACAGGAATTGCCGCATATTCGGGGGTTAAATCAGCGTGGTTTCCCTTGGTATCTACTATGCAAAGGGAATGTCCGCTTGAAACAAAGTCGAACTCGAGCTTATTTATAACTGGGTTTTTGACATCCTTAAAATCAATGGTTATAAAGCCTCCGACGCTTGAAGCCATCTGATCCATTAAGCCTGACGGCTTGCCGAAAAATTCGTTTTCTGCGAATTGAGCAATCTGTGCGATTTCAACGTCGGACACCTCGCCGTCATTATAAAGGCAGCTAAGAATTGTTCCAATTAAAACCTCAAAAGCCGCTGACGAGGAAAGTCCAGAGCCTTTTAAAACATTTGAAGTAGTGTACGCCTTAAAGCCGCCAATCTTATAGCCTCTGTCGACAAAGCCTCTGCAAACGCCTCTGATTAAAGCCGCTGAGCTGTTCTTTTCATTTTCTACCAGGTCAAGGCACGTTATATCAACAACGTCCTTATCAAAGCCAGCGCTTTTGACCTCGATAATGCTGTCGTCGGTCTTTAAGGTTGCGGCAATAACGTCAAGAGAAACGCCAGCCGCTAAAACCTTTCCTAAATTGTGGTCGGTGTGATTTCCGCCAACCTCTGTCCTTCCAGGGGCGGAAAAAAATCTCTCGCTTTTGCAGGAAAAAATCTCCTCAAAGCTCTTTGCCGCCTGCTCGTATCTATCCTGCTGAAAGCTTATTTTATCCTCTGTATAAATGTCAGAAAGCTTATATGTTTTCATAAACTCCTCCCAAAAAAAGTAATAGTAGTTTTCAATTCCATTTTACTGGATTTAATTATACTATATTCATAACGGTTTTTCAAGCAAAAGACGCTTGAAATTTTCAAGTTTTAAAAAACTCATTAAAGAAGGCTATTTGCATAGATTTGAAATACTCGGAAACAATACTTTCAAAATCATTTGAGAGAAGATGAAAAAGATGTCACGACAAGGCATAAAAACCTATATTCACGACAAGCCGCCAAGCGCAATTTCTTACGCTTGCGTCGGCGGTAAAAAAGAGGGTGAAGGACCCAGAAGAAAATACTTTGATAAAATTTCAGACGACCCTTACTTTACAACCGATTCCTTTGAGAAGGCTGAAAGTGAAATGCAAAAGCAGGCGATTATGATAACGCTCAGAAAGGCAGGATTAGCTCCGAACGATGTGGATTACATTCTCGGCGGAGATTTGTTAAATCAATGCGTTGGTACAAGCTATTCGACAAGAGATATTGACATTCCGTTTCTTGGGATTTACGGCGCTTGCTCAACTATGGCGGAGGGGCTGCTCATATCCTCGCTTTTGCTTTCGGGGGGAGTTGGAAAGCTGGCTCTCGCCGTTACCTCGTCGCACTTTTGTACAGCCGAGCGACAGTACAGATTTCCGCTAGAATACGGCTGTCAGCGAACGCCTACTGCGCAATGGACGGCAACGGCGGCAGGAGCGGTATTATTATCGGCATCGGGAAACGCACCTTTTATCCGTGGGGCGACAATCGGCAATATAGTTGATTTAGGGGTAACCGACGCTAACAATATGGGAGCGGCAATGGCGCCAGCCGCCTGCGATACGATAAAGTCATTTTTTTGCGACACGAAAATGAAGCCGTCTGACTTTGACCTTATAGTGACCGGCGATTTAGGGTTTGTCGGAAGTAAAATTCTCTATCAGCTTATCGGTCGTGAAGGATTTAATATCAAGCCTAATCACAAGGACTGCGGTCTTATGATTTACGACAGAGAGGCGCAGGACGTTCACGCAGGAGGTTCAGGCTGTGGGTGCGCGGCAAGTATGCTTTCAGGGTATTTTCTTCCGAAGCTTCAGTCGGGCAGGCTTAATAATATTCTTTTTGTCGCAACGGGAGCGCTTATGTCGCCGACGATAAATCAGCAGGGCGAGAGCATACCATCGGTAGCTCATGCAGTCTGGATTTCACATTCTAAAGGGGTTTGAATTTATGGAATATATTTACGCTTTTTTTGTAGGCGGTGCGTTTTGCGCTATTGGGCAGATTTTAATTGATTACACTCGTCTTACGCCTGCGAGAATCTTAGTAGCTTATGTTGTTGTCGGCGTATTTTTAGGAGCAATCGGCGTATACAAGCCGCTTGTTGATTTTGCCGGCGGCGGAGCGACAGTCCCGCTTACAGGGTTTGGATATCTCTTGGCGGACGGAGTTAAAAAGGCTATTGACAGCGACGGCTTTATAGGAGCTTTTACTGGAGCGCTTACCAGCGGAGCTGCTGGAATTACGGCAGCTATGATATTTGCGCTTCTGGCGGCGCTAATTTTTAAAAGTAAAAACAAGGATTAGCGGTATTAAAGAATAGGCACTTTAGCAGCTCCATTTTGTACAAAAAAGAGAAAAATGTAAATTCAGTATGAAAATTACGGCAAATCACTTGAAAGATTGCCTGATAATTGGTATAATAAATGCGTACAATTTCTGGCATATGTCAGATGATTTTAATAGCACAACGACGTTTACAACAAATTTAAATAAATTGACAGCTTTTGAGGTGATAGCTATGACAAATGAACAGCTTTATAAACTTTGGTGCGAAAAGGCTACCGACGACCCGGATATTTTTAGTGAGCTTAAAAGCATCGAGGGCAACGAGGAGGAAATTGCGGAGCGTTTTGCGGTTTCTTTGAAATTCGGTACAGCCGGACTAAGAGGAATAATCGGCGCAGGAACTAACAGAATGAACGTATATACTGTAAGGCAGGCAACTCAAGGGTTAGCCGACTACTGCAATGAGGACTTTACCTCCCCGAGCGTTGCTATTGCACACGATTCAAGAATAAAGAGCGACGTTTTTGCTCGTGTGGCAGCAGCTTGTCTTGCGGCTAACGGAATAAAGGTTTACATTTATCCTGAGCTTATGCCGACGCCAATGCTTTCTTACGCTGTAAGAGCGTTAAACTGCGACGCTGGAATTGTTGTTACAGCTTCGCACAACCCGGCTAAATATAACGGCTACAAGGTTTACGGCTCTGACGGATGTCAGATGACAATCGACGCCGCTGACAGAGTTTTAAGCAATATCGAGAAGGTTGATATGTTCAGCGGAACCAAAACAATGGATTTCGACGAGGGCATTAAGAGCGGTATGATCGAATACATCTCGGACGATGTATACAACGGCTACTTAAACGCTGTCAAAGCCTGCGGCATTCATACAGATTGCGTTTCAACCAGCGGAATGAAGGTTGTTTACACACCTTTAAACGGCACAGGAAACAGACCTATCAGAGATATTTTGAAAATGATTGGCGTAAAGGACGTTGTGGTAGTTCCAGAGCAGGAAAAGCCTGACGGAAACTTCCCTACCTGTCCGTTCCCGAATCCGGAAATCAAGGAAGCGTTAGCGCTTGGTATTGAGCTTTCAAAAAAGGAAAAGCCTGACCTGCTGCTTGCAAGCGATCCTGACGCTGACAGAATGGGAATTGCTGTTCCTGACAAGAACGGTGAATTTGTTCTGTTCTCAGGAAACGAGGTCGGCGCGCTTTTACTTGAATACATTTGTAAGGAAAGAACCGCTCTTGGCACAATGCCAAAGAATCCTATAACAATAAAGACTATAGTTACTACTGATATTATTAAGAAAATTGCCGACGAATATGGAGTCGAGATGATTGAAGTTCTGACAGGCTTTAAGTTTATCGGCGAGCAGATAGGATTCCTTGAGGAAAAGGGCGAGGAGGACAGATTCATCTTCGGCTTTGAGGAAAGCTACGGATATTTGGGTGGTTCTTATGTCAGGGATAAGGACGCGGTTATTGCTTCAATGCTGGTTTGTGAAATGACGGCTTTCTACAAGACAAAGGGAATTTCTCTTATCGAAGCGAGAGATAACCTCTACGCTAAGTACGGCAATTTCGTTCACACTCAAAAGAGCTTTGTTTGCGAAGGACTTAGCGGTATGGAGAAAATGGCTTCTATTATGGATGAGCTGAGAAGCAACCCGCCAAAAGAAATTTTAGGCTTTAAGGTTGTTAAATTCGCAGATTACCAGACAAGCAAGTCTGTCGACTACGCAAGCGGTCAGACAAGCGATATTACCCTTCCAAAGAGCAATGTTTTATCATTTGTTCTTGAAAACGGCGCAAAGGTAATTTTACGTCCTTCGGGTACAGAACCAAAAATCAAGGCTTATTACACAACCATCGCTGATAAGCGTGAGGACGCAGCTGCCTTAGAGGAACAGATTTCAAAGGACTTTGCTTCGATTATCGGATTTTAAAATCCATGCTGCAAAAGCTAAAATACAAAAACGGTACAGCTGATTAAAACTGTACCGTTTATTTTTTGTGTTTTCTGATTACTCTGCCGGCTTAAAATACTTGTAGAGCATATAGAAGATTGAATTGTACCTCTCAGTTATGTCGGGGCTTTCAAAAACTGTGGTAGGAGTAACATCTACTAAAATTCTTGAGCTTTTAAGATATACCACGTTAAAGGAGGCGCCTTTGATGAGAATTGATTCGCTCTTTAGCTTTTTGGTTCCCCTTCCCCTTTTTTCGGAAAGCAAAAACTCTCCTTTGTCGGTATTGAGAATATACTTTACGTTTCCGCTCAGACCGTCGCCAATATACAGATTTGCCGCCCTGTCACGCTTTACGCTCTTTATTATTATTTCGTCGGCTACAAACTGCTCGGCGGATAAATCCTTGTCAGATTTAAAATAAGCCATAAACGGCTTTATCATCACTGCCATAAGCAGAAGATAAATTGCAACTACGAGCAGGTTCCAGACGTTCATTCCGTTGATTATAAACGCAAGCACAGCGCACAGCACAAACATAACCGTCAGAATTATTACATACTGCACCACGTCGGCAAAATATTCATTTGCGACCTTTGTATACTTTTCCTTCATTTTTGCCCTCCAGATTTCTGTTGAGAAGTTTTGTGTTGTGATTAGTATAACATATATTGGGATGATTTTCAAGTGAAAGAGTTAAGGCTCTTTCCCACCGCCGCCGTTGGCGGCGGCTGGAAAGGCTAACATTGGATGATTTTCAAGTAAGAAATGCTTGACATTTCCCCACCGCCAGATTTCCTCACGCCAGCGGCGGGAGAAAATAATCTCTCTGCTATGTGAAACTCCCCTCAAAAATGCTTGACATTTCACAAAAATTAGTGTATACTATTTAGGCAATGCTGCTATGGCTCAGGAGGTAGAGCACTTCCTTGGTAAGGAAGAGGTCACCGGTTCAAATCTGGTTAGCAGCTCCACACCGCAGAAATTTTTCTGCGGTTGTTTTATTTCTGATAGTGCATTTTTGCTATTGACAAGCAGTACAAAAAGGTGTATCATATTTATTGTCGATGGATTTCGGCAACCCTTATCAAGAGCGGCGGAGGGAACAGGTCCTGTGAAGCCCAGCAACCTATTTTTTAAGGTGCTAAATCCTGCGGAAATTCCGAAAGATGAGGTTTGAGTTCTGACACTTGGCATTCTCTTTTGGGAATGCTTATTTTTTTACAAGGAAGGACGAAGGAAATGTCTAGGTATTTATTTACATCAGAGTCCGTAACTGAGGGACATCCTGATAAAATTTGCGACGCTGTTTCAGACGCTATTTTGGACGAGCTGTTAGCAAAGGATCCGTATTCAAGAGTAGCCTGCGAAACGGTAACGACTACGGGAATGATAATGTGTATGGGTGAAATTACCACAAAGGCGCAGATTGATATTCCGGCGGTGGTAAGAAAAACCGTTTCTGAAATTGGATATACAAGCGATGAATTTGGCTTCAACGCTGACACCTGTGCTGTTTTTACAACGATAGACAAGCAGTCGCCCGACATAGCGCAAGGAGTTGACAGTGCATTAGAGGGCAGAGATGAAAAGCTTAATGATATTGGCGCCGGGGATCAGGGAATGATGTTCGGCTACGCTTGCGATGAAACGCCTGAGCTTATGCCGCTTCCTATCAGCCTTGCTCACAAGCTTGCAAAAAGATTAGCCGAGGTAAGAAAGACAGGAGTTCTCCCCTACCTTCGTCCGGACGGAAAAAGTCAGGTAAGCGTTGAATATGACGAAAACGGAAATGCTGTTCGTGTTGACACTGTAGTAATTTCAACTCAGCACAGCGAGGATGTTTCGCTTGAGCAGATTCGCGAGGACGTTATAAAGTATGTTATCAAGGAAATAATTCCTGAAAGGCTTTTGGACGAGGATACAAATTACTATGTAAATCCAACCGGCAGATTTGTTATCGGCGGGCCGATGGGAGATTCAGGGCTTACCGGCAGAAAGATTATAGTTGACACCTATGGCGGAATGGGTCGACACGGCGGCGGAGCATTTTCAGGAAAGGATCCGACAAAGGTTGACCGCTCGGCAGCTTATATGGCAAGATACGTCGCTAAGAATATTGTAGCGGCAGGACTTGCTAAAAAGTGTGAGGTACAGCTTGCATACGCTATCGGAGTTGCTTCTCCTGTTTCGGTAATGGTTGACGTAAATACGTTTGGAACGTCAGGTACAGATGCAGAAAAAATCGCAAACGCTGTCAAGCAGGTATTCGACCTTCGCCCGTCGGCAATAATTGAGCAGCTTGACCTGAGAAAGCCGCAGTACAGACCTCTTGCAGCTTACGGACATATGGGCAGAGAGGATCTTCAGGTCAAGTGGGAAAAGACGGATAAAACGGCTGAGCTTTTAGCCGCAGTTTCAAAAATGTAGAAATAACAAACGCTTCGGAGTGAAAGAACTCTGAAGCGTTTTCTTTTTTGGAGCTTGTGTAGTTTTACTTTCTTCCTTTGATAATTGGTGAAAGCGGTTTATAAATTAAAATTGTCACGACCGAACACAGAATGCCCTTTATAAAGGTAAACGGCAGGTTGAAAATTGCAAGAGCTGCAAAAAGACTGTCAACGCTTGGCAAAATTTCCTGATACATTGCGATAATTGTATCCATTCCGCCAAAAGCTAATGCGTAAATCGGATAAACGATAAACAGGTTAAGTGGCAGACTGATAACTGAGTACGCAACAGTTCCGACAAGGCAGCCGATAACAGCGCCCTTTTTTGTTTTCATTTTAAGATAAATAATTCCTGCAACGAGCGCAAAGGTAGCGCTTGTTACAAAATCGAAAATATCGCCGATTCCATAAGTAGTGCTGAGTCCCTTTATGATAAGGTGAACCAGATTTTTGATAAGGCACACCGAAACTCCCGAAACCGGCCCTAACGCAAACGACGCTATAAGCGATATTACGTTTGATAAATCGAGCTTTATAAAGCCCGGCATCAGCGGAACATTGAAATCAAGATAGTACACTACTATTGCGATTGCGCTTAGCATTGCAATAATTACAAGCTTTCGTGTGTTTGAAACTTTTACATTTGACATAAGAAATCCTCCAATTCTATACAAATTGAAAGAAACAGCAAAATAAAAGCGTCCTTGATAAAAAACTTCAAGGACGCAAACGCATCAAAATGCAAGCGTAAAGATACGCTGTGTTGTTTCTTCCATCCGGACTATACCGTCGGTATTGGAATTTCACCAATTCGGCAAGAAAGCTTGCTCGTGGACTTTAACCACCGGTGTGGACTTGCACCACGCCCCGAAACAAATATTAAATTTTGGGTCTATTACAATACAGGTAAAGAGTAAAGATTAAGCGTGCTCCAATTACGCTCTTTCCATATACTCGCCTGTTCTTGTATCAATTCTGATAACCTCTCCCTCTTCGATAAAGAGAGGAACCTTAATCTCCGCACCTGTTTCAAGTGTTGCAGGCTTTGTAGCGTTAGTAGCTGTATCACCCTTAAATCCCGGGTCGGTCTTTGTAACCTGAAGCTCTACAAAGTTAGGCGGTTCAACTCCGAAAACATTACCCTTATAGGACAAAACCTTACAAATCATCTGCTCCTTAACGAACTTAAAGCTGTCGCCAAGCTCAGACGGACTGATAGGAATCTGCTCATAGGTTTCAGGATCCATAAAGTAATATAAATCCCCGTCGGTGTAGGAATACTCCATATCCTTTCTTTCAACAAACGCTGTCGGGAACTTTGCCGACGGATTGTATGTCTTTTCAACAACCGAACCGGAAATAACGTTTCTTACCTTTGCTCTTACAAACGCAGCGCCCTTACCAGGCTTTACGTGCTGAAACTCAATAATCTGCATTACGTTTCCGTCTTCTTCAAATGTCATACCGTTTCTGAAATCACCGGCTGTTACCATAATGTTACCTCCAATATTTTAGTTTGCGCCCTGTTTCGTTTAAAATTCAAGTGCTTCGCGGACACAAATTACTTCTCTTTTATTTTACAACATTTTTTGCTATTATGCAATACCTTTTTCAAATAATTTTCAAAAGCTTGGTCTTTGCGAAAGCTAACCGATAACGGTCAGCTGCTTGCTTACCTTTGTGAAGTTTTCAAAGCCTGATTCGGTTACCATTCCGAAATCCTCGATTCTGACGCCAAACTCGCCTTCAAGATAAATTCCCGGCTCGGCGGTTACTACCATACCACTTGTTAAGGAGATGTCATTGTTGGGTGAAAGATTGGGATTTTCGTGAATTTCAAGTCCTACTCCATGGCCAAAGGAATGACCGAACTTTCCTTCATACCCTGCCGCATTGATTATATTCCTTGCGGCGGCGTCTACCGACGAGCATTTAACGCCGCTTTTAATCCTTTCAATTCCAGCAAGCTGGGCCTTTAAAACTATGTCGTAGACCTCCCGCTTTTTGTCGTCAACCTCACCTATTGCTACTGTTCTTGTCATATCGCTGTGATATCCGTCGGACTGCGCTCCGAAATCCA
The DNA here is from genome assembly GCA_021205185.1 of Ruminococcus sp. Classification (GTDB taxonomy): domain Bacteria; phylum Bacillota; class Clostridia; order Oscillospirales; family Ruminococcaceae; genus UMGS1601. The sequence continues at coordinate 112,144 of JAJPYB010000013.1, read as the reverse complement.
AAAGCAAAAGGTCGCCGCTTGAAAGTTTGTACTCGCTCGGTGTTCCGTGAGGGACGGAGGTGTTCGCACCACCTAAAGCTATAGTTTCAAAGGATAAGTCCTCTGCACCGTAGAAAAACATCAGCCTGTTAAGCTCGAGAGCTACTTCCCTTTCGGTCATTCCGACACGCACATAGTTTAAAAGCTCAAGATACGCCTTTTCAGCAATTCTCTGAGCGTGAATTATCTTTTCTTTTTCCTCATCAGATTTTGTGCTTCTTAAATTAGTAATTGTTTTTGAAAGGCTGCTCTTTTGTAAAACAGTAGCCTTCAGATTTTCCTTAAAGGCAAAATATTCGGCGAGCGTTACCTTGTCGTTATTAAGCAGAATCCTTTTTGCGCCGTGCTTTTTTACAAGCTCGTTTATCTGGTGATAAAGTCTTATCTGCTCAATCACTTCGCAGTCAAAGACAGTTTTCTTTGCCTTTTCGTAATATCTAAAATCAATCAGCAGGTATGCCGCTTGCTTAAAGACGACAAGAGTTCCTGCGGAGGATTTCATTTTTGTAAAATATCTTCGGCTGACCTCGTCAAAAAGCAATGCGCACTCATCTTCACAAAGCGTGCTTTGAAGCTTATTTATATTGTTCAATTTTTACTCTCCTCGTAATCTATTAAAGCGTCAATTCCTAGAAGGTAGCTTTTCTTACCAAAGCCTGAAATCTGCTTTATGCAGACATCTTCAATTACCGAATTAGCTCGAAAGCCTTCCCTTGCGTGAATGTCGCTTAAATGAACCTCTACGACAGGGATTTTGATTGCAGCGATTGCATCTCTTATAGCATAGCTATAATGAGTATATGCGCCGGCATTCAAAACAATTCCGTCGTAGATTTTTCTCGCCTCGTGAAGCTTGTCAATTAACGCTCCCTCGTGGTTTGACTGAAACACATCGCACTCAAGTCCCTTTGAAGCGGCATACTCTACAATTTCATTATTGACGGTAAGATAAGAATCATTCCCGTAAATTCCCGGCTCACGCTCTCCTAAAAGATTAAGGTTAGGCCCGTGCATAACAAGTATTTTCTTCATAGTATTTATCCTTTCTGCATACTGCTTTGATAGCATTTTTTCATAGTAAGGGCGTCCTCCGCCTGAGTTCCTGCGCTTTCGCAGATGAATGTTGGCGAAAGATTTTTCTTAGCGACAAGCTCCATCAGCGGCTCGAAGTCGGGACCGAAGCCCTGATTGTCGTCAAAGGTAAGGTGCTTTTTCTCTCCGCCCGGAACGGTAAACATTATCTTTGAAAAATGGCTGTGGAAGATTTTAAGCCTGTCGCTTCCGAGAGCATTTTCTATCTCGTTTAAGATTTTTTCGTACTCAGCCTTGCCCTTTATGTAACCGAACTCTCTTGCGTTTAAATGTCCGAAATCAATCGTCGGCAGAAAGCTGTCGTCAAGCCTGCAAAGAGATAAAACCTCGCTTAAATTTCCAAGCTGATTTACCTTTCCCATAGTTTCGGGGCAAAATATAATTTGCTCATAGCCTTGCTCGATAGCTTTTTTTCTGGCTCTTGAAAGAGTGTCCTTTGCAAGCTCTAATGCGTCCTCTCTTGAAAGCTTTGCGCAGGAGCCTGAATGAATAACTATGCGGCTTGCGCCAATTCTTGCGGCAGCGTCGCAGGACTGTAAAATGTAGCTTATACTGTTATCACGCTTTTCCTCCTCAACAGACGAAAGAGAAATAAAGTACGGCGCATGAAGCGAAAGAGTGATACCGCACTGCATCGCGTTTTGCCTGATAGCGCAAGCGGTTGCGTCGCTTACCTTAACTCCTCTGCCGCATTGATACTCATAAGCGTCAAGTCCCATTTCCTTTAAATAAAAGGGAGCGTCGGTTGTTGATTTATATTTTTTGGAAAAGCTCTCCGAATTACCGGCTGGTCCGAACTTAGCGGGCATTTTATTCTCCCCTTTCCTTTTTCTTTCGGCGAAACTCAAGGTAGCTTTCTAGGATTATCGTTGCCGCAACAGTATCGACAACCTGCTTTCTCTTTTTACCTCTGACGTTGGTTTCGTTTAAAATTCCGTGTGCTGAAACGGTAGTTGAACGCTCATCCCACATATTCACAGGAACCTCCGCTACTTCGTTTAAAGCGTCGGCAAAGGTTTTACAAGCCTGCGCTCTGGGGCCGAAGCTTCCGTTCATATTAAGCGGAAGTCCGACTACTATCTCGCCGACCTCGTATTCCTTAGCGATATGAGCTACCTTTCCTACAAGGGTTATAAAATCTCTTTCCTCGATTGTGCCAATTGGTGATGCTAAAAACTCCGTTCTGTCGCAGACAGCAAGTCCTGTTCTTGCATCTCCATAATCTACTGCCATTATTTTCATAAGCTATTTCCTTTACAATTTGATTTGCTTCATAACCTCGCCGATTTTTTCGTGAATTACCAGGTCGCACTCGCTGTCCATTGGAGTTTCGTCACGGTTAATAAGCACAAGGTACTTGCCGTTAAAATAGCGGACAAGTCCGGCGGCGGGGTAGACAACCAGACTTGTGCCGCCGATTATCAGCATATCGGCTTTTGCTATAGCTTCTACTGCGCCGTTTACGGTATTATTGTCAAGTCCTTCCTCGTACAAAACTACGTCTGGCTTTACTCTGCCGCCGCAGTCTGTACACGTTGGAACGCCGCTTGCGTTTTTCATAAAATCGAAGTCGTAAAACCTATGGCACTTTTCGCAATAGTTTCTCAAGACGCTTCCGTGAAGCTCGTAAACGCACTTACTTCCTGCTTTCTGGTGAAGCCCGTCGATATTCTGAGTAACTACTGCTTGAAGCTTGCCCTTAGCTTCAAGCTCTGCAAGCTTTTTGTGAGCGTCGTTAGGCTCGACCCCTTCGATGAGCATTTTATCCTTATAAAACTTAAAGAAGTCCTCAGGGTGTGATTTATAAAAGCTATGCGACAGCATAACCTCAGGCGGATAATCGTATTTCTGGTTATAAAGTCCGTCCTTACTTCTGAAGTCGGGCACGCCGCTTTCGGTTGAAACGCCGGCGCCGCCAAAAAATACTATATTCTCGCACTCGTTTACCATTGCGTTAAGTCTTTCAATTTCGTTCATAATATCACCCTCAATATTGTAGCACGCTTATTTTTGAAAGTCAACAAAAAATGACTCACCTATTGGCGAGCCGAATTTATGCCACTTGTATTAAAACAAGATGTAAGCGTTTAATAATTTATCTTCCTGTCGATAAACTCCGTTTTGGTTTTTGAATAGACAATCTTTTGCGAATTGTAAAGTCCTCGATAGCCCGATAGCATATACGAAACCGCACAAGCGACAGCGTAAAGCACAATGCCGTTTATTCCAAAAAGCTCTATGCTCATAAAGAGAGATGTCAGCGGGCAGTTTGTAACTCCGCAGAAAACTGCTATCAAACCGATTGAAGCGCCGAAGGAGTAGTCAAGTCCTAAAAATCTCGACATAAAGTTTCCAAACGACGAGCCTACAAAAAACGCAGGTACAATTTCCCCGCCCTTAAAGCCGCAGCCGAGAGTAATTCCCGTAAAGATCAGCTTTAAGACAAAATGCTGCGCACCGACTCGCTCGGAAAAGGTACGTTGAATAAAATCCATTCCTGCGCCGTTATAGGTCTGAGAGCCTACAAGAAGAGTGAGTGCGATTATTGCTGCTGAGCCTATTAAAACACGAATGTATTTATTGTCTGAAATGTGCTGGAAGAGGTGATGAAAGGCTTTTAAGACAATTACAAAAACCTCCGCCATAACAGCGCACAAAACCGCTAACGCTATAACCTTTAAAATTGTGGGGAGAGTTGTGCTCGGTATGCTTTGAACCAAAAACGAATCTGATGAAATTCCAAAAAGCGAGGTCAGCATATTTGCGACTACCGCAGACAAAACGCTTGGAACGATAGCTGAGTAGTGCATTATTCCGACGCTTGTAACCTCCATAGAAAATACAGCGCTGGTTATCGGCGTTCCGAAGATTGAAGAAAAGCCTGCGCTCATACCGCACATTGTAATAATTCTTTGATCCTTTTCATCAAGCCGCAAAAGCCTGCCCAGTGACGCTGAAAAAGAGCCGCCAATCTGAAGAGCTGCGCCCTCTCGTCCTGCCGAACCTCCAAAAAGGTGGGTCATTATAGTTCCCGAAAAGATGAGAAGCATAGTTTTAAGCGTCAGCTTTTCGTTATCTCTTACCGCCATCAGAACAAGGTTTGTACCCTTGTCGTGCTTAAAGCCTAAAGCCTGATAGCAAAAGACTGTGAAAAGTCCTGCGAGCGGCAGAAAGTATATTATAAACGTGTGGCTTTGCCGAAACTCGGTAACGCCTTCAAGCATTATTCTGAAAGCCCCGCCGACAACGCTCATAACTGCGCCGACAAACAAGCTTATCGCTATCCACTTTAAAAATCTAAGCGCTAACCTTCCCCTGAACCGAAGCGTCCCCTCAAGGTGACGCTTTATTTTACTTTGTATATCCCTGCATGATTGTTTCAAGTTGTTTCTTCGCCTCGTCTACAGCCTCTTGTGGCGCTATTACCTTAGCGTCTTTACCAAAGCCGAAAAGCCAACCCCAGAATGTCGGACTGATATTGACTGTAAGCTTAACATTGTAAAAGCCGTCTTTGCCCTCGAAAAAGTGGACGTTGCTCTTTCCGAATTTATCAATTATCGCATTAAACGCCGTTGGCTGTACCGCAAGAGTAATCTCCTTTTCCTCGCCGCCGAACATAGAAAATGTTCCACGAAGGCTTTTAGCAAATTTCGCATCATCATCTGAAACCTTATCGGCAATACGTATTGAAATCTTTACGTCCTTCATTCTGTCGATACGGTAGGTCTTAACAATACTTTCTTCGTCCTTAACGCTAAGGGCAATCATATAGTAATTACCGTTATCCCAGACCAGGTGAAGCGGCGTTACATAATAATAGTCCTTGTTTCTCAGAACTTCCTTGCATCTTTCGTTATAGGTATAATAATGGAATTTAAGCTTGTGCTTTAAGCTCATAGCGCCGTGAATTGCATTTATGGCATAGTAAACCTCATCGTTTGTGCTTCTCGGACGGTTTTCTATATAAATGCTTCTGTTCAAGCTCTTAGCAAGAGAATTTGAAGTCAGGCTTTTAATCTTTTCAATCAGCTCGTTTGACTTCTTGATTGTTAAAAGCTTGCAGGACGAAACAGCGTCAACCAAAACAAACAGCTCCTCGAGCTGAAAATCCCTTGACGCTATGTAATAAGCGTTAGAATGCCCGTCCTTTTTACACTCGATGTCAACGCCAAAATCCTGAAGCGTTGCAATATCGTCGTAAACGGTTTTTCTCTCCGCTTTTATTCCTTCTCTTTCAAGCTTGTCAATTATTTGCGCTACGGTAAGCGAATGCTCATCGTCAGTTTCCTTTTCCAAATAATCCTTTAAAATAAGCAGCTTTTGCTTCTGCTTTGACATTCCTGCCATAATAAAAACCCTAACCTTTCGTAAAGCGTTCGCTTTGTTAAGATTGGGCTAAGTAAGGTGAAAACAAATACATAAAAACAGCTGCTATTTCTTCTTTAAATCCCTGACGTTGGTTATAGTTCCGTCAGGGTTTAAAATTTTAGTGTTCTCCAGCTGATTTGTAAGGTTTCTTACAAAGCCTTTTCTGTATTCGTCTCGTAGTGTCTTTTGTTCAATAAGCTCCGACTCGCTCAAGTTTCTCTCTTTACTAATTCTGGCAAGCTCGGAAATTCGGTCAAGCTTTTTCTTGTCCATTATAAACCCCCAAATTTAAAATTGCCGCACTAAAGCGGAGGGAATTACTTGTTTATTATAGCAGAAGAAATAAAGCTTGTCAATAGCTATGTACAAAAAATTTCCCACCAATTGAAATTTGCAAAAAAAGCTCTTGACAAAGAAAAATAAAGTGATAGTATAATAATTGTGGAACATTTGTTTCATAAGTAACAATGCGGCATAAGTCAGTCTGATTCGGTGATTCCACAAGCCCTGTACATCCCGATAGGACTGCTTGCCTAAATCACATTTTTAATACACAGAAAGGAAAATTTGTATTGAAGAAAATCTATCAAAACTACCTTTGCGACGCACAAAGGCTTGGACGTCGGATTCACACGCTTATGGGTTATTTAAAGCTCTGTATTGACGAGGACGAAGCTAAAAGACTTGAGAGAAGAATTTATCTGCTGAGAGTCGAGCGGTATGAGCTAAAGCGGGATTTAAAGGATATTGAGAAATATTTAACGCTTGAAGAGCTAAAGGAAATTCAAGACACTTTTACGGAGAATGAGTGCGCATGAAGAGAGTATTTTATCCAGTTGATTTGTTTAAAGATATATCCGAAGAGCCCGGCAGAAACGAGGAAGTTGATTTGCGTCACGAGCAAATGAAGCGGGCGTTATACTATGTAATAACCAACGATTTGACAAAAACACAAAAAAGCTATATCATTTTATATTATAAGCACGGAATGACGGTTTCGGAAATTGCGAGGAAGTACGGCGTAAACCGCTCTACCGTTTCAAGAACTATAACTCGTGCTAAGGAAAAGATTTTTCGGATTTTGAAATACTATACTTTTTAGCGAGGTCGCTCTATGAAAACACCTATTTATGATTTTTTAAAACAATATGATGAGAAGGGCTCTGTCAGGCTACATATGCCTGCAAGCAAGGGCAGAATAAATATTCCTTATGGATTTGATATAACGGAAATTGACGGAGCGGATTTCTTATTTTCGCCGAGTGGAATTATTGAATCGAGCGAGCAAAACGCTTCGCAGCTTTTTGGTACTGCCGCAACGCTATATTCTACCGAAGGCTCGTCGCTTTGTATAAAGACTATGATTGCACTTTTAAAGAAGCAAGGGATTGACAAGGTCTTAGCGGCAAGAAACGCTCACGTTTCTTTTCTTAACGCTTGCATATTGACTGATATGCAGATTGAGTGGCTGTACCCTGACGGTAAGCTTTCGTCAATCTGTACAGGAGAATACTCTGCGAAAAGTATTGAGAAGGCGTTAAAGAAAACGGGGGCTCGGGCTGTGTTTGTGACAAGTCCAGATTATCTCGGCAATATTTCAGATATTAAGGCGATCTCGGAGGTTTGCAAAAAGCATAACGCTTACCTTTTGGTTGACAACGCTCACGGAGCGTACCTTAAATTTTTAATGCCTGACAATCACCCGATAACACTCGGAGCTGATATGTGCTGCGATTCAGCGCACAAAACTCTTCCTGCGATGACGGGGGCGGCTTATCTTCACATAAGTCGTCAGGCGGATGAATCATTTGTTGAAAACGCAAAAAGCGTAATGAGCGTTTTTGCTACTACTTCCCCTTCGTATATGATTCTGGCTTCTCTTGATTTTGCAAACAACATAATAAGCGAGGGAATAAGGCGGTTTAACGAAACGGCTCTGGCGGTCGAGCGACTAAAGGAGCAGCTTTTAAAGCTTGGCTACAAAAATATTTCAAGAGAACCGTTTAAAATTACTATTGACGCTGTGCAGTCGGGAATTGATTCGGCAGAGCTTTATAAGACTTTAAGAGAAAAGAATATAGTTTGCGAGTATTACGACGACGCTGTACTTGTTATGATGTTCTCGGTTATGAATGACGAGCAGGATTTTAGCAAAACGCTTGCCGCCTTTAAGGACGCTTTTCCTCGCCTTGGCGGCAACAAGGCTTTAAAGAAGGATTTCTCACTCAAAGAGCTAAAAAGCGCTATGAGCGTGAAGGAAGCATTTTTTGCTCCGTCTGAGGAAATAGATATTGAAAATTCGGTTGGCAGAATTTGCTCGGCAACAAAGACAATTTGTCCTCCGTGCATTCCGATAATTTGCGCCGGAGAGGTTTTTGACAAAAGCTCAATAAAAATTCTCAAAAGGTATGGCATTTCAAGAGTAAATGTGGTAAAATGAAGTAGTGTATAGTTTTACGCTTTTCGGAGGAGCTTTATGGATAATTTTCACATTTTCGGAAACGAATATGTTAAGGATAAGCTTTCGACTATGATTTCAAAGGATAGGATTATTCCCTCCATTTTGATTTACGGCGAAAAGGGACTTGGAAAAAGCACAATGGCTAAATATTTAGCGGCGGCTCTGAACTGCGAAGCTCATAACGGTACGCCGTGCGGAGTTTGTCGAAGCTGTCAGATGGTGCTTCACTCCAACCACCCTGATATTATTTACGTTCAGCCGACTTCAAAATCGGGTCTTTACAGAGTCAAGGACGATATAAGACCTATCACCTCAGACGCATATATTCCGCCGAACGAATCGGGCAAGAAGGTTTATATCATCGAGGACGCTGAAAAGCTTAACGAGGAATGTCAGAACGCTCTTTTGAAAATTTTCGAGGAGCCGCCGAGCGACACGATTTTTATTCTGACAGCGGAGAACAAGCAAAGCGTTCTGGAAACTGTTTTGTCAAGAGTTTTTTCGTTTGAAATGCGGCCTGTCAGCGAAATTGATTCATTAAGCTTTCTTAAAGAAAAAGGCTTCAGCGAGCAGCAGGCAGCGGAGGCTACTTCTGCTTTTCCCTCAAATTTAGGGCGGCAGCTTGAATTTCTAAGCGGCGGAGATGTCTTTGACGAGGTTGTAATTTCAAAAAGCATAATCGACGCTGTTTGTCAAAAAAACGAATATGAGCTTTTAAAGACTTTTGCAAATCTTTCTTCAAGAGCGCAGGCTGAAAATGTGTTTGACATATTGATTCAGATTCTCGGAAGCGCACTTGAATTATCAGCAGGCGCAAGCGCTTCAAAATGCTCCTACAACGAGGGCGCAAAAGGTCTTGCGAACAAACTCACTTCAAGCAGAATTGTTAAAATATACGAAAGCGTTAATATCGCTAAGGAAAAGGTTCACGGATATGCAAATTTAGCTGTTGCGACTTCGGCATTGGCAGCGCAGATTGCTGAAATTGCATTTTAGCAAAAAACACGCAGCAAAGGAAAGAATTTTATTATGGCTAAAATAATAGGTGTTAAATTTAAAGACGTCGGAAAGGTTTATTACTTTTCTCCAAACGGACTCGAGCTTAATGTCGGCGACAAGGTAATTGTTGAAACGGCAAGAGGAGTAGAATGCGGAGAGGTAGCCTTAGGACTTAAGGAAATTTCCGACGAGGAGCTTAACTCCCCTCTCAAGGGAGTTATGAGAAAGGCTACCGCAAAGGATCTCGAAATTGTTGAGCAAAACAAGAAAAAGGAAAAGGACGCTTTTAAAATCTGCAAGGAGAAAATCGCTAAGCACGGACTAAAAATGGACCTTGTGGACGTAGAGTGGACGTTTGACGGCAAGAAGATTTTGTTTTACTTCACAGCAGACAACAGAGTTGACTTCAGAGAGCTTGTAAAGGACTTAGCGAGCGTTTTCAGAACGAGAATCGAGCTAAGGCAGATTGGAGTTCGTGACGAGGCTAAGCTTATGGGCGGACTTGGAATCTGCGGCAGACCGTTTTGCTGCAAGACGTTTTTAGGCGACTTTCAGCCGGTTTCAATTAAAATGGCGAAGGAGCAAAGCCTTACTCTTAACCCTTCAAAAATCAGCGGAACCTGCGGAAGACTTATGTGCTGCTTAAAGTACGAGCAGAACACTTATGATGAGCTTTTAAAGGTTACTCCAAAAATCGGAGCGATTGTTAAAACGCCCGACGGAAACGGCGTTGTCGAGGATGTAAACCTGCTGACAGGTATGCTTACAGTTAAAAACAACGAAACGGACGCTGTTAAAAGCTTTCACAAGGACAGCGTTACAGTTTTAAAGGATTCAAAAATCTCTGTCAACAAGGAAGAGCTAAAGGCGCTTAAAAATCTGGAGGACAAATAAATGCCTTCTACGATGATTCATCTTGTCGTTGCAAATGAAATTTCCAAAATAATTGACGTTTCAAATTCAGGGCAGTTTTATCTTGGAGCAATAGCACCGGATACTGTCAACCTAAACGGCAAGGCTTCAAAGGAAGTGAGATACTCGGCGCATTTAAGAAGCGTTAATGTTGATGAATGGATAGAAAATATAGCGTCGTTTACAAAGGAAAATGAGCAGGTAAAGCTTACCTACCCTGATTTCTTTAAAGGATTTGTTGTTCATCTGCTTACCGATATTGCCTGGGATAAGGTCGCTCAGCCGATACTTTTTGAAGCTATGCGAAAGTGTGGCGTTTCGGAAGAGAAGCTCAACGACGAAAAGTGGAACGAGCTTTTATCCTTTGACAGGCGTACTGTAAAAAAAGACATTTGGATTAAAAAATCAGTCCCCTGCTTTTAAACGCTCACGCTCCGTGCGGGTTGACAGTTGATAAAGATAGGCTTGAGGACTACAAAAGGTTTGTTTTAAATTTAGAGTTTTTAGCTTCTCCTGCTGAAAACGCCAGCGAGCTTATAACTGATGATATGATAGCAGATACAGTGAGCGAGGTTCTAAGGCTATACAAGACAATAGAATAAACCAGCAACAGAAAAAGCGGCAACATAATGTGCCGCTTTTTCTTTAGTATGAAAGGATGAAATAGAAAAAAACTGTAATTCGAAATTATCTGTTTTCACAAACAAGTCTTAAAGCAGTTCGTTCATCACCGTCAATTGTAATGTTTGCAAATGACGGGATACATATTAAATCAATTCCCACAGGTGCAAGATACCCTCTTGCGATTGCTATTGCTTTAATAGCTTGATTAGCTGCTCCTGCTCCTACAGCCTGAATTTCGACTGCTTCCGACCCTCTCAGGATGCCAGCTACTGCGCCAGCGACAGAATTAGGAGAGGAGTGTGATGAAACCTTAAGTACTTCCATCTTGATACCTCCGCTGAAAACTCAAATATAAATCTATCTGGTAGTGGGTCGAATGAAATGATAAATAACAGAACTATTTGCCTACATCTATATTATCAAATTTTACAAACAAAGTCAATAGTCTTGAGAATTTTTTGTGCATTATCGCTTAATTATGCGTTCAATTTTTGTTGCTTTTCCCGAAGATTCGTCAAATTCGGTTAAAATAGCGTTTAAAACCTGCTCGTTTTTGCTCGTTTCAAATTTTACAGGATAATGCGTCACAAACTTTTTTGTTGCAATATCGCTATCAACTCCGAGCACAGAATCCTCCGCTCCTGTCATTCCGACATCTGTGATGTATGCGGTATGACCATCTAAGATTGTTTCGTCGGCAGTCTGCACATGGGTGTGAGTTCCCATTACGGCAGTTACCCTTCCACGGAGGTAATGACCCATTGCTTTTTTCTCGGCAGTAGCTTCTGCGTGAAAGTCGACAAAAATATTCTTTGTGTCAAGTGAAGTTAAAAGCTTGTCGGCGGTTATAAAGGGATTGTCAAGGCTGTCAAGGTAAACCGTTCCCTGCAAATTTATTACCGCTATCTTTACCCTTCCTAAATCCAGAACGCAAATACCCTTACCGCAAACGCCTTCAGGATAGTTTGCCGGACGGATAAGGTAGTCGTAGGCGTCATAAAGATGCGTGCAGTCACGCTTGGAGAAGGCGTGGTTGCCGGTAGTTATAACGTCGGCGCCGATTGACACCAGCCGCTTTAGCGAATGCTCGGTAACGCCGTTTCCGTTAGCGGAATTTTCGCCGTTTACAACTATTACATCGGGAGAATATTCCTTTTTAAGGGAGTAGATTTTGCTCTCTAAAAAATTTATTCCCCGATCCCCTACTACATCTCCAACAAACAAAAGCTTCATATTGCACCCTATCTATTCTTACTCTGCTTTGACCGTTTTTTCTTTGTTTCTTCTACTGCTATTTCGCTGTTGTCGATATTCTTAGCGTTTGTAAATTCAAACCAGAATGTTGAGCCTTTACCCTCTTCGCTCATTACACCGAACGGCAGCTCGTGGCTCTTCAGGATTCCCTTTACGATTGAAAGACCGATTCCGCTTCCGACAACCTCTCTCTGAGTTTTATTACCTCTGTAATATCTGTCGAAAACTACTGGAAGCATTTCCTTTGAAATTCCAATTCCGTGGTCGATGATTTCAATTCTGACGTTTGAACCCTTATTTATCTGCTTTACCTGAATATCCTTGCTGTCGCCGGAATAGTTTACGGCGTTGTTGATAAAGTTGTAAAGCACCTGACTCATTTTATCATAATCGGCAGTTACAAGCCTGTCCTCGTCGGTTATAAGCTCGATATTGTAGCCGTCACGCTCAATGAGAATGTTGTAGCGCTTCATAACGTCGTTTAAGAAGTCGTGAACTGAAAACTGCGAAGCTTTAAGCTCAGCGTTTCCGCTTTCTAGCTTTGAAAGCTCTAAAAGATTATTTACAAGAGCTGTCAAGCGGTCGGATTCCTCAATAATTACATTTATATGTTCGGCACGCTTTTCAGGATTGTCGCCAGACAAATCTCTGATCATTTCAGCATAAGCCTTAATCATAGTAAGAGGTGTTCTCAGGTCATGCGAAACATTGGCGATAAGGTCCTTCCGCAGGTTTGAAACCTTTGAGATTTCGTCCTTTGCGACATTCAGCGTATTAGCAAGCTCCTGAGTTTCCTTGTAATCGCCGCCCTTAAATTCGACGTCCATATCACCCTTACCAAACTTTCTAGCGGTATCGGTGATTCTTGATATTGGACGAGAAATTCGCCTTGAGAAAATCATCGCCATAATAAAGCTAAGCTCTACCAGAATTATTGTGACAAAGAAAAGCTGCTTGTTGAAAATCGTAGCGGTTGAAGTAACAGGCTCGATTGTAGTTTCAACATAAACTACATAAGTATCGCCGCTTGACGACTCAACAAGAGAAGCGCATATAAGCTCGTCGCTGTCAAGTCGATTGTTTTTATAAAACTCAGTTACAATTTCATCGCCGCCGTCCAAAAGCTCGCTGCGAAGCTTATACATACTCTCGCCGTACTTTTGATAAACGTCGTCGTAAAGGAAGGAAAATCTTCCTAAATTATTTTCAACTGTTGTTATATTTCCAGACGAATCAGTTACAACTATACAAACGCCGTTTTTAAACGCAAGGCTTGAAATAACGTCCTCCATATCAGGGTTGTCAATTTCCTTTCCAACCTCAACGCATATTTCCTCAGCGCTTTTAATCTTTGAAGCTCGGTAATAGCTTTCCAGAAAGAAAAACTGAATCGCCCACATAAAAAGCATTATTGCCAAAGCGAAAAGCGTAAAGTACAACCATACTATTGTGCTAAGGCTGTGGGATTTCGGACTGAGCGCATTTTTTACGCTTTGAAAAAAGCTCGGCTTATTGGATTTGGTTTTAGCAGATTTTTTCAAACTTGTATCCCATTCCCCTCAAAGTTACTATAAGGTTTCTGTATTCGCCTAAGCTGTTTCTGAGCATTTTTATATGCGTGTCGACCGTTCTGTCGTCACCGTAAAAGTCGTAGCCCCATACCTCCTCCAAAAGCTTATCTCTTGAAAGGGCAATGTTCATGTTCCGTACCATATAGAAAAGAAGATCGTATTCCTTTGGAGTCATCTGAGCCTTTTCACCGTTTACTAAAACCTCACGAGCGGTAAAGTTTATAGTAAGTCCCTTGTAGGTAACTACCTCCTCGTCGCCCGAACCGAAGGACGAGCGCTTCATAACAGCGTGAATACGAGCGATAAGCTCCTTTGGTGAAAACGGCTTTACAACGTAATCGTCTACTCCGATTTCAAAGCCGAAAAGCTTGTCGTACTCCTCGCCTCTTGCAGACAGCATTATCACAGGCGTCGACTTTGTTTTTCTGATTTCCTTACAAGCAGAAAAGCCGTCAAGTCTGGGCATCATAATATCCATTACTATAATGTCAACGTCATTGTCATTAGCTTTAGTAATGGCATCCATTCCGTCCTCCGCTTCAATTACATCAAAGCCGTCGAACTCCGCATATTCTCTTACAACATCACGGATTTTTTTCTCATCATCAACAATTAGTAGCGTTGGCATAGTCTTTGACCTCCCATTTTTATTTTGTCAATTTAATAATAAAGGCTCTTTGTGTTTGTTGTGTGACGATTGCAAAAATATTTTTGCATATTAGTCGCTCATTTTAAAAAACTCAGCTGTTAAATGTCATTTGGGCCTTAACGATTTCGCTGTTTGATGGAAGCTTAAAGTGCATTCCCCATCCGCCCGCTCCCGAGCTTGTGTAGGCTGTCATATCGTTAAACTGAGCGATACCGTAAACCATATCGTTGGCTATGGCCATAAAAGAGTAAATCAGCGGGAATTGCTCACCGTGAGTGTGACCGCTGAAGGATAGGTCGGCGCCAGTAAGCGACAGGTCTTCAAGTCCTAAAGGCTCGTGAGCTAAAACGATAATCGGGTTACTCTCATCAATATTATTCTCCTCGATTATCTCCTCCACAGGCATTGGGTTTTCGTAATAGCTCTTTCGTCCGATAATTGTAATATCATCAGCAATAGTTACCGCTTCATCACGAAGAACTGTAATTCCCGCCTGCTCAAAGTAGCTATCGACCTCAGGAGAGGAAATGTAATACTCGTGATTGCCGTACACGAAAAAGGTTCCGTACCGGCTTTCAAGCCTTGAAAACTCAGCTATCATAGTTGAAATATCGGCATTACTTGTTGATTCGTCAATTATATCGCCCACCATAAAGATAACGTCAGGCTCCATAGAATTTATGCTGTCAACTAAGTCGTCAAGCTTATCAGACAAAAGTCCTGTTCCTAAATGCGTATCTGAAATCATAACGGCTGTAAGACTATCATTAGTTGAAGCTTCGTCAAGCTCTATATTTATATCCTTCTCACACAGTATACCCATATTTATGTAGCCTGAAACGCTAAGAACGAGCGTTAAGCAAAGAGTTGCTAACGGCAGGATTTTTTTGTGCTTGATAAGTCTTGAAAATTTTGAAGTCGGGGAAAATTTGCCTGCAAGCAAAGATATAACCGCACTCAGTATAAAAATTACAGACGAGTAAATTATTACCACAAAGTAAGCGGCTGAGTAAAAGAGCATTGCTTTATGTAAAAAGCCTGAAGTATTGCCAGAAAACACTAAGCAGACAACAAACAAAGCGATAAGGATCGCTTGAATTAACCAGTAGATCAGTCTTGGCAGCTTAAAGTCCCGCCAAAGCTTATAATACGTGACGATTGAAACCAGCAAAAATGCCAGAACGACAAGCGGCAAAATAACTGCAAATATGTAAAACAAGGCTATCACTTCCTTTTTTGATATTAGAAAAAATCCCCATGCTCACGGCACAGGGATTTTGGAGGCGCCACCCGGATTTGAACCGGGGATCAAGGTGTTGCAGACCTACGCCTTACCACTTGGCTATAGCGCCCTATAGAATAATATGAAAAGATATGAAAAAAATTCATTTGGTGCCTCCGGACGGAATCGAACCATCGACACGGGGATTTTCAGTCCCCTGCTCTACCGACTGAGCTACAGAGGCAAAAAATTCATCCTTTCAAAAATGGAGCGGGCAACGAGGCTCGAACTCGCTACCTCCACCTTGGCAAGGTGGCGCTCTACCGGATGAGCTATGCCCGCATTATGGCGACCTGGATGGGAGTCGAACCCACGACCTCTAGCGTGACAGGCTAGCGTTCTAACCAACTGAACTACCAGGCCAAAAATATGGTGGGAACAACAGGGCTCGAACCTGTGACCCTCTGCTTGTAAGGCAGATGCTCTCCCAGCTGAGCTATGCTCCCACACTTATCGCTTTAAGCGACGAAGTTTATTATACACTATCGTTTTCTATTTGTCAAGCTTTTTGATCAGATTTTTTATGTCCTGGCTTGAAAAATTGTATTCCTTTGTGCAGAAGTGACATTTGACGTTTGTATTTTCGTCATGACTTAGCTCCTCAAGCTCTTTAACTCCTAAAGAAATCAGCGCAGTTTCTACTCTTTCTCTTGAACAGTTACAGCGATAATTTACCTCGAAGTCGTCAAGAACGTTTGGCTTCAAGCCGTCAAGCGACATCAAGGATATGTCCTCTGCGGTTTTGCCCTCCTCCAAAAGCTTGGTGACTGAGGTCATATGAGCGATATTTTTCTCGATTATGTCAATGGCGTTGTCCGGCGCAAACGGTAAAAGCTGAAGCAAAAAGCCGCCCGCCTTTTTTACAGACAGGTCAGGGTTTACCAAAACGCCCAGTGCGCAAACAGTAGGAACCTGCTCGCTTGTAGCGAAATAGCTTGTTATATCCTCAGCAATTTCGCCGCTTACGATAGGAACCTGTCCTACATAAGGCTCTTTGAGTCCTAAATCCTTAACGACGCTTAAAACGCCGTCTCTGCCGACGGCACCGCCAACATCAAGCTTTCCTTTATCGTTAAGCGGCAGCTCAACTATTGGATTCTGAACATAAGCTCTGACGTTTCCAAAGCTGTCAGAAACAGCGATTAAATTTCCACAAGGGCCGCCGCCGTTAATTCTCAGAGTTATTGTATCGTCCTTTCCCTTAAGGCTAAAGCCCATCAAGGACGCGCCCATTGCAAGCCTTCCCAAAGCGGCGGTTACAACAGCGCTCGGCTTATGGATATGCTCAATTTCATTTACTATATCAGTAGCGTCAATAGCGGAGCATACAACAGATGCGTCCTCGCTGATTGATCTTACAATTCTTCCCATATAAATTTACCTTCCTGAAATTATAAAATATCTTTCGGTATCAGGAGTTACCTCCTCCATTTCATACTCGCTTGACACGTCAATTACGTTAAAGCCGCATTGCTCTAAAGCGGAACAAATTTCTTCAAGCGAATAATCGTATTCAAAAAAGCTTTCGCTCTCACGCTTATAGCAGTCGCCATTTGATTTAAATAAGTCAAGAGTAATGCCGACCCTTGAAAGCCTTTCGTCATAATCGTTTCTCCACACAAGCAGGTTTTGTTCATCCTCATAGACAAAAGAGTTATCCGCCAGAATCTCTTTATGCTTATATGGTGAATTTACGTCAAAAATAAACACTCCGCCGACATCAAGGCTATTATAGACGCAGGCAAATGTCTTTTTGACATCTTCAATATTTCTCAGGTGATTTATACAGTCAAGCGTGCAAACTACTGCTCTAAAGGGATTATCAAGCGAAAAGTCGGTCATATCGCCTTTTACAAAGGTAGCTTGGCACTTTTCTCTTGCCCTTTTAAGCATTTCGTCCGACAGATCAAGTCCTGTAACCTTGTAGCCTGCATTATTAAGGCGCAGGGAAAGCTCGCCCGTGCCGCAGGCAAGGTCTAGCACTTCGCCGTTTATATCGAACGATTGAAACACGGACATTATAAGAGCTGAAAGGTCGTCGTAATTGACGCCCACAAAGCTATCGTAACAGGAGGCTAAAACGTCGTATGACATTACTTATCCTGTCCTTCCTTTAAACGCTTGAAAACTACGCTATAGCCGTCGCTTCCATAATTTATCGAACGGTTTACTCGGCTTATAGTAGCGGTTGACGCACCGGTTTCCTTAACTATATCGCTATATACTCGTTTGTCGTTTAAAAGCTTTGCAACCTGAAAACGCTGAGCTAAGGATTTAAGCTCAGGAATTGTGCATAAATCGTCGAAGAATTTATAGCACTCCTCTCTCGTTTCAAGGCACAAAATTGCTTCAAACAAATCGTCCATACTCTTGTCAATCAATTTACTGTTCATGACAAACACCTCAAACAAATTATTTAAATACACTCGACAGTGTATCCTGCTACAAGATACATTTTAGCACTCTAAACCGTGAAAGTAAAGTCCTTTTTGTAAATTTTCAAAAAAAGAGAGCAGATTTTTAATCTCTGCTCTCCATTAAGCCAAAAATATTTAAAGCTCTTCGCTTCCTCCGACAAACTCATCCGCTGCTATGTCTTCGATAATCTCTCTTATCTCATCTACTCCCTCGCCTGTTTCGGCAGAAAATACAACGTGGCGAATATCCTCAAAGCAGGGAATTTCAGACTTAAAGGCCTCCATTCGTTCCTCACGCTTTGTTCGACCCAGCTTATCAGCCTTTGTAAGGGCTATAACAAACGGAATCTCGCTGTCGATAAGAAAATTTATCATTGTGACGTCGTCCTTCGTTGGCGGGTGGCGCATATCAACAAGCTGAAAGACAAGTCCTAAATGGCGGGTTGTATCGTTTAAGTATCCGCCGATAAGCTTGTTCCAGCGTTCCTTTTCGCTTTTTGAAACCTTTGCGTAGCCGTAGCCCGGAAGGTCGACGATGAAAATATTTTCAAAGTCGAAAAAGTTTATCGTTGCGGTTTTACCTGGCGTTGCGCTTACTCTCGCTAAACTCTTGCGGTTGAAAATCTTATTTATAAGAGATGACTTTCCAACGTTTGAATGTCCCGAAAAGGCGATTTCAATTCGGCTCGGCTTTGGAAGCTGCGATGAAGTACCATAAGAGGTAAGGAATTTTACATTGTTAAAGTTCATTTTCTTCACCTAAACTGTCATTATAGGCTTGGTACTTGCCTTTGGCTTCGGGAATATCGGAACGCTCAATGCGCTTTCGTCATTCTTGACTAACGCTACGTCCAGAACGTCGTCGATGGTTTTAGCGTATACGAAGTTAATTGATGACCTGACTATCTCGTCAACCTCTTCGAGGTCAGGCTTGTTATCAAACGGAATTATAACAGTTTTAATTCCAGCCTTATAAGCCGCCATTGTTTTTTCTCTTAGTCCGCCGATCGGAAGAACTTTTCCACGCAAGGTTATCTCGCCTGTCATTGCGACGTCGCTTCTGACTTTAATTCCCGAAAGAGCGGATATCATAGCAGTAATCATTGTAACTCCTGCGCTAGGTCCGTCCTTTGGAACTGCGCCCTCCGGAGCGTGAATGTGAATGTCCTTGTTGCTGTAAAAGCTCTTGTCAATATTAAACCTGTTAGCTATGCTTCTGGCATAGCTTACGGCAATCTGCGCACTTTCCTTCATAACATCGCCAAGCGAGCCTGTAAGGGTAACATTTCCCTTACCGTCCAGAATCAGCGCTTCAAGCGGCATTATAACTCCGCCGACACTCGTCCACGCAAGTCCGTTTACAACGCCAATCTGAGCCTCCTCAGAAGCTATATCCGGCAGATACTTTTTAGGCCCTAAAAACTTCTCGATATTGGAAGCCGTAAAGCTTACTCTGCGAGCGTTACCCTCGACAATTTCCTTTGCCGCCTTTCTGCAAAGAGATGCGATAGCACGCTCCAGCTTTCTTACTCCTGCTTCTCTTGTATAGCTGTCGATAAGCTCGTAAATAACGTCGTTTGAAAACCTTATCATCGAGCCGTTAAGTCCGTTTTTCTTGACCTGCTTTGGAACGAGGTGACGCTTTGCGATGTTGAACTTTTCTTCCCTTGTATACGAAGTAAGCTCGATTACCTCCATTCTGTCAAGCAGCGGCGGCTGAACGGTATCAAGATTATTGGCGGTCGTTATAAACAGAACCTCTGAAAGGTCAAACGGCAACTCGATAAAGTGATCCCGGAATTCCTTGTTTTGCTCGCTGTCAAGAACCTCAAGCATTGCGGACGAAGGGTCGCCGCGGAAATCGTTGCTCATCTTATCAATTTCGTCAAGCAAAATAACAGGGTTTTTGGTTCCTGCCTGCTTGATTGCAGCCATAATTCTTCCCGGCATAGAGCCGATATAGGTTTTCCTGTGACCTCTGATGTCAGACTCGTCCTTGACGCCGCCTAAGGAAACTCGCACATACTTTCTTCCCAGCGCTTCGGCAACTGATTTTGCAATGCTTGTTTTACCGACTCCCGGAGGTCCGTAAAGACAGATAATTTGTCCTTTGACGTCCTTTGACAAAGCACGAACAGAGAGGTTCTCTAAAATTCTTTCCTTGACCTTTTTAAGTCCGTAATGATCTCTGTCGAGAATTTTCTGCGCTCTTGCAATGTCGGTTGTGTCCTCAGTTTTTGTGTTCCAGGGAAGCTCAAGGCAGGTATCTAAGTACCCTCTGATAACTGACGCTTCCTGAGAAGAAGTAGGCATTTTGGCGAGTCTTTTAACCTCGGCGGTCAGCTTTTCTCTTACCTCGTCTACTAAATCAAGCGATTCTATCTTTTGATTGTAGTTATGTATTTCGTCCTCTATTTCTTCGTCCTCGCCAAGCTCCTTGTGAATGGCTCTCAGCTGCTCTCTGAGGTAATATTCCCTTTGATTTTGGTCAATCTGCTCGTTTACCTGAGATTGAATGTGACTTTCAAGCACCAGCACTTCAATCTCGTTCGATAAAATCAGTACCAGCTCGTTTAGCTTTTCACCTACCGTTTTAAGCTCGAGCAGCCTTTGCTTATCCTCGAGCGGCATTGCGATGTTAAACATTATTCCTTCCAAAAGCTCCTTTGGAGTTTTAGCGCCTAAAATTGCTGTAAAGATTTCCTTCGGCATCTGGGGAGAGATTTCTGCGTACTGAGCAAAAAGCCTTTTAAGCTCTCTTGTAAGAGCTGTGATTTCAGCTTCGTCGTACTTTTCCCTTGAATAGTTAGGAAGAGTTTTAACCTCGGCTTCAAGGTATTTATCTCTTGCGAGGTAAAGATTTAAAACCTTTGCCTTTTGAAGTCCTTCCGCCATTACTCTGCTTCTTCCGTCGGGAGTTTTGACAATCTGCTTAACTTCAGCTATTACTCCGACAGAAAAAACATCCTTGGCTCTCGGGTCCTCCGTTACCAAATCCTTTTGCGCCGTTAAGAATATCTTCTGATCCTTTTCAAGCGCTTTTCTTAAAGCTGTAATTGAAATGTTTCTTGCGCAGTCAAAGTGCAAAAGCATTCCGGGAAACATTACAATATCTCTCATTGCAACGCAGGGCAGCAAAAATATTTCACCCGATTTTATATCAATTCTATCATTCATCTCTTTCACCTACCATCATCGATTTCTATATAGTATACCATATTTTTTAAAAATTGCAATAGTTTGTTTATGGAAATTGCAAATTCTTGTCGAAGATTACGCTCTCCCCCGACTGCGGCGGGGAAACATAAAAAGCAAAGTATGGAAATTGCAAAGTCTTGTTGGAGGATATGCCTTCCCCACCTGCTTTCTCTTGCACTCCTCGCCGAAGGCAAGGAGGCAAATCAGCTTATTATTAAGAAGCAGCTATGCTCTCCCCGCCTGCGGCGGGGAAATCATAAAACAAGCGCGGGATATGCTTCACAAAAAACACAAGAACACATCCCATGCTCTGTGCCGAAAATTCTCTTATTCCACCCCCGCCAACGGCGGGGGTGGAATAAATTCTCTAAATAATAAAGCACAAAGGCACAGAACATTTATCTCTGCTCTGTGCCTGATCGTTACCACTTAATATATGCTTATTCTGCTGTATATGGAAGAAGCGCAATGTGTCTTGCTCTCTTGATAGCTGTTGTCAGCTCTCTTTGGTGAGCAGCGCAGGTTCCTGTTACACGGCGAGGAAGAATCTTTCCTCTCTCTGTCATGCATTTTCTAAGCTTTGCAACATCTTTGTAATCAATCTTTTCAGCTCTGTCAACACAGAACATACAAACCTTTTTACGAGGTCTTCTAAACTGTCTGCCATTTCTTTCCATGACAAATTCCTCTCTTTCCGAAAATTTTGGTAAATGATTTCTGATTAAAACGGTACGCCGTCGTCGCTTAGAATTTCTTCAAAATCTCCAAGCTCTCCAATAGACACCAGCTCGTTGCTCGGTGTTGTTTCGGCGTAGCTTTGTCTTGGAGCGCCAGCACTGGCCTTTGGCTGTGAATAGCTGCCGCTACCCTGCTGCTTTGGCTCTCCTGTGAAGGAAACGCTGTCAACCAAAACCTCAGTTACATAATGCTTAGTGCCATTCTTATCATCGTAGTTTCTTGTCCGAAGCTGTCCTTCAACAGCAATCATTCTTCCCTTGGAAAAATAATTGTTGATAAATTCAGCACGCTGATTCCAGGCAACACAAGTAATAAAGTCAGCTTGTCTTTCTTCGCCCTGCTTTACGTATCCGCGATCTACCGCAATACTAAAAGTCAGAACGCTTGAACCGCTTGGTGTTTGTCTGAGCTCTAAGTCCTGGGCAATTCTACCCATCAATATAACACGATTTAACATAACAACATTCCTCTCCTCAACACTACTTAACTGTAACTAAGTATCTTAATACGCCGTCCTGAATGCCTAAAACACGCTCAAGCTCTGCTGGATAATCAGGCTTTGAAGTAAAGCTCCAAAGTACGTAATATCCCTCAGTTTCATAGTTAATAGCATAAGCAAGCTTTCTCTTGCCCCATACATCGGTTGAAACGTTTTCAGCATTAGCCTCAATCATTCCGCCAAACTTTTCTACAAGAGCGTTTAAGTCCTCCTCAGCGAGCTTTGCGCTGAAAGCAACCAATGCCTCGTAGTTTTCTGTAAGTTTTGCCATTACAATACACCTCCTTCTGGATTTCGCCTGCAATAAAATGCAAGCAAGGATAACTCAAGTATTGTATCACACTATCATAAATTTGTCAAGTCCTAAAAGAACAAACTCATTAAAATTGATACGCCGCTATTTGCAATAAAATAAGCCAAGAGCGCATACATAACGCTCGTTCCGCCCTTTCTTGCCATCAGCACGTCACGCTCGGTGTTTTCAAGCGGCTCGGTTACAATCTGATTTACGTCCTTCGTCGCCTTTTTATAGTACCAGTAGTTTGCAAATATTCCCGCTATCACTCGTGAGACTACCGAGAATGCGGAAACTCCAAACATTACCCAGAAGCCTGCAGTCGTGTTCATGCTTTGCATCATAGCGTTAGCAAGATCCGTGTAGGTAGTAGCGCTTGATGTGTCGACATAAGACAGCATAAACCAATCAGCAATTATTGTTGTGACTATTGAAATGGTCAGGTAAACGGTCGCCTGCTTATACATTTTTCTGAAGAAGAAGAAAATGTGCGGGAAGAAAAATGCGCAGAAGTTAAACGACCTCTTAGCTCCCTCTTTTGAAAATCTCAAAAACTTCGTAATGTAGTACATTGGATTTGAACGAATGTACTTGAAGTATTCCCTTATACCAATGCTTTCGATATTATCATTTGAATCGACTCCGTAGCTTTGGCAATAAAATTCAAACGGATCGGAGCTTTGAGGAGCGCCACCAAACGGAGAGCCATAAAAGCCTCTTTGTCCGCCAAAGCCGCCATAAGGACCATTTCCATAATTTCCAGTGTTTCTGTAAGGACCGCCATTTCCGTAAGCGCCCTGCTGGTTAGTGGAAGTATTATTAAACGGGCGTTCGGTATCCTCCGTCTTTAACGGATAGCCGCAATGAGAGCAGTATTCAAAATCAGCGCCGTTTAGTTCGCCGCAGCGTTGACACTTTACCTTGCCCTCGTCTGAGCCTTGAGCTCTCCACGATTCGCCGCTTGCATGAAGCGACTCGTTTATGCACTTGCCCTCTTTTAAATAGCATTCCCTGTGGTACGGCGTACCGCATTCAGGACAAACGACTATATCATCGCCGTCTGTAAATTCTCTGCCGCAGGACAAGCATTTTTCACCTTTATAATCCAGCATTTATGCCTCCTAAAGTTCTGAAACTTTTTGCAAGAATAATCTTGCGTGTAAAATTTGGTTGTAACACAATTAAATTTGCTTCTGCGAATAGTATAGCATATTGTTTTCAAAAAAGAAAGAGTTTTCACCAAAATATCATTAAGGTTTTTGGTTTAACTCATAGAAAAGCACTTCTGTAAGTCTGCCTGACATAAAAACATAAAAAGCAAAGGCTGACGTTATTGCGCCAGCCTTAAATTTATCAATCAGTTTCTATAAATGCAGTCGTTGTGGTTGTATCGCCGTTTGCTGTTGTTGTAGTTGTATCTTCAGCATCGGCGTCCGCTTCACTTGCGGATGTCGCTTCGGCGGCAGTTGTTGTCGTAGTGGTTGTAGTAGTTGTAGTTTCAGTCTTTTCAAGAGCTACCGTTACGATATAGCCGTCTATATTATTTCCTGAAATCGAATGAGTGTATTCGGTTCCGTCCGACTGGGTTGGAATTTCAATATCTGTCGTATTGCCCTTTTTCATTTCAGTATAGTAAACGGCGTAGCTGATTCCGTTTGAGGCTGTATGCTGCAGCGGATTATCGTAAGTATAAGCCTTGATAAACTCAATATATTCCTCCAAGCAGAAGTCGTTTTCCTCCATAAGCTCTGCGTGCGGCAGACCGACGTATCTTATAAGTGCTGGGTCTCCTGATGCTCCTGTAACCGAGCTTTTATCGTCAGTATATCTTGTGATAAAGCCGTACTTTGACATATTTTCAGTCAACCACTCAAAGTCGCCAGTACCGTCGTAGTCGCCTCTGGTTGAATCAATCCATGTTCCTAAAGAAAGCGAAAGTCCTGTTCCAACGTCGTTGCTTCCGGCTTCAAATGGCTCGGAATCCTGCTCGTCGGATGAAAGGTAGCCGCTTGCGATAAAGAGCGTGCTGTTTTGGGTTGCGGCATAAAAGTCAGTCATCATAGATTGAAGCTGCTTTGCGGCGGTTTCGGTAGTCGTTACCGAGCTGTTGGTAAGAGAAAACAATCTGTTTCCGTCGTCATCGGTGTTGTGGGAAATCAATGAAACAACGCTGTCGCTTAAATCTGCATCCAACGGATATTCGTCGTTTACCACTACCAGATTTCCCGAGCTTAAAGCAGTAGAGTTTGTTACAGACGTTACAGTTGACGACTCAAACAGCGCAGATGACGATTCGTCAGAAGAAGATGTGTTATCAGCAATCGTCTGAACCTTTGTAGCGTTCGGGTCAGCCTCAGCCGTATCACTAGAGCATGAAGCGCAGATGATAAGAATTATCAGAAGTATAATTGCAAGCACTATGGCGACGTTTTTATACCTCAGGCTTTTCCATATATTTTTTGACATTTTTCTTTCCTCCAAAATAAAGGCAAAACTGCCTTTTAAGGTTTGGCAAAGCGTTGATTACAAAGCCTTGAAAAAACTCGTCCATCAGTACGCTAAAAGCCAAGTATATTGTACCATACTTTTCGATATTTTTAAAGAGGAAATTACAAAGTGTGACTTTTTACACAAAAATTTCTGCTTAAAATTGTGGAAATTGCATAGAATTTTCGGCAAAATTCACAAAAATTAAGGTCCGAAGTAAAATCTTCGGACCTAAAAAGCAAGGTCAGCGACAGCTGCGTTCATTTTTTGAATTGTTGTAAGAAGAGCTTTGATTTCTGTTCTGGCTATTGTTTGGCGACTTATTTTCGCCACCGTTTGGCGTCCTGTTGCTAGGATTTATGCTGTTTCTCTGCTGATTGCTGCTTTTGTTCTGTCCGCAGTTTGGTTCCCTGTTCTGTGGATTTTGCTGGCTTTGCTTGTTCTGTTGATTCTGATTGTAATTTGAATTTTGAGAATTCTGGTTTTGCATTGCTATCACTCCTTTCATCTATATTGTCTGATAAATCACGCCGTTTATTTAAGGAAAAAGATGTAAAAAAAATTTTTTAAAAAGAGCTTTTGCGGTGTTGTAATTTGTCGGCTTTTGTACTATTATGTTGATAGACTTATTTTAATGGTTGAGCAGTTTAGCCCCTGCCGCCAGCGGCGGTAGAGAAAAGCACCTAATCTGTTATGAGCATTCAGCTCATCAAAATTATATAACTTCAAGGAGGACTTATTATGAAGAAAATTATCAACGAATTCAAGGAATTCATCTCACAAGGCAACGTCGTTGACATGGCTGTCGGCGTTGTAATCGGTTCTGCTTTCAAGGCGATTGTCGATTCTTTAGTAGCGGATATTCTTACACCGTTCATCGGCATTATTCTTAACGCTTGCGGCGTCAGCGACGATTTCGCTTCGTGGAAGCTGTTCGGACAGTTCGGTATAGGAAGCTTTATAAATTCAATTATCAGCTTCTTTATTATCGCTATCGGCATATTCCTGATGGTTAAGGCTATCAACACTATGAGAAAGCTTGCTCAGCACAAGAAGAAAGAGGAAGAGCCTGAGCCTGAGGTTATCGAAGAGTGCGATCTCGACGTTCTGAAGGAAATCAGAGATTTATTAAAAGCTCAAGAAAAGTAACATTTATGCTAATATCCCATAAACTGTAAATGCAACCAGTTTATGGGATAAATTTATGCCTATATAAACAATAACGCTTTATTGGAATCGGGTTAATTTATTCAAAATTTAGCACGGTATTGTTCTCAAAATCCAAAATTTTTTAGAAAATTCGGCAAATTATTGTTGACTTTCACTTAGATTTTTGCTAATATATTTATGAGAGGAGCTAAGTCTTCAACTAGCTTAGCTTTATGTTATAATAATATGACAATACAGGGGTAAGCCCCCTTATTAAATGTGTTACATTATTGGAGGGTTAATGATGTTTATTGCAAAGGAAATGTCTGAGAGCGGCGATTCGTATTACGCATATCCCGTTATTAAGAACGAAACCGGCTGTGAGGGCGCTCTTCCGGTTTATCTTCACGCAATTGGCAAAACAAAGTGTGAGCGTCACGTTATTCGTGACCACGGCTACGCACATCCGCAAATCATTTATACTGTTGCAGGCGAGGGTACGCTTGTTATCGACGGAGAGTCGTATAAGATTCCGCAGAATATGGGATTTTATCTTCCTGCAAACGCACCTCACGAGTATTTCTCATCAGGCGACGAGGATTGGCAGACTCGTTGGGTTGCTATGGGCGGATTTGCTATTGAGAACCTATTTACCGAGCTTGGACTTGACAAGCCGAGAATGGTTCTGATCGGAAATTCTGCTAAGCTTGACAAGCTTTTCAACGAGATGTACTATTCTCTCACAAGAGATGAATATTACGGCTCAATGTATGCGGCAGGCAGTCTGTATTCCTTCATTCTTGAATTTTTCAAGTTTGCTAAGTCAAACGGCGATCCTACTGTTGTCAAGGAGCGTTCGCCGCTGACTAAGATTTTAGACTACATAGATTCTCACTATGCCGAGGAGCTGACGCTTGAGAAAATGTGCGAGGCATCTCTTATTTCGCCGCAGCATTTATGCAGGCTTTTCAGAAAGAAGCTCAACTGCAGACCGATGGAGTACGTTGCTAAGAAGAGGATTCAGGAAGCTAAGGTTTTGCTTGCAAACTCACCGAGAAATATCGCTGAGATTGCAAAGCTTGTTGGCTATAACAACTGTAACTACTTCTGCATTACCTTTAAAAAGTACGAAGGAATGTCGCCTACACAATATCGTAAGACTATGGGTTAGAGTTTTATATACTCCTTCTATGAAAAGAAGCTTAAAGAACTTGCGTTCTTTAAGCTTCTTTTTTGTTTTTAAATTATGGTGCCAGGTTATATCTCTTTAAAATTTCCTAAGAACTTAAAGTAGGAAAGTTCGCTTGAAAGCTCGCTTATCAGGCTTACTACTTCCCTACTCTTAATCGAGCCTTCAAAATCGAGGTAGAATATTACATCGAAGTCCTTAGTGGCAATCGGCTTGTTTTCAAGTCTTAAAAGGTTAAGTCCTGAAACGGAAAACTTTGTAAGAAGTCTGTAAAGAGCAGACCTGCTGTGAGGGGTTGAAAGAGTAACGCTTATAATATCAGCGTCGTCTGTCACCATTATGTTTTTTGAAATAAGAATAAACCTCGTGTAGTTGTCGCTTGAATTTCCAATATCCCGACGAAGAACCTTAAGACCCATTTCATCTGCGCAATCCTCAGAACAGATTGCAGCATATGGCTCGTCTGAATCCCTTACAAATTCAGCGGCAAGAGCTGTGTTTACATACTCCTTGGTCTTAAAGCCGTTTTCCTTTAGAAATTCGCTGCATTGCATCAAGCCCTGCTCGTGAGAAAAAACTCTTTTAATTTGCTCAAGCCGGGTTTCTTCCCTTGCAACTAAGCAATGCTCTACCTTTACTCTTGTTCCGCCGACAATATAGAAATTATACCGCTTCATAAGCTCATAGGTCTGAGTTACAGAGCCTGCGGTTGAGTTTTGAATAGGCAGGATACCATAGTCGCACTCGCCGTTTATTACAGCTTCAAAAACGTCGTCAAAGGTGTTGTAAAAAGCAATGTCGGCAGATGAGGAAATTTGCTTTGCGGCAATTTCCGAATAGGAGCCGTAGGTTCCCGGGCAGGCGATTTTGTTTACCATTGAATAATCAAACGGCTCATAGTCGATTGAAACAGACTTGGGAAGAAGCTCCTGATACTGCTGAGATTTTGAAATGTCCATTATGGTGTTGTACAAAACCTCTGCGCCGTTTTCAAGCTTTTCAGGCACGTTGCTTCTGACCCTATCTATAATCTCCTGCTCCCGACTGCTTTGAAAAACAGGAAGTCCGTTTTTAATTTTATAATCCGCTACCTGCGAAGCAATATTCATTCGCTGCTCAAAAAGCTTTAAAATCTGCTCGTCTATTTCGTTTATTTGTCCTCTGAGTTGTTGTAAGTCCATTTTTACCTCCGCTTGAAAAAGCGATTTTCCTGAAAGTCTTACACTTTGGAAAATCTGCGTTACTTCAAGTATACTATAATTTCAGATTTTTTTCAATACGTATTTACAAAAATACCTGAGTATGGTACAATGATTGTGGCATAAAAAGCTTCTATAAGGGAGGATAAAACAAATGATTTACGAACAGATAAGCATCCATGTTGATTACAAAAAGGCGGGCATCGACTACGAGGGACTTTGCCCGACGCTTACCTCTTATGCGCCGATTACAAGTGAGGAAATTCACAACAAGCCATACCCTGCTGTTTTAGTTTTACCGGGCGGTGGATATGACTACTGCTCGGACAGAGAGGCGGAGCCTGTTGCTCTCAAATTTTTAGGAATGGGAATTGCGGCGTTCGTTTTAAGGTATTCCTGCGTTAAGAAAAAGTACCCGACAGCTTTGCTTGAAGCGTTGACGGCGCTTAAATATATAAGAGAAAACGCCGATAGGTTTTATATTGACCCTGACAAGATTTCTGTTATGGGATTTTCAGCTGGCGCTCACCTTGCAGGCTGCGTTTCAAACTTCTATCACGATAAGGAGATTTTGTCTTACCTTGACGCAAGTGAGGACGAAGTTAAGCCTGATAAATCTGTGCTCTGCTACCCTGTTTTGACGAGCGGAGAATACGCTCACGAGGGTTCTATTTTAAACCTTTTGGCTGACGGCGGCGACGATAAGCTACGTGAAAAGCTATCGCTTGAAAATCAGGTTTCGAGCAAAACGCCTGAGACGTTTCTCTGGCACACAGCAGACGATAGCTGCGTGCCGATTGAAAATACGCTTTTGTATATGAGCGCTTTGTCAAAGAACAAGATTCCTTTCGAGGCGCACATTTACGAGTGGGGCGGTCACGGACTTAGTCTTTGCGACGAAACCACAATGTACGATTCCTATCAGCTATTACCCGTAAACGCTAACTGGGTTACAGCTTGCGCAGACTTTATGAAAAGATACTAAAATAAAAAATTGAGCAAAAATATACAGCCGTTCGCTTGAGTTTCAAGCGAGCGGCTGTCTTTTGTATCTGCACTTAGTTAATTCCTAAAAATTCAAAGTAGTTCTTCTCAGGCATTATGATAGTAGACTCCTCTACCTTTCCGTCACGTCTTTGATACTTTAGCGTATCGTTGTCTACCCACGCAATTTCAAGCGGAACAGCTCCTCTTGAACCAAAGCGATAAACGGTATAGCGAACTCCCTTTTCTTTGAGCGTAAAGAACTGGAAGTCCTTGTCGTTTCCGTAAGGGATTACATACAAAACAAGATTTCCTGTGTTGTTGTCCTGAACGTCGGCGAGGTAGTACATCTTTGTGCCGTCGGGGGAAATTCTCTTGTCTTCGCCGTCCTCTGTATAGTTGACGGAATTTATATCGTCCATAAGGTCTGCGTAAATTTCATAAACCGCCGCATTATCAGGGTCGGAAAGAGTTTCAGCGTCAAGCATCGTTTCAACGGTATTTGAGCCGCCGAACAGGAAGTTTAATACAAACACAAGTATCAGGCCCAAAACGTAAATCAGCAGGTAGATTGTTCCTAAAATCACCTTTAGCGTGGCATTGTTACTGCACACAAAGAACACTACTACTGCAACTACGAAAGCAGGTATTATCAGCAGCCAGTTTCCGAGATTGAAAATGGTCAGCAAAAATACAAGCGGCGGAAGCAGTATTCCGATTATTCTTGTGACGAGGTTATGCCTTGTTAGAATCATAAGCACCATAAAAAGAGCGCTTACTACGATATACGCTACAGCAAAGCCAACATAGGTTTCTTCCTTCAGCTCAAGCGTATATAAAAACGACGCATAAGTGAAAATTCCAATTACAAAAACGTATATCAGATTGATCAGAGCAAGTATTCTCTTTAGCCAGACATTATCAATGGTTTCTTGCATTTTTTGTACCTCCATATTGTGTTTTAAGCTTAAAGCGAAGCTTGTTATTTACTTAAAAGCTTATCCTGTGATGATTTCCTCTTCTCCTGTAAGACCGCTTACAATTTCCGTTTGCGAGTCACCGACAATTCCCGTTTCAACAGCAGTCTGAACCTTGACGCCGTCTATAAGAACGTCAACGTAGCTTTCATCAGAAATGGTTCTTATAGCGTCGGTCGGAACTAAAACGACATTCTCTTTGGTGTATGCTGTAAGGGTTACCTTCAGGTTATCGTAATAGCTTAAATCGGCGTCGTCCTTAAGGTCGATTACATAGCAATAATTTGAGTAATCGCCGTTTTCTTTATAAATGATGTCGCTTACGGTTCCGCTTCCAACCTCAGAGTTCAGGTTGGTGACTGTTGCAGTAGTTCCGAAATTAACATCGGTTAAAGCGTCGCTGGTATTTGTCCTTGCGCAAAGAACATTTCCGCCGTCAGGACTTATTGTGCAAATGTACTGTCCTTCGCTGACGTATTTTCCAACCGCAAATGTATCTTCATAGCCTGTATCGAGTGAAATTTTTCCGCTGGCAGTCGCCTTGATGCTGTAGCTGTCCTTGATAGCTTCAAGTCTGTCCATTTCGTTTTGCTCAATTTCAATATCGATCTTTGCGCTTTCAAGCTCAGCCGAGCTTACATCAGCTGTTGAAGCTAAAGTATTATATGTTTGCTGTGCTGAATCAAGCCTTATTTGCTGCTCCTCAATTTGCTGATCAATTTCGTCTGAGGTGATTGTCAGCAAAACGTCGCCCTCTTCAACCGACGCGCCGTTTTCCATTGACATGGACTGCACCTTTCCTGAAACGGAGCTTGAAACGGTTACAAGATACGGATTTTCATAAGATCCGTCAAGCGTGTAGGTTTCGCTGATTGTACCAATTTCAGCAGATACTGTTTCAAAGGAAATATCACTCTCCTCTAAAATTGGAACCTGAATCTCTTCAGACGCTTCCTCATCCGAGCAGCCTGATAATGCTGCTGTGCAAAGACAAAGCGCTGCCAGTGCAGCTGTCATAAATCTCTTTTTCAAAACCGTTTCCTCCTCTTTATGCTTGCAGTCGTGCGATAATATCATTTGAAACTAAAAAGCCCTCAGCTGTCAGATGTATATTGTCGCCGTTTATTTTTATTAAATTTGCAGGCAATTGATTTGCCCTTTGTAAAAGCTCTCCTCTTCCGCCGAGAGAAATATATTTTTTTACACTGACGCCCTTTGAAAGTCTGAGCGAAAGCAGGAGATATTCCTCCGCTTTGTCAACGCTTTGCTCGTCAATTATTCTTATATCCTCACTATTTAGATAACCCTTTAGGTTGCGCTCGTTGTGAAACCTCACACCTTCAAAATAAGAATAGGCTGCTGTGCCGAGTCCTATATATTCCTCGCTCTGCCAATATTTAAGGTTGTGCCTGCTTTCAAAGCCTTCTTTTGAAAAATTTGAAATTTCGTACTGATTAAAGCTTGAGCTTTTAAGCTCACTTACAGCGGTTAAATAAAGCTCTGCACTTTCGTCATCGGTTGGCAGCGATAAATTTCTTTTAGAAAATGGCGTGCCGTCCTCAATCTTTAGCATATAGCAGGAAATGTGCTGAACTGGAAGTTCGGCAAGCGACAAAACGGAATATCTCAAACGAGCAGGCGTTTGCCCCTCGGTCGCTATCATTAAATCGGCTGAAATATTTTTAAATCCCAGCTCGTTTGCAAGCAGTACCGCTTCCCTTGCCCTTTCAAAGTTGTGAAGTCTGCCCAGTCTTACAAGCTCGTCGTCAACAGCCGACTGTATTCCAAAGGAAAGGCGGTTAATGCCGGCGTTTAAAAAGCCGCAAAGCTTGATTCTGTCAACCGACGAAGGGTTGGCTTCAAGCGTTATCTCAGCGTTTTTTGATACATTAAAGCTTACTCGCAAAGCGTCTAAAAGCGCGGAAATTTGCTCCGCTGACAAAAGGCTTGGCGTTCCGCCGCCGATATAAATTGTATCAACGCTGATGTTCTTGTGACTGTAGCTTTGAGCTTCTTTTATAAGTCTTGAAATATAAGCGTTTAAAATATCCTCCGTCTGCCCTTCGAGCGAATAGAAATCGCAGTAGGGGCATTTTCGTTTGCAAAACGGAATGTGTATATAAAGTCCTGTCATATCAGTCGTCAAAAGCGTTGTCAATATAGGTTTTAGTCTTTTCGCCATTGCGCTTCGCTCTTGTCATCAGCGAATAGATAAGATGAGAAATAGCGTATACAAAGTAAATTCCGACAAGGCTTAAAATCACAGCCGCATAATAGTATAGGCTTTCGGTAGTTGACAAGTAAAAATAGGTGGAGTTTTTCTCAAGAAAGCTCTCTACAGACGGATGTATCAAAACGTAAAGTGTTACCCCGATAGCGCCGATTATGGCAATCTGAACGGTTATGCCGCAAAGAGCGTTTTTGACCTCTCTTTTAGCGTATAAAATTCCGCTTACCACACAACCGACAAGCAAGCAAAACAGCACAAAATCCTTTGAGATATTTGCATAAGTTTCACGAAAAATCGCAAACAGTACAGCCCCTATAAATCCGCTTATCAAGGACAGCTTTACAGCCTTTTGCAAATCAGTCATTATTTCTCCTTTGTTATTCATCAAGCTTTAATACGCTCATAAATGCTTCCTGTGGAACCTCGACAGAGCCGAGCCTCCTCATTCGCTTCTTGCCTTCCTTTTGCTTCTCTAAAAGCTTTTTCTTACGGGTTATATCGCCGCCATAGCACTTGGCAAGTACGTCTTTACGCAGCGCTTTTATAGTTTCTCTTGCGATTATTTTTCCGCCGATTGCCGCTTGAATCGGAACCTCGAAAAGCTGTCTTGGTATATTATCCTTCAGCTTCTCGCAGATTTTTCTTCCACGAGCATAAGCTTTATCGGTGTGAACAATAAACGAAAGAGCGTCGACTACTTCGCCGTTTAAAAGAATGTCGAGCTTTACAAGCTGACTGGGCTCATAGCCTTTAACCTCGTAATCATAGGAAGCGTAGCCTTTGGTTCTCGACTTCAGAGCGTCAAAGAAATCATATACGATTTCATTGAGCGGCAGAGTGTAATGTAGCTCCGCTCTCGTTTCGTCAAGATACTTCATATCCTTAAAAACTCCCCGTCTCTCCTGACAAAGCTCCATAACGCTTCCGATAAATTCACTCGGCGTCAGGATATTTGCGTTTACGACAGGCTCCTGAGCAGATTGAATCAAAGCAGGGTCGGGGTAGTTTGTAGGGTTGTCTATAAAAACAGTTTCACCGTTTGTCAAAAGGACTTTATAAATTACGCTCGGAGCAGTTGTGATAAGGTCGAGATTGTATTCTCTTTCCAAACGCTCCTGAATGATTTCCATGTGCAAAAGTCCTAAAAAGCCGCAGCGAAATCCAAATCCCAAAGCAATTGAGGTTTCAGGCTCAAAGGTAAGGGATGCGTCGTTAAGCCTTAGCTTTTCAAGAGCGTCTCTCAAATCTGGATACTTTGCGCCGTCTACCGGATAAATTCCTGAAAAGACCATTGAGTTTACTTTTTTATAGCCTTCCAGCGGCTTGTCGCAAGGGTTATCCGCAAGCGTTACAGTATCGCCTACTCTTGTGTCGCCAATGTCCTTAATTGACGCCGCTATATAGCCAACCTCACCGGCTTTAATTTCCTTAACGCTTACCAGATCACGGGCGCCCATATAGCCGACCTCAACAGTCTGAAATTCAGCTCCTGTTGCGATAAATTTTATATTGTCGCCTACCTTAAGAGTTCCCTCTACAATTCTTACATATACAATTACTCCCTTGTACTGGTCGTAATAGCTATCGAAAATCAACGCTTTAAGCGGTGCGTTTTCATCGCCCTTCGGCGCAGGAATATCAGTAATTACTCGCTCCAAAACCTCGTCCACGTTAGTTCCGAGCTTTGCAGAAATGCGTGGAGCATCAAGGGCAGGAATACCGATTATGTCCTCTACCTCCCTGCAAACCCTTTCGGGGTCAGCGCTCGGCAGGTCGATTTTATTAACTACCGGCAGAACCTCAAGGTCGTGTTCAATTGCAAGATAGGTGTTAGCAAGCGTCTGAGCTTCGATGCCTTGTGATGCGTCAACCACTAAAATTGCGCCCTCGCAGGCAGCTAAGCTTCGGGAAACCTCATAATTAAAGTCAACGTGCCCCGGAGTGTCGATTAAATTAAAGACGTAGCTTTCGCCGCTCTTTGACTTGTAATTAAGTCTTACAGCTCTCGCCTTTATAGTAATTCCTCTCTCTCGCTCGATGTCCATATCGTCTAAGAGCTGGTCCTCCATGTCTCTTAGCTCAACGGTAGATGTAAGCTCTAAAATTCTGTCAGCTAAAGTGCTTTTACCGTGGTCGATATGAGCGATTATACAAAAGTTTCTTATATTTTCCTTTTTCATCCTGTTAAATAATCCTTCGCAAAGAGCTTTTGCCTTTACTATTTATCCTTCTTGATTCTTATAATTTGTATAACAACTGCAGCTGCAAGCACAACCAGAACCACTATGAAAATTACTACAACATAGCTCTTTGTGCCTGTATTTACACTGCTGCCTGAGGTGGTTGTTGAGTTGGTTGCTTTTGTGCCTTGAACCTCAGCTGTGGTGCTTGTGGTGCTGTCTGCTGTAGTTACTGTTTGTTCGCTGTCTTCAGTAGTAACGGTTGTATCAATATCGTCTGCCAAAGTTGTGTCTTCCGTTTCTTCAGTAGATTCAGTTTCTTCAGTTTCCTCAGTAGACTCTGTAATGCTTTCAACATCTACAAAGGTAAAGCCGTTTTCAATAGCATACTCCTCAGCAGCTGTGCCTGTATATCCGTAAATTGTAAAGCCTTCGATTTTATTGTAATCCGAGTCGTATCCCAGCGCATAAGGCTCGATTATTTGAATATCACTACCAAGAGTTATGCTCGTAAGGCTTGTGCAGCCTAAGAAGGCGCCGTACTGAATTGTACTCAAGCTATCTGGCAGATTAACCTCAGTCAGCTCGGTACAGTTTAAAAAGGCATATGGACAGATTACTTCATAGCCTTCATCAAGAGTTACTATCTCAACATTCTTGTTCTCAAAGGCATATGATCCTATCGCCGCGTATTCGCAGTCGTTAAGAGGCACGTAAACGTCAGTATCGCTTCCGCCGTATCTTACAAGCATATCTATAAACTCGTAGCTCTTTTCACCGTCGATATAGATATTTCTTTCGTCATACTCAAATTCAAACTCAGCCGTTTCGTAAATTGTTACTGTAACAATTCCGTTTTCGTCAACGTCATAGCCAGAAAGGGTGATTGTGTAGGTTTCTCCTGCTTCAAGCGTTAAATATTCTACCGCTTCTTCACCGTTATCATCAGTTGTACTTGTGCAAGCTTCAATTAAGACATTGCCGCTTGAATCAGTTACTATAAAGTCAACAGACTGAGGAGAGGTAATTTCAAGCGTATAATCACGGCTCTCATCAGGCGTTACCTCAAAGGTAACGTCACCTTCGTCAAAGTCGCTGTACAGGAAATATTCATAGAAGATGTTATCAAACGCCGCTTCCAAATCCTCCTCGGTGTAATAAGCCAAGATAGCATCGGTGGAAGCACCAGAATACTCATCAATTACAACCGTGTAGGTTTCGCCGCTTGTAAGATAAGCGTACTGCCAAGCTTTATAATCATAAGTAAGCTGCAGCTCTGAAGAAAGCGTTGCAACAACATTTCCGCTGCTGTCAATTATGCTTCCAGAAAACTCGGAAGGAGCGCAAATATAGAAGAAATAGATCTCATCGTCATCTGCTGTAAGCTCAATAACATTCGGCAACTCTGCTGCTGTTAAAAGCTTATAGACGCCGTCCTCATCGTCGGTATAGGTTGCATAGATATACGCATTTATTTCATCATCTGCATTGCCTTCGTAAGAATCAAGGTAGAGTGTATATGTCACTCCCTCTTCAATCTTTATAAGAGTATAAGAAGATGTATACGGATCGTAAAGCTTACCGGCAATTTCATTGCCGTTTTCATCGACAAGTCTCCAGGTAAGTCTGTCGTCAGCTGTGAAATTTACTATACAAAACTGGTCGGAAGGCGCTACAAACGAGTAGCTTGTTGGAACGTCACTTCCCGATAAATAAACATCAAGCATACAGTCTTCGTCAGGCACATCATAGAAAACGTAAACACTCATTCGTCCGTCAAAGTCGCCGTCAGCTTTAAGGGATAGGATATATGACTCGCCTTCTTCAAGCTCTAAAGCTTCAAAAAGACTATAAAGTCCGCCGGATTCCTCAGCTTCAAACGAAGCAACCTCTTCACCGCTTGAATCGGTTACCACAGCTGTGAAATTTTCTGGACACTCGATTGAAAAATAATAATTACCCGTTGTCTGCGGTGACAGCGTTTGCTCAATAGGCAGGTCGCCAGACTTCAACGTTACATAATAAAGGTCATTTTCATCAAGATAAGTTGCACTTATCATAACGCTTATTTCGTCGCTTGAGAAACTCGACTTACTGTCAATTGAAAATGTGTACTCCTCGCCTGCTGTAAGGGCTAAAGCGTCGTAAACCATATAGTAGTCGGTTTCCTCAGGCATAAGATAGGTGTCGTAATCGTAGATAGTGTTGCCGCTTGAGTCAACTATCCTTCCGCTTATATCAACCGGCGAGCCAATATAAACCGAATAAAGTCCGTCGGTCTTTACTTCAAAAGTGCCGCTGAACGGAACGCTGTCAGCTGAAATTTCTGCTTCAAAGGGAACAGACTCCTCCACGCCCAAAGAAATAGCAACAAGATCATTGCTGCCGCCGCTAAAGCTTGTAATCTTA
This sequence comes from Ruminococcus sp., assembly GCA_021205185.1. Taxonomy (GTDB): domain Bacteria; phylum Bacillota; class Clostridia; order Oscillospirales; family Ruminococcaceae; genus UMGS1601. Next base: position 74,942 of record JAJPYB010000013.1, on the reverse strand, counting down.
AATGTATATGTGCCGGCGGTAAGGCTTATTTCAGAAGTGGTGAGCATATACCAGCCGCTGTCCTCGTCAAGAGCTACCTCAAAATTCAAAACAGTTTCATTGCCCTGCATCAAAGCGCCTGTAAAGTTTGCTGTTGAAACGGCGGCAATTGAATAGGCGTCGTCCTCTGCGACATAAATATCCTGACTGTATGGAATGTTGCTTGAATACAAAACCTCGTCAATGCTCGTCACAGCTTCGCTGTCTGTAGCGCTTACCGAAAGGGCAAGAGTTGAAATGGTTAAAATAAGTGTTGTTAAAAATGCTACTACCCGCTTCATAATTGTGCCTCCTATATTTAGTCTATTGTCATTTTAGTTTGTTGTTTTTTATCAGGCATTGGTTGATTTCTTCAATTTGAGTATCTAAAATTTCAAGCATAACGCTTGCAATGTTCGGGTCAAATTGAGTTCCGCTACAGGTTACAAGCTCGCTTTTTATAACATCCTTAGAAAGACGAGGACGGTAAACTCTGTCGCTGTTCATAGCGTCATAAGCGTCCGCTACTGCAAGAATCCTTGCGACAAGAGGAATATCCTCTCCCGCCAATCCTTCAGGATAGCCGCTACCGTCATAGCGCTCGTGGTGGTAATGCGCTCCGTCGGCCAGGTTTTCTACAATCGGCATTTCGCTTAAAATATCATTGCCGATAGTAGTATGTGTTTTGATTATATCGAATTCCTCAGTCGTCAGCTTTTCAGGCTTCTTTAAAATATAATCGGGAACGCCGATTTTTCCGACGTCGTGCAAAAGGCCTATCATATATATGTCAGATGCCTGAGAATCACTCATACCCAGCGCCTTTGCAAGCGCGGCTGAATAATGTCCAACCCGCTCGGAATGACCTCTTGTGTATATATCCTTAGCGTCAATCGTCTTGACAATCGCCTGCATAGATTCAAGCAGCAGCTTATCATAGTTGCTTATCAATCGATCGTGCTCGGCTACCGCTGAAAGCAGATAGTTTACATAATGCACCAAAACGCTTAGGTCGTAAAACGGATACACAACGTAAAATGAAACGCCTGCGCTTATGTATTTACCCCGCTTTTCAAAATCACCGTCTTTAAAGTTATTGTCTATTAAAATAGCTCTCTTGCAAAGAATCTGAGAAACGGCTTTCTCTGACTTTAAAAAGGCATACCAATCAAAGCCGTTGAAGTCAACATCAAACACCAATAGCTTGCACTCATCAGTCAATATCAGCTGTGCCGCTTCTTCAGGCGTGTCGGCATCATACGCATTAAAGGTTTTTATCAGGCATTCCTTTAAAGCTTTATTCTGCTCACAGTCGGGCAACGCCAGCACTACTCTTTTATCTGAGTTTCCACCCATAATCTCTCCGCCTTTACTTTATTGGCTATTTCTCTGCTGAAAGCTTGTAAACATACCAATTCATAGTATTAGTATAACACAACTGCCGTGATTTTGCAACATTTGCGCCTTATAATTCCAACTTTTTTGTGTAAAAAAATTCCCGAGCGTAATTTCGCTTGGGAATAAATTTATCAGAAGTCGGCGGAATAAACAATTTGCCTTAAACGCTTTGTTATATCGTCCATTCCTGTTCCGCATTTTTGTATAAAGTAAATTATGATGAGATTTCTCTTCGGGTTTACGGTAAAGTATGTGCCCGTCCAGCCGTCCCAGCCGTACTCGCCCTTATCGCCGTTGGTAGTAGCCTGAGCTGTATTTTCTACAACCCTTAAAAACGAGCCGTATCCGCAACCTTTGGTTGAACCGAACTGCATACTGTCATACTGCTTCTTTGTCATATGATTTTGCGTCATATACGAAACGGTGTTTGGCGAAAGAATCCGAACGCCGTCAAGCTCGCCGCCGTTTAAAAGCATTCTTGTAAAACGCAGATAGTCAGGTATTGTTGACACAAGACCTGCTCCGCCAGACTCAAAAGCGGGCGGCTCTCTGTAATCGCAAACGCCTAAATGGTTGCCCTCATAAAGAGCGATTCCATCATCTGTTGGCATATAGAGCTTTGAAAATCTTCCCCACTTTTCCTTTGGAACATAAAAACCTGTATCGCACATTCCAAGAGGTTCAAAGATTTCCTTTTTCATAAACTCGGAAAGCTTCATTCCTGATATGATTTCAATTACTGCGCCTAAAACATCGGCACTCGTTCCGTAGTTCCACATTTTACCAGGCTCGAAAAATAGCGGCAGCTCGGACATTCTTTTTGCAAACTGCTGAGTTGTCAAAGCGTCAGGAGTACCCAGCTTTGAAATCATTTCATCAAACAGCGGTTCTACTCGCCTGCCAGCTTCGAACCAGCCGCCAGGATAGACAAGACCAGACGTCATATTCAAAAGATCACGAATGGTAATGTCTGTCTTGCAATCAGACAAGGTTCCGTCCTCTGAAACGATTTTCATATCCTTGTAGGAAGGAATATATTTCCAGAGCGGATATTCAAGCTCCACCTCGCCACGCTCAAACAAAATCATCATTGCGGTAGCTGTAATAGGCTTTGTGCAGGAATAAAGGCGAAAGATAGTATCTTTTTCTATCTTTCTGCCGCTTTCTATATCAGCGTAGCCGTACTGTCTGTCAAAGCACACCTCGCCGTCTTTATAAATTGCAACCGAAGCTCCTGCAAGTTTTCTGTCATCTATCTGCGACTGCAAAAGCTTGTCGATTCTGTCAAGTCTTGTTTTGTCCATATTTTTACCCTTTTCAGTCGTTAATTATACTATTAAGGAGCGTGTGGCCCTCTTCAACATAAACGCCGCTTTGCTTGCAGGTTCTCTCGCAAAAGCTATCAAAGCCTTCAACCTCGCCATTTTTGTGGTAAACCAGAAACGGAATAGGATCGTTTGTGTGGGTGCGAAGACTCAGAGGAGTTGCGTGGTCTGGCATAATCAGGACCTTATAGTCGTCACCTGACTCGTCCAGTGCATTTAAAACAGGTCCTAAAATCTTTTGGTCAATAAGCTCGATAGAGCGCTTCTTGTTTTCAATTTCGTGTCTGTGGCCGCACTCGTCAGGCGCTTCGACGTGAATATAGACAAAGTCCTGTCCGTTTTGAAACTCCTTAATTGCAGCTTGAGCCTTGCCGTCAAAGTTTGTATCAATATAGCCTGTTGCTCCCTCGACCTCAACTACGTTCATACCGCTGAATTTTCCAATTCCCTTTAAAAGGTCAACAGCAGAAATCATCGAGCCTTTAAGTCCGTATTTTTCTTCAAACGGCGTTAAGGAAGCTCTTTTGCCCTCGCCCCACAGCCACATAGAATTAGCCGGGCGAAGACCTCTCTTTTCCCTCTCCTTATTGACAGGGTGGTCCTTTAAAATGTCATAGCTCTTTATCATCATATCGTAAAGCTTTGCGGCATTTTTATCCTTTGGAACATATTCCTTGATAGGCTTGCCTGTGATATCGTGAGGAGGAGTAAGAGTTCCGACCTCAGTAGTACCGTTGTTCCAGATCAGGCAATGGCGATAGGAAACGCCGCTGTAAAGCTGAAACTCATCATTGTTAAAATGCTCGGCGAGAGTTTTTACAATCTCTCTTGCTTCGGCAGTTGAAATATCGTCTGCGCAGTAGTCTAAAATAGTCTTGTCATCGTAATTTTCCTCATCGGAAAGAGTTACAAGATTACATCTGAAGGATACGTCCGTTGGCTTCATATCAATTCCTATAGAGCCTGCTTCGAGCGGCGAACGCCCCGTATAGTAAATCATCGGGTCGTAGCCTAAAACCGAAAGATTGGCAACGTCGCTTCCCGGCTTCATACAGTCCTGAACCGTCTTTACAAGACCGATTTTCGACTTGTTTGAAAGTCTGTCCATATTAGGCGTAACAGCCGCTTCGAGCGGCGTTTTGCCGCCAAACTCCTCAATCTCATAATCCGCCATACCGTCGCACAGCAATACCAAATACTTCATATTATGTCTTCCTTTCATAGCTTTTTATCGTCCAATTAAATCCGTTTAGTCTCGGATCAAAATACTTGGTGCTAATAGTGTTCCCCTTCGTGATAATATACTTTTCGCCGTTTAAATACTCGCAGGAAATCAGATAACCCCTGCCAGTCTTTGTAAGCCGCACCGCCGCATAGTCGCAGAGGTCAGAAAGCTTAAAGCCGAATCTTCCCTCGCAGACTAAAAACTTATCCCCTGCTTTTAAAAACAGCTTTCCGTCCCTCTCATAAAGGGAAAATGTAACGGCTGATTGCTCATTTCCAGTTACCGCTACTCTTCTGCCCTTGCGGGTCAAATAAGCGCCGCCTGAGCGTAGTGTAAAGCTGTCGCCGATTTTAAGCTCGGAAAAATCCTGTGCAAATTTGTAAATTCTGACAAGCATTATATACGTCAGCGCAAAGCTAAGCGGCAGCATATCTGACAATGCTTTTTGGTATTCGCTTTCTCTTAGCGATACCATATTTTTGTAATACCTTGCCGAGTGTTTAGCCGCCGCTTCAAGAAAAGCTTCAATCGGCAGCTTAAAGTATTCCTCTTCGATATGAGCTATATCAGGAATATTTTCAAGCTTATATTCGTTCATATGCTCGTTGGCGTAAACCTCATAAGTGTGGTGAGGGTTACTTTTAAACGGCAGAGAAACAAGATTGGTCGTATGAACGCTACAGCAAATATCCATTATAAAGTGAATCGCTCTTCCAACGCTTTGAGCGTACATTTTTTCGTTGCCTGACGCTTTGAAAATCGCCGCCATAGTAATATTTTCTTCAAGCATCGTTCGGGCGGATTTTGAAAACCTTCCCAGTCGGTTTTTATAGTAGCCTGAAACGGGAGCGTCGCTCTTTCCGTTTTTTAAAACTGGCGAATAGTAGTGCGAGCCGCTACCCTTATTGATGTCGCCCTTAAAGTCGGGAACAAGCGTTGCGCTTGCGATTTCGTCCTTTAGCGGCAAAAGCTCGTTATAAACCTTTTCGTTTCTAAGCCTTAAAAGCTCGAAGGCGTTTTCAAAAATATAAGAATGGGTCGGCGAAAACCAGGCGTAAGCCCTTATCGGCTTAAAGGGGTTATCAATTTTCATTTTCCTGCCCTTTCTGTGTACTGGCTTTATAGATCTCAAGGCACTTTGCGTAATCGAGCGCATTTTCGCTCACGTTGCTTGCTGTTATCTTATTTGAAACAGTTTCCAAAAGACTAAGAGAATGCTTTGAAACTCGCTTGTAGCGTTTTAAATGCTTTGACATTGGCTTTTTCTTCTTGCCTTTAAAAATAAGGCAAATTCCAAACGCAAAAACCGACGCTATTGTGCGGTAGGTTTTGTTTACCTGACCTGCGATTTTAATGTTTGCCAACTAAAGCACTCCCTTTCTCTGAGACTTATCAATACAAGTATACTACAATTATCAGAAATATTCAAGGGGAACAGCTTGACAATCTCAAAAAAATATATATAATAAAATGTGCGAGTAAGCTATGCGGTAGCTTGGCGGAGATACGTCAAGAGGAAAGTCCGAGCATCATAGAGCAGGATAGCTGCTAACGGCAGCCGAGGGTGACCTCAGAGCCAGTGCAACAGAAATATACCGCCGCTTTGCGGCAAGGGTGGAATGGCGAGGTAAGAGCTCACCAGATCGTCGGAGACGGCGACGCTATGTAAACCTTATCCGATGCAACTCCAATGGTAGGCGTTAAATCAATGGCTGCTCGTCAGGTTTGCGCTTATAGGAGGCTTGAGGCGTTCAGCAATGTTCGTCCTAGATAGATTACCGCACTCGACAAAACTCGGCTTATCGGCTTAGTCGCACCATAAATCCTCTGCAAACGCAGGGGATTTTTTGTGACCTGAAATTCAAAATAAGCGGTTTTAAGTTAAATGTGCATAAATTTTAGGGTTCATTTTTGTACAAAGTTACAAATTTGCGACAAATATATTGCAAAAATTAGGCATTTGTGATATGCTAATACTAGATATTTTGTAATGTTAAAGGAAGTGGTGTAATGTCAGATTTCAGTTTAAACGACTTTGAGCCGTTGCTTGACAGTATACCATCATATGTATTTGTTACTAAACCGGGTTCTTTTGAGATTATTTATTCTAACCGCATTTTCAAAGAGCATTTCCCTGATAACCTGGAGGACAGCTGCTATGGAAGAATTAAAGGCTTCCTCGCAAGTCAAGCGGAGCAGTCAGGCTCATCGGACGGCACGTTTAACGGCGCAGATTTTTATTGCGGCGTTTGTGATAAATGGTTTCAGATTTATGGAAAGACTATAACCTTACCAAATTATGGCGAGGTAAGGCTTTACACAATGGAGGACATTACAGATAAAATTGAATACGAAAAGGAAATGGAGCGGCATACGCTTTTTGACAGCGTAACGGGTCTTCCAAACAGAAAGCAGCTTGACATTGATTTTCAGGACGTTGTAAGATACGCTGAAAACGACGGTCAGGACGGTATGATGCTGTTTCTGGATATTGACAACTTTAAGATTGTAAACGACCGCTTCGGCTACCAGTACGGAGATATTCTCCTTAAAAAGATTGGAAGCTTTTTATCAACGCTTAGCAAGTTTGGCGCACAGTCTTATGCCTTTGGCGGAGACGAGTTTTTAATTTTAATTCCTCACCTGTCTGTGTACAATTCAGGAAAGATTATCGAAACTATTATTTCCCGATTTGACGATTCTTGGAAGCTTGACGACGTAATGTATACAACCTCGGCGTCAATCGGCTCGGCAATGTTTCCACGAGACGGCTCGAGCTTAGGCTCGCTTCTTCAGAAGGTTGATATGTCAGTCTACAAGGCAAAATCTGAGGGCAAGAGCAAGCTGATCGAATACCATGAAGCGTTTGGAAGCAAAATTTCAAGGCATATGGATATTGTCAAGGCTATGAGAGAATCGGTTCTTAACAATCTCGAGGGCTTTTACATAGCTTACCAACCGATAGTTTCAGCTAAAACGAAGCAAGTTGAATCGGTTGAGGCGCTGATGCGCTGGAGGCACTCGGAGCTTGGAAACATCGGACCTAACGAGTTTATTCCAATTGCTGAGGATACTGGTCTTATTTTAGTTCTCGGAGAGTTTGTCCTGCGGGAGGGTATGACAAAGTGTAAGCAATGGGTTGACAAAGGATTTATCAAGCACATCAACATAAATCTCTCAGTAAATCAAATGGTTTGCGACGATTTTATCGACACCGTTAAGCGGATAATTGATGAAACCGGCGTTGACCCTCAAAATATTATCTTTGAAATTACCGAGTCAATCGCTATTAAGAATATTCAAGCAATGAATGAGAAAATAACTCAGCTTTGCGATATTGGAATCAGAATTGCGCTTGACGATTTCGGAACAGGCTATTCTGCGCTTAACTGTATTAAGGATCTGCCGCTTGGAATTGTAAAGCTCGACAAGAAGTTTATCGACAACGTTTCAAATAACAATCTCGACAAAACGGTAGTTATGAGCGTGGTTGACCTGTCGCACAAGTTTGACCTGTCCGTCTGTGCTGAGGGAGTTGAATACAACGAGCAGTACGGAGTTTTAAAGGATATGGGCGTCGATTTGATTCAGGGCTATCTGTTCTCAAAGCCGCAGGACGCCGAAACGCTCGAAAATGAATTTTTTGCAACAACCAACTAATCTTAGTTTTCTACTCATTAGAAACCCCCTGTCTTATTTTAAGGCAGGGGGTTTTCTTTGTAAATATTTTTGCAAAAGAAAAAGCGGCTCGAAAATGAACCGCTTCTTATAATTGCAGATTTTTACAAGTAATCTTTTAAACTACTTTCTCTTCTTAGCAAGAACGATAGCTACGCCTGCAAGTGCAATTCCGCCGAGTGCAAGACCAGCTGTTGCGCCAGTATCAGCACCTGTTGACGAAGATGTAGTTGTAGTTGATGATGAGCTGCCGTTTGTTGTTGAAGATGAATCAGTATCTGCTGACTCTGTTGTATCCTCTGAAGAATCGCTTGAGCTTGAAGATGTTGATGAAGCAGTTGTCTCAGAAGATGTTGAACCGTCCTGATCGTCAAGACCAGAGATTGTGAATGTTACAGCAAGATAGTACATAAAGTCGATGTCGTCGTCAGCAATTACTCTGCCGTCGCCTGTATCGCCGTAAGCATTGAAGATTTCAATTCTGTAGTTGTAGTTTGAGTTTTCAATGTTACCACAAATTACTTCGTCAGCATTGAACTCAACCTCTTCGTCGTCCTGAACGATGCTGTCAACTGTAGCTGTGATGAGAGAAGCCTTGTATGGACCAGCTGACTCGCCAAAGTTGCTTGAAACTGTAGCTGTGTTTTCTACATAGGCTGACTTGTCATCGTTGAACATTTCAGTACCGTCAAGAAGACCGATGATGTCGATTGTGAAAACTGTTACTGCGTAGAACTCACCTGTTCCACTTTCAGAATTCCAAGTGTTACACTCAAGATTCTCACATACACCGTCTGTAATCTTACCTGTGATGTACTCATCTCCGCCCTCTGTATCTCCATCAGGTGGGAATTCAAGCTTAACAGTATAAGTACCGTCGCCTGTTACGATAGCGTCCTGAATGTATCCGCCGTCAGCTCTTCCGTCATCATCATATTCATCACGGTAGCCCTGTGGGTACATTGAAGAAACAGACCAGTCACCGTTTGCAATGTACATAGTTGCATTGTACTGACCATCTGTTGGTGTCCAATCAGCAGAAGCGCCAACCGTTGCAAGTGAAGATGCTAAAACTGAAGCGGCAGTAACGCCGATTACCAATTTCTTTAACTTCATTGTAAAAACTCCTTTACACATTATTATATACTATATTTTACAGCATTTCTTCGCAGTTTGCAATATACTAATTGTACAAAAATGAGGCCGAATTTCTAGTGATATTAGACAAATTTTTTGTGCAAAAAGTACAAAAATGCAGTTTTTTGAATATTTTGGTTAAAATTTGAAGCTCAAGCTCCAATTTTTAAATTCAGCTCTTTTTCGACTGGATTCCGCTTGAAATTGCAAGTAAAATTCTCGAGGGAACAATCTGAGCGGCAGCAGAAAGCAGCTTCATTTGTAAATTAGGAACGATTATCATCTTTTTCTTTTCAAGAGCATTATACAGCCCTTCGATAGCGCACCTCTTAGCGCTCATTCCCTTTAAGCCGAAGTGAACGCCTGCTACCTCGTTAAATTCGGTGTCAACAGGCCCCGGGCATAAAGCTCCGACGTAGACATTGCTTCCCTGCTCTAAAAGCTCCTCGTTTATAGCTCTTGTGAGATTTACAACATAAGATTTTGTAGCGTAGTAGGCCGCCATAAAGGGCCCGCCCTTCATCAGACCTGCTGAGGAAGCGACATTTAAGATATAGCCGCTGTTGCGCTCAGTCATATCCTTTAAAAAGAGCTTTGTGAGGATGTGAACTGCCTTGCAGTTTAGGTCGATCATCTGAGTTTCAGTTTTAAGGTCGGTTTTTGTAAACTCGCCGAAGGTTCCAAAGCCTGCGTTGTTGACAAGCAGGTCGACATTCTCGTGTTCAACGCTTTTGTACAAGCGGTAACAGTTTTTCTCATCGCTTAAATCGCAATCGACAATGCTCACGTCGACGTCGTAAGTCTCTAAAATATCTGCGGCAAGCTCTTCTAGTCTGTCGAGTCTTCTTGCTACCAAAATTAACGAATAACCTCTGTGAGCTAAAATTTTTGCAGCTTCACGCCCAATTCCTGAGCTTGCGCCAGTAACTAAAGCTAACATAAAAGTTCCTCCTTTTTATTCAAATCATCCAAAATACTTTCGGTCGAGCGATCTATAGGACACGGCAACAGCGATGTGATTTTTGTCAATCAGCTTATCGCCTGTCATATCGGCAGTAGTTCTCGCTACCTTTAAAATTCTGTCGTAGCCTCTCGCTGAAAGTCCAAGCTTCTCAAAGACGTTCTTTAAAAGCTCCTTAGCGGCAGGCGTCATCGCGCATACCTCGCCTATAATATCGCTTGTAATCTGAGCGTTGCAGGTAATATCCGTTCCCTTGAAGCGAACGTTTTGGATTTCCCTTGCTCGCTGAACACGCTCTCTGATTGCGGCTGAGGATTCCTCCTTAACCTCAGATGAAATCTCATCAAACTCGACAGGCGGCACCTCAACCTGAATGTCAATTCTGTCAAGCAGCGGGCCGCTGATTCTTGAAAGGTATTGCTTTACCTTTTTAGGGGTACAGATGCACTTTTTTGTCGGGTGGCCGTAATATCCGCAGGGACAAGGGTTCATTGCGACTACAAGCATTATAGAGCCGGGGTATGTAACAGTTCCCCACGCACGGGAAATAGTAACACGTCTGTCCTCGAGCGGCTGTCTCAGAACCTCGAGCGTTGGGCGGTCAAACTCAGCAAGCTCGTCCAAAAACAGCACTCCGTTGTGAGCAAGGGAAATTTCCCCAGGCTTTGGTATAGTACCGCCGCCAGCCAGTCCAACGCTTGAAATGGTATGGTGCGGCGCACGAAACGGTCGCTCACAGACGAGCGGCGTTTTGCTGTCAAGCACACCAGCGATAGAATGAATGTTTGTAGTTTCTACAGATTCTTCAAAGGTCATCTTTGGCAAAATTGACGGAAGTCTTTTAGCGAGCATACTTTTTCCGCTTCCGGGAGAGCCTATCATAAGTATATTATGCCCTCCTCCGGCGGCAATTTCAAGAGCTTTTTTTGCCGCTTTTTGTCCCTTTACGTCCATATAGTCGAGATTGGAAGCGTATTCCTCGTACTTTGGGATATATTTTTCCTGAGGTGAAATTTCCTCGCCGTTAAAGTGACGGTAAAGCTCGTTTATACATTTTACAGGATATATGTCAATTCCCTCGCAGACGCTCGCTTCTTTAGCGTTATCAAACGGCACGAAAAGACGTTTGATACCTAGCTTCTGGGCGGTTATTGCCATTGGCAAAACGCCGTTTATCGGGCGAACGTCGCCGCCCAGTGAAACCTCGCCTATAAAGGCGCAGTCGCTAAGCTCGTCGGCATTTAAAGCTCCTAATACGGCAAAGAGCGCCGCCGTGATAGCAAGGTCGTGAACCGAGCCTGTCTTTTTTGTGTCGGCAGGCGCAAGGTTAATTATAATCTGAACTCCAGGGAAAGCTATGCCGCTTGAACGAAAGGCGCTTTTTAAACGCTCTCTGCTTTCACGCACAGCAGTATCGGCGCAGCCTACAATGTCAAAGGACGGTATTCCCCTGCTGGCTTCGATTTCAGCGTGCACCAGAAAAGCATTCATTCCGACAAGTCCAAGACTTTTGATTTCAGCAAACATTTTCTTCTCCCCTTGTTATTTTTGTATTAGTTATCATCTTCCATTATCATAACGGCGGCTTTGATTCCGTCAACTGCCGCTGACATAATGCCGCCAGCGTAGCCTGCTCCTTCACCTGTCGGGTAGAGGTTTTTTACTCCCACCGCAGTCATATCGCTGTTTCTTAAAATTCTGACAGGCGACGAGGTTCGGGTTTCGGGCGCAGTTAAAATTCCGCCGCTAAAGCAGGACATTTTCTTTGAAAAGTCGGCTAGTCCTTCTTTCATTAGTCTTATTACTCTGATTGGAAAAAGCTTTGAAAAATCAGTATAGCAAGTATCAAGCGAGTAGCTGGGTTTGACGCTTGATTTTATGGTTTTATCGTCCTGCAAAAAGCCCCTTACGCTCATACAGGGCGCGCTGTAGCTGCCCGTTAAATTATAAGCTCTTCGCTCGATTTCTCTTGCAAGCTTTACGCCGTCGAGTGGAGAGTTTCCAAAGTCGTTTTGAGAAACGGAAACGACAACGGCAGAATTAGCGTTCTCGCCGTTTCGGTCGGACAAGCTCATTCCGTTTGTGAGAATTGTTTTCTCCTCGCTTTGCGACGGCACTACATAGCCGCCCGGACACATACAAAAGGTATAGGTCGCAGAAAGGGGCGAAAACCACTTGGAAAGCTGATACTCGCCCTTTGGAAGGCGTTTATCTCCCGCAAGGGAGCCGTACAGGCTCTTGTCGACGTCAGCTTGTCTATGCTCAATTCTCGCACCAATTGAAAAAGGCTTCGGCTCGATTACAATTCCCTTTTCAAGCAGCAGCTCGAATGTATCTCTTGCGCTGTGACCAATAGCAAGGATAAGCCTGTCCGTTTTAAGCTCTCTGCCATTTGACCAGACGCTCGTTACTCTTCCGTTTTTTATCGTCAGATTATCAAGCGGCGAGTTAAACAAAACCTTGCCGCCGAGACGTTCAATTTCCTGTCTTAAAGAAACGACGATTTCTCGTATCTTATCAGTTCCGATATGCGGCTTGGCTTGCGTTAAAATTGATCTGTCTGCGCCGAAGACTACAAACTCATTTAACACCATCCTGCAAAGCGGGTCTTTTATTCGGGTGGTAAGCTTGCCGTCGGAAAAGGTTCCAGCGCCGCCCTCTCCAAATTGAACATTAGTCGATTCATCAAGCACGCCGCCCTTCCAGAAGGAATTAACGGCGGCTACTCTGTCAGTCATACTGCCGCCTCGTTCAAGCACGATAGGCTTATAGCCCATTCTTGCAAGGGTGAGTGCGGCGAACATTCCGGCAGGTCCAAAGCCTGCGATAATTATATTTGATTTTTTGTCAAGCCTGCATTTTGGAAAGAACTCTTCATTTTTTACAAGCGTTGCTTTTTTCTTCTCAGCTATTGTCTTTTCTTTGTTTTCATCCGCAAGACTTATCATAAAGGAATAGACAAAGGACGTTTTATAGCCTTTTCTTGCGTCCAGCGAACGCTTGTGCAGGCTAATATCTTTGACGTCTCTTTCCTTTAAACCCAGCTGCTTTAAAGCTTTGGCTTTTGCGTTTTGCTCGCTTTCGTCAATGGGACATTTGATTTGATGCACAATTATCGGCAATGCGATTTTACACCCCTTTTAAAAAACTAAAACAGGCGGAAACGAACGCTTCATCTCCGCCCATTGATTTATTCCTCTTAAGCCGTAGTGGTAGTTTCCTCTTCCTTATCTGTGATGCTTAGCGTTATCGTCTGATCTCCGTAAGCCCATACAGTATCGTAGCTTTCGCAGTAAACGGTAACAGGAAATGTATCGTTTGAAAGCTCAGCAATGGAAAGATCTAAAACTGCAACGAAGTCGTCGCTTGTAAGCGATTCGATTACATCCTCAGGTCCGTATACAACGACGTTTGAAATAGTTTCGGTAACAATAGATACCTCCTTGTCGTCGGGGACGTTTAAAAGCTGGATTGACGACTCGGAAAGAGAAATTTCCTTGCTTGAAAAGCCGTCGGATTTATAGGTTACATAAATGTCGCTTATATCAGAATCTGACGCTGTTAAGCCCTTTGCGGAAAGAGCCGCCTTTACAGCAGTTTTATCAATCATAACCGTCTTTCCCGGAGCGGCTTCTCTGAGGCTTAAGTCAAGCTCAATGACCAGCTGCTCTGTGGATTCGTCAGAATCAGCCGTTGTTGAAACGTTTATCGCCTGCGGTGAAATTGTTGAAATTATGCTTGTAGCATCTATAATGTCGTTTTGAACCTCACCCTGAGAGTTGGTGAAGTTTATAGTTATCGGCACAGACGCCTTTTGAGTTACGTTTACTGAAACGGAAATATTCTCGGGAGTTATTTCAAGATCGTCCTTTGAAACGACGTTAGAATCCTCGTCATAAAGAATAATTTCAGTATTAGAGGTGGTAAACGCTTCGGTTAAATTCTCAGCTTCGTCCAAAACCTTGACTGAAACTGTGCTAATTGTATCGACTATTGACTTTGCGCCCTCGATTGTTATTGTAGTCGGGTTTATAACAGGAACGTCCTTTACATAGCCGTCGGCAGTTGTAAGAGATGAGGTGTCAACCTTATCGCTTGTAAGCTCAATTACCTTAGTAGCGGTATAATCAAACGAAAGAGTTACAGTCTTCGGGGAAACTGACAAAACGTCAATGCTGTCGCCGCTTGCGCTCGATACGCTTACATCAAGCGTATATTCTCCGCTTTTGGTAACATTTGCTGTGCTGACGCTTGCGACCAGATCGTCGGAGGTATAATCTCCTATTACATATCTGGCGCCTGAAATGTTAGCGGTAATTGAAAAGCTGTCGCTGTTCTGAGCAATAAGTGTATCCTCGCCTGTTGCGCTGTCGTCAAAGGAAACTGTAAGCGGTATTCCCGCAATTTTTTTCTCAACGTCAGGGTAAACGGTAATTGACATAATAAGCCACAGAACGATAGCTATTGCAATAGCAAGAATCATTATAAACCGCTTGCTGTCAAGGAGCTTGTCAAGGCTAGGTCTTAGCTTTTTTCTTTTTTCCATCTTCTCTTCACCCTTTCAGCAATGCCCTGATGCTTCTTGTTCTCATCGTCCTTCGGTAAAAGCCTTGAAATCAAATGCTTTTTCAGACTATCCTTATTGTATCCTCTTGTTAAAACTCCGTCCTCTGCAACGGAGATATTTCCTGTTTCTTCGGAAACGACAACTATAATAGCGTCGCTGACCTCGCTCATTCCGATAGCAGCTCGGTGACGTGAGCCCAGCTGCTTATTGATAAGCTCTTCCTTTTGCGGCTTCGGCAAAAAGCATCCGGCAGCTAAAATATATCCGTTTCTTATGATAACCGCTCCGTCGTGCAGCGGAGTGTTCGGGAAGAAGATATTTCCAAAAACCGCTTCTGAAGGAACGCAGTCTAAAATTGTGCCCGTGTCAATCTGCTCGCCGAGCTTTGTCATTCGCTCGCATACTATAAGCGCACCTGTTTTGGTTGAAGAAAGTGTAGCGGCGGATTCGCAAATAACATCGATACAGTTCGACCAAACGTCGCTCGCAGCGCTTCTGTCCAAAGGGCCGAGAGTTGTAATGCTTGCCACCTTACTTCTTCCAACTCGCTCTAAAACTCGTCTGAATTCAGGCTGGAACAAAATGACTATTGCTAAGAATCCCCATCTGAAGAACGTATCAAGCAGGTATTTCATTGCCTTTAGCTCGAAAAAGTCAGCCACAAAATAACAAGCAGCTATTAAAATAATTCCCTTGACGAGCTGTCCTGCTCTGGTTTCTCTCGCTATTTGTATTCCCTTATAAAGCAGGAACGCCAATATTGCTATGTCTAAAATATCAAAAAATGTGATGGATTTTATTACACTTATAAAAGCGTCCAGATATTCGTAAAAAGCTTCCAAAAACCCACTTCCCCTCATCAGCTATACACTTATTCATATTAAGTATACCATATTTTGTGGGCATTAACAAGGCTTTGCGGCAAAAAAATTGTGGGAAATTTCAAAAGAATTCAGATACCATTAAGAAATTCTTCTAAGCTCGAAAAGAAGCTTTTTTACATCGTCTTTTGTGTTCATAACAGACGGCGAAAATCTCACTGCTCCTGTCTTTTCAGTCTTTAAATATTTGTGCGCTAAAGCTGAGCAATGGTAGCCGCCCCGAAGAAAAATTCCCCTGTCGCTAAGATACTCAGCTAGCTCGTCTGAATGAAAGCCGTTCTTGTTAAACGAAACGACTGCCGAGTAGTTGCCGCTTCCACGCAAAACGGTTATATCTTTCATTTCGGCTAATCCTTGAAAGAAAGCGTTTGTCAGACGCATTTCGTGGTCATAAATTTTTTGCATTCCCTTTTCTTTGACAAAATTAATTCCTGCGCCAAGTCCTATAATTCCGACGCTGTTTAACGTTCCGCTTTCTAGCTGTTCGGGCAAACCGCCGGTTTGCTCAAGCTCTAAAGAGGTCGTGCCGGTTCCTCCCTCGATAATTGTTGACAAGGGAAAACGCTCGGAGGAGATAAGCACACCTGTTCCTGTCGGGCCGTAAAGTCCTTTATGACCCGACATACACAAAAAGTCGAAGCCGTCGCTCATTGAAAGGGGTATTACGCCTGCCGCCTGTGCAGCGTCGGCTATATAAACAATTCCCCTTCTGCGGCAAAGCTCGCCTATCAGTTTGTACGGCAGGATTTTTCCTGTGACGTTTGAGCAAATTGTCATTGCTATCGCCTTTGTGTTATCTCTTATAAGACGCTTCAGGCGATCGAGCGTTTGCTCGTCATCGTCGATTACCTCTAAAACCGAAAAGGTAACGCCGGACCTTCTTGACATAGCATAAACAGGTCGTGAAACGCTGTTGTGCTCAAGGGAGGAAATTATGCAATGATCCCCTGCTTTGAGAGTTCCTTTTATAGCTAAATTTAAAGCGTGGGTGCAGTTTAGTGTAAAGACTACGTTTTCAGGCTTTGCGTCAAAAAGCTGAGATAACGCTTCACGCACCTCAAACACCTTTCCTGCCGTCATAATTGACAGGCTATGTCCGCTTCTTCCTGCATTTCCGCCATAGCGTTTAACCGCGGTGTAAACTGCCTTAGCTACAGCTTCGGGCATTGGAAAGGTTGTAGCTGAATTGTCAAAATTTATCACGCCGCTACCTCCTGTAACCACTCGCCGTTTGCTTGTACTTAACTCCGTTTTCCCGCAAAATTGCTGTAACTTTACTAATATCGTCCTTTACTCTTATTGAATATCCGCAGCCTGAAAAATATTCGCTCGGTGTTTTTTGTATTTCACAGTACATTCTCTGTGCGTTTAAAAGGCTTTTTGCCTTTTGCGCATAGGTTATACTCGTCATTGCAATCAGATTGTAGTTCATTTTATTTTTCTCCTATTTTTTGGATGTTGACTTACTCATAACATTTCATATCATAATATGTCGAAAAGAAGCAGGCTGTGACTTTGAAAGCTCGCCTGATTGACATTCGTTTTTCGATATGATAAAATTGCTTTGAAAGAGAGGAAAAAATATGTATATTGCTGATGAGAAAAGATATGAAAAAATGAAATATTCAAGATGCGGAAATAGCGGACTGAAGCTTCCTAGGATTTCGCTTGGACTGTGGCAGAATTTTGGCTTTGAAGCGCCGTTTTCAAATATTTTAAAGATGTGCGAAACGGCTTTTGATAACGGAATCACCTACTTCGACCTTGCCAACAACTACGGTCACCCGTACAACGGCTCGGCGGAGGAAAACTTTGGCAGAGTTTTAAAGACATCGTTTGCGTCGTACAGAGATGAAATTGTAATCGCCACAAAGGCAGGCTATGAGATGTGGGACGGACCTTACGGAGGAAAGGGCGGAAGCAAGAAGTACCTTACAGCTTCAATCGATCAAAGCTTAAAAAGACTTGGCGTCGACTACGTCGATATTTTCTACCACCACGTATTTGACCCTGACACGCCGCTTGAAGAAACGGCTCAGGCACTAGACGGAATTGTCAGAAGCGGAAAAGCTCTGTATATCGGAATTTCAAATTATAACAGACAGCAGTCGGAGGAAATAGCTTCGATTTTTGCATCCCTTCACACGCCGTATATTATAAATCAGCCGATGTACAATATGCTTCACCGCTGGATTGAGCCTGACGGACTTTACGATTTGTGCTGTCAGACGGGCGTTGGGATGGCGGCGTATTGTCCGCTTGCGCAAGGATTTTTAACCGACAAATATTTAAACGGTATCGCCGAGGGCAGCAGAGCTTCCAAAAACGAATGGCTCAGAAGTCAGCTTGATGAAGAAAAAATCACGCAGCTAAACGCCTTGAATGAAATTGCAAGAGGGAGAGGTCAGACCCTTTCGCAAATGGCTTTGGCTTGGGTTTTACGAGATGAAAAATGCACTACCGTTCTGATTGGCGCATCTAAGCCTTCTCAGATTGAGGAAAACTGCAAGGCGGTAGAAAACCTTGAATTTTCAGAGGAAGAAATCAAAAAAATCGACAGCCTTACAAAGGCTTGGTAGAAATAAGTATAAAAAAGTCCTGCGAGCTTTAAAACTCACAGGACTTTGTTTTTTGGCTTAAATTATTTCAATGCGCTTTTACGCTTTATAATATCTTCTCTTTTTGGTCCGTTTGAAACGTAAGTTATAGGATAGCCGATTTGCTCCTCGCAGAACTCTATGTACTTGCGGCAGTTTTCAGGCAGCTCCTCATAAGTTTTGATTCCTCTGATGTCGCACATCCAGCCGTCAAGAACCTTAAGCACAGGCTTTGCCTTTTCAAGCTTTACGGTTGTCGGGAAGTCGGTAGTAACCTCGCCGTCAATTTCATAACCCACGCAAACAGGGATTTTCTCCAGGTATCCTAAAACATCCAGAACTGTAAACGCTACGTCTGTTGTTCCTTGTAAACGGCAGCCGTATTTTGAAGCTACGCAGTCAAACCAACCCATTCTTCTCGGACGGCCTGTTGTAGCTCCGTACTCTCCGCCGTCGCCGCCACGACGTCTTAGCTCGTCGGCTTCCTCGCCGAAAATTTCAGAAACAAATGCTCCTGCTCCGACTGCTGACGAATAAGCCTTGCAGACGGTAACAATTTGCTTAATCTCATAAGGAGGAATGCCAGTACCGATTGCGCCATAAGACGCAAGTGTTGAAGAGGATGTAACCATTGGATAGATTCCGTGATCAGGATCCTTTAGGGTTCCGAGCTGACCCTCAAGAAGAATTTCCTTACCCTCCTTGATAGCGTTATCAAGATACAAGGAAACGTCACAAACGTAAGGCTCAACCATTTCTTTGTACTCTTTAAGCGTTTCCATAAGAGCGTCAATGTCAAGCGCAGGCTTGTGATACAGGTGCTCGAGTATTACGTTCTTTTGCGGCGCAATTCTTTCAAGATGCTCTCTTAAAGACTTCTCGTCAAAAAGCTCCTGAACCTGAATACCGATCTTTGCGTACTTATCAGAATAAAACGGCGCAATACCAGACTTTGTTGAACCAAAGCTCGACTTGCCTAATCTTTCCTCCTCGTATTCGTCAAAAGCAATATGATAAGGCATTACTATCTGACAACGGTCGGATATTAAAATCTTCGGCATTGGAACATCGCGGCTTACAACCTCTTTAAGCTCGTTAAAGAATACAGGAATATTAAGCGCAACGCCGTTACCAATAATGTTAGTTGTATTTGAATTGAAAACTCCGCTCGGAAGTGTATGAAGCGCAAATTTCCCATAATCATTTACTATGGTATGACCAGCGTTTGCTCCGCCCTGAAATCTGATTACGATATCAGCGTTGCAAGCGAGCATATCGGTCATTTTGCCCTTTCCTTCGTCGCCCCAGTTAGCTCCAACTATTGCTTTTACCATTACTTTCTCCTCCCGAATAGGCACAATTTTTGTGAATAAAATCACAGGATAAAGTATACCATAAAAAAGACGGCTTGTAAAGAATTAAATTGAAATTTTTACAAGTTGAAGCACAATTTGACAAAAGCGTTTGTTTTTGATAAACTTTACGCAATGGGAAGTGAAACGAAATGAAAGCTCTTATGATTTTTACAGGCGGAACTATTGCATCTACCATCAGCGATAATGCAATTTCTCCTATTGATAATGGCGGAGGTTCAAAAAGCCGCCTGGCGGATATGTTCTTTGACTTATATCCGAAATATCGTGAGAAAATAGAGTTTGAGTGCGAATTTTTACTTAACAAGCTGAGTGAGAATATGAAGCCGTCAGACTGGGAAAAAATTGTAAGCAGACTTTTATCAGTTGATGATAAAAATTACGACGCTATATTTATTGCGCACGGCAGCGACACGCTCGCTTACTTTGCAAATATGCTTTCGGTTTTCTTCGGGAATAAAAACTTGCCGGTTTTTGTAATTGCTTCGGACAGGGTTTTAGAGGACAAAAGAGCTAACGGACTTGAAAATTTAAAGTGTGGGGTTGACGTACTACTAAGCGGCGTTACAAGCGGCGTTTATGTGCCTTACAAAAGCGAAGGAGAAGCGGTCAGGCTGCACAAAGGCTACCAGATTACTCAGTCGCAGATTTTAGGCAGTAGCTTTTATTCTCTCCCCTCAAGGCCTGTATACTGTGATGAATTTTCAGGATTTAAAAAGCGAGTTCTGATATTAAAAAGCTATGTCGGGGCGGACTATTCGTTTGTGGACACTAAATGCTTTGACAGCATTTTAATCGAGCTTTACCACGGCGGAACGACAGATGTTGACGTCTTGAAAGTGCTTGTTGAGAAGGCAAGGACAAGCGGTACAGAAATTTATGCCGCTTCGGTAAAATCGGAAAATACGCTTTATGAATCTACTGTTGAGCTTCAAGGACTCGGCGTAAAATTTCTTCACGACTTAACGCTTGAAACGGCTTACGCCTGTTTGCTAAGCGGCGTAGAAACAGACTAAAATTGACAAAACTTAAATATCCCCTGCCAGAAAACTGGCAAGGGATATTTTTTTACAAATCAATCGTTTGATTTCTATTCAGTAAAGGATGCGATCGACTCGTTAAGAGTTTCAACTTCGCTCTCAACAGTTGCCGAATAGGTTTCCTTCGTTTGCGTCCAGGTCAGGATATTACCTGTCGTCTGGTCAGGAGCAGAGGTTGCCTTATAGAGGTAGTTTGCAAGTGACTCACCTGAATGGAAACCGCTGTTGTCGTCGCCCATAAGAGCTGATACTCCGTAAGCCGGGTCAAAGATCATAAGGTTCTGGTCAGGGTCAGAAAGCTCCATCATAAGATCGTAATCATCTTCTGTCCAGTTCGGATTATCTTCAAGCCACTTATCCTTAACGTTCTGCTTGTAGGTTTCATCAGTCTGAGCAATTCTGTAGCACTCATAGAAGCATCTTACAGCGTCGGTCTTTGTAGAACCCTTAACCCACCAGTAAGCTGTCATTGTAGCGGATACAAGCGGTAAATCTCCATCGTAGTCAGGGTCGGAAGGAACAGGAACGATTCCCCAGCTCTCGCCTGATGACGGACCTGCGTCACCAGTAGCTGCCCATGAACCCATAGCGTAGAACAAGCAGCCTGCGTTGAATGCGTCAGCAGCGCTACCTATCCAGCTTGCTTCAACGTAGCCGTTCTTCTGCCAGTTGTAAAGTCTTTCCTCAGCCTTTGCTATTGCAGCGCTGTCAAGGTTAGAATAGTATGTTCCGTCGTCATCAACCATAACGAGCGTTTCGCCAGTCTGCTGAATGTATGAAGGCGCATAGTAGCCGTTAATTCCGTACCTTACCTCGTCGCCTTCCGCATTATTTACGTACTCGCTCATAAGGTCGTCCATAGCGTCGTAATCCCACTCGCCTGCATAATAGAGGTCTTGTGGATCGTCAAGTCCCTCTTCAACGATTGTATTCTTATCATAGAAGATGTAAACCGCAGGAGAAAACTCGATAGGCGCAACATAATGCTTGCCGTTTAATACATACTGATCGGCAGTAGACTTAACGTCAACCCACAGCGGGTCGTCAAAGTCAACTACATCGTCAACCGGCTGATAGAAGCCCTGAAGAACCTGATATGGGAATGATCCGCTTGCAAACAGGTCAGGAACGTCCTTGCCTGATGTTACAGCAGCAGCCAGCTTTGTAAACTGGTTTGAAGAGGTAACTCTCGACCATTCAATCGAGCCGCCCTTTTCCTCAAACAGCGTTAAACCAACTGTCTTCTCATCATCTGAGGTCGGGTTCAAGTCGTAGTTTGCCATCCAAAGAAGAGTTGTTTCCTCTCCGTCGGCGATAGGCTCAATGTCGTCTGTGCTTACAACCTGTACGGTATCCTCGTGAGAAGAAGCATCTTCAGAGTCGTCGTCGCTACAAGCTGCTAATGCAAACGTCATTGAAACTGCCAGCATTGCTGCTAACAATTTTTTGAGATTTTTCATTTTCTAAACTCCTTTTCTGAATTGTAAAATTCTATATCAAACGACTGACATCATTTGTACCACAATTACCAACGCTTACTCGCTGATGAAGTCCTGAATCTGCGAATTGATTGTTGCTACCTCTTCTTCAACGGTGCTTGAATACTTTTCCTTGCTCTGAGTCCATGTATAGGTATTGCCCTCCTCGTCAGGAACAGAGGTTGACTTATAAAGCCAGTTTGCAAGGCAAACGCCGCTCATAAAGCCGCTGAAGTCGTCGCCCATTAGTGACGATACGCCGTAAGCCGGGTCGAACAATAGAAGCACCTTGTCAGGATTTGTAAGATCGCTCATAAGCTCGAAATCCTCATCAGTCCATGTCGGGCTTGCAGCCTTAGCCTTTTCAAGTCCTGTAGCAGCATAGGTAGGATCAGTCTGAGCTATTCTGTAGCACTCGTAGAAGCATCTTACTGCGTCCGTCTTTTCAGAACCTGTTACCCACATATATGAAGTAATGCTTGCGGATGAAATCGGCTTTTCACCTTCGTAAGTAGGATCGCTCGGGTACGGTACCATTCCCCAATCGCCTTCAACGTCAGGACCGTTATCGCCCATAGCAGCCCATGTTCCCATTGAATAGAACAAAATGTTCTTCTCAAAAGCGTCGGCAGCTGTTCCTATCCAGTTAGGTTCAACGTAGCCGTTCTTCTGCCAGTTGTAAAGTCTTTCCATAACAGACGCTATCTTTGCGCTGTCAAGGTTTGACTCATATGTAATATTATCCTCAGTTGTTACAAGAGTTTCACCAGTCTGCGCTACCATTTGAGGAGCGTACCAGCCGTTGATTCCGTATCTTACCTCATCGCCGGCAGCGTTGGAAACATATTCGCTCATAAGGTCGTCCATAGCGTCGTAATCCCACTCACCTGCATAATAAAGGTCAATAGGGTCGTCCAAGCCTTCCTCAGAGATTACAGTCTTATCGTAATAAAGCAGCGCTGTCAGTCCGTATTCAATCGGAGCGACATAATGCTTACCATCAAGCATAAACTGATCAGCTGTATCCTTGACGCTTGACCAAAGATCAGAATCAAAATCTATAACCTCATCGAGCGGCTGATAGAAGCCCTGAACCACCTGACACGGAAAAGCAAGCGTATTATACGCAAAAAGGTCAGGCGCATCAGTTCCCGCAGTAACTGCAGCTGCAAGCTTAGTAAACTGATTTGATGAGGTAACTCTCATATATTCAATAGAGCCGCCCTTTTCCTCAAAAAGAGTAAGTCCGACAGTTCTGTCGTCATCGTCGCTTGAAGGGTTAAGGTCGTAGTTTGCCATCCAGACAAGGGTAGTTTCCTCACCGTCGGCGATTGGCTCAATGTCGTCGGTTGAAACAACGGCGATTTCATCATCCTTTGAAGAATCATCATCACCTGAGTCGCAGCCTACCAAAGCAAATGTCAGAACGACCGCCAAAGTTCCCGCTAAAATTCTTTTTAATATTTTCATACCAATCTCCTCCCTTGTGCCAAAGCGCAAATCAGCACAAATTGTTTCCAGCTAAAGCTACGGTTCAGTCGAGCGCAACCGCAATTTTGCTACACCTTAATTGTAACATAAACGCTCGCAATTGGCAATGTACATTTTACACATATATAAGGGCAAATTTTTGTGACATTTCACAAATGGAACACAACAAGTACGCTTGATTTACACATTTTGTTAAGGAAACTTGAGAGATTTTAGCAGCGAGAGGAATTGTGTGATATAGTTTTTAAAAGTGCAAAGAACCAACGCAAAATGCGATGGTTCTTGGCAGAGATACAAATTTATAGGGGTTAGTGAAGTTCTATGCGAGAGCTGCAATGAGCGGCGATTTAAGGGCTACAATATATCTGACGATTTCGGGCATATTCTCCTCGTTTATTCCGTAACGCTCGCCTGTATTATCAGCATTGATTACTACTTCAATAGCTGTTTCAACCGTTTCTGCGCTGTCCCATTGAGAATCGACCTGTAAAATGGTGTTCTCCCACCGAAACTCGCAGGTCTGCCCGTCGTCGCTGATTCTATATCCGTTAATTGTTATCCAATGAGCATACCTGTACTCATCAAGTAATTCTCCACCACTATAGGCTACCATTACAGTAGCTGGTCTGCCCGTATCCAAAAGCGAGCGAATAATATTCTCGGTTTCTCCGTCCTCATCACCGAAGTCCTCAACACTAAACTCGGTGATATTGTTTTCTTCAAGCCAGCGATTAACAGAATTTTTAATGTGAGTTCCAGACATACAATAATCAATTTCTTCTCCGCAGCTGTAATCGTCTGAAATTCCTGAATAGCTGCGAACGACGTCAAGACGCTCGTTAAGCTCATCTCCCCACGCCGGCATTGCAGTTTGTAAAAGCAAAACACCGTTTGCTGCACCGCAGGCAGTTGAACCATAAAAGCTTGCATTGTACTGATATACGCTTCCTGTGTCAAACAAGACCTCATAAGGATAGTATTCCGACCATTGCTCTCCACTTTCATTTACAGCGCAGATTTTATAGCCTGCTGAATAAAATGTAGTCTTTATTGCACTATTGTCTTTTGAAATCTCTTCAACCTCTCCAGCGCCAGACATATCAATATTAAGCGTTAAATCGTCGGAAATTTCATTCACCGAAAATTCACTAGCAAGCTGTCTGTTCACAACGCTTTTATCATCAGATGTAGCTTCGATATGATAAACTAAAAGCTTGTCGACGTTTTCGAGGTCACTTGTTACCTTTAATGTCACCTTTTCGTCAGGGTTTGAAGCTTCTATATACTCGAAAGTCGGCGTTTGCATAACATTTTGCACTTCGGTTGTAGCATCTGTTGTCGCTTCGCTCGTCGTCTCTGTTGCTTGAATTGTTTGAGCAGAAGATGAGCTTTCCACGCTTATGTTCTCGCTTTGACAAGCAGACAAGCCAAGTGTAAAAGTCAAAGCAATTGCAATAAAGTAAGGTTTCATATTTCATCCTTTCGATTTAATAATTCAGGCCGTCAAGCCAATCGGAAATGTCGTCAGCTGTCGTATCGCTTGAAAAACGCTCGCCATCCAGCCAAACAACAGTATCAGCGCACAAAGAATGCAAATTTTCAGCGCTCGAGCCGATACCGCTGCTGTGGGAGGTGCAGAATGGGATAATTGTCTTTTGAGAACAGTCAAAGCTTTCTAAAAAAGTGCTTATTATTCTCGGAGCCTGCCCATGCCATATTGGATAACCGAGAAAAATAACGTCATATTGATCAATGCTGTCTAATATGTTTGAAATTTCAGGACGGGCAGTGGAATCCGCTTGTTCCTGATTGGCACGGCTGGAAGAATTATTATAATCCAAATCCTCATCGGTATACGGGTCTTTCGGCAAAATCTCATAGACATCTGCGCTCGTTTCTGTCACTATCCAATCGGCTATTTGCTCGGTAGTTTCTGTGCAGGAAAAATATACTACTAAAATATTTGTGCTGTCGTCCGATTTTTCCTGCGTTGTTGTAGTTGTGTCAGTTGTATCAGTTTCGCTTTGTTTCGTTTGATGGGTTTGTTCTTCGGATTCAGATACAGAGCTTGTTATCTCCTCGTTTGTCGAGCAAGACGGCAACAGCAAAGCAACGCTTGCCACCATACAAATTGTTAAAAAAATACTCATCAGACATTTCATTCGATCACCTCTCAGACATCTATCCCGATTGTTTTTATTACCTTTGCCGGAACGCCGCCGACAACTGTGTACGGCTTTACGTCCTTTGTAACAACAGCGCCAGCCGCAACTACCGCCCATTCGCCGATAGTAACACCCTGTAAAATCGTAGCGTTTGAACCTATCCAAACGTGATTTCCGATAACAATTGGCGCATAAATGTTCTTTCGATTATTTTTCGGGTTCAGGTCGTGATTGATGGTTGCAAGCACTACATTGTGTCCTATAAACGCTCCTTCGCCAATTTTAACCCCGCCCTGATCCTGAAAATGACAGCCTGAATTTATAAAGACATCCTTGCCGATATGAATGTTCTTTCCAAAATCCGTATAAAATGGCGGAAACAAGCGAAAGCTGTCGTCTACAGGTTTGCCAATCAGCCTACTAAAAATCTCTCTGATTTCCTCGGGTGAATGGTAGCTGTTATTAAGCTCCATTCCTATACGGATTGCTTCCTGAAAAAGCGAATTCGCCTTCTTATGCCATTCGGGGCTTTCCGGTTCGCCTTTTTCAAAGCCTTTTATTATATCTTCAACCGTTATCATTTTCTTATCACAGACACATTTCATAAATTTTTTCAACGTCACAGCTGTTTAGCTTACTAATTCCGTTAATACCGCCGCCTCTGCAAGCGTGATCAGCCATTGCCTTGAAGTTTTCGTTGTCAATTGATAAATCTGAAAGAGTTGGTTTAAGTCCAAGTGTTTCAAAACAGAATTCTGAAACAGCTTCAATTGCCGCTTTTGCGCCGTCTATTGGAGAATAGCCGTCAGAAACGCCGAAAACAGCTTTTCCAAAGCGATATATCGCAGGGGCAGTTTCTTCGTCCAAAATATAAGTAAGCCAACGTGGCGTTAAAATTGCAAGTCCGTGTCCGTGAGTTATATCATAATAAGCGGACAGCTCGTGCTCCATCATATGGCAAGCGCAGTCGTGAACGGTTCCGCCGTCAAGAACAGTATTCAGCGCCATTGAAGACGCCCACATAAGATTTGCTCTCGCTTCATAGTTTTCAGGCTCACTGATAGCTATTGGCGCCCATTTAACAACAGTTCGCATTACAGCTTCCTGCATTTCAAGCAGCATATCAAATGTGGCGTCGCCTGCAAAATAATAGTTATCTAGCACGTGATTGAAAATATCAAATGCACCGCACGCAGTCTGATAAGCGGGGAGAGAAAAGCTGTACTCAGGATTTTCAAAAGCAGCTCTAGGAATGAGAGCAGAGCCGCCAAGCCCGATTTTCTCGTTGGTATCCATATTCGAAATTACAGCCCACGCATCCATCTCAGAGCCTGTTGCGGCATTTGTTAAAATTGCAACAATAGGCAAAGCCTTAGTTACCCATACGCCGTTTGACACAAGTCCCCACACATCGCCATTGTCTGTAAGAGCAGCAGCTGCTACCCCCTTGGCGCAGTCGATAGTAGAACCGCCTCCTGCTGCAAGAATAACGTCAATCCCCTTCTCTTTACAAATTGCGGCGCCCTTGTTTACCGTTGTATGGCGGGGATTTGGTTCAACGCCAGAAAGCTCAAAAAGCTCTATATCTGCAGCCTTTGCAAGAGAAGTAATCTCATCATATAAACCGTTTTTCTTGATTGAACCGCCGCCGTATACAAGCAAAACTTTCTTTCCGAAAGCAAGCAGCTCCTGAAGGAGATTTTTCATTATATCCTTGCCAAAATAGACCTTATCGGGGTTGTAAAAAATAAAATCGTTCATAATATTCCTCCTTGTAAATTTACATGATTTTATCTCTTTTGTATATTATACTCTATAGTTTTCAAAATATCAAATACATATAAAATATCAGTTTCCATACTTGAAAGGTATGAGCTTATGTGATACAATAAGAAAAGAAACACATTTTGATGAGGTGCATAAAAATGGATATAAGAGTGCTACAATATTTTTTAGCAGTTGCACGAGAAGAAAGCATAACAAAAGCAGCTCAGTCGCTGCACATGACTCAGCCGCCGCTTTCAAGGCAACTGAAGGATTTAGAGGACGAGCTTGGCAAGCAGCTTTTGATTCGAGGAAGCAAAAAAGTAACGCTGACGGAGGACGGTATTCTTCTGAGACAGCGAGCGCAGCAGCTAATTGATTTAATGCAAAAAACGAAAAGCGAAATTATGACTTCTGACTATGACATAACCGGAGACATATACATTGGTGGCGGCGAATCAGACGCAGTTTCTTTTCTTGCGAAAATTGCCTGCGAGCTAAAGCAGGAGTATCCGCATATTCATTATCATATGTTCAGTGGAGACGCAGAGCGCATTTCAGAAAAGCTCGACAAAGGACTGATTGACTTTGGTCTTTTTGTTGCAGCTCCCACTAGCTTTGAAAAATACAACTACATTCGCCTGCCACAAAAGGACAGATGGGGAATTCTTATGCGTGATGATTGTTCGCTAGCAGAAAACAAAGCAATTCACGCAGAGGATTTATATGACAAACCGCTTATTGTTTCACATCAAGCCTCAAAGCACAGCGAGCTATTTCAATGGTTAAAGAAAAGCGAGGCTGAGCTTAACATAGTAATGAAATACGATCTTATTTACAATGCTTCTCTATTCGTCAAGGAAGGCTTCGGCTATGTAATTGGACTTGACAAGCTTATAAACACAGCAGGCTCCAGCGGCTTGTGTTTTCGTCCGCTTGAGCCCGCATGGCAATCAGAGCTTTATTTGGTTTGGAAAAAGTATCAAGTCCTATCTCGAGCAGCAAGTCTATATCTGGAGAGGATAAGGAGAGAGGTGAAAAGCGAAAAATAAATCGTTGATTATTTGAACTTTTCCGATGATTGGCGGAAAATTGATCCGAAGGTTGGCGATTTAGCTTGTTCTTCATTCTTTTTTGCGAGATTTTTTTGCAAACTTTCTCAAACACTTCACAAACAAAACACACAGGAAGCATAAATTATTCAAAAACAGGGGCAGACTTTTTTCGTCGTGCCTCTATTATTTATTTTATGGAAAGAAGGAAGAGCTATGAAAGCAACTAAACTTAAAAGACCATTGCTTTTGCTTTTGGGGGCAAGCGTTCTTTTGATGGGCGGCTGTTCGTCTGACGAAGAGGCGGAAAGCGCTTCGCAAAGTGCAGCAAGTCTAGCAGAAAGCGAAGGCATTATGATTCTTAGTGACGAAACGAATGTAAAGACTATTTATACGACTGAATTCCAGGAGGATATTTACAATCAGATTGAGGAACTTAAAAGCTCGGAGTACACGTTCGACTCCCCTCTTATAATTGCAAATCCTTATCGTACAAACACAACAAGCCTTTACGTCTATTTCAACACAGATGAAGCTGTTGAAATTTCCTACACAATTTCAGCGGACGGCTACAGCGATTTTAGCTATACAACCTCAGGCGGTTATACAACCGAGCATGAGTATCAGCTTATAGGATTAGTTGGCGGGGCAGAAAATACAGTAACTCTGACCGCTACTGATGAAAGCGGCAACACCGAAAGCACTCAATGGACATATACTGCTCCTGAAATTCAAAATCAGGACGAATATATAAAGCTTGATATAACCGAAGGCACCAGCACTCAGGAGGTAAGCGACGGCTTATATACAATTCTCGGAAACGATCAGGATATGGACGAAGGCGAGGACGAGGACGCAGCTTACAGATATATTTATATCTATGACAACGACGGCGTCTGCAGGGCGGAAATTCCTGTAATGAGCTATAGAGCGCACAGACTTATTTTCAAAGACGGAATTATGTACTATTCGGCTTCAGCTAAGTATTTTGTTGGAATGGACGCAACAGGTCGCATAGCTGAAATTTACGACCTCGGCGACTACAGACTTCACCACGATTACATCTTCGGAACGGACGGAAACGTACTTCTTCTAGGCACAGAATATAACGCCGACACAGAGGAGGACAGAGTTTTAAGTCTTGACCTGGAGTCGGGCGAGGTTACTGAGATTATAGACCTGCGGGATCTGTTCGGCGATTACCTCGATACGCTTGAGTACCCTGACGACGATACTCTCGACTGGATGCACCTCAACACCCTTTCGCTTGTTGACGACGATTCGCTGATACTAAGCGCTCGTGAAACTTCAACAATTATGCGGGTTGACAACATTTACGACAATCCAACGGTAGAGTGGACAATCGGCTCGGATAATTTCTGGGAAGGAACAGGTTACGAGGATCTTTTGCTTGAGCAGGTTGGCGAATTTTCGCTTCAAGCAGGTCAGCATTGTGTAGAGGTTGTCGAGGACGAAAGTCTTGAGGACGGTCAATATTATCTGTATATGTTCAACAACAACTTTACAAAATGCTCCAGTCGCGGCTACGACTACGACGAGGACGACAACTACTACGGAACATACTCTGAGGTCGAAGAGGACGACGCCGAATCGTACTTCTACATCTATCTGGTTGACGAAAACGAGGGTACTTTCGAGCTTACCTATTCCTTGCCGGTAGCTTACTCGGCTTATGTAAGCTCGGTTCAGCTTCTGGATAACGGAAATATTCTCGCCGACAGCGGATTTGCCTTCACAGCGGCGGAATACGACAGCGACGGCGAGCTTATTAGTTCTTTAAATGGCTCGGGCGATCAATGGTGGTACAGAGCGTTTAAGTACGACTACTCAGGATTTTGGTTTAAGTAAAACTTGTGAGTTTTAGCTGCTCCCCTTGTCAGAGAAATCTGGCGAGAGGAGTTTTTTGGGGGAAAAATAATAAATTGTATTGTTCCGAAGAGAGCAAAATATTGTTCCGAAAGTGTTGATATTGTTCCGAATATATGGTATACTAAGTACGAGATTGGAGGAATGCACAATGAATATGTCAGTAAATGAAGCTGCTGAAAAATGGGGCATTTCAGACAGAAGAATACGTAGCCTTTGCGCTCAGGGCAAAATTGCTGGCGCTTTCAAACAAGGCAACAGCTGGAAAATTCCTGCTGATGCTAAAAAGCCTGCTGACGGTCGCTACAAATCTATAGAAAGTATGCTTTCGCAAATTTACAAAAAGAAAGCCGAGCTTGATAGCAAGCGCCCATTAACTGAAGGCGAACTGGCACGGCTTAACGAAGAGTTTATCGTTGAATATACCTACAATTCAAACGCAATCGAAGGTAACACACTCACTCTCAGGGAAACTGATTACGTTTTACAGGGTCTGATTATTGGCGAAAAGCCGTTAAAGGATCATTTGGAGGCTGTAGGACACAAGGAAGCATTTGAGTTTGTGAGTGAACTGGTAAAAGGAAATGTTCCAATAAGCGAGAGAGTAATAAAACAAATTCACTATCTCGTTCTTGCCGACAAAAAGGAAGACCGAGGTGTTTATCGTAGGGTTCCCGTTCGCATAATGGACGCACATCTTGAGCCTGTGGAGCCTTATTTGATTCAGCAAAAAATGGAGCAGTTAATTTTAGACTTCAATGCAAGCGAAGAGAATTTGGTAACAAAGCTCGCTCGTTTTCACATTGAATTTGAAGGGATTCACCCATTCATTGACGGAAATGGCAGAACTGGAAGGCTGCTGATTAACCTGGAGCTTATGAAAGAAGGCTACCCGCCTATTGACATTAAATTCACAGACAGAGCAGCATATTATAATGCTTTCGACGAGTATCACACAAAGCATAATCTTTCTGCGATGGAAAAGCTCTTTGCAAAATATATAAACGAAAGACTTGATATGTTTTTAAAAATTCTGTGATGCTTTTTAAGCAAACAAAAACCCACCCCATGCTAAATGCACGGGGTGGGTTAATTTTAACTGATTTAAATTCTATTCAGATTATTCCTCTGCTGCTACAGTTGTACCATTAGTGATGAATGCCTGGATAGATTCGTTAAGTGAAGCAACTTCACTTTCAACAGTGTTTGCGTATTTTTCCTTGGTCTGAGTCCATGTGTAGGTTTCGCCCTGCTCGTCAGCTGATGAAGTTGACTTATAGATCCAGTTTGTCAAAGAAACGCCGCTCATAAATCCGCTGTTGTCATCACCCATAAGTGATGATACACCGTATGATGGGTCAAAAATCATAAGGTGAGTTTCTGGGTCTGAAACATCGCTGATGATGTCATAAGCTTCTTCGCCCCAGTATGGGTTGTTCTCCAACCACTTATCCTTCTCGTTCTGCTGATAATCCGGGTCTGTCTGAGCAACTCTGTAGCACTCATAGAATACCTTAACAGTTTCTGCCTTTTCAGAACCATTTACCCAAAGAACTGAGTCATCTGACATACTAGCAGATGAAATTGGAAGGTCGCCTTCGTATGATGGATCGCTTGGGAACGGAACTACGCCCCAGTCGTCGTCAGCTGACGGAGTGTGAGTATCAATAGCTGCCCACTCGCCCATTGCGTAGAACAAGCAGTTTGTTTCAAACGCTTCTGAAGCTTCACCAATCCAGCTCTCGTATACATAGCCTTCCTTGAGCCAGTTGGAAAGTCTTTCCTCTGCAGCTGCGATCTTTGCGCTGTCGAGGTTTGACTCGTAAGTAATGCCGTCCTCTGTTGTTACGATTGTTTCGCCTGTCTGCTGAACGTATGAAGGAGCATAGTATCCGTTGATACCATATCTTCTGATCTCATCGCCTGAAGCACCAGCAACATATTCGCTCATAAGGTCGTCCATTGCGTCGTAATCCCACTCGCCTGCATAATAGAGGTCCTGTGGATCGTCAAGTCCGTTTTCTGTGATAACTGTTCTGTCATAGAAAAGAAGCGAAAGCGGCTTGTAGCTGAACGGTACAACATAGTGCTCACCGTTTACAGTAAACTGATCAGCTGTATCCTTGATTCCTACCCACATTGCATCTTCAAAGTCGATAATATCATCAAGCGGCTGATAGAAGCCCTGAATAACCTGTGAAGGAACTGCCAATGCTGTGTAGTTGAACAGGTCAGGAACATCCTTACCAGCAGTTACAGCAGCACCAAGCTTTGTGTACTGGTTAGATGAAGTAACTCTTGAATATGTAATTGTTCCGCCCTTTTGCTCAAACAGGGTAAGTCCAACGCTCTTTTCATTGTCGCCGGTCGGGTTTAAATCTCCAACACCCATGTAGATAAGCTCGGTTTCTGCACCATCAGGGATATCGGAAATATCCTCAGCCTCAGCTACCTTAACTGTATCCTCCTTAGATGAAGAATCGTCACTCGAATCGTCACAAGCTGTAAATGCAAAAACCATTGCTACAGCCATACAGCCAGCTAACAATCTCTTAAGATTTTTCATGTAAATCCTCCTTTTTTAAAAACTTGTGTCTTTATTATAAAGCTTTGGTGAAAGAAAGTCAACAAACGCTAATACAACGCAAATCATCTTTGTGCAAAATGCACAAATTTTCAGAAAATTATTATCTATTATGACGAAAATCTCTCCCGGATTTTACATAAAAAGACAATACTTGCAGGGGAATTTTTAAGGTTGCTTAACAGGACACAAATAAGCGTCCGCACAAATTATGTACGGACGCCAGATTAACTTATTTGGTTCAATAAAATTATGAGTTTGCTGCAATGAAGCTTTCAATCTGTGAGTTTATAGATTCAAGCTCGCTGTCAACGGTTCCCGAATAGGTTTCCTTGAGCTGCGTCCAAGTATAGGAAACGCCATCGGTTTCGTCAGCCTTCGTACAGCCTGTGTACAACCAGCCTGTCAGGTTTACACCAGTTCTGAATCCGCCCCAGTCGTCACCCATCAGTGATGATACGCCGTAAGCCGGATCGAAAATCATAAAGTTTTCGTCAGGGTCAGCAACCGTTCTGATAATCTCGTAATCCTCTTCTGTCCAGTAAGGATTGTCAGCAAGCCACTTGTCCTTTGTATTCTGAATATAAGTAGTATCAGTTTCAGCTACTCTGTAGCACTCATAGAAGGTCTTTACAGCCTCGCTCTTTTCCGAGCCGTTTACCCACATATAAGCTGTCATATCAGATGTTGTGATCGGCTTGTCGCCTTCATAGGAAGGATCGCTTGGGAAAGGAACTACTCCCCAGTTGTCTGAGCTTGAAGGACCTGATGAGCCTGTTGCCGCCCAGTCGCCCATAGCGTAGAAGAGAATGTTCTTTTCAAACGCATCGGAAGCTCCGCCAATCCAGTTTGGCTCAACGTAGCCGTCCTTCTGCCAATTGTATAGTCTTTCCTGAGCCTTTGCAATTGCAGCGCTGTCGAGGTTATTTGTAAATGTTATATTGTCCTCTGTTGTAACCATTGTTTCGCCTGTCTGCTGAATAATCTGCAAAGCGAAATAACCGTTGATTCCGTATCTGACAGTATCCTCAGTTGAACCCTTGCACCATTCGCTCATAAGCTCTTCCATAGCGTCAATATCCCACTCACCTGCGTAGTACAAATCTACAGGGTCGTCAAGACCTGAATCGGTGAAGAAATCTCTGTTGTAGAAAAGCATTGATGAAGCGTTATATGAAATAGGCGCTACATAATACTCACCGTTTAACTGATACTGCGAAGCGGTTTCCTTAACGTCTACCCACATAGCGTCGTCAAAGTCAACGAGGTCGGTTATCGGCTGATAAAAGCCCTGTACAACCTGACACGGGAACGCCAACCATTCATAATCGAAAAGATCAGGAACGTCCTTACCTGATGTTACAGCAGCGCCCAGCTTTGTAAACTTGTTCGACGAGGTAACTCTTGAATATGTTATTGTGCCGCCCTTATCCTCAAAGAGGTTAAGTCCAACGCTCTTTTCGTTAGAGCTTGTCGGGTTAAGATCAGATTCACCCATATAGAGAAGCTCGGTTTCAGCTCCCTCTGGAATATCTTCAATATCATCGGTTGAAACAACCTTTACAGTTTCTTCTTTAACGGATGACGCATCCTCTGTATCCTCCGAATCGGAACAGCCCACAAACGCAAATGTCATAATAATTGCCATTGAGCCTGCAAGCAATCTTTTAAGCTTTTTCATAATCTGCCTCCTTAAACAGTTCAGAAATCAAGCAAATATAGTCTTGCTTCAATTTATGGTTTCATTATACATAATAATCACAAAAAAATCAACAGAATTTCAAAATTGAACACACAATTTGACATTTGCGACAAATTGAGCACGCCGTTTTTGTGCATAATTACTAATTTATTTAAGGCAAAAAATATCTCCTGCAAGAGATATTTTTTTAATGCTAAAAGCTTAACCTACGCATAGCTGTCTTGATATTGAATAACTTTTGTGGTACAATTCTTTAAGAAATAAGCGTAAACAAAATCGGAGGGTTTATGAAAGAGGTTATAATGTATACCGACGGAGCGTGTTCGGGAAATCCCGGTCCCGGAGGATATGGTACTATTTTAAAATACGGAAATCACACAAAGGAGCTTTCAGGCGGCGAGGAAAGCACCACCAACAACCGAATGGAGCTGAGCGCTGTTATTGCAGGACTTTCCGCTTTAAAGGAACCTTGCAAAGTTTTGGTTTATTCCGACTCGAAGTATGTGGTCGACGCTATAAGCCTAGGCTGGGCGGAGAGCTGGAAGGCAAGAGGCTGGAAAAAGAGCAACAAGGAACCCGCTTTAAATGTTGATCTCTGGGAGAAATTGTTAGCCTTGATTAACATTCACGATGTCACTTTTTACTGGGTGAAAGGACACGCAGGACAGCCTGAAAACGAGCGTTGCGACGCTCTGGCGGTTGCGGAAAGTAAAAATTTTGCCACGCACAACCTGCTTTAAGCTTGAAAAATTTTTAAAACAAGAGTATAATACCCTTTAACGAAGTTTTTAAAAGGACTGATTATATGGATAATAAAAAGGTTATATACTGCGATAATGCAGCTACTACCGCTGTCAGCAAGCGAGCGCTTGAAGCAGCGCTTCCCTACTTCACAGAGGAATACGGAAACGCTTCAAGCATTTATATGCATGGACAAAATGCGGCAAAGGCCATTTTAGCAGCAAGAGAAAAAATTGCAGGAATATTAGGCTGCAAGGCATCGGAGATTTTCTTTACCTCGGGCGGCTCTGAATCGGACAACTGGGCGATCAAGGGAGCGGCGCTTCTTGGCAAGAAAAAGGGCAAGAATCACATTGTAACAACTGTGTTTGAACACCACGCAGTTTTGCACACCTGCGAGTTTTTGGAAACGCAAGGATATGAGGTAACTTATGTTCCTGTCGATGAAAACGGGCTTGTAAACCCTGCCGACATTGAAAGCGCAATAAAGGACACCACCTGTCTTGTAACGGTAATGTTTGCAAACAACGAAATCGGTACTATTCAGCCGATTGAGGAGATTGCTAAAATCTGCAAGGAAAAGAAGGTATACTTTCACACCGACGCTGTTCAGGCAGTCGGAAACGTGGAGATTAACGTCAAGGAAATGGGAATTGATATGCTTTCCCTTTCGGGACATAAAATTCACGCGCCTAAAGGCATCGGCGCACTTTACGTCAGGGGCGGAATAAATCTTCCGAACTTAATTCACGGAGGAGCGCAGGAGCGTGGCAAGAGAGCAGGAACTGAAAACGTAGCTTCGATTATCGCTTTATCGGTTGCGCTCGAGGACGCTTGCAAGGATATTTCCGCAAAGCAGGAAAGACTGTCCAAGAAAAGGGACAGACTGATTGACGGAATACTCAAAATCCAACAGACAAGGCTAAATGGCGACAGGAACAAGCGGCTTTGCTCAAACGTAAACATTTCAATCAGAGGAGTCGAGGGCGAAAGCTTACTTCTTATGCTTGATATGTACGGAATAATGGCGTCGAGCGGTTCGGCCTGCACCTCGGGAAGCTTAGACCCGTCGCACGTACTTTTAGCGATTGGACTTCCCCACGAAATAGCGCACGGCTCGCTCAGACTTTCAATTTCAGATGAAGTAAGCGACGAGGATGTAGATTATATTCTTGAAACGATTCCGAAGGTTGTAGACAGGCTGAGGTCTATGTCGCCGCTCTGGGAAAGAATTTGCAAAAACGAAGGACTGACAGGAACTATCTAAGGAAAGGAGAAATGAAAAATGATATATTCTGAAAAGGTAATGGACCATTTTACAAATCCGAGAAACGTCGGCGAAATTGAGGACGCAGACGGTATCGGCGAGGTTGGAAACGCTAAGTGCGGAGATATAATGAAGATGTATCTTAAAATCAACAACGGCGTTATAGAGGACGTTAAGTTTAAAACGTTCGGCTGCGGCGCGGCTGTTGCGACATCTTCAATGGCGACCGAGCTTATAAAGGGTCAGAAGCTTGAGGACGCACTGAAAATCACAAACAAGGCTGTTATCGAAGCGCTCGACGGACTTCCGCCGGCAAAAATTCACTGCTCTGTTTTAGCTGAGCAGGCAATGAAGGCAGCTATTGCCGACTACTATCAAAGACAGGGACTTGACCCCGAGCTTTATGTTGGTAAGATTGACAATCATTGCGAAACCTGTGAGGGCTGTGAGTAATCAGCCTGAAGCCGAGGTATTGATAGCAAGACAAATAAATATATTGATTTTTAATGAACGAGAGCAGGCATTTTGTCTGCTCTTTTTTGTTGATTTTGGCTGTGCGTTAGTTTGAAAATAAATTCAAAAAGTGCCTGTAAAGCGAGTTTACTTTACAGAGAAAGCGCTATTGTGAATTATTCCAAAAAGAGGGGCCGGAAACATTACAAATTGTAAACTTTGTCGGTTTCAGGCGACAAAATTCGAGCCCGTTTTGCATAACGAAGCTTATTTTTGCGAATTTAGAAATAGTGTTTTGAGATATTTTAAGGCGTGTGTTCGGGCATTTTGTTAACAGGAATCGCGTTTCGTTTTTATAAAAGTTACAAATTAGTTACACTTTTCTTGGATTTTCTTGTAGACAAACGGCTTCACTTGTAGTATAATAATACTACGCTAAGGTTTGGAAATTCAAAATTTAAATCTCAGCTATGTATGTAAAGTCAAAAAGCTTTACTTGCTGCATATTTTTTCAAATTAAGGATTCAAAAAAGCCAATGAGAGTAATTACGGGAACTGCGAGGGGTAAAAAACTTAAAACGCTTGACGGCCTTGAGGTTCGTCCAACGTCAGACAAGGTAAAGGAAGCTATATTTTCCATCATACAGTTTGACGTACCGGCAGCCAGCGTTTTGGATTTGTTTTCAGGCTCAGGTCAGCTTGGAATTGAAGCGTTAAGTCGAGGAGCGGCGCATTGCGTATTCGTAGACAAGAGCAAGGCATCACTTGACATCACCAGGGAAAATATTTCTTCTTGCGGTTTTCTTGATAGGTCGAGAATTTTAAACCTTGACAGCCTGGAATACCTGAGCGTTGGAAAGAAGGGCATAGACATAGCTTTGCTTGACCCTCCGTATCATCAGGACATTCTCCCCCGCTGTCTTTGGAAAATTGAAAGGCTGTTAAACGACGAAGCTATTGTTGTTTGTGAGCATGAATCGGAGCTTACATTGCCGGAACAGTTTGGACGCTTGGAGCTATCAAAGCGGTACAGGTACGGAAAAATTGCGCTCAGCGTTTACAGACTAAAGACTTGTGAGGAATAGACATGGAAAAGATTGCTGTTTGCCCCGGTAGCTTTGATCCGGTTACGTTCGGGCATTTGGACATCATTCATCGAGCCTCTGTGCTGTTTGACAAGGTTATCGTCTTAGTTTCGGTAAATTCGACTAAGAACACCAGCTTTTCAGCAGCAGAGCGAGTCGAGATGATAAAAAAGGTATCGAAGGATCTGCCGAATGTTGAGGTGGATACCTGGGAGGGACTTTTAGCTGAATATTGCAAGAAGCGAAATGTCTGCGCTATAGTCAAAGGACTAAGAGCTGTTTCGGACTTCGAGTACGAATTTCAGCAAGCGCTCGCCAACAAAACGCTCTACCCTCAGGGCGACACTATCTTCCTTACAACCAGATCGGAGAATATGTATCTCAGCTCGAGCGTTGTCAAGGAAATTGCAAGATATGGCGGCGATATTTCAAGCTTAGTACCAAGTGAGATTCTGAACACAATTTCAGATCGGCTTGTAGGAAACAATTAAAATGTGAAGGAGTAGATTAAAATGGCAAAAGTTGAAGAAATTCTGGATTTAATGGACGAAATGATTGACAAGGCTTCCAGCGTTCCGTTTACCAACAAAAAGGTTATCGACATAGAGAAGATGAGAGAATATATCGACAGCATCAGATATAATCTTCCTACCGATATTAAAAAGGCTAAGGAGCTGCAAAATGATCAGGCTATAATTATGACGGAAGCTAACAAAAAAGCAGAAGTCATCATCAAAAAGGCTGAAGAAAGAGCGCAGGTTTTGGTTTCTCAGGACGAAATCACCAAGGCGGCTCAAATTCAGGCTGCTGACATTTTAAATCAGGCTTATGCTGCTGATAAGGAAATCAGAAACGCTATGGCAAAGAAGCTTGAAGCAGCACTAACAGAAGCTGAAGAGGTTCTTACAAGAAATCTTGTTGACGTAAAGCAGACCAAAGAAGCTATCATTGCGGTAGCTGAACCAAAACAGCCGATCGGACAGGAAAACTAACCTATCGACTTGACAAAAACAGAGAGAAAAAATCAGTGTAAAATTTAAGAAAGATATATACATACCCCCTCTTGGCTAATGCTGAGAGGGGGTTATTTTATTAGGATATAAAGTGAACAGCGACAGACTTATCATCTGCCGCCTTTCGCAACTATTTTTTTCGGAATCTCAAATGTGAATTTCTTTTACCAAAGCGCTACTACGCCCTTTGCGTGGCTGTTAATCTTTCCAACGTCCGCTGTTGTTACGCTTCCGTCAAGATTTACGTCTGCGCAAATAAACTCGTAATCCTCAAGTGTTGTAACACCCTTAGCGTGTGAATTTGCAAGACCAACGTCAGCTGTTGTTACCTTACCGTCGCCATTAACGTCGCCATAAGGATTTAAGTAAACGTCCTGTGACAGAGTTTCGGAAACCGTTACTTCGTAGCTTCTCGGAGCATACTTTCCACCGCTGATTGTGATTGTATAAGTGCCAGCTTCCAAGCCTTCGATAACATACTCGCCCATGCTTGATGCAGTTACACTTGTTTCTGTTCCGTCGGAAGCTTCCGCTACAACTGTCATATCGGTTGTTGTATCTTCGTCTGATACGTAGATGGTTCCTGCTACGCTGTAGGTTGTAGCATTCGCTACAAGTGAAGATATTGCGCTGTTTATCGCTTCAAGCGCATTATCAACATCAGTCTGTGTAGCGCTTTCGTCAGCTAAAACTATCTTTGCAGCTTCTATTGCCGCTTCAAGATCCTGGACGCTATCGCTTGTGTAGTTTGATGTGTTTATAGCTTCGGCTTCTGCTATCGCCGTTTCGAGTGCAGTTGTATCAACAGCCTTGACCTCAAGAGCCGCAATGGCAGCAGTAATTGCTTCAGCCATAGCATTTACATCTCCCTGCTCGGTGATGTTTTTGCTGTCGTCTACTGCGGCTATCGCTTCATTTAAAGCTGCAACACTCTCATCAGTATAAATGCTAAGGTCGGTTGGAACGTTTGCGAGCGCCGCTTCGACTGCTGAATAATCTGCACTTTTATATGTGAGGTCTGCTACTGCCGTTGAGATTGCAGCAAGAGCCTCGTCAATATCATCTTGCGTTGCATCAGAATTGGCTAAAACAGCCTTTGCGGCAGTAATAGCTTCGGTTAATGCGGCAACGCTTTCGTCAGTATAAACATTTGTATCAATAGTCTCGGCGTCAGCGATCGCAGTTTCGAGATCCGCTGTGTCAACGCTGCTGCTTACTTCCCCGTAAATTACCGTTGCGGTGGTAGCGTATTTAGAAACAAGCGTATACATTTCCTCGGAATGTACATAGATTGTTCCTGTAACATTCCTGAATGATGTGGAATTTATGGTTGTCAAAGAAGTTGACTGAATATCAATTACCAGATCCTCATTTGTGCAATCGTAAAACGTCTTAGTTCCTATTGAAGTAATGTTTTCAGGAACATTTACTTTTGCGAGCGCTGTACAGCCTGAGAAGCAGTATGTTCCGAGCGTTGTAAGCGTGCTTGGCAAGCTTACGCTTTTAAGAGAAGTACATCCGTAAAACGCATAATTGCCAACACTTGTAACGCCCTCAGGAATCGTTATACTCGTAAGTGAAGTACAGCAATAAAATGCGTTAATATCAATGCTGGTAAGCGTCGAAGGCAAGCTTACGCTTGCAAGGGCGGAGCAATCAGCGAATGCGTACTTGTTAATAACAGTAACGCTTTCAGGAATCACAATGCTTGTAAGAGCCGAACACTCACGGAAAGCATAAGCGCCTATTGTTGTAATCGAGTCGGGCAAGGTTATGCTTTCAAGCGACGAACATTTATAAAACGCATAAGTATCAATTGTTAAAAGTGTACTCGGCAAGCTCACACTCTTAAGCGATATACAATAATAAAAGCTATATGCGCCCAGACTCGTAACGCCTTCGGGAATTGTTATAGATGTGAGTGCTTTACAGCATTGAAACGCACGGTCGGCTATTGTCACAAGCGTTGAAGGCAAACTAACGCTTGTAAGCGAAAGACACATATAAAAGGTATATGTATCAATGGTTGTAATTCCCTCCGGAATCGCAATACTTGCAAGCTTTGAGCAGCTATAAAACGCCTTAGCTCCTAAGCTTGTAAGCGTGCTTGGCAGACTTACGCTTTCCATCACCGAAAATCCGCTAAAAGCGCTGTCGCAAAGAGAAGTAATCCCCTCGCCAACCACTACGCTTGTAACCGAAGAAGAATAAGCTGAATAACCCGAAGTATCAGTAACGCTGCCTGTTCCCGAAATTGTCAAAACTCCGTCGTCGCTAAGCGTCCACGCTGCGTTATCCCCACAAGTACCGCTAGCCGTTTCAGCAGAAGCTGTCGTAAAAGCTGACAGCGTTACACAAGAAGCTGCAACTGCCGCCGCCAAAACAACGCACAAAAGCTTTTTAATCCTCATTTTTAACCCTCCAAAATGCCAGCAGGCTTATCTTTACGTCGAAAAAGAGCCTGCATTACTTTCCCAACTGGGTTTATCTAAGCTCATTATAGCTTTTGTGGTCGAGAATTGTCAATTAGCAGAATCAACAAATCGGTTACTTAAAATATATGCGATATGAACAAATATTGTGATATTTTAATAAATGTGTTAAGAATCTTCTTAAGCTGGTTTAAGGTTTTATTTGGATAGAGAGGGAGCGGAATGCAATCAGATTTGATAATTTTGGGCAATCTGCTTCTTCTAATCCTCCCGTCAATTCGCAGATTAGACAAATTTTGAGGGCGATTTTTGTATAGTTTGCATAAAAATGTAATTTTTGACGGGTTTTTTGTAATATTTGGTAAAGACTCAAAGCTGCCCCACTGCGATTTGCAATGGGGCTGCTTTGGGGGTAATGTTTATTAAAGATGGGTCTAATCTGAAAACATCGGGGTTGAAAGGTAGCGCTCGCCTGTATCAGGCAAAAGTGCCACGATAAACTTTCCTTTATTCTCCGGACGCTTTGCAAGCTCGGTTGCAGCGTAAACGGCTGCGCCAGAGGAAATTCCTACCAAAAGTCCTTCCTTTCTCGCAAGCGTTCTGCCTGTTTTAAATGCGTCGTCGTTTTCAACGGCGATTATCTCGTCGTAAATTTCAGTATTGAGCGTCTTTGGAACAAAGCCTGCGCCGATGCCTTGAATCTTGTGCGGTCCTGCTGTTCCCTTTGAAAGAACCGGCGAACCAGCAGGCTCTACAGCAACAATTTTTACGTTCGGATTTTTGCTCTTTAAGTATTCGCCAACGCCAGAAAGCGTACCGCCAGTTCCAACGCCAGCTACAAAAATATCAACCCTGCCGTCGGTGTCCTCCCAGATTTCAGGACCAGTAGTAGCTACGTGTGCAGCTGGATTTGCCGGGTTTTCAAACTGGCTTGGAATAAAGCTATCTGAAATTTCTTTTGCCAGCTCATTAGCCTTTTCTATTGCGCCAGTCATACCCTTTGCGCCGTCGGTCAGGACAATTTCTGCGCCGTAAGCCTTTAAAAGATTTCTTCTCTCAACGCTCATAGTTTCAGGCATTGTCAAAATAACCCTGTATCCACGAGCAGCGGCAACTGATGCTAAACCAATTCCCGTATTTCCGCTTGTCGGCTCTACTATTACCGAGCCTTTCTTTAGCAAGCCTTTTTGTTCAGCGTCATCAATCATTGCCTTTGCGATTCTATCCTTTACGCTTCCAGCGGGATTAAAATACTCAAGCTTTCCGTAAATATCAGCCTCAAGCTCATTTAACTTATTGTAATTTGTAAGCTTCAGAATCGGTGTTGAGCCGATCAGATCAGTAAGTGTTTCATAAACTTTCATTGTGAATTTCTCCTTTTGATTTTTAAATTTTAAATAATTTCAGAATTTTTCTTTTCAAAAATCAGCTTCAACATCGAAAATAAGATTTTGGAATTCTCATAATTTTCATAGCAATCACGCTTTCTTTACTATTACCTATATGTTTTCTAGGTATTAGTATAGCACGATTGCCGAGAGTTGTCAAGGGGAAAGGTGGAAAAATCGGAAAATATTTTAAATGTCTGAAGTACTTGTTCAAATTGAAAAAACTACTTTGTTAAGACTGTAATTGTACCTGACTGTTAAAATAGTTTATAGCTGAAATATAAGTATGGGCAATGTAAAATGTTTGTATTGACAATGTAAAAAGCAAATGGTATAATGTTCACAACAATAAAATCAATATAAGAAATATGTGCTGCACTTGAATTTATTCTCGTGCTATTACACAAAAGTAAAGAATTGGTATGTTATGATTAAACAATGGCTCAAATCATTTTTGCAGCTTAAAATATTGCCGAGATTCTATAACACATCTCTAAAAAAAGAAGTTGACAAGAACAAGGTTATATTCGCTGACGCACACAATAACAGCATTCCATACAGTATGGTTGCTTTGCATGAAAAATTTCAAAATGAGGGATATTATATTGAGGACTTCTTCCTTGATTATAATCACAGCAGCCCCTTTAAAGTTATGCGAGAAATGATTAGATTTATGCGAAGCTATGCTACTGCTAAATATGTAATAATATGCGATTATTACCTGCCTGTCTCATCGGCAAACAAAAGAGCTGACACAAAGGTTATACAAATATGGCACGCTTGCGGAGCTTTCAAAAAGACAGGCTATGACGCCGATGACGATATTTCTAAATCCTATAAAGGCTCACCTACTAAAAACTTTGATCTTGTTGCGGTGACCTCTCCTGATTGCATCAAACCGCTTGCAGGTGCTTTTCTGCTTCCAGAGGAACGCATTGAACCTCTAGGTTCGTGTCGAACCGATTGCTTGTTTGACGAAAAATACATTCAAAGCTGTAAGGATAAATTTTACGCTGCGTACCCAAAAGCTAAAGGGAAAAAGCTAGTTATGTGGGCGCCTACCTTTCGTGGAAACGCGGGTAGTCCTTCGATTGTCGGTGAAGAGACTATACGAGAGCTGCAAAGCAAGCTTGGAGAAGAATGGTTTGTGATAATCAAGCCTCATCTGCATTTAAAAAGCATCGAAAGCAACTGTACGCTTTCTACCGAGGAGTTACTTCCTGTTGTAGATGTAATGATTTCAGATTATTCTTCTGTAATATTTGAGTATTTACTGTTTGATAAAGCACTTGTGCTATTTGTTCCGGATTTTGACGAGTATTACTCTGATAGAGGCTTCTACCTTGATTATTCGGAAATCCCCGGCAATATTGTAAAAGAAGCTGATAAGCTACCCGATGCTATCATAAAATCGCCAGATACCATTGACAAAGATAAATTAATACGTTTCAGGAAAAAATACTTATCTGCTTGTGACGGTAATTCGACCGAAAGAATTTTTAACAGAATCATTCATCTGTGATTTTACTCGAGTGAGATAAATTCCCAAATAAAGAAAACGACTGAACCTAAAAAATTCAGTCGTTATTTTTTACTGTTTGTATTTAATAACCAATGCTTTTACGCTTTGCTGCAATTCTTTCGTCTACGCCTTCGATCGTGTCCTTAACGATACTTGACGTTCCTGCAACAAATATTCTCGCTCCAGCATCATACATAAGCTTCGCATTTTCATTAGACATATTTCCGTCTGCGATAATTGTTATGTCCTCTCTTCCAATCTCTTTGAGATGAGCTGACATTCTCTTTACCTTATCGATTACAGACGGAATAAGCTTTTGTCCTGCAAAGCCAGGATTTACGCTCAAAAGAAGCACTCCGTCAAGATAACCATACATTTCTTCCAAAACGCTAATTGGAGTTCCAGGATTCAAAGCAATACAAGCGTGTGCGCCTTTACTCTTAATATATTGCATACATTTGTCGATATGCTTGGTTGATTCCCAATGAACAGAAACCCAATCTCCTTCA
This sequence comes from Ruminococcus sp., assembly GCA_021205185.1. Lineage (GTDB taxonomy): Bacteria > Bacillota > Clostridia > Oscillospirales > Ruminococcaceae > UMGS1601. The sequence goes on along the minus strand of JAJPYB010000013.1, from coordinate 30,209 downwards.
CGAATGTCAAACCACCGCATCTTCTCCTCTGGTTCTTCAACCATAAAATGAAAATCAAACGGTTGTTTGCTTATTTCTCTCAGCTGTTTTACATAATCAACACCAATTGTAATATTCGGTACAAAAGTTCCGTCCATAACGTCTATATGCAGCAGCTCTACACCGTTTCTCTCAAAAGCTTTCAGATAATCCATAGTAAGGTCTATCCTTACACACATCATAGACACTGAAATCTTGCCCTTCTCTTTATCCTGTGTACCCATTTAATCCTTCGCTTCCTTTCTAAGTTCTCATTTTTGTTCGGCGTTAGGCTCATTACCGATAATCAGTTGGTCTATAACCCTATCGGTCGCCTTGCCGTCAGTATATGTGAAGTTTTTCTCGATAAAAGCATCCATTTTATGAGCGTCATAATCCTCATTTTCCATAGCTTCCAAAAGCTCATCAAAATCAGTTACGATTTTTCCCGGAACGAGTTCCTCATAAGGCTCATAAAAATCTCTTGTGTTTTCATAATATTTGCGGTCGAATGCAAAAAACAGCATTGGCTTTTTCAAAAGCGAGGTTTCATAAATAATTGATGAATAATCGGTAATAAGCACATCAATTATAAACAATATATCATTTACTTCTCTATAATCGCTTGCATCTAAAATTCTATCCTTGTATTTGGGCGGAATTTCAACACGCTTAGAAACGAATGGGTGCATCTTTATAATAAGCACGGCATTTTTCTTTTCTAAAAATTCACCCCACCTATCAAGGTCGAACTTGTCAAACGGGAAATATGCATCGACAGCGTTATTTCCTCTAAATGTAGGTGCATACAAATAGACCTTATCAGCAGTCTTACACGGCTCAAACTCATCAAGCATTCGCAAACGAGTTTCTTTCTTATACTCTTCATCAAAGAAAATATCAGTTCTCGGAACACCTACGGGATAGAATTTGCTCTCATCAATTGCAAAGCCCTCCGCATGGTGCTTTGCCGAATGGTACGAGCTCACAGGAACATGAGTATAGCATTTGTGAACTCGTGTATTAAACGGTGGCGCACCCGGTTTGCCAAGTCTTTCAAATCCGAGCGACTTAAAAGCTCCACAAGCGTGCCATACCTGCAAAATTTTTGTAGTTTTTGGATAATCGATCTTATATATTTCCGGATAATAATCGTCTATTAAAATAATATCTGATGTCGCAAGGTAGTAAGCAAATCGTAACATCTTCCACCAAGGTCTATTTACATTTATGCTTTCCTTAAAATCGAAACGGAATTTATATTTCTTGTCAAGACCACGTTCTATCATACGCTTGTAAATAAATTCCTCATTGCCGCCAATCTCAGCTCTGGAGCCCGACGCAAAAAGAATTACATCTCCGTTTCTCTTGGCAAATTTAGTAAACAGTTTAAATGAATGGGTAAAGAACCATAGCTCAAGCGCATTTTTATCCTTCTTGAAATTATTAAATTTTCCCATCCAGTACTTCTTTTGCCGACCGAAAAAATGAATAGGCTTTCCTGGCGCTTTATAAGTTACTGAAAGCGAATACTCTGCCGTATCCATATCCTGCTTTGAAACAGAGTAAAAAAGATTGCTGCCGCTTCGCCTATATTTAAAATTCCACGGATTTACACTTTCGTTATCGCACATTCCGTCGTATTCGGAATCGATAAAGCAAGGATACTCGCAGGTAAGCTTCACCTTGTCAACAGTTCTTCCCTCTTCGTCACTTGTAACCTTGTATACAACATCGCTACGTTTTACAAGTTCACAGGTATCGCTAAATACAAAATCCTGCTCCTCTTTATATCCCTCGTATTTTTCAAATATCACAAGATAATAATTTCCCGAAGCAATCGGCTCTTGATTTTTGCAGCACATAATGTTCATAGAAATTGAGAACTGGTTTCCATCTGCATCAAAATGTGCAGGATAAAACATTTTTGTTCTGTCCTCAGTAACAAATCTTGCGCCATACTCCTTAGATGGGTCAGCATTTACAATTTCACCAGAAAGATGAAAAATAACCCTCTTAAATTCAATGTTTTTTATCAAGCCGAACGTTTTGCCCTTTGACAGCTTTTTATCGACTGCTTTTCGTCTGTCCGCAATCTCTTCTAGCTTCTTTTCTTCTATCAAGTCTATACTTTCCATGTAAAAATACGCTCTTTCCTCTCAATACTTTTTGCGTTAATCTATTGTAAACATTACTTTAAGCGTGAATTCATTCGGATCCTTTATTGTTTCAAAAGCCTTTTCGTTATCCTCAAGCTTGAATGTATGCGTAATTAAGCCCTTCAGATTAAGACTTCCGCTCTCAAAGATTTTAAGCGCGTCCGCCCAGTCGTTTATTCTTGAATTATAATTTGAATTCCACGATCCAGCAATTGTAAGCTGTCGGCGCAAAATTGACCAATAAACATTCTTTTCAAGCTTTAAATCATCATCAGGATTTCCAACAAGTATTACCTTTCCCAACGCAGCAGCAGATTTAATTGCACTTGAAATTGCAGCATTTGAGCCAACCGCTTCAAACACAACGTCTGCGCCGTCGCTACCGGTAATTCTCTTTATTCCGTCCTGCGGCTGTTCTTCACTTGTGTTCACCATTTCAAAACCCAGCTGTTCGGCATACTCAAGCTTATTCTCACTTCTGCCACAAATTACAACCTTGCCGTCGCCTATTTTGCTCTTTGCAAACGAGCCTATTAAGAAGGCAATCGTTCCTGTGCCGATTACGGCGACATTCATTCCCTCTTTGAGCCCGCTCAGATTTACTGCATGAAGTGATACAGCTGCAGGCTCGCAAAGAGCCGCTTCCTCGTACGAAAGCTCGTCTGAAAACGGTACAAGATTCCACGTCGGTACAACCAAATATTGAGCAAATGCTCCGTCACAGCGTGAACCAAAATAGCTATATCCTGAGCATTGAGCCCACTCCTCCATTTCGCAGGCACGACAGCTTCTACACGGCAGCATAGGAAAGACACAGCTTCTTTTGCCAAGTAAGCTCTCGTCAACTCCGTTGCCAACAGCTACTATCTGTCCTGAAAATTCGTGACCCGGAATGGTTGGAAAATGATAGGTTCCGTTTACAAAAATTCTTGGCATATCGCTTGAACAAATTCCGCACGCCTTAATCTTTAACAAAACGGTTCCGTCTTTAAGCTCAGGTACTTCAACCTGCTCGTATCTTAAATCTCCTACTCCATGAAGCACTAAGGCATTCATCTTTTCAGGTATTTCAATTAAACTTTTCATATAGTTAATTCCTTTTCCTTATTTCTCACCGAGCAGCGTTCTCACCATAAGCAGATCGCTGTCAGTGGTAATTTTAAAGTTTATTGCATCGCCCTCTATTATATAGATCGGCTGATTGTTCATTGTACAAATTTGAGACGTACCGGTAATTTTTTCCTTCTGCTCATCAGTCAGATTATCCTCCATTTGGATAAAACGCCTTAGATTAAAGCTGTCAGGTGCTTGTCCGCTGTAAAGCTCGCTTCTTGGCGGAATATCATCAACCACATCACCTTTTTTTGAGTGTAAAATAGTATCGGCACACGGCAATCCGCAAACGCAAGCTCCGTATTTTGCCGCCGCATCTATCGAATCATTAAGAATTTTCTCCGTAACGAACGGTCTTACTGCATCGTGAATTACAATAACATCATCATCGGTTATTCCATTTTCGCTCTCAATTGCTGCCGTAACATTGTGAATCGAGTCCATTCGCTCCTTACCGCCGGCTATTATCTTAACCCTGTGCGGATCATCGACGTTTTTTTCAACCTGCTGCATAAGGTACTCTATATAGTCCTCACGTGCAGCAATGTAAATTTTATCGAATCTTGTTACCTTTAGCATATTCTTTAGCGTATGAATAATTATAGGTACGCCGCCTACCTCGATAAACTGTTTAGGTATTACCGAGCTTTTAACTCTTGTGCCGCTGCCTCCGGCAAGCATTGCTCCATATATCATATTATTATAACCTCTTTAAAGTTTGATTTTCTTTTTCTTGCTCACAAAAGCATTTCTTATTGCAACAGGATATTTTACGCATTTACAAGAAACGACATTTTTTAGGTGGGAGAGCTGTTCATTTTTATCGTAAAGCTCTTTGCCTGTATCTTCAAGCTGCAGCTGCAAATCGTTAGCACTTTTTTCAAGCTCTGCAGATCTTTTTTGCTCGGCTAAAAGCTTTGATTCGAGGTCCTTTTGGATTTTTTCATTAGCTTTTTTTATACGCTCCGCAGTCTTCTTTTGATCATTTAATTTCTCTTTTAATTTTTTTCTTTCATTTTTTAGCTTTTTATTTTCTTTTTTCAACTCTTCACGCTGTTCTTTTACAAATTTTATAGAATTGTTCATGCGGCTTGAAATTTCGCCTTTTGAACAAAGTGCAGCAGACTTAAACTCATTGTGCACTCCATTAACCATATCATCAAGCGGAGCATCAACACGATCCCTGTTATCGTCATATATAGTTTTAAATCCGTTCGAATGCAAAAAATCAAGGTAGTTTTCAAAGTTTTTCTGTTGCTTTCTTTCAGGGCTGTGGAAATCCACACTATCAATAATCTCCCAAATATCTTTAAACTTGTAAAGCTCCGACTCATCAATCCATGTAAGTCCATGAAATCTTGCTAATTCACGCATCCTTATATCTTTAGTTATCAAAATAGACGGTGTTCCTGCAATTACTGCAGGAATATTTCCATGTAGTCTGGTTCCAAAAACCAAATCGCGTGTTTTCATAAAATCGATCCATTCATTTACATTCACAAAAAAACGCACTCTGTCCTGAGCATAAACCGGACTGTTTATGTTGCAGGGATAATTCCGTTTAGCATTTTCAAAAGTGCTTTTATAATCAATTCCCCAGTAAAGAGTCTTAAGCTCTGCAAGCATCTGTGGAACAAAAACAGGGCTCTTAAACTGAGCTACTGCTGCATCCATAAAATCAATAGTTTCGGGCTTTGAATAGTATGTGAGGTTATAAGCAACATTGCTGTCTGCATCTTTTTTCGTATTTCTTATTTTAAGATTATTTCCAAAAGTATACATTGAGGGACAGCCTATCACCTTAAAATCCTGCCCCTCCTTAAAACCTAGATATTCTAGAAACTCACCTGTAGTTTCACCTCTTACACCTATGTTATTTGAATTCTTAAGCACCGCTTTTACAAAACTCTGTGCTTCTTTTTCAAATCCAAAATTTTTATTTGCAAGTTTTTCTTCTGCGCCTGCTTTTACTCCAACACCTATTACATAGCTAGGTATTTTCAGCTTCTTCACAAGATTTGTAATTCCAACAAGCTCTGTCATAAAATTTTCTCTAAACGCATCAGCAAGAGGAATTATAAATCCGTCGCACTCATTATTTATACGATCTATCTCAGCGTCGTCAAAATCATATCTATATCTTGTACTTTCAAATGTAACATCGTCATCAGTGGTAAGAGTACGAATTATGCCATAAAGATACATATAGTTACCAGAATTCGACCCCATTAAATTGATGTTTACGTATTCATCTATTTTCAACTTTTCCGTGGGGGTTTTTCCACCTCTGATAAGGTACTTTGCCATATTACCACTTCCGTTTCTATTTTGATTTATTATCCTCATCATATTTGTAGATTTTCCGTTGCAAACACTCAAAAACTTTACATTGAAAATCCACGCTCAAGTTCTCATAAACTCGCATAAAAAAGCTTCTTCCGCATCAAATCATTAAGATTCCTTTTCAAATGTCGGAATAACAAGCTTGTTATCTTCTCTTCTGAAAACATTCACCACTTTAACTGCAAGTGCCACACTTCGGCAGTCAATAAACTTTTTATACTTTTTAAGGCTCTCATACTTAGCAGGAACAGAATCAATCTCGTTTTCCAATCTATGCGTCAGAACAATACCTTGTCGATAAAGCTTAGACCACTCGTCAAGCTGATTTCTCAATGTATCATTAAACTCCTCTGCGCTTAGCGTGTCGGTCTGCCACGAAAGTCTGTCGTTTCTATAATCTTCGACTGAGGGCTTCGCCTCATCGTTAATCATTCGGCTAAGCTCAGGAGTCTTTGCATACACATCAGCTTTGCCCTTAGTCTTTTTACCTGACTTCTTTTTCTTATTACTTGGTTTGTCTGTTTCTTTAGATATTGACGGCAGGACCATTTTATTGCTGTCCTTCAAGAAAGTATTTCTTAAAGAAACTATTCTGTTTACTCCCTTAGACTCAAATATTTCATTGCACTGATCTGTTATTTCTGTATAACGATTTAAAAGCTGATCGCGCCTATCCTGTAAAGCATCAATCTGTCTGAAAAGCTCGTCAAAAAGCGGAACCCACTTATCAAGCGACTCCTTCATAGCTGAGTTTTGCCACTTCACAACCTCTTCAGGTGTATAGGTTGCCTTTACATATTCGTCTACTAAACCCTGTTTGTTCTTATATTCGTCAACAAATTCAGTTATATCTTTTATAAGCTTTTCTCTTGTTGGAATATGCTTTCCGTTATTTGGAGGAGGATTAAAGAAATCATAATCATATTCATCGTTTACAAAAGCGCCTTCTTTTGAATTGTGCAGCCAATCAAAATAAGGTTCAAATCTATTTGACGCTGCCTTAGAACGACTGTTTATTACAAATACAGGAACATCCATAGCAAGGCACGGTAATGCACAATGTAAACGCCTTGTAACAACGCACTTTGCATTTTGATAAAGAGTGAGCAACTCAACGACGTCCTTTTTGGTATCCTCCCACTCGCTATTTTCGTCGCCCTGTTTCGTCTTATTGTGCGTAATTACCTTTAGCTCAATTTCACTTCCCTTTAAAATGCTCTTGAGCTTATTAAGCGAAGGCGGTCTTAAATCTACAGCGCAGATATATTCCTTTTCATGCTCAACCCTCGGCATTTTCGGAAGAGTAAGCGTAACACAGCCGGAAAAGTAGCAGTCGATTCCACGCTCCTTGAAATTTCTATAAGTAAACATATCTCGACAACCAACAGGACCATATGCGTTCATATAATCTTTGCCTGCACCAGTCATAAACTCATACTTAACAGGTCCGCCCGGCTGATTGCCGATTTGATAATCTGCATAGTGCATACTAATAAGTTTGGGGACAATATACTTGCTTGGCGGCCAGTTCCATTTTTTCCACATATACCATGCAGCCATTACAACCGCTACGGGCTCACCGTCGTCAGTCTTGAAAGTATTTAAATGCTCACGATCAATAAAGTAATCAACAGATGGCAAGAAATTTGCTATTGCAAATGATTGAATATCATCTCCGATATTCACAGCGCTTTTATTGCCTATTATACCAAATTTCACACTTAATCCTCCAGTATATATTCTACAATTCTCTGGGTTGACTTTCCGTCGCAAGCTCCCATAAACTTATCCTTGAAGCTTCTTACCTGCTCTATATTCGCACCATTTTTGACTGCTTTCTCAACTGCAGAGAAAAGCTCATTTTCTGTCCTTGCAATATCTCCAGGTAAAAAGTTTTCGTCATAGTTATAATAAAAACCACGATAGTCATAAAACTCGTCAAGGTCATATGCGTAAAACACCATTGGCCTTTCAAAGAGAGAATATTCAAAAATTATCGACGAATAATCAGTTATGCAAATATCACTTACCGCTATAAGCTCTTCAATTTCAAGCTTGTCGCTTACATCAAAAGCAAAGTCCTTGCAATCTTCGGGAATTTCCGTTATATCGCTTACAAATCCATGCTGTTTTATTAACAAAATGCAACCATTCAGTCTTGCTTTCAATGCAGATATATCAAACATTTTCGGAGGTTTAGCGTTGTCAGCATCCCCTCTATAAGTTGGCGCATAAAGCAAAACCTTCTTGCCCTTAGCTTCGGGACAAGCTTCAAATAAAGATTTATACGCCGCTTCTACATTCTCTTTATGAAAGAAAAAATCTGTTCGTGCTACTCCGATAGCCTTAACGCAATTTTTACCAGATTTATCAAATCCAAACGCCTCATTAAAATGCTGTATACATTCCTCGCTGCTCACGGTAACAAGATTGTAATTATTGTGTGCAGGATAACGGTCGAGCTCTTTTGGATTTTGGCCAAAGCTAAGCCCTGCTATAGAATATCCCCATTTTTTAAACGCTCCGCACGAATGCCACGTTTGAATGAGCTTTGTACCCTTTCTAAGCTTAAATGCTCCGAACAAATTGCAGGTATCGTCTATGATTATGTTTCTCGCTGTCGGCAAAATCATACAAAGCTTGAAATACCTCAAAAGATAAGAAAGCCCACCGCTGTTATTATGAATATAAAAAGCTTGAATCGGCTTTTTTTGTCGCTTGAGTTCCTCGTAAATTGGCTTAAAACTGTCAGTAAGGTAATCATGACGCACCTCGCAAAAAAGCGTAAGGCACAAATTTTGCTTTCTGATACAGCAAATTTTGTATGTGAGCGGATAAATAATCCTAAATGCTGTAAGCTTTACAAGCTCTCTAACTACTCTCTTAATTCCCGATAACTTCATATCCTTTAACAAATCCTGACAGCTTGGTATTCTCTGAACACCTGCTTGTTTTTCTTTTTTTCATCATTATATAGTTCTACAAAAATTGCCAATAAAGACCTAAAATATTATACCATTTACGCTTTACATTGTCAATACTTACATTTTACGATTCTCATACTTTTGTTTTACTCTGCTAATGTTTTTTGCTTTTGTGTGGCTGGGTTATTGGGTGTATTAAAGCAAACAGCAGCAGACAAAAGTGCCTGCTGCTGTTTGAGGTATATAAAACATTGCAAAAGAATTTACGATTTAGTTGTAACTTTCTTAGTTGCTGACCAAGCGCCATAGAGCTTGTTGCTATTTACCGTTCTATAAGCTCGGATTCTGTATTTGTAAACGGTACCCTTTTTAAGTCCTGATATTCTGTAGGTCAAAGTTGAGCCGCTTGTGATTGTTTTAACTGTGGACCACGATTTTGTGCTAGAATTATACTTTTGGATCTGATAGCCACTTGCTCCTGTTACCTTCTTCCAGTTAAGACGGATTGCGGTTGTGGTCTTGCTCGCTGTAGTGAATTTCGCAGTAGTAGGTTTTGTTGACGTAGTTATAGTTGAACTTGCACTGCCCCAGTAGGTAGTTCCATTGTCTTTTATGTATGCCTTAACCTTAAATTTATAAGTCTTTCCTGCGCTCAAACCAGAAGTCTTATAGGAAGTAGTAGAATTACCTGAAATAGTCTTTATATTAACCCACTTTTTTGTGCTTGAATTATACTTATAAATTCTGTAACCCGATGCGCCAGAAACCTTGTTCCAGTTGATAGTAACGGATGAGGTTGTGCTTGAGTATGTAGACTTAGCAGAAACTGTGGGAATGAGTAGTTTAAATGGAATGTCGTAATATGATGCATAGGACTGCGCGTAAGAGTTTTTATAACCATAGATAACTACGTTGTCGCTTGAACTAAACGCAGACGAAGAAATGCTAGTAACAGAAGATGGAATTGTCACTCTTGTTAAATTACCACACAAACCAAATGCACAGTCCTTAATGCTTTTTACAGAGCTTCCCAACTTAACACTAGTCAAGCTCGTGCAACTCAAAAAAGCAGAATCAGGAATGGTTATTACAGAATCTGGTATGGTTATGCTAGTTAAGCTACTGCACATGCCAAACACAGCTTCACCCAAACTTGTAACAGAATTTGGTAACTTTATGCTCGCTAAACTATCACAGCCTCCGAATGAAGAATAGCCGATAGTTTTTACTGAATTGCCCATTGAAACTTTTGACAAACTCGTACAATACAAAAATGCATAATCGTCAATGCTTACTACGGAATTTGGTATTGTTATGCTTATCAAATTACTAGAACCTATAAATGCACCATATCCAATAGTTACAACAGTATCTGGTATTGTTACACTAGTTAAACTACTGCACATACCAAGTGCATATTTGCCAATCGAAACTACAGTATAGCCGTCTAATTCACTCGGAATTTTTAGACTAGTAGCACTTCCCGAATAGCCTGTAATAGTGGCTTTACCGTTGCTAACGCTGTAAGTGTAATCACCTGAATAATATGCGCTCGCAGTTATTGTTGGCAGACAGGCGGTAAGACCAAATACCATAACTAATGTTGTTAGTAAAGATAAAATTCGTTTTTTCATCAATAATCAACTCCTATTATTTTAATATACTTTATTTTAAACCTACCCCCCCGTCAATTCGCAGATTAGACAAATTTGAAGGACGATTTTTGTGCAGTTTGCATAATTATGTAATTTTTGACCACTTTTTTGTAATTTTTGGGAGGGGTGTTGGGGTGGAATCCCACCGTCTCCGCCAGATATTAAGAAACCCCCGAAAAATCGGGGGGTTTCTTTTTTATGTACACGAATTTTACACTCTCCGCTTTATAGAATGCCAAAGCCAGTCCTTAAACAGCAGGCATTAACAGATTCTAATCTATCAAATCTGATTGCAGTCCATTACCTCTCTATCCTAATAAGATTCTTTGCTCAAAAGGTTGTAGATAAACTGCTGGGCGGTTCTTCCGCTGATGCCGCCGTGACTGATCTCCCACTTGTTAGCTTCTTTGATAAGCTCGTCGTCGGAAAGAGAAATTCCGCTTCGCTTTGCAAGCTCAAGAACGATGTTCAAATACTCCTGCCTTGTGGGCTTCGAGTAGTTTATTTTTACGCCGAAGCGGTTTACAAGCGACAGCTTTTCCTCAATAGTATCAGAGCGGTGAATGCCGTTTGAGGATTCCATATCATTTCTGTCGTTCCATGTTTCTTTAATAAGGTGGCGTCTGTTTGAGGTAGCGTAGATCAGTATGTTATCGGGCTTTGTTTCAACGCCGCCTTCAATTACAGCCTTTAAGAACTTGTACTCTATTTCAAACTCCTCAAACGAGAGATCGTCCATATAAATTACAAACTTATAGTTTCGGTTCTTGACCATTGCAATGACGTTTGAAAGATCCTTGAACTGATGCTTGTAAATTTCAATCATTCTCAGACCCTTTGGATAAAACTCGTTTACAATCGCCTTTATGCTGGTTGATTTACCCGTTCCGCTGTCTCCATAAAGAAGAACATTGTTAGCCTTTCGGTTTTCTACAAAAGCAAGCGTGTTTTCGACAAGCTGCTGCTTTTGAAGCTCATAGCCTACCAAGTCGTCAAGTACAACCCTGTCCATATTGTTTATAGGAATAAGCTCTATTGAATCGCCTACATTTTTAAGTCGAAACGCCTTGTTAAGTCCGAACATTCCAACGCCGTAATCTTTGTAGAAATCGGTCAGGTGAACGAAAAATTCCTGCTCATCGGCGGAAGCGGAAAGCTTCTCGCTTAGCGCCCTTACCTTTTCGCTCACGTTTTTATTGTACATAAGCTCCTTTTTCTCGATAGCTTTGTAGCTTGTAATTCTTGAAAAGCAAACAATAGACAGCTCGTTTTCAATTTCGCTGAAGTCGTAATTAAAAAGCTGCATAAAAAGCTTGCAGTCGTTAATAGCAAAATGATTTACACTCCCCTCCTGCGCGCCTGTTTTCTCACAGGTAACGGTGAAGGGGTTTTCGTTTGTCACAAGCAAAAATGTGAGGTAGTTTTGCCAAAGATTTTTATCGAAGCCATAATCGGTGGCAATTTTTAAAATCTCTCGTATCTCCTCGTAAATTCGGCTTATTGCTTCGTCCTTGCTGATACTTTTCACTTCAAGGTCGGCGAAAATTTCAGACAGCTTCAGAAGCGGTTCGTTCTTATCCAAGTTTCCGAAAATCAGAAGCTTTGAGGTTATATGGTTCATTAAATGTCATCTCCAGAAGTATTTTACCTATTTTACCACATTCGTTTTAATTTTGCAACAAGAGGGATTTTTGGCACTGAATTTTAAGAATTTGTAAACAAGTGTTTGAGATTTTGTTACCGTTGCACGCAAACGTACAAAATTCTCGTTCATTTTGAGTTTTAGTGAAAGGTAATTTCCGGAAAACTTTTCAGTAGAACAAAATCAGGAGGAGAAAAGAAATGAAAATTTCTAATCGGCGAATACTTCGCATGGACGCCTTAGACCTCGCAAAAATCGGACTGTACAGACTTGTTATGTCGGAGCAGGACGATTTAGCTAACATTGCGGGGTCAAATATTACATCAAGCGAGCCTGAGAACCTGTTTTGCCTTAGCGAATACAAAAAGGGCGAAAAGGGCTGCGAGGTCAAGAGCTTCGACAAGATAAAAGCGCTTGAGCTTTTAATCGAGCTTGGAAAGGTTGAACAGGCTAAGGGCGACGACGGCGACGCATTTTTGGAAAGCTTTAATTATTCCTGCAACAAGCTAAACTATCAGCTTCCGACAAAGGACGCTGATGAAAATGAATGAGTTTTCTAAAAAGCAGCTGCTTGTTTTAAGCTGGTACAGCAATAAAAAATTCAAAAACTCAGACGGTATAATCTGCGACGGAGCTGTGCGTTCCGGCAAAACCTTCTCGATGTCGCTTTCCTTTGTGTTATGGTCGATGAGCAGCTTTCAAAACGCAAGCTTTGCTTTTTGTGGCAAGACGATTACTTCACTTAGAAGGAATCTTATTGAGCCGCTGATTTCGTACCTTTTAAAAAGCGGGTTTAGCGTTAAAGAATTAAAATCCAAAAACAGGATTGACATTTCAAGGGGAAGATTTCACAACAGGTACTACCTTTTCGGCGGAAAGGACGAAGGCTCCGCCTCGTTAATTCAGGGCATTACTCTTTCGGGGATTTTACTCGATGAGGTAGTGCTTATGCCGAGAAGCTTTGTCGAGCAGGCAATAGCTCGATGCTCTAAGGAAAGCTCGAAGCTCTGGTTTAATTGCAACCCTGACAACCCTTACCATTGGTTTAAAAAAGAGTGGATAGACAAGGCGAAGGAGAAAAATCTCTTGTACATAAGATTTACGCTTGATGACAATCCTAGCCTCTCGCCTTCGATAAAGAAAAGATACAAGGCACTCTTCAGCGGAGCGTTTTACGACAGATTTGTCTTAGGCAAATGGTCAAGCACCTACGGACTTGTCTACCCCGACTTTAAAAATGCAGTTGTAAAGGTCTGTGAGAATTATTGCTCGCAGTATGTGGTTTCCTGCGATTACGGTACGGTAAACCCCAGCTCGTTTGGGCTTTGGGGTTGTGATAGAGATGGCGTTTGGGTGAGAATCAAAGAATACTACTTCGATTCCCGAAAGGAAGGCTTTCAAAAAACCGATGAGGAGCATTACACATCTCTTTGCTCACTTCTTGGGAATATCATTCCAGAGTGCGTTATTGTCGATCCTTCCGCAGCTTCGTTTATAGAATGTATAAACAGGCATGGAAAATACAAAACTGTTCGCGCTAAAAACGACGTAGTTTCAGGAATAAGACAGGTCAGCGACGCTATAAAGCAGGGCAAAATTAAAATTTGCGAGCAATGCGTTGATTCGATTCGGGAATCCGAGCTTTATCGCTGGGACGAAAAAAGCGGGAGAGACGCGCCGCTTAAAGAAAACGACCACGCAATGGACGATATAAGATATTTTGTTTCTACATTTCTGTCGGGAGCGAGAGAGGATTTTTTCTGTATCTCGCTTGACAGAAAGCACTAAACTTTTAAGAAAGGAGCGCTTTAAAATCAAACTTAGAAAGGTTCAGAAGAAAAGCTCAGACAGCTTAGCCGCTACTGCGTTTTCAGAAAGAAGCGTATTGCCGCAAAGTCACATCTGCGGAATAAATACCTTTGAATACGAGCTTTATGAAGCGTTAAGAGCAAACGTACCTGTAATTGACGCCTGCGTACTGAAAATTGTAAGGCTTGTCGGCGGCTTTAAGCTTATAGCTGAAAACGAAAGATACCAGGAGGAGCTTGAAAGATTTCAAAGGACGGTACCTGTCGGCTTAAGCGGAGTTTCGGTAAACGAGTTTGCGGATATTTTCTTAGACTCGATGATAACCTACGGAAAAGGAATCGGAGAGATTTTAGTTCGGGACAATCAAATTATAGGACTTTACAACGGAGATCCGACGTTATTCAAAGTAACCAGAGGTAAGGACCCTTGCGACAGGAAATTTTGGGCAAGGGGCGGCAGCGAGGATATTTTAATCGAAAACACAGACAGAATACTGTTTGCGTGTCTTAATCCTAATCCGAAAAATCCGTTTGGCGTTTCGGTTTTCAGAGGACTTCCCTCTTTGGCTGAAATTCTTATGAAGATATATTCTTCAATCGGTCAGAATTTTGAAAGAGCCGGAAACGTCCGCTACGCCGTAACCTACAAGCCTAAAAACGAATCTGATATGACTTATGCAAAGGACAGAGCCGTTCAAATTGCAAAGGAATGGTCGGACGGCATGATGAGCACCCGAAACGGCTGCGTTAAGGATTTTATTGCAGTCGGCGACGTTGACATCAAGGTAATTGGCGCTGACAATCAGATAATTGACAGCGAGGTTCCTGTCCGTCAGCTTTTGGAGCAGATGATTTCAAAGCTTTCAATTCCGCCGTTTTTGCTGGGGCTCAACTGGAGCTCAACCGAGCGAATGAGCACACAGCAATGCGATATTCTGACAAGCGAGCTTGAATATTACAGACGGCTTTTAACGCCTGTTATTACGCAGATTGCAAATACCTATTTGCGTTCTGTCGGCGCAGACTGCGAAGCGCAGGTTGAGTGGGACACAATTAACCTTCTCGACGAAACGGAGCTTGCAAAGGCAAGGCTTTACAACGCTCAGGCGAAGCAGCTTGAAATTCAAAACGAAAGAGAGAAATTAAATGGATAACTTTACACTTGACGATGAGCAGCTTGATAAGATAAATAAGCTAACCCGTCGAAAATTTTCCGTCGACGAGCTTTACGCCTTCCCTATTGTGCTTTGCGATAATGAAGTTGACAGAGACGGCGAAAGGTTTTCGATTAAAGCTTTAAAGCAGCTTGCATCCCTTTTTGTCGGCAAGACAGGAATTTTCGATCACAACCCAAAGGGCGAAAATCAAACGGCGAGGATATATCAGACTGAAGTTGTGACAGACAGCAGCAAAAAAACAAGCGCCGGCGAGGATTACACCTACCTTTCAGGCTACGCTTATATGATAAGAACGGAAAAAAATACCGACCTTATCAAGGAAATTGACGGCGGCATTAAAAAGGAGGTTTCTGTAAGCTGTGCGGTAAAGGACAGGCTTTGCAGCATTTGCGGCAAAAACCAGAACGCTAAGTCATGCTCGCACATAAACGGCAAGATTTATAACGGCAAGAAATGCTGTCACATTCTTGACAACGCTTACGACGCTTATGAATTCTCTTTCGTGGCGATTCCAGTGCAGCCAAGAGCAGGAGTTGCCAAGAAATATTGCAGCAAAGCGTCCGTTGACGGCGAAGCAAAGACAGACAGCGAAAGCAATTCTGACAAAACGCTCAAGCAAATTGCGCTCAGCACACTTTTGCTTGAAATGCCTGACGTTTCACGAAGCGTTATAGAAAAGCTTTGCGACAGGCTTTCATACGACGAGCTGAGAGACACCTGCGAGGAGATAAGAAGCAAGCAAAGAGGTATAAAATTTTTAGACGAGATTTTGCGTGATAGCAAGAAGCTCGACAGCTCAATACAAAATTTTAAAATGTAAAAAGGAGATTATTTATGTACAACGATATTAAACTAGACAAGACTATGTATAACATTTCAGGAAAGAGCTTTTCTTCCGTTCTTTCAGACCTAGACCCTGACGAGGAATACGCTGACACACCGCTTAACGGACTTGACGCTTTTGAAAGACAGCTCAAGAGATTTGACATAAAAATCAGCGGAAACGATTGTGACAACGTATCAAAGTTTTTCACTACCAGCGAGTCGGCCGTTTTGTTCCCGGAATTTATTCGCAGACAGATCAAGCTCGGCTTTGACGACGCATTTATTCTCGGCGACGCTGCAGCTTCAATGATTACGGTTGACGACAACTACTACGGTATTCTGACAGTTGAGGACGACGGCGAGGATTGCGCTGTAGCTGAAGGCGGCGAAATGGGAGCAATTACTATCACTACCAGCAACTCAAGCGTAAGCAAGTACGCTAAGGCTCTTAAGATTTCATACGAATCAATCAGGCAAAAGAGAATTGATACCTTTGCGGTTATTTTAAAGCAGCTTGGTATGACTATCGCCAACAGCATTAACGCACAGCTTCTTCCTCCAATCGGCGAGATTTCTACAACAACTACAAACGTTGCGGAAGCAGACTTTTCATACTCATCTCTCATTGATTTCTGGACGTCAATGGAGGATTTTGAGATGGACACTATTCTCTGCTCAAAGACTATGTATGCAAAGATCTTAGAGTTCGACGAGATTAAGAATCAGGTTTCAACAGGCGTCAGCACCAACGGCTCAAGCGTCAAGACGCCTTTCGGTGTGACAATTATTCCTGTTGCAGGACTTTCAACTCCTAGCTACTACGGACTTTCAAGCAAGTACTGCTACGAGCTTGTTCAAAGCGGTGATATGACCGTTGAAACAGGAAAGCTTATTATACTGCAGTTTGATCAGATTGCCGCTTCCGTTTCAATGGGAATCAGCAAGATAAATCCGTCAGCAATTATCAAGCTTACATTGTCATAAGGAGAATTAAAATGGACCTCGAAAATATAGTTTCGGTCTTTTGCAAGCTTTCGGGCGCTCTATCATCGGAGCGCTCAAGCTTCATTGACATTGTCACTTACTCTTATTATTATATTTCAAACCGACTTATAAAGGAGGACGACGAATATACCGACGAGGAAATATCTGAGCTTGAATACGCTACGGCGTGCGTTGCGTTTTACAGCTACAACACAGTCGTTTACTCACGGGAAAGCCGCTATCTTTCCGACAATGGCAAATACATCTCAGGCAGCGAAAACGACCTCAGAATAAAGTCCGCAGAGCTTATGATGAATCTTGCTTTGAAAAATGTAAGACACCTTTTGATTGACGACGATTTTTTGTTTGTCAACGTATAAGCTGAAGGGAGGAATTTTTTGCTATCAAGCGTATATACTGAGCTTTCAAGCATTCTCAAAGGCTTTGACTTTACCTGCTACTATTCCTTTGCAGATGTGAAGTATGAAGCTCATAAAAACACAAAATTTGCGGTTGTAAGCAGTCAGTCGGCAAGCCCTGTCGGCAGAGGTATTTCAAGCGGCGGCGTATACTTTGAAGGGTATGAAGCGAAGATAAAAATTGACCTTTATTTTTTACCGAGCGAGGGCGCAGCTGACGTTCAGACACAGCTTGACAGCATTTTGCAATTGCTTTACGAAGGAGAAAGCCTGAATATTGTAAATCTAAGCCTGTCGCCGATAAGCTATTCTACCAGCTACAAATGCCTGCAGGGCGGATTGACTGCAAAAATATCTTATCTATTGGAGGAGACAACATAATGGAGAAATACAGAATTTCTGTTTTGATTGACGATATAGAAATTCCTTGTGAAAAGGCGGTTATAAAAAGAAGCGCTAAGCTTTCGCACATAACGACCGCTTCAAATGGCGTTGTCACACGAAATATGGGAGCGGCAAGAAAGTTTATCTCTCTTAGCGGAAAACTTTTAAGCGAGGACTACGAATACCTGTCAGACCTGCTTGAAGAAAGCCTGACGTCTGTTAAAACCGTTTGCATCAACGACAAGGAATATTCAAACGCTCATATCTATGACTTTGAGATAAATTTAAATTCGGGGGAAAAGCTTGGTAGTATAAATATCGAGCTGTATGTAAACGATGAGTAATATAACGGCAACTATTATTGAAGCTTCATCAGGCAGCTCTATTACCTGCCAGGACGTTGTGTCGCTTAGCTTTAACAAGGAATGGTATACTCCCTATTCGACGCTTAGCATTACCCTTTTAAGCGATACTGCTCTTAGCGATTCAAACGAGATAACGCTTATCATAAACAGCAAGATTATTCACGACGGCCCTATTTACAGCCTTGAAGCTGAGCGTCAAGCAGACGGCAGATTTCAAATTTCCATTTACTCAAAGAGCTATACGGCGGCACTCGGTGTAAACCAACCAATTCCTAAAATCAACAGCGATGTAAACCTTGAGGACATACTGACTTCAAACATAACGCTTCCGAATATAAGCTGTGAAGCTGACACGGATACTGTAAACTACGTTTATATTCTTGACAAGGACACCCTTTGGGACGCTATCGTTGCATACTCGATAAAAGCGTATGACAGCTATCCCTTTATCCGAGGAGCAAATACTGTAAGAGTAACGCCGCCCGATTCCGGCTATTCTATCTTCTCCTATTCAAGCGAGGTTTTAACCACCTCTTACGGAACTAATCTTTCTAATCTGATTTCAAAAATCAATATGAAGGATTTTGACGAAAGCTACGAAACGTACGAGCTTGAAAACACTTACGCTACCGAGCGTGATATTATCCGAGAAAAGAAAATCAACTACGACAGTCAATGGCTGAGCGAGCCTGAAGCGGCGCTTGAAAAGCGTGTTAAATATTCAAACAGGGCGACAAGCTACAAGGCAGTTAAGGTTCTCGGCTATAGCGGAGAGGACTTGTTTGATAAGTTTACCGTGCAGGTCGACGGTAGCAGCTTCATAAGACTTAAACGCATTCACAGGATTCACATTTCTGCAAACCAAAACGGAATAGTAACACGCCTTTACACATACTTTGACAGCTATTCAGGCGATATATCTATAAGCTGACAACAGAAAACACAAGCACAAGAAAAACCGCTGAGAGAAAATCCCAGCGGTTTTATTTATTTACTCTTGATTACTAAATTACTTAGCCTTTTTATGCTCAAGGAACATATAAACCAATGCTGCAAGCGCTCCACCAACGAGTGGTCCAACTATGAATACCCAAAGCTGTGAAAGAGCATCTCCGCCAGCAAAAATTGCAGGCATTAAGCTTCTTGCAGGGTTAACTGAAGTTCCCGTGAGGGCAATTCCAAGAATATGTACAAGCGTTAATGTCAAGCCGATTACGATACCGGTTACTGCTGTGTTTTCAGTCTTGCTTGTAACGCCGACAATAGCAAGTACAAATACAAACGTCAGCACAATTTCAACAAACAGTGCGCCGCCAACAGATCCGTTTTCCCAAGTAGACTGAACCTGATTTGCGCCGAAGCCGCAATCGAAGCCGAAAACGATACCTAAAATTACGCAGCCGAGCGCTGAGCCTGCACATTGTGCAACAACGTAGCCGATAAAGTCAGTAACTGAAAGCTGACCTCTGATAAGCATTGCAAGTGAAACAGCAGGGTTTACATGACAGCCTGAAATGTTTCCGATGCTGTAAGCCATTGCAACAATGACAAGTCCGAATGCAAGAGCAGTTAAAATATAACCGCAGCCAATCTCACTTGAACAGCCGACTGCTACTGCCGTTCCGCAGCCAAATGTTACCAAAACGCAGGTACCTATAAATTCGGCAAGGTACTTTTTAAATCTTTCCATAATATGCCCTCCTAGATAGTATATTGGGGTAATCCCCATAGATTTTGTGATATTCTCACAAAAATAGTATATCACTTCAAAATAATTTTGTCAACTATTACTTGTAAAAAATATTGTAAAAAGTTTGAGTAGTATTTGACAAGGACGGCGGAGCTATTGTATAATTAAGGCAAGCTAAAACATGGAAGTGATATTTTTGAAAAACAACAGAGTAGCGGTTATCGCCGCAGGAGGAAGCGGCAGCAGAATGGGAGCTAGCCTTCCAAAGCAGTATATAAAGATTGGCGGCGAGCCTATTATAATTCATACGCTAAGGCAGTTTACAGCTTGCGATTTCGACAGGATTTTAGCGCTTGTGCCGATTGACTATGTGAAATATACAACCGAATTGCTAAAAGAGTACGAAATTTCGGGCGTTACGGTAATTTCGGGCGGCAAAACCAGAAACGACACGATTTTAAAAGCTATAAGCTTTTTGCGTGAGCAGGGCGAGCTTGACGCATCGACTATACTCCTTACACACGACAGCGTTCGGCCATTTGTCACAAGGAGAATAATAGAAGAAAACCTTGAAGTTTGTACGTCTTCAGGCACCTGCACGACGGCAATACCAGCGACAGACACAATTGTTATGGGCGGAGAAGAGGTAGAAGAAATTTTTGACAGAAGCAAAATGCAATTGGTACAAACTCCGCAGACCTTTAAAGCGTTAAGATTTGAGGAGATTTACAGCTCCCTCACTGATGAGCAAAAGGAGCTTGCTACAGACTGCACTCGGTTATTTACGCTTGCTGGCGAAAAGGTTTACACCGTTTCAGGCGATATGGCAAACATAAAGCTTACCTACCAAAGCGATATAGCGTTCGCAGAAGGGTATGTTAAGTGGCTAAGAAAAAAGGCTGAGCTGGAAAAGTAAAAATACAGGCAGATTTAAACCCCCGCAAGCGAGATTGGTCGTTTGAGGGGTTTTATTTTAGACGGGATTTTTACTCGGTTCGCAATGCTGTAACAGGATTCATTTTTGCAGCTTTTCTTGCAGGGAGAAGTCCGCTCAGAACTGTAATTACGACACTGATAATTACCAGAATAAAAGCGTAGCTCCAGGGCAAAACAGCATTGACGTTTGTCGAACCGGCAAGCCAATGAATCAACACATTTATCGGTATAATCAGAAGCTTTGAAATTACAACTCCAATAAGTCCTGAGCTTATGCCGATAATAAAGGTTTCGGCGTTAAACACCTCTGAGATATTTCGCTTTGAAGCGCCAATTGCTCGCAGAATACCAATCTCCTTGGTTCGCTCCATTACGGAAATTTGCGTAATAATGGAAATCATAATACAAGAAACGACAAGTGAAATCGCTACAAAGGCAATAAGGACATAAGTGACGACATTGATAATAGTTGTCACAGACGACATCATTGTACCGACTAAATCGGTATAGGTAATAACCTTTTCTGTTTCTCCCGATTCTTCCATTTGATTGTTGTAGTCGTCAAGAATTTCTACTATCATATCTTTAGCTTCAAAGTCTATAGGATAAATGTCAATCTCTGTTGGCGTGTCAAAATCTATATACCCCAGCGTTTCAAGATTGCTTTCGTAATCTGTGCTTACTGAAATGCTCATAGAAAGGAGCAGCTCGGACAGCTCGTCAGCATCCATCTCAAGTCCGAAGGCTTCAAGTATCGAGCTACTGTCAGCCGTCAGCAAATTGCTTATTGAGCTTTCAAATAAAGACTCCATTTCGGTCGACAGCTGCTCTGAAATCTGGCTCATCAGGTCGTCGACCGACGATTCCATAATGCTGTTAAGCTGTGTGGAAATTTCTGTGGTGAGAGCTGATGTAAGCTCCGCTTGCATTTGTTCCGTAAGGCTTAAAAGCTGTGCTTCAACGGCATCAATATAAGACGAAACTACCGAGGACATCATTTCCTGCAAATAGCTTTCAACCGCTGAATTAAGCTGGCTTTGCAATGAATCCCAGTCAAGCATTTCAGCAAGACCATCCGATAAAATTTGCATAGCAGCATCTGAGCTAAGATAATCGCTGAAGCTCTCGCTTATTGCGTTTAAATCTATTGTAGCAGAAGCTGAATATCCAGAAACAAGAGTAGATGAAAGGGCCGCTAAATCTTCATCGCTTATATTGACAGAAATTTCAGCATTCTCATTTATATATGCCGTCACAGCGGTAGTAACCTCTTCGATATCTGCTGAGGTTATTTCCTCGTCCTCGGGAATTACCGAAGCTATCGCATCGGATAACCCTTCAGAGGAAACAGAAAAATCTCCGACTGAAATATGACTGCTCAGAAAATCGACGATAATTTGTTGTGCTTCATCGCTTTGTAAATAATTGGAAAAATCCTCGCTCAAATCGGTGTATGAAATGCCAGCGGTTTCAGAATAGGACTGATAGCCGGCAAGCAGATTATTGAGCAGCGTGGAAACTGCGTCTTCGGAAATATCTGCGGTTATACTGTCAAGAACTCCGCTTAAATCAAGCTCGGAGAGGTCAATTGAAATTGAATCCATTTCTGAAAGGTCAAGCGAACTTGTATCTATCTCGTAATCAGACAAATAGTCCTCTAAAAAGTCGGTGTCAATCGACAGGTCAGCTGTATCCAGTCCTGAAAGAAGAGAGTCTGTATCAATGCTAAGCGAGGACATATCAAGCTCTGACGAATCTAAACTCAACGAATCGAAGTCGAACAATTCTGCAAGCGCTTCTTCGTCTAACGAGAACAGCGAATCCAGGCTAAAGCTGTTATCGCTCTCGCCAAACGCTTCTCCTGTAAAAATATTTACGTCGGGCGTTGCAAGCTGTGCCTTTACGACATCGCTTTTTGCTGAAAGCTCCGCCATATGAGTAATCAGCGAGGAGGAATAGTTGATACCAGTCGAAAGCGTTGAAGCAGAGTCCTCTGTCGGCTGAACGACGCCGACAATCGTCAGGTCCTCGCCGTTTTCAACCAGCTCGTTTAAATAATCTGTGTTTTCAGTTTTATCAACCCAGACGTCATACTCGCTGTCGTAAGCGTAATAATCTGCGGCACAGACTACCTTGTAGGTTGTGCCGAGAACGTCTTCGTAAGAATAGCTGTCGCTGTTCTGGTACGAGGTCGTACTTTCTTCGTTTAAATAATCGTTAAGTATGGCTTCAAGCTCTGAATAATCTCTTAAACCTAAAGCGTAAAGCATATAGTCGCTTATACTTCCGTCAGATGTAAGCACAAGCACGCACTCATTGTAGTTTTTCGGCCAGCGTCCAGCCTTTACCTCATATTTGTTCTTATAAAGCGCTTCACTGTCTGGCATTGCGTAAAACGAAGTGATACCATAGGATGACATCATAGTTGTCAGCATAGAATTTCCACTGGCAGAGCTTAAAGTTGTGTCGGGGTTGACCTTGCGAACTGAATCGTCTGACTCAAGATAAATTTCAGGCTCCAGGTCGTAGACATACTCAACGGCGGTGGAATAGCTTTCAAGGTCGCTTTCGCCGCTGTCTATATACTCTTTTAAGGAAGCAAGGTCGTTTGAATTCATCTCGGAAAATAGTGTAGACACGATTTCTGTTACTGAGATTTCAGCATCGTCTGAACCTGAATCTCCAACAGTTGAGGACATTGCCGCCATCAGCGATGTAAGGTCAAACTCAGAATTTGTAATCTGTAAAGGGTACTCAGAAAGCGTATCCTCTTCAATCGACTGAATGTATTCATTAACGCCGCTTGAAAGCGCAAGAATCAGCGCAATACCAATAATACCAATGCTTCCCGCGAAGGAAGTCATAATAGTTCTTCCCTTTTTGGTTCGCAGATTGTTGGCGGAAAGTCCAAGCGCTGTCAGGAAGGACATTGAGGAGTGCTTTTTCTTATTTTTTGGCATCTCTATTCCCCTCCTTCCTGTTCGGAAAGCGGATTTGAATCAGAAATCAGCTGACCGTCCTGTAGTCTTACAATACGGGTAGCGTACTGCTGCGCCAGATCGGGATTGTGAGTTACCATTACAACCAGTCGGTCTTTTGCAACCTCTTTTAACAGCTCCATTACCTGAATACCTGTGTTGGTATCAAGCGCACCAGTCGGTTCGTCAGCAAGCAAAATTTTAGGGTTGTTCGCCAATGCTCTTGCAATGGCTACTCGCTGCATCTGACCGCCTGAAAGCTGGTTTGGCTTTTTGTGAAGCTGATCGCCCAGTCCTACCTTTTCAAGCATCTGAGCGGCGTGTTCCTTTCGTTTTGCTCTCGAAACTCCCGAAAGAGTCAGTGCAAGCTCAACGTTTGCAAGCACCGATTGGTGTGTGATAAGGTTATAGCTTTGAAATACAAATCCGATAGAATGGTTTCGGTAGGTATCCCAGTCTCTGTCCTTGTATTTTTTGGTTGAAACGCCGTCGATGATAAGGTCGCCGCTGTCGTAGCGGTCCAGTCCACCGATTATATTTAAAAGCGTTGTCTTTCCAGAACCGCTTGATCCCAGAATTGCGACAAATTCGCTTTCTCTGAAGCTGAGCGAAACTCCGTCTAATGCGTTTTGAATTATATCTCCGGTTTTGTATTGCTTGTGAATATCTTTGATTTGTAGCATAGCATTACCTTCCTTTTGTACCACAATCACAGATCTGTTTGCTGCCGCCCCCTAAGATTTTTCTCCTGTATTCTATTGTTGCTTTAAAGATTTTGCCTGACAGGTTTCCAAAGGGGAAGTTTTAATCAGCTCTTTTAGCTCTGACATTAGCGTTTCCAAGGTTACCCTTTCCATATCCGCCTTCATAGCGTTTGAAGCCGATACCATGTGAGGGTGCAGAATTTTATAGAAATTCTTGCCTATCGGACAGGTACCACTTCCCTCATACATATTAAAAATCTTATTTACGTCTTTAAGCTCTACAGCTTGATAAATATCCCACAGCGTGATATTTTTCGGTTCTCTTGCCAAGCGTACTCCGCCGTTTTTTCCTGCCGAAGCTATCAGCAGTCCGCTGTCCGATAGATTGAGAAAAATATTTCTTACTGTAACAGGATTAGAACGTGTGCTTTCGGCAACAAGCGCACTTGTTACACGCTTTTTAGGAGACAAGACCGCTACGAACAATAGCGAATGTACCGCTAATGGAAACCGTTTGCTGACGCACATATAATCGCCCTCTTTCCGCTGTATAGTGTTTGTACAGAACAGTATAGCAGATTTTTCTGAAAAAATCAAATGTAACTCTTGACATTACATTTTCAAGGCAGTATAATGTAATTGCAGATATTACATTATGGAGGTGTTTTCTATGCAAACATTAGAAGCTATTGCAAGAAGAAGGTCAACAAGGGATTTTGACCCTGATAAAGCGGTTGCGGATGAAATTATTGATACAATCGTAAAGGCAGGCTGCCAGGCTCCGATCGGCGCAGGCAAAAAGGATTCTCTTCATTTAACGGTGTGCAGCAGCAAAGAAATTCTCGATGAAATAAATCAGACAACCGCCGCTGCTATGAAAATGGAACCGAGAGATTTCTTCTACGGCGCGCCTGTTGTCATTTTTGTCAGCGCAAGTGAAAAACAAATGGCGCCGGGAATTGAGTACGCAAATGCAGCTTGCGTTATTGAGAATATGTTACTTGCGGCAACAGACGCAGGAGTAGATAACATTTATCTATGGGGCGGTGTACAGGCTCTAGCTAAAAATAAAGAGCTGTGTGATAAAATGGGTATTCCTGAAGGATTCAGACCTGTTTCAGCAGCTGCGCTAGGTTACAGCAAGAGTGGCGAAGCACAGCCGAGAAATATATCTGTTTCTATTGAAACAAACTATATTTAGAGAACGCTTAACATATCAGGTCGATAGTTATGGAGGTTATTATGAACTTAAAGGAAGCAATGAGCGCACGGCACTCCGTTCGCAAGTATAAGAATGAACCGTTGGCAAAAGACGCAATCGTTAAGCTTAACGAGCGAATTGAAGCTCAGAATCAGAAATTCGGCTTAAATATGCAGCTTGTTACAAATAACAAGGATTCAATGCCCGGAATTATAGCGCTGCTTATGTCAAAGGGCGTTAATAACTACATTATACTTGCGGGTCATGACTCAGCAGACGTTGATGAAAAGCTGGGATACAGCAGCGCAGATTTAATGCTGTACGCACAGACGCTCGGCTTGAACACCTGGTGGATCGGAGGAATGTTCAGCCGCAAGGGTGCGAGAAAGAACTCGAATGCTGGAGACAACGCTAAAATCATCGGAGTTGTCGCCGTTGGCTATGGTCAAGAGCAAGGCGTTGCGCACAAGTCTAAAGCTGCATCAGAGGTGTCCTCTTATGAAGGTGCTACGCCGCAATGGTTCAACGAAGGCGTTACATCAGCTTTATTAGCTCCTACGGCTATGAACAAGCAGGCTTTCTCCATAAAAGGCAAGGAGGATAAGGTTAGTATATCCTGCAGCAGCGGTTCTTTTTCCGGAGCTGATTTAGGAATAGTTAAATATCACTTTGAGCTTGGCGCAGGTACGGACAATTTCACCTGGATGTAATTTCCCAGACTTAAGATTTACGCATTTAAAAAATTAGCACCCACCGAAGGGAATTTGCTCTCTCCGATGGGTGTTGCTGTATGTAATTTATTGATTGGAGGCTACTTAAAATGGAACAAGAATACATTCGATTAAAGGAATATATGGCGAGAAGCAAAAAAACTGTTGCTGTAACTGGAGCCGGAATTTCATATCTTTACGGTATGCGAAGGCTAAAGCAGAGCGTTGGTATAATGAATGCGGGTC
Organism: Ruminococcus sp.; assembly: GCA_021205185.1. Classification (GTDB taxonomy): domain Bacteria; phylum Bacillota; class Clostridia; order Oscillospirales; family Ruminococcaceae; genus UMGS1601. The sequence continues at coordinate 3,927 of JAJPYB010000013.1, read as the reverse complement.
GAATATTTTCCCCTTCCTATATTCGCAAAAGCCCTGAGAAGTTTTATGCTACGATGAAGGACGCATTCCTTGACGCAACTTTTGTAAAGGGACCAAGCGTCGTTCACAAGCAGCTTGCAGAGCTTGAAAGGCAAGGAAAAATCTACGGAATTGTTACGCAAAACCTTGACTGCCTGCATACTATTGCGGGATCAAAAAATGTTGTTGAATTTCAAGGCAGCTTCAGAGATAACATCTGTATTAAATGCGAAAGCCGCTGCTATGATTATACGGTGTGGAATCAGGGGCATATGCCCTGCTGTGAGAAATGCGGCGCGCCTTTAATGCCGACCTGCTTTTTACGAAACAGCAGAGCCAGCGCTGTCACTTCACACGAAAATATGCAAAAAGCTACTGATATGATTTCAAAATCGGATTTAGTTATTATAATCGGAACTACCGGCTTTCGCAGCGATGAATACCTTAGCCGTATGAGAGATACTACTATTTTGGTTCAGATAAATCCTTCTGCAACAGAATTTGATAAAATTGCAAATTTAAATATTCGTGCCGACGCCGCCGAGGTATTCGATAAGGTTATGAATGGATAAGGACGTGAGCATATGAGTTTTTTTAAGAGCAGTCAAAGCAATGATCAGATTGGGCAGCTAGCCGCTTATATTAACAACAGTCGTAATATCGTTGCAACTACAGGCGCAGGAATTTCTGTCGGAGGCGGAGGTATAACGTATGGGCAAATGCTGTTTTCCAACCGAGGCGCTGGCAGAATGAGAAGAAGCGGCGACAGTTACAGCTCCTTCCTGCCGACATATCTTGATAATATGTTTTCATATCAGCCGAGCTTCAGTCATTACGCTTTAAAGGAATTGGAGGACGAAGGAAAGCTTCTCGGAATTATCACCACAAATGTGGACTGTATGCACACAATAGCCGGTTCAAAAAATGTTGCTGAAATTCAGGGAAGCCTTCAGGTTAACTGCTGTGCCGACTGCGGACAGCATTACGACGGCTATGAAATCTGGAAGCAGGATGAGCTTCCACACTGTAAATCCTGCGGAGGCGAAATACTCCCCTGGCCGCTGTACAGTCATATCGGATTATGGGAGGAAGATGTCCGCAAAGCAAGAAAATGGATTTCACAAGCAGATTTGATTCTTGCCATTGGAACTCGTGGGAACTACGGCGACGTATATTGGGGCTATCGAAACAGAGGAGCTGTAATTATACAGATAAATCCCGGTCGCACAGGCTTTGACAGCGTGGCTGCGCTTAACATTCGGGAGGATTGCGACGACGTATTTAAAAAGCTGAAGGAAAGGCGTGAAGAAAATGGCTAAGCAGGAAAATCTTCCCGAAGAGGAAAGGTTAAAGCAGTTAGCGGCTCAAATGCGCAGCGCCGAATACGCAGGACTTTCCGAGGAAGAAATTCAGCAAAGGGAGCGGCAAAAGGAAATGAGGAAAAAGCAGAACATTGACGAGCTTAATGATACGCTGAGTATTCTTGATAAGGGTTGCTACAAAAAAGGCGACAAAACCATTAAGCTTCACTATACAAAAGAGCAAATGCAAAATACAGAAGTGTTTTTGCCTTATGATATTGAAGCGTTAAAAGCAAATAATTGCATTGGTGAAAATAAAGCAGCAGCTTCTCAATGCTCTTTTAGCTGTGAAAACGCTGACTCTTTGGCTCTTGCTCAGAATAAATACAAAGCCTTGAAAGAAAGCGGAGAAGCGAATCCTGAAATTCTTCTGCTTAATTTAGCGAGCGCTACTCACCCAGGCGGTCACACAAGACAAGGCGCAAGCGCGCAGGAGGAGGATCTTTGCCGAAGGACTTCACTCTTATTGTCTTTAGAAAGCGAAGCTGCGAAAAAGTATTACCAATACAACGAAACGTTAAAAACACGAATGGGATCTGACAGCATTATATTTTCCCCGAACGTCGAGGTTATAAAGAGCGTTTCCGACCCGCTTGACGCTCCCTTCCCTGTTTCTGTTATCAGCTGTGCCGCTCCGATGGTTCGGCTGGGACTTGAGGGTATGTCACAGCAGGAATATGAAGCTATGCTTCTTAATCGCATTAACGGCATACTTCTGGTTGCGGCTTCTTGTGGATATCGTCATCTGATCCTGGGCGCTTTTGGGTGCGGCATATACGGAAACGACGCGACCCTCGTATCGGATTTATTTGCTCGTGCCATTCGTTACTTTAGCTTCAACGGAAAAGATAGCAGTCAGCTATTTGATTCTATTCAGTTTGCTGTGCTTTGCCGACCGGAAAAGGACTACAACTTTAAAGAATTTTACAGGAATTTTGGGGAGGAAGGTGATGAGGGCTGAGTGCGAAAAGTGTAAAACTCATTATTTGAATTACACAGGAATGTTTATTTCAGAGGATTATTATATAACTAAAAGGGGGAGATGCTATTAAACGCATCTCCCCTCGCTTGCTTATAGTATAATTTTCCATTAATTAGTATGTGATTACAAGTTTGTTGTCTGCGCTATCAAACCTAAATAATGTATCTTCAATGACATAAGATTCATCTGTAGAATCCAGGACGTAATTTATGGCTTCTTCCAAACCATCATCAGAAATATTGGGATTCAATGTTAAAGCCATTGCTCGCACGCAGTCTTTAAAACCATCAGACATCAAATCATCAGCAAACACTTCAACCATATATACGTGTTGTTCCTCAACCATATAGCAAATATTAAAAGAACCTCCGGTTCCTTTAGCAACAGCATTTACATATACATCATCTCTTTGCGGATTATATAAATGATAACCATTTGAAGAGACTGCATCCAAAAAATTATATAACGTTGTATTACCCTGTGCAATAAAATATTCTGTTTCTTGCTGAGTGGTGCTATCTTCTTCTATATCATCAAGAGTTGTTTCTTGTAACGATTGATTGATGATGCTAAATTCTTTTACTGATTCCCAACTACTGTCGAGAAGCCGTGCATCAATAGTAATGCGCAACGGTGTATATGTCGGAAGTTCATTTCCGTCATCTACAGGTAATCTCAATTCTCCCTCTGAATGTGCAGCGATTGTCTCGTTCCATCCCACATCTACATTTACACCATCTAACGCTAAGGATGTTGCCATCATAGAAATCCCGGTATCATAGTTGTTAATAACATAAAACACAACATTTTCATCGTTATTATCATCCTTTTCGCAAGAACGATAATAAATACTAATATTATCGCTTCTAAATAAGAGTACATCAGATTCAAGTTTATTGGTGCCAAGTTCTATGTCGGTTGAAGTTCCTATTGGCAAATCAACAATGTTGAAGTCGATTATTTCATCCCAATTGCTGTCTAGTAATCGACCTTCCATAGTAAGGATAGATGGTGTCAATGTTGGAAGCGAGTCATCGGTTTTAACAGGCAAGCTTAATTCGCCTGCTGAGCACGCTGCAACTGTCTCGTTCCATCCAATATCAATATTTTGTTTATCAAAAGCAAGTGATGAAGCAAAGATAGCAACGCTTGTTTCGTAATTATTTTCAACATAGAAAACAACAGATTGATTGTTATAATTATCCTCCTCGCATCGCATATAATATATGTTGATATTTTCGTTTTGATATACCAAAACATTTGCATCTCCAAAATCTGTATTTGTTGTCGCTTCGCTGTCATTGTTATCCTCATAAAGAGTAGTCTCGTCTTCACCTTCAAGCGTAGTAGTAACTGCACTTTCAGAATCAGTTTCAGACGAACTAGTATTGTTATCCCCGCAGCCTACCGATGTAAGCATTGCAATACACAAAAGACCTAAAGCCAACAATTTCTTTGTAATTTCAGTTTTTTTTCATAATCTTCTCTCCCTACTGTCGAAGAAGCGCCTGCATTACTTATTCGACAAAATTCATTTAATTTCATCTTTTTTATTTTAACCTACCC